>NZ_CP150661.1:1135000-2335000 GCF_038024105.1 Polaribacter butkevichii
CACTATCTTAAATTTGCTTACTTTTACGGGACTATCACCCTCTATGGTCTGTCTTTCCAAACAGTTCTAATTCACTTATCTTCGAATATCGTGGCCCTACAACCCCAAAATTGCCGTAACAACTTTGGTTTGGGCTAATCCGCGTTCGCTCGCCACTACTAACGGAATCACTATTGTTTTCTCTTCCTCCGGTTACTTAGATGTTTCAGTTCACCGGGTTTACCCCACTTACGTGGTGACATGTCTTCAACATGACGGGTTGCCCCATTCGGATATCTACGGATCAAAAGGTATGTGCCCCTCCCCGTAGCTTTTCGCAGCTTATCACGTCCTTCGTCGTCTCTGAGAGCCTAGGCATCCGCCATACGCCCTTACTTAACTTATTGTACTTTTTGCTGTAGAATTGCTTCTACAATGAACTCTTTTATATTTTTATAAAAAAATTTTTGATTAGATAAATCTAATCGTTCTCTATCTATTTGATTCTTACGATATCATTTTACCAATATGTCAATGAACTTTCTTTCAATTAAACAATTATCAGTTAACAATTATCAATACAAAATTGATCAATGTTAAACGGTCATTGTTAATTGACCTGGTGGAGAATATCGGAGTCGAACCGATGACCTCTTGCGTGCAAGGCAAGCGCTCTAGCCAGCTGAGCTAATCCCCCATTATGAAATTCAGAATAAATCCTAAATTATGAATGTAGAATCCTCTTACTTCCAGAATTTCCTTAGTATTTTAGTTATTTGTAGTCCCGGGCAGACTCGAACTGCCGACCTCTACATTATCAGTGTAGCGCTCTAACCAGCTGAGCTACGAGACTAGAATAGCTTAATACTTTTTTATTTTAAAATTAACAGCAAAGAGTAAAAAAAACCTTTTTTTGTAACTCACCATCTTTCTCTAGAAAGGAGGTGTTCCAGCCGCACCTTCCGGTACGGCTACCTTGTTACGACTTAGCCCTAGTTACCAGTTTTACCCTAGGCGGCTCCTTGCGGTGACCGACTTCAGGCACTCCCAGCTTCCATGGCTTGACGGGCGGTGTGTACAAGGCCCGGGAACGTATTCACCGGATCATGGCTGATATCCGATTACTAGCGATTCCAGCTTCACGGAGTCGAGTTGCAGACTCCGATCCGAACTGTGATATGGTTTATAGATTCGCTCTCTGTTGCCAGATGGCTGCTCATTGTCCATACCATTGTAGCACGTGTGTGGCCCAGGACGTAAGGGCCGTGATGATTTGACGTCATCCCCACCTTCCTCACTACTTGCGTAGGCAGTCTCGTTAGAGTCCCCATCATAACATGCTGGCAACTAACGACAGGGGTTGCGCTCGTTATAGGACTTAACCTGACACCTCACGGCACGAGCTGACGACAACCATGCAGCACCTTGTAATCTGTCCGAAGAAAACTCTATCTCTAAAGCTGTCAGACTACATTTAAGCCCTGGTAAGGTTCCTCGCGTATCATCGAATTAAACCACATGCTCCACCGCTTGTGCGGGCCCCCGTCAATTCCTTTGAGTTTCAGTCTTGCGACCGTACTCCCCAGGTGGGATACTTATCACTTTCGCTTAGTCACTGAGCTAATGCCCAACAACTAGTATCCATCGTTTACGGCGTGGACTACCAGGGTATCTAATCCTGTTCGCTCCCCACGCTTTCGTCCCTCAGCGTCAGTACATACGTAGTAGACTGCCTTCGCAATCGGTATTCTGTGTAATATCTATGCATTTCACCGCTACACTACACATTCTATCTACTTCCATATGACTCAAGTCAACCAGTATCAAAGGCAGTTCCATAGTTGAGCTATGGGATTTCACCTCTGACTTAATCGACCGCCTGCGGACCCTTTAAACCCAATGATTCCGGATAACGCTCGGACCCTCCGTATTACCGCGGCTGCTGGCACGGAGTTAGCCGGTCCTTATTCTTACAGTACCGTCAAGCTGGTATACATACCAGTGTTTCTTCCTGTATAAAAGCAGTTTACAACCCATAGGGCAGTCTTCCTGCACGCGGCATGGCTGGGTCAGAGTTGCCTCCATTGCCCAATATTCCTCACTGCTGCCTCCCGTAGGAGTCTGGTCCGTGTCTCAGTACCAGTGTGGGGGATCTCCCTCTCAGGACCCCTACCTATCACAGTCATGGTAAGCCGTTACCTTACCATCTAACTAATAGGACGCATAGCCATCTTTTACCAATAAATCTTTAATTAATTAATCATGCGATTAATCAATACTATGGAGCATTAATCTTCATTTCTAAAGGCTATTCTCCAGTAAAAGGTAGGTTCTATACGCGTTACGCACCCGTGCGCCGGTCGTCATCTGTGCAAGCACAATGTTACCCCTCGACTTGCATGTGTTAAGCCTGCCGCTAGCGTTCATCCTGAGCCAGGATCAAACTCTTCATTGTATATTTTAAATATTTTAATGAATAAGTTTCAAAAGAATTTTACATTAATCTAATAATGTGGTTATTCTACTCTTTAATTACGCTGTCAATTTCAATATTTTCAATGAACTGTGCCGAGTCGGCACCGACAAGTCATAAAACTCAATCTTTACCTTTAACTCAACTTTGTAGAAATGTTAGAATCGAACTAACTAATCGTTTTAATGATTATTCCAAATTTTCTCTGATCGTTTTGCTGTATTTCTTAGCGGCTGCAAACATACAAACTATTTCTAATCTGACAATAAAAAAATAAACTTTTTTTTATTTTATTTTACCTGTAAAAAAACACTGAACTTTTTGCCGAAATTTTCGGACTGCAAACATACAACGTTTTTTACAAACCAACCTAATAAAAATTAAAGTTTTTTTTGATAAAATTTTTGCAAATTTACCGGTTTAACTCCTTAATTTTCACTCGATTTACAAACTCTCAATGAACGTGACTAACAAACTAATATTGCTGTTAGCGGCTGCAAACTTACAACACATTTTTAATCTAACAACTATTTTTTAACCCTTTTTTTTTGTTTATTTTACATACTTCTCCTAATTATTTTGTTTCTAGTAAGTTACATGAAATATTTTTTTGTTATTTTTTTAAGGTTATTGGGTTTTATCTGGGTTTTGGGGATAATTGCTACTTTTTACAACATAAGAACATTAAAAAAAGGAAAGAGTGTCAGCTGAAAATTTAGTCTAAATAGGTTTATTGTACTTTATCTTTTAGATAAAACGACTACTACTCTGGTCAATGTTATCTTTGAAATAGCTTTACCTGGTTACTTGAATTTGTTTTTTTGCTTTTAAATAAAGCCTGTAAATGATTGTTTTTTAATTTTAATACAACGAAAATCGTGAAAAAGGTCTCTTATAGATGAAGTAGAAACTTTGTAAATAGAATTAAATCTAAAAAAAACGGATTACTTGAAAGCTTCGATTTGCTCAGAACCTTAATTTATTAGAAGAAAGGGATTGCTTCGTGCCTCGCAATGACGTTTTTTTATATGAAGAACAAATGGGGTGTCTATTTGTTGAAATTGTTCTTTGTAGGCTTGTTTTCTTCTTGCTACTTACAATTACAGGCTTTGTGTTAGGGATTGAAACGGCATCCTTTTTGCTTTTCGCAAAAAGATATAGTGGAAAGCCCGACCTTTTTTATTCTATAAGTTTATGAGAATTGAAAAAGTGTACCTATATATAAACCCTACTCTTTTTTATATCTCAACAAAAAAAGGGAACACCCAAAGAACAAGTTTAGTTCTTAGATTGTCTAACTTTTCCTTTTTTACGCATTTTTGCAAAAAACAATTTGTATTCTTCTACATTGATTTCTGCCTTTCTTTCTATTATAATTTGAGGAAAATCGAAATTTAACTTAGTTTTTTGAGGTTGGAGTTTTCCGTCTTGAAAAGCGCGTTGCAAAACATCTTCTATTAAAAAATCTTCGTTCTCTGTTTCTGGATGGTATTCGGTTTTAAGAGATAAACTAAAAACATTTGCCGTTGTGTTGTACCAGAAAGCTTTCCATCCGCTTCTTAAGACCTTGATGTTTTGAAATGCCGTTTTACCGGTTTGACGATGAATTAACTTTATAAGAATTCTACCTTCTGTGGTGGTCATCTTTTTAATTTGATCTGTAAACTCGCCTTCTATATATTTTTGAACTAAACGTGTATATTTTCTTTGTGCCCTTTTTGACTCGATTTTTTCTAGCCTTTGGTTTAAAGAGTCTAACCTTTGTGAGGCCAATTGTGCATAAGGGTATGCTTTAAATACTTTTTTACGGAACCATAAATAATACCGAACGTCTTTTTTTGAGTTAAATTTAGGTTTTGGCAACAACGAGAACTCGTTAAGGCTTACTACTAAGGTGTCTCCTGGTTTTACAAAAACATAATCGTCTACATTTATAGGCAGCGAATCTGTTTCTTTTATTTGAGAAAAAGATGCTGCCGTAATTAGTACGATGTATATGTATAGGAGTTTTTTCAAATTTGTATTACTTTATTATAAAGACTTTGTACATAAAAATAGTGGAACGTGTTTTTAATTACCAGAAATTAGCCTCTAAAATTAGAATTTAACTTATTTTGTCTATAAAATCTTGTTCTGAGATAATTGCTATTCCTAAACTTTCTGCTTTGGTTAGTTTTGAAGGTCCCATATTATCGCCGGCAACAATAAAATTTGTTTTTTTAGAGATTGATGAACTTACTTTTCCGCCATTATCTTCAATTGCTTTTTTAAGTTCGGTTCTGCTCATTTGATGAAAAACGCCTGAAACTACAAATATTTGTCCCTGTAATAGTTCTGTTTGATTTTCTAAACTTTCTGCAGAAACTTCTAATTGTACTCCTGATGCTTTTAACCTGTTTATTAAATCGATATTTCCTTCGTTTTTAGAAAAATCTATAATGCTTTGTGCAATTCTATCGCCAATTTCATCTACAGCAATTAATGTTTCTAAATCTGCAGACATTAAATTATCTATGGATTTAAAATGTTTTGCTAACTTTTTAGCTACTGTTTCTCCTACAAAACGTATACCAAGTGCAAATAATACTTTTTCGAACGGAATTTCTTTTGATTTTATAATTCCGTCTATCATATTCTGAGCAGATTTTTCTGCCATTCTTTCTAACGGAATTACTTGTTCTACTGTTAAATCATATAAATCTGCATAGTTTTGAATTAAGCCTTCTTTACGTAACAAATCTACCGTTTCGCCTCCTAAACCATCAATATCCATGGCTTTTCTAGAAATGAAATGCTGAATTCTTCCTGTAATTTGTGGTGCACAACCAAACTCATTAGGGCAATAATGTTTTGCATCGCCTTCTGTTCTTACCAACTCGGTATTACATTCCGGACAATGAGTTGCATATATGGTTGGCACTGAATCTGCTGGTCGTTTTGTTAAGTCTACTGCAATAATTTTAGGAATAATTTCTCCTCCTTTTTCTACAAAAACCGTGTCTCCTACTCTAATATCTAATTTTTCTATTTGATCGGCATTGTGCAACGAAGCCCTTTTAACCGTTGTACCTGCTAATTGTACGGGTTCTAAATTTGCAACCGGAGTTATTGCGCCTGTTCTACCTACTTGATAGGTAATTTCATTTAAAATTGTAGAAACTTGTTCTGCTTTAAACTTATATGCAATTGCCCATCTTGGTGCTTTTGCGGTATAGCCTAACTCGTCTTGCTGATGCAGATTATTTACTTTTATTACAACTCCGTCTGTTTCATACGGTAAATTATGACGTTTGGCATCCCAATTAGTGATGAAATCGAAAACTTGATCTATCGATTTTACCAAAGTGATGGTTTCTGGCACTTTAAAACCAACTTTTCTTGCATTTTCTAAACTCTCAAAATGCGTTTTATATTTGCGTTCTTCTGTTACAACCTGATATAATAAACAATCTAAAGGTCTTTTTGCTACTTCTGTACTGTCTTGTAATTTTAAACTTCCGCTTGCAGTATTTCGAGGGTTTCTATATTCTTCTTCCCCGTTTTCTACACGCTCTTCATTCATTTTATTAAAACCATCTATTGGCAAAATGATTTCTCCCCTCATTTCGAAATTACGGACAAAATCTTTTTTTATACTTAAAGGAATGGAACGAATTGTTTTAATATTAGGCGTTACTTCATCACCTTGAAAACCATCGCCACGAGTTACGGCTTTTACAAATTGTCTGTTTTCGTACGTTAAATTAATAGAAGCTCCATCGAATTTTAACTCGCACGTATATTCTACATCTGTTGTACCTAGAACTTTTTGAATTCTTTCTTCCCAGTCTAACAAATCTTCTTTAGAATACGAATTACTTAAAGAATACATTCTGTTTTTATGGGTAACCGTATTAAAGTTTTTTGTAATGGTACCTCCTACTCTTTGCGTTGGCGAATTTGCATCGAAAAATTCAGGATTTTCTGCTTCTAACTTTTCTAATTCTTTTAGTTTGATATCGAAATCGTAATCTGAAATTGTTGCATTATCTAACACATAATAGTTATAATTATGTGTATTTAATTCATCACGGAGTACTTGTATTTTTTGTTGATTTGTCATTCTTTAATAAAAAATTAATTTTGCTTTTTACCTGTTAAAACACTTACTCCGCTTGGAAAAGGATTACCGGAAGACCTTCTAAATGAAACTATTTGACCTACATGCCAAATAGCATCTGCAATTGGTCCGTTTATAACACACCAAAAAGAAAGCTCTTTATTAGGAAACAATATTTTAAATTGAGAAACATCTTTACTTTCTCTAAGAATAGTACTTGCTTGTAAAAAATTTTCTAAGGTTTTTTTCCTTTTTTCGGTAAAAGTCATGCTTGGTTCTATATCTCCATTTACTTTTATTAAAGTAGCATTTAAAATTCTAATTGATAGATGATAAATATGATCTATTGTTTCTTCTGTTGTTCTTGCTTCTGAATTTGGTTTAAACCCCAAATCTGCTACTGATAAATTTTCTGTTGCCCAATAATATCTAAAACCTAACCCATCTACCATTCTACTTACTGATGTACCAGCTGTATATTCTAACGCTGGTTCTGGTATTTGATAATATGGTAGTTTTTCTTTAAATATCATTTTGTAAAAGTGCTAAATTAGACTGGTAAAAATAGTGAAAAGAGACCTTGAAACAAAGGTTTGTTTTATCAAAAAAAAAAAACAAATGCAAACCTTGTAAATACATTAGAAAACTTAGGTTTCTATAAAGATTAAAGACTACTAATTATGGTTACTGTTACAACAAAAAATAACATAACTTTATATAAAAATACTTGTGTTTAAAAGGAAGAAGCTGTAATTTGTATAGGCATTCAAAAAATGAATAGAAAAATGAAATACGCTATAAAAATACACAAAATTTCTACAGTTGATGACTTAGAAAACTCTTGGAGTATTGAAGATTACAAAGAACTTTTAGTACGTTTTGATTTTGCAAATGATGACGTAAACGAGATTAAAGAGTTAAGAGAATTACTTTTTATGGCAATTACAGACAAAGAACCAAATGAAGCTGCCGCAATTGTGCTAGATTATAAATTAGGCAATGTTTTAAACGAAGGTCAGATTGACTCTCTTTCTTACGAAATGTTGGTTGATAAGATTTCTGAAGAATACCCTAAAATTGGCTTACACAAAACCCTTTTTATTATAAATCAGCTTTTGTATAAGGCTTTTAATGGAAAGTTTCCTAACACAAAAGCAACCATTGTAGATTTTGAAATAACTCCTTCTAGAAATGCAGAAACTACAATTACAAAAGAAATTGTTTTGAAGTGTTTTGCTCAAAATTTAGATAGTCATAATGTAATTATTCGATTATTTGGACAACAACTAAATGCGGAAGAAGCTTTTGTTGAAGCCAATGACATTATTTGGTATTTAGAAAAAAAGGATACTACTTATAGATTGACTACTTCTGATTATTTTATGAGTAGAGAAGAATTTATAAATGAAGAATTTGATGCTAATATTAAATTTTTTGAAGAAGATTAAGTTGAATATCAATTTATGGTTTATACTATATAGGCTACATTAACAAAAAGATACTGGAAAACAAAAAACCAAAACATAGAATAATGTTTTGGTTTTTTGTTTTCTAATTATGTATCACTCTTTTCTTCGCTTCTTTTTTGATTTTCTTAAATATTTATTATGTGCTTTTGCTGTTTTTAAATCTAAGACACCAGTAATTTCTATATCGAAACCTTCTTTTTTTAATAGTTTTTGATACTCTAAAAAAACACGGTCTTTTTCTGCATCAATTGTTAAGTTTCTTGCTTTGTAACAGTCCATTTCTGTCCATAGCTTTTTTTTATTAACGGCTTTATTATAATTAAAGTCTTGTGATGAATGCCTAACATAACACTTACCTGGTTTTGGATTTTTTGGCACATCTAAACTCTGCGCTAGTATAAGACTGGGTAAAAAGAGAAATAAGAAAAGAATGTTTTTCATTATGGATTTTTTTTCAAAAATAAGAAAAAGAAAACGGATGCAGTTTTAAATGGACCTCAGCTTATTTTTGCTACAAGTAGGCAAGTAAAAGATATCGTTTCTAATTGATTACTGCAGCAGGCAAATAATTTTAGCCCTGATTGAATGGCATGTTTGAGCTCTTTTTTATTCCCTTTTTTGGGGATAAAAAAAGCGAGTAGCCTTTCGACTTTGCTCAAGATAAATTCCAGCAGGAAATAGCTTCTAAAAAAACAAAACCCGAAACAACATTGCTTCGGGTTTTTACATTCAATTTTTATTGAACGAACTTGCACTAAGAGACTTTTAATAATAGGTAAACCGCCTTACTTTGGCAATGTGTTTTGCCAAACGCATTACTTGATGAGAATATCCATATTCATTATCGTACCAAACATAAATTACAATGGTTTCTTTGTCTGTAATAGTAGATTTACTATCGAAAATTGCCGGTGCTGTAGCACCAATTATGTCTGATGAAACCAACTCGTTATCTAAAGAATACTTAATTTGTTCTACCAAATCGCCTTCTAAAGCATACTTTTTAATAATGGCATTTACGCGTTCTGTAGAAACCATGGTATTTAATTGTAGGTTTAAAATTGCCAAAGATCCGTTTGGAACCGGAACTCTAATTGCGTTGGATGTAAGTTTGTCTTTTAAAGCAGGTATTGCCTTTGCAACTGCTGCTCCTGCACCGGTTTCTGTAATAACCATATTTAAGGCAGCAGCTCTACCCCTTCTATTTTTACGATGCATATTGTCTACCAAATTTTGGTCGTTTGTGTATGCATGAATGGTTTCTAAATGCCCTTTTAAGATTCCGAAATTATCTTCTAAAACTTTTAAAATTGGCGTAATTGCATTGGTGGTACAAGATGCCGCAGAAAAAATATCTACAGTATCTGGATTGTGCTGTTTGTGATTTACACCGTGCACAATATTAGGAATTCCTTTTCCGGGAGCAGTTAACAAAACTTTGCTTGCTCCTTTAGCTTTTAAATGTCTTGCCAAAGCAACATCATCTCTAAAAGCACCTGTATTGTCTATAATTAAGGCATCTTTAATTCCGTATTTAGTATAATCGATATCTTCTGGACTATTTGCAGAAATTAAGTGAACCGTTGTACCATTTATAATTAATGCATTGTGTTCTACATCTATTTCTACGGTTCCTAAAAAATCTCCGTGTACAGAATCTATCCTTAATAAAGAGGCTCTTTTTTCTAAAACTTCTTTATTAATTTCGCCACGAGTAACAATAGCTCTTAATCGTAATTGAGAACCTTTACCCATTTTAGACATGAGTTCTCTTGCCAATAAACGACCAATTCTACCAAACCCATATAAAACTACATCTTTGGGTTGAATATCTTCTGACTCTGTGGCTCCTTTTAATTTGTTACTTACAAAGGCAACTTTGTCCTCACACTTTTTAGGGCTTAAATGACATTCGTACGCTAATTTACCAATATCTAATTTAGACGATGGCAGGTCTAATTGTTGTATTGCTTTTGCAATATCTAACGCATCGTAAATAGAAATGGGTTTGCTTACAAACTCTTTTGCATAGTTTATTAGTTTTAAAACTTCGCTTGCTCTTTTATCTACCAAAGGATTTCTAAAAAGAACTAACTCTATCGCTTTATCGTACCATAAATCGTTTACAATAGTTATAAACTCTACCGTAGCTCTTCTATTTTGAGCTTGCTCTATAACTTCTTCTTCGTAATTTAAAATTGTTGACATTGTATATCTAAATATAAATTTCGAGCAAAAGTATTTCTTTTTTACAGAATACGAAATCGATTTCGTAAAGTTTTCGTAAATAAAAAAAACTCAAGAATGATATCATCAACCTTGAGTTTTTTATTTGTTACAGTTTATAAATTACGGTAACAGTATGTGTATTATTACAATAGCAACTAATTAAACCAAACGATAAATGATTTCATTTTTGCTAAATCTGGTATTTGTTCTTTTGTAACTTTTTGAGTATTAAATTCTTTTAACCCTAATTCTTCTTTATCTATTGCAATTGTAGCATTTAAATCGTCTATAAATAAGGTTGCAGAAGAAAATGTAGACTCTATTCTATTAATATTATTGTTTGCATTTATTTCTGAAAAACTAGAGTTGATATTGATGCCCGAAGCTGTTTTAAAACGTGCATCATGAATTTCAATACTTTTTATAGTTGATGTAGAATCTAATTGTTCTTTAGGTAAAATAGTTAACAACAACTTTCCTCCTTTTTCAAAAATAAAATATTCATCATCTTCTTGAAAATAGTTATCTCCTTGTGCACCTTCACTTAAATTCTTTACAATAGAATCATTCTTAAAAATAGTACTTAAATCTTTCATTGTAGTAGTCGTTGTAATCTCGCCTACTTTTCCTTTTTCTATTTTAAACTTATTATTGTTACTACAACTAATTATAAATAATGAGAATGCGATTACTATAATTGGTAAGATATTTTTTTTAATCATTTTTTTATTTTTATGCTTTGTTTAAACGTTAATTCTACTGTTTTGTTATTTCATTACTTTTTTTAAGATTCCGAATGCAGCTCTAATAAAAGTAGCACTTGTTAATACTTTTATCAATGGATTCTGTGCAGTGCTTCGTCTTCTAGAAGAGCTTCTACTGGCTCTTTCTTCTCTTTGTCTTTCCTTTTCTTTTTCTTTCGCTATTTTTTCTCTTTCTTTTTCATCTGCCTCTGCTTGTATGGCTTTAGCTTCTGCAAGATTTACTTTTTCTATCTTTTTGTTTAATAATTCGTAAGCACTTTCTCTATCTAAGTTTTCGTTATACTTATAAAAAAGACGCGAATTGTTAATTACATTTTTTAACTCTTTGTCTGTTAAAACATCCATTCTACTCATTGGAGCGCGCAACATGGTTCTTGCCAACGGAGTTGGAATTCCTTTTTCATTTAAAACGGATACAAATGCTTCTCCAATACCTAATTGTGTTAATACCTCTTTGGTATCGTAATATTCTGAACTTGGGTAATTCTCTGCCGCCAATTTAATTGCTTTTCTATCTTTTGCAGTAAAAGCTCTTAAGGCATGCTGAATTTTTAATCCCAATTGTGCTAAAATATCTTCTGGCACATCTTTTGGATTTTGTGTTACAAAATACAAGCCAATTCCTTTAGAACGAATTAATTTTACAATACTTTCTATTTGATTTAATAGGGCTTTAGAGGCTTCTTCAAACACCAAATGTGCCTCATCTATAAAGATTACCAGCTCTGGTTTTCCGCTATCTCCTTGTTCTGGAAAAGTTTCATATACCTCTGCTAATAACTGCAACATAAAGGTTGAAAACAACTTGGGTTTGTCTTGTATGTCTGTTAAACGCAATACAGAGATAATTCCTTTTCCGTCTTCATCTGTTCTTGTTAAATCTTCTACTTCAAAAGATTTTTCTCCGAAGAATAAATCGCCACCTTGTTGCTCTATTTCTACAATTTTACGCAGTATTGCTCCTGTTGAGGAAGATGAAATTCGCCCATATTCAGCTTGAATTTCTTCTTTACCTTCATTGGTAACGTATTGTAATACTTTTTTAAAATCTTTAATATCTAAAAGTGCATATTTATTGTCATCACAATATTTAAAAATGATGGCTACAATTCCGCTTTGTGTTTCTGTTAAATCTAAAATTCTTGATAATAAAACTGGTCCGAATTCTGATACCGTTGCACGCATTCTTGTTCCGTCTTGTTCAGAAATGGTAAGTACTTCTATCGGAAATTTTTGTGCCGTAAACGGAAAGCCAATTTTTGCATGACGTTCGTCTATTTTTGCGTGTCCTGGACTTGGTTGTGCTAAACCAGAAAGATCTCCTTTAATATCCATTAACAACACAGGAATTCCTTTTTCTGATAAGTTTTCTGCTAAAACTTGTAGTGTTTTCGTTTTTCCTGTTCCGGTTGCACCTGCTATTAAACCATGCCTATTCAATGTTTTAAGCGGTATTTTCACCAATGCATCTGTGATGGTTTCTTCTCCTAACATTGCGGCACCTAATGCAATAAAATCGCCTTTGGTTTTATAACCGTTATTGATGTACTCAAAAAATTCTTCCTTCTGACTCATTTAATACTAAATTTTGATAAAAATAATCAAAGTTTAATTGTTAGGAAATTATTTAAAGATTTTGTTTTACTTATTTAATAACTTCTACAAAAATACCTGGTGAATCATAGATAGTAAAGCCATAAGAACTTCTATTAGGAAAACTAGTAGATAAACTAATTATATTACCAAATTCATCTTCCATTACAAAATTTGGATATCCTTTTGTGGTTAAAGTCGTAGTCGTTTTATCTTGAATATTATAAATAATCAATTCTTTTTTATAATCTTCACCTTGTCCTGTTAGGCTAACAACATTATTTGTTCCATAAATTTCTGTTCCTGATAAATTAAAATTTAAGGTTGTTTTTGGTATTGAATAATTTAAAACCTTAGAAAAATTAACAGAAGAATACATTGTATTTCTCTTTTTATTAAGAATTAAATTATTGTTTACGGTAACATCACTATTATAATCAAATTTTAAAGGGATTTCTTTGATCCCATTATTTGTAATTCCTCCATTGGCAGTTATTGAATAATGGATAGCTCTACCTTCATTATTATGACTTAAAAGGATGTTGTTCTTATCTAGTTTTGAAATTTCATAATTCCAACTTCCTTGATGTTCTGAAAAATGTGGTTTCTCATCAATTTTTACAAATTCTTCTCCATTTCTTTTGTAGGTAAAAACATCATCGTTATCTGATAAAATCCAGATATCATTCTCTAAATAATTAAAACTATTTATTGATACATAATCTGGCTTTAAAGAATATTTAAAATTTAAAGTTTCATCATCATACACCCATAAATCTCCAGATTGTTGAAAAATAAGCTCTTTTCCATAACCAGAATCAACCAACCTCATCTCTACATCAGTAGACGTTGTTGGAAGTTTAAAGGCCTCTGCACTAATTTTATTTGTTATGTAATTATATTTCAATAATCGATAACCGTTATTTTCTGTTTTTCCATAGAAAAAGAATGATTGTTCTTTTGCATCAAAACTTAAAAACCGTATATCTCTTAAATCTAATATTTCTGGTCTAATAAAGTTAGTTTCTATCATAGACCTAGCATCATATAAATTACTAATATTACCAAATATATTATGGACATAAATCGAATAAATAGGATTATTTATATACGGAGGATGCTCATCTATAAACGAAGTTGTATTTATATCTGTAATTATTTTTACACTTTCTATATTAGGGCTAGAATTTTCATTTTGATCTTGAACTCTAATCTCGTAATGAGAAAAATAATAACCATCATACTTTTCCCAAGATAGCGTTATCTTATTATCTGCTACTGATGCATTTTTAAAATCCACATTGTCCGGATAAATAAATTCTGAATTCACATACCTTCCTTCGCTTTCTCCTAAAAGACCTTTGTTTGTATAAATTTTTAAAAAATAACACGATTCATTACCGTTTAAAGGGGTTTCGTCTATAAAATAATTTTCATCAACATTTGTAATTGTTTTAATTAATTCTGCTGAATTTAAATTACAATTTTCACCACTTCTATAAATCTCATATTTTACAAATGTATTGTAGCCTTTGTACTTATCCCAACCAAATTCTATGTGATCATCAAAAGGTTCATTATTTTTTCTTTGAAAAGTATATGTATAAATATCCATTTCATTTGATGGTACATATTTAAGAGCTGTAAAAGTATATTTCTCTTTAACACTATCTCCATCTAAGTCTAAATAAACTATAAAAATAAAAGTATTGTTATTAATGCTTTTTATTTTTATAGTTTCAGATTCATTATTATCTAAAGTACTTACTTTAATGATACCTTCATTTAAAGTCCACCTTGATTTTGATTTTGTTGGTAAACATGTATTCGATTCTTGAAAAACAAATTCTTCATAAAAACCACTTTCATTATAAATAAAAAAATCTCTACCACATTCTTCTGTAGTTGCAGGTACGCTAGCATCAACACCATTACCTTCCACGCTATAAATAGACCAAATTCCTGCAAGATCTTCTTTTTTAGCATCAATTTGTATTTCATCTTCTTCAGAAAGAGAATCATCCTCACTACTACAAGAAATAGTTAACGTTAATAATATTAATATTAAAAAGTTGAAAATTATTTTCGTTTTATTCCTCAATATAAAACGTTCTAAAGAGATAAATTTCTTAATCATTTCTAACATATTTTTGTTAAAAATAAACAAAGTTGAAGAAATGTGATTTGTTTTTTAGGTTTTGTTAAAAATACATATAAAAAAAGAGGATTAACTTTATAGTTAAACCTCTTTCTAATATTATAAATTTCTTTGAAAATTATTCTTATTTCTTAAAATATTCAGGAATCAATCCTTTTAATTTTTCTAAAGTTTCATCTACAGTTAAATCACTCATACCACCAGCAGCATTTGCATGTCCACCTCCATTAAAATGCTCTTTTGCGAACATATTTACCGGGTTTTCAGCACCCTTAGATCGAAAAGAAATTTTCATTATTCCATCTCTTTCTGTAAATACAATAGCAGCTTTCATTCCTTTTATTGATAAAACCAAGTTTGCCAAACTATCTGTATCTCCTTTTTTATACTGATATTTTGCCAATTCTTCTTTAGATAAAGAAATAATTGCCACATTATAATCGTATAAAATTTCTAATTTCTCACTCATTGCATATCCTTGTAAACGCAAACGAGTTTCTGTATTATTGTCACTTAATTTTTCGTGAATTAAATGATGTTCTACGCCTGCTGCTAATATTTTAGCTAAAACCTCGTGTGTTCTTGGTTTTACAGAATTGAATCTAAAACTACCTGTATCTGTTAAAATTCCTAAATATAAAGGGGTTCCTATTTTTTCATCTAACAACTCTAAATGACCAGACTCTTCTATTAAATCTACAATTAATTGTGATGTTGAAGATGCTGTAGTTTCAGAAACCGTGATTGTAGGAAATTCTTCTGGATTTAAATGATGATCTATCATTATTTTCTTACAAGTTGCTGCTTCTAACAAAACTTGCATTTCTGGCCCTACTCTATTGGTTGCATTGTAATCTAAACAGAAAATTAAATCTGCTTTTTGCATTTGTGTTGTAACTTCCTCCGGATTTTCTTCCATTAAAAGAATCAACGAAGTATCTAACCAATCTAAAAAATCGGGTGCTTTATCTGGGTGACAAACAACCGCTTTCTTTCCTAACTTTTCTATAAAATAAAGCAAACCTAAAGAAGAACCTATAGAGTCTCCATCTGCAGATTTGTGTGCTGTAATAACGATGTTTGATGCAGCTTTAATTTCTGCTTCTATTTGTTGGTAAATATTCATGTAGTATGTTTTTCAATTGCAAATACCCAGCAATTGTATTTTTTTTTATGAGGATGCGAAGTTAGGTTTATTATTGTCTAGCCAAAAAACTAATTGAAGTTTAATTATTCATAGATTATTTAATAAACAATTAAAGACTAAAAAGAAGCAATAAAAAAGCCTTTAAAAACTTTTCTCCACTTTATTTTATCAGAATTTGAAAGTGAATTATTGTCTAAAATGATACTATTTAAAGAATATTTGGCAGTAGAAAAAACTTCTGAAATAGTAGAAATTTCGCAATTATTAATATGTAAAAGCATTAAACTAGGCATTTTAATAAGCTCTTTTGGCAACTCCTTAAACTTATTATAACCTGCATGAAGTACCCTTATTTTTTTTAGGTTTTCCATTGTTTTAGGCAATCCGACTAAATGATTATGCTCTAAATACAAATTATTTAAAGATGTTATTGTTCCAATTTCATTGGATAATTTTTTGATATTATTCTCGGTTAACCACAAAGAACGCAATTTTGGCAATTTTGATAAAGTTGTAAACTTAGTTGAAGTACCTAGTTGATTGTAAGATAAATTAAGACTAGAAATCGTCTTGATTTCAGTAATATTAATTGGTAACTTTTCTAAATTATTGTGTTGTAAATTCAAGAATTCAATTGGTAAAGAACCTAATAATTCCAACGTTTCTTCCAAATTAATATTCGGATTCTTATTTAATGATAAATGTTTTAAATTCTTAAATCGTACAATTGATTTTGGTATACTTTTTAAATCTAAACTATCTAAAATAAGGACTTCTAATTTTTCTGGATTCGGAATTTCACTAAAAGTTTCTTTTAAGTTTAACGAAATGTTTCCTGCAAGATTTAGCATTCTTAACTCTGTAAGTTTATTTAGTTTTTCTGGTGCAACTTTTAAAAACTGATTGCTTAGATCTAAACGATATAAAGTTTTATAATTTTCTGTTTCTATGGTTGTAAAAGTCGTTCCGAAAGAGCGTTTGTACGTATTACAACTTTGTAATAAAACGACGAATACAATATATATTAAAACCTTATTCATTTGTATTTTGGGTATTAATACTAGTATTAAATTCTAAAAACAGCTTATCTTTTTCACTTACATTCCAAGGAAAACGAGGGTTTAAGCCAAAACTATCATGCAATGTGTTTTGCACAAAGGCACCCAATTTCTGTGAATTTACCCCTGCTTTTAAAAATCCTGAAAAGGAATCATTTTGATAACCGCCAAAAACATACAAATTGGCATAAAAAAGGTTTTTATAAGGAGCTTTTGTGTACCAAACATTTTTACTTTCATCATCTGAATTCATCAAATTATTTGGCGTTTTGCTATAATCTTGCAATGGAGTAAACAACGAAACAGCCATACCAACATGAACTATTTCTTTAGGATTAACAACCCTACTGTAGCTCAGTTTTAGCATTCCTGTTTTTCCAAAATCTGTTCCTTCACCATAAAAAATTTTTCCTGCTCTAAAATCGTTCTTTAACTGAATATTTATAGAACTGCCTTCATCGCTAAAACGCAACAGAAACTTACCTAACCTTTGATTAAAAGTACTTAATTCTTTTGGTAAAAATTCCTTTTCAAACCCAAATCCTATTCCGTAAAAGCGTTGCTTATTTTCTATTGTAGCCAATAAAGGACCATCCTCAAAAAAGGAAGAGCCTAAAAAATTGTTATTGTTTCCTATACCTAATAAAGTAAAAAAATCATACCCAAAATTTAAACCAGAAGTTTTAACCGTATATTTTTTCAATAAATAACCGCTATACAACGCAACACCTGTTTCCATAGATAGGTCATTAAATTGCGCTGTCCCTAAGCCATAAGCACCTAATTTTATTCCTTGGTTTTGATTTCCGAGTTGTATTTGTGCTTTTAATAAGAACCCTAAATTTACTTTGAATGATTGCGAATAAAAATTGGTTGCATTCATTATTAAAATTACAAAAAAAAAGGTTTTTATAATTGCTGGTTTAAAATTGAAAAAAGTGAGAATATTTAAGATAATAAAGGGTTTAATTGGTAATCAAATTTAAGGTATTCATTAACTTATAGCACAAGTTTTTATTATAATTTTCAATTTTTTAATACAATAAATCGACAACTTAATAATTACTTAATTTTGATAAAGCTATTTTTTATGCAGTTGATTAAGTATTCTTATTTTTTTATAAAAATATCTAATCGGTTGTTGGTAGTTTGCTGAATTTTATTTCTCATAAAAGAGGTCCATCCCATTAAATAACCAGGAAGTCCCATTGCTTGCTTTGTCCAAGACCATAAATCAAAAGTGTCAAAATGTTGTATAATTTTACCATCCTTAAATTTAAAATCCGCAGAAACTCTATTAACCACTTTTCTTTTCTTGTCTCCATAAAGATATTCTGCAACCCAATTTGCTTTTCCGCTTTCTGCAGTTGCTTCTATATTACTAAAGTTAATAATAGTATCTTGTTTTTTCTGAGAAAGTAGCATTTCCCACATTTTAAAAGCTCTATCTCCTTCTAACCTACCAAATACAGCATCTTTAAAGACAATATCTTTATGATAACATTCTAGCATTCCTGTTACATTTCCATTAGAAAATGACGTGTAAAACTTCTTTATTACTTCCTTATTATCCATTTAGTTGCTGTTTTTTAATTGAGTTTAATATTAACGATGATATCACATCGTTTCAAAGTCCAATTATCAGAGGTTAGCGAAGTTATAAGAAAATACGCATGCAAACAAATCTAACTACAAACCTAGAGCTTCCTTTAAGAGTAAATTAACGGTTTCAGTCAATCCAATTTTTAAAATCTTTTACACGTTCTCTACTTACAATAATTTCTGTTTCGGTATACGAATCTAAAATCAATTTTAAACGAGAATTAGAAAAAGCAACAATGTCTTTTATCGCATTTATGTGTATAATAAAAGTACGGTTTACTCTAAAAAAATGTTCAGGGTTTAATTGTTCTTGCCAATACTCTAAAGAATTATCTAACAGGTGATTTCTATTTTCTTTGGTATGAATATAGGTCGATTTATTTTCGCTATAAAAACACTCCACCTCATCTATATTTATAATTTTTATATGCTGTCCGACTTTAATTGTCAGTCTTTTCTTGAATTTTCTATCTACCGGATTGACCAATAATTTACGAATGTCATCTAAGTTTACTTGAACATCTGTTTGTTTTGGTTGATGTTCTTTAAACTTATCTACCGCAACTTTTAGTTCGTCTTCATCTAAAGGTTTTAATAAATAATCGATGCTATTTAGCTTAAAGGCTTTTAGAGCATATTCATCATACGCAGTCGTAAAAATAATAGCAGATTTCACTTCAATTTCTTCAAAAATCTCAAAAGATAAACCATCAGAAAGCTGAATGTCTAAAAATATTAAATCTGGATGTTCATTGTTTTGCAACCAATTTAAAGACTCTTCTACAGAATGTAACATCTGCTGAACTTCTAAATTTAAGGCTGCTAACATTCGGTTTAACCTTCTTGCTGCCGGTTTTTCATCTTCAATTATTAATACGTTCATGTGTTATAGGTTTGTGGTTTGTGGTTTGTGAAAAATAAAAAAATTAAAATTAAACGCAAAGTTCGCAAAGAGTTTTCGCTAAGAGCGCAAAGAAAAAAATATAAAACTGTTCCTTTATTCTAATTTGTGCAAAAAACTCTGTGAATCTCAGCTTTTTCTCCGTTAATCTCTGTGTAAAACCCTACTTTTCCATCAATTCTTTTATTTTCTTTTCTTCCCAATCTTTACCAAAACCTAAAGATTGAAACCCGAAAACTCCCATCCAATGAAAAAACATTCCGATTCCCCAGAAAAGCCACGTAGAATATACTCCAAAATTAGAAAATGTATCTATAAAATTGTATCCACTTTGTGTTAAGCCAAAAATAATAACTCCGCTTATAAAAATGTTTACCAACACATACACTATTAAATGCACGTAAAACCCCTTAATAGCTTTTACTCTCTTTTTTGCTCTTATGTAACTCGCTTCTTGCGTAAAATCTTGTTGCATAACCTTAATTTTTATCGTTCATAAATTCTTGAATCTTCTTTTCTTCCCAATCTTTTCCTAAACCCAATAAGTTAAATCCAAAAACGGATAACCAGTGAAAGAAAAGTCCTGTTCCCCAACCACAAACAGAAAACCAAAACCAATGAAAATGAGGTTCGAATTTTAAGTTTGTAAAAATGATTACAGGAATTATAATACAGTAAACACTTAAATGTGTATAAAATCCTTTTATCTTTTTTACCCTTTTTTGAGCTTTATAATAGCGTTGTTCTTTTGTGAAATTAGATTCCATTTCTATCTTCTTTTATGTTGTTCGTTCATATATTTTTCAATCTTCTTTTGTTCCCAATCTTTGTCTAGAAACAACGACAACCCAAAAGTATTTAAAGCCTGAAAAACAATCCCAATTCCCCAATAAAACCAAATTTTATAATTATGATAATTAAACAACGCCTCGTTAAAAGTGTCTCCGTCATTTACATCTCCAACTATAAAAATTGCACTTAAAAAAACATTTACAACCACATACGTTGCTAGGTGCTTATAAAATTTACTAATTTTTTCAACTCTTTTCTTAGCTAAGATATATTTCTGCTCTTGTGTAAATTCATGTTCCATTACCTTCTGTTTTTATGTTGGTTCTCTTTATTCATCATTTCTTTAATCTTTCTTTCTTCCCAATTACTACCTAAGAAAATATTGTAATTGTTTACTTCTAAAAAGTGAAACGCTAATCCCATTCCCCATCCAAAAATTGGAAACCAAAACCAATGAAATCCTGGAGAAAATCTTAAATTGATAAAAATTAAAAAAGGAATTACAATACAGTAAGAGACTAAATTTTGATAAAATTCCTTTAATTTCTCTACTCTTTCTACTGCTTTTACATATTTGCTATTTTCTAAATCGTCTGTGTACATAATATCGTTCATTTTATATAAGAGAGGTAAACTCACCTTAAAAGTTTTGTTGTTGTTTTCTATTTTCACTCCTTTTTGAGTGATCAATCCATATCGATCTGCAATATTTTGCAACCCAACTTTGGTGCTTTTTCCTATTGCTTCTTTAGGATTTACGTTGTTTTCTATAATTAAATAACCATCTTCTTCGTAAATTGATACTGTTAAAGGCTTAGAAGAAGAAACCACATTGTGTTTTACTGCATTTTCTAACAATAGTTGTAAAGAAAGTGGCACAATTTTTAACTCATTAGTACTTATAGTATCTGGAATATTAAATTTCACAGCATCTTCAAAACGCATCTCTAAGAGTTGCATATATGTTTTTGCAAATTTCAATTCTTCATCAATGGGTACTAAATCTTTATTTCTTTGTTCTAAAACATATCTATATACTTTAGATAATTTTGTGGTAAATTTTTCTGCTTGCGCAGGATTTTCGCCAATCAAACTGGTTAACACATTTAAACTATTGAATAAAAAATGTGGATCTAATTGATTTTTTAAAGACTCAAACTTTGCCGTTTCTGTTTTTGCTACAATCTGTTGCTGTGTGCTTTCTTGCGTCATGGCAGATTTCCAATTGACCATAAAGCCTTTGGCATGTAAAAAAGCAGCTACACCTAATGAAAATATAATAGCAAATAAATGTACCCAAACTAAATATCCTTTAAAAAAATTTTCAACCGAATTCCCAAAAAGAAGTATATATTGAATGTAGTGAATTATTAAAACAGCAATAACAGTATATATAACGGTAGCAATTATTCCGGACCAAACCCTTTTATTGGTTTCTTTAACCCAATCCCATTTTGTATTTAAATATTCATTAATAATTCCATTTCCTAATCCTAAGGTAAAAGAATACATTCCCGAAATTAAAAAAGTGAAACCAACTCCCTTTAAGTTAAATTGCTGATTTATAACTACAAAAATACTTCCTATAATTAAAGTAAGCTTTGTACAAACTATAAAATCGTGTTTAATTTTATTATAGATATTTGTGTCTAATTTCTTCATTTTTGGGAGTTAATTTAGTAAAATAAACATACTAAAATTTAATTTCTAAAGATACATTTTTATCAGTAACACTAAATTTTGCATCGTCAAATTTAGGTGGACCAAAACTCATTACATTATTAGAAGCTCCATAATCCTCTAAAGGCATTCCATTCGTTTTAAAATCCATTTTATGATTCTCATTTTTATCATGAAAACAAATAATGGCATATTCGCCAGGTTCTACATTTTTAAAAGTTACTGTACTTTTACCGCTGTTAATCATCACATTATTAGACTGTAATGGCTTCATTCTAAAATTAGTTTTGTCATACAAAGCAAAAGCTACTTTACCAGTATCTGAAGTAATATTTACAACAGTTGCTGTTATGGTGTTGTTTTGAGCTGTTACTTTGTTTGTAATAAATAACATTGCGGTTGCTAAAATTGCGAAGATAAATTTCATAATAAATTGTTTTTAATGGTTAATTATGATACAAAGATGCAGCAGAAGTCTTGTTTTTTAAATTAAAGAATACCGAGTTGTAACTTTTTAAGGCTGAATTGTAGTTTTTATATTAAATGAGGTTTTAATTATAAAATACACTTCTATTTTTAACAAAAAAATTATGAAAAAAAGATTATTTAAGGTATCTGTTGATTTATTTTTAACGCAAACTTCAAATTTGTTTAAATTTAATAAAACTCACAAAAAACCGCTGCATTTTTGATAATACTTTTAAAAAAATATATACTTTAGCCGTATGATTACTACAAGAGAAAATAATTTATGTACTACAATAAGTCCCAGCTTGCGCTTGCGCAACCGCCGTCGCTAATATTCTACACTAGCAACAAATCAACTTATTACAGTATTTATCCATTTATTTTTTTATCGTGAACATTTCTTACAAAACTTACTTTCAATTTTTCGTTATTTTAACCAATAACAATATTAATGTACGACGTAGTTTCTCTATTCGCCCTTTGGGTGTTTAGACTATTATGGAATTTAGGTGAGTCCGATTCTGCATTCAAACAAATACAAACAACAACTTTAATAAAATTAAAAACACAATGCAATGGAAATTGTAATTGCTAACAAATCACATACTGTTTACGCAGATATTATTTGCAAAACAATAGAAGATGCTGCTCAGGTTAGAGGAACAGGTATCGCAAAAAGAAAACCAGAATACGTTGCCACAAAAATGGAAAACGGTAATGCAGTAATTGCCTTAGATAATGGTAAATTTGCAGGGTTTTGCTATATAGAGCAATGGGGACACGGTAAATTTGTTGCCAACTCTGGTTTAATTGTACATCCCGATTATAGAAATATAGGACTTGCTAAATCTATTAAACAAGTAATCTTTAAGCATTCTAGAACTAAGTTTCCAGATGCAAAAGTTTTTAGTATTACTACTGGTTTAGCAGTAATGAAACTAAATAGCGATTTAGGGTACAAACCGGTAACTTTTTCTGAACTTACAGACGACCAAAGCTTTTGGGATGGTTGCCAAACGTGTAGAAACTATGATGTTTTAACAAGAACAGATAGAAAAATGTGTTTGTGTACAGGGATGTTGTTTGACCCAAAAAACAATAATAAAGAAGCGTCTAAAGAAGTAAAAGAGAACGTTTTTCAAAAATTAAAAAATATTAAACAGAACTTGTTTCTAAAAAAAGATAAAAAATGAAAAAATTAGTTATTGCGTATAGTGGTGGTTTAGATACTTCTTATTGTGCCGTTAGTTTATCAAAAGAATATGATGTGCATGCCGTAAGTGTTAACACTGGTGGATTTACAACAGAAGAAATTAAACATATAGAAAGTAACGCCTACAAAATGGGAGTTACTACTTATAAAAATATTGATGCCGTTGCTACTTTTTACAATAAAGTAGTAAAGTATTTAATTTTTGGTAACGTTCTAAAAAATGCTACTTATCCGCTTTCGGTAAGTGCAGAAAGAATTATTCAGGCAATTGAAATTGTTGAATATGCAAAAAGTATTGGTGCAGAATATATTGCACACGGAAGTACAGGTGCAGGAAATGATCAAGTACGTTTTGATATGATTTTTCAAACCTTAGCTCCTAATATTAAAATTATTACTCCTATTAGAGACCAAAAATTAACAAGACAAGAAGAAATAGATTATTTAAAGTCTGAAGGTATTGATATGCCTTGGGAAAAATCTAAATATTCGGTAAACAAAGGGCTGTGGGGAACGAGTGTTGGTGGAGTTGAAACATTAAAATCTGAACTTCCTTTACCTAGTGAAGCATACCCTTCTCAGTTAGAAAAAGAAGGTGAAGAAAAGGTTACCTTGACTTTTAAAAATGGTGAATTTATTGCCTTAAACGGACAAGAAAACAAACCAGAAGTAAATATTGAAAACCTAAATAATATTGCATCAAAATTTGCAATTGGTAGAGATATTCATGTTGGAGATACTATTGTGGGTACAAAAGGTAGAGTTGGTTTCGAAGCTGCTGCTGCTTTAATCACCGTAAAAGCACACCACTTGTTAGAGAAACATACCTTAACAAAATGGCAATTACAACACAAAGAGTATTTATCTAGTTTCTACGGAATGCATTTACATGAAGGTCAATATTTAGATCCTGTAATGAGAGATACCGAAGCTTTTTTACAAAGTTCTCAAAAAATGGTTTCTGGTAATGTAGTGGTTTCTTTAAAACCTTATCATTTTTCTTTAGACGGAATTATTTCTGATCACGATTTAATGTCTAGTGCATTTAGTACGTATGGTGAAGAAAATAAAGCTTGGACAGCTGATGATGCAAAAGGATTTATTAAAATCTTAGGAAATCAGAATAAAATATATAGACAAGTAAATCAATAGTGTTGAAAATAGGTGTAATTGTTTAACTGTTTATTAAGCAACCAAACAATTACACGATTAAACAATTACACGGTTAAACATTTTTAAGAAATGAAAAAATTAGAAGTAGGAATTATAGGTGGCGCAGGTTATACAGCTGGTGAATTAATCAGATTATTATTGAATCACCCAGAAACAAATATCAATTTTGTGTACAGTACTTCTAATGCTGGCAATAAATTGTACAAAGTACATCAAGATTTAATTGGTGATACAGAAATAGATTTTACAAGCAAGATAAATACAGATGTTGATGTTTTATTTTTATGTTTAGGACATGGAAATTCAACTGCTTTTTTAGAGAAAACTACTTTTTCTGACAAGACAAAAATTATTGATTTAAGTAATGATTTTAGATTACTTGCTGATAAAAACTTTGAAGGAAAAGAATTTGTCTACGGTTTACCAGAACTAGACAAAGAAAGTATAAAAACAGCAAAATACATTGCAAACCCTGGTTGTTTTGCTACTGCTTTACAATTGGCAATTTTGCCTTTGGCTGCAAATGGGTTGTTACAAAATGACATTCATATTAATGCAGTAACTGGTGCAACTGGTGCAGGAACTTCGCTTTCTGCAACAACACATTTTACTTATAGAGATAATAATTTTTCTCATTACAAAGCATTTAATCATCAGCATTTAGGAGAAATTAATCAGTCTGTAAAGCGTTTACAAAGTGATTTTAATTCGGAAATTAACTTTATGCCAAATAGAGGTAATTTTTCTAGAGGAATTTTTGCAACCACTTACACAAAGTTTGAAGGTTCTATAGAAGAAGCTACTAAAATGTACAAAGAGTATTATAAAGATGCTGCTTTTACATTTGTTTCTGATACCGATGTTCACATGAAACAGGTTGTAAACACAAACAAGTGTATTATTGGTTTAGAAAAACACGGTAATAAATTACTAATTACAAGTACTATAGATAACCTTTTAAAAGGAGCTTCTGGAGCAGCAATTCAGAATCTTAATCTAATGTATGGTTTTGAAGAATCGTTAGGTTTAAATTTAAAAGCGAATTATT
The DNA here is from genome assembly GCF_038024105.1 of Polaribacter butkevichii. Classification (NCBI taxonomy): domain Bacteria; kingdom Pseudomonadati; phylum Bacteroidota; class Flavobacteriia; order Flavobacteriales; family Flavobacteriaceae; genus Polaribacter; species Polaribacter butkevichii. The sequence goes on from NZ_CP150661.1 coordinate 1,160,847, forward strand.
TTTAATCGCAGAGCGATAGCCAAGAATTTATTTGACAAAAGAGTGCCTTGTAATTAGAATAGTAAGAAATAGGTTGTTAATTATTTACTAGCCCGCGTTAGCGATTGAAACGGCATCCTTTTTTAGAGGTACGATAAAAAAGATATAGTATAAAGCGCGACCTTTAGGGAACGCCCAAAATAGATTCCTGATTTTACAGGAAAGACAAATTAAAGAACAAGGTTTTTAACTTTGAAATATATTTTATTATGAAAGTAGCAATTATTGGAGCAGGAAGTTTAGGACAATCTATAGCCAAGGGTTTATTAAAAAATAAGGTGGTGAGTTCTTTGTATTTAACAAAAAGAAACACCCACTCTATTAAAGGTTTTGATGACCATAACGAAGTTATTTTAACTTCTAACAACGAAGAAGCTATTAAAAATTCTGATATTTTAATTTTTGCGGTACAACCACGCCATTTAGAAAATATCTTAAACACTGTAAAACCGTTGTTAAAAGAAAATCATGTTTTAATTTCTGTAATTACAGGATTTTCTCTAGATAAAATTGAAGCAATTGTTGGAGCCGACAAATATATTATTCGTTCTATGCCAAACACAGCTGCTTCTGTTGGGCAATCTATGACCTGTCTTTCTCCGAATACAAAAGGAAAAGAAAAAGTGGAATTGGCAAAAACTATTTTTAATAGTTTAGGGCTTTCTATGGTAATTCCGGAAGAACAATTACAAGCAGCTACGGTTATTTGTGCAAGTGGTATTGCTTTTTGGATGCGCTTAATCCGTGCAACAACACAAGGTGCTATTCAATTAGGTTTTGAAGCCGATGTGGCACATGAATTAGCAATGCAAACTTGTTTTGGAGCAGCTACTTTATTAAAAGAATCTGGCAGACACCCAGAAGCAGAAATAGACAGAGTAACCACTCCTGGTGGTTGTACAATTGAGGGTTTAAACGAAATGGAGCACCAAGGTTTAAGCTCGTCTTTAATTACAGGAATCAATAAATCTTTTGAGAAAATCAACCAAATAAAAAACTAAAATCATGCCATTATTTAACGTTTACCCTTTATATAATGTAACTCCAGTAAAAGCAAAAGGAGTTTATGTTTATGATGATAATAAAACAGAATATTTAGACTTGTACGGAGGTCATGCCGTAATTTCTATTGGTCATTCGCATCCTAAATATGTAGAAGCTGTTTCTAAGCAGGTTTCTAAATTAGGTTTTTATTCGAATGCAATTCAGAATCCTTTACAAGTTCAATTAGCTAATAAATTAGAAGCACTTTCTGGTTGTAAAGACTACGAATTATTTTTATGTAATTCTGGTGCAGAGGCTAATGAAAATGCTTTAAAATTAGCTTCTTTTAAAACCAATAAATCTAGAGTTATTGCTTTTAGAAATGGTTTTCATGGTAGAACTTCTGCTGCGGTTGCTGCAACTGATAATAAAAATATTATTGCACCAATTAACGCACAACAAAAAGTTACTATTTTAGATTTAAATGATATTGATAGCGTAAAAACAGAACTAGAAAAAGGAGATGTTTGTGCCGTTATTGTAGAGTTTATACAAGGAGTTGGTGGTTTAGACCAAGCAACTGCAGAATTTTTTGAACAAGTAGATGTACTTTGTAAAGCAAATAATACTTTTTTTATTGCGGATGAAGTACAGTCTGGTTACGGTAGATCTGGTAAGTTTTTTGCTTTTCAGCATTATAATGTAACTCCAGATGTTATTTCTATTGCTAAAGGAATGGGAAATGGTTTTCCTATTGGAGGAATTTTAATTCACCCAAGCATCGAATCTAAATTTGGAATGTTAGGAACTACTTTTGGAGGAAATCACTTGGCTTGTGCTGCAGGTTTAGCTGTTTTAAATGTTATTGAAGAAGAAAACTTAATAGACAACGTAAATGAAATGTCTTGCTATTTCTTAAAAATTGCAAAGACAATTCCGCAGATAAAAAATATTAAAGGAAAAGGATTAATGCTTGGTTTAGAGTTCGACTTTGAAGTTGGAGAATTACGCAAGAAATTAATTTACGATTATCAGATATTTACTGGTGGCGCCATGAATAAAAATTTGTTAAGAATTTTACCTCCATTAACTATCAATAAAGGGCACATCAATCAGTTTTTTGAAGCTTTGGTTGAAGCCTTGGAAGAGTAAATAATTATAAACACAGAATTCGATAAGATTTTTTAGAATTGATACTGAGAACTGTAAACTGAATACTAAAAGAATATGAACACGTTATTATCCATAGAAACTAGAAACGCCGTACTACTTACAATGGCAGAACTTCTTGAAAAAGAAAGAAAAGCTATTATTAGCATCAACAAAAAAGATTTAGAAGCGTATAAAGGTGATGACATTTCTATGTTTGATCGTTTAAAAGCAGATGATAAGAAGGTTGATGAAATGATTGCTGCTGCTAAACATTTAGCTTCGCAAGATGACCCTGTAGGTGTAGAGCGTTTTAGCTTTAAGCATGATAACGGAATGCAAGTGTATAACAAAACAGCTTCTTTTGGTACGATTCTTATTATTTATGAATCGAGACCAGATGTTACTGTAGAAGCAGCCGGTATTGCATTTAAATCTGGAAATAAAATATTATTAAAAGGTGGTAAAGAATCTTTACAATCTAATTTAAAAATTGTAGAATTATGGCACCAGGCTTTAAAAATGCACAATGCTTCTACAGATTGGGTAGAATATTTACAATTTAACAGAACAGAAACACAAGCATTTTTAGAAAAACCAACTCAGAAAGTAGATTTAATTGTACCAAGAGGTGGAGAACGTTTGATTGCTTTTGTGAAAGAACATGCTACTTGCCCCGTTATTATTAGCGGACGAGGAAACAACTTTGTGTATGTAGAAAAAGAAGCCGATTTAGATATTGCTGTTGATGTAATTATCAACGGAAAATCTAAAATATCTGCTTGTAATGCAGTTGATAAAGTATTAATTGATAAAAACTTACCAAATAAAGAAGCGTTTATCAATAAACTAATTGCTAAATTAAATGCTGCTAAAATTCAGGTTTTAGGGGATGCAACTGTTGCTAAAAACCATAAATTAGAAGAGATTTCATCAAATGAAGTTTGGTACGAAGAGTTTTTAGATTATAAAATTGTTATTGGTGAAATAGCTTCTAATGCTGACGCTATTGCCATGATTAACAAATATGCTGGCGGACATTCTGCTGCCATTATTACAAAAGAAATTAAAGTTGCTAAAGTATTTATGGAAAACGTAGATACTGCAGTGGTTTATCATAATGCTTCTACTCGTTTTACAGATGGTGGTCAATTAGGTTTGGGTGGCGAATTAGCGATTAGTACAGACAAATTACACCAACGTGGGCCAATTGGTTTACAACACTTGGTTACCAACAAATGGTACGTTCATGGAAACGGACAAGTGAGAAGTTAAAAAAATTAGTTGGCAGTTTTTCAGTCGCAGTTGGCAGTCAAAACTACAGTCACAGTTTACAGTAAGCAGTTGAAAAAATAAACACAATGCAAAAAAAGAAACGAATTTTACTAAAAATAGGTTCTAACACACTTACTAAAGAAACAGATAATATTTCTAGAGGTAAAATTGAAGATATTGCAAACCAAATTGCAAAACTACAAGATACTTGCGAGTTTATTATTGTGAGTTCTGGCGCTATTGCTGTTGCAAAACAGTTTGTAAAATTAGAAAGCAAACACGAAGAAGTTTTTGTAAAACAGGCTTTGGCTTCTATTGGTCAGCCACATTTAATTAGAATCTATCAAGAAATTTTTAGAGAATACGGTTTGTTGAGTTCTCAATGCCTTCTCTCCTATTCAGATTTTGAAAAGCAACAAAGTAAAACCAATATTGTAAACACAATTAATGTGTTGGTAAACAATAATTACATTCCAATTATTAACGAAAATGATACGGTTGCAACCGATGAAATTCAGTTTGGTGATAATGATAAACTAGCCGCTTTAACGGCTACTTTATTAAATGTAGATTTGCTAATTATTGCCACAAACACCAACGGAATTTACACCAAAGAGTCTTTTAAAAACAACGCGCCAGAAACTATTTTGGTGGTTGAAGATTTTGACCATTTAAAGGATGAAGTTGTAAATTCTAAATCATCCCACGGAAGTGGTGGAATGGCTTCTAAAATTGAAGCTGCAGAACTTGCAAAAAACGCAAACATAGAAACTTGGATTGTAAATGGTTTAGAAGACAATTTTATAACCAATGCTTTTGATAATAAGGTTGCGTTTACAAAAATAAAATAAAAAGTGTAACTCTTTAAAAGTGTAATTATTTAGTAGTCTAAGTACTTTTAAATAATTTAACGATTTAAACGATTAAACAATAAAAATGAAAAATTACATCTCTATAAGCGACATAGAACATATTGACAATTGGATTCTAGAAGCGAAAGAAATAAAAAGAAAACCTCTAAGTAATAATCACTTAGGAAAAAACAAAACATTAGGATTGTTATTCTTTAATTCGAGCTTACGTACGCGTTTAAGTACCCAAAAAGCAGCATTGAATTTAGGCATGGATCCTATTGTGATGAATGTTTCTGGTGATGCTTGGGGAATTGAATTTGGAGATGGAACTGTAATGAACGGAAACACAGCAGAACATATTAAAGAAGCTGCCGCTGTAGTATCTCAATATTGCGATATTATTGCTGTTAGAGCTTTTCCTACCTTAACGGATAAAGAACTAGACGAATCAGAACAGATTTTAAATTCATTTGTTCAATTTGCTTCTGTACCCGTTGTAAGCATGGAGAGTGCAACAGGTCACCCATTACAAGGGTTAACAGATGCTATTACTATTTCTGAAAATACAACCAAAAAGAAACCAAAAGTGGTTTTAAGTTGGGCGCCACATGTAAAAGCTTTACCACATGCGGTTGGAAATAGTTTTGTACAAGCTATGCAAAAAATGGATGTTGAATTTGTAATTGCAAATCCAGAAGGATATAATTTGAATCCAGAAATTACAAAAGACACACCTATTTATCACAATCAAGAAGAAGCTTTAAAAGATGCCGATTTTGTATATACTAAAAACTGGAGCTCTTATGAGGATTACGGAAAAGTATTAAAAACAGATTTAGATTGGATGATTACCAAAGACAAAATTGGTGATGCTAAGTTTATGCACTGCTTGCCGGTTAGAAGAAATGTTGTGGTAGAAGATGCCGTTTTAGATTCTGACAACTCTTTAGTTATTGAGCAAGCAAATAATAGAACTTATGCAGCTCAATTGGTATTAAAAAAGATATTAGAAAATAACTAACGTCATTGCGAGGTAAGAAGTAATCTACCTAATTAAGAAATTGCTTCGTAATTCTTCCTCGCAATGACAGAAAAACAAAAAATGGAAAAACTATCAATCATAAAAATTGGAGGAAACATTATAGAAGATGAAACTTCTTTACATGCTTTTCTAAAATTATTTTCTAATTTAGAAGGGAACAAAATTTTAGTTCATGGAGGCGGAAAACGCGCTACTCATGTTGCTTCTAAATTAGGCATCGAGTCTAAAATGGTAAATGGTAGACGTATTACTAATGCAGAAACTTTAGAAGTAATTACCATGGTTTATGGTGGTTTGGTTAACAAAAATATAGTTGCTAAATTACAGGCATTACAAATAGATGCCATTGGTTTAACAGGTGCAGATATTAACAGCATACAATCAGAAAAAAGACCTGTAAAAGAAGTAGATTTTGGTTTTGTGGGTGATGTAAAAAAAGTAGCTTCTAATGCTATTGATAAATTAATAAAAGCCAATTTTACACCAGTATTTTGCGCTATTACGCACGATGGTAACGGTCAGCTACTAAACACCAATGCAGATACTATTGCAAGTACCATTGCAGTAGGAATGAGTAAAATCTACGAAACATCCATTTATTATTGTTTTGAATTGAATGGTGTTTTAAAAGATTTTAATGATAAAAATTCGGTAGTTAAATACATCAACACAAACACCTATAAAGAGTTGTTAAAAGATGAAATTATTACTGACGGAATGATTCCTAAAATAGACAATTGCTTTGATGCTTTAAACAACGGAGTAGCAAGAGTACATATAGGAAACACATCTATGTTGACAAAAGAAAACGATAATTTTACAACCATTACATTATAAAATGAGGATCGAAAAATTAACAGAAAACGCAATTTCACTTTTAAAGAATTTGATTGAAACCCAATCTTTTTCTACAGAAGAGCACAATACAGCCAAACTTATAGAAGGATGGTTTATAGAAAATGAAATTCCGTTTAAAAGAACAAAAAATAATATTTGGGCAACCAACAAACATTTTGATGAAAGCAAACCAACCTTATTGCTAAACTCTCATCATGATACAGTTCACCCAAACTCTGCGTATACAAAAGATCCTTTAAAAGCGATTGTAGAAGACGGAAAATTATACGGTTTAGGTTCTAATGATGCCGGTGGATGTTTGGTTTCCTTAATAGCAACTTTTACTAATTTTTACGCACAAGAAAACTTAAAATACAACTTGGTTATTGTAGCTTCTGCAGAAGAAGAAAACAGCGGACCAGATGGATTAAATAGTATGTTAGCCATCATTCCGGATATTGATGTAGCCATTGTTGGCGAACCTACATTAATGAATTTAGCAGTTGCAGAAAAAGGATTAGTAGTTTTTGATGCCGTTGTAGAAGGAACTCCAAGTCATGCTGCGCACCCAAATAACAACAATGCTATTTATAATACCATAGAAGTATTACAATGGTTTAAAGATTTTAAATTCGACAAACCTTCTGTTGCTTTAGGCGATGTAAAAATGACGGTTACTCAAATTAATGCAGGAAAACAACACAATGTTGTTCCTGCTCATGTAGATTTAGTTGTTGATGTTCGTGTAAACGATGCATATTCTAATAAAGAAATTGCTGATATTTTACAAGAAAAATCGCCTTGTACAAAAATTACACCTAGAAGTTTACGCTTAAACTCCTCTTCTATTTCTACCAATCACGATCTAGTAAAAGCAGGTATTGCCATGGGAAGAGCAACTTATGGTTCTCCTACTTTATCTGATCAATCTGTTTTAAGTTGCCAATCTTTAAAATTAGGCCCTGGAGACAGTACACGTTCTCATTCTGCCGATGAATTTATATATTTGTCTGAAATTGAAGAAGGAATTAAAATATATGTAGAATTGTTAAATCGTGTAATAGTTTAAACAATTCTGTCATTCCTGCGAAGGCAGGAATCCATAGAGCAATAAGAACTAAAAATAGATTCCTGCCTAGCTAGGAATGACAAAAAAAAATTAAATAAAAGTCAAAACGAGTCATAATTAAGTTATCTCTTTATTAATAATGAGATTGCTTCGTTCCTCGCAATGACAACAAAATATAGAAATTATGAAGTTGTGGGATAAAGGATTTTCAATAGATCAACAAATAGAAAAATTTACGGTAGGTAATGATAGAGAAATTGACATGCATATTGCCAAATATGATGTTCAGGCTTCTTTAGCTCATGCCATAATGCTAGAATCAATTGGTATTATTACTGCGGATGAACTAAAAGATTTAAAGAGAGGATTAGAAGAATTAGCAGCTGATATTGAAAACGGCACTTTTATCATTGAAGCTTCTTTTGAAGATGTACACTCTAAGATTGAATGGGAATTAACCAATAAATTAGGAGAAGTCGGTAAGAAAATTCATACTGCACGTTCTAGAAACGATCAAGTTTTAGTTGCTTTACAATTATATTATAAAGAGAATTTATCAATTATAAATGATAAAACTAAAACACTTTTTGATACACTTTTAAACCTTGCAGAAACACACAAAGAAAGCTTATTACCTGGTTATACACATTTACAAGTGGCAATGCCATCATCTTTTGGGTTATGGTTTTCTGCTTATGCAGAATTGTTAATTGATGATGTGTATATGCTAAATGCTGTTTCTAAAGTTGTAGATCAAAATCCTTTAGGTTCTGCTGCAGGTTACGGAAGTTCTTTCCCTATAGACAGAGAACTAACTACAAAAGAATTAGAATTTGCAACCTTAAAATACAATGTTGTGGCAGCACAATTAAGTAGAGGAAAAAGCGAACGTTCTATAGCTTCTGCTTTAGGTGGTTTGTGTAACACTATGTCTCGCTTTGCAATGGATGTTTGTTTGTATATGAGTCAGAATTTTAGTTTTATATCTTTTCCTGATGAATTAACTACAGGAAGTAGCATTATGCCACACAAGAAAAACCCAGATGTGTTTGAATTGATTCGTGGAAAATGTAATAAAATTCAGGCATTACAAACAGAAATGATTTTAATTACCAACAATTTACCAACGGGTTATCACAGAGATTATCAATTATTAAAAGAAAACATCATCAATGCTTTTGAAGATGTTAAAGATATTTTAGACATCTTTAATTACTCTATTCAGCAAGTAATTGTAAAAGATATCGATTTAGATGATGAAAAATATCAATATTTATTTACGGTTGATAGCATTAATAATTTAGTGGTAGAAGGCATGTCTTTTAGAGAAGCATATCAAAAAATTGGAGGACAAGTACAAGCAGGCACTTACAAACCAGATTTAGGGAAACAACACACTCATGTTGGAAGTATACATAATTTATCTTTGGATAAAATTGCCGAAAAATACCCTAAACAATAAAAATAATTACAAATCTAAAAAGCCCAAATTCATAATGAATTTGGGCTTTTTATTTTATGAACGTCTTTTATTCTATCTATTAAAAATAAAAATTGACTCCAATAGACGTACTAAAAACGTCTACCAAATCAACTTCTTTAGTTGCTAGTGCATACCAAAGATACGTTTCTACTGTACCTAGTTCTGCATAAAAATCTACTCCTTTAAATAATTTTGGTTTCTTAAAATCTTTATGAAGCATCACACCTCCAAACAAGGTAAAATGAATCGCAGTAGGAACATAATATCCTTCAGGATATTTTTTAGGAAGCGTTGTAAACGAAGTAGTACCTATATCTAAAGTTGTTGCAATACCAGCAATTGGAGTTAACGTTAAGTTATCACCAATTTTTTTTCTAAAAAGAGGAAACGTATTTTTAATTGTAATTAAATGTATGTCATCTGCTTTAGAGGCAGATTTTGGCACAAAACCATATAATAATTCAGAATATAAAACTTTATCAAACAATTGGTAACCAGCTCCCACAGAAAAAAGACCAATGTTTCCAGCAAATTGTGCTTTTACATAATCTGGTACATACCAAGATTTTTCTTTAACGATACTTTCTTCTTGAGCATAAATATTGCTAAACAATAACAAAGTTATTGCTATTACTAATATATTTTTAATTTTCATTTATTTTATAATTCTATCAATTCTACACTAAAATCTTTTTCCTTTACAGTTACTATACTGTATGCTTTCTTTTTAACAGTTGGCGCCGTTAAATAACTTACTTCTCCTTCTTCATACAGATAAGTATGTGTATGGCCATGTATTGATAGCGGAACTTTGTATTCTTCCATTAAAGATCTGTATTTTTCTTCTAACTCATCATCAAATTGATCTCCGTAAGGTGGAATATGAGCAATAACAAATACTTGATTAAAACTGGTGTTATCTTTTAATTCTGATGTAAGCCACTCAAAATCTAACTCCTTATGATTTTCCCAAACGGTATCATCAAAAAGGATAAATTTGTTATTATTAAAATCAAAAGAATAATTATAATCCCCAAACATTTGTTTATAGATAACTTCTCCGTTATTATTATAATCATGATTTCCAATAACTGTTACATAAGGTTTCTTTAATTTCGACATAATATCATGAAAAATCTCGTATTCTCTTAATAATGCTTGATCTGCAATATCTCCTCCAAAAACTACAAATAAAACATCATCTCTTTTGTTGATGTCATCAATTACTGTAGCAAGTTGATCGTAATAATAATGTACATCAGAAATAAATGCAAATTTAAATTCTGCAGAATTTACAGTAACATTTTTAAGTAATTTTAAGTTTTTTTCAGTCGTGTTTTTTTGATCAGATTTTACATTCGCTTCATAAACACTAAATTCAAAAGGATGGTCACAAGTCGTAAAAAACAATACAAAACTCAGTATTGCTATTCTTAAATATTTCATTTTTTTCTATATGTTTATACAAATTTATTCATTGTATAGACGATAAAAAAATAGGTACTTACAATAATAAAAAAAAAGAATTTTAAAACTAGTTTTTAACATTTTCATCCTAAAATAAAAAACGGCTTACATACTGTTTTTAAAAGCTTTACGAGCTCTATATCAAAATAAAAAAAATGAAATTTATCTTCATAAAATATTTCTATTTTTAATAATAAAATCAAATCAATTATCTCGTTAAAAGTTAGAAAAAGACTACTTCCATCCTTATTATTTTTCATCATTTTACCTAGTATTTAATATATATCTTTTATATTGAGCAATTAACCCCTTAAAAATAATGTATTTATGTTTTGGTTTCATTCAGATTTAGAGCGATTAGAAAATCAAATTCAGAATTTAGACTATAAACCTAGAATGATTTTTTATGGTAGTTCTACAATTACCTTATGGAACGAATTAACCACAATTTTTAAGGAACATCATCCTGTAAACTTAGGTTTTGGAGGAGCAACTTTAGCTGCATGCACCTGGTTTTTTGATCGTATTTTTAAAAACATAGAAGAAATAGATGCTATTATAATTTATGCAGGAGATAATGATTTAGGAGAAGGCAGACATCCAGAAGAGGTACTGCTCTACTTAGAAAACTTATTATTAAAAATTAGAACAAAATACGGAAACGTTAAATGCACATGCATTTCTATAAAACCGAGTGTTGCTCGTAATCATTTATTAGAAAGTATTCTTTTTACAAATAAAAACACCGAAAGATTAATGTCTAAAGATGATAATTTTCATTTTGTAAATATTTATGATGACCTATTAGATAGAAATGGAAAAGCTAATGGTAAATACTTTAAAGAAGATGGATTACATTTTAACTCCCAAGGCTATCAAATACTAACAAAATCACTTCTTAGAAATCCAAAAATATTTCCTATAAAAATTCTCCAAAAAGGATAAGAAAAGCTTACTTTAATAGAAAAATTATTTTTCATGAAAAGAGAATATCATAAATGGTATAGTCCTAATCTTGAAAAAGAAATGGAACTTCTTGTATTTGGAGATTCAGGTACAAAAGTGTTATTTTTCCCTCCAAGAATGGGACGCTTTTTTGATTATGAAAACTGGAAAATTATTGCCGCTTTAGAACAAAAAATCAACAACGGAAAATTACAAGTTTTTTGTGTAGATAGTGTAGATTTAGAATCTTTTTATAATAGTTTTAAAGACCCAGGATATCGTATATATAGACATATCCAATACGAAAACTATGTTATTGATGAAGTCTTACCACTTGCCAATTCAATTAACCCTAGTAAAAATGTTACTTCTGCAGGTTGTAGTTTAGGAGCCTATCATGCTGTTAACATTGCCATGCGTCACCCTAATTTATTTACCAAAGTTGTTGGGATGAGTGGGCGTTATGATTTAACAAAATCTAGCGGATACTTTAACGATTTGTTTAACGGTTTTCATAATGATTTTGTTTATTTTAATATGCCTAATCAATATTTAAAAAACTTAAAAGATTCTTTTTTAATTGAACAATTAAGTAAAATGGATATTATTTTAGCAATCGGAAAAGAAGACTCTTTTTTAGAAAGCAACTTAAAATTATCTAATATTTTAAAGGAAAAAGAAATACCTCATCAATTATTTGAATGGAATGAAGAAGCACACAGAGCTAGGTATTGGAGAAAAATGGTGGATATCTATTTTTAAAAAAACTTATTTTTTAAAATTGTAAATAAAAAAAAACTTATCAATACTAAAAAACGGTTTATATTTCTTTGCGTATTTACTAATTTACATATACAAAAATTGCTAAAATAGCATACCAAATCCATTTAAAATAAATTCATAAACGGCTACCTTTGTGCTCTTAAAAAATAAAAAAATGCCCAAAATTGTATCTGTAAAACATTCAGAATTTGTGCTTATCGGAGGAGGAATAATGACTGCTACATTAGCCATAATGTTGTATGAAAAATTTCCCGGAAAAAAAATAACCATTATAGAAAAGTTACCTACAATGGCAGAAGAAAGTTCTGAAGCTTGGAATAATGCAGGTACAGGACATGCTGGAAATTGTGAACTAAATTATACACCTGAAAAGAAAGGCATTGTAAATATTGATAAAGCAATTAGTATCTCTGAACAATTTACAGAAACCTACAACTTTTGGAAAGATTGTGCAGAAAAAGGGTACATTAAAAATTTATCAAAATGTATTAGTGAAGTACCGCATCTTAGTTTTGTGAGAGGAAAAAAAGATGTTGCCTTTTTAGAAAAGCGCTATAAGATAATGAGTAAAGAACCTCATTTTAAAGGCATGCTTTTTTCTAAAGATAACGAACAAGTAAAAGAATGGCTTCCTTTAATGATGGAAGGGCGTTCTAACAAAGAAGAAGTTGCTGCCACTTATTTTGAAAAAGGATATGATGTGAATTTTGGTGAAATAGCAGAACAACTATTTCGTTTCTTAAAAAAACAAACCAATGTAGAATTATTAAATCATAGTAATGTTTACAATATTCAAAAATCAAAAAGAAATAATTGGGTAGTAAGTATAAAAGGACAAAATGTTGGTAAACATTGGATGTTGGCTTCTAATTATCTTTTTATAGGTGCAGGAGGCGGAACATTACCTTTACTAGAAAAAGCAAACATAAAGGAATCTAAAGGTTATGGAGGTTTCCCTATTAGTGGTCTTTGGTTACGCTGTACCAATCCAGAAATTATAGAAAGACACAACGCTAAAGCTTATGGTAAAGCTGGTCGTGGTGCACCACCAATGTCTGTACCTCACATGGATTCTAGAATGATAAACGGACGTAAAGAATTATTATTTGGTCCTTTTGCTGGTTTTACTACCAAATTCTTAAAACATGGTTCTATGTTCGATTTACCTAAATCTGTAGAATTTGATAATATTATGAGTCTTTTAGGTGCCGGTTACCAAAACTTACCGCTTGTAAAATATCTAATTAAACAAGTACGTTTATCTTTTAAAGATAGAATGAACGAGTTAAGAGAGTTCTATCCAGAAGCAGATAATGACGATTGGAAAGTAGTGGTTGCAGGTCAGCGTGTTCAAATTATTAAACGTAACAAAAAAAGGTTTGGAAAACTAGAATTCGGTACAGAAATTATTGTCTCTGAAGATAAAACCATAGCAGCTCTTTTAGGCGCATCTCCTGGCGCTTCTACCTCGTATTCTGTGATGAAAGAAGTTTTTGATAAGTGTTTTTAAAATTAAAGTATGATGAATTTAGTAGTTTTAGATGGATATACACTAAACCCAGGCGACTTAAGTTGGGACGGATTAAAACAGTTTGGAGATTTAAAAGTTTATGATAGAACAACTTTTAAAACAGAAACAATAATTAAAAATATTGGTAATGCAACCGTTGTATTTACTAATAAAACTCCGTTAACAAAAAGTATACTAGAAAAAATACCTACTATTAAATATATTGGTGTTTTAGCAACTGGTTATAATGTAGTTGATGTTGAATACGCAAAAGAACACGGAATTACAGTAACAAATATCCCTGCGTATAGCACCCGCTCAGTAGCTCAATTTACAATGGGCTTATTGCTAGAAATGTGTCATAATATTGGAAACCATAATGCTGCTGTTCAAAATGGAGAGTGGTTAACTAGTCCTGATTTTACATTTAGCAAATCTCCGTTAATAGAATTAGTTGGAAAAACAATTGGTATTATTGGTTTTGGAGAAATAGGACAAGCAACCGCTAAATTAGCAGCAGCCTTTGGATTAAATATTTTGGTACATAGTAGAACTAAATATCCAGAATTAGAAACTGAAACTTGCCAATATGTCTCTTTAGACACTTTGTTTAAAAAAGCAGATATAATTAGTTTACATTGTCCGCTTACAGAAAGCACCTCAGGTATCATCAATAAAGCAACTATTGATAAAATGAAAGATGGTGTGCTTATTATTAACACTGCTAGAGGTGGATTAATAATAGAAAAAGACCTTAGAGATGCTCTGAATTCAGGTAAAGTAGCAAGTGCAGCGGTAGACGTAATTTCTACAGAACCTATGTTAGCTAATAATCCTTTATTAAATGCAAAGAACTGCATTATAACACCTCATATTGCTTGGGCTCCAAAAGAAGCGCGTACTCGCTTAATGCAAACTGCTGTTAATAATTTAGATGCTTTTATTAATGGAAATCCTATCAATGTAATAAACGCTTAGAAGAATTCTTTTTTCTTAAACTTTTTTCTTGAATTTTTCAATCAATAAAACATTACCAAAAATCATCGTAAAAGCATAGCCTACATCTTCAATAGGTATTGTTAATAAGCGGATTCCTAAGTTTTCTGCATCGTTATACCAAACGATTGGTTCTGCAATTCCTGTTCCCGTTAAAACTCCGTTTACCATAAAAAACGGAATTAAAATAATAAGGAATGATATATAAAACCGTTGTAAGTCTTTAATTCCGAAGAAAAAACCAATTAAGAGTACTAAAACCAGAAAAGTATAATTTACAAAAGTATAGGCTTTATCTGTATTCATAAAAATTACAGGAAGCAAAATCACCATAAAAAATATTGTAATCAACTTTGTAATCTTTTCTGAAATAACCAAATTAGGTTTAAAATATTCTAAAGAATAATGAATAAATATACTTGCATACGGAATGCAAATAAAGAACATCCACTCGTCAATAGGCATTCCAAAAAGCAAGAAATTTAAATGATAATCTGGGTTAAACCCCCAAACTCCATTAGCTGTAAAAATTGCATCCCAAATTAAAAAAACAATTGAAACAAGTGTTAACGAAAGAAAAACTGCTTTCCAATGTTTTATAAATCGCATTTTTTTCTCGAAAGAATATAAAAGCGGAATACTAAGAGAACCGAGATTTAAAAGCAGATATAGATACACTAAATTTTTGGTTTTTTAAAATATTTAAACGGAACAAACAACATTCCGAAACACTCTCCTTCTTCTTTACCTAGATGTTTATGGTGAATTTTGTGTGCCTTACGTAATCCTTTTAAATACCGATTATTGGTCTGTTTAAACCATTTAAAACGCTGATGAATTAATACATCATGCACTAAAAAATAGGCAATCCCATAAAACAGAATTCCTAGTCCTATAAAAAATAAGAAAGTGTATTCTGTGTAGGTACCAAAATAAAAAAGTAAGATACTTGGTATGGCAAAAACAACAAAAAAAGCATCGTTTTTTTCAAAAATTCCGTTGTATTTTGGTTGATGATGATCTTCGTGTAAATACCACCCAAAGCCATGCATTACAAATTTATGTGTACACCAAGTTACACATTCCATTAGTAAAAAAACAGCCAATGTTATTAATATGTATATCATTATATTTTAATGTCTGGTCGAGCGCAGTCGAGACCTAATTAATAATATCCTCTTTTCTAAATAACCTCTCAACTGCGCTCGAGGGGATATTTAACTATATAATATTTAATTTATATTTTACATAACTCCTTGCCAATAAGTTAATTTTCATTGGGTCGGAAATTCTAATTCGAGTATCCATAATTTTTTCTGATGGAACTTTCTTTAGTTTTTTTAACAACCTTTTGTAATATCTATAAGCCATATATACCCCAAACTTTGCTTCCACAGGCAATTTAAGAATACCGTTTTGGTAAGCAAAATCAAAATCAGCTTCAATTTCATCAATAATAAGTGCTTTAGAAGTTGCATCTAATTCTCCTAAATTGATATTCGGAAAATAAGAACGATTTAATACTTCAAAATCATCTTTTAAATCACGCAAAAAGTTCACTTTTTGAAAAGCAGAACCTAAACGCATAGCAGCATCTTTTAATTCATCAAACCTTTTATCATCACCATCCACAAAAACTTTTAAACACATTAAACCAACTACATCTGCAGAGCCATAAATATAGGCATCGTATTCTTGTTTGGTTTCATATTCCGTTTTAAATAAATCGGCTTTCATACTTTTTAAAAAAGCTTGCACCATTTCATCCGGAATTTTATATTTATTTACGGTATGCTGAAAGGAGTTTAAAATAGGATTTAAACTTATACCATGTTCTTTTGCAAGATAATAATCTCTTTCAAAATGGGCCATTAATACTTCCTTATCATAGTCATGAAAAGTATCTACAATTTCATCAGCAAAACGAACAAACCCATAAATATTATAAATATCAGTTCTAATTTTTGGAGACAACATATTTACTGCCAACGAAAAAGAAGTACTGTATTTTTTTGTAACCAACTTGCTACAATCATTAGAAACACTGTCAAATAACTCTTTCATAATTATTGCTGATTTTTAAAAATTAATTCTGATGCAATTTTACCTGATATTAAAGCCGGAGGTACACCAGGCCCCGGAACTGTTAATTGCCCTGTAAAATACAAATTATTTATTTTACTGCTTTTTATTTTTGGTCTTAGAAAAGCAGTTTGTAAAAGAGTGTTAGCCATTCCGTATGCATTACCTTTATAAGAATTGTATTCGCTTTTAAAATCATTTACACAAAATGACCTTTTAAACAACACGTGCTTTTTTACCTCTTGATTTGTTAATTTCTCAAAACGATCCATAATTTTATGAAAATACGCTTCTCTTAAAACCTCTGTATCTTTAATACCAGGAGCTAAAGGAATCAAGAAAAAACCAGCTTCTTTTCCTGCTGGTGCAGAAGTTGTATCTGTAATGGATGTAAAGTTTGCATAAAAAAGTGGATCTGATGGCCATTGCGGATCATCATAAATTTCTTTTGCATGCGCATCAAAATCTGTATCAAAAAACAACGTATGATGACTTACGTTTTCAATTTTTTTATCAAAACCAACATAAAATAATAAAGAAGACGGAGCAAATGTTTTTTTGTCCCAATACCCTTCCGAATATTGCCTAACAGATGCATCTAACAACGTTTCTGTATGATGATAATCTGCACCACTTAAAACCAAATCTGTTTTTATTTCTTTTCCATTAACTAACAAACCGGTTACATTTTTAGAGGTATCGGTTATAATTTTATCAACATTTGCATTGGTAATAAATGTAACACCTAAACTTTCTGCTAAAGAAACCATTCCTTCAATCACTTTATACATTCCACCTCTTGGATGCCATGTACCAAGTCCAAAATCGGCATAATTCATAAAATTGTAAAATGCAGGTGTATTGCTTGGTTTTGCCCCTAAAAACAACACAGGAAATTCTAATATTTTAATTAGTTTGGTACTCTTTATGTTTTTACGCACCTGTTTTCTTATGGTTGAAAAAAACTGAGTAACCCTTGCAATCGTTGTAGTATTTACCAACTCTAAAGGAGAAATACCAGGTTGATACACCAAATCTTTTATAGCAGTATCATAATTAGATTTTGCAGAATCTAAAAAGGTTTTTAAATGTTTGGCACTTCCTTTTTCTTCGCTTTCAAAAAGGTCATAAATTTCTTTTAATTCACTAGAAATTTTAACGGATGATTTTTCACCAAAATAAACTTCGTAACCAGGGTTTAACTTATCTAAAATGTAATAATCAGAAGGTTTTTTATCAAAATCCCCAAAAAAACGTTCAAAAACATCTGGCATCCAGTACCAAGAAGGTCCCAAATCAAAAGTAAAACCGTCTTTTTTATATTGTCTAGCTCTACCTCCTAACGTATCATTTTTTTCTAAAACAGTAACTTCATATCCTGCTTTTGCTAAATAGCAAGAAGCTGATAAAGCAGAAAAACCTGAACCAATTATATAAATTTTCTTCTTCATTTTTTATTTTGTTTAACAAAAGTACAAAATTATTAAACACAAAATTAAAAAAGAATAAAATTTACAAGACTTTTAACAAATCTATTATAGAATCATGTAATTGAATTCTTGAATTTAACGTAAGGTGTTTTACTTTTTCTACTTTATTACCTGTTGCAATAAATGTATGATTTGTTGGTGTAATTAAATCATTAATTTCTTTAAAATATTCTTCAATTTTATCATCATACGGTTTTATTGTTAAAGATGTTATAAAAGAAATTTCACTTTTACTCTCTAAAAAATAGTTTAAATTATTTAATGGTAAACTTTGCCCTAAATAAATAGTATGAAACCCTCTTAAAACTAGCTCGTAATTTAAATATAAAAGCCCCAATTCATGAATTTCATTTTCTGGCAAAAACAATACATACGTTCTAGACGTATTAGAAATATTAAATTGAATTTCTTCTATCTTAAGAAGAATTTTTTGAGAAATTAAATTAGAAATAAAATGCTCATTGGCAGGGTTTAAAGTATCGGTTTGCCATAATAGACCTATTTGATTTAAAAAAGGTATAAACACCTCTTTAAAAATTTCTCTAAAGGTCTTTTTTTGTAAAAGCTTATTATAAGTATTGTTAAATAACTGTTTATCAAACTGAAACATGGATAACTTTAAAGAATTAATTGCCTCATCATTAACAGAAATAGTAAGAGCCAATTCTCTAGATTGCAAAATTAGTTCTTCATCAGACATTTTAGCAATCTTAGAAATCTTAAAATTATGATTGTTTAATAAAACAATATTTAAAAGTTTCTGTAAGTTTTCATTAGAATATAAACGAATATTGGTTTCCGTTCTTTTTGGCTGTAAAAGATTATACCTCTTTTCCCAAATACGAATGGTATGTGCTTTAATTCCTGAAATATTTTCAAGGTCTTTAATTGTAAAATCTTTTTTAATATTGTTCAATACATTTGATTTTTAGTTCAACAAATTTAAAGAAAAAATAAAGAATAAAATTTATTTTATTAAAAATGTAACAATTTATACTTTTACACTACTAATAGATAACTAACTAGCTTACACAAGTGCAAAAAGATTTAGAAAAGAATTTTTTAGAGGTCTTTGAGAAAAATCAAAATATAGCACATAAAATTTGTAGAGTTTATACTACAAATCAAAGTGCACATAATGATTTGTTTCAAGAGATAACAATTCAACTTTGGAAAAATTATCCAAAGTTTAGAGGAGATTCTAAGTTTAGTACTTGGATGTATAGAGTAGCTTTAAACACAGCAATTTCGCTGTATAGAAAATCTACAAGAACCGTTAAAACCCAAGATATAACTGATTTTGCTTATAAAATTAAAGCAACGGATTATGATGATACAGAAGAAATACAATTAAGGTCTTTATACAAAGCAATTCATCAATTAAATGATATTGACAAAGCATTGATATTTTTATACCTTGAAGACAAACCCTATAAGGAAATTTCTGAAACACTAGGTATATCTTCTGTAAATGCAAGAGTGAAAATGAACAGAGCAAAAGAAAAATTAAAAAACATCTTAAACCCATAATAACATGGATTTATTAGAAAAATATAAAAATACTTGGAAAAATCAACCAGAAGATGACAATAAACTATCTTCTGTTGAGATTTACAAAATGGCACAATCAAGGTCGTCTTCTATTGTAAAATGGATCTTTATAATTGGTATATTAGAATTTGTAGTATTAAATTCTTTATACTTTTTTATTGACTTAGATGAAGCGTATGCTGAATATGAAAAAATTGGATTAATGAACTTTGTTTATTATTCTCAAGTTTTAGCCTATTTAATCTTGTTTTACTTTTTAGTGATGTTTTATAGAAATTATAAAACTATTTCTGTAATTGACTCTACAAAAAAGTTGATGAAAAAAATTATTAGAACAAGAAAAACAGTAAGAAACTATGTATTGTTTAACTTAGGCTACATGACTTTAATGATGATTATTGTTACAATAGCTGAAATAAACTTTAAAATAGAAGAACTAAACACCAAACAAATACTACTTATTATTTTATTAACCTTAGTAGTTACGTTAGTATTTTTAGGACTGTTATGGTTGTTCTACCAATTACTTTATGGTATTTTATTAAAAAAATTAAAGAGAAATTACAAAGAATTGGCTAAATTAGACGAGACTAATTAAATTATGTTATGAAAAAGTATTTCCTTATTTTATTTTTAAGCTGCTCTTTTACCATGTTTTCTCAAGAAAAAAAAGTTGATTTCTGGGATCATGTACAATTTGGTGGTGGTTTAAGTATGAGTTTTGGATCTCAAACCACCATTGGTGTTTCTCCAAGTGCTATTTATAATTTTGACAATGGTTTTGCTTTAGGTACAGGTTTAACCTACGTTTATAGCAAGTTTGATGATACTAAAACAAATGTTTATGGCGCCAGTATTATTTCTTTATATCAAATACCAAACATAAATATTCAACTTTCTGGAGAATACGAACACTCTTTTGCCAAACAAACATCTAATTTAGGTACTATAAGCACAAATTTCCCTGCTTTATATCTTGGAGTTGCTTACAACAATGGTAGGTTTGCTGTTGGTATAAGATATGATGTTTTGTATGATGACAGAAGCGTTTATTCTTCTGCCGTATCACCAATTGTTCGTTTTTATTTTTAGAAGTTTTTCAACTCCTTTAAAAGAACTTCATGCATTTGATCTGTATAATCTAAATGCGTAACAATTCTTATTTTCCCTTGCCCCATTGGAGTTAAGAGTATGTTTTTTTCTTTTAATGTATTTATAAAATTTTCATCTCCTATTTTTTCATCAACATAAAAGATAACAATATTGGTTTCTATGTTTTCTACTTTTGTTACATACGAAGCTGCTTCTAAAACAGCACCTATTTCTTGTGCCTTTTTATGATCTTCTGCTAATCTATCTACATGATTGTCTAGTGCATAAATTCCTGCTGCAGCTAAAAAACCAACTTGTCTCATTGCGCCTCCAAATAGCTTTCTAATTCGCAAAGCTTTTGCAATATGCGCTTTAGACCCCAATAGAACAGACCCAATTGGCGCCCCTAATCCTTTAGACAAACAAATAGAAATGGTATCAAATAATTCTCCGTATTGTTTCGGGTTTTCATTTTTAGCCACCATTGCATTAAACAAACGTGCACCATCTAAATGAAAAGCTAAATTATTTTCTTTAGAAACTTTCTGTAACTTTTCTAATTCAGAAAAATCCCAACAAGCTCCTCCTCCTTTATTTGTAGTGTTTTCTATACAAACTAAACTAGTAAATGGAGTATGAATACCAAACCCTTCTGCAATAGCATCTTGCAACTGTGTTGCTGTAAACATACCACGGTTACCATCAATTAACTTGCAAGTAACACCAGAGTTAAATGCTGCTCCTCCCCCTTCATAATTATACACGTGTGCATATTTATCACAAATTAATTTATCTCCGGGTTGTGTATGTAATTTTATGGCTGCCTGATTTGCCATGGTTCCTGATGGAAAAAATAATGCATCTTCCACTCCAAACAATTCTGCCATTTTTTCTTGCAACTCATTGGTTGTTGGATCCATTTTAAAAACATCATCACCAACGTTTGCATTCATCATTGCAGCTAACATTCCTTTTGTTGGCTTGGTAACTGTATCTGAAATTAAGTCTATTATCATCTTTTGTATCTATGGTATAAAAATACTTTAATTTTTAAAATTATAATGAAAAATGAAGTATTTTAGGTTTTTAAATTCAAATTGATGAAAAAATATTTTTTCCTTGTTATTGCCCTACTTGTTTTTGCTTCTTTTATTAGTATTCAAGAAAATTATTTCACACAATTAGTGAAAGAAAAAGCAGAAAATTATACTTTAAATAATTATCCAGAAAAAGTATATGTACATACAGACAAACCGTATTATACTTTAGGCGATGATATTTGGTTTTCTGCATATTTAGTAAATGGAGTTACACACACCAAGTCTAAAAAAAGTAATTTATTATATGCGGAGTTCATAAACGACAAAGACAGCATTATAGTACAGGAAAAACTTTTTATGAATGATGTAAATACTGCCGGAAATTTTAAAATATCAAAAAAGCTATCACCAGGAAAATACCTAATTAGAGCCTATACTAATTATATGAGAAATGAAAATCCTGAATATTTTTTTCAGAAAGAAATTTCTATTTTATCACTTGATACTAAAAAAACGATTGTTAAAACAAGTCAAATTCCTACAACAAAAAATAAAGCAAAGCCTTTTAAACCAACTCTAAATTTTTATCCAGAAGGAGGTTATTTAATTAATGACTTAAAAAATGCCGTTACTATAAAATTAAAAGACCCTTTTTTTGATGATGTACCTATTACTATTTCAATTTTAGATAATGAAAATCATTTTATAACGGATTTAACCACTACTAAATTTGGTTTAGGCCTCTTTTATCTTCAACCAGAACAAGACAAAACCTATTATGCACTTGTAAATATAGAAGGTAATGAATATAAATACCAACTTCCTAAATCTTTAGAAAAAGGATATACTTTAAACGCACTAAACAACGGAAAAGACTTATTAATTAATTTACAATCAAATCTAAAACAAGGTCTTTTTGGCACTTCATTAGTTATTCATCAAAGAGGTAAATTAATATACAATGCTTCTCAAACCACACAAAAACTAAATCAAAACTTAAAAATTAAGAATGATGATCTAAAAAACGGAGTAATACACATTACACTTTTTAATCCTGAAAGAAAACCTGTTTGTCAAAGGCTTGTATTTATTAACAATCTCAATAACAATGCAACTGTTAACATAACCAAACCAAAAGATTATTATGGTAGTCGAAAAGAAGTTACCTTAAACTTAAATGTAAAAAATAAAGACCAACAAAATTTAGTAAGTAATTTATCTATGAGTGTTTTAGACTTAAACGCCTATCCAGAAAATAGTAAAGAGGAAAACATTAAAACATGGTTGTTATTAAATTCTGATGTAAGAGGGAAAATAAAAAACCCTGGCTATTTCTTTGAAAAAGAGAACGATAGAGAACGTACTTATTTACTAGATTTAATAATGAGAACAAATGGTTGGAGACGTTTTACATGGCCAAATTTATTATACAATACAAAAAACAAACCTGAGTTTGAAATAGAAAAAGGAATTACCATTTCTGGTAAAACATTAGCTATGAAATCTCCTTATGGCATAAAGTCTGTACCTACAAGATTTACTTTTATGGGCAAAAAAATTATTCAAGAACCAATTCTAAAATCTAACCTAAGAGGAAAATTTAGTTACGGACCCTATATCTTTTTTGATAGTATTCCTGTTCTTTTAGAGGCCAGATTAACAGACTTTAAATCGAAAGAAAGTAAAGATAGAAATGTCTTAATTATTCAAGATAAAGGTAAAGGAAGTCCAAAAGTATTAAGAGATACTCTTTTTAAAAACACTAATAAAGAGGCAGATATTACTGCTTTTCTAAATTATGAAAACTATTTAAAAGAACTAGATGCTGCTTTTAAACAGCAACAATACGTTTTAGATGAAATTGTAATAAGCACAACACTAAAAGACAAAGAGAGCGAAAGAGAAGATGAAATGGATGCAAGAACTTCTTACGGCGGCTCTTTTAGAAGATTTGATGCTACAGAAGATTCCTTTAGCGCTACGGCTTTAGAACTATTATATAACATGCAAGGAGTTATAATTGAGCAAGATTCTGTTTATGTTAGAAACCAAGGTAGCACTACAGTCCCTTTAATTTTGTTTGATGAAGCACCCATAGACGTCACAGAACTAAGCACTATACCAGCAAGTAGCGTTTCTTTTATAGACTTACTTGTAGGCTCAGAATCTGCTATATTTACCAATAGTGGTGCAGTAGTTTCTATGTATTCTAAAACAGGTAATGCTTTAAGAAAAAATGTAAAAAGAAAACCAGGAATTATAGATTTTAAGGCAGTTGGTTTTTATACTGCCAAAGAATTTTATGCTCCAGACCACATCAACGGAGTTGAAGAACAAACCAAAGCCGATATTAGAACAACTTTACATTGGGTACCAAAAATAAAAACGAAAACAACCGGAGACGTTTCTATCAAGTTTTTTACATCAGACTCCAAAAGTAATTATTTAATTCAGGTAGAAGGAATTACAGAAAACGGGACCCCTGTTTACGGAACAAGTAAAATTATTGTAGAATAAAAAATCATAAAAATCAGTGAGTTTTTAAAACAAAAAGTCTTAAAATTTCGTTTATTTTTGTTCAACCTATGATTACACAAGAACAACTAAAAGATATTGCTACAAGAATAGAAAAATTAAAATCTTATTTAGAGATTGATAAAAAACTAATTGAAATTGCCAACGAAGAAGAAAAAACGGCAAATCCAGATTTTTGGAACAATCCTAAAGAAGCAGAAATTTTAATGAAAGAGCTGCGTTTCAAAAAAAAATGGGTAGACGATTATCATAAAACCATCACCTTAAATGAAGACTTAAATGTCTTGTACGAATTCTATAAAGAAGGCGAAGTTGCAGAAGATGAAGTTGAAGATCAATTTGAAAAAACAAGTACTTTTTTAGAAGATTTAGAGTTTAAAAATATGCTCTCAGAAGAAGGAGATGCTCTTTCTGCCACCATACAAATTACTGCCGGAGCCGGCGGAACAGAAAGTTGCGATTGGGTAGAAATGCTGTCTAGAATGTACACCATGTGGGCAGAAAAGCAAGGTTTTAAGCTAAAAACACTCAACTACCAAGCAGGCGATGTTGTAGGTATTAAAACCATTACCATAGAAATTGAAGGAGATTATGCTTTTGGATGGCTAAAAGGAGAAAATGGCGTACACAGATTGGTACGTATTTCACCTTTCGATTCTAACGGAAAACGCCACACAACCTTTGGTTCTGTTTATGTTTTTCCGGTGGCAGATGATTCTATAGAAATTGAGGTAAACCCTGCAGATATAGAAATTGTAACTGCGCGTTCTAGTGGTGCTGGTGGACAAAATGTAAATAAAGTAGAAACAAAAGTTCAGTTAACACACAAACCAACCGGAATTCAAATTTCTTGTTCTAACTCACGTTCTCAGCACGACAATAGAGCAACTGCAATGAAAATGCTAAAATCTCAATTGTATGAAATCGAATTGCAAAAACAACAAGCTGCAAGGGATGAAATTGAGTCGGGAAAATTAAAAAACGAATGGGGAAGCCAAATTAGAAACTACGTAATGCATCCATATAAATTGGTAAAAGATGTAAGAACCGCTCATGAAACCGGTAACGTAGACAATGTAATGAATGGAGATATAAACCCATTTTTAAAAGCGTATTTAATGCTAAATGGACAAAAAAGTGAGTAATTTTTTTATAAATTAAATAAGAAGCTATTTCCTGCTTTCCATTATATCTTTTTGTAAAAACAAAAAGGATGTCATTTCAATCAGGGCTAAACCTGTTTGCCAACAAATAGCAAAACAAAAAACATTCAGTATGATAAAAATATACCATAACCCACGTTGCTCTAAATCTAGGCAGGGTTTAGAGGTTCTAGAAAACTCAAAAAAAGAATTCGAAGTTGTTAAATACCTAGAAGAAATTCCGTCAGAAAAAGAACTTACAGAAATCATTAAATTATTAGGCATTGCCCCTATTCAATTAGTTCGTAAAACAGAAAAAATCTGGAAAGAAGAATTTAAAGGAAAAGAATTATCTGACACTGATATTATTAAAGCAATGATAGAAAATCCTAAATTAATAGAACGCCCAATTGTTATAAATGGCAATAAAGCTGTTATAGGACGACCTACAGAAACAATTTTAGATATTATTTAAAATTCACATCCTATTTAATCTATTTTAAAATTCTGCAAGACTTGTTTATTTTTAACCTTGCAGTTTTTTTTTAACACCTCTCTAGTCAAAATATAAGAGCCTAAAAATTGGGAATTCAAAAAAAGCTTTTAACGTTTTTTTAACTACATCTAGTTAAACTTAAAAAGACCTTTGCCGTCTTAAATAAATAACGATTTAAAGACCCAAATGAAAAAAACTACACTCTTATTACTTTGCTTATTCACATCAACATTTTTATTAGCCCAATCTCCACCTCTAAAAGGAATTACCATTACAGGTAAAGTGGTTGATGCTAATTCTAACCAACCTTTAGAATATGCAACAGTTGTTTTAAAAAACACAAAAACACAAAAAATTACTGGAGGAATTACAGATGATAAAGGTCTTTTTAAAGTGCAAACATCCAAAGGAACCTACCAAATAAGTGTAGAATTTATTTCTTTTAAAACAATAAATTTTCCTGTTCAAGAAATTTTAGCAAATAAAAAATTAGGAATCATTAAACTAAAGGAAGACGCAAGTAGTTTAGATGAAGTAGTTGTAATTGCAGAAAAATCTACTGTAGACATCCGATTAGATAAAAAAATATACAATGTTGGTAAAGATATGACTGTTAAAGGTGGTACAGCATCTGATGTTTTAGACAATGTACCCTCTGTAGATGTAGATCCAGAAGGAGTTGTTAGTTTAAGAGGTAGCGAAAACGTACGTATTTTAATAGATGGAAAACCCTCTGCTTTAGTTGGTTTATCTGGTGCCGATGCTTTAAAACAACTACCATCAGATGCTATAGAAAGAGTAGAAGTTATTACCTCTCCTTCTGCAAGATATGACTCTGAAGGAACTGCAGGTATTTTAAACATTATTTTAAGAAAAGGTAAAGCTTCTGGCTTTAATGGTTCTGTAAATGTTACTGTGGGTGATCCAAAAAACTATCAAACAGCAGTAAACTTAAATTTACGTACAGAAAAAATAAATGTATTTACAAATTTAGGCTATAGTGATAATGGAAGCCCTGGTGTATATGACTCTGATGTTACGTATTTATCTAACGGCGCTATAGATAGTGTTAGAATAGAAAACAGAGACAACGATAGAAGTAGAAAAGGCTTTAATGCTAATTTTGGTTTAGAATATTATTTAAACAAAAAAAGTTCTATTACAGGTACTATATTTGTAAGAGATTCTGATGGTAAAAATATTTCTTACAATAATATTAGTTCTTTTGATAATGCCAATACAAATTTATACAACTCTACACGTATACAAGATGAAGGAGAAACCGATGAAACATTGCAATTCTCTTTAAACTATGTAAATAACTTTAATGAAAACGGACATAAATTAACGTTAGACTGGCAACACAGTGCAAGTAAAGAAAACGAATCTGCAATTATTACAGATATAAACCCAGAAACCAATGCTACCAATGAGCTATCTATAGACAATTTAGTACAAGCAGATTATGTACTACCAATAGGTAAAAACGCTCAATTTGAAGCTGGTTATCGAGGTAGTTTTCAAGATTTAACATCAGATTATTTAGTTATAGCTCCCAATTTAGACCCAGCATACAATCCTTCTAACAACTTAGAATTTACACAAAACGTAAATGCTTTTTACACACAATTTGGTAGTAAAATAAATAAATTTTCTTACTTATTAGGTATCCGTACAGAAATTACAAACATTGATATTAAACTTCTTAATACCAATGAAAATTACAATAAAAAGTATACCGACTTTTTTCCAACAGTAAATTTTGGTTACGAATTAACAGAAAACCAAAGCTTTACTTTAGGATACAGTAAAAGACTTAGAAGACCACATTCTAGATATTTAAACCCTTTTGAAAGTAGAGAAAGTGAAGTAATTTTCTCTAAAGGAAACGTAAACTTAGACCCAACCTATACAAACTCTTTTGATTTAGGATATTTAAATAAATTTGGTAAAGTAACCCTAAATTCATCTATCTATTACCAACACTCCACCAACAATATTGCACGTGTTAACAGCCAAGAAACTAGATTTGTAAATGGTAAAGAAACCAATGTTTTGGTAAGACAACCTATTAATTTAGCATCAGAAGAAAGAGCTGGTTTTGAGTTTACAGCAAATTACAACGCAAGTAAAAAAGTACGTTTTTCTGGTAGTTTTAACTTTTATCAGTTTGAAACAGAAGGAGAATACACTTATAATGTAACAGATTTAAACACCAATGCTGTTACTCCAGTTACACAAAATTTCGATACCAAAAACAATTCTTGGTTTACACGTTTCGATGCTAAAATTACACTTCCTTGGGATATTCAATCGCAAACAAGAATTTTTTATAGAGGCCCTAAAGATGATGCACAAAGTGATGTTAAAGGAATTTTATCTGCCAATTTAGCTTTTAGTAAAGACATCTTAAAAGATAAAGCAACGTTGGTACTTAATGTTAGCGACCTTTTTAATACTAGAAAGTACCAAGTTACAGGTTATGCTCCAAGCAGAGAAAACCCAACAAATATTACAGATCAAACTTTTCAACGAAGAATGCGTCAAGTATCTTTAAACTTTACGTACAGATTTAACCAAAATAAAAATCAAAAAGAAAGAAAATCTGGAGGAAACAGGGAAGATGAAGGAGGAGACGAATTTTAAATTCAATACTTGGGCGTTTTAACAGGCTTTCAATTCTATCTTTTTTATGAAAAATAAAAAAGGATGCCATTTCAATCCCTAACGCACCTATTTGTAAATGTTTGGTAAATATTTCCAAATGCATTACAAGTATGCTCGCGTTAGGGATTGTAGCGTTTGTTTGAGCTCTTTTTTATTTTTCTTAAAAAAAGCGAGTGCGAAAAGCCCGACCCTTGTGGTAACGCACAAAAAAAACTCGTTCAATTAACTGAACGAGTTTTTTAAATTATATGTTTTATAAGACTACTTTCCTTCTGCAGCCTTTCTTGCTTCTTTTTTTAACTTCAAATTTTCCCAGATGGTTCCACCAATCCAATAAGGAACCACAAATGTTAATAAGAATATTAACAACCAAAAACCAGCTGTAAAAATAAACATGAATAAAACCAATCCTGAAAATTCTGAAAAATCTAACATTTGTATCTGTTTGTAAAATTATTAATGCAAAAATAATACTTATTTTGAAAAAACCCTCATCAAAAAAATATTTTTTTTACTTATCTAAAAATGACATTTATCAAGTTTATGTAATCATACTTTTTTGTAAATTTGTTTGATCTAAAATATACATCATAATTATGAAATATAGAATTGAAAAAGACACTATGGGACAAGTAAATGTTCCTGCAGACAAATATTGGGGTGCACAAACAGAACGCTCTAGAAACAACTTTAAAATTGGTGTTTCTGGTTCTATGCCACTAGAAATTGTTTATGGTTTTGCATATTTAAAAAAAGCAGCTGCCTACACAAATGAAGAATTAGGTGTTTTAACAACAGAAAAAAGAGATTTAATTGCACAAGTTTGTGATGAAATTTTAGAAGGTAAATTAGACGATCAATTTCCTTTAGTAATTTGGCAAACAGGTTCTGGTACACAATCTAACATGAATGTGAACGAAGTTATTGCTAACAGAGCGCAAGAAATTGCAGGAAGAGTAATTGGCGAAGGAGAAAAAGTGATTCAACCAAATGATGATGTAAACAAATCGCAATCATCTAACGATACGTTTCCTACAGGAATGCACATTGCAGCTTACAAAAAAATTGTAGAAACTACCATACCTGGTATTACACAATTAAGAGATACTTTAAAAGCAAAATCTGAAGCTTTTAAAGATGTTGTAAAAATTGGTAGAACGCATTTAATGGATGCTACTCCACTTACTTTAGGTCAGGAATTTTCTGGTTATGTTGCTCAATTAAACTTTGGTTTAAAAGCTTTAAATAATACTTTAGAGCATTTATCTCAATTAGCTTTAGGAGGTACTGCAGTGGGTACAGGAATGAACACTCCAGCAGGTTACGATGTATTGGTTGCAAAATATATTGCAGATTTTACAGAAATGCCTTTTATTACTGCAGAAAATAAATACGAAGCTTTAGCAGCACACGATGCTTTAGTAGAAACTCATGGTGCTTTAAAACAAATTGCAGTTTCTTTAAATAAAATTGCAAACGATATTAGAATGATGGCATCTGGACCAAGATCTGGTATTGGAGAAATTATTATTCCTGCAAACGAACCAGGATCTTCTATTATGCCAGGTAAAGTAAATCCTACACAGTGTGAAGCTATGACAATGGTTGCTGCACAAGTTATGGGTAATGATGTTGCTGTAACTATTGGTGGTGCTCAAGGGCATTATGAATTAAATGTTTTTAAACCTGTAATGGCTGCAAACGTTTTACAATCTGCTCAATTAATTGGTGATGTTTGTAAATCTTTTGATGTAAATTGTGCAGCTGGTATAGAACCTAACCACGAAAGAATTAATGAATTGGTTAATAATTCTTTAATGTTAGTTACTGCTTTAAATACTAAAATTGGGTATTATAAATCTGCAGAAATTGCAAATACTGCGCATGCAAACGGAACAACTTTAAAAGAAGAAGCGGTACGTTTAGGCTACGTAACACCAGAACAATATGACGAATGGGTAAAACCAGAAGAAATGACGGGTAGTTTAAAATAAAAATATTAATTTTACATTCTCTAAAAGCTGCATACATTATGCAGCTTTTTTTTGGCTAAAAAAAATAAAATCATAATAACAGATAATGAAGATGAATACACACGAAGAATTTATGAGTGAAGCTGTAAAAACAGCTTTAAAAGGAATGAATAATAATGAAGGCGGCCCTTTTGGTTGTATAGTTGTTAAGGACGGAAAAATTATTGGTAAAGGAAATAATAAAGTAACTTCTACAAACGACCCAACGGCACATGCAGAAGTAACTGCAATTAGAGATGCTTGTAAAAACGTAGGCTCTTTTCAGTTAGATGGTTGTATTATTTATACTTCTTGCGAGCCTTGTCCTATGTGTTTAGGTGCCATTTATTGGGCTAGACCAGACAAAGTTTTTTACGGTAGTAACCAACAAGATGCTGCAAATATTGGCTTTGATGATGAATTTATCTATAAAGAAATTCCGTTACCTTACGAGAAAAGAAGTATTCCTTTTGAGCAAATAGGAAGAGAAATTGCATTAGAACCTTTTAATAAATGGGCAGAAAAGCTAGATAAAACTGAATATTAAATTTATAAAAAAACCGAAGTTAAAACTTCGGTTTTTTAATTATAAATATCTTTCTTTTACAACATTTAAATGATGAATTTGATGTCCGGAAAATAAATATCCTAAAGCCCTAACAGACATTTTATTTTCTGATGCCACGCCTATTCTTAACAAAGCTTCTTCAGAAAAACTTTTATATAACTGAATGGTAGATTTTCTTAAAACAGCCATTTCGTCTAACAAATCTTGATAATCTCTATCGTTTGCAGAATCATTATTTACAAATAAATCTTGGTCAAAACCAGGTAAAGAGGTTGTATCGTTTCTTGCAAAACACAAGGCTCTGTAACAGAAAACACGTTCTGTATCAATAATATGCTGTATCAATTCTTTGATCGTCCATTTACCTTCTGCATACGCAAAACTTTGTTTTTCTTTTGGTAAATTACTTAATACACTTTCAAATTTATTTTGAGATTCTTTGAGACTTTCAATAATTGATTTTTTTTCTGTATCTATTAAATTAATATACCCAGAGAAATAGGGAGCATATTCTTCTTGTGGAATTTTCATTATAAATAAATCTTTTTAGATATAGTAAAGTAAAAAAGCATCGCGTTAACGATGCTTTTTTATTATGAATTATTTCTTTTAAATAAACTAGAAATTTTAGAAAAGATACCTTTTGTTTCTTCATTTTCATGATAGCCATTTCCGTATTTTCCATAACCGTAACCATAGCCGTACCCATAGCCGTAGCCGTAGCCATAATTATTTTTAACAGAAAAATCATTTAAAACATAACTAATATTAGATACTTCTTTATTTTTATACTTATCATCTATCATTCTCATCATACCTTTTTCTGAGTAATTCTGACGAATAACATAAATAATTGCATCACCATATTTAAACAACTCTAAGGCATCAGAAACTAAGCCTACTGGAGGGGTATCAATAATAACATAATCATATCTTTCTTGAAGACTTTTAATCATCTTATCTGCTGTTTCATTTAACAACAACTCAGAAGGATTTGGTGGTATTGGTCCCGATAAAATAAGATCTAGGTTTGGTACTTGAGTATTAATAATTATTTCATCTAATGTTTTTTGATTAATTAAATGATTTACAACCCCCACATCATTTGTTAAATCAAAATCATCATAAATTTTAGGTTTTCTTAAATCTAAACCAATTAATACGGTTTTTTTACCACTTAAAGCAAAAACCGTTGCCATATTTATAGAAACCATTGTTTTACCTTCTCCACTTACAGAAGACGTTAATATTAAAGTTTTTGATCCGTCTTTTTGAGCGTTCTTAAACAAAAATTGGATATTTGACCTAAGCGCTCTAAAAGATTCTGCTACCGATGATTTAGGC
Organism: Polaribacter butkevichii; assembly: GCF_038024105.1. Lineage (NCBI taxonomy): Bacteria > Pseudomonadati > Bacteroidota > Flavobacteriia > Flavobacteriales > Flavobacteriaceae > Polaribacter > Polaribacter butkevichii. The sequence goes on from NZ_CP150661.1 coordinate 1,193,299, forward strand.
TTGTTAAAAACCGCTAAATTATTGTTATCATGATTTTTACCTACAACACCTAAAACAGGAATTGCATAATTATTTTGAATCTCTTCTGCTGTGTGAATTTTATTATCTAAAACTTCTTTAGTGATTATATAAAATAACGGAAAAACAATGCCTAACATTAATCCTATTAAGTAATTAAAACTAGGCTTTGGGTATATAGGCCCATTGCCTAAATCTTTAGCTGAATCTATTATTTTAACATCAGATACATTTGCTGCAATTGCAGTACCAGCTTCGTAACTTTTTTGTTTTAAATAATTATAGTTGGCTTCTGAAATTTCATAATTTTTTTGAAATTGTAATAAACCTTGTTCTGTTTTTGGTAATCTTTTAAGTTTACTTTTAGACAGAGACAACTCTGAACTTAACTTCTTAAGTTTATTATTATTTACAACTTTTAAGGTTGCTATATTTTCTAATAAATTATTTTTTGAAAGATTAATGCTATTACTTAATTTAATTACATCCGGATGATTATCGGTGACCGAACCTCTTAATTTTTCTCTCAAAGTAGATTTTTGAATGAGATTAGCAATCTCTCCAGAAATTTTCCCATCTTGAATTGATATCAATGCAGGTACAGGTACATTTTCTCCATAGGTATCGTGTGAGGTGATATAAGTTCTTAAATTATTTAAATATTGATTAAACTCTAAAATATCTTTTTGTTCTTTTTCTATATTGATACTTTCGTTAAAAACGATATTACCTTCTGCAGATAAATTATAGATGTTATTCTTCTCTTTATAGGCTCCTATTTCTTTTTCAATTCTTTTTAAACTTTCTTGTTCTTTTACAAAAAATTCGTCTATGTAATCTTTTGTTTTTTTAGCATATAGAATTTTTTGCTCTTGCTTGTCTTTATCAAGTATTAAAACTGTTGTGTTTAAATAATCTACAATTCTATTTTTATTTGTTCCGCTTTTAGATAATCTAAGCATAGAAGCTCCATTTGTAATACCAACTACACTAATAAAACGATTACCACCAACAGTACCATCAAAGCTATTGAATCTAATAAAATATTTTTCTCCAATTTTAAATTTCTTCGTCTTTTTAAGTGAAAAACTTAAAAAAGAGGTATTTATTTCTTCCTCTACTTTAAATTCTTTAGAAAAAGAAGTTTCTACAGAATTGTAAATACTCGTTTTATTTGTATCATAAGTTATTAACGAATTAGAATGTGATTCATTAAAGTCTAAAGATAACTTATACGTATCCTCTCCAGTAATTTCTATCTGTAAAAGCTTTCCGTACAATTGAGGTTTACTAGTATTTAAATTTACAACAAAAGGTGTATACCCATATACATCCTCTAATCTATATCTACCTTCTTTAAGATAATCAATAAAAAAATTTAATTTTTTAACAACCTTTTCATTATGTGTTCTAGATGTTAAAACTACTTTAATAGTTTCTACAGCATCACTGGCTCCTCCCCAATTAAAGGCTATATTTGTTCCTGTTGAAAATAAAGGGTTATTTTCTTCCTTTACAGAGACAACAGTATCAAGACTATAAATTTTTGGTTTATAATCATTCATAAATTTAGCAACGATCAAAGCAATAATAATGGTTACAAAAAAAAGTTTCCAATAAGATAAAACTTTAAAAAGATAACCTTTAACATCTACATTGGCTTGAATTGGACTGCTATTCAGTTTATTTAAATTATCCATAAAATACTATAGGTTTCTTGCTAAAATAAAAGTGGTACTAATTAATGTAAATAAAGAAACGATTGTTGTTAGCGCTCCAAGGCCAGTAGTTCCTGTACCCCAGGTTTTTTGTCTTAGTGGCATCACATTAATAATATCATTTGGTTTTACATAAAACACTTCAGACTCAAAAGCACTAATTTTTGTTAAATCAATAGTAAACTTTTCTGTTCCTGTAATAGAGTTTCTAATTATTTCTACTTTTTTTCTATTTCCTACTGTAGTAATATCGCCAGAGTTAGAAATTGCATCAATAATAGAAAGCTTATTTTGAAAAATTACTTTAGGTCCAGGACTACCAATTTCTCCAATAATAGTATATTTAATACCTGCTAATTTAACCGAAACAAAAAGTTCTTCTTGAGTTTTAATGTATTTTTTTAATTCATTTTCAATTTTTTTTCGTACTTCCAATTCGGTATAGCCTAAAACATTTATTTCTCCTAAAGTAGGCATTCTTATATTTCCATAACTATCAATACTATAGCCCGAAAAATATCCGTCTCCTCCACCTGTATTTCCAGATTGTTTTTTAAACACAGATACCAAAGATTCATCATTAGATTTAATATCTATATTTAAAATATCATCTACCTGTAATTTATAAGGTATATTATTTATTCTTTTAATCTCCTTTTTAGCCACGGGTTCTCCTTGTAAATAAATAATATCTTTACTTGGTACACACGAAAAAAAGAAAGAGATAGATAATAGTAATAAAAGGTGTTTTTTCATTGTAATTTTAATCATAAATAGCTACAAATATACTTTTTAAAAGTGATTTACTATAATTTTATTTTACTTTCGTTTTTTTTATAAATAATGACACATTTAATCACAGAATACCTAAAATTTCTTTTAAAATCATCCAATCAACATGGGGTTCACTCTCCTTTTGTGTATGATTTAGTAACAAAATGTTTTTACAAAAAAACAGACTCCGATTGCATTAAATTATTTTCTAAAACAAAGCAACATTTATTAGACAACAAAAGTCTTATAAAAGTCACAGATTTTGGTGCTGGATCTAAAATTTTTAAAGACAATAATCGTCAAGTTTCTAAAATAGCTAAAATAGCAGGATTATCTAACAAAAAAGCAAAATTATTAATTCGTGTAATTGAATATTTTAAACCTAAAACTATTTTAGAAATTGGAACATCTCTTGGTTTAGGTACATCTGCAATTAAAATAGGAAATAAAGAATCTACAATTACAACTCTAGAAGGATGCTCTGAAACAAGTAAAGTTGCTAATCATTTATTTTTTACAAATAATTTTAACAACATAAAGATAATTACAGGAGATTTTAAAGAAACGTTACCCTTAGCTATTAAAAATCAAAAAATCGATTGTATCTATTTTGACGGAAATCATACAAAAAAAGATACTTTACATTATTTCGAAACTTGTTTAAATACAGCTCATAATAATTCCGTTTGGATTTTTGATGATATTTATTGGAGTGATGAAATGAAAGAAGCTTGGACAGAGATTAAAAACCACAATAAAGTAACAGTTACGGTAGATGTTTTTTACTGGGGCATTGTTTTTTTTAGAAAAGAACAAGAAAAAGAACATTTTAAAATAAGAGTTTAAAAGGTAGTTTAATAATGCAACTGTTAAATCGTGTTAATTATAAATATTACAGCTTACAAACTTTGTAACTTTGTTATTATAAAAAATTTGCAACTCATTTAAAATGAAAATATATACAAAAACTGGTGATGCAGGTACAACTGCCCTTTTTGGAGGAACAAGAGTAAAAAAATACAATTTACGAATAGAGAGCTACGGTAATGTAGATGAACTAAATTCATACATTGGTTTAATAAAAGATCAGGAAATTAGTCTTTCAATTAAAGAAGCTTTATTAAAAATTCAAAATGAGTTATTTACTTTGGGGGCAATGTTGGCTACTCCGCCAGATAAAGAAACATTAAAAAACGGAAAAGAAAGACTTAATATACCTAAGATAGATGAAGCTTCTATCCTTTTTTTAGAAGAAGAAATTGATAAAATGGATTTAGAGCTTCCTCAAATGACTCATTTTATTCTTCCTGGAGGGCATCAATCTGTGTCATTTTGTCATATCGCTAGATGTATTTGCAGACGAGCAGAACGCTTAGTGGTAGAACTTAATGATCAAGAAAACATTAATGATGACATACTAAAATACTTAAACCGACTTTCTGACTACCTTTTTACGTTGGCACGAAAGTTGTCTAAAGACTTATCAGTAGAGGAAATCAAGTGGATTCCTACAAAAAAATAATACGTTCTTTTTTTTATCGATAGAAAGAAATTTTAAATTTTATTTAACGCTTAAAGCATTCGTTTTAAGATATTAACAAAATATTAAAATAACTTCTCTATATATTTCTTAAAAAAGACTTGTATAATTCAGTAAAAAAATTATTTTTGCACAAAATTAAACATTAAGAAATGTATTGGACATTAGAATTAGCATCTTATTTAGCAGATGCGCCTTGGCCAGCAACCAAAGACGAGTTAATAGATTACGCTATTAGAACTGGATCTCCTTTAGAAGTAGTAGAAAACCTACAAGATATAGAAGATGAAGGTGATGCGTATGATTCAATTGTTGAAATTTGGCCAGATTATCCTACCGAAGATGATTATCTTTGGAATGAGGATGAATACTAAACATAATAATAAAATTTAAAAAGTCTCTATGGAGGCTTTTTTTTTGTTTTCTCCTAAACTAGAAAACTGTTTTTCAGGGTTTTAAAAAAAACCTAATACAGAACTATAATATAGTTATTAATTTAACTAAAAATAACATAATAATGAATATTTTAAATTCAGTAATCAAACTTTTTGTTGGTGATAAACAACAAAAAGATTTAAAAATTTTACAACCTGTTGTTGAAAACGTAAAAAAATTCGAAATAGAATTCTCTAAACTTTCTAATGATGGTTTAAGGGCAAAAACTATAGAATTTAAAGAAAGAATAAAAACAGCTACTAAACAGTTTGATGATAAAATTACTGAGTTAGAAACAGAAGCTAAAACAGCAAACATAGATCGTCAAGAAGATATTTATACAGAAATAGATGCACTAAAAGATGAAGCGTACAAAGTTTCTGAAGAAACTTTACTTACAATAATGCCAGAAGCTTTTGCCGTTGTTAAAGAAACAGCAAAACGTTTTGTAGAAAATAAAGAAATAGAAGTAACAGCAACTCCTTATGACAGAGAATTATCTGCAGAAAGAGATAATGTTACTTTAGATAATGACAAGGCGTTATGGGCAAATTCTTGGGACGCAGCAGGAAAACCTGTTACTTGGGATATGGTTCATTACGATGTACAATTAATTGGTGGTTCTGTTTTACACCAAGGTAAAGTTGCAGAAATGATGACTGGTGAAGGAAAAACATTAGTTTCTACCTTACCAGTATACTTAAATGCATTAACAGGTAATGGAGTACATTTAGTTACCGTAAATGATTATTTAGCAAAACGTGATAAAGCGTGGATGGGACCTCTTTTTGAGTTTCATGGTTTTACCACAGATTGTATCGATTATCACCAACCAAATTCTGATGCACGTAGAAAAGCCTACAATGCAGACATTACCTATGGTACAAATAACGAATTTGGTTTCGATTATTTACGTGATAATATGGCGAGTTCTAAAGATGATTTAGTGCAACGTGCACCAAATTATGCTATTATTGATGAAGTAGATTCGGTTTTAATTGATGACGCAAGAACTCCTTTAATTATCTCTGGACCTGTACCACAAGGAGACAGACATGAATTTAACGATTTAAAACCTTTAGTATCTGATTTAGTTACTTTACAAAAACAACATTTAGTAGGTGTTTTTGCTGAAGCAAAAAAATTAATAGCAGAAGGAAATGATAAAGATGGCGGATTCTTATTATTAAGAGTTTACAGAGGTTTGCCTAAAAACAAAGCCTTAATTAAATTTTTATCACAAGAAGGTAATAAACAAATCTTGCAGAAAACAGAAAATTACTACATGCAAGATAATAACAAATTAATGCCACAAGTAGATGAAGATCTTTGGTTTGTTGTTGAAGAAAAAAATAATCAGATTGATTTAACTGATAAAGGGATTGCACATTTATCAAATAAAACAGATAACGATAGTTTCTTTGTTTTACCAGATATTGGTGTAAAAATTGGTGAAATTGACAATTCTGACCTTAGTAAAGAAGAAAAAGCGGCTCAAAAAGAAGAGTTATACAAAGACTTTAGCATAAAAAGCGAGCGTATCCATACCATGAATCAACTTTTAAAAGCATACACTGTTTTTGAAAAAGATGTAGAGTATGTAGTAATGGACAATAAAGTAATGATTGTTGATGAACAAACAGGTCGTATTATGGACGGTCGTCGTTATTCAGACGGATTACACCAAGCAATTGAAGCAAAAGAAAATGTAAAAATTGAAGATGCTACACAAACATTTGCTACCGTAACATTACAAAACTACTTTAGAATGTACAGAAAACTGTCTGGTATGACAGGTACAGCAATCACAGAAGCTGGTGAGTTATGGGAAATCTACAAATTAGATGTTGTAGAAATTCCTACAAACAAACCAATTCAAAGAGATGATAAAGAAGATTTAATTTACAAAACTGCACGTGAAAAATACAATGCAGTTATTGAAGATATTGTAAAACTAGTTGAACAAAACAGACCGGTTTTAGTAGGTACAACTTCTGTAGAAATTTCTGAATTATTAGGTAGAATGTTACAAATGCGTAAAATTCCTCATAATATTTTAAATGCAAAATTGCATAAAAGAGAAGCAGATGTAGTAGCAGAAGCAGGAAAACCAGGTGTGGTTACCATTGCAACCAACATGGCAGGGCGTGGTACAGATATTAAATTAACAGACGAAGTTAAAAAAGCTGGTGGTTTAGCTATTATTGGTACAGAAAGACACGATTCTAGACGTGTAGACAGACAGTTACGTGGACGTGCTGGTAGACAAGGTGATGTTGGGTCAACTCAATTTTACGTTGCCTTAGATGATAATTTAATGCGTCTTTTTGGTTCAGACAGAATTGCAAAAATGATGGATAGAATGGGCTTAAAAGAAGGTGAAGTAATTCAGCATTCTATGATTAGCAAATCTATTGAAAGAGCTCAAAAGAAAGTAGAAGAAAACAACTTTGGTATTCGTAAACGTTTGTTAGAGTATGATGATATTATGAACGCTCAACGTGAGTTTGTATACAAAAGAAGACGTCATGCATTAGATGGTAAACGTTTACAAGTAGATATTGCAAACATGATTTTTGATACATGCGAATCTATTATCAACAACAATAAAGCTGCAAAAGATTTTCAGAATTTCGAATTTGAATTGATCAAATTCTCTTCAATGACCTCTCCTTTTACAGAAGAAGAATTTGAAAAACTTTCTGAAAGTGAATTGGCAGATAAATTATACGAAATAGTTGCAGCACATTACAAAAACAAAATTGAAAGAAATGCCGTTTTAGCATATCCTGTTATTAAAGATGTTTTTGAAAACGAAGGCGATAGATACGAGCGTATTGTGGTGCCTTTTACAGATGGAATTAAATCTTTACAAGTTGTAACCAACCTAAAAGAAGCTTATGAAACTGAAGGAAAAAGTTTAATTACAGATTTCGAGAAAAACATCACTTTAGCAATTATTGACGAAAATTGGAAAGATCATTTACGTAAAATGGACGATTTAAAACAATCTGTACAAAATGCGTCTTATGAACAAAAAGATCCTTTATTAATTTACAAGTTTGAAGCTTTTGAATTATTTAAAACAACCGTTGATGATATTAACAAAGAAGTATTATCTTTCTTGTTTAAAGGAGAATTACCAGAGCAAAATGTAAATCAAATATCAGAGGCGCGTCAACAAAAAAGAGAGCGTTTAAACACTTCTAAAGAAGATGTTCAAAACTCTACAGAACAAGCCATACAAAACTCTAAACCTCAACAATCAGAACCTGTTGAAACCATTATTCGAGATCAACCTAAAATTGGTAGAAATGAACATGTTACCATTAAAAACGTAATGAGTGGAGAAGAAAAAGGAGTAAAATACAAACAGGCAATTCCTTTAATAGCTAAAGGAGAATGGGTGTTGGTAAATAAATAAAAACAAATCCTGTTTTACAGGATTTTACATAAATAAAAAACCGTTTAGAAAATTTCTAAACGGTTTTTTTATAACTTATATTTTAATTAAAAATAAATCAAAGTTTTATTCAAAACTTGTTTTCATCTTTAAATATTCTAAAAATTCTCTTTTTGTTTCTTTCTGCTTAAACTTACCACCAAATTCTGCTGTAACAGTAGAACTTTCTATATCTTTAATTCCTCTAGAGTTTACACACAAATGTTTAGCATCAATAACACAAGCAACATCTTCTACACCTAAAGCTTCTTGCATTGCTTGTACAATTTGCATTGTTAAGCGCTCTTGCACCTGAGGTCTTTTAGAAAAATATTCGACAATTCTATTCATTTTAGAAAGCCCTATTACTTTACCATCAGAAATATAAGCAACATGTGCTCTACCAATAATTGGTAATAAATGATGCTCACAAGTAGAATAAACCACAATGTTTCTCTCTACCAACATTTCACCATAATTGTAATTATTGTCAAACGTAGAAGCCTTTGGCATATTTTTAGGATTTAATCCCATAAATAGTTCATTTACAAAAGATTTAGCCACCCTTCTTGGAGTTCCTTGTAAACTATCATCTGTTAAATCCATTCCTAAAGTGGTTAAAATATCTTTTACACTTTCTTGGATTCTTTCAATTTTTTCTTCGTCAGAAATATCAAAAGCATCTGCTCTTAACGGAGTTTTAGCTGATGTACCAACGTGGTTCTCTCCTATTTCTTCAATTCTTTCGTCATTCATTTTGCTGCTTAATTCAAACATTTCATTCTTTATTAAAGTGCAAATTTACGTGTTTGCAACGTATTATCTTAGTTTCCTAATCAATAAAAATTATAAAACTATAATTTTTATATTTTTAGCTTTGTTACCAAATCCATTAAAGTACAATCTGTTTGCTCTCCAGAAATCATGTTTTTTAAGGTAAAAACATCATCTTCAACTTTAGAAACAACATATTCTATTTCTCTATTGGTAACGTATTTCCATTGTCGTTTTTGCGCCTTATTACTTTCACCTAAATCCGGATAAAATTCCGATTTTATTCCATTTTCTCTCAAACTTTTAATCGCTTTCATTTTAAGCACATCTGTTGAAGCTTCAAAATTTAAGAAAATTACTTTCGGCTTTGGGTTATCAACTGCTTTAAACAAACCTAATTCTTCTAAAACTAAATAAATTCTATCCAATCCAAAAGAAATTCCAACTCCAGAAACATCTTTTAATCCAAAAATTCCTGTTAAGTCATCATATCTTCCACCGCCACCAATAGAGCCCATTTTTACACCTTTAGGAGCTGCAACTTCAAAAATAGCACCTGTGTAATAATTTAATCCTCTGGCCAAAGTTACATCTACTTCTAAAGCTGCCGTTTCTAAACCTAATTCCTCTATAGAATTAATAACAAAACGCAACTCTTCTACTCCACTCGTTCCTTCTTCTGAAGTTGACAACATACTTTCTAAAGAAGCCAATTTATCTAAATTAGAACCCGTAAAATCGAACAAAGGTTGCACTTTTTCAATGGCATCTTCTGTAATTCCTTTAGACAGCATTTCTTTAACAACACCTTCTTTACCTATTTTATCTAGTTTGTCTAAAGCAACTGTAAAATCGATTAATTTATCTTGCGCTCCAATAACTTCTGCAATACCAGAAAGTATTTTTCTATTATTTATTTTAACTGTAGTTCCTGCTAAACCTAATTTGGTAAAAACAGTATCGTACAATTGTATAAACTCTACCTCTTGCCATAAAGATTTACTTCCCACAACATCTGCATCACATTGAAAAAACTCTCTAAAACGTCCTTTTTGTGGTCTATCTGCTCTCCAAACTGGTTGTACTTGATATCTTTTAAAAGGAAATGTAATTTCATTTTGATGTTGTACAACGTAACGCGCAAAAGGCACTGTTAAATCGTAACGCAACGCTTTTTCTGATATTTGAGTGGTAACTTTTAAACTATTTTTTTCTGATAAAAGTGTAGCATCTGCTTTCTTTAAAAAATCACCAGAATTTAAAATCTTAAAAATAAGTCTATCTCCTTCTTCACCATATTTCCCCATTAAGGTAGATGAGTTTTCAAAACTTGGAGTTTCAATAGGTTGAAATCCAAATGTTTCAAAACTAGTTTTAATCGTATTCATAATATAGGTACGATTTGCTACTTCTGTTGGCGAAAAATCTCTGGTTCCTTTTGGTATGCTTGGTTTCATATAAATCAGTAATCAGTGTTCAATTATAAGTTATCAATGGTTAATTGATTGTTATTAATTGATTATTATTAATTGAGTCGGCAAATATCGTGAAAAATTATACTTTTTTAGGTGTTGTAAAGGTTTTATTTCTTCGTCTTAAACTATATAAAGAAGCATTTAACTCAAAACCTAACAGCAGAATTATGGCATTTAACCATACAAATAACATTAAGATTAAAAGTGTACCAATAGAACCATATAATTGATTGTATTGTGCAAATTTTACAACGTAAATACCAAATAAATAAAAGGTAAATAAAGAAACCACGGTAGTTAAAATTGCGCCTGCAGAAAAGAATTTTGTTTCTTTTCCTTGCTTTGTACCATACCTAAAAAGTAAAGAAACAATAGTAAATAGCATTATTAGAAATAGTGCATTTTTACCTAAAAGAAATAGATTTAAATCGCTTGTATTTAACCAACCTGTTTCATCTATTTTAGACAACGCTACTTGGTATAATATAAGTGATGTAATGGTTACAATTAAGAAAAACGACATCAATAAAGATACACCTAACGAAATAAAATAAGATCTAAAAACATTTCTAACATCTGTTACGTGATACGAATATTCAAAACCACCAAAAATAGCATTCACACCATTTGTCATTAAAAAAATAGATAATAGAAAACCAAAAGAAAGCAAGCCTCCGTATTGATTGTTAATAATATCTCCAATTACCGTGTTTACCGCTTCAAAAGTTTGTGGTGGTAAAATTTCTTTTATAAATGAAAATAATCCTTCTTGAAAACCTTCTATAGGAATGTACGGAATTAGTGTAAGAATAAATAGCATAAAAGGAAAAACGGCCATAAAAAAACTGAATGCAATTCCGCCTGCTCTTGTAGTTAAAGCACCTTTTACAATACCTATAATGTACATTTCTATTACATCATACAAAGACATACCTTGTAACCCTGGTACTTTTATTTTCTTGCCAAATTTAACCAAGAGGTTTACAACTGGTATTTTTTCTAGCTTGTCTTCTATTTCTTTTGTCATTAATTTAGTTTCAAAGGAACAAATTTGTAGCGATTTACAGTTTTATAAGTTACAAAGGTTAAAACTTTAAATTAGTTCCTTTGTGTTTTTATACTTCTAATAATACTTAATAACATTTGTTCTATTTCTCTTGATAATTTATTCAACCACAATTTTATATTCTGATAAAAGGCCTACAATATTTTCCTTACTAAACTTAGCACCTTTTATTTGATTTTTTTCTGGATTGATATTAAAATTATATGCCGTTCTAAAATCTGACTTTTCTATATTAGTTCTGCCAAAAACAGCCCCTTTAAAATCGCAATTATCAAAAACAGCATTTGTTAACATACTTTCTGTAAAATCTACTTCTTGTAAGTTACAGTCTTTAAATGTTGTTTTTGGTATTTTTAGTTGATAAAAACTAGCAAAACTTAATTGACATTCCTTAAAACTAAACTGTAATAAAAAAGGATCACATCCATTAAATTTTACACCTATCATTTTACAATTGATAAAATTAACATCCTTAAAAGCTGTATGATCTACAATTGTATTACTAAAATTACAATCGAAAAATTCACATTCTATAAACTGTATATTGGAAGCATGAATTCCTTCGAAATTACAGTTAGAAAACATACAATTTTCATATTCTCCTTTTTCTATTTTTGTTTTTGTAAAATCAATTTTAGAGTATTCTTCGCTATCAAAATAATTGTCTGTCATCTAATAATTTTAAACGCTTAGTTTTGTTTTATCAATTTATAATTTAAATCACTTTTAATTATATTGCCATCAATATCTAGTAATTCGATAAAATTTTCGCCTATTTTATACTTAAAAGGCGAGGTTTTTATATCTAAAACTAGTTTTCCTTCTACCACTAAATACTTACCAGATTCTTTAAAAACATTACCATCACCTTTGCCTTTGTAAACTCTTTCTAAAACAAAAGTACTATCTGCATTTAGCGTCATTTTTTGCTCTATTCCTGCACAATCTCCACAAGGAAATTCACCTGTATAAATACCTGTTACATCGATTGCTTCATTACTTTTACAAGACAAAAAAAACATACAAACAACCACTAAAATTTTTAAAATTGATTTCATTTAAATACCTATTTTAAACCTCTTGCCTTTAACATTGGTGCTGCTTCAGGATTTCTACCTGCAAAGGTTTTATACATTTCTGCATAATCCATTGTATTTCCTTTTGATAAAACTTGATCACGAAATTTTTGTCCGTTTTCTCTTGTTAATAAACCATTGTCTTTAAACCAATCATATGCATCATGACTTAACATTTCTGTCCATAAATAAGAATAATACCCTGCAGAATAACCTCCACTAAAAATGTGCGCAAAGTAAGTTGATCGATATCTTGGAGGAATTTCATTAACATTTAACTTCATGCTTTTTAATGCTTCCAATTCAAACTTAGCAACATCTTCTATTTTTTCATTTGCAGAAATTGTGTGCCATTTCATGTCTAAACTAGAAGAACATAAGTTTTCTATCATAGAATACCCTTGGTTAAAAGTACCTGCATCTTTAATTTTTTGCAATAATTCTGCAGGAATTACTTTTCCGGTTTTGTAATGAATTGCGTAATTATTTAAAATTTCTGGATGCGTTGCCCAATTTTCATTAAACTGAGAAGGAAATTCTACAAAATCTCTAGCGGTACTTGTTCCTGAAATAGAAGCATATTTTTGACTTCCGAAAAAACCATGCAATGCATGTCCAAATTCATGAAACATCGTTTCTACCTCATCAAAACTAATTAAAACAGGCGCTCCTGCAGCCGGTTTTGTTGAGTTACAAACATTATAAATTACAGGTTTTTGGTTACGTAATTTAGATTGTTTTACAAAACTACTCATCCAAGCACCACCACGTTTGCTATCTCTTGCAAAGTAATCTCCAAAAAACAATCCTAATTTACTTCCGTCTTCTTCAAACAACTCATACACCACAACATCTGGATGATACGTTGGTATGTCTGTACGTTTTTTAAAGGTAATTCCGTATAATTTTGTAGCTGCATAGAAAACTCCTTTTTCTAACACATTGGTCATTTCAAAATAAGGTTTTACCTCATCTTCATTTAAATTATATTTAGATTTACGCACTTTTTCTGCATAATGATTCCAATCATAAGCAGCCAATTTAAAGTCTTTTCCTTCTTTATTTATTTCTGCCTGAATCTCTTTAATCTCTGAGTTTGCTTTTTCTAAAGAACCCGGAATTAAGTTTTTAAACATATCAAAAACCGTTTCTGGATTTGATGCCATTGTGCCTTGTAAGCTCCAACTTGCATAATTACCAAATCCTAAAATCTGTGCTTTTTGAGCTCTTAACAGCACCATTTTCTTTACTAAATCACTAGTATCATAATCCCCAGCATCAGCTCTATGAATCGATTTTTCGAACAATTGTTTTCTAACATCTCTATTTTCTAACGTTTGTAAAGAAGGTTGTTGTGTTGTGTTTATTAACTGAATTTCATATTTACCATCTTTTTCTAAAGAAGCTATTTTTTCATCAGAAAAACCTTTTAATTGTGCTTTGTCAGAAATTACAATACCACCTTTTTTACTAGCATCTAATAGTTTTTTTCCAAAATCATTAGACAAACTCGCTATTTCAGAATTAATTTCTTTTAATTTCTCCTTTTTTTCTTCGGATAAATTTGCACCTGCTTTGGTAAAATCTTTAAAATATTCTTTTACTAAGTGTTCTGATTCTGCATCTAAATTAGCTGTTGTCAAATTATTATAAACCGTTTTAATTTTCGCAAACAATTGTGTGTTTAACAAAATGTCATCAGAATGTTTAGAAAATTTTGGAGCTAATTCTTTTTGATTTGCTTTTATTGTATCATTTGTATGCGCACCTGCCAATCCAGAAAAAACAGCAGTTACTGCATCTAACTTTTTGCTACTTTCTTCTAAAGCTAAAATCGTATTTTCAAAAGTTGGAGCCTCAGTATTCTGAGTGATTTTTACAATTGCTTCATTTTGCAATTTCATCCCTTCTAAAATAGCTGGTAAAAAATGTTTTGCTTTAATTTTGGTAAAATCTGGTGTACCATATTCTAATGTACTTTTTACTAATAAAGGATTTTTAGAGATATCCATAATGTTTTCTTTCTTTACTTCTTTTGTACTACAAGAAATTATTAATAGTAATGAAGCTGCTACTGTTATGCATTTTTTCATATAAATTAATCTATTGCTTTTAAACTTAAATCTAAATTATAAACCGAATGTGTTAATGCCCCAGAAGAAATAAAATCTACACCACATTCTGCATATTTTCTAATCGTTTCTTCATTAATTCCGCCAGAAGATTCTGTTAAGCAAGTATCACCAATTAAAGCAACTGCCTTTTTAGTATCTTCATAATTAAAGTTGTCTATTAGAATTCTATAAACGCCTTCGTTAGACAAAATTTCTTTAATTTCTTCTAAACTTCTTGCCTCTACAATAATTTTAATATCAAGATTCTTTTCTGCTAAATATTTTTTTGTTTTTGTAATTGCTGCTGTAATTCCGCCAGCAAAATCTATATGATTGTCTTTTATCATTACCATATCATACAACGCAAAACGGTGGTTTTCTCCTCCTCCTATTTTTACAGCCCATTTTTCTATAGCTCTAATTCCTGGAGTTGTTTTTCTTGTATCTAAAACCTTTGTTTTTGTGCCTTTTAGTAAGTTTGCAAAAAAGGCTGTTTTTGTTGCAATTGCAGACATTCTTTGCATAGCATTTAACACCAAACGCTCTGCCATTAAAATCGATTGAGATTTTCCGGAAACATGAAAAACAATATCTCCATATTTTACATCCTCTCCATCATTAATAAACGTTTCTACTTGTAAATCTTTATCAACATAGCTAAAAACTTGTTTTGCAAATTCTACTCCCGCTATAATTCCATCTTCTTTTACCAACAATTTTGCTTTCCCTTTAGCATCCGCCGGAATACATGAAAGTGATGTATGATCTCCATCGCCAATATCTTCTCTAATGGCGTTTTTTATAATTAAATCTAACTCGTTCTGAAATTGTTCTTTTGATATCATAATTATTGAATTCTGATGTAAAAATACTATTTTAATTATGAATTACGAATTATCAATTAGGGCAAATTATTGCAAATTCGTAAATCTTAATTCGTAATTTTGCACGTATGAAAATTAAATTACTAGCCATTGGTAAAACTGACAACAAAAACTTGATTCAGTTAATTGATGAATATCAAAATAGATTAAAACACTACATAAAGTTTGAGTTAGATATTATTCCTGACATTAAAAATGTAAAGAATTTAAGCGAAATTCAACAAAAAGAAAAAGAAGGAGAATTAATTTTATCTAAACTACAAAACACAGATCAATTGGTGTTGTTAGATGATAAAGGCAAACATTATAGTTCTATTGAGTTTTCTATTTACCTACAAAAGAAAATGAATGCTGGCATTAAACAACTCGTTTTGGTTATTGGCGGACCTTATGGTTTTTCTGATGCTGTTTATAAAAAATCAATAGGAAAAATATCATTATCTAAAATGACTTTTTCACATCAAATGATTCGTCTTTTTATTGTAGAACAACTCTATAGAGGTTTTACAATTTTAAAGAATGAACCTTATCATCATGAATAATCATTTTTATACTATTTTTTTACCTTACTATAATCTTGAGGAGAATAATTGGTGCTATTTTTAAAAGCAATAAAAAAGGGATTGTAAGAAGCAAAACCTGTTTTGTATGCCAAAGATTCTAACGTTTCTAAATTTAAAAAACCTTCATCTATAAGCTTAAGAGCGTCTTGTATTCTACTATTTTTTCTATATTCTGTAAAAGAAATTTTAGAGTGATATTTAAACAAATACACAATATGACTTGTTGGAACTCCTAACATTTCTGCAATGTCATTTTGTGAAACTTTTTGATTACGAAAAATAAATTTTTCTGTACTTAATTTATCAACCTCCTGAATATAACTTACAATATTAGCTCTTATATTTTCTTGCAATCTATAATCTTGACTATCTTCTTTAACAGCAACTTCTAAAACCCAATTACTACCAACAACATCATTCTGTAGATTTACAGCCTCTATTTTTTCTACTTCAGAATTGTTAAACTTTAACAAAGTTTTATTTAATACAGGCAATCCATATAAAATTTCTGGTGAAATTAAAATTTTAAAAAAAGCTGATGACCAAAAAATCACCGAAAAAACAGCCATTGTCTTTCCAGAAACCTTAACCCCTGTTTTAAACTCTGTATATAAAGAAACAAAAACCATTAAACTACAAAGCAGATTAATAATAAAAAAATATATAGTCCAGTTTTTAACCAAATTAAAATGATTTCTATTTAACTCTAAATTCTTTCTAAACCAAACCTTCTTTTTTAATAAATTAAAAATTAAAACGATATAAAATGTTACAAAAATTGTTATCAGATAAAAATTAGTCATCGATCCAAAGTAAAATAAAAAGCTATCACGTAGAACTTCAACTGAATTGATTAAATACAAAAAAATTATAAAAAAAAGATGTTTAAAATCTTTAGGATTGTATGCTGTTTTTGGGTCTGTTAAGTGCTTATAATACAAATACAAAGAAGGCGCTATTATCAAAAACAATAAAGAATACAATCCGCTGTCTGGTTTTACAACTGTTTGTAAACCTAAATTATAACTACCATGAAAAAAATAACGAAAAGAAACTACGCTTATAATTAGTACTAAAAAAAAATTACAAAATGGATTTGATTGATAAGACCTTAGCATTAAAGCTAAAGTAACTAGCCCAATAATACCTGTAAATAAAAATAAAAAGGCTTCTATCAAACTATTTTGGGGATTTATATTTTACCAAAATTACAAAAAATTAACATAGCTGTTTTATATTCTGTTACTGATTTATTAAAATCTTTACTGATTTCATTAAAACAACCATTACCTAACCATTTTAATGAAGTTTACTCTATTTATTTTTTTTAAGTTTGATTTAATTAGAAAATGACTTTAAATATACTTGTCAACTTAATTTTGTGTTTATAGAAAACAGAAAAAGTAATTTTTTAAAATTTGGGGGAATAATAAAATAATTTCTTTTAATTTTCACATAAGCACATGTTGACAAGTTATATTGTTCATCCTTAAAAAAGACTGCATCTAGTTAAATCTTAATTTTTACCTTTCGAGTTTAAATTATAGTTCTTCAGAAAAAATACATCTTAAAACACCTTTCTTAAATTATAGGTTTTCTATAGTAGATCTCATTAAAATTTCACTGTTTAATTTCTTACATTTGCTAAAATGAAACAGATGAAATTAGTTTTCGCCACCAATAATTTAAACAAACTTGCCGAAGTTCAAAAAATGTTACCAGACTCTATAAAATTACTGAGTTTAAAAGACATTAATTGTTTTGATGAAATAGAAGAAACAGAAACCACTTTACAAGGAAACGCTAAATTAAAAGCAGATTACATTACTCGTAAATTTAGTTTTAATTGTTTTGCTGATGATACCGGTTTAGAAGTAGAAAGTTTAGATGGTAAACCCGGAGTATATTCTGCTCGTTTTGCTGGCGAACCTGCTAATTCTGAAAATAATATGCAAAAACTTTTAGAAGATCTAAAAGATAAAACGAATAGAAAAGCACAATTTAGAACAGTTGTTTCATTAAATTTAAATGATGAGCAGTTTCTTTTTGAAGGTATCTGTAAAGGTGAAATATTAAAAAAGAAACATGGCGAAAAAGGTTTTGGATATGATCCTATTTTTAAACCAGAAGGTTTTAACGTTTCTTTTGCCGAAATGAGCTCAGAACAAAAAAACAATATATCACACAGAGGAATTGCCATACAAAAATTAGTACGCTTTTTAGAAGAAAAATATTCATAAAGCTATTATTTTACGTCTACCAAAAGAAAAAAACATAAAAAAAGCTTCCTGTTTCTAAAGGAACAACAGAATGGAACAAAAAAAATACACAAAACATTTTATCCTTTTATCTATTTTACTGGTAATTTTGTTCTTTTTAAACATCAGTTTAGGATCTGTTTCTATTCCTTTTAAAGATCTTTTTAATAGTGTTTTTGGAGGCACAGTAACTAAAGACAGTTGGAGAACCATAATTATCAATTTTAGAATACCTAAAGCTATTACAGCCATTTTAGTGGGATCTGGTTTGTCTATTTGTGGTTTGCTAATGCAAACTTTATTTAGAAACCCATTAGCAGGACCTTTTGTTTTAGGTATTTCTTCTGGTGCAAGTTTAGGCGTTGCAATTTTAATTTTAGGATCATCTGTTTTTGGAGGCTTCTTTCTAACCACCTCTATATCTAATTGGTCTTTACCCATTGCTGCTAGTTTAGGGGCTTTTTTAGTTTTATCCGCAGTTATTATAGCGGCTAATCGTGTAAAAAACACCATGTCAATTTTAATTATTGGTTTAATGTTTGGCTCTTTAACCTCTGCAGTAATAAGCGTTTTAGCCTATTTTAGTGAAGCAGCCCAAATTCAACAATATTTATTTTGGAGTTTTGGTAGTTTGGGCAATTTAACTTGGAATGAGATTACCGTTTTTGTTATTATTTATTCTATTGGCATTTTAGGAACCATCGCTGTTATAAAACCTTTAAACAGTTTTTTATTAGGAGAAAACTATGCAAAAAGCTTAGGTATTAACGTAAAAAAAAGTAGAAACATCATTTTACTAATTACCAGTATTTTAACAGGTGTAATTACGGCATTTTCTGGACCAATTGCCTTTGTAGGATTAGCAGTTCCGCACATTGCAAGAATGTTATTTGCAAGCTCTAATCATAAAATATTATTACCCGCTGTTGCAATTATTGGCGCCATTGTTTTATTAATTTGCGACGCTATTGCTCAATTACCAACTAGTGAATTTACACTTCCTATAAATGCTATTACCTCCTTATTTGGAGCACCTGTAGTGATTTGGTTATTGATTAGAAAAAAAAGATTATTTGTCTAAGGAGATATGAAGAGTACAGAGAAATTAAAAAAAAGTATTAAAGTGATAAAAAACTACAAAGTGGCAGGCTAAAATGAATAACAAAGTAGTAAAACAAACAGACAAAAACCTAAACCTCTGAAAACCTGAAACTTTAAAACTTAATTAAAAAAATTACGTCATTAAAAAAACAAACGAAAATATCATTTTAAGAACTGAAAATCTCTCTATAGGTTATCAGCAAAAAAAAGATGCTAAAATTATAGCTTCTAATATCAATTTAGAAATTGAACAAGGAAAACTAATTACCGTTTTAGGTAAAAACGGAATTGGAAAATCTACATTATTAAGAACACTTTCTAAAGTACAAAAAACTATTTCTGGGGATGTTTTTATCCATCATAAAAAACTAACAGTACTTAGCGAAAAAGAACTTTCTACACAATTAAGTTTGGTTTTAACAGAGCGTTTACCAGAAAGCCAATTAACGGTTTATGAACTTATTGCTTTAGGTAGGCAACCTTATACAAATTGGATTGATAAACTTTCTACCAAGGATATAGAAAAGGTAGAAACGGCAATTCATCAAACAGAAATAGAACACCTTAAAAACAATCGTTTTTACGAATTAAGTGATGGTCAATTACAAAGGGTTCTAATTGCAAGGGCATTAGCACAAGATACAGAAATTATTATTTTAGATGAGCCTACTGCACATTTAGATATGCATCATACCATTAAAATATTTTCGTTGTTAAAACGACTTGTAGCAGAAACTAACAAAACTGTTATTATTTCGTCTCACGAGATTAATTTATCAATTCAATTGGCCGATGAAATTATTCTTTTAACAGAAAACACATTACACAGTGGTACTCCATCAGAATTAATAGCAAGCAATGCTTTTGATACTCTATTTCCTAAAGGATTAGTTAATTTTAACAAAACGTTACAACAATTTGTGATTAACAAAAGTTAATTTTGATTTTCTGTTTTTAATTTAAAATCAGTTAATTTTTAATACTCACTCAAACAATTCAATGAAAAAACTACTTTACTCTTTTAGTCTTTTATTTTTTATAGCGTGTAGCTCTAGTCAAAACGCTTCTAAAGAAGATATAAACACAGATTACTCTGCTAAATATGCTGCTACAATTACAGCCGAAAATTTAAAAAAACATTTGTACATTTTTGCTTCTGATGAGTTTGAAGGAAGAAATACGGGAGAACCTGGACAAAAAAAAGCGATTAAATATTTAAAAGACTTTTACGTAAGTCAAGGAATTGCTTCTCCATTAGGAGGCGATGACTATTTTCAGGAAGTTTCTGCCGAATTTTTAAACAAAAACTCTAGACGTGGCCAATTAAAAGATTCTGAAAATGTTTTAGCCTATATTAAAGGTACAGAAAAACCAGATGAAATTGTTGTTATTTCTGCACATTTAGATCATGAAGGAATAAAAAATGGTAAAATTTATAATGGAGCTGATGATGATGGTTCTGGTTCTATGGCAATTTTAGAAATAGCAGAAGCGTTTCAAAAAGCTGCAAAAGCAGGCAAAGGGCCAAAAAGATCTGTATTATTTTTACATGTTACAGGTGAAGAAAAAGGATTACTTGGTTCTAAATACTACACAGAAAACCCTGTTTTTCCTTTAGCAAACACAGTGTGCGATTTAAATATTGATATGATTGGTAGAGTTGATAAAGCGCATACTTTAGACTCTAATTATGTGTATTTAATTGGTGCTGATAAATTAAGTACTGAGCTTCACCAAATTTCTGAAAATGTAAATACTAAATATACCAATATCAATTTAGATTATACATATAATGATGAAAATGATCCGAATCGTTTTTACTACAGATCTGATCATTATAACTTTGCAAAACACAACATACCTGTTATTTTTTACTTTAACGGAACACATGATGATTACCATAAACCCTCTGACACACCAGACAAAATTGAATATGATTTATTAGCAAAAAGAACACGCTTAGTCTTTTATACCGCTTGGGAAGTTGCCAATAGAGAATCTAGATTAATTGTTGATAAGGCACAGCCAAAAAAGAAATAAAGTCAATAAACTGTATTAACAAAAAGCAAAAAACCTCACAAATTTGTGAGGTTTTTTTATATTTAAAAAGAAGCTTTAAAGTAAATTTAACACCGTACTACTCCATTGCTTTTTTATAATTATTTAAAAGCTTTTGTACTTTTTCATTATCATAAACAATAGGATACAATTCTTTTAAAACAATATGGTAATCATAGTCTATTTTTAAAGCAGCAATTAAGTGCTTGTAGCCATATTTTTCTTTATTCAGAATAAAAAACAAACCTGCCAACCTGTATTCTATTTCTGCTGTATTTCTGTGCTTTTTTTGTGCCTTTATTAGAATACTAATTGCCTCTGTAAATTCGCCTAAAAAAGACAGAACATCTGCTAAACCAATAAAGCTTTCTAAACCATCATCATATAAACTTAAAGATTTTTTATACCCCGTTAAAGCTTCTTCATAAAAATTAAGTTTTAAATTTATTTCTGCATAACGTTTCCAATATAAAGCATTATCCTCTTCTATTTTTAATGCTTTAGAAAGATAATATGCTGCTTTTTCATAATTTTCTTCTATAAAATACAAATTAGATAATAACACCCAAGCTTTATCTAACAAAGGATCTTCATGAACCGCCTTTTTATAAAATGAAATAGCTTCTTCAAAATTTAGTAATTTTTCATAACATTCGCCTATTCTAGTATACACAAAAGCAGTTGCATCATCTAACTCTAAAGTAATTAGATAATTATCAATAGCTTCTTTATACCTCATTAACTGTTCTAAAGTTTTTGCTTTTTCTAAATATCCACCAATAAAAGATTCATCAATTAAAACGGCATAATCAAAAGAGGTTAATGCTTTTTCATAATCTTCTAAGATAAAATATTGCCTTCCTAGTTGATGCCATGCAACCTCACAATATGGGTTTATTTCTACATAGGTATTTAAATAAGTAATGGCTTCTTCATGCTCTTGTTCCATATCAAAACAATACACCACATTATACAAGGCAGAATAATCTTCAAAATCTACATTTACACATTTAGAAAACGTTAATCGTGCGTTTTTAAAATCATCTAAATACAAATACTCCATGCCTAAAAGAGACCAAACATCTACCTTATCATCTGTAAAAGTAAGTGCTTTTTTAAGTAAATCTATAGCTACTTTATGATTTCCTTTTTTAGAACTAATCGTTGCTTTTTGTATAAAAACCTCATCATTATTTGGCTCTAAACGTTCTATAATTTTCAACAACATAGAGGCTTTATCTAACTCATCTTCAAAAACATAAATCTCTACTTGTAATAATTTTAAATCTACAGAAGCAGGGTGTTGTTGCAACCCTAGTTTTACTGCCTTTTTAGCAAGTGCATGTTTACCTGCATCTAAATAATGTACAATTATTTCTTCAAATTCTACCAAATCAAAAAAATAAACCGAATTGGTTTTGAGCATCGATTCAAACTTTAAGAGGGACATAACTATTGGTTTTTACATTATATTTAAAGATACTACAACTCTTATCTTCCTTTTTATTTAGGCGCATTTGTTTTCAACAATTTAATTAACATTGAAGTGTTACCATTTTAGTAGATATAAATTTTGCACATACATTTATTTACAGTAATTTTGATTTTCAATAACTATCAGGCTAAATTGATAGCTTTCTTATGAGCAAAAAAACCTTACTTAACTCAAAGGATATTGAAATAATTTTACATCGATTAGCGTGTCAGTTAATCGAAAATCATAACGATTTTTCTAATACCGTTTTAATTGGTTTACAACCAAGAGGTAGTTTTTTGGCTAAAAGATTAGCTGATTTATTAAAAACTACTTACCACGTTGAAGGCTTACAATTAGGGCTTTTAGATATTACCTTTTACAGAGACGATTTTAGACGTAGAGATGCGCCTTTAGCAGCAACTGCCACTGAAATGGACTTTATTATTGAAGGTAAAAATGTAGTAATTATTGACGATGTTTTGTACTCTGGAAGAAGCGTAAGAGCTGCATTAACTGCAATGCAAGCCTACGGAAGACCAGATAATATAGAGTTATTAGTATTAATAGACAGACGTTTTAGTAGACATTTACCTATTCAGCCTAATTATAGAGGCAGACAAGTAGATGCTATTAATAAAGAAAAAGTGTTGGTAACTTGGGCAGAGACCCATAAAAAAGACGCAGTTTATATAGAATTAAAATAATTATGTCAGAATTAAGTGTAGAACATTTATTGGGAATAAAGTATCTAAAATCAACTGATATTGATCTTATTTTTAGAACTGCAGATCATTTTAAAGAGGTTATTAATAGACCTATTAAAAAAGTGCCTTCTTTAAGAGATATTACCATTGCCAACTTGTTTTTTGAAAACAGTACACGTACAAAATTAAGTTTCGAATTAGCAGAAAAAAGACTTTCTGCTGATGTTATTAACTTTTCTGCAGGGCAATCATCTGTAAAAAAAGGAGAAACTTTAATAGACACCGTAAACAATATTTTAGCGATGAAAGTAGATATTGTTGTAATGAGACACGCAAGTGTTGGTGCAGGAGTATTTTTATCTAAACACGTAGATGCTAAAATTATAAATGCTGGTGATGGTACGCATGAACACCCAACACAGGCCTTATTAGACTCTTACTCTATTAGAGAAAAATTAGGAAGTGTAAAAGGTAAAAAAATTGTTATTGTAGGTGATATTTTACATTCTAGGGTTGCCTTATCTAACATATTTGCATTGCAATTACAAGGTGCAGAGGTAAAGGTTTGTGGGCCTACAACGTTAATACCCAAATACATTTCTAGTTTAGGTGTACAGGTAGAAACCAACCTAAAAAAAGCATTAGAATGGTGCGATGTTGCCAATGTTTTACGTGTTCAGAATGAAAGAATGGATATTAAATATTTTCCATCAACTAGAGAATACACGCAACTTTTTGGAATTAACCAAGAAATTTTAGACAACCTAGATAAAAAGATTGTAATCATGCATCCAGGGCCTATAAACCGTGGTGTAGAAATTACAAGTGATGTAGCTGATTCTAACCAATCTATTATTTTAAATCAAGTAGAAAATGGAGTTGCGGTTAGAATGGCGGTTATTTATTTATTAGCGCAACAAGTTAAAAGATAAGTGATGCAAATAGACCAAAAAGAAACTTACACAATTATTAGTTGTGAAGAAAACACTTTCTCTGAATTTTACGATTCTTTCTTAATTGAAGAGGAAAAACGTCAAAAAGAAAACATTATTGTACAAATTTCTAATGATTGTAAGGCTTCTATCAAAGAATTTTTACTATTTTTGAGAATAGCAGAACAAAAAAAGGAAAATGGCACATCATTTGTAATAGTTAACTCTAATGTAAATATAGACGATTTTCCTGACAGTTTAAACATTACTCCTACTTTGCAAGAAGCAATAGATGTATTAGAAATGGAAGCTATGGAAAGAGAGTTAGGATTTTAAACAAGAAACAAATGATAAAAAAATTACTTTTAATTTTATTTTTAAGTAGTATGACTTTAGGTTTTTCTCAAGAAAAATCTATTGATGGTTTATCTGCTGCTCCAAATCCATTTACAAATTCTACAAAGGTTAGTTTTTTATCAACTACAAACTCAACAATCTATTTTACGGTTAAAAATGTATTAGGAAAAACCGTATATAGAAAAAGCATCCTAATAAAACCTGGCAAAAACACCATTCCTTTTTACAAGAATGATTTACCTACAGGGATGTACATTTATAGTATTCAAGATAAAAAGAAAACTATTTCTAAAAGACTTGTTATTAGATGAGTATAGCACTAACTATTTTAGGATGTCATTCTGCAACACCAAGATTAAACGCTTTTCCTACTTCTCAATATTTAGAAATTAACAATCGCCATTTTTTAATTGATTGTGGCGAAGGCACACAGCGTCAAATGAGAAAATATAAAGTTGGTTTTTCTAAGATTAATCATATTTTTATATCTCACTTACATGGAGATCATTTTTATGGCTTAGTTGGATTGTTAGCTACTTTTGGAATCTTAAACAGAGAGAAAGAGCTTCATATTTATGGACCAAAAGGCATTAAAGAAGTTACTTTATTGCAATTAAAAATATCTCAGTCTCACGCAAAATATACAATGATTTTTCATGAATTGACTTCTAAAAAAAGTGAACTCATATTTGAAGATGATAAAGTTTCTGTTCGTACCATTCCTTTAACACATAGAGTATACACAAACGGATATTTATTTACAGAAAAAGAAAAATCAAGAAAATTAAACATGCTAAATATTAGCGGATATCCAGAAATTGATAAAGCTGATTATTTAAATATTAAAGCAGGTAGAGATGTTGTTTTACCTTCTGGAGAAGTTGTGCCAAATGCAGCATTAACATTAAACCCTCCAAAACCTTTAAGTTTTGCTTTTTGTAGCGATACAAGTTACAAACCAGATATTGTACCTATTATTAAAAATGTAGATTTATTATACCATGAAGCTACTTTTTTACAAGATAGAGAAGATTTAGCAAAAAAAACAAGACATTCTACAACAAAACAAGCCGCTGAAATTGCAAAACAAGCAAACGTAAAAGAATTAATTATTGGTCATTATTCTGGCAGATATAAAGATATTTCTTTATTTAAAAAAGAAGCTCAAGAAATTTTTGAAAACACAAACTTAGCGGAACCAGGAAAAACATTTAAGGTTTAATTTTTTTATTAGAGACTATATTATAGAAGAGGCGGATAAATTACAGCAATTCAGCTTACTTTTTAATATTGATTTGTACTTAACATTACTAACGTACATGCAATTTCAGACTCAATATTATTATCTTTTAAAAGCTTTACAAACTCCATATTTTCAGCACCTGGATTAAAAATCACCCTTCTTGGTTTTAAGCTAATAATGTAATTATAATACTCTTCTTGTCTTTTAGGGTTTAAATACAAAGTAACCGTATCTATATTTTTGTACTCTTTTTTTTCATCATCAATTACAACACCTAAAACGGTACCTTTTTTAATTCCTATAGCTGCAACAGGTATTTGTTTATCTACCAATCTTTTAATAGCAATATTAGAATATTTATTAGGGTTTGTAGAGGCTCCTAAAACAAGTGTTACGTTTTTCATTTAGATAATAATTTAATTATATCACTAATATAAACAATTAAAAATTTAGTTCAAAGTCTATTAAAATATTACTTTAATAAAAAGAAAAAAAATCCATATTTTCTAGATTATAAAGGTTAGGGTGAAACTCGTTTAATTCTGAGTAACACTTTAACAAAATCTGAGAGATTTATAGATTTTATTTTGAGATATTGAAAAAGAATAAATACCCCATAAAAGTTAATCAAAAAAAAGGGATTGTAAGTCTGAGCTTGTAGAAAACTTTTTTATTTGCTCCCAAACAAGCTCAGTTAAATAGTTAGGCTAAATTTACCATCTAATAATAACACTACCCCAAGTAAAACCACTACCAAAAGCAGCTAAAACAACTAAATCGTTATCTTTTATTTTACCTTCTTCCCAAGCTTCTGTTAAGGCTATAATTACAGAAGCAGCAGTTGTGTTTCCATATTTTTGAATATTATTAAAAACCTTGTCATCTGGCAATCTAAACTTTCGTTGTACAAATTGAGAAATACGCAAATTCGCTTGATGCGGAATTAACATATCAATATCTTCCTTCTCTAATTTATTTGCAGTTAAACCTTCTACAATTGCTTCAGAAAAACGAGTAATTGCATGTTTAAACACAAATTGACCATTCATATAAGGATAATATGAAACATCATCAGGATTGTTTGCTTCTAAAATTTCTGGTACCCAATGTTTGGTTGATGGCCCTTCTAAGATCAATTCTTTAGCGTGTTTTCCCTCTGAATGTAAATGAGTTGATAAAATACCTTTGCCTGCTTCTTCACTTCTAGAAAGTACTGCGGCTCCTGCCCCATCACCAAAAATTACCGAAACATTTCTTCCTCTTGTAGATTTATCTAATCCTCCAGAATGATATTCTGCCCCAATTACTAAAATGTTTTTATACATACCTGTTTTTATAAATTGATCTGCAACAGACATTGCATAAATAAAACCAGAACATTGGTTACGTACATCTAAAGCCCCAATTGTAGGCATCTCTAGTAGATCTTGCACCTGAACTCCTCCTCCAGGAAAATACATATCTGGACTTAAGGTTGCAAAAACAATAAAATCAATATCATCTTTAGTTAAACCAGCTCTTTCTATAGCAATTTTAGATGCTTTTGCCCCCATAACTGCTGTAGTATCATCAGATTTAGGGTCAATCCAACGTCTTTCTTTTATTCCTGTTCTTTCTTGAATCCATTCATCTGAAGTCTCCATGAATTCTTTTAAATCGTTATTTGTAACAATATTTTCTGGAACATAATATCCAAGTCCGGTTATTTTTGAATTATACATAATTTTATATTGATTTTTTGATAATTTGCAACTTATAGTACATAAAAATACTAATTTATAAAAATAATTAAGATACTTGCCATATAAAATAATAATTCTGTCATCTTGTCATAAAATTCTCTTTGGTATTTTTTTTGACTATTACAATCACAAATAATATTTTAAACAAAACAAATATAAAATGGCAAAAGGAAATATTAATGTATCGGTAGAAAACATCTTTCCACTGATTAAAAAATTCTTGTATTCTGATCACGAAATATTTTTACGTGAATTAATTTCTAACGGAACAGATGCAACTTCTAAATTAAAACACTTAATTGCTATCGGTGAAGCAAAAACAGAGTTAGGTGATGCTAAAATTGAAGTAAGCATTGATAAAGAGGCCAAAACAATTACCATTAAAGATCAAGGTTT
The DNA here is from genome assembly GCF_038024105.1 of Polaribacter butkevichii. Taxonomy (NCBI): domain Bacteria; kingdom Pseudomonadati; phylum Bacteroidota; class Flavobacteriia; order Flavobacteriales; family Flavobacteriaceae; genus Polaribacter; species Polaribacter butkevichii. Next base: position 1,221,446 of record NZ_CP150661.1, read on the forward strand.
AGGAATGACTGCAGATGAGGTTGAAAAATACATCAACCAAATTGCATTTTCTGGAGCTGAAGAGTTTTTAGATAAATATAAAGACAACGAAGCAGGAATTATTGGTCATTTTGGATTAGGTTTTTACTCTGCTTTTATGGTTGCAGAAAAAGTAGAATTAATTACAAAGTCTTTTAAAGACGAACCTGCTGCACATTGGACTTGTGATGGTTCTCCAGAATTTACGTTGGTAGAAAGCGATAAAAAAGATAGAGGTACAGAAATTATTTTACACGTTGCAGAAGACTCTTTAGACTTCTTAGAAGAAAGTAAAATTGAAGGTTTATTAAATAAATACAATCGTTTTAACCAAGTACCAATTAAATTTGGAACAAAAGAAATTAACGATCCTGAGTTTACACCTGCAACTACAAAAGATGCAGATGGTAAAGAAACTACAGAGCCTCATAAAAAAATTACTGTAGATAAAATTATTAACAATACAGAACCTGCTTGGACAAAAGCCCCTGCAGATTTAAGTGATGAAGATTACGAAAATTTCTACAGAGAATTGTATCCAATGCAATTTGAAGAGTCTTTATTTCATATTCATTTAAATGTTGATTATCCTTTTAACTTAACGGGTATTTTATTTTTCCCTAAGTTATCTCCATCAATGGATGTACAAAAGGATAAAATTCAATTATACCAAAATCAAGTTTTTGTAACGGATAATGTAGAAGGTATTGTACCTGATTTCTTACAAATGTTAAAAGGTGTTATCGATTCTCCAGATATTCCTTTAAACGTTTCTCGTTCTGGTTTACAAGCAGACGGAGCTGTAAAGAAAATTTCTGGTTACATTACTAAAAAAGTTGGTGATAAATTAGCTTCTCTTTTCAAAAAAGACAGAGCAGATTTTGAAACAAAATGGAACGATATTAAAGTAATTATTGAATACGGAATGTTGTCTGAAGATAAATTCTTTGACAAAGCTAAGAAATTTGCATTGTATCCAACAGTTGCAGATGCTTTCTTTACTTTTGATGAATTCCTGGAAAAAACAAAAGATACTCAGACTGATAAAGACGGAAATCACGTTATTTTATATACCTCTAACAAAGAAGCTCAACACAGTTATATACAAGAAGCTACAGCAAAAGGATATGAAGTATTGTTGTTAGACTCTCCTATTATTTCGCATTTAATGCAAAAATTAGAAGGATCTGGAGAGAAAATAAAATTCTCTAGAGTAGATGCTGATCATGTTGATAATTTAATTAAGAAAGACGAAAACATCATTTCTAAATTATCTGACGAAGAAATAGCTACCTTAAAACCAATTATAGAAGGTGCAGTAAATTCTAAAACATATACGGTACAATTAGAAGCAATGGATTCTAACTCTTCTCCGTTTATGATTACAGTACCAGAATTTATGCGTAGAATGAAAGAAATGCAAGCTTCTGGTGGTGGCGGAATGATGGGAATGGGTAATTTCCCAGACATGTACAATTTAGTTGTAAACACAAACAGCCCATTTGTTTCTGAAATCTTAAATAATAAAGATGAGGCTGCTCAGAAAGGTTTAATTTCGCAAGCATTTGATTTGGCTAAATTATCTCAAAACCTTTTACATGGTGAAGAGCTAACAAACTTTATTAAACGTTCTTACCAATTGATTAAATAGTAAAAACGTCATTATAAATGAGGAACGAATGAAATAATCTGTTTCTTTAAATTTACAGATTGCTTCGTACTTCGCAATGACTTATAATACCATAACCTCTCTGTGTATTCAGAGAGGTTTTTTTATTTGCCTTTTTTATCAGAATAAACAGCATCTAACCTCTTTTCTATTAAACTTAAATATTATATTTTTTTCTTTTGATAATTTTAATGTTTTGTACTTTTGGGCTAAGAATTAAACCTCACAATGAAACTAACACATACAAACAGCTTACCAGAAATAGGTGTAAGCCATAATACAGATATTAAGAAAAAGGTTTTTATAGAAAAAGGAGTTGTTCCTCAATTAATGATGTTTGGTTCTGCTACTTTTAAACCAGGACAAGCTGTAGAAACACATAAGCACGATACCATGTATGAGGTTTTTTACATACAATCTGGTAAAGCAGAATTTATTGTAAATAATAAAAAAATGATATTAATCTCTGGTGATTGCATCACTATCGAACAAGGTGAGTTACATTCTATGAGCAATCCATTTTCTAAAAATGTTACTTGGGTTTATTTTGGAATTGCAACAGATAATTAATACAAAAGACTAAGATTTGTTTGTACTTTTTGATTTTAAAGATAAAAACGAGTAAATTCGTTATATCTATCTTTATAAAGATTATAAACTGCTTTTAAATTACTGAAATGAAAAAATACATACTACTTTTAATACTAGGTCTTTTAATAACAAGTTGCAAAGAAGATAAAGAAGTAAGCTCTATGAATGTAAAGAATTGGACCAAAAGATATGCGAATATCAATCCAAAAGATTCTTTAGAATACGGAAAATCTTACCTTTCTATTTACTCTCAAATTTATAGTGTTTCAGAACACAAAACACATAGTTTAACAGCTATGGTTAGTTTAAGAAATACAAGTGATACAGATACTATCTATCTATTAAAAGCAAACTACTATGATACCCATGGTAAGTCGGTTCGTACGTATTTTAAAAAGCCTATTTATTTAGCGCCATTAGAAACTACAGAAATTATAATAGACGAAATTGATACTGAAGGCGGTACAGGCTCTAATTTTATTTTTGAATGGAAAACACCAAAAGGCTGTCCGGAACCTTTATTTGAAGGCATTATGAATTCTACAAAAGGACAACAAGGTTTGTCTTTTTCTACACAATCTAAAAGAATTAAATAGTAGTAATTAAAAATCACAACTTTGGTAAACTAACTCAAAACGATATTTTACCTTTAAAACAAACCGCATTACTCATTCTTACTTTTAAACTCCTACTCTATTCAATAGTTTTGATATGTAATTATTAAAAAACATATCATGAAAACGCAATTTGATTTATCAATAAAAACACCTTGTTTAGAAAAATTTGACAATTTTACAAAAACTAACAACGGAGGCTTTTGTAATTCTTGTAACAAAGAAGTTATCGATTTTACAAAAATGACTTCGCAACAAATTATTGAATATTTTAAGAAACCAAAAAACGGTACTTGCGGTGTTTTTAATAAAATGCAATTAACTTCTTATCAAGAAAAAACGCTTCCTAAAAATAGATGGCAATTTAGAGCGCTTGCAGGGTTAGGTTTGTCAATTATTTCTTTGTTTCCTATAAATGAAATGAAAGCACAAGAACAAAAAAACAAAACAGAAATTCATAAAAATACGCTAACCAATAAAGTTGTTTCTACAGAGAAACAAGAAGCACAAATTGTAAAAGGAATTATTAGTGATGAAGACGGTGTTTTACCTGGTGCTAGTATAGTATTAAAAGGAACTACAATTGGGGTTGCAACCAATTTTGATGGCGAATTTACGTTTCCGAAACCATTGCAAAAAGGCGATGTTTTATTGGTAAGTTATTTAGGCTATCAGACGGAAATTTTAGTTATTAAAGAAAAACAATTAAATATAAATTACAACTTAGAGTTAAAGCTAGACTCTTGTAACATAATGGGGAAAGTTACTACTAACAAAGTATTTAAAACAAAACGTTCTTTATGGAAAAGATTAACTTCTAAAAATTAAACATGAAAAGGATTCATTTCTTTCTTTTCATGCTGATTTCCAGTTATTCTAATGCCCAAAAAGAAGATTTTAAACACATCAATTTTACAAAGGCAGACAGTATAGCTCATATTTATAAAAATGAGAATATAAATAGTTTACCCATACTTTCTCATCTTTTAACCTCTACATTAAATAAAGATGTAGAAAAATTTAGAGCCATTTATATTTGGGTTTCTAAAAATATAAAAGGTGATTATGCAGCAGTTTCTAAAAATACCAGAAAAAGAAAAAGGTTTAAAAATGATAGTTCAAAACTTACTCAATGGAACAATTCTTTTAACAAAGTGCTCTTTAAAAAACTATTAAAAAATAAAAAAACGGTTTGCACAGGTTATGCTTATTTAATTAGAGAATTATGTACGCTAGCTAATATAGAATCTAAAATTATTGATGGTTATGGAAGAAGCGCAACAACAAATATTGGTAAATTATCAATACCAAATCATTCTTGGAATGCTGTAAAACTAAACGACAAATGGTATTTAGTAGATGCTACTTGGTCTGCTGGTTATTCTGACTTAAGTACAAATACCTTTATTTTTGATTATAATGATGGTTATTTTTTAACAGAACCTCAATTATTTATTAAAACTCATTTTCCTTTAGATAAAAAATGGAGTCTTCTACAAAGCGAAGTAATATCAACTGAAAAATTTGTACAAGCACCGTTAATTTACGGTGCAACTTTTAAACATCAAATAACCCCCGTTTTTCCAAAAAAGATGAGAAACAAAGTTTCTAAACATAAAGAAATCACCTTTTATCTTCGGATTAAAGAAAATATCGATTTAACTAAAATTGAAATACAAATTGATAAAAGGATACCTAAAATAAAACCAACCTCTATATTTAGAAAAAAGAATCTCCTTTTTATCAAACATCAATTTAAGATAAAAGGATTTTATGATGTTCATTTTCTATATAAAAATAAAGTAATAACTAGTTATACCTTTAATGTAAACAGCTAAATACCTATTTCTTTAAGACGGAATTATATCAACTAAAAAATAAACAGTAAATTTATCTTTTTAAAGATAATTATATGAAGTGGAAAGGAAATAGAAAAAGTGCTAATGTAGAAGATCGAAGAGGCGCATCTTCCGGAGGAAGTTCTGGTGGAGGTTTAAATCCTATGTTAATAGGTCTTTTGCTAAAATTGGTCAGTTCTAAAAAGGGGCTAATTATTGTGGGTATTGTATTAGCTGTTATGTATTTTACAGGTAACAATCCTTTAAACTTTATAACAGGCAATACCAACAACCAAATACAGTCTTCTGCTACTTATAAAGGAACTGCAAAAGAAAATGAATTGGCAGACTTTAGTGCTACTATTTTAGCGAATACAGAAGATGTCTGGAATCAAATAATTCCGAATTACAGAGAACCTACTTTAGTTCTTTTTTCTGGTTCTGTAAGTTCTGCCTGTGGAAACGCATCGAGTGCAACAGGGCCTTTTTACTGTCCTGGTGATGAAAAACTATACATAGATTTAAGTTTTTTTGAAGAAATGGAGAAAAAACTAAATGCCCCAGGAGATTTTGCACAAGCTTACGTAATTGCACATGAAGTTGGGCATCATATTCAGAATATTACAGGAATGAACAGAAAAGTACAAGCCATGCGTGGCAAAGTAAGTACTACAGAATACAACAAGTACTCTGTAATGTTAGAATTACAAGCAGATTTTTATGCAGGTGTTTGGGCAAACCATTCTCAAAGAATTAGTAAAATGATGGAAAACGGCGATTTAGAAGAAGCTTTAAACGCTGCAAATGCCATTGGAGATGACCGTTTGCAAAAAAATGCTACAGGACGAGTTGTACCAGATTCTTTTACCCACGGAACCTCCGCACAAAGAATGCGTTGGTTTAAAAAAGGTTTTGATACTGGTGATGTAAATCAAGGAGATACTTTTAACGCAAGATCTTTGTAAAAACAGCCTAAATTTATATAAAACAAAAAAAGCTTCAGATTTCTCTGAAGCTTTTTATTCATTAAAACTAAATGATTATTTTTTAACCATTGTCATTGTAATCTTAGACTTTAATTCTTGTCCGCTTACAGACATATTCATGTCTATTAAAGAGTTTTCTGGAATACCAGATGCTTTATCAATGTTCATGTTTCCAGAAATTTTTCCTGTAGCCATTCCAGAAACATCCCCTGTAATATCTAATACAATTTTATCACTATCAATAGACTTAACTGTATATAAGAAATCCATTTTCATTCCCTTTTCTTCCTTAGTCATTGTCCAAGTACTACCTACGCTTATTGCTTCTTTTGGGTAAACAACATTACTAGATTGTTTGGCCATATCTTCTACACCAGGTACACTTGGTGCTACTTTTACCTCTAAAATTTGCCCCAAATTATTTCCTTTGGCAGAAATTACAGCACCTAACATTGGCCCCATTTGTGCTTTCATCATTTTACCTGTCTCATCTAATTCTTCATCACTTTTAGAAGAATCGAAGCTCATTACTTGGCCACCTTGTAACATGTCCATGGTCATTTTAGTAAATTTCATTTCACTATCGTAAGTATCATCTTTTACATCGATAACTTTAATGTCCATATTCATAACCATCCCCATAGACATCACCGCACCCATTTCTTGAGAGATATTCATTGCAACATCATAAGTAGCTCCTTTTTCATAATTTAATCTAAGCAATACAGCGTCTTGCGCAAAGCTTAAGTTTGCTGTAACTACTAGAAATAAGATTAACAATTTTTTTATTTTTTTTTGTTTTTTAAATTTGTTATTATTTATAGTTAACGAATATAATCTTTTGTAACAAAAAAACGCTCACAAAATGTGAACGTTTTTAGTATAATTATATTTTTAAAACTAGAAATCTTGATTAACATCCCAAGCTTCTAAAATATCTTTTAACGTTTTAATAAACATACCACCTAAAGCGCCATTTACAACTCTGTGATCGTAAGAATGAGACACAAACATTTTTTGTCTAATACCTATAAAATCTCCATCTGGTGTTTCTATAACTGCAGGTACTTTTCTGATAGCCCCTAAAGCTAAAATAGCTACTTGTGGTTGGTTTATAATTGGTGTTCCCATAATAGAACCAAAGCCACCTACATTTGTAACAGTATAGGTACCTCCCTGAATTTCATCGGGTTTTAGAGCATTATTTCTGGCTCTAGAAGCTAAATCATTTACAGATTTTGTAATACCTACCAAATTTAATTGATCTGCATTTTTAATTACAGGTACAATTAAGTTGCCATCTGGTAATGCAGCTGCCATTCCTAAATTAATATTTTTCTTTTTAATGATTGTATCTCCATCAACAGCAATATTAATTAATGGATATTTTCTAATGGTACTAGCAATGGCTTGCATAAATATTGGTGTAAATGTAAGCTTCTCTCCTTCTCTTTTAAAGAAAGCATCTTTTACTTTATTACGCCATTTTACAATATTTGTTACATCTATTTCTATAAACGATTGTACATGTGCAGAAGTCTGTACAGAATCTACCATGTGTTTAGCAATCAATTTACCCATTCTGCTCATTTCTATAATTTCGTCTCCTCCATTCACAGAAATTGGTGCAGCTTTAGCTACTGATTTTTCTACTTGCTTTACAGTTTCTTTTTTTACAGAAGCAACAATAGGTGTTTCTTTAATTGCTGTACCTCTACTTTCAATATAAGAAAGAATATCTTCTTTAGTTACTCTACCGTCTTTTCCAGAACCTGCAATTGCTTCTAACTCTTGCATAGAAACGTTTTCTGTCTGTGCAATATTTCTAACTAAAGGCGAATAAAACTTACCCGAGTCTGAAGTTTTAGTAATTGGTGCTGAAACACTTTCAACAACTTTTTCTATTGTTTTTTCAAGTTCTTCTACTTCTGATTTTTTTACATCATCATCAGCTACCACTTTATTATCATCAGATTCTTCACCATCAACCTCTATAATTGCAATTGTTTCACCTACAGCAACAACATCATCTTTCTCAAATAAAACTTCTATTAAAGTACCTTCTACTTCAGAAGGTATTTCAGAATCTACTTTATCTGTAGCTATTTCTACCACAACCTCATCTAATTCAATGGTATCTCCAACTTCTTTTAACCAAGAAGTTATCGTTGCTTCTGCAACACTTTCTCCCATTTTAGGTAATTTCAATTCAAATCTTGCCATTATTATCTGTTTTTACAGAATGCAAAAGTACGAAAATTCGTTGATTTTTTAACTTTTTTAACTCTTAAAATAATATTAAAGAATAAATTCAGTTTATATTATTCATAATATTATTATTTAAAAACACTATTTTGATAGATAAAACACAATAAAAAACCAATTTTAATATCATTTACACAAAACAAACTATATCAGAAGTAATTCTTTTTTTTAAACTAAAATATGTAACCTCTTTAAGGAGATACCTTTAAATTTTATTTATATTTGATTTTAGATTTAAAAAAAATTGAACAATCCACTAAGAAATTTAAATTTTATATTCTCATGGCGACCTTATCAAGCAAAAGTTCTAAAAAACTTTGATAAGTTTATAGACGATAATCATTTTCATATTATTGCTCCGCCAGGTTCTGGAAAAACTATTTTAGGTCTTGAATTAATTAGAAGAATTCAAAAAAAAACACTTATTTTAACACCTACTTTAACTGTAAGAAATCAATGGGAAAATAGGTTACAAACTTTTTTTACAAAAAACACTTCTTTTACTGATTTTTCTTTTGATATAAAAAAACCAAACACACTTACTTTCTCTACCTATCAATCTTTACATTCTTTATATAAATCTTTTAAGAACGAAGCTGATTATTTTCAATTTTTTGAAGATCATAATATTGAAGTTTTAGTTTTGGATGAGGCACATCACTTAAAAAAAGAATGGTGGAATTGTTTATACCAACTAAAAAAACAATATAATAAAACTGTAATTTCTTTAACAGCAACACCTCCTTACGACAGCACAAATGCTGAAATTAAAAAGTATTTTAGTTTATGCGGAGAGGTAGATGACGAAATTGTTGTACCAGATTTAATTAAAGAAAAAAACCTTTGTCCGCACCAAGACCTTGTTTATTTGTCTGAACCTTTAGATCATGAAATAAATTTTATTGTTGATTATCGTTTTAAAATAGCCAATTTTGTTGATGAATTATTAATAGATACCGATTTTATCAATTTTCTAAAACAACATCGTTATTATACAGAAACAGAAAAATATATAGATGAAATTTATCAAAACATAGAATTCTTTTCATCTCTATTAATATTTCTCAATCAAACTTCAACTTATATTACACAAGAAAAACTAAGCGTTTTAGGTTTTGAAAAGAATGAAACCATTGAGTTTCCTAAACTTAATAATAATTGGATAGAAATTTTATTACAAAATTTACTAGTTACAGACAGAAAAAACCTTATTAAAAAGGAAAACTACCTACTAGAATTAGAGAAAAAATTAAGAAAAATTTCTGCTTACAGACAGCTTAAAGTTAACCTTAAAGGTAATAAAACACTTTATAAGTCTTTAACCTCTAGCCCAAGCAAGCTAAATAGTATCTGCAAAATTGTACAACACGAACAAGAAGATTTAAAAGACAGTTTGCGTTGTGTAATTTTATCTGATTATATTAGAAAAGAATATTTAAACACAAACGATACCGAAATTGAAACGATAAATAAATTAGGTATTCTTCCTATATTTCACAAATTAAGAAAAAGTGTTCGCTGTAAAAACACCATTGCAGTTTTAACAGGCTCTTTAGTTATTATACATCAAAGTATTTTTTCTAAATTACAAGAAAAAGAACCTTTAAATACATATACCGTAACTCCATTATCTTCAGATAAAGAGTTTTTAACTATCAATACCAATGGTTCTAAAAATAAGATTGTAAATAGCATTACAGAGCTATTTGAATCTGGAGATATCAAAATTTTAATTGGTACAAAATCGTTATTAGGAGAAGGTTGGGATGCTCCCTCCATTAATTCATTAATTTTAGCTTCTGTTGTGGGATCTTTTGTTACTTCTAATCAAATGCGCGGTAGAGCAATTAGAACTCAACAAAATAACCCAAATAAAGTGGGGGTTATTTGGCATTTGGCTTGTGTAGATTTATCTGATAAACGTGGCGGAAAAGACTTAGAAATTTTATCGAGAAGGTTTACTGCTTTTCTTGGAATTACGTATTCCGAAAAAATAATTATTACCAACGGAGTAGACCGTTTACAAATTCCTACTCAATTAAATTCTGATAGCATTAAAACGTACAATCAACAGAATTTTGAAAGATCAAAAAACAGGAATCAAATAAAAGATAATTGGAAAAAAGCAATTTCTATTGGTAAAAACATGACGCAAGAAGTTCTTTTTTTAAATCAAGAAAAAGAACACCCCAATACTAAGAAAAAAGTTTTTTACAAAGACTTGGTAAAAAATTTATCAGTAGAAATAATTATTGGTATTTCTTATTTTTTACCTAATTTTCTTCTAAAGAACGTAAACATAATCTTAAATAAGGGTATGTTAGTTTTCTTCTATTCTTTATTAAGTGCGTTTGCACTTACATTTGGATACAAACTAGTTAAAATCGTTCAATTATATATTCGTTATGGTTTTATTTATAAGAAAATAAACAAAATGGGGTTAATTATTTTAGACTCTTTAATTACTCTAAAATTAATAACAACAGATAAAAATAAAATACATATTTCTACAGAAAAATTAAGCAACGGAAATATTTCTTGCAATATAGAGGGTGCTAATAAACTAGAAAGCCAATTGTTTACAACTGCTTTAGAAGAGTTATTAAAACCTATTGAAAATTCTAAATATGTAATTGTAAAAACAAATTGGTATCGAAAAAAATTAAACATTTCTAACTTTTTTGCAATGCCAGAAATTTTTTCTACCAATAAAAAAACAGCTTTATTATTTCAGAAAAACTGGTTGTATCATTTAGGAAAATCAAAATTAATTTACACTAGAAATAAAATAGGGAGACGCCTATTAATAAAAGCAAGACTTTCTCATATTTATAATAGAGATAAACAAATAACTAAAAAAAGTGTCATTTGGAAATAACAAAGTAGTTATACTATTTTGTAATTGTCTATGCTATCTTTTAGACCTCACTATAAACTATTATCTATACTGATAAAAAACATAAATATAAATAAAAAAAAGTAGCTTATAATAAGCTACTTTTTTAAATTATTATAAAATTAGTTTTGGGGGATAAATAAAATTCGGGGGATTGATTTTATTAAAAAACATACTCAAATATAATTATTTAAGAAACAATTCCACCAAAAAAAAAGGTCACAAAAAGTAACAGTCTTAAAAAAAACAAGTAACAATAAGTAACAATAAAAACATAAATACCTTTAAAACAGAAATCTAAAAAAATCTACTCTTAATTAGCAATAAAGTTACTAATTAATAATAAAAACAAATTATACTCCTAAATTCTGAATAAATACCTCTAAATTTTGATTTTTTGGTATATTCATTTTCTTTCTTATTCTGTAACGAGTAACTTTTATAGCATCTGAACTAGAATTTCTAATAGACGCAATTTCTTTAACAGATAAATTTAACCTTAGTAAAGCGCAAACCTCTCTTTCCGTTTTAGTCAATTCTGAATAAACCGTAAGTAACATATTATCAAAACCATCATTAACAGAATCTATTTTTTTCTTTAGTAATGTTAGTTTACTTTCCGTGGTAATTTGTTGCTGAATTTTAAAAGATAAATCTTTAATATAATTTTTTACTTCAACAGAATTATACGTTTTTCTTTGCTCTTTAAGTTGTGCTAAAAGTTGTTTTAAAAACTCTAATCGCATTGAGTTATCTGCTACTAAATTTTTTACTTCTATTTCTGATCTTTTAAATTTCTGTAATAAAACTTCTTTTTTTATTTTTTCTTTCTCCAGGTTACCTTCTATTATTTTATTTCTATTTATAGAATTTCTATAAAGTAAAACAATCATAGGAATACCCAATAATAATAAAGCTGAAATTATAATTAAATATATTTTTTTGTCAAAAGCTTGCTTTTGGTTTATTATCTGTAAATTTTTCTTTTCTAATTTAAGCTTGTTTTGCAGTTCAGCCTCTTCAATTGTATTTGATAATTGAGATTGAAAAATAGAATCTGAATAGATTTTATGTTTTTCTAAATATATATAAGAATTCTTATAATCTTTAAGTACATAATTCAATTTTGCTAGTGAACTATATGATTTTGATAATCGTAGTTTAAAATTATTTTCTTTTGCCACTATAATAGCAGAATCTAGATATTTTAAAGCTAAATTATAGGTTCCTAACTTGCTATGAGCAGCTGCTATGTTATGATAATTGACTGTTATAAGTAGTTTATTATTTTCTTTTTTAGCATACTCTAAAACCAAACTTCTAATATCTATTACTTTTTTATATTTACCTTGTTTGTAATATGTATTTGATACATTATTGTAAACATTATAAATTCGATCGTCTTTATTATTTTTTTTAAAAACCTCAAGTGCTTTATTATAGTAGTAAATAGATGAATCCAACTTTTTAAGCCTTGTATAGTAATTCCCTAAATGTAAATAACCTTTTCCCATTAATTCTTCTTCTCTCCCCTTACTGAGTTCTAACCCTCTATTATAAAACTCAAGCTCTTTCTCTTTTTGATCTTTATAGCGATATACATAACCTATATCAAAATGGATAGAAGCAAAACGTACAGAATCATTTGTCTTTTTAAAGATATCTTTTGCTTTATTAAAGTACCTAAGAGAGGTACTTAAATTCCCTTTATTTTTCTCAATAAACCCTAATTTAAGCAAAGCTTTGCCCTCCATAGTATTATTCTTACCCTTTGATAATTGCAAGGCTTCGTTAAAAAAATATTCTGATTTAATAACATTTTTTGAATAGAAGAATTCTCCGCATTCAAATAAAAACTGACACTTATTTTCAGCGGTTTTTATTGATTTCAAAATTTCTTTTTTTGAAAGAAAAATAGAATCCAAATTCTGAGCATTGGTTTTTAAAGTAAAAAAGAACAAAAGGGGGACTATAAACTTGTAATACATTTTTTAGATCATTAATATTTTTAGATTTATAAAAACAGTATAAATTATCTATATTTTATAAAAACGAAAACAAAATATAATAAATTATTTTAACAAATATTTGTTAGAACTAGTGTTTCTTTAAAATAAAAAAGGCAAAACAATTCGTTTTACCCTTATATTTTCTATTAAACCCAATCTTTAGGTTTTTCTAAGATAGCTATCAATCTGGCTTCTTCTGTATTTTCTTCTGGTTGATGATTGTATTTCCATTGCACAATTGGCGGCAAACTCATTAAGATACTTTCTATTCTTCCGTTGGTTTTTAAACCAAAAAGAGTGCCTCTATCATGTACTAAATTAAATTCTACATAACGACCTCTTCTTATTTCTTGCCAATCTTTTTGCGCTCTGGTAAATTCAATTTCTTTTCTTTTTTCTACAATTGGCACATAACTTTCTAAAAAACTATCCCCAACCTCTGTTACAAAGTTAAATCTATCTTCTATAGAAAATACTTCTGTTTCTTTTAAATAATCGAAAAACAAACCACCAATTCCACGTGCTTCATTTCTGTGTGCATTCCAAAAATACTCGTCACAAACTTTTTTAAACTTCGGATAAAATTCTGAATGATGCTTATCACAAGCTGTTTTACATGTTTGATGAAAATGAGTTACATCTTCATCAAATAAATAATAGGGCGTTAAATCTTGTCCGCCACCAAACCACTGTGTTACAATATTACCATCATTGTCATACATCTCAAAATAACGCCAATTTGCATGTACCGTTGGTATAAAAGGATTTATTGGATGCAATACTAAACTTAAGCCACATGCAAAGAAGTTCCCCTCTTTTACTTTAAATTGCTTTCTTAATGCTTCTGGTAATTCGCCAAAAACTTTAGAAATATTTACGCCACCTTTTTCAAAAATTGCACCATTTTCGATTACACGAGTTCTGCCTCCTCCGCCTTCTTTTCTTTCCCAAATATCTTCTTGAAATTTTGCAACTCCATCTACTTCTTCTAATTTAGAAGTAATTGTATTTTGAAGATTTTCTATGTATTTATAAAATTGCTCTTTCATTTTCTTTATTTAATAAGGCTACTGTTTTTACAGATGCTGCGGTTACCGATAATGGTAAAACAATAATAAACCCTAAAACAGGAATTAATAAACACAGCATAAAAACAATTCCGTTTCCTATAGAAACGCCTTTATTTTTACCTACAAAATTGATACTTTCTTTATAGTTTAAATGTCTTTCTAAGGTATAATCCATATTACCAAAACCAGCATAATAAGCTTGTACCAAAAATAAAACGACAGTAAAAACTAACCCAATAATAGGTATAAAACTTAGCAATAACAATGGTATTGTAAATAATATTTCTTTTGATAAGTTTCTTAAACTGATTCTAACACCTCTAATTAATTGCTCCCGGAAGGTAGTTTTTCTATGGTTATGCTTAAAACTTCCATTAAGATGAGTTTCTATTTTTTCTGAAACAGGGCTCATAAATGGTGCGGATAGCGCCATTACAATATGTTTATATAATAGAAAGCCAATAACTAAAACAAAAACGGCTCCTATAAAAGAAGCAATAGTAGTTACAGTTTCTTTACCCCAATCCCAAATCCATATTTTGGCTAAAAAATTACCTATATTATCTGATAATCCATAAGCAGTAAAACCAATAATTGTTGCGGTTACAAGGCTAATTACAACTGGAACAATAAAATATTTCCAAAGTTTTAATTTAGAAATTAAACCAAAAGAACCTACATAAGCTTGTATTCCTGAAAGTATATTTTTAATCATTAGCGTTGGTTTGCGTTAGCGATTGAAATGACATCCTTTTTGCTTTTTCTGCAAAAAGATATAATGGAAAGCGCGACTTTATGCTGATTTTTCTCAGCATAAAGTAACGCCCAAAATTGTTACTTAAATCATTGTTTTATTACAATACGAAGCACTTTCAAAGTCTCTAACATTCATAGAAATAACGGGTACTTTTGGAAACAAGGTCGTTAAAGTAGCTACAATTGCATAAGAAAGATCTGATTTTTGTTCTTCTGTTCTTCCTTCCATTATATTTCCAAAAACATGAATAAAATCTGCCGATTCACTTTGTACCAAAGAATGTTTAAACGGATTTAAGCGTACTTTAATATCATCTCTTTCAAATAAACCCGTAGAAAAAGCCGTTTCAAAAACGGCTTCTAAAATTTTTCTTGGTTCTCGTAATTCTAAAATGTTTTCTGAACAATCTAAAATAAAATGCGGCATTTTAGTTTGCTTTATACTCCTTAACTGCGTCTACAAACGCTTTTGCGTTTTCTAACGGAATGTTTGGTAAAATACCATGGCCTAGATTTACAACTAATCTATCTTTACCAAATTCATTAATCATTTGGTGTACCATTTTTTTGATAACTGCTGGTGGAGAGAACAATCTTGATGGATCGAAATTACCTTGTAAGGTAATTTTTCCGCCAGATAAATAACGAGCGTTTCTTGCAGAACACGTCCAATCTACACCTAATGCAGAAGCGCCAGATTTAGACATTTCGTCTAAAGCAAACCAACATCCTTTACCAAAGGCAATTACTGGGGTAATGTCTTTTAAGGCATCGATAATTTGTTGCATATATTGCCAAGAGAATTCTTGATAATCTACAGGAGATAACATTCCTCCCCAAGAATCAAAAACTTGAACAGCATCTACACCTGCTGCAACTTTTGCTTTTAAATAGGCAATAGTTGTGTCTGTTATTTTTTGTAATAATGAGTGTGCTATTACAGGGTTTGTAAAACATAATTCTTTTGCTTTGTCAAAGTTTTTAGAACCTTGCCCTTGTACACAATAACATAAAATTGTCCAAGGTGAACCTGCAAAACCAATTAACGGCACCTCATCATTCAATTTTTCTTTGGTTGCTTTAATTGCTTCCATTACGTAACCTAAAGTGTCTTGAATATCTGGAACAATTACGCTATCTAAATCTTTTTGAGAACGAATAGGATTTGGTAAATAAGGTCCAAAATTGGGTTTCATTTCCACTTCAATATTCATTGCTTGTGGTATTACCAAAATATCTGAAAACAGAATGGCAGCATCCATACCAAATCTACGAATTGGTTGTACTGTAATTTCTGATGCTAATTCTGGAGTTTGACAACGTGTAAAGAAATCGTACTTTTTTTTGATTTCTTGAAATTCTGGTAAATATCTTCCTGCTTGACGCATCATCCAAACTGGTGGACGGTCTACAGTTTCTCCTTTTAAGGCTCTTAAAAATAAATCGTTTTTTATCATGATTTTAAACGCAAAAGCGTAATGTTTTTTAAACGCAAAGACGCCAAGTTATTTCGCAAAGGTCGCAGAGTTTTCTAGTCTCTTTTAAAGAATTAACTATTTATTTCTTGGCGCACTTTGCGCTTCCCTTTGGGGCTTTGTGGTTATTTTTTTACAAATTATTTACTACTCTTTTAATACCGTATTTTATTAAAGCAACGTTAAAATTAATTAACAAACCTAATTTACATTCTGATAGCTTTAGATAAGTTAAAACTTGAGCTAAATGAACATCATTTATACTTTCTACTGATTTTAGCTCAACAATTACTTTATCTTCAACTATTAAATCTATTCTATAACCTACATTGAGTTTTACTTCTTCATAAACTAAAGGCAATGCTTTTTGTTTTTCTACATTTAGATTCCTCTTCCCTAACTCATAAAACAAACATTCCTCATAAGAACTTTCTAAAAGACCTGGACCTAAAGCTCTATGAACTTTTAAAGCGCAGTCTACAATAATTTTAGAAATTTCGTTTTCAGTCATTTTTTTTGTTTAAACGCAGAGGCGCTGAGTTTTTCGCAAAGGTCGCAAAGGTTTTATAAATATTTCTTTGCGACCTTTGCACTTTCCTTTGCCTCTTTGCGGTTACTTTTTCATTTTTGAAACAGCTAACATTCCCTTATCAATCGCTTCTGCTATTTTTTTAATATCCTTATCTGATAAAGCAGAGGATAAAAACCATGCTTCAAACTGACTTGGAGGTAAGAAAACTCCGTTTTTGATCATTTCCCAAAAGAAAACAGCAAACTTTTTTGTATCAGACAATTGTGCCTCTACAAAGTTGGTAACTTCGCTATTTACAAAGAAAGGATTTAACATAGAACCAAATCTATTTACCGTTAAAGCTACATTGTATTTCTTAGCAGTTTCTAATAAAATTACTTCTAAAATAGCCCCTATTTCTTCGAACTTTTTATACGGATTTTGTTTTTTCAACTCTGTTAAAGTAGCGATTCCTCCTGCCATTGCAATTGGATTTCCACTTAACGTTCCTGCTTGATACATTCCGCCTAAAGGTGCAACTTCTTGCATAATTTCTTCTCTTGCTCCGTATGCCCCCACTGGGAAACCTCCTCCAATAACCTTACCTAAACACGTAATATCTGCTTCTACGCCTAATAATTCTTGTGCTCCACCAAATTTAGAACGGAAACCGGTCATTACTTCATCAACAATTAACAACGCTCCTTTGGTTTCTAAATACGCCTTTAATTCTGCTAAGAAATTATTTTCAGGAACTACAACGCCCATATTACCTGCAATTGGTTCAATAATTACACCTGCAATATTATCGTCGTTTTCGAAATGTTTTTTTACACTTTCTAAATCATTATAATTAGAAATTAATGTGTTTTTTACAGCTCCTTCTGGCACTCCTTTAGAACCAGGTAAACTTAATGTTGCTAAACCAGAACCAGCTGCTACTAATAAAGCATCTTGATGACCATGATAACAACCTGCAAATTTTATAATTTTATCCTTTCCAGTAAAGGCTCTTGCTAAACGGATTCCGCTTAAAACAGCTTCTGTACCAGAATTTACAAAACGTACTTTATCCATTCCTGGAAAAGCATCGCAAACTATTTTTGCTAATTTAATTTCGTTTTCTGTAGATGCTCCAAAAGAATATCCATTTTTCAATGCTTTTTCAACAGCTTTTTGCACTTTTTTATGTCGATGACCTAAAATCATTGGTCCGTAAGAAAGCACTAAATCTACATATTTATTACCATCAACATCTGTAATTTTAGTTCCTTTTGCTTTTTTGATAAACAACGGATTACCACCCACTGATGAAAATGCTCTAACAGGAGAATTTACACCTCCAACAAGGTTTACCAATCCTTTTTTATATAATTTTTCTGATTTTTTGAATTCCATTCTATTTGCTTTTTGTCAGTTCGAGCGCAGTCGAGAACTAATTAAACCTCTCGACTGCGCTCGAGGAGACATTTTGATATTTTATTTCTTCAACAATACTCTCGCTGCTTCTTTTGCAAAATACGTAATAATAATGTCTGCGCCTGCTCTTTTCATAGATAGTAAGCTTTCCATCATTACTTTTTCGCCATCTATCCAACCTTTTTCTGCTGCGGCTTTTACCATAGCATATTCTCCACTTACATTGTAACATGCAATCGGACGATCGAAACTATTTTTTAAATCTCTAATAATATCTAAATAAGACAATGCTGGTTTTACCATTAAAATATCGGCTCCTTCTTGATCATCAAAAGTAGCTTCTCGCATTCCTTCATCTCTGTTTGATGGATCCATTTGATACGTTCTTCTGTCTCCAAATGTTGGTGCAGAATCTGCAGCATCTCTAAAAGGACCGTAAAATGCAGATGCATATTTTACAGAATATGCCATAATTGGCAAGTTCACAAAACCTGTATTGTCTAAAGATTGACGAATCATATCAATAGTACCATCCATCATTCCGGAAGGCGCCACCATATCTACTCCTGCTTTTGCATGAGAAATTACTTGTTTTGCAATATTTACTAAAGTAGCATCATTATCTACATCATTATCATGTATAATTCCGCAATGACCATGAGAAGTATATTCGCAAAAGCAAACATCTGTAATTACATATAAGCTCGGATAATTTTTCTTGATAAAACGAATTGCTTGTTGCATAATTCCGTTATCATTCCACGTCTCGGTTCCTTCATCATCTTTTTCTGATGGAATTCCGAACAATAAAACTGCGGGTATATTTAAAGAAACAACCTCATCTAATTCTTTAGAAATTCTATCTAAAGAGAAACGTTTGATCCCTGGCATAGAAACAATTTCTGTTTCTATATTTTCTCCTTCTTCAATAAAAAGCGGATAGATAAAATCATCTACAGATAATTTAGTTTCTCTAACCAATCTTCTAATTCCTTCTGATTTTCTTAATCTTCTTGTTCTGAACATAAATTTTTAGCTTATGTCAGGTCGAGCGCAGTCGAGACCTAATTAATAAAACCTCTCGACTGCGCTCGAGGAGACATTCTCTATTATTTAGAGAAATAATTATTTACTAATTCTAAAACACTATCTACACTTGGCATATTGGCAACCTCTACTTTCTCAAAATATTTTCTAGCCTCTACTGCTGTAGTTTCTCCAATACAAAAAGCAACTCTATCTGGATTATTCTCTTCTAAATAACTTTCTATACCAGAAGGACTGTAAAATAAAACTCCAGAAACATCATCAGCTATTTTTTCTGAGCTTAACATTGTTTTATAAGCCTCTACTTCGTTTACAGAAATATCATGAGCTTTTAAGTAGGTTGGTAAAACGTCTAATCTTACGTTACTACAAAAATAGGTTACATTTTTATTTTCTAATGCTGTTGCTAAGTATTCTGCTAATTTCTTAGCATTTTTGGCAACGTGTGCCACTTTACCAATTCTATTTTCAATCAGTTTTTTTGTTCTTCTACCAACACAATAAATATTCTTAAAGTTCATTTCATCTCTTGTAAATGAATTTAAAAGTGCTTCTACTCCATTTTGACTAGTAATAACAACATTTTCGATTTCTTTTTTCATCACTTTAGCAGGAATTCTGTTAAAACGAATTTTAATAAAATCGCTATCTGTGATACCAATAGTTGAAGATAAAGTTTCTTTTTGAAGCTCTGATAATTTTTTAGTAGAATAAATCTTTTGTAAAGGTTCTACAGCTTCTGCAGCATCTTCTGCCATCAACTCTTTCCCTCCTTTATTAATTATATAGTCTGCACAATCTTTAGCCAAATAACGATGGCTTCCCATTTTTGCATTCTTAGTAACCGTAATTTTTTTAGAACCGTCTTTTTTTAGTAGAACTCCCTTAAAAACAATTTCTTCGGTTCTTGCATCTACATATGCCAAAGCGCCAATTGGTGCCGTACAACCTCCTTCTAAAAGGTTTAAGAATTCTCTTTCTATGCCAACACAAACTTTGGTTTCGTAATGGTTTAATTGCTCGCAAGCATCTTTAACAAAATCATCTTTTTCTAAACAAGTAACCATAATAGCTCCTTGAGCAGGTGCAGGAATCATCCATGTTAACGGAATTGCTTCTGCATCTCTTAAGCCTAATCTTTCTAAACCTGCTGCAGCAAAAATTGCTCCGTTCCAAGTTTCACTATTGTCTAATTTCTCTAAACGGGTATTTACATTTCCTCGTAAATCTTCTACTCTATGCGTAGGATAACGATCTAACCACATTGCTTTTCTACGTAAACTACCAGTTGCAATAACTCCATTTGGCTGACCAAAAAATTCTTCGTTATCTTTTAACACCAATAAATCTATATAATCTGCACGTTTTAAAACAGCAGCCTGCATAATTCCTTCTGGTAAAACCGTAGGTACATCTTTAAGAGAATGTACAGCAATATCAATATCACCATTTAACATAGCAACATCTAAATTTCTTGTAAAAACACCGGTAACACCTAAATCATATAAAGGTTTATCTAAAACAATATCTCCTAGAGATTTTATAGGTACCAGCTCAGACTCATAGCCTAACTCCGTTAATTCATTGCGCACTTTATTAGCTTGCCAAAGCGCTAATTGGCTATCGCGAGTTCCTATTCTTATTATTTTCTGCATGGAGTTATTTGATTAAGATTTAAAAACCTTATTAATTACTTGTAGGCTTTGTGAAACAGATGTTTCTTCATCTTTTAAATGTTTCACAAACTGTGTGGTTATTTTCTGAATAAAACGTGAAGTTAAGATTTCTGCTTGATTTTCATCAAAACCAGCAATCTTTTTCTTCTGAAAATTAATTTCATCGTTTGTAATATTTTCTAATGATTTCTTTAAAGCTGCAATTGCAGGTGTAAATCGTCTATGATTTAACCATTCATTAAACTCTGCTTTATGGGTATCTATAATTGCTTCTGCAAACGGTACTTCTTTCTGGCGAACCGCCAAAGTTTCATCTGTAATCTTAGAAAGTTCATCAATATTTACTATTGATACTCCTTTAAAATCTGTAACATCTTTTGCCACGTTTTCTGGCATAGATAAATCTAAGATTAACAGCTCTTTGTTTTCAGCAATATGTTCTTTTGTTATGGTAGGTTTATCGGATCCAGTAGAAACAATTAAAACATCTGCTTGTGCTATTTCTTCTTTTAAATTAGCAATTACAGCTTTTCTAATTGTTGTGTGTTCTTTAACAAATTCTGATGTTTTTTCTTCTGTTCTGTTAATTAAACACACCGACTTATTTTGCGTGTACTCTGCTAAATTTTTACAGGTATGTTTCCCCATTTTACCCAAACCAAAAACTAAAATATTTTTAGTATTGTAGCCTGGTAAATTTTTAATAAGGTATTGAATGGCTGCATAAGAAACAGAAGTAGTACCAGAACTTAATCTAGTTTCATTTTTAACTCTTTTACTTGCTTGTAGTACAGAGTTAATTAATCTTTCTGAATACGCATTGGTCGTTTTTAAAGATTTTGCCATTTTAAACGACTGTCTTAATTGACCTACAATTTCGTAATCTCCTAAAATCTGACTTTCTAACCCAGTACCAATTCTAAATAATTGTTGTATTGCTTCTTGGTCTTTATAAACGTTAGAAACTTTAGAAAACTCTTCTATTGTTCCTTCTGAAAACTCACATAACAATTCTATTAGTTGACAAGGACGTTCTGCAAAACCACTAATTTCTGTTCGGTTACAAGTAGATATAATAAAAACACCTTCGTATCCTTTTTCTTTAGAAAGTTCTAACAACAGGGATTGGTTTTCTTTTGATAAAGAAAATTTTCCGCGCGTGTTAGCATCCGCTTTTTTGTAACTAACGCCAATATTATAAAAGTGCTCTTGCCTGTGCTCTTGCATATAATTCTAAAAGTTGGACAAAAGTATAAACTTCAATTAGAAAAAAATGTCGCTTAAAGGACTTTTTATAACGTTATATGTTTTTTACTTAATTTTTATTTATAAAACAACCGAAAAGCAGTACTTTTGCTACAGAATTAAGTTTTTAATTGTTTTTATATAGAACCATTCTAAATAAAAAAATTCAAATCAAAAAGATTATTTATGTTCAAAAATGTCGGAGAAAGTACATTTGAAGAAATTACTTTAGAAAAAGGTTTTTATGTGCTTCATTTTCAGAACGAAAGTAAAGAAATAGAGAATTTTGATAGAAAAATTAACAATGCTTTTATACAAATTCATTTTTGCTTAAGAGGAAAAGCTAAATTTTTATTTAATAACGGCACCTATTCTTTTGATGTTTTAGACAATAGAGCCATATTATTATACAATCCACAAGGTGTTTTACCCATCAATTTAGAAATTCAACCTAAAACAACATTGGTTTCACTATTAATTTCTATTGAAAAATTTCACTCACTATTCTCTAAAGAATCTGGTTATATCCCTTTTTTAAGTGATGAAAATAGCAATAAAAAATATTATGATGATACAGAAATAAAACCTTCGGTTGCCAGGGTTTTACAAGAAATCATCAACTCTAAAACCAATAATTCTATTAGAGATTTATTTGTTAGAGGAAAAGTATATGAGCTTTTAAGCCTTCATTTTCAGAAAGAAGAAAACTTAGAAGGTGAGTTTTGTCCTTTTTTGGTTGATGAACAAAACGTACTTAAAATTAGAAAAGCCAAAGAAATTATTATTACTAGAATGGCAGAACCACCTAGTTTACAAGAATTAGCTAATGAAATTGGCCTAAATATTAAAAAACTAAAAGAAGGTTTTAAACAAATTTACGGCGATACCGTGTACAGTTTTCTATTAGACTATAAAATGGAATATGCTAGAAAATTATTAGAAAGTAATCAATTTAACGTAAATGAAGTGGGCGTAAAAATTGGTTACAGTACAGCAAGTCATTTTATTGCAGCCTTTAAAAAGAAATTTGGCACCACACCTAAAAAACACGTATTAAGCAGTAAGCAGTAAGCAGTAAGCAGTAAGCAGTAAGCAGTAAGCAGTAAGCAGTAAGCAAAATTAAAAAAATTGAAACTTTAAACTTTGAACTTTTTAACTTTGAAACTTTTTAACTTTGAAACTTTAAACTTTAAACTTTAAACTTTGAACTTTGAAACTAAACTAACTTGGAACAATTAACACATTACGACATAGAAAACAATCAAAAACAGTTTCCAATAACAATTGTTTGCGATGCTATAAGAACACCAGAAAACATAGGTATGTGTTTTAGAATTTCTGAAAGTTTTGGAGTACAAAAAATCTATTTTCATGAAGCTTCCCCTTCTACAGCAAATAGAATTGTAAAAAAAACTGCCAGAAATACGGTAAATCAAATTCAACATGAGGTTTACAATAATTTCGAAGCCCTTATAAATCAATTAAAAGCAGAAGGTAACACAATTATTGGAATAGAAATTACTGATAAAAGTATCGATATTCAAGATTTTAATTTTAAAAATCACAAGAAAATAGTTTTACTTTTGGGAAGCGAAAGAAACGGAATTGAAAATGTAGATTTATTAGACCATACCATTGCCATACCAATGTTTGGTAGAAACTCTAGTATGAATGTAATACACAGTTTAGCAATAACGTTGTATGAAGTAACTAATCAATTAACAGTTAGCAGTAAGCAGTAAGCAGTAAGCAGTAAGCAGTAAGCAGTAAGCAGTAAGCAGTAAGCAGTAAGCAGTAAGCAGTAAGCAGTAAGCAGTAAGCAAAAATAAAAAATTAAAACTTTGAACTTTAAACTTTAAACTTTGAACTTCAACTTTAAAAACTTTGAAACTTTTTTAAATGAAAGGAATATTACTTAACAATTTAGGATCACCAGATTCTACAGACACCAAAGATGTAAAAAAATATTTAGGTGAATTTTTAATGGATGAACGCGTTATAGACATTCCGTATTGGAAACGTTGGTTACTAATTAACGGAATTATCTTAAAAACAAGACCTAAAAAATCTGGTGCCGCATACAAAAAAATCTGGTGGAAAGAAGGCTCTCCGTTAGTGGTAATCTCTCAAAGATTTACAGACAAAGTGGTTAAAAAAGTAGATTTACCTGTTGCTTTGGCAATGCGTTACGGCTCTATGACCATGGAAAAAGGCATCAAAGAATTGGTAGATAAAGGAGTTACAGAAATCTTTTTAGCACCATTATATCCGCATTACGCAATGTCTTCTTATGAAACCGTAGTTGTAAAAGCAGAAGAAATTATCGCTGAGAAATATCCACAGATAAAATTAGACGTTTTACCGGCTTTTTATAACGAACCAGATTATATAAAAGCAATGAGTAACAACATTGCCAATCATTTAAAAGATTTCGATTACGATCATATTTTATTTTCTTATCACGGAATTCCAGAACGTCATATCTTAAAATCAGACGTTACTAAAAACCACTGTAAAATAGACGGTTCTTGTTGCGAACGAAATTCGGTTGCACACCACACCTGTTACAGACATCAATGTTTTGAAACCACAAAAGAAATTGCAAAAACATTAAACTTAAAAGAAGGTACATACAGTAATTCTTTTCAGTCTCGCTTATTAAAAGACCCTTGGTTAAAGCCTTATACAGATTTTGAGCTAGAGAAATTTCCATCAGAAGGAAAAAAGAAACTAGCCGTAATTACACCTGCTTTTGTGGCAGATTGTTTAGAAACTTTAGAAGAAATTGCTATGGAAGGAAAAGACGAATTTTTAAAATTTGGTGGTACAGATTACAAACACATCCCATGTATGAATGATAATGATGATTGGGTAGATGTTATGGTTAAATGGATTAACGATTGGAAAAATAAATAAAATTATAAGTAGCTATTTCCTGCTTTCCGCTATATCTTTTTTCTTCTGTTCTCGATACAAATTTGCAAAAAAGCAAATTCACTCGAACTGACAGAAAAAAGGATGCCGCTTCAATCAGGGCTAAACTTGTTTGCAAACCAATAGCAAAACTTATAACATATTCAAGTATTCAATATGTCATTTCGAAATAAGCTTTTTTTAAGCGATTTAGAAATCTCATTATAAATAAAACTTAAATTATTCCTCGTTCTTCTAACAGAATGAGGTTAATTAGAATAAATAAAATTAAAAATTATGAGTCTTTATTACATCAAAGCCTTACATATTATTTTTGTAGTTACTTGGTTTGCTGGGTTATTCTATATTATTCGATTATTTATGTACCATGTTGAAGCAGAAAAAAAAGACGAACCTGCAAAAGAAATTTTACAAACTCAATACAAATTAATGAGCAAAAGGTTGTGGTATATTATAACTTGGCCTTCAGCTATTTTAACTTTTATTTTAGGCTTTTGGACCTTATATCATTTTCCAGAATACTTATCTGAACCTTGGATGTTAGTAAAACTATCTTTTGTATTAGCCTTATATGTTTACCACGGATTTTGTCATAAAATATATAAACAATTACAACAAGATGTTATAAAATATACCGCATTCAAACTAAGAATTATAAACGAAGTACCTACAATAATTCTATTTGCTGTTGTATTTTTAGTAACATTAAAAAATGCTGTAAATTGGATTTGGGGTGTTGTTGGTATTATTCTTTTTGGGGTTTTACTAATGTTAGGCATTAGACTCTACAAAAAAATAAGAGCCAAAAGATCTTGGGAAAAAGCAGAAAGAGAAGTTTTAGAAAGTGATAAAAGTAGAGAATAGTAACATTTTTCAATCCTAGTTACTCAACTGCCAACTGAATACTGTTAACTAATACTAGTTACCCTCTTATACTTTGCTCAAACGGAATTCTATTCACAATAGACCTTCCTAAAGTAACCTCGTCGGCATATTCTAATTCATCACCCACAGAAATTCCACGTGCAATTGTAGATGTTGTAATTTCAAATTTTTCTATTTGCTTAAAAATATAAAAGTTGGTAGTATCTCCTTCCATGGTAGAACTTAAGGCAAAAATTAATTCTTTAACTTCTCCACTTTCTACCTTACGTACCAAAGATTCTATCTGTAAATTTTGAGGACCAATGCCTTCAATAGGCGATATTTTCCCCCCCAAGACATGGTACAAACCATTAAATTGAGACGTACTTTCAATTGCCATTACATCACGAATATCTTCTACAACACACACAATTTCTGGATTTCTTTTTACATTATTGCAAATATCACACAATTCCGTATCAGAAATATTATGGCATTTTTCGCAAGTTTTTACATCATTTCTTAAATGCAATAAAGCCTCCGTTAAAAACTTTGTATTATCCGAAGGTTGCTTTAACAAATGTAAAACCAAACGCAACGCAGTTCGTTTTCCAATTCCTGGTAAACGAGACACTTCGTTTACTGCATTTTCTAAAAGTTTTGATGAAAAATCCATAGCCAGCAAAATTACGAATTAGTAATTATAAATGACGAATTACAAAAAAGAAAAATCATACTTTTTAATCACCACAAATTCACGAATAAAAACTAGAACACCTATTAACATAAAAAGAGTACACACATTGAAAAAAAAGTAAAAGATTTGAATATTAAAAATACAATTCGTGCATACGTGGCTAAAAAATTGTGAATTATACTTCTTGAAATGTCTATATTCGTAATTTATAATTGAACATTCGTAATCCTACATGCAACCACTTTATATCTTATTATTAATAGTCGCTTATTTTTCTGTATTAATATTCATTTCTTACATCACCGGAAAATCTGCAGACAACAAAACTTTTTTTAAAGCAAACAATTCTTCACCTTGGTATTTAGTTGCCTTTGGTATGATTGGCGCTTCCCTTTCTGGGGTTACTTTTATCTCCGTTCCTGGTTGGATAGAAGCACAAAGCATGAGTTATTTTCAAATGGTTTTAGGCTATGTTCTTGGATATGCTGTAATTGGTTTGGTTTTACTACCACTCTACTATAAACTAAATCTAACATCCATTTACAGTTATTTAGATGATCGTTTTGGCAATTACTCATACAAAACAGGTGCAAGTTTTTTTCTACTTTCTAGAGTAGTTGGTGCTGCCTTTAGGCTTTTTTTAGTTGCAAATGTCTTACAAGTTATTTTATTTGATGCCTACGGTATTCCGTTTTGGGTAACCGTTTCTATTACTATTTTATTAATTTGGTTGTACACTTTTAAAGGCGGTATAAAAACAATTGTTTGGACAGATACTTTACAAACCTTATTTATGTTAGTTGCAGTTGGAGTTTGTATTTACACTATTTCTGGTGAAATGGAAATAGACAATCTATTTACCTACGTTGCAGATAGTGAATTGTCTAAAACATTCTTTTTTGAGGATGTAAATGCAGGAAATTATTTCTGGAAACAGTTTTTATCAGGGGCATTTATTGCGGTTGTAATGACTGGTTTAGACCAAGATATGATGCAAAAAAACTTAACGTGTAGAAACTTAAAAGACGCGCAAAAAAACATGTTTTGGTTTACAATTGTGTTAGTAATTGTAAATTTTTTCTTTTTAGCTTTAGGTGTTTTACTAACAGATTATGCACAACAAAACGGAATTGATGCACACAAAGATCAGCTTTTTCCTATCATAGCTACTCAAGGAAATCTTGGTTTAGCCACTGCCCTATTCTTTTTATTAGGTTTAATTGCTGCAGCTTATTCTAGTGCAGATTCTGCCTTAACTTCTTTAACTACTTCTTTTAGTATCGATATATTAGAAATCGATAAAAAGAAAGAGAAAAATGAGCAAGAAAAAATTAGAAAGAAAATTCATATTATGTTCTCTTTTATATTAATTGCAACCATTCTAATTTTTAAATATTTTATTGCGGATGCAAGTGTAATTGCAAAAATATTTACGTTTGCAGGCTATACCTACGGCCCTTTATTAGGCTTATATGCTTTTGGAATGTTTACCAAAATGAATGTAAAAGATAAAATAGTACCTGCAATTTGTTTTATTGCACCTGTACTTACTTTTGTTATCAGCTATTATTCTAAAGAAAAATTAGGCTTCGATTTTGGCTTTTTTGTATTGGTTTTAAATGGAGCATTGACTTTTATAGGATTGTATTTAATCAAGAAATAATTTAAACTTGGCAACTTTATATATAAAACGCTGTAAAAAAATAATACTTTTCTGAGTAACGTATAAAATGAAAAAAAAGAAAATTTATTTCCCCAATTTAAATGGATTAAGATTTATTGCAGCTTTCTTGGTGATAATTCATCACATAGAACAATTTAAATCGATTATTAAAGTTGAAAATTACTGGGGTAAAATTCCTTTTATAAATATTATAGGAAAACTTGGGGTTATTTTATTCTTTGTTCTTAGTGGTTTTTTAATAACATATTTATTATTAGCTGAAGAAAAAGCATTTAAAAAAATAAGTATCGCTAAGTTTTATATGCGAAGAGTATTACGCATTTGGCCTTTATATTTCTTAATTATCATTTTAGCTTTTTTTGTACTTCCAAATATTGAAATTTTTATCTTACCTAGTTATGGTAAAGATGTTATTTATACCAACCTGTTCTGGAAACTTCTTTTATATGCAATATTCTTTCCAAATTTGGTACTTTCATTACTAGGTGTTGTTCCGTACGCTTCACA
The DNA here is from genome assembly GCF_038024105.1 of Polaribacter butkevichii. Lineage (NCBI taxonomy): Bacteria > Pseudomonadati > Bacteroidota > Flavobacteriia > Flavobacteriales > Flavobacteriaceae > Polaribacter > Polaribacter butkevichii. The sequence continues at coordinate 1,250,217 of NZ_CP150661.1, forward strand.
TACTTGGTCTATAGGTACTGAAGAACAATATTACTTAGTGTGGCCAGTAATTCTTAAACACATCAAAAAATATCGAATTTTATTAATGTTTGCCATTATTCTTTTTTATCTAAGTTTTAAATTCTTTTTAAGAACTTCATATGCTTACCAAATTCCTTACAACAATGTGCTACGGGCGTTTTGGAATTCATTTCCTATAGATTGTATGGCAATAGGAGCATTATATTCTATCTTACTTTTCCAAAAAAGTAAATTCTTAAAGTATTTAGTAAGAAATGACCTCTTTTATTTTTCAATTGGTCTTGTTACTTTTTTGATGTTAAAAGGTGTTTACATTCCTTACATCCATTATGAATTTTATTCATTCTTTTTTGGGGTAATAATTCTCAATTTTGCTGTCAACGAAAAAATAAAAATCTCCTTAGAAAACAAAATTTTCAATTATTTAGGTAATATATCTTACGGTCTATATATGTATCATCCTATAGGAATTATATTAGCAATATCAATAATTTCATCTTTTGATTTAAAAACAAATTGGATTTTATATCCCCTAAGTTTTATTTTAACGATAACAATGGCAAGCCTATCTTATAAATATTTTGAATCTTTCTTTCTTCAGTTTAAGGATAAATTTTCAAATATTTTAAGTGGTAATAGAAAAATAGAATGACAATAATTCCTTTTAAACCTTACGTAAAGTTTCTAAGTGATTTTACTAATTAACGGAATCAATTAACTAAAATCAATAATAAAAATCTTAAATAATTGATCTATCAAATTCATAATTATCTAATAAAATGAAAAAAACAATTTCCATTATTGGAAGTGGACCTTCCTCACTGCTTTTAGCTGCTTTTTTAGATACAAAAAAATTTGAGGTTACTATTTACGAAAAAAATAAAACAGCAGGTAGAAAACTATTAGTTGCAGGAAAAGGCGGATTTAATTTAACACACTCAGAACCTATTGCTCATTTTATTGAACGCTATACACCTACTTTTTTTTTAAAAGATGCTTTACTTAGTTTTACCAACGATGATTTTAGAAATTGGCTACAAAGTATTGGGGTTCCAACTTATATTGGCAGCAGTAAAAGAATTTACCCAGAAGAAGGTTTAAAACCAATAACCGTTATCAATACTATTTTAAATCATTTAAAAGAAAAAGGAATTACCTTTAAATACGAACATACTTTTTCGGGTTGGGATGCTCTAAATAATTTAATTTTAAATAATAAAATAACTCCTTCTGATTACACTGTCTTTTCTTTAGGGGGTGCCAGTTGGCGAGTTACAGGGTCTAACGGAAGTTGGTTAGAAACATTTCAAAAAAAAGAGGTAACCACCATCCCTTTTGAAGCATCAAACTGTGCTGTAAATATTGATTGGAAATCTAATTTCATCAACCAAAACGAAGGAAATCCTTTAAAAAACATCACTATTACTTGTGATAATAAAATACAAAAAGGAGAAGCTGTAATTACAAAGTTTGGCTTAGAAGGAAATGCTATTTACGGGTTGAGTCCGCAAATTAGAGCTCAATTAAAATCATCAGAAAAAGCAAGTATTTATATCGATTTTAAACCGATGTTAAGCTTAGAGAACATCATCTCTAAAGTGATAAATTCTACTTTTAAAAACACCACACAAGTTTTAAAAAAAGAATTAAAACTTAGCAATTCACAAATAGAACTTTTAAAAACAACGCTTTCTAAAGAAGATTATTTAGACATTGTAACTTTATCAAAAAACATTAAAAATTTCCCTTTAGAAATTATAGGTTTAGGCAATATAAACGCAGCGATTTCTACGGTTGGAGGCATTGATTTAAATGCTGTAGACACTCATTTTCAGCTACATAAAATTAAGAATCAATATTGTATAGGAGAAATGTTAAATTGGGATGCGCCTACTGGAGGATATTTAATTCAGGGATGTGCTAGTTCTGGAGTTTATCTTGCAAAACATTTTAATAAAATTGCATAAAAAAGGATGTTTTAGAATGATTGTACTCTTAAAATATTCTGTATTTTTACTTTATCCAATTAAAAAGAATGTCTAAAGATTTAAGTAACTATAGAAAATCCTACGAAAAGCAAGAACTTTTAGAAAGTACTTGTCCAGAAAACCCAATAGAATTATTTCAAACTTGGTTTATTAACGCAGATACCTCTAACATGGTTGATGAAAGCAACGCAATGACCGTTTCTTCTATTGGTTTAGATGGTTTCCCTAAAAGTAGAGTTGTTTTATTAAAAAGATTTACTTGGGAAGGTTTTATTTTTTACACCAATTACAATTCGGAAAAAGGAAAAGCCATTGCTGCTAACAATAACATCTGTTTGTCTTTCTTTTGGCCTGCATTAGAACAGCAAATTATTATAAAAGGAACCGCAGAAATATTAGCAGAAAATTTATCTGATGGTTATTTTGAATCGAGACCAGACGGAAGTAAATTAGGAGCTTGGGCTTCTAACCAAAGTGCTGTTGTTGCCTCTAGAGAAGAATTAGATACTCTTTTAAAAACTTTTGAAAAAAAGTTTGAAGGACAAGAAATTGTAAGACCAAAACATTGGGGAGGCTATTTAGTAAAACCAATTTCTATAGAATTTTGGCAAGGGAGACCCAATAGAATGCACGATAGAATAAGATACACTTTAGAAGAAGATTTTTCTTGGAAAAAAGAAAGATTAGCGCCATAAATTTTTATATTTACAACTCAACAATTAAAATTTAATGAAAACATTATACATTGTTAGACATGCTAAATCTTCTTGGGAATACTCAGGAATAGAAGATATTGACAGACCTCTAAAAAAACGCGGAATAAAAGACGCACATTTAATGTCTAAATTCTTAGCAAAAGAAGTTGGCAGACCAGACGTATTTGTATCAAGTAGTGCTAATAGAGCATTGCATACAGCCGTTATTTTTTGCGAAAATTTTGAATACCCTTTATCTAACCTTAAAATAAAGAGACAATTATACAGCTTTAGCGATGGCTATTTGGTAAAAACTGTAAATGCGTTAGATGATGGTTTTAATTCTGCCATTATATTTAGCCATGATCATGGTATCAATACATTTGTAAATAAATTTGGTAACAAACCCATTTCTCATGTATCCACTTGTGGTGTTATTGGTATTCAGTTTGAAGAAAAACACTGGAAAAACATAAAAAAAGGGAAAACTTTTTTAATAGATTTCCCTAAAAATCATAAATAAAATAGTTTGTTAGAAATTAAAAAATACGGTGCAATTGATATTGGTTCTAATGCAATTAGATTGCTTATTGCTAATGTTATTGTATCCGAAGACAAAGAACCTCAATTTAAAAAATCTTCTTTAGTACGTGTTCCTATTCGTTTAGGAGCAGATGCTTTTGTTGGAGAAGGTACTATCAGCGAAAAAAACATCTCAAGAATGATTCATGCTATGGAAGCATTTAAATTATTAATGGATGTTCATGGTGTAGAAAGATACAAAGCCTGCGCAACATCTGCCATGAGAGAAGCAGAAAACGGCAAAGAAGTAGCTACAAGAATTTTAAAAGAAACAGGTGTACAAATTGATATTATTGGCGGAAAAGAAGAAGCTGCTATTATTTCATCTACAGACCTAAATCAATTAATAGAAGGAGATAATTCTTATTTGTATGTAGATGTTGGTGGTGGTAGTACAGAATTTACCATTTTTTCTGAAGGAAAAATTCTTACATCAAAGTCTTTTAAAATGGGTACAGTACGTTTGTTAAATAACAAAAAGTCTGTAAATAAAGAGATTTTTGCCAATGTAGAAAAATGGATTAAGAAAAATACTAAAGATTTAAAAAAGGTCTCTTTAATTGGTTCTGGTGGTAACATTAATAAGTTATTTAAAATGTCTGGACGAACAGAAGGCAAACCAATTTCTTATATTTATCTAAATGCTCAATATCAATTTTTAAAGCAGATGTCTTTTGATGAGCGCGTTTCTGAGCTTAGTTTAAACCCAGATAGAGCCGATGTAATAATACCGGCAACCAAAATTTACCTCTCTGCAATGAAATGGAGTGGCGCTAGAAAAATTTATGTACCTAAAATTGGTCTTTCAGACGGAATTATTAAAAGCTTATTTTACAATAAGTTATAAATTAATTTGTGATTTCTTTAACATATTTTTGTATTTTTGTTATAATTCTTGTGACTTATCAAAAAAAGTTGTGTCATAGAATTGAACTAAAAATCAAAAATAGGTTTATTATGAAAAAAATTTTACTAAGTGCTACGCTATTAATGTTTGGAGCAACAGCTTTTGCTCAAGACTTACCAACAAACCCAGAACCAGGAAAATGTTACGTTCGTTGTAAAACTCCAGAAGTTTGGAAAAACGAAGATGTAACTATAGAAGTGGCTCCGGCTTACAAGAAAATTGTAACGCATCCTGCGGAATACAATACAGTAACAGAAAGAGTTTTAATTAAAGAAGCTGGTCAACGTTTAGTAGTTGTACCTGCAGTATGGGAAGATAAAACAATTACATACACTGCTAAAGTAGATGCTAATAAATTAAGTGTTGTACCTGCTACATTTAGCCAAGACTCTCAAACTATAGAAACAAAAGCTGCTTCTGCAAATTGGGAAATGAGCGAAAAAGCTCCTGATTGTGAATCTAGTGATCCTAACGACTGTAGATATTGGTGTTACAAACCAGTACCTGCAAAATATGTTACTATTCCTTTAACTAAATTAGACAGAGACGCAAGTACTGTATCTAACCAAGTTCCTGGATATGAGAAAACATATACTACTAAAGTAATGGTTAAAGGACCTACTACTACTTCTATTGAAATTCCTGCAGTTTACGGAAGTATCAACAAAACAGTTTTAGTAAAAGATGCATGGCAAGAAGAAATTACTGTTGCTGCTAAATACAAAACTGTAACTAAAGAAATTTTAGTTAACAAAGGTGGTTTAACTACTTGGAAAGAAGTTGAATGTGAATTAGTTAACAATACTATTTTACCAATTAACTGGAACTTAGGAAGTGCTACTTTAACTCCTGCTGCAAAAAGAATTATTGATACTAGATTATTACCTGTATTAAAAACAGGAGTATCTGTAGCTTTAGAATCTCATACAGACTCTAGAGGAACTAAAGAAAATAACCAAAACTTATCTGAAAGAAGAGCTCAGGCAGTTACAAACTACTTAATTTCTAAAGGTGTAAACCCAAGTAAATTAACTGGTAACGGATACGGAGAATCTAAATTAACAAACAGATGTGCTGATGGTGTTTCTTGTACAGAAGCGCAACACAGAGCAAACAGAAGAACTACATTTAGAGTAGTAAACGAAAAATAATCTCTTCTAATTTATTAGAAAGGTAATAAAAACCGAGGCAATCTGCTTCGGTTTTTTTTTGTTTTCTAAAACCATATTGTTATCAATCAAATATATTATTGAAATAATATAAGGCTTTTATTTAGATAACTCTATTTGGTCCTTAAAATCTAATAAGTATATCAATAAAGGTACAATTGAAGGAATACAATACAAACACCTTAGATATTTTATTTGATGTAAAGACATCAAGAGTAAGCACATATAATAAGATTGAATTAAGCTTAAAATGAATAGGTAATTAAAAGAAAGGTAAATAAAAAATATAGAAGGGCTAAAAGCAACAAAAGAGAAGCCTTAGCAAAGTAAATAACTACGTAAACATCTTCTTTTAAAACAAAAATACCGAAGCTAAAACTTCGGTTTTTTTATTTAGTAATTTTCAATTACAGATTCTATAAACGGATAATAATACTCCGTTAAGATTAATCCTTTTTTATAACCAATCATTTTTCCTTTATGATTTACAAAAACAAGTGTAGGAAATGACCTTATTTTAAATTGCCTCTTTAAATCATTATTTATTTCTAATTTTTCAGGAGAAATTATATCTATATTTCTAGGACTATCTGCCTCATATAATATTAAGTCCTTTTCAGCAATCGCTTTAAATTTTTTTGTATGAAAAAGCTTTTTATCTAGAACTTTACAAGGACCACACCAATCTGATCCTGTAAAATAAATAAGTACAGGTTTATTTTCTTTTTTAGATTTTTTTAAAGCACTTTTAAAAGTAGATTCCCAATTTAAAGTAACAGAATCTAACTCTTGCACATTTTGTTCTTGAGCTACAATATTTGTAATCGTAAAAAAACAAATAGTAAAAAGTAATATAACTTTATTCATAAGTAGTAATTTCATCAAAAATATCAAAAATAATACCAAAAAAAAAACACAGAACAAATGTTATACTAAATAAAAACAAAATTACCCTTTTTTCTAAAAAAAAGGGATTATTATTTTAATAAAAAAAACGTGTTAGTAAAGTTGTTAAAAATTAAAAAGCCGTAATTAAAAAATTACGACTTTCTTTTTTATTCCTAGAATATAATAAATTCAATCCCCCAATTTCATTATTACATATTTTCATCAGAATAAGCACAAATATACAATACTTTTACATACAAATTATATTATAAAGCACACTAAGCTACTACACATGTATATTATTAACACAAAAACTACTATATTTACACAACAATAAAGAATAATTGCGTGTAAATGAATAAACTACCTATTTTAAAGAAAATACTATTCCTTTTATTATTTTTTCAAATCAGCCTCCTTTTTTCACAAGATTTAATCATCAAAGATCATGATTATTGGTCTTATTATGACAAAGGTGGTTTAGAAAATGATTGGGTAGAACTTGCTGATTTTTCTAATTGGAAAAGCGGAAAATCTCCATTAGGATATGGAGATGATAAAATTATCACAAAACTTGATTTTGGTGGAAATAAACAAAGGAAACACATTACAAAGTACTTTAAAAAGATACTAAATTTTGACAATAACTACATAGCTTATGAATTTAAAATTCAAAGAGATGATGGTGCTGTTGTTTACGTAAACGGAAAAGAAGTCTTTAGAGACAATATGCCCAACTCTACAATTAGCAATTCTACTTTTGCTTTAAGTACTATTAAAAGCAAACAAGAGCATTTATTTAAACAACATTTTTTTGATAGTAGCATATTTAAAAAAGGGAAAAATATTATTAGCGTTTCTATTCATCAATCTTATAGAACCTCTAGTGATTGTATTTTTAGTTTAGAATTAATAGGCCACAATAACCCTGATATTTTATCATTTGTACTAGAAAATAAAGATATAAAAAATCAAGAATTAGAAAGTAAAATTAAAGATTTAAATGCCAAGTTTGAATATGAAAAAATAGTACTTCAAAAGCAAAGTTTAGAAAGTACCAACTACAATCTAAAAGTAATGGTTTCCTTAATTAGCCTCTTATTTATTATGGCATTAATTGGCTATTATTTTATTCTAGAAAATGTTAAAAAAAATAACCTAGAAAAAAATGAAGAAATGGCACTTATTGAAGCTAAAAACACAAAAAAAGATAAAGAGATGATTACTTTATCTACAAACTTATTATATCACAAACAATATTTTAAAGAAATAAAAGCCGATTTAAAAGGTATTAAAACAGATGATAAATCTGCAACTAGGGCCATTATTAATCAAATAGACTATGTTTTAGAAGGAGATGAAGATTGGACTATCTTAAAGGAACATTTTAATGCAGTTTATGATAACTTTTACGATACATTAATTGCAAAACACCCTACAATTACTGAAACAGAACTTAGACACTGTATGTTTATAAAATTACACTTACATACTAAGGAAATTGCAAAAATATTATTAATTGATCCAAGATCTGTACAAACAGCAAGGTACCGAATTAAAAAGAAAATGAATTTGAGTGAAGAGGAAGATTTAAGAGATTACCTTTTAAACTTAGTTGAATAATTAACTAAATCCAACGTTTTTTTTCGTTGGATTTTTTTTGTTTTAGTCTCTATAAATTTATCTACAAAATAAATTTCTTTAGGAATTTCGAATTTACTAAGTGTCTTTAATTCTGCTATTTCTAATTTTAAAAACTTACTTATATCACAAGAATCAACTTGTTCTATAAGCAAAACAAGCTTCTCCCCTAGTTGCTCATCAGGTATCCCTGTTACAAAAAAGCGGTTACGAATAATTTTAGCTAATTTTTCTTCAATTTCTTCTGGATGCAACTTTACACCTCCAGAATTTATCACATTATCTACACGCCCTAACCATTCAAATTGATGATCAGAAATTAAACGAACCCTATCATTTGTAAAAACAACTTCATTAGATACTTTGGGAGCATGAATTACCAAACAACCTCTTGAATCTATATAAATTTCTACATCTGGTAAGGTTTTATAGTATTCTTTATAAATTGGTTGCTTAATCACACTTACTGAAGATAACGAATTATTATTCAACTTTTTAATCGCAATATGTGTTATGGTTTCTGTCATCCCATAAGTAGCAAAAATAGCACAGGTAGTATCCTTAATTTTATCTTTTAAATTAACAGAAACAACTCCTCCACCCACTATTAAAGTTTTAATTTGATGTAGTTCCTTTATTGAATTTTCTAGCTGCAAAGGTACCATTGCAGAAAAATCGTAGTGTTTTTTTATCCCACGTAGTGGAAAAGAGGTTGCTTTTACTACGTCTAAGTGCCAACCTAAAGTTAAAGCCCTTATCAGCATCATTTTACCCGCAATATAATCTGTTGGTAAACACAATAATGCCGTTGTATTTTCTTTGATATCAAAAAAATTACCGGTAGCTAAGGCAGAATTTATCATCTGTCTTTTCTCTAGTTTAATCTCTTTTGGAATACCTGTAGAGCCTGATGTTTTTACAACAACCCAAGCTTGATCTGAGAACCAAATTGTTAAAAATTGATGAATTTCATCAGAAAAACTACTAGTATAACCTAGAATTTCATCTACCGAAGAAAATGAAGTACCATTTAATCGAAAATCTTTATGAAACTTATCTAGTATCAATCTTCTAAAATTCTATAGTTTTCTTTTAAAACAACAGGTTCGTAAATCTTTCCAGTTAATTTTTCTTTCCAGTTTTTCCATCCGTATTTTTTAGAAAAAATAAATAAAATTAAAGGATATAAAACCAATACAGGGAAAAACATTTCCCATCCTACAGATGGCTCTGAAGTGTCTACATACAAAGCATCTGTTTGAAAAACAGTCCAATCTGTAGTTACAAAAAAAGCAGCTACTATATTATTAATAGCATGCAAACCAAGCGACAACTCGGTACCTTCATCCATTAAAGTAGTTATCCCATAAAAGAAACCTGTACCAATATAAAAAACCATAGAGATGTACCCTAGTTTTTCTACTTCTGGGTTTGCACCATGCAGCAAACCAAAGCATACCGAGGTAAAAATTAATGGAAACCATCTGTTTTTAGTCAAAATACCTAAAGCTTGTATAAAATAACCTCTAAAAAGCAATTCTTCAAACGAAGTTTGAAAAGGTAAAAAAAGAAAAGAAACTGCTAATAAAGTAAAGAAAGGAACAGGTTTAAAATTCCACACATAATTTTCTGGAGAAATAAAAACCCCCATCATAATTACCACAGAAGAGATAACTCCCCAAAGAATAAAACCAAACCAAAAACGTTTCCAGTCTATTTTTTTTCTACTTGTAACCAAAGAAGTTACGGTTCTTTTATGAATGTATTTTACACCAATAATAAGGCTTACTAAACCAAAAAAGAACATTAGAATCATAAAAAAGAGAAAAAGATTTTTATCAATACCTAAGCTCATAAAATTATCTTGTGCTGCTTTTGTAAACTCTGCCATGTTTGCAGAATGCATAATAGCCAATGCCATTAAAGGCAATACACCTATAACTTGCCAACCTACAAATACTAAAATAATTGTTAGTACCCAATGAAACCACTCATTGTTTCCTTTATATGCTTGTTGTATATAATTCATTTTTATAAATTAAAATTCCAGTTTTTTGCTGGATTGTATTGTAAAGTTCCGTTTTTTACGGTTAACGGACTTGTAAAATTATTTGTAAATAAACCACCAGTTCCTAAACCTTGTGGCAAACTACTTTGTAAAGTATACGTAAATTGTGCAATTGCATTCAACCCAATATTACTTTCTAATGCAGAAGTAATCCACCAATCTGCATTTAACTCTTCTGCAAACTTAATCCACTCTAAACTCCCTGCAAAACCACCAATTAAACTTGGTTTTAAGATAATATACTGAGGCTGAATTATTTTTAATAGTTCCTTTTTAGCTTCAGTATTTACAACGCCAATCAACTCCTCGTCTAAAGCAATTGGTAATGGTGTTTTTGCACATAAAGTTGCCATTTCTTCTACCTGCCCTTGCTTTATAGGTTGTTCTATAGAATGAATTTCTAATGCTGATAATCTTTCTAATTTTTCTAAAGCATCCGTTGGATTAAAAGCACCATTTGCATCTACCCTTAATTCTATTTCTTTGGATGAAAACTCTTTTCTAATGGATGTCAATAATTCTATTTCAGCATCAAAATTGATAGCACCAATTTTCATTTTGATACAAGAAAAACCGGTTTCTAATTTCTCTTTGATTTGCTTTTTCATAAACTCTTTTTCCCCCATCCAGATGAGTCCGTTTATAGCAATAGCGTTATTTCCTTTTGTAAATTCTGATGGAAATAAATGAAACGAATCCTTACTTTTAAGTGATAAAAAAGCTTGCTCTAAACCAAATTGTATGGATGGAAACTGACGAAGTTCATTTAATAAAAAAATTAAACCTTTATTGATATTATTACAAGCCCAAATTAATTTCTCTTCATAATTGGCTACATCATCAAAGCTTAAACCTCTAAACAACCCCGTTTCTCCCACACCTGTTTTGCCATTTTCTTCTAAAATGATAAACCACGTTTCTTTTGTTCTTAAAATTCCACGTGATGTTCCACTTGGATTTTTAAAATTAAGGATGTATTTTTTATAGATAGCTTTTATCAAAAGTATAGCTTATTTATTTTCTACAAATGCTTTAAAATTATTCAAGTATGATTGGTCTTGTTCTATAAAAGTTCCTTTAAAATAAGGAAAAACACAAGCCATAAGGTATGTTTCACTTTGGCAACTAGCGTTTAAAGTAATGGTTGTAACTCCATCATTTTCAGTAAAAGTATAATCATCTTTTTTTAGCATCCCTTCTGCATCAAAAAACAAAGTTACTTTTTCATTTGGTACATACGCCATCACCTTTTCTGTCATGGTAATTTCTTGACCTTGGTTAAGTACAACAACTTTATACACACTACCCGTTTTACCTGGATTGTCATTTAAAACTTCGAAAGACTGAACTTCTGGAATCCAGTTTTTTAAATCTTCCGACTTATTAAATGCGTTAAAAACTGCTGAAATTGGCTTATTTACTGACACCTGAGCAGAATAAGTGGTTTCTTTTACGATTAAACCCGTAAGAAGAAAAGCCACTACAATTGCAGAAATAATTCCTAAAATTATTTTAATTGTTTTCATTTTATATGTTTATATGTTCGCCTATTCCCAATAGGTTTAATTCTTTTCCTTTTGATGCAAATTTAGCTATAGCATCATTGGTATCTATTTCTATTGGAGGAAAAGTATTAAAATGGCAACCTATTACTTTATTACACTCCACAAAATTACTTGCAATAATGGCATCTTCTACTCCCATTGTAAATGTATCACCAATTGGAAAAATAGCAGCATCCAATGTCGTAAACATTGGTATTAATTTCATATCCATAGTTACCGCAGTATCTCCAGCAACATATAAATTTTTATCTTTAGATGATATCACAAAACCACCTGGGACACCACCATAAGTGCCATCTTCAAAAGAAGAAGTATGAATTGCATTTACATATTTAGCCGTAAAATTATCTTTTTTGACCACTCCACCATGATTTAAAGCAATTACTTCTAATCCTTTCGCTGCAAAATACATGGCAATTTCATAATTAGATACAATAACCGCATTTGTTCTTTCGGCAATAACTTGCGCATCTAAAACATGATCTTGATGTGCGTGTGTTAACAAAATAAAATCTGCTTTTAAGCTAGATACATCTATATGTGCTGCTAATGAATTACCCGTTATAAAAGGGTCTATTAAAAGATATACTCCATTAATTTCTATAGAAAAACAAGAATGTCCTAAAAATTGAATCTTCATACTAAAACTATATTTAAATTATAAAAATTGTCCGATTCCAAAAAGAATGGCAAACAAAAATGTACTTAACGCTACTTTCTTTAATTCACCATCTAAATCTGCAGGTATTTTATTTTGTGCAACTGTGATTACATTTTTAATTAATGGAACAAATGCAACTAAAAAAAGAAGCTGATATATTGTTCTAAAATCTAAAAAAACATACGTTAAAGCTGAAATTAACCCTCCGAAAATTAAAAAATAATGATATTTTTTTGCTTTTTGACTCCCTAGTTTAACCACTAAGGTATTTTTATTATTCTTTTTATCTTCTTCTTTATCTCTTAAGTTATTTAGATTAAGTACAGCTGTACTTAGTAAACCAACAGAAATTGCAGGTAAAACAACCTCTAAATTGAGGTTTTTTGTATACAAGAAATAACTACCTACAACACTTAACAAACCAAAAAACAAAAATACAAAAACATCACCAAAACCGCTATAACCATAAGCAGAGTTACCAACGGTATATTTTATTGCTGCTGCAATTGATGCAATTCCTAATCCGAAAAATAAAATTGAAAATCCAAAGTTTTCTTTACCAAAAGAAACATAAATTAATAACAATGCTATTATTAAGGTGATAACAGAAGTAATTATCATTGCCATTTTCATTTGTTTTGGAGTAATTGCGCCAGATGACACCATACGTGCTTCTCCTGTTCTATTTTTATCAGAACCTTTTATTCCGTCTCCATAATCGTTGGCAAAATTAGATAACACTTGAAAACCAATTGTTGTTAAAATTGCAAACCAAAAAATTGGAGATTCTAAGATTGAAGTTTGATTATTTAAGCTCTTTACACCTAAAAAACTTCCAACAATAATACCAGAAACAGATAAAGGTAAAGTTCTTAAACGTGCTGCTTTAATATAATTTTTAATCATCTATAAAATAGCTGCTAATTTTAGCGCTTGGGTAATATAAATTCGTTTTCCATTTTTTATGGGCACAATAAATGCATCATTACAAACACTTAAAACGATTTTTTTATACTCTACTGCTTCCTCATAAGTTAAAAACTCTCCTAACCTATATTTAATAAGATTGTTTTCTTTAGTTTTAACAATATTGTCTATTGCTTCAAAAGCTTTGTTTCCTTTTTTATATGCACCTATCTGAATTGTAAAAAATAATTCTGAATTCGATTTTAAGTATTGCTCATTTAAGCTTTCAACAATAACTTTTAAATAGTTTTCATTTACTTGCGCAGACAAACGACTAGTACTTATAAAAAAAAACAGGGTAACTATTAAAAATAAAAAATTTTTCATAATTATAATTTATTTGCTTCTGCAATTAATTCTGCAATATCTTTAACTTCTACTTCTGCTTCTTTTTCCTTAAACTTTATTCCATCTGTCATCATGGTATTACAATACGGACAACCAGTAGCAATAATATTTGGTTTGGTTTCTAAAGCATCTTCAGTTCTTAAAACATTAATTTCTTTATCACCTTTTTCTGCATCCTTAAACATTTGTGCACCTCCAGCTCCACAACATAAAGCCGTAGATTTGTTGCGTTTCATTTCTGTTAAGTTAACTCCTAATCTTTTTATTAATTCTCTAGGTGATTCATAAACCTCATTAGCTCTTCCTAAATAACAAGGATCATGAAACGTAACTCTTTTACCTTTTAAAGTAGTATCATCTATTTTTAAACGTCCTTCTGCAATTAAATTTTGAATGAATTGTGTATGATGAAAAACTTCATATTTACCACCCAACCCCGGATATTCATTTTTTAAAGTATTAAAGGAATGCGGATCGCAGGTAACTATTTTTTTAACCTCGTAACCATTTAAAACTTCAATATTCATCATGGCTTGCATTTGAAACAAGAACTCATTTCCTGCTCTTTTTGCAGCATCTCCTGTAGATGATTCCTCAGTTCCTAAAACAGCAAAATCTACATTGGCTTGATGCAATATTTTTACAAATGCTCTCGATATTTTTTTGGCTCTATCATCATAACTTCCTGCTGCTCCAACCCAAAATAATACTTCTGGTTGCTTGCCTTGCGCCATCATGTCTGCCATTGTAGGTACGTTCATACTCTGTAGTTTTTAGTTGTTAGTTTTTAGTTGTTAGTTTTGCACTTAAAACTAAAAATTAATTTTACTCTTCATTAGCCCAATTCAACCTATCTTGTTGGTTGTATTGCCAAGGAGCACCGTTATTTTCGATGTTGGTCATCATCATATTTAACTCTTGTGGTGCTGCACTTTCTTCCATCACCAAATATCTTCTCATATCCATAATAATAGATAATGGATCTATATTTACAGGACATTCTTCTACACAGGCATTACAACTTGTACATGCCCAAAGTTCTTCTGGAGAAATATAATCGTTTAGTAATTGTTTTCCATCATCAACAAAAGTTCCTTTATTAGCATCGATATTTCTACCAACTTCCTCTAAACGATCACGCGTATCCATCATGATTTTTCTTGGTGACAATTCTTTTCCTGTTAAATTTGCAGGACAAGACGATGTACATCTACCACACTCTGTACATGTATAGGCATTCATTAACTGAACCCAATTTAAATCTGTAACATCTGAGGCACCGAATTTTTCTGGAATTGCTTCTTCTTCTCCTTCTGGTGGCGCTGCATAAGGATCTGCATCTGGATCCATCATTAGCTTTACCTCATTAGTAACCGATTCTAAATTTGTAAATTGTCCTTTAGGTTTTAAATTTGCATAATACGTATTTGGAAACGCTAATAAAATATGTAAATGTTTAGAATAATATAAATAGTTTAAGAAAACTAAGATTCCTAAAATATGAATCCACCAAGCACTTCTTTCAATCGTATGAATAGTTTCTAAAGAAAAACCATCAAACAAAGGAGTTATAAATTGACTGATAGGGTTACCAATTGCTGCTTGCTGAAAATGAAAATCTGTTGCATTCATTACCAAAAACAGGGTCATTAAAACCATTTCAAAATAAAGAATATTATTACCATCCTTTTTAGGCCAACCCTTCATCTCTTTAGTCAAAAAACGTTTTATGTTAGAGATGTTTCTACGTAACCAAAAAACAACAACAGCTATAAAAACTAAGGCTGCTAATATTTCGAAAAAACCAATTAAAAATCCATAAAAACCATCACCTAAAAAACCTCTAAAAACTCTATGAGTGCCAAAAAGTCCATCAATAATGATTTCTAAAACTTCTATATTAATAATGATAAAACCAACATAAACAATAATATGAAGCACCCCAGAAAGTGGTCTTTTTACCATTTTAGATTGCCCTAACGCAATCTTTATCATATTTTTTAAACGTTCTGGTTTATTATCTGTTCTGTTAACATCTTTACCTAATTTAATGTTTCTAGATAATTTGCGAATATTCATCACAAAAAAACCGACTCCTAGAACAAGAGCCAAGGCAAAAAGTATGTTTGGTAAATATTGCATATCAGGTAAATTATATATAAAATTATTTATTAGCTTCTTTCTCTACTTCACCATCTTTATGAGGTGTATAGGGTTTTGCTTTCTTTCCAAATAATGAAAAGTGAACAAATCTTTTTGGGTTTAATTTCATTTCTCTTAATAAGTTTTCCAACTCTTTAGACATCGATGTTAAATTGTTATACATAGCATCGTCTGTAACTAATTTACCAATTGTTCCCTTACCAGAGTGTATTCCTTCTAACATTAAATTTACAGAATTTAAGGTAACTTCTGCTTTATTTAATATTCCGCCAATATTTGCATTTGCCAAAGTATCAGAAACTTTTGCAAAATTAGCTGTAATTACTTTTGTGTTTTTAACACTTTCTGTTAAATCTGTAGATGTAGATGCAATCATACCATTTACAGAAAACATCATTTTTTTTACTTCTGCTAAAGTATGTTCAAGACTTTTAACTGAATTTTTTAAACTGTTTTGAGTGTTTAAATCTAAAACATTGTTAACGTTTTTAAACAAAGTGTCTGCACTAATAATTACATGCTCTAATTTTGCCTGAAGCGGATCTAAACGCTCTCCTATAGAAGTGAATAAACTAGACTCAATTTGCCCCTTAAGGTAATCTCCCGATACGGCATCTTCTCCTTCATAATTAGGTATAATTGCTAAATTAGAACCTCCTAAAGGACTTGGAGAATATATTTTTACAATACTCTTTTTAGAGAATTTAAAATCTTTTTCTATAGCAAAACGAACTACTAATTGCCCTTTTTTATCTTCTGCTTTGTTAAACCCAATATCTATAACTTTACCTACTTTTAGTCCGTTAATTGTTACTAGGCTAGACTCTGTTAACCCACCAATATTGGTATATTCTACTTTAAAATAACGCGTATTTGTATCAAACAAGTTTTGCCCTTTTAAAAAATTATAGCCCCATATAAATATGGCTATAATGACAATTGCTACAATTCCTGTTTTTAATTCTTTAGACATCCATAAAAATTTAACAACAATATTACTAATAATTTTTGGTAGAAACCACCAAAACTACTGCATTTTAATAGCTTCTTGAACAGATATTTTTTCTCCATTCATAAATGCCACAATAAAAGCAGATCTATATCCTTTAGATTTAGCAACCTTTAACGATTGCTTTACATTTTTATAATTAGAAGTATTTCCAAAATAATATTTATAAAAATTCCCTATAGAAACTCTCTCAACATCTTTTAAGCCTTTAAAATTGTATGATTTAGTTGCTATTTTATTTTTTCCAGAAGCAATTTGCACTTTATACTCTACATTTCCTACTATCTCTTTACCTTCTACTACATTATTAATAACTGTATTTAACTTTAAATTACTAATATAATTTAACACAGCATCTGAAATAGCATTCCCCATTTGCTCTTGCCCTTTTTTAGAATTTAAGAACCTACCTTCTGTTTTATTGGTTAAAAAACCTAGTTCTACCAAAACACTTGGCATAATGGTTTCTCTTAAAACCTGAAAATTATCTTGCTTTACCTTACGATCGTGCCTTTTTAATTTAAAGACAAAATTATTCTGTATTAGGCTAGCCATGGCCAAACTTCTATCTAAATTTTCTTCTTGCAATAAAGATAACCCAATAACAGATTCTGCCGAATTAGAATCAAACCCCACATATTTATCTTTGTAATTATCCTCTAAAAAAATGGCTGCATTTTCTCTTTTTGCAATTTCTAAGTTTTTTTTATTACCTCTTAACCCCAGAACAAAGGTTCCTGCTCCGTAGGCATTTGATGTATGAGAATCGCAATGTATCGATATAAATAAGTCTGCTTTTGCATGATTAGCGATGTCTCCCCTTTTCCACAAATCAATAAAAACATCTTTATTACGGGTGTAAATTACTTTTATATCTTTCTTTTTAGATAAGTTTTTACCAATATTTAAGGCAACTTTTAATGCTATATTCTTTTCTTTATAACCATTTCCTAGATTACCAGGATCTTTTCCTCCATGGCCTGCATCAATAACTATGACGTATTTTTTCTGAGCAAACACCGTTGATGAATTCATCAAAAAGGAGAATGCAAAGAAAAAAAATAAAAGATTTCTTACTTTGATATTAATTTTGTTGTTTTGTTTAAAATGCATCAATAAAATTTAACTAATTTTGGCTTCTTAAATTTGGTGTTCCAAATATTGAGCCATACTTTTACCTTTATACAAAAATAGCATTTAAAGCATTGCAAACAAACCTATCATACATTCTTTTATTTTGCTCTATATTTTTTATAGAAATAGGCTTTTCACAAGACCTTAAATCTAAGAACACAACGGCACTTTCTGTAGCTAAGAAAGACTCTATCTTTAAAAGCACAAAAGACTCTTTAGCCTTAAAAAAAGCGGATACAATTGCATTAGATTCTTTAAAACCTAAAGAAACTATAGAAGATCTTATTGTACACGTAGCTAAAGACTACACCATACAAGACGCAAAGAACAAAAAAGTTACACTTTATAACGAAGCGAATATTACGTATACAGACATCGATTTAAAAGCAGGAATAATAATAGTAGATTATAAAAAGAACACCGTTTTTGCTAAAGGAATTATAGATAGTACAGGGTACACACAGCGCCCCGTTTTTAAACAAGGTAGTCAAGAATCTGAACAAGATTCTATTATCTATAATTTAAAAAGTAAAAGAGCATTAATTTACGGTTTAAAAACCAAACAAGGAGAAATGTTTACCTATGGTGAAAAAACCAAACGTGTAAACGACTCTACTATTTACATTAGAAACATCCGTTTTACAACATCAGAAAAAAAAGTACCCGATTATTATATTGCTACAGACAAAGCAAAACTTGTTCCTGGAAAAAAGATTATTGTTGGTACAAGTAATTTAGTTTTGGCAGACATACCCACACCTATCTTTTTACCATTTGCCTATTTTCCGATAACGGAAACAAGTGTATCTGGTTTTTTAATTCCGGCTTTTGATACAGGTAGTAGTGATAGAGGTATCGGTTTTCAAAACGGTGGTTATTACTTTGCTATAAGTGATTATATGGATTTAACTGTTTTAGGTGATGCTTACTCTAATGGAAGTTGGGGAACCAGAATAAGCTCTAACTACAGAAAAAGATATCGTTTTAGTGGTTCTTTTAGTTTCAATTTTGAAAATAATATTAACGGAATTAGAGGTTTTGATAATTATAGCAAAGCCAATAATTTTAATATTAGATGGTCTCATAGTCAAGATGCAAAAGCGAGTCCTAATTCTAGATTTACAGCTTCTGTAAACCTAGGTAGTAGTAAGTTCTTTAGAGAATCACAAAATCAATATAATGTTTCTCAGACACAAACAAATACATTTAATTCATCTATAAACTATAGTAAAACATTTGTTGGTACACCTTTTAACATGAACCTTACGGCAAGTCATCAACAAAACACCAATACAGAACAAATTACGATGACTTTACCATCGCTAACTGTAAATATGAACAGGGTATATCCGTTTGCAGGAAAAGGTGGTGTACAAAAAACGCCTATTCAAAAAATGGGTTTTAATTACACCATGCAAGGTCAGTATTTAATTAACACCAATGATGATGAGTTTTTTACTGCTAAAATGTTTGAAACAGCAAGATCTGGTGTACAACATAAAACAGGAACCAGCACAAACATAAAAGCATTTAAATACTTTACTTTATCACCAAGTGCAAATTATGAAGAAACGTGGCAATTTGATTATATTCAAAAAAAATACGACATTACAGACAATGTTGTAGTAACCGATACTCTTAGAGGTTTTAAAAGTTATAGAGAATACAATGCTGGTATTAGTTTATCTACAAATATTTATGGTACCTTCAATTTTAAGAAAGGACGTTTAAAAACAATTAGACATACTTTTAGGCCTTCTATTTCTTATTCATACAGACCCGATTTTAAAGATAAATACATTCAGCAAGTACAACAAAGTGCAGATGCTACCGATTTATTAGACTACACCGTTTATGACCAAGGTATCTACGGAGCTCCATCATCAGGACTAAGTAATTCTATAGGAATTTCGTTAAACAACGTAATTGAAGCCAAAGTAGCACCTAAAGACCCAGATAGTGATGAAGAGGATGAAAAAATTACCATTTTAAATAATTTAAACTTTAGTAGTTCTTATAATATTGCTGCGGATAGTTTACGATGGTCTCCTGTTAGTTTTTCTGCAGGAACACGATTGTTTAAAGATAAATTATCTGTTAATTTAAGTGGTTCTATGGATCCTTATAAAGTAAACAGTAAAGGAATAAGAATTAATGAATACAATGCAAACATACTGCGCTTAACCAATGCAAGTTTAACCGCAAATTATTCTATTTCTAGTGCTGATTTTGATAAAGACAAGAAAGACAAACAAAACAACAACGCAAACAACACTCCTGATGTTATTGGAGCAGATATAAACCCAACGGATCGATTTGGAGAACAAAAAGGCATTAATACTGAAGAGAAAGATAAAAACAAAGAAGCAAAACTATATAGAGCAGACATACCTTGGTCTATAAATTTGGCATATTCTACAAGTTATACCAATAACGGTATAGATGGTGGAAATATAGGTATACACAGTATTATGTTTAGCGGTAATCTAGAGTTATCTCCTAAATGGAAAATGGGGTATTCTTCTGGATACGATGTTAAAGGAGGTGCATTTACGTTTTCTAGATTTAATTTTACAAGAGATTTAGATAGCTGGCAATTTAATTTTAACTGGGTTCCTTTTGGTACAAATTCTTCTTACACCTTCTTTATAGGGGTAAAATCTTCTGTATTATCAGATTTAAAATGGGATAAAAACAAACCAGCAGACAGAAGGTTATTCTAGTTAGCAGTTAGCAGTTAGCAGTTAGCAGTTAGCAGTTAGCAGTTAGCAGTTAGCAGTTAGCAGTTAGCAAAAATGAAAACTTTGAAACTTTGAAACTTTAAAAAAATGAAAAAAATAATAACAACTACAAAAGCACCAGCTCCAATAGGCCCATATAACCAAGCGGCATTAAGCGGAAACACTTTATATACTTCTGGCCAAATAGCTATTAACCCTAATACAGGAAAACTTGTTTTAGACTCTATTAAAGAAGAAACAACACAAGTTATGGAAAATTTAAAAGAAGTTTTAGCTGCTGCTGATATGACTTTTGAAAACGTAATTAAAACATCTATATTTATTTCTGATATGAATAATTTTGGAGAAATAAACGAGGTTTACGGAAACTATTTTAATGAAGAAACGGCTCCGGCAAGAGAAACTGTGGAAGTAGCTAACTTACCTAAATTTGTAAATGTAGAAATTAGCGCTATTGCTGTAAAATAATATTCAGTATTCAGTATTCAGTATTCAGTATTCAGTATTCAGTATTCAGTATTCAAAACTAAAAAAACCTGATAGAAATTAATCTATCAGGTTTTTTATTGAATTTATTTTTGAGTTCTTATAAAGAAGCTGCATATTCAATTAAATCAACTATTTTAGTTGAGTATCCTATTTCGTTATCATACCAAGAAACAACTTTTACAAAGTTATCATTTAATGCGATACCTGCTTTTGCATCAAAGATAGAAGTACGAGTATCTCCAACAAAGTCTTGAGAAACTACCATATCTTCAGTGTATCCTAAAACACCTTTCATAGCTCCACTTTCAGAAGCAGCTTTCATTGCAGCACAAATTTCTGCATAAGTAGCTGGTTTTTCTAATTTAACTGTTAAATCAACAACAGAAACATCCATAGTTGGAATTCTGAAAGCCATACCAGTTAATTTTCCATCTAAAGCAGGAATTACTTTTCCAACAGCTTTTGCAGCTCCTGTAGAAGAAGGTATTACGTTACCAATTGCAGAACGTCCACCTCTCCAGTCTTTCATAGAAGGACCATCAACAGTTTTTTGAGTTGCAGTTGCAGCGTGTACAGTTGTCATTAATCCTTCTGAAATACCCCAGTTATCGTTTAATACTTTAGCGATAGGAGATAAACAGTTAGTAGTACAAGATGCGTTAGAAAAAATCTTTTGATCTGCTTTTAACTCAGTATTATTTACACCCATTACAAACATTGGTGTATGATCTTTAGAAGGTGCAGATAAAACTACTTTTTTAGCTCCTGCTTCTAAGTGTTTTCCTGCAGTTTCTTCTGTTAAGAAAAATCCTGTAGATTCAATTACATATTCTGCTTCAACTTCATCCCACTTTAAGTTAGCTGGATCTCTTTCTGCTGTAATTCTAATTTCGTTACCGTTTACAATTAATTTACCGTCTTTTACATCAACAGTTCCATCAAATTTACCATGAACTGAATCGTATTTTAACATGTAAGCTAAATAATCTACATCTAATAAATCATTAATTGCTACTACTTGTACGTCTTTTCTATTTACTGTAGATCTGAATGCTAATCTTCCAATTCTTCCAAACCCGTTAATTCCTATTTTAATCATTTTACTAATTTTTAATTAATTATTTTATGTTGTTATAATATCAGAAATTCTAAGTAACTCATAGTTTATTGAATGACCACCTGAAATTGCTTCTTTAATATCTGTACTTATTACTTTATTATCTTTTAAACCTACCATTAAATTGGTTTGACCGTCTAATAATAACTCTACTGCTTTTACACCTAATCTACTTGCTAAAACTCTATCAAAGCATGAAGGAGAACCACCTCTTTGCATATGCCCTAAGATACTAACTCTAACATCGTACTGAGGTAAATTTTCTTCTACATAAGAAGCTAATTCATACACGTTTCTACCAGATTTATCACCTTCTGCCACTACAACAATACTAGATGACTTACCTGCTCTTCTACTTTTTTCTAAAGATTCTAGTAATCTATCTAATCCTAAATCTTCTTCAGGTATTAAGATTTCTTCTGCTCCTGCTCCTACACCTGCATTTAAAGCAATAAAACCTGCATCACGCCCCATTACCTCTACAAAGAAAAGTCTGTTGTGTGAAGATGCTGTATCTCTAATCTTATCAATTGCTTCTACTGCTGTATTTAAAGCGGTATCATATCCTAATGTATGAGAAGTTCCAAAAATATCATTATCAATAGTTCCTGGAATACCAATTACCGGAAAACCAAATTCTTCATTAAACAATACTGCCCCAGTAAAAGAACCGTCTCCACCAATTACCACCATAGCATCTACCTCACGTTCCATTAAGTTCTCGTAAGCTTTTTGCCTGCCTTCTTTGGTTCTAAATCCTTTAGATCTTGCCGATTTTAAGATAGTACCTCCTTTGTTAATAATATTATGAACGCTTCTTGCATTTAAATCTACTAGATCGTCTTCAATTAAACCTTCATACCCTCTATATATACCTACACAACCTAAACTATAGTAAGCACAAGACCTAACTACGGCTCTAATTGCGGCGTTCATCCCCGGAGCGTCTCCTCCAGAAGTCATAACTGCTATTTTTGTAATTTTTTTCATATATTCTGATGTAAATTTACTGCTTTATAACCATTTAAAATAATAAAACTACGAAATCGTTTTAGGCTAATTCTCGCCATTATAAGTGAAAAGTAGCTGTTTTTTTTTAATCAATTTTAATAGTTTTCATTATTATTTTGTTAATTTTTTGAAACGCAAAATTAACCTTGGAAGCAAGAAAATTAAATGATAAAAATCACCTTTACTAATAAATAGATATTTTTTTAGTTTCCTTCAAAATTAATTAAATTTTCTCTTAATTTCTTTGCGGAATCTTTTTTAACAGGTGCTTTAGGTTTTCTTATTTTACCTTTTTTACCTCTTATTTTATTTAATAAGCCAGAAAGGGTGTTAAAGTTAACTTGATAAGAAAGCCCCACTCCTTGTGTGTAGCCATCTTCTTCTGTAGAATATTGTATTTCGTTTTGTCTGTTAAAAATAACTCCTCTAAAATTACCTTCTTTATTTAACAATACCTCTACTTTAACTTCTCCTACAACACTAGATTGAGTTTGTGTGCCAACAGGCACACCTACTTTACCATTAATAATTACTTTATCGCCTAATTGTGTACTTACAGAAACATCTACCTGATTATCTATATTAAGCCTATCTACATCACTCCCACTATACCCTTGTTGATAATCTACCCCTAATTGAAATTTACCATCAGGATTATTTAATAAACTAGAAAAAGCTGTAGAAACAGCACTAGAAGCTGTATTAGAAAAAGTTTCACTCGCACTAAAGTCTGCTTTATCTGGGTTTGCAAAATTACCTAAAGCAAGTAATGATATAAATTGAGTTGTTTTTTCGTTTACATTATTATCATTTAAAATAAACTCTAACTCACTTGCAATTGTTGGGTCTACGTTGGTTAATTGAATATCTAAATCTTGCTTAGAACTAAACAAACCTCCTGTTATTCTGGTTACCAAGTCTACTTCAATTTTTCTATTAGAATTAAAATTCTGTAATAAAACACCTGGGTTTGCTTTTGCTTTGTAAATTGCAGTAACATCTAAATTAGCTTCATAAGGGTTTCCGTTCCAAGAAACGGTGCCTCCTTTTTGTATTAAAAATGGTTTATTTACAATACCTCCGTATTTAAAATCGTAAACTCCACTGTCAATCGTATAATCGCCAAACATATTAAATTTACCACGGGTATTTATTTCTATTCGAAGGTTTCCTTTACCTGAACCGGTTAACTGACTCCCGTTTATCTCATCGATAACAACCTGTGCTGTGGCGTCTTTTGTTACATCTAAGTCTATATTTAAAGACAGTCCTTTAATGGCTTCTAAAGCAACTTCTTTTTGATTCTTTTTAACTTCTGAATCTTTAGATTTAAAATGAATTAAACTATAACTATCTACGGTTTCTACATCTTTTAAAGGAACTACAAAACTAGTTCCCGCCATTGTTTTAGCATTAATATCTATAGTTAGTTGGTCTGTTAAACCTGTAATATTAGCAACACCATCTATAAAAGCGGTACCATAGTACAATGCTTCATCTGTATTTTCGGTATCTAAGACCAATAAATTATTACTTTCTATTTCAATATTTAAAAACCATTTCTTAAAATTTAAATGGGTTATATCTCCAATAAGCCGCCCTCTACTTTTGTGTTTGGTATCTATTAATGAAACTCCTTCAAAGATAAAAGATTGTTCTTGCAAACTAATAATAGATTCTCCTTCAAAATCATAATCTACATTTAAATACGGAAACTTTAAACCAGCATCTTTTAGGGTAAGTGTCCCTTCCATTTCTGGATTTCCTAAAAAACCTCTTAAAGAAAAATCGCCACTTGCCACTCCTCTTATAGAGGATAAAACGTCTTGGCCTAATGGACTAAAAGCATCAAGACCAAATTCCTCTAAATAAACCTCTAAATCAATCAAAGGTCTTTTTTCTGAAAAATCTAAAGAACCTGTTGCAGCAATACTTTTTACTTTTTCATTATTTATAGACAAATCAACATTATACTTTTCGTAAGAATTATCTCCTTTTACATTTAAAGATAAATCTCCTTGTTTAAAGTTATTTACTTGAAAATCTTTAATAGAAAGCAATGCTTCCGGACTATATACGCCTTTGTTTTGTACAAAATCTAAGTGCCCAGAAAGTTTTCCTTTTAAAGACAAACTATCTATTTTAGGTAAAAAACTTTGCAGTTTTACTTTTGTAAAATCAGCTAAAAGTATTTTTTCTGAATCTCCTTTTAAAGTTCCTGAAAATTCTATTTTTTGTTCGCCTGAGGTTAATTTAAACTGACTAAAATTAAAATCATTTTCTTTTATATTAAACGTAACTTTGTTTTTATTTAACTCATTAGGATTAATTTCCCACGTGTTTTCTTTAAATATAAATGACGATTTTTCAAAACCAACCACAGATTTCCCTTCGGGATTAAAGGTATAAAAGAAATCAAGGTTAAAATTTTCATTTTTCTTTACTCCTCCTTTAAACACCGATTTAAAATACAAAGTATCATTCTGGTTTAAACTTAAGAGGTTTAACTTAGAAACATCATAATATTTTGTATGTACTTCAGAGGCTGTTAAATGCGAATTATAAAGCGGGTTTTGATTATCTGTCCTTAACAAAAGATCTTTTACTTCATTACCATAAGCTTCAATTTTTGGAGATGAAACAGTTAATCTCAATTGATTTTTATCTGCCTTTATTTTTCCTTTGATTTTTGTATTATCATCTATAGAAATATCAGGAAAAAATACAGTTACAATTTGATTGTATATGGTAAAATTAAAATCTAAAAATTGATTAGGAGCTACCTTATAAGGTGTATAATTTGTATAAATACTACCCAAAGCATTTTGCGACACAGGTAACAGTTCTGAAAAAGAAAACTTACCAGAAAGATACCCTTTTGCAATATCTTTAGAAGATACTTCTATGGTTTTAATACTATCTTTTAAAGATGATGTTACATTAAATTCTTTAAAATTATACTCTTCTGATTGATTGGTGTATAAAACATTTTTAAACGTAGCTTTACCCGTTATATCATCAAACGTATTACCTTCTACATCTAACGCTATATCTCCTTTTAAAACAGCAATACTATCTCTGGTAAAAAGGTTTGTTTCTTTTAAATTTAAATATTCAATATTAGATTTAAAATCGAACTTATTTACCTCTGTAGATAAATCTGCCAACCCATTAAATTTCATTTTAAAATTAACATCATCAATTTTTAAATCTCCATCAAATTTATTGTTTTGGTATTGCCCATTTGCCTCAATATTTTTATAGGTATAGTTTTTAAAATTGAGTTCAGAAACTGTACCTATAAAAGAAGTATTAATATTTTCTAGCTTAAATCCACTTCCTTCTACATCTCCTTTTAAAGAAGCTTCTCCAAACAAAGGATCGTTAAACAATTCGCCAACATTAAACTTATTTAATGCAATTTTACCGCTATAAGCAGCGTAATCAATATCATCTATATTAGAGATCTGTAAATCAGAAACTACCGCACCTATTTCCGAATTTAAATCTAGGTTCGCTTTTATTTCCTTTGGGGTAACATCAACCGTTCCTTTTATTGTAAACTTACCAAATTTTATAAATTCCGAAGGCAACGTCTTTCCTAAAACATTTGGCAAAACACTTTTTAAATCTTTATAAGTAGCTGTTAAATCTCTTAAATCACCTCTAAAGACAAACCCTTTTTCAAAGTTAACAGCATTTACAAAATCTAAATCACCAATTACTTTAATTCCTTTTCTAGAAGTTAACCAAAGTTTATTTAAAGAAAAATTATTTAATTTACCTTTTAAATTTCCAGAAAAGTATATATCATCATTACCACTTAACTCATTGTAATATTTTTTTAAGTCTTGCACAGAAACTTTACTTTTAACAAAGGATGCTGTTATATTTACTTTATTATTAAAATCTATTAAATCTTCTCTTTTGTAAGTAAAATCTATATTTGCCTTAATTTCTGATTCTCTTGTTTGTAGCGTTGTATTTACAAAATGCATTGCTGTTTTAGAATACGAAAAATCGGTAGTAAGGTTTGTAATATCTAATCCTCTGTTATCTTTTAAATAGAGGCCTCTAATTTTTGATGAAAAATCAGGTCCGTAAACTAACATATCTTGCAAATTTCCACCTACGTTTGATGCAGAAAATAAAATAGGACTTTTACGATTATCATCAATCAATTTATAGTTTAAATCACTAACATAAACATTAGAAGATTTTAATATAAACTTTGGCGCCAAAGAGTCTTTAGGAGAACCATCATCAAAGCCATCTATAAAAACAGACATACTATCATCTTTTTCTCCTTTATATGTTTTCATATAAACATACCCTCCATCTAAAGAAATACTACCTAAATTAACTTGACTTTCTAAAACTTTTTTTGCATTTAAAATAGAAGTACTTAATTTTTTTACAAAGATTAAAGTATCTTGGTGATGATCTCTAATTTCTACTCCTTTTAACTGTACATTTCCTAAAAAAGATAGATCTATTTTTTCTATAGAAATATTAGTATTAAAATCTTCATTTAATTTTTTAGTAGCGTAATTTCCTAATTTTGTTTGAATAGCTGGTATAGAAAGTAAAATAATAACAAATAGCAAAAAGAGTACAAAGTACTTAAGCCATTTTAGTAATATTTTTCCAACTTTTTTGATAATGATTTTTATTTAAAATGAATGTAACAAAGATGATATAAACGAATCAAAAACACTGCCAATTATTACAAAGAACGTGCAATTTTAACAAAGAATTAAATTTCTATTCTTAAAAAAGGACGACAACCTAAAATTATCCTTAATTTTGCTTTAAATTAACCTTTTTAATGAAAAAACCTGTTTATATTTTAGGTATTGAATCTTCTTGTGACGATACGAGTGCTTCTGTAATTTGTAACAACAAAGTGCAAAGTAATGTTGTTGCCAACCAAGTAATACATTCTAAATATGGCGGAGTTGTGCCAGAATTAGCTTCTAGAGCGCATCAACAAAACATTGTGCCAGTAGTACAACAAGCCATAGAACAAGCAGGTATTACTAAAGAAAATTTGTCTGCAATTGCATTTACTAGAGGTCCTGGTTTAATGGGGTCTTTGTTAGTAGGCACTTCTTTTGCAAAGTCTCTTGCTTTAGGTTTACAAATTCCTTTAATTGATGTAAACCATATGCAAGCACACATATTATCGCACTTTATTGAAGATGATGGCAAAAAAATGCCTCCTTTTCCTTTTATATGCTTAACAATTAGTGGTGGACATACGCAAATTGTTAAGGTTACCAATCATTTTGAAATGGAAGTTTTAGGTGAAACCATAGATGATGCGGTTGGTGAAGCTTTTGATAAATCTGCAAAAATTTTAGGCTTAAAATATCCTGGAGGCCCTTTAATAGACAAACACGCAAAATTAGGAAACCCAAAAGCTTTTCAATTTACAAAACCTAAAGTAGGCGATTTAGATTTTAGTTTTAGTGGATTAAAAACCGGAATTTTATACTTTATTCAGAAACAAGTAAGAATAAATCCTAATTTTATTGAAGAAAACCTCAATGACATTTGTGCCTCTATACAATATACTATTGTAGAAATTTTAATGGATAAATTAAAAAATGCGGTTAAACAAACAGGTATTAAACACATAGCTATTGCTGGTGGGGTTTCTGCAAATTCAGAAATTAGAGCTCGTTTACAATTAGCAGAGAAACATTTTGGATGGACTACTTACATCCCTAAATTTGAATACACAACAGATAATGCAGCAATGATTGCTATAACAGGGTATTTAAAATACTTAAACAACGATTATTCTGATGTTTCCGTAACCGCAAAGGCTCGTTTAAAAGTATCAGAAAACGCATAATTAACTCATAGAATTCACTCCTTGAAAACATTTAAAAACAGGCTTTTATTCAATATTTACTATTTTCTTTTATGGATTGGATACTTTGCATTTGCGCGTTTCTTTTTCCTGCTTTTTTATTTTGATAACACCAAGGATTTAGGATTTTTAACTACATTAAATACTTTTATTTACGGTTTACGATTAGATAGCTCTTTTGCTGCTTATTTATGTTTCATTCCGTTTTTAGCAATCCTTTTTTCTGTTTTTATCAACCCTAAAAAAATAGGAGTTATTATAAAATGGTACTCGGCAACTCTTATTATTATTTTAAGTTTATTATTAATTATTGATGCCAGTTTATACCAATCTTGGGGCACTCGCTTAGACACTTCTTTCTTAAAGTATTTAAATACTCCTGAAATTATGATTGCTTCTGCATCTACATTTCAAAAAATTACAGGCACTTTTTTTTGGGTAATTATTTCTTTTCTTTTTATTAAAATTTTTAATAAAGTAATTACTAATAAAATAAATAACGTTCAACAAGGTTTCTGGCTACAATCTGTTATTTTTTTATTGATAACTGCCGCCCTAATTATACCTGTTAGAGGTGGTTTACAAACCATACCTGTTAACCAAAGTAACGTTTATTTTTCTAAAAAAATGTTTGCTAACCATGCAGCCATTAATTATGGATGGAACTTTTTTAACGCACTCACTCATAAGTCTATTACTAAAAATGTATATAAATATTTTGATGAAGAAGTTGCAAAAAACATCATCAATAAAAGACAAAACAAACTGTTAACAGCAAATACAGATAGTATTTTAAACACTACTAACCCCAATGTTATTTTAATTGTTTGGGAAAGTTTAACCGCAAAAGTTGTTGGCTGTTTAGGTGGCGAGCCTAACGTAACAGAAAACCTCAACAAACTTTCTAAAGAAGGAATTCTATTCACAAATTTTTACGCAAATGGAGATAGAACAGATAAAGGAATTCCTGCTATTTTAAGCGGTTATTACCCACAACCGACTCAGAGCATTATGAAAATGCCAAATAAAACAAGAAGCTTACCCATGTTACCTAAAAAAATGATTGATTTAGGTTACAAAACTTCCTTTTATTACGGTGGAGATTTAAACTTTGGTAACATGAATACCTATTTACGAAATGCAGGAATTACCAATTTTGTGGATGGAAATGATTTTGACAAAAAAGACTGGAATTCTAAATGGGGCGCTCATGATCATGTTTTTATGAATCGTTTTGCTAAAGATTTAGAAAACAAACAGAGCCAACCTTTTTTTAAAATTGCCTTAACACTTACCAGTCATGAGCCTTACGAGTTCCCTGACACCTATAAATTCGGCAAAGATACAGAAGAAAATAAATTTAGAAGTGCACATGCTTACACTGATAAAACCATTGGTAATTTTATAAAATTTGCAAAACAACAACCTTGGTACAAAAACACTTTAATTATTATTGTTGCAGATCATGGGCATCGTACTCCTAAACATGAAGGAGCTTTTAATTCGCCTAAAAAATTTAAAATACCAATGCTATGGCTAGGTGGAGCTTTACACCAAAAAGGAATTAAAATTGATAATATTGCCAGTCAAATAGACATTTCTTACACATTACTAGATTTATTAAAAGGAGATAATTCTGATTTTAAATTCAGTAAAAACATCTTTAATACCTCTAACAAACAATACGCGCATTATATATTTAACAAAGGGTTTGGTACATTAACCAAAAATGGTCTTTATTTATTTGATTATGTAAGTAAAAAACCAATTTTAGAAGAAGGTACAGCCGCTACCGTATTAGATTCCTTAGGAAAAGCAATTTCGCAAGATGCTTTTCAAGATTTTATGGACCGTAAATAGTTTTTATATTTATAAAAAAGAGAGACTTAACTATTGAATTGATTACTTAAAACCTCCTCTACAACTACTACAAAACAGTTTTAACCTTATCTACAAAACCAGCAATTGTATACGGTTTAGAAATTACACCAGAAAAACCTAAAGCCAAATACCTTTCTAAATCCTCATTAGAGGTATTGGCTGTTAAAGCCATAAAAGGAGTCTCTAAGTTCATTTTTACAGAGGGCAACTTCCTCATCAACTCCTCACCTGTCATATTAGGCATATTAATATCTAATAAAACAACATCAAAGGTTTCCTTTTCTATTTTAGCTAGCGCTTCTAAACCATCATTTACAAGGGTTAAATTAGATTTTTCCTTTCCTAAAATATGCGCAACTATAGTTTGATTCATAATATCATCATCAGCTACTAAAATATTTTTACCTTTTAGAGATTTATCTTTCTGCTGTAAAGTTTCTTCTATTTCTTTTGATATTTTAGTGGTTTTAGAAAAAGGAATTTCAACAAAAAAAGAAGTACCAACATTCAATTCACTTTTAACAGAAATTTTTCCATTCATGGCAACTATTAAACGGTTAACAATTGCCAAACCTAAACCAGCACCTCCATGAACTCTATTATCATCTAATTCATTCTGTTCGTATTCTTCAAATATTTTTAAGCATTGCGCTTCAGACATTCCTCTTCCAGAATCTGTAACTTCAAAAAGAAGGTTAACCACTTTTGCAGATTCAAATGCCACTTTTACACTTGTTATTACGCGCCCAATACTCGTAAATTTTATAGCATTACTTATTAAGTTTACTAGTATTTGTTGTATTCTAACAGCATCTCCTAACACAAATTTAGGAAGCTTGCTAGAAGTAATAAAAATCAATTCTACCGCTGTATTTGTATGTAGTTGTTCAAAATCATTTTTACAATTCTGAATTATTTTTTGAATACAAACTTCTTCTGAAGCTAACCTTAATTTACCAGCTTCAATACGAGATAAATCTAAAATATCTTCAACAATAACTTTTAAGTTATTACCCGCAGACGATAAACTCTTAATATATGCCGCTACTTTTTGATTTAAGTTTTCTGAAGAAATCATTGCTGCATAACCAAGAATTGAGTTTAAAGGATTTCTAATTTCATGACTCATCATTGCTAAAAATCGAGATTTCTCTTCATTAGCTTTATCAGCAATTTTTCGCAATGCATCTAACTCTATGTTTTTTTCTGCAAGTTCTCTTTTTATAAAGAAAATATCATTTCTATTCTGATTTAATTCACTTACATATTTATATACATTTGTTCTATTATGTATTAAAATAGCTATTGAATCATCGGCCTTAAAAAGTTCTAAATCTATATTGTATTCTATTGTATCTGAGTTTAAAATCATCCCTTCTAAAAGAAAGGGTTCTTTTAAAGGCAAGGCTTCTAAAGTACCTTCTAAAAACGGACAAGCATCATAGATAGATTCTTGAATTACAAATTCTTTTCTTGTAAATTTTCCTGCAATAATGTTTGTAATAACTCCTGAATAATCAGTAGTTAATTGTAAAAAAACATCTTCTATTTTTGCAGGTATCAATAAAAATTATTTTAAAGTTAAACTGGTTAATTTCATAAAAGCATCTTCTACATTTTCATCTTCTTTTGCACTTGTAATTAAATCGATATCTACAGAAACCTTCTGTATTACATTTTCTAATTCTTCATTAGAAAGTAAATCTTTTTTATTACCAACAATAGTTATGTTGTTTAAACCAGATAGGTCTTTAACCATCTTTAAATTCTCATCAATCGATAGGTAAGTTTCTTCTCTGCTTACATCAAACACAAACATGGCTGCATGAGAACCTAAAAAATAGGCTTTCGGTATTTTTTCATTACCATTGGTACCAGCAACATCCCAAATCATTAATTTAATGGTTTCATTTTGATATTCTACTACTTTTTTACTTACTCTTACGCCAATAGTACTAATGTAATCCTCAGAAAACTCATTTAAAACAAACCTTCTAATTAATGAAGTTTTACCAACACCAAAATTACCAACTAGTAGTACTTTTTTTGCTTTCATAAATTATGATTGATTTTTTACTCTTTAATTAATTCGTTAAATATTAATTGATTTAAGCGCTCCTCATCTGCTAAATAAGAACGATCTCTTAAAATAATCTCTGTAAAATTATTGATATTATCAGATAGTTCATCTGTATGTTCTTGTGTTAAAACACCAGAGGTAGCAATTGCAATATAAATGGTTTTAAAGTTTTTAATAGAAAGTTGAAATGTTTCAAATTTTATATTTTCTAAATCCTGACCTTCTTTAGAAAATGCATCTTCGGCAAAAGATTTAATTGCCGTTAACATACCAGAAATCATATCTTTATCTGCAATATTACCTCTAGAATAGCTACCAGAAAGTAACCCAGAGTCTTTTTCAATTACAAAAACTTCTTCGATAACAAATTCAAAAACCTCTTCTAAAACAATACCAGCATCATTTCTTTTTCCTTTAAAGAATCGTTTAAGCATTTCTTTAATAGAGAATTTTTCTTTTACTGTTCTATTAATACTGTCAGATAACTTTGTAATTTCTGCAACAATAAATTTCTTAACCATTTTACCCATAATTGGGTACAAGGCTTCTACAACTTCGTCTTGAGAGTCTCTAATTTGAACTTTTATTGTTTCTGTAATTGTATCACCAAAGTCTCTTGAAAAATTTTTACGTAAATCTAAAATTTTCTCATCTACAAGAGGAGCAACTCTTTTAGACAACTTTTCTCTTAGAATAATTTCTTCACTTAAAGAATCAAACTTTTCTCTATCTTCGGCTAATAAAAGGTCTCTGAGCAACTCAAAACGATTGTCTTTATTGTTATCTGCAGGTGTATTTTTCATTTATTCTTGCAACATCAATGCAATTTTCTCTAAAGCTTTACCTAGTTTTTTTCTGTCTGCTTTTTCATCATCTAAATCTGCCAATCTCTTATCTAAATCGTCATTTAAGTCCTGAAACTTGTGTTCCATTAAACTTTCTAAATCGGCTAATTTATTTTCTAGGTTTGTAACAGACTCAGAAATATTTTTATCAGTTTGTTCTTTAAGTGTTTTAATTTTGTCATAAACATCAGCAAACTCGCTGCTGTATTGTTGCATGTTTTCACCAAAAATTAAATCTCTTACAGCTGCAATTCTATCATCAATTTTATGATTTTCAACTACAGGCTGTTTATTTTCTGAATTTTTTTCCATTTATACTAAAGGTTGATTACTAAAAAGAGTTATTTTATTCTTTATAATTTTTTAAAAAGAAGCACTCCTAACAAATATACGTTAAAAAACAGTTTATAAAAATCTAAACGCTTATTTTTAGGCCATCGTAAGCTAAAAAAACGTTATTTGGTAGTATTTTAGAAACAGCTTCATGAAAACCTAACTTATGACTTATATGAGTTAAATATGCTTTTTGGGGTTTTAATTCTGCTATAAAATCTAATGCTTCTTGTAAATTAAAATGAGTTGGATGCTCTTCTATTCTTAACGCATTTACTACTAAAACATCTAAGTTTTGCAGTTTTAATTTTTCTTCATCAGAAACAGATTTTACATCTGTTAAATATCCAAAATCACCAAATCTATATGCAGTTATTGGTAAATTTCCGTGTAAAACTTTTATAGGGGTTACTTTTAATTCATCAACATAAAAACTAGATGAATCTACTATATTTGGCAGCACACTTGGCGCACCCGGATACCTATTTTCTGTGCTAAAAATGTATTCGAACCTTTTTTCTAAACTATGCAGCGTTCTTTCATTTAAATAAATAGGCATCTCACCTATTTGATAACAAAAAGCTCTTAAATCATCTAAACCACCTATATGATCTGCATGTTCATGTGTAAAAAAGACTCCATTTAAAGACTGTACATTTTCTCTTAGCATCTGTTGCCTAAAATCTAAGCCACAATCTACGGTATAAGAAACAGCATCCCAAGATATTAAAATAGAAGAACGCAATCGCCTATCTTTCAAGTCCTTAGATAAACAAACAGGGTCGTTATTTGCTATCATAGGAATTCCCTGCGAAGTACCTGTTCCTAAAAAGGTAATATTCAGTTGTTTCTTGGTAAAGTTCATTAGAACAAAAATAACATAAAAATTGACTCATAGCAGTCTATTTTACTACATTTGTTTCAACCTAAAAATAGCATTATATGGCAATTTCTTTAAAAGGAGATCAAGAAATTAGTAGTGTTCCTACTATAAAAAGCAAAGCACTACGAATTAATTTAAATAGAGATATTTACGGAACTTTTGCCGAAATTGGCGCAGGACAAGAAACTGCTCGTAACTTTTTTAGATCTGGCGCTGCTTCTGGAACAATAGCTAAAGCGATGAGTGCTTACGATAAAGATTTTTCTGATGCAATTTATGGCATGGAACAAGACAATCGTTATGTAACACAGCCACGTTTAAAAAAAATGTTAGGTCACGAAATCGATTTAATGGAAGATCGTTTAAGCAGACAAAAACATCCTGATAAATTATTTTTTAGTTATGCCAATACAGTAACTACCATAGATTTTGCAAAACAATTTAAAGGCCATGGTTGGGTTGGTATTCGTTTTCAATTAGACCCTTTAGAAGGTTATAATGAAATTGTTTTACACTTGCGTTTTAAAGAAACGGACGCACGTTTACAACAAGAAACTTTAGGTATTTTAGGAGTAAATTTAATTTATGGTGCTTTTTATTTAAATGACAACCCTAAAGATTTAGTAAAATCTTTTTATGATAACTTAAGTAATGACCAGTTAGAAATTGATATGATTAATTTCTCTGGGCCACGTTTTATGTATGTAGACAACCGTTTAATGAGTTTACAGCTACTTAAAAACGGTATGACCAATGCGGTTATGTTTGGCCCTGACGGAAACAACTTATTACCTGCACAGGTATTGTACAAAAAAAACATATTAGCCTTACGTGGTAGCTTTAGACCTGTTACCAAGGTAAATATGGACATGTATGAAAAATCTAAAAAACTATTTTTAGCCGAAAATAAAGTTGAAGAAAGTAAAACGCAAGTTATTTTCGAAATTACATTAAGTAACCTTTCTGCAGAAGGTAAAATTAATGAAAGAGACTTTTTAGATAGAGCAGAATTACTGTGTTCTTTAGGACAAAATGTAATGATTACTAGTTTTCAACAATACTTTAAGTTAGTAGAATATTTTAGTGAATTTACAAAAGAAAGAATGGGATTAACCATGGGAGTGCAAAATCTAATTCAAATTTTTGATGAAAAATACTACAGAAATTTAAGCGGAGGAATCTTAGAAGCTTTTGGTAAATTATTTTATAGAGATTTAAAAGTATACATGTACCCATACCATGATGCAGCTACCGGAGACTATATAGATAGCGAAAACTTAAAAGTGCATCCTAGAATGAAAGAATTGTACAAATTCTTTAAACACAATGGTAAACTTGTTAATATTGATGATTTTGACAAAAATATTTTAGATATTTTTTCTCGTACCGTTTTAAAAATGATCTTAAACGGAGAACAAGGTTGGGAAGAAATGTTACCAGAAGGTATTGCAGATACTATTAAACAAAAAAGACTATTTGGGTACTCTAGATCTAGAGTAAAAAAATAAATATTAAACCTTTGTAACCTTTTAAAGTCTAAACATTAGAAACTACTTAATTGACAGATGAAACTCTTTTAATAGAACAGTTAAAAAACGTTAAGACTAAAGAAAAAGCGTTTAGAAAACTAATTACGCTCTATAAAGAACGTTTGTATTGGCACATACGTAAAATTGTGATATCTCATGATGATGCAGATGATGTTTTACAAAATACTTTTATTAAAATTTTTAAAAATATCGATAAATTTAACCAAGAAAGCAAACTATTTTCTTGGATGTATAGAATTGCCACCAATGAGTCGATTACTTTTATCAATAAAAGAGCAAAAAATAGAAATGTAGATATTACTGATTATCAACAAGAATTAGCCTCTACATTAGCGGATGATGATTTTTTTACAGGCGATGAAATTCAAGTTATTTTACAAAAAGCAGTAGCTACTTTACCACAAAAACAGCAACTTGTTTTTAACATGAAATATTTTGATGAAATGAAATATGAAGAAATTTCTGAAATTCTAGAAACCTCAATAGGTGCCTTAAAAGCCTCTTATTTTCATGCAGTTAAGAAAATTGAACTCTATATTAAAAAGGAAACAAATTAAACCTTTTTACAAATAAAAGGTCTAAAAAGTATCATGGAAGACAAAAACAAAAATAGCGAACAATATTTAAACTCAATACTAGGAAAAAAAACTGGTTTTTCTGTTCCTAAAGATTATTTTGCAAACATTGAAGAAACATTAGAAACAAAATTGGCTGAACAAGCTTTAACAAAAGAGCAAGGATTTACAATACCAGACAATTATTTTAAAGAACTAGAAAACGAAATATTAGCTAAAGTTACAATACCAAAAAAAGAAGCAAAAGTTATATCTTTTAAAGAACGAGTTTTTAAAATAATTCCTTTTGCAGCAGCTGCCTCTGTAATTTT
The DNA here is from genome assembly GCF_038024105.1 of Polaribacter butkevichii. Classification (NCBI taxonomy): domain Bacteria; kingdom Pseudomonadati; phylum Bacteroidota; class Flavobacteriia; order Flavobacteriales; family Flavobacteriaceae; genus Polaribacter; species Polaribacter butkevichii. The sequence goes on from NZ_CP150661.1 coordinate 1,287,716, forward strand.
ATTTATTGGATTAAATTCTTTTGTTTTTAATCAGAATAAAGAAATTACAATAGACTCTCTTTCTGATGATGATATTGAATATTGGTTAGATTCTAACACAATTAATACCACAGATATTGCGAATGTATTAGAAAATGAGGTTTTAGAAGAAACCGATTTTTATTTTTCATCCTTAGAAGATGAAAATATAGAAGATTATATAAACTCCATAGATAACACTTCATTTTTAAATGAAATAAACTAAAATTAAGAATATGAAAAAATTAATCACTATTATATGCTTTACCCTTTTTTATAGTCTTACTTTATCTGCACAAGAAAATAAAGATAGTAGAGAAAAAATTAAAGCCCTTAAAGTATCGTACATTACAGAGCAATTAAATTTAACACCAGAAGAAGCTGAAAAATTTTGGCCTATTTACAACGCCTATTCTAAAAAGCAATACGCTTTAAGAAATAAACTTAAATCTGAAATAAAAAATTCGATTAAAAATGATATAAATGCTGTTTCAGAAAAAGAAGCAGAAAGATTAATCGTGTTAAAATTAACAACAGATAAAAAGTTTTACGAATCTCAAAAGAGTTTTATAGAAAACATAAAAAAAGTAATTTCTTACAAAAAAATAATTCAATTACAATTAGCAGAAATGGAATTTGGTAGGAAGTTAATGCGAAAATACAAGCATAGAAAATAAAATTCTAATAGGTAAAACAAAAAAAGGAAGCTAATCGCTTCCTTTTTTTGTCTTTACTCTATTAATGCTAAGCAAGAATATAATTCTGGTTTATTAGAGGTAAACTGCTTTAACCAAATTGTTAACTCATCTCTCTCATAAGGTAACAATCGACTTAACGCTTTTTCTACTTCTTTACAAAACAAATCTGAATTAAAACTCACCTTTTTTAGTACCGTTTTAGTGTACTCAAACATTGCTCTAGCCATTTTTAAGAATTAAATTATACAATAATAACGTTTACTATATCGTTTTAGTATGTTTTATCAAATTTAACAAAAAAACCATCATTTTTATCAAATGATGGTCTTAAATTTTGCTTAAAAATTTGTTAAGATTATAAAGCGTTAATCTTTTCTACCAAACCTTTTGCTTTTACCTCTAATTCTTCATTAATAGATTTAAAGTGTGCTTTTTTGTTTTCTACCTTGTTATTGTTAACTTTAGATACTAAAGCATCAAAAGTTTCGATAGCTTCATCTATAATTGCTTCACCTTTTTCTGGTGCATTTTTTAAGATTGAAACATCTAATGCATATTCGATAACATCACCTAAAACGTAATTGATATCTTTTTTTAAGTTTTTTATACTTGCCATAACTTATTATAAATTTTAATTTTGCAAAGTTAGGTGTTTTTATCTAATTGCCTTTGATATTCTTCAAAAAATAAACCAATGTGATAACCATCTACCAATGCATGATTTACAGAAATTGCCACAGGCATCATAATTTTTGTGTTTTCTTTAAAAATTTTACCAAATGCTAACTTGGGTATACTTTCGTTTTTTTGTCCAGAATTGGGCTCTTTATGCCCTGTAAATGAAACCCAAGGTAGTGCAGAACAATAAATACAATCATCAGAATTTATAGGCGGAAACAAATCTGTAGAATTTAAAATTCGTTCTTTTTCGTTTAAAAAATTCTGATTAAAGGTTTTAAAGTCTTCAGAAAAGTTTATAAATGAAAATCCGAAAGTATTATCTGCTCTTGCAATTGTAGCCGAAGCATGCAAAACATCACTAATAGCAACTTTATTGTCTTTAACAATTCTATATTTAAAATTTTCTACCTTATTTAATGCCTTTAAACAGTCATGTAAATACATCGCAAAAAAAGATTCCTTTTGTAATTTAGATTTATTAAAAACGTTGGTAACCTCTACATTTGCTGTGATTCCAAAATAAGGATCTTCTAATTTACTAAAGTGTTCAAAATGTTGTTTCCTATTCCAGTTATCTATATCTAAATAATTCATAACAAATCAATTATACCTTTAATATTTGCAACTGTTTTATAATCAACTTCTAATTTTTCTTCATCACTCACCTCTTCATGCATCCAAGTGGTATGAAAAGGAACATGAATGGCAGAAGCACCTAATTCTATTAAAGGTAAAACATCTGATTTTAAAGAATTACCAATCATTAAAAATTCTGATGGAGATACATCTAAATGATGTATCAGTTTTTTATAATCTTTCTTTTTTTTATCACTCATCACCTCTATATGATGAAAGTATTTTAACAAATTAGATTTCTCTAGTTTTCTTTCTTGATCTAGTAAATCTCCTTTAGTAGCCACAATTAATTTATATTTACCTTGTAAAGACTGCAACACCTCTTCTACTCCGTCTAACAATTCTATAGGTTTTTCTATCATTTCTTTACCTATTTCTAAAATTGCCGCTATCGTTTTTTGTTTTACTTGATAATTAGACAATTCTAAAGCACATTCTACCATAGATAAAACAAAACCTTTAACTCCGTAACCATAAAGTTTTAAGTTTTTAATTTCTTTTTTAAAAAGTTCTTGATCTATTTTATTTTCGGTTTCGTACTTTGCTAATAGTTTTGCAAACTGATGCTCTGCATCTCTAAAATAAGTTTCATTTACCCATAAAGTATCATCTGCATCAAAAGCAATTACCTTTATGTTTTTACTTATTTTAGTCATAATTTATAGTTTTAAAAATTGAATTGCTTTTTCTAAATCTTCTGGTGTATCTATACCAACAGCTTCTACATCTGTTTCTACCATTTTAATTTTCTTACCAATTTCTTGATATCTAATGGCCTCTATTTTTTCTGCCGCTTCTAAGGGCGTCATCGGAGTATTGTAAAAATCTATTAATGCTTGTTTTCTAAACGCATAGACTCCTTTGTGTTTGTAGTATTTTACTGCTACATCTTTATCTCTATGATAAGGAATTACACTTCTAGAAAAGTAAATAGCTAAATTATCTACATCGGTAATTACCTTAACATTATTAGGGTTTTCTATATCTTCTTTATTGGTAATTTGTACTTTTAAAGAAGCTAAATCAATTTCTTTTTTATCATCTTTTTTAAAGACATCAATTAATTTAGAAAGAGAAATTGCATCTATAAAAGGTTCATCTCCTTGTACATTAATAACAATATCTGCTTCTATATTTTCTACAGCTTCTGCAATTCTATCAGAACCACACTCGTGTTCTTTGGTACTTTTAATTGCTTTTCCTCCGGCTTTTTCTATCGTTTTAAAAATAATATCAGAATCTGTTACAATATAAACATCATCAAACAAATTGGTATGTAAAGCCGCTTCATACGTTCTTAAAATAACAGGTTTACCCCCTAAATCTTTCATTAACTTTCCTGGAAAACGAGATGCACTATAGCGTGCAGGAATCATGGCAATTATTTTCATAAAATATTTTTAATGAGGCGCTTGTAAAAGTAATTACTCTCCTGCATAACGCACAAAATTTCTTCGTGTTTCGTATAAAGTTACTTCTATTTCTAAATGTGCTGGTATATGAGGACGTAATTTATTGTAAATAACAATTGAAATGTTTTCTGCAGTTGGATTTAAGTTTTTAAATTCTGCAACTTCAATATTTAAGTTTTTATGATCAAACGGATCTTCTACTTCTTTTTTTATCAACTCTCTTAACAAACCTAAATCATATACAAAACCTGTTACAGGGTCTATTTCTCCAAACAAAGCCACTATCATTTCATAATTATGACCATGATAATTAGGGTTGCTGCATTTACCAAATACTTCTGCATTTTTGGCATCAGACCAAGCCGCATTAAACAACCTATGTGCTGCGTTAAAATGGGCTCTTCTGTAAACTTTTACTTTAGGCATTTGTTAATTTTTCGAAAGATTTGTCAAAGATAATTTTAAACCACTCTGTATATTCTTGCGGATTCTTTTCAATGTCTTTTTGCACATCTACTAAAGTCATCCATTTATAAGCCTCTACTTCTTCTTTATTTATGTTTGGCGCATCATCATAATACCCAATCATTACATGGTCTAATTCGTGTTCTGTTAAACCATTATCAAAAGGCGCTTTGTAAATAAACGAAAAAACTTCCTTAATTTCGGTAACAAATCCCATTTCTTCTTCAAGCCTTCTTTTACCTGCCTCTAAATTAGTTTCTCCATCTCTTTGATGAGAACAACAAGTATTGGTCCATAATAAAGGCGAATGGTATTTACTTGCTGCTCTTTGCTGCAACATTAATTCTCCTTTTTTATTAAATACAAATACAGAAAAAGCTCTATGTAAAACAGCTTTTTCATGTGCTTCCATTTTTGGCATCAATCCTATCGGATTGTCTTTTTCATCAACTAAAACTACTTGTTCTTCCATAATTGCAAAAATAAGAAAATCAAAGAGTAATAAATCATAAAATATTTACAAAACCCATAAGTCTTTTCTATTCTTTTATTATGATAACATATATTTGTAAGAATTAACAACCAATTGCCTGCATGAAAATTTTATTTAAACTCTTTTTAGTACTCTCAATCATCGCTTTTTATCAATGCAAAGACGAAAAAAAAACGGTAGAAAAAAAGACTTTATCGTTAAAGAAAAAGAAAGTAAAAAAAGAAATAGTTAAAGCTTGGGATAGTTTAAACAGCCATAATACAGAAGCTTTTTTAACCGAGTTTGGCAAACAAAACCCAGAAACAAAGGTGTTAATTAAAACCGATTTTGGTAACATAAAAATTCGTTTATACGAAGATGTACCCATACACAGAGCTAATTTTATATTCTTAACTAAAATAAAATATTTTAATACAACAGTTTTTTATAGAATTGCTAAAAACTTTGTAATTCAAGGTGGTAATTCTGATGAAATGTACACCCAACGAGAACGAAGAAAATACGGAAATTACTTATTAAAGCCCGAATTTAAAAGTAATAGAAAACATAAATACGGCGCAGTGGCTGCTGCCAGAGAATGGGATCATAATCCTAATAAATTATCGAGTCCTTTTGAATTTTATATTGTTCAGAAAAAAAGTGGCGCGCATCATTTAGATAACGAACATACAGTTTTTGGTGAAGTAATTTCTGGTTTTTCTACCATGGAAAAAATCTCTAAAGTAAGGGTGGGTGTTGATGAATGGCCTATTGATGATGTAAAAATGACCATCGAAATTTTAGATTGATATTTCTCTTAGTAAAACCTATCTTTGCACCTCAAATTTTGTAGATGACTTTTTTAGAAGAAATAGCACGTAGAAGAACTTTTGGTATTATATCGCATCCAGATGCTGGTAAAACCACATTAACAGAGAAATTATTACTTTTTGGAGGAGCAATTCAAGAAGCAGGTGCTGTAAAAAATAATAAGATTAAAAAGGGAGCAACTTCCGATTTTATGGAGATTGAACGTCAGCGTGGTATCTCTGTAGCTACTTCCGTATTGGCATTCATCTACCAAGATAAAAAAATAAACATTTTAGATACGCCTGGTCACAAAGATTTTGCTGAAGACACGTTTAGAACCTTAACCGCTGTAGATAGTGTTATTGTGGTTATTGATGTTGCAAAAGGTGTAGAACCTCAAACCGAAAAATTGGTTGAAGTTTGTAGAATGAGAAGTATTCCTATGTTGGTTTTTATCAACAAGTTGGATAGAGAGGGAAAAGATGCCTTTGATTTATTAGACGAAGTAGAACAAAAATTAGGTTTAACCGTTACACCTATGAGTTTCCCAATTGGAATGGGATACGACTTTAAAGGAATTTATAATATTTGGGAAAAGAAATTAAATCTTTTTTCTGGTGATAATAAAACCTCTATTTCTGAAGGAATTGAGTTTGATGATTTATCGAACCCTGAATTAGATAAAATTGTTGGAGAAAAAGCCGCCGACACACTACGTGAAGAAATAGAATTGATTAGTGAAGTATATCCAGAATTTAACCGAAACGATTATTTAGAAGGAAATTTACAACCTGTATTTTTTGGTTCTGCTTTAAATAATTTTGGAGTAAAAGAATTGTTAGATGCATTTATAGAAATTGCACCTTCGCCTCAACCTAAAAAGGCAGAAGAGCGTTTAGTGGATTCTAAAGAGCAAAAAATGACAGGATTTGTGTTTAAAATTCATGCAAACATGGATCCAAAACACAGAGATCGTTTGGCTTTTATTAAAATAGTATCGGGTACTTTTAAAAGAAATGCACCTTATTTACATGTTAGAAACGGTAAAAAAGTAAAATTTTCTAGTCCGAATGCTTTTTTTGCTGAAAAGAAAGAAATTGTAGAAGAATCTTTTCCGGGTGATATTGTAGGGATACATGATACCGGAAACTTTAAAATTGGAGATACATTAACCGAAGGTGAAGAATTGAATTTTAAAGGAATTCCTAGTTTTTCTCCAGAGCATTTCCGTTACGTAAATAATGCAGACCCTATGAAATCTAAACAATTATTTAAAGGTTTAGACCAATTAATGGATGAAGGTGTTGCCCAATTATTTACATTAGACATGAATGGTCGTAAAGTTATTGGTACTGTTGGTGCCTTACAATATGAGGTTATTCAATATAGATTAGAGCATGAATATGGCGCAAAATGTTCTTACGAAAACTTAAGTGTTCACAAAGCGTGTTGGGTAGAGCCTGAAGATATTAAAAACGAAGAATTTAAAGAATTTAAACGTGTTAAACAACGTTATTTAGCTAAAGATAAACAAGGTCAGTTAGTATTTTTAGCAGATTCTGAGTTTACCATACAAATGACTCAAAGCAAATATCCTACAGTGAAATTGCATTTTACGAGTGAATTTAAAAATTAAAGTTATGAAAAAAATATTTTTTTTACTGATTACTTTTGTAGCCCTAAATACTTTTTCTCAAACAGATAATCTATCCAATTTAAAAGGTAATGAACTTCGCAACAGTATTCGTTTAAATTATATTTTAGTTCATCAACCTAATATTATTTATCAAAACGGGCATGAGCTAGACCCAACCATGGGGTTTATTGGTTTAAACTATAATTTCCCTTTAAACGATTGGTTGTATACTGGTGTAGGTTTCCATGCAGCAATTACAGGAGACCAAGGTGGCTTGTTTACTTTGGGTGTTAATTTAGGCGTAAACAAACAACTTTATAAAAACCTATATTTTGATGCTAACGTTCACTTTGGTGGCGGTGGTGGATTTAGAAGTTTGGTTAACGGAGGTGGAATTATTTACCCAAATGCAGGTTTACAATACAAAGCCAAAAACTATTCTTTTGGTGTGCAGTATGGTTACGTAAACTTTTTTACGGGTATTCAGAAAAGTGATAATGTTTCATTTTTTGTAGAAATACCAACTTCATTAAGATCTACTACTTATGCTGATGCTCAAAAAACTTTTATAAACAACAACCAGTCTAAAGATGCATTTTGGACAAAACCAGCTGTAAAAAGTGTGCAACAAGTAACTTTCGACTACTTTTTTCCTTTTGGTGACTCTAGAACAGATGCTAGTACAACACCAAAATACAAACCTATAGACCACACATTATCTGTTATTGGTTTTGAATACCAACGCTATTTAACAAGTAATACTTTTATTTATGCACATGTAGATGCTATGTATGCAGGTTTAACTGCTGGTTTTATGGATTTATTTATGGGTGTTGGAAAAAACTTTATTGAAACCAAATATGTAAATTTCTTTGGTAAGTTTGGTATGGGAGCTGCAGGTGGTAGAATTTACCCAGAAGGAGGTTTAACCATGTACCCAAGTGTTGGTGCCGATGTAAAAATTACAGAAAAATTTGGTTTAAGTGCACACGGTGGTTATCACAGATCTATTGGCGGTACCTTCGAAGCTTATACGGCTGGTTTTAGTATTAAATATTATGGCTTAAGTGGCGGAACTAAAGATCCTTTTTCGAATGAAGAAGCAACAAGTATAAAAACACAAGGAATACAAATTGGGGTTCAAAATCAAACTTATTTAAAAGTTAAAAGATTTGGACTAACTCCAGAAGAAACCTATAGAAATCTACAACTAATTGCCATCAAAGTAAACTACGATTTAAATCATCGTTTTTATATTGCTGGAGAAGCTTCTTTTGCATACGAAGGAGAATCTGGTGGTTATGCTCACGGAATTTTTGGTTTGGGAATAAAATCAAATAGATTTGCTAATAACAAACTATCTTTATTTGCAGAAGCTGCTGCAGGTGTTGCAGGTGGCGGAAGAGTAGATTCTGGTGAAGGTGTTTTAGTAAGACCTACCGCAGGTATTAATTACCACGTAAATGATGATTTATCTTTTAACTTTTCGGGCGGACAAATGTGGTCTCCTTATGGTAACGTAAATTCAACAAATATTAATATTGGCTTGTCTTATGGACTATCAATTTTAAATGCTAAAAAATAATATCTACTGATTTAATATCAGCTTTTATCAAAAAAAATCTTAATCCATTTTAAGATTACAATTAATGTCAGTTCGAGCGCAGTCGAGAACTAATAAATGAATAAAACCTCTCGACTGCGCTCGAGAAAACAAAATTAAATAAGAATACAATGAACAACGGAATCTATGCAAAATTCACCACTCCAAAAGGTGAAATTTTAGTACAATTAGAACATGAAAAAACTCCTGGAACTGTAGGTAATTTTGTTGCTTTAACAGAAGGTAATTTAGAAAATGCAGTAAAAGAGCAAGGAACTCCTTATTATGATGGATTAAAATTCCACAGAGTAATTCCAGAATTTATGATTCAAGGTGGTTGCCCACAAGGTACTGGTACAGGTAACCCAGGATATAAATTTGATGATGAATTTCATCCAGAATTAAAACATGATGCACCAGGAAAATTAGCAATGGCTAATTCGGGTCCTGCAACCAACGGAAGTCAATTTTATATTACCCACGTTCCTACTCCATGGTTAGACGGTAAACACACTGTTTTTGGTTATGTAATAGAAGGGCAAGATGTTGTTGATGCAATTGCACAAGGAGATGAATTAACTTCTGTAGAAATTATTAGAGTTGGTGCAGATGCAGAGGCTTTTAATGCTGTAGAAGCTTTTAGAGTTTTTGAAGGATCTAGAGAAAAACGTGAAGCTGAAGAAAAAGCAAAACAAAAAGCATTATTAGATACTGTTGCTGCTGGTTATGACGAAACTGCAAGTGGTTTACGTTACCAAATTTTACAAAAAGGAACAGGAAAAAAAGCTACAAAAGGAGCTGGAGTTTCTGTACACTACAAAGGTCAATTATTAGACGGTACTGTTTTTGATTCTTCTTACAAAAGAAAAGAACCAATTGACTTTAATGTTGGTGTTGGTCAGGTTATTTCTGGTTGGGATGAAGGAATTCAGTTATTACAAGTAGGAGATAAAGCTCGTTTTGTAATTCCATCTAATTTGGCGTATGGTGCTGCAGGTGCAGGAGGCGTAATTCCACCAGATGCAACACTTATTTTTGATGTAGAATTAATGGATGTTAAATAAGAATAACATTCTTTACAAGTTATATAATTACAAAAAGCTCTCTGAAATCAGAGAGCTTTTTTTGTGTATGAACTTAAGTTCGATAACTTATAATATAAGGCTTTAAAAAAATACCCAAAACTACTTCTTACTCGTAATCTTTCATTTCTTCATCATAAAAAGCGCCCGCCTTATCCATTAAATCGGCTAATTCAGTTGCTATATCTTCTTCACTTTCTCCTGTTAAATCTTCAAACCACTCTATTTCATCATCTTTTAAATTAATTAAAAAACGAGGAAACTCTGTGTGTAACACAAAAATATCTTCAGGAAACTTACTGTTATCTGCTAATAAAAATTTAGGTAAAGTCATTGTTATTATAGTAATTATGTCTGTTCGAGCGCAGTCGAAAATTAATTTATTTTTTTTGTAAACAACCTCTCAACTGCACTCGAGAGGTAATTATTATTCCTTTTCTCTTATTAACTTTAAAGTTAACGAATTAAATCTAATAAATAATAAAATAGAAGCCGTTGTTAAACCTGCTAGCAAGCCCAACCAAATACCAAAACTACCATACATTTCTTCACTTCCTAAAAAATAAGAAATAGGAAAACCTACCACCCAATAAGAAATAAAGGTAAGAATAGTGGGTACTCTTACGTCTTGTAAACCACGCAAAGCTCCTAAAAAAACAACTTGTATGCTATCTGAAATTTGAAAAAAAGCTGCCGCTAATAATAAGCTTGAAGCAATAGAAACTACTTCCATATTATCCATATAATTAGTAGCATCACTTAAATCAACATATATATATGGTAAACTTTCATGAAAAACAAAGAAAAGTAGTGCAAAAAACGTTGCTAATAACACACCTAACAAAAAGATTGAAAAAGCAATTCTACGCAATTCTTTATAATTCTGCAATCCTTTCTGATTCCCTACTCTAATCATAGCAGCAACACTTAACCCGGTTGCAACCATAAATGTCATAGAAGATAAATTTAATGCTATTTGATTTGCCGCTTGTGGGTTTTTGCCCAACAAACCACTTAACCAAACTGCAGATGTAAAAATGGCTACTTCAAAAAACATTTGCATGGCACTTAAAGAACCTAAATTGATAATTTTTTTGATTGTAAAAATATCTAAAACAAAGAATTTTATATTTCTTACAATTTTTGCAGATCGTTCTTTATAACGCAACAACAACCATAAGTAAACAACCATAATAAGCCTAGAAACTAGCGTACCATAGGCGGCACCTACAATTCCCATTTCTGGAAAACCAAATTTCCCAAAAATTAATACATAGTTTAAAAAGGTATTAACAATATTAGCTATTAAAGTAGCATACATAGGATATTTAGTCATAGACATACCATCACTAAATTGTTTAATAGCCTGAAAAACAACCAAAGGAATCAAAGAAAACGCTACCAAATCTAAATATGGAATAGCCAATTCTACTACCTCTTTTGGTTGTTTCATTAAATACATAAGAGGTTTAGAAAAGTAAATTCCTAAAAACAATGCAATCCCTAATGTTGTACATAAAAACAAACCACTTTTATAAGTAGCTCTTGCTTGTTGTAAATTATTAGAAGAATCTGCTTCTGCTATTAAAGGCGTAATAGCTGTAGAAAAACCAATACCAATAGACATGGCAATAAACATAAAACTGTTACCCAAAGAAACTGCAGCTAATTCTGCAGTACCTAATTGCCCAACCATAATATTGTCTACAAAACTCACAAATGTATGTCCTAACATTCCTAACATTACAGGTGCAGCAAGTTTCCAATTGTATTTGAATTCTGATGTGTATTGAGAAATATTCAATGTCTTTTTTATTTTTTTAAGACTGCGAAGATAAGTATTAATGCAAGATCATTTTATGTTGAAGTTATCCATTTTCTAATAAAGTTTTATGAATAAAAATAGTTACTTTTGAAATTCCAAAAAAACATACTAAAATGGCAAATATCACATTAAAAGGAAACGCAATAAACACAATAGGTAATTTACCAAAAGTAGGAACTAAAGCTTCTGAATTTAAGTTAACTGCAGTAGATTTATCTCAAAAAAGTTTATCAGATTTCTCTGGTAAAAAAGTAATTTTAAATATTTTTCCAAGTGTAGACACAGGTACTTGTGCTACTTCTGTTAGAGAATTTAACAAAAAAGCAGCCGATTTAGAAAACACTGTTGTTTTATGTATTTCTAAAGACTTACCATTTGCACAAGCTCGTTTTTGTGGTGCAGAAGGAATTGATAATGTAGTAATGTTGTCTGATTTTGCAGACGGAAACTTTGGTAAATCATACCAATTAGAAATTGCAGATGGTCCCTTAGCTCATTTACATTCTAGAGCAATTGTTATTCTTGACGAAAATGCAAACGTAGTTTACACAGAACAAGTTTCTGAAATTGTTAACGAACCTAATTATACAGCTGCTTTAAACGCAATTTAGTCTATGAAGAATCCTAATGATAGCTTTTTAAGAGGAAGACTTCGTAGTTTTAAGTTTGCATTGAGAGGAATGTGGCTTTTAATGACTACAGAAGATAGCATTAAAGCGCAACTTTTTATTGCTGTGCTTGCTACTATTTTAGGTTTTTATTTTAAGATATCTAATGTAGAATGGATGTTTCAGTTTATAGTAATTGGGCTCGTTTTAGTAGCCGAAGCTTTAAACACAGCTATAGAAAAAGTAGCAGATTTTGTACATCCAGATTATCATGAAAAAATAGGTTTTATAAAAGATATAGCTGCAGGCGCACCAAGTTTTGCAGCTTTTACTTCATTAATTGTTGCGGGCTTTATATACCTTCCTAAAATAGCCTTATTATTTTAGGTAAATACGTATATTTACTGCTAAAAACTACCAAAAATTATTAATGGCTAAAAGGAAAACAAGCACAAAAACACCCTTAAATTCTTCGGAAAATAAACCGAATATTTTTGCCTTTTTTAAATCTAGACAGGCACAAACAATTTTAGGTACCTTCTTAATTTTATTTTCAGCCTTTCTTTGTATTGCTTTTATTTCTTTTTTCTTTAATTGGCAAGAAGATCAAAGTGCACTTACAGAATTGGCTAATAAAACGGTTAGAAGTAAAAATTTATTAGGTAAAATCGGCGCCAGTTTAAGTAACTTTTTTATTTACAAAGGTTTTGGTATTGCCGCTTTTATAATTGCTTTTCAAATATTTTTAACAGGCTCTTACATTCTTGTTAAAAAGAAATTAGCTGCTATAATTATTTCTTGGAACTGGGGTCTTATTGCCATGTTATGGATTTCTATTTCTTTGGGTTTTGTACATGATAATTATGCGATTCTATCTGGTATTGTTGGTTTTGAAATCAATGAGTATTTACATGCTTTTATTGGTAATACAGGTTTAGTAATACTATTAACATTTTTATTGATTACCTATTTAGTGGTACGCTACAAAGTAACTTTTGATAAGCATATAGAAAATTTAAAAATAAAAAGAGAAGAAAGAAAAGCGCAAGCACTTATAGAAAATGAAACTTTAACAGAAGAAAAAATTATAGAAAAAACACCTGTTAAAGCATCAGAAGAAACAGCAACGATCTCTTTAAAAACAGATAAAAAAGAAAAATCTGATGTTGAGCTTTCATTAGAAAATTTACAGCCAACTATTTCTAAACATTCTGAGGTAACTACAAAAAAAGAAGAAATTACTTTAAATGTAGAAAAAAAATCAGGTCCTGTATTAAAAACAGAAGTTGCCAAAGAAGAAGAAAAGGGAATTGAAGAAGGTACAGAAATGGATGTTGAAATTGATGTAGCTATTGGTAGAGATGAAGAACACTCTACAGAAAATTTAGCCAATCAATTGGTAAAAGATTTCGGTGAATTTGATCCTACTCTAGAGTTAGGCAACTTTAAATTTCCAACTTTTAATCTTTTAAAACAATATAACGAATCTATTTCTATTGATCCGGAAGAGCTAGAAGCTAACAAAGATAGAATTGTAGAAACCTTAAAAAACTACAAAATTGGTATTGCAGAAATAAAAGCAACTGTAGGACCAACAATTACATTGTACGAGATTGTACCAGAAGCCGGAATTAGAATTTCTAAAATTAAAAATTTAGAAGATGATATTGCGCTTTCTTTATCTGCTTTAGGTATTAGAATTATTGCTCCTATTCCAGGTAAAGGAACAATTGGTATAGAAGTACCTAACAAAAAATCGACCATAGTTTCTATGCATTCTGTTATTTCATCAAAGAAATTTCAAGAATCTACTATGGAGTTGCCAATTGCTTTAGGTAAAACAATTTCTAATGAAACCTTTGTGGTTGATTTAGCAAAAATGCCTCACTTATTAATGGCAGGTGCCACAGGGCAAGGAAAATCGGTTGGTTTAAATGCAGTTTTAACATCACTTTTATATAAAAAACATCCTGCAGAAGTAAAGTTTATTTTAGTCGATCCAAAGAAAGTAGAGTTAACTTTATTCAATAAAATAGAACGTCATTACTTAGCAAAACTGCCCGATGTAGAAGATGCTATTATTACAGATACCACCAAAGTTGTACACACTTTAAATTCTTTGTGTATAGAAATGGATAACCGTTACGATTTGCTAAAGGCGGCAATGGTACGTAATATTAAAGAATACAATGTTAAATTTAAGCAGCGTAAATTAAATCCTAATGATGGACATCAATTTTTACCATATATTGTTTTGGTTATTGATGAATTTGCCGATTTAATTATGACCGCTGGTAAAGAAGTAGAAACGCCAATTGCAAGATTAGCGCAACTTGCAAGAGCCATTGGTATTCATTTAATTGTAGCAACACAAAGACCTTCTGTAAACGTAATTACAGGTATTATTAAAGCAAATTTCCCTGCAAGAATTGCTTTTAGAGTTACCTCTAAAATAGATTCTAGAACCATATTAGATGCAGGTGGTGCAGACCAATTAATTGGACGTGGAGATTTATTATATACTGCAGGAAACGAAATTAAAAGAATTCAATGTGCCTTTGTAGACACACCTGAAGTCGAAAAAATTACCGATTTTATTGGGTCACAAAAAGCCTATGCAGAAGCATACCAATTACCAGAATATGTAGATGATGAAAGTGGCACGAGTCTTGATATAGATATCTCCGATAGAGATAAGCTCTTTAAAGATGCTGCAGAAATTATTGTTACAGCACAACAAGGATCTGCTTCTTTATTGCAAAGAAAATTAAAATTAGGATATAATAGAGCAGGTAGATTGATAGACCAATTAGAAGCTGCTGGTATTGTTGGTGGTTTTGAAGGAAGTAAAGCCAGACAAGTTTTAGTACCCGATTTTATAGCCTTAGAACAATTATTAGAAAACGAAAAAAATCAATAGTTTCTCGACTAAAATCGGGATGACAAGAAATAGAATTATGAAAAAAATAGGAATCTTATTTTTAAGTTTATTTTTAACAACCATTACTTTTTCTCAAAATGCAGACCAAGCAAAATCTCTTTTAGACGAAGTTTCTTCCAAAATGGGAGCTTATAAAAATATGTCTATAAGTTTTAGCCAAACCTTAAGTAATGAAGATGCAGGTATTATGGAAGGTGATGAACCACCAATTAGAGGACAAATTACACTCCAAGGAGAAAAATACAGCCTTAATTACTTAGGAAATAGATTTATTTTTGATGGAAAAAAACTATACGTAATTAACAATGATGAAAAAGAAGTCACCATTACAGAAGGTGATATGGGGGGAGATGATGGTTTTATATACCCTTCTAAATTATTAACTTTTTACAAAGAAGGTTACAATTTTGAAATGGGAGAATTAAAAAATTTAAACGGCAGAAAAATTCAATTAATTACCTTAAGCCCAATAGATAGTGCTTCTGACATAGTAAAAGTAGAGTTGGCTATAGATGCTAAAACAAAGCATATTTACAAGCTAATTCAAACAGGTTCTAATGGTTCTAAAACTACATTTACAATTACAGAATTTAAAAGTAATCAAACTTTATCTAGCAGTTTTTTCTCTTTTGATGAAGAAAAATACAAAAAGCTACATTTTTCAATAGATT
Source organism: Polaribacter butkevichii (assembly GCF_038024105.1). Lineage (NCBI taxonomy): Bacteria > Pseudomonadati > Bacteroidota > Flavobacteriia > Flavobacteriales > Flavobacteriaceae > Polaribacter > Polaribacter butkevichii. The sequence continues at coordinate 1,303,274 of NZ_CP150661.1, forward strand.
AATAATTGTCCAATTAACAGAAAATTAGTAGCTTCTTTCATCTTAAGAAACTACTTTTGCCAAGATGAAAATTTTAGATAAATACATCCTAAAAACATTTTTAGTACCTTTTGTAGCTACATTTCTAATTGTGCTTTTTGTTTTGGTGATGCAAGTTTTATGGCAAACCTTCGAAAACATAGCTGGTAAAGGTATTAGCTTGCCTTTTATTTTAAAATTTCTATATTACTCTACCTTAATTATTACACCGCAAGCATTGCCAATTGGCGTACTTTTATCTTCTATCATGGCCTTAGGTAATTTAGGAGAAAACTACGAGTTTGCAGCTGCAAAATCTGCAGGTATTTCTTTACAGAGATTAGTAAGACCATTGGTTTTCTTAACCATAATTCTTAGTGGTATAAACTTTTTATTTTTAAACAACATTTATCCTTATGCTGTACTAAAGCAAAAGAATTTATATTTAAATATTAAAAAGAAAAAACCTGCACTAGCATTGGTTCCGGGAAGTTTTAATAGTGATATTCCAGGATTTCAAATTAAGTTTGATGAGAAATATGGTGAAGATGAAAACTTACTTAGAAAAGTATTAATCTACGATTTATCAGAAGGTAAAGGAAACCAAAAAGTTATTACAGCAGAAAGAGGTAAAATTATCTCTGAAGAAGGAAGTAGATACATGACCTTTGTTTTGTACGATGGTTTTTATTATCAAGAGCATGTAAAATCTGCAAGAACAAATCTGCAAATAAAAAAAATGGCAGCATCTAATGCTACCTTTAAAGAATATGAATTTAACATTGATATTTCATCTGTAACAGGAGAAGGCGACTTAGATAAAACAAATCATACCAAGAACTTTATGATGCTTAGTTTAAATCAACTAGGAGACACAATTCCAGATTTAAAAGCTAGTTATGATGAAACATTATTATTAAAATCTAAAAACTTATACGCAACAACTGTTGCTAAAGATTTATACAAATATCCAGATTCCTTAAAAACCGAAAACATTGATATTGATATCTTAGAAAATTTTGATTTACAGGCTAAAATTAATATACTAAACTCAGCTTCTACAAAAGCAGGTAGAGCTTTAAGCTCTATCAAAAACAACATGAGTTCTATTAAATACAAAAGAAAAAACCTAAATTTCTTTGATACAGAATACTATAATAGAATTGCATTTTCACTTTCTTGTCTAATTTTATTTTTTATAGGCGCACCTTTAGGTTCTATTATTAGAAAGGGAGGATTTGGTTTACCCATGATTCTTGCAATAGCCATTTACGTAACCTATTTCTTTAGTAATACTTTTGGTAAAAATTTAGCAGAAGAAAGTTCTATTTCATCATTTTTAGGCTCTTGGATAGCAGCTTTTATTATGGTTCCAATAGCCATCCTATTAACAAGAAGAGCTACAAAAGACAAAGGAATTTTTAATGTAGATGCTATTACGCAACCTATTATTAATTTCTTTAAAAAGATATTTTCAAAAAAAGAAGCATAACTATTATGACAGTTCAAAATATTAAAACAACTACGCAATTAAACTCAATTTCTGAAGCAATTGAAGATATTAGAAATGGTAAGATAATCATTGTTGTAGATGATGAAAATAGAGAAAACGAAGGTGATTTTTTAGCTGCAGCAGAAAAAGTAACCCCAGAAATGATTAACTTTATGGCTACTCATGGTAGAGGGTTAATATGTGCTCCTTTAACAGAAACTCGTTGTAAAGAACTAGACTTACATGTTATGGTTAACAACAACACAGACCCTATGGAAACAGCTTTTACAGTTTCTGTAGATTTACGTGGTAAAGGTGTTACAACTGGTATTTCTGCAGGAGATAGAGCTTTAACAATAAAAGCTTTGGTAGATAAGGATACAAAACCTTTCGATTTAGCAAGACCTGGTCATATTTTTCCTTTAATAGCAAAAGAAGGCGGTGTTTTAAGAAGAACGGGGCATACAGAAGCTGCTATAGATTTTGCTCGTTTAGCGGGTTTGCAACCAGCAGGTGTTATTGTAGAAATTATGAATGAGGATGGTACTATGGCGCGCTTACCTCAACTTTTAGAAGTAGCAAAAAAATTAGACATTAAGATTGTTTCTATAGAAGATTTAATTGCTTATAGAATGGAACATGATTCTTTAATTGAAATTAAAGAAGATTTTGAAATAAAAACTAGATTTGGCGAATTTAGATTAAGAGCTTACCAGCAAACAACAAATAATCAAGTACATATTTCTCTTACAAAAGGATCTTGGTCTAAAGACGAACCTATACTTACAAGAGTAAATTCTACTTTAGTAAATAATGATATTTTAGGAACCTTAACAAATGATGCTGACAAGAAACTAGACAAAATGTTTCAGGTAATTAATGAAGAAGGAAAAGGTGCTATTATTTTTGTAAATCAACAAAATCAATCTCAAAACTTATTAAGTAGGTTGGCTGGTTTAAAAGTAAATCAGGTAAATGGAGAAATGAAAGCACCAGATATTAAAATGGACAATAAAGATTTTGGAATTGGAGCTCAAATTTTACACGATTTAAACATTCGAAAATTAAAACTAATTACCAATACACAACAAACAAAACGTGTAGGTATTATTGGTTATGGTTTAGAAATTGTAGATTACGTAGGCTACTAAGACCTTATCCCCTATTTATCAAATTACTTTTTTTAAAAATTACAACATCAAAAATGTTAAACAAAGCCAATAAAACATACTACTTGGTATTTTTTATTAACTTTGAAAATGTTACAAAAGCAAAAATCTGAATTTACCAAGCAATTAATTCTTAATGAGTCTTTTAAACTATTCTATAAAGATGGTTTTAAAACAACCAGTGTAGATAAAATAATGCTAAAGACAAAGCTTACAAAAGGTGCTTTTTATTACCATTATAAAAACAAAAGAGAATTAGGTTTAGATGTAATTAAGTTAAAACTACAAAAAAGAGTTTATGAAGGTATGATTTCTCCTCTTTTTACCAATGGTAATGCAATAGAGATTCTAAAATCTACTTTTTTAGATAGAATTAAATCTTTTCCGATAGAAGAAAAACAACAAGGTTGCCCAATGAATAATTTAATCAATGAAATTGGAAACTCAGACAAAATTTATCAATTGGCACTAAAAAGTATTATTGAAGATTGGAAATCTGCAATAGTTCAGTTAATTGAAAAAGGAAAAGAACAAAAAACTATTAAAAATGCTATTTCTAGTGAGGCTACCGCTGTTTATTTAATCAGTGCTTTTGAAGGCATCAGAGGAATACGAAAACTATATGATAATGATAAAATTGTAGAGGAATATATTCTAGGTTTATCCTTATACATTAACCAAATAAAAGCATAAAACAAATTATGAAACTAGCAGACAAAGTTGTAATTGTAACAGGATCATCAAAAGGAATTGGGAAAGAAATAGCAATACTCTTAGCCGAAAATAATGCTAAAGTAATTGTAAACTATGCCAATAGTGAAACCGAAGCCAATGAAACCGTAAATACCATCATTAATAGAAGTGGTTCTGCTTTTGCCATAAAGGCAGACGTTAGTAAAAGGAAAGAAGTAACACATTTGTTCGATAAAACAATTGAGCTTTACGGAAAAGTAGACGTTTTAGTTAACAATGCTGGTGTTATGAATTCTAAAAAACTGAAAGACATTACAGAAAATGATTTTGACCATCATTTTAATGTAAATGTTAAAGGCGTATACAATACGTTACAAGAAGCAGAAAGTAAACTTGCCGATAATGGTAATATAATTAACATCTCATCGAGTACCGTAAAACTAATGTTACCAACTTACGCTATTTACTCTGCCACAAAAGCGGCTGTAGAGCAAATAACACGTGTATTTTCTAAAGAAATTGGTAGAGGAATTTCGGTAAACGCCCTTGCTCCTGGCCCAACAGAAACCGAATTATTTTTAACAGGTAAATCGCCAGAATTTATAAAAACACTTAGTGGTATGAATGCTTTTAACAGATTAGCAAAACCTATAGATATTGCTCGTGTTGTTTTATTTTTAGCCAGTGATGATTCTAAATGGGTTTCTGGTCAAGTTATTGGCGCAAACGGAGCTATGGTTTAGTCTATTTAAAATTTTAATAAATCCCCGCTTATTAATTCAATTGGCTGTTCGTTTCTTTTAAACAAACGAGCAGTCAATTTTCCTCTTAAAAAAACAGCATCATTATCAACCTCTAACCAACTTCCCTCACGCAAACCTAAAACTGGAGTTTCATTAAACACATGAAATTCTTTAATGCGTGTTTCTCTGGTTTCTCCCATATGTGTAGAACCTTCAATAGGATCTAAATAATGGGCATTGATATTAAAATTAATGCAACCTAAGGTGGTAAAACTTGGTGGATACACAATAGGCATATCATTTGTGTTTTTCATATTAACCCCACAAATATTACTTCCGGCACTTGTGCCTAAATAAGGTGTTCCGTTTTCAATCACTTCTTTTAAGGTAGTTAAAACATCATTTTTATACAATTGATTTACTAATTCAAACGTATTTCCGCCTCCTGTAAAAATTGCTGATGCATTATTAACAGCTTCTTTTGCATTCTCAAATTCATGAATCCCTTTTACATCAATATTTATCTCTGAAAAGGCTTTTTTAGCTATTGCAGTGTATTCGTCGTAAGAAATCCCACTTGGTCTAGCATACGGTATAAATAACAATTCTTTTACTCCAGTAAAATGCTTCTTTAAAGTAGGTAATAAATATGCTAAATATTTACTTCCATGCACTGTAGATGTACTTGCAATAATCATTTTTTTCATACATCAAAAATAAGAATTTTAAACCATCCTTTTTAACACAAGTTTACAATTCTCTTAATAGAGTTTTAAGACCCAATCCTCCTTTCTTTGTAATAATGAAACAAATACTTACTTTTCTAACTCTTTTTATGTGTCTAAATTTCTTAAACGCACAAGAAAAAAGAAAAATCATATCAGGTAAAATGGTGTTAGATAGTTTGCCTATTGTTAATGTACATATTATCAATCAACATACAAAAATTGGTACAATTAGTAATGATAATGGTATTTTCAAAATTCCTGTTCGTCTTGGTGATACCTTATTTTTCTCACATTTACAATATCAAGACAAAGTTATTATCATCACAGATAAAACAATTGTAAATCAAAAAATAAACATTTCTTTAGAAGAAAAAACGGTTGTTTTAAAAGAGATGGTATTAGAAAAACAACGAAGTATTTTTTATCAAGATCCAGAAATAACAAATTATAGTGGCCCTGTTGTAAATGCAAAGAAATTAAACCTGCCATATGCAAATACTTTTGCCAAAAAAGATAAATCTATCGTTAGTTTTAGTTCTGGAGCTGCCATCAGTTTAGATAATTTAATAGGTGCTTTAAACGGAAGCCACAGAAGAGAAAAACAAATGAAAGAGATGGCGTTAGAAGATAGTGAACTCGAAAAAATTAGAAAACATTTTACGGATGATTTTTTTATTACTGATTTAAAAATCAAGAAACTTTATATCAATCAGTTTTTAAATGATTGTATTGATAAAAATATAATTCGTATTTTTAAAAGGGATAACAAATTAGATGTCATCAAACTATTAATAAAAGAAAGTAGACTATTTCCTCACAGAATAATGGAAGAAGACATCTATTTAACCAACCATTAATACTCGTAAATGGAAAAAAAACTACTTCAATTACTTTTATTTTTTTTATCATTTACTGCTTTTTCTCAAGAAGATAAAACATTAATTTCGGGTAGAGTTATAGACTCTATTGGTATTGTTAAAAATGCAAATATTATCAACCTAAAAACAAAACAAGGTACTTTTTCTTTTGATGATGGCCGTTTTCAAATCTATGTTTCAGAAGGCGATTCTATACAAATTTCAAACATACAATACAGCACCAAAACAATCATAATTAACAAAAAAACAATCATAAATAAAGCGTTAATTGTTCCTTTAAAACAAAGTACTTATGTTTTAGATGAATTCGAATTAAAACGAAACCACTTAATTGGGCAGTTAGCTGTTGATATTAAATCCGTACCGAAAAACGAAAAAATTGCGTTATTAAAAAGTAATATGGATTTTTCTAATGTAGATTTCTCTTTAAAAGATCATAGAATTGATGCTAATAATAGAGCAAGTTCTAAAGTAGTAAACACGGTTGCTAATTCGTATTCTGGACTTAATGTAGGCGGAATTATAGGTGGTTTATTTTCTTCTAAAAAGTTTGAAAAAGCACAATCTAGAGATAAAGAATTTGATCGTAAAAAAGTATTTAAAAATAAAATATTGGTGGAATTTGGTGACCATTTTTTCTTTAATAAATTAAAAATTCCTAAAGAAAAATACTTTCATTTTATAGAATATTGTTTACCTTTTGGTATTGAAAAAATGTATGCCGAAAATAGACTTTTAAAGATTATAGAAATATTTCAACAAGAAAGCGCATCTTACTTAGAAACTTTAAACGAAGAATAAACCTATCTGACATGGTAAAAAAACTACTTACAATTTTCGTGTTTTTTGTAACGTTTACTACTTTATCACAAGAAACAAAAATATTACTATCTGGTAAAGTTATAGATTCTTTGGGCATTGTTAAAAATGCAAATATCATTAACAGACAAACAAACCAAGGTACTTTTTCTTCGGATGATGGCCGATTTAGAATTTTTGTTTCAGAAGGAGATTCTTTACAAATTTCAACAGTACAACACATTACCAAAAAAATAAGGATTACCAAAACAATTAAAGATTTAAAATCGATAACTGTTACACTTAAACAAAACACTTATGTTTTAGATGCATTCGATTTAAAACGAAATGATTTAATGGGCAGATTAACTGCAGATTTAAAAGGAGTTCCTAGAAGTAGAAAAGACTCTTTATTAAGCAAGGTTTTAGATTTTTCTAACATCAATTTTAAACAAAAAGATCCTACAATTGATGCCGTTGTAAAAGCAAAACCACCTATTGTAAACACCGTACCCAATTCCTTTGGAGGCGCAGGAGCTGGTGCTAAAATTCCTTTTCGTGATTCTGAACGTTTATGGGCATTGCGTAAAAAATTAGAACGTAAAAAACAATTTCCGTATAAAATAATGTCAGAATTAGGTGAAAAATTCTTTTTCGAAAAATTAAAAATCCCAGTAGATCATTACTTCCATTTTTTAGAATACTGTAATCCTTTGGGTGTAGAAGAATTACATAAAGAAAATAAGATATTAGAACTTATAAAAATCTTTCAGAAAGAAAGTGTTCCTTATTTAAAAATCATAAAAAAAGAGTAATTTGGCGCAATAATTGTTTTATCATCCTCATGAATACTAAAAAAACTATTTTACTTTTATTTATAATTCCCCTTCTCTCCTTCTCTGCTCACAAGTACTATTTGAGCTTAACACAAATAGAATATAGAAGCGAATTACATACAGTACAAATAACAATAAATGTTTTTATTGATGATATAGAAAAAGCCTTAAACAAAGATTACAATATCGATTTACAATTAGATACCAAAAAAGAATTAAAAGATAATGATGTTTATTTTAAGAAATATCTAAATCAAAAATTACATTTAAAAATTGATGACGTTTCTAAAACCTTTAATTACATTGGTAAAGAGTACGATGGTGATTTAGTTTATTTCTATCTAGAAATAGAAGATGTTACTGGAGTAAATACCATAGAAATTTCAAATAAAATACTTACAACACATTTTCCTCAACAACAAAATTTAATAAAGTCTAAAGTGGGTAAAAAACACAAAAGTATTTTGTTAAATGCTAAAAATGATAAAGGTTTGTTAAAATTTTAACTCTTTTTAACTTTTTTAACTACTTATCCTTAATTTGTACGCAAATTCAACTTAGGTACAAATGAAAAAAATTACATTACTCTTACTCGCTGTATTTTTTATTGGGACAGCTACGTATGCCCAAGAACAAAATATTACAAAACAGGGGCACACAAATCAAAACAAATTTAAACAACTTAAAGACGAACTAGCTACCCCAAATAGCCAAAGAACAGCTTCTGGTGCTCCAGGTGTAAATTACACGCAGCAAAAGGTGGATTATGTAATGGATATTGTTTTAGATGATGAAAATCAAAAAATAACAGGTAAAGAAACCATTACCTATCATAACAACTCTAAAGATGATTTATCATATTTATGGGTACAATTAGACCAAAATATGAGGGCTAAAGATTCTAAAACGCCAGATATTCAACCTAATAAAATTGCTAAAAGCATTAGTAAAACCCAGTTTGAGAGTACTTATGATTCTGAACCTTTTGATGGTGGTTTTAAAATTACAAGTGTAACAAACACAAACGGTAGCAACTTATCTCATACCATTAACCAAACAATGATGCGTATTAACTTACCAAAACCTTTGGCTTCTGGAGAAACTTTTTCTTTTAAAATAAATTGGTGGTACAATATTAATAACCACAGAACACAAGGTGGTCGTTCTGGATTTGAACATTTTACAGAAAATGACAATAACAATTATGTAATTGCACAGTTTTATCCAAGATTGTGTGTCTATGATAATGTAGAAGGATGGCAAAACGGTCAGTTTTGGGGAAGAAGCGAATTTGCTTTAGAATTTGGAGATTTTACGGTAAATATTACAACTCCCAAAGACCACATGTTAGGTGCAACGGGAGTTTTACAAAACGAAAATGATGTTTTTTCAAAAACAGAATTAAAAAGATTAGCAAAAGCTAGAAAAACTTTTGACAATCCTGTTGTTATTCGTACTCAAAAAGAAGCAACTAAAATTGAAAAAAGTAAATCTAAAGAAACTAAAACTTGGAAATTTATTGCTAAAAATGTACGTGATTATGCGTTTGCAACTTCAAGAAAGTTTATTTGGGATGCCATGGCAGTAGATATTAATGGTAAAACGGTAATGGCCTATTCTTTATATTCTAAAGAAGCAAATCCTTTATATGGGGAACACTCTACAAGAGCAGTTGCACAAACCTTAAAAACGTATTCTAAATATACGTTTGATTATCCGTATCATAAAGCAATTTCTGTAGACGGACAAATGGGAATGGAATACCCTCAAATTTGTTTCAATCCAGGAAGACCAGATGCAGACGGTACCTATTCTGATAGAGTAAAATACAGAATGATAAAAGTAACGATTCACGAAGTTGGTCATAACTTTTTTCCGATGATTGTAAATTCTGATGAAAGACAATGGACTTGGATGGACGAAGGTTTAAATTCTTATGTAGAAATGCAAGCAGAATTAGCGTATGATAAAGATTTCCCTATTACTAGAGGATATCCTAAAAATATTGTAAAATATATGGCAGGCGATCAATCTAAGATTGCTCCAATTATGTCTAAAGGAGATCATGTGTATGAATTTGGTAACAATGCGTACGGTAAACCTGCTACCGCCTTATGGATTTTAAGAGAAACAATTATGGGTAAAGAATTGTTTGACCATGCTTTTAGAACTTATGCACAACGTTGGATGTTTAAACACCCAACGCCTGCAGACTTTTTTAGAACAATGGAAGATGCCTCTGGTGTAGATTTAGATTGGTTTTGGAGGGGATGGTTTTACACTACAGATGTAACAGATATTGGTATTAAAGGTGTAAAAAAATACTACACAAAAGCAAATGGAGAAAACGTAGATTTTATAGAAGATACAACAGAAGGACTAGCATTTAGTAAAGCGAAAAGTAAAAAATCTAAATTCCACTACGAAATTACCTATAATAAACCAGGGGGATTAGTAATGCCAATTATTGTGCAATTTAGTTATACAGACGGTACAACAGAAAGAAAAGTATATCCTGCACAAATATGGAGATATAATGATCAAGAAATTACCAAAGTATTTTCTTCTAACAAAGAAGTTTCTAAAATTACTATAGATCCTAACCAAGAAACGGCAGATGTAGACCCATCTAACAATAGCTGGCCAAAAGAACAAAATAACAAGTTCGAAAAATTTAAAAGCAAAATAAAAGGATAACAAACGTTCTTTTATCAAAAAAAGCGATATCCTTAGGTATCGCTTTTTTTGATAAAAATTTGTTAATTTTTTAACATTGAACCAACGTTTGTAGACTTATCACTAATTTTATCGATAATTAAACCCAAATTAAAACAAATGAAAAAACTCTCTTTATTCATGTTTTCTTTATTTTTTGTTGCAGCAGCTAGTTTTGCGCAAGAAAAAAAAGAAGAAAGTAAAGCTCCCCAAGGACACACAGACCAAAATAAGTTTAGACAACTAAAAGATGTTTTGGCAACTCCTAACGATCAACATACTGCTTCAGGTGCTCCTGGAAGCCAATATAGTCAACAAAAAGTTGATTATGTAATGGACATTCGTTTAGAAGAAAGTACCAACAAAATTTATGGAAGCGAAGAAATTACATATCACAACAACTCTAAAGATGCTTTAGAATATTTATGGGTTCAGTTAGATCAAAATATGAGAGCCGATGATTCTAAAACACCTTTAGCAAAATCTACAGGGGCTACTCCTTTTATTACTCCAGAGAACTTTAAAAAAGAGTATATGAAAGAAAGCAAAGGCTTTGGTTTTAACATCGAAAAAGTAGAAAGTAATGGTAAGCCATTATCACACTTTATCAATAGAACCATGATGCGTATTAATTTACCTAAACCCTTAGCTTCTGGAGATACTTTTAAATTTAGTATTCAATGGAATTATAAAATTAACGACATTAACAAAGATGGTGGTCGTTCTGGTTTAGAAACATTCCCTGACGGAAACAACAACTATACAATTGCTCAATTTTTTCCAAGATTAGCAGTATATAACAATGTAGAAGGATGGCAAAACATGCAATTCTGGGGACGTTCTGAATTTGCTTTAGAATTTGGAGATTACGAAGTTAACTTAACCGTACCTGCAGATCATATTGTAGATGCAACTGGTGTTTTACAAAACGAAAAAAATGTTTTAACAAAAACGCAACGTAATCGTTGGGAACAAGCAAGAAAATCTTACGACAAACCTGTAATAATTGTAACACAAGCAGAAGCTGAAAAAGCAGAAAAAGGACGTGCTACAAAAACTAAAACTTGGAAATTTAAAGCAGAAAAAGTAAGAGATTTTGCTTTTGCATCTTCTAGAAAATATATTTGGGATGCCATGGCAACCAAAATAAATGGTAAAACAGTAATGGCCGTTTCTTTATACCCTAAAGAAGGTAATCCGTTATGGGAAGAACACTCTACAAGAGCTGTGGCACATACTTTAATTGAGTACTCTAAATTAACATTCGATTATCCTTACCCTAAAGCTATTTCTGTACATTCTCAAAGACAAGGAATGGAATATCCTATGATTTGTTTCAACTTTGGGCGTCCAAACCCAGACGGAACCTATTCTGACAGAACTAAAAAAGGAATGTTAGGTGTAATTATACACGAAGTAGGACATAACTTTTTTCCGATGATTGTAAATTCTGATGAAAGACAATGGACTTGGATGGATGAAGGTTTAAATTCATTTGTAGAAATTTTAGCAGAATATAGTTATGATTATGATTTATTTGCAAATAACCCTGCAAAAGAAATTACAAGATATATGAGCGGAGACCAAAGTAACATCTCTCCTATTATGTCTCAAGGTGATTATGTAAAACAATTTGGACCTAATGCATACACCAAGCCTGCAGCAGGTTTATTTATATTGCGTAAAACAATTATGGGACCAGAGTTATTTGACCATGCATTTAGAACTTACGCTAAAAGATGGATGTTTAAACACCCTACTCCTGCAGATTTCTTTAGATCTATGGAAGATGCTTCTGCAATGGATTTAGATTGGTTTTGGAGAGGTTGGTTTTATACTACAGATGTAAATGACATAGGTATTAAAACAGTAAAACCATTATATTTAACAGATAAACCTAATGAAAGAGTTGCCAAGTTAAAAGAACAATACAAACAATATTTTGATGGCTTAGGTGAGTTAGTATATATTACTGATAAAAAAGAAGATGCCAACGCAAAAGCAATGGATGCCCATGCAGAAGGAAAAGAAATACCTGCTTATATGTATGCCGTAGAGTTTGAAAAACCAGGAGGTTTAATTATGCCACTAATTGTAGAGTTAACCTATGCTGATGGTACAAAAGAAAAACAGACATTTCCTGCTCAAATTTGGATGAAAAATGATACTTCTGTAAAAAGAGTATTTGCTTCATCACAAGAAATTAAAAGCATACAAGTAGATCCTGATTTTGAAACTGCTGATGTAGATACATCTAACAACAGTTGGCCAAAGAAAGAATCTAATGAGTTTGATAAATTTAAAAAAAGAGTAAAAGAATAATCTATAAATAGGTATCCTTTAATCTAAAAGCCTCACAAATATTTGTGAGGTTTTTTTTATCACTCGTAATTTATACAACTCTTTAAAAACAGCTGATTATCAACATCTAAAAACACTAAAATACGTTCAGAATAGAATCGTTTACTCTTATTAAAACCAACAAAAAATTACGCACAACAGAAAATGTACATTCATTTACTACTTTTCTAGAATTATAAAAATTTAATAGTAGACTACAAATAGAATTATGATTTCTTAGCTTTTTTTTGGCTTTAAATTAAGCTTTTATCTTATGATATATACCCTAAAAAAACTAACTTCGTAAGAGGGAAAGAACTTACTTTTAAAGAAATAAAATCCCTTATAAATTAAACAAAACAGTATGAAAATTGATAATATTTTAGAATCCATTGGTAATACACCTGTGGTAAGATTAGCTAAATTATTTCCAGATGCTAATGTTTGGATGAAACTTGAAAAAGCGAATCCTGGAGGAAGCATTAAAGATAGAATTGCACTTGCAATGATAGAAGATGCCGAAAAAAGAAACCTTATAAACAAAGATACAGAAATTATAGAACCAACTTCTGGTAACACAGGTATTGGTTTGGCAATGGTAGCTGCCATTAAAAATTACAAACTTACACTTGTAATGCCAGAATCTATGTCTCTAGAAAGACGTGCTTTAATGAAAGCCTACGGTGCGAACCTTGTATTAACTCCTAAAGAATTAGGTTTGGGTGGTACTATTGCAAAAGCAAAAGAAATGGTTGCCGATAATAAAAATTCGTGGATGCCTTCTCAATTTACAAACCCTGCAAACCCACAAATACATTATAATACAACAGCAATAGAGGTTGTTAACGACTTTCCGGAAGGATTAGATTATTTAATTACTGGTGTTGGTACAGGTGGACATATTACTGGTATGGCAGAAGTTTTAAAAGAAACATTTCCTACCATAAAAGTACTTGCCGTAGAACCAAAAGATTCTGCAATTATTTCTGGAGATAAACCAGGGCCACATGCTTTACAAGGTATCGGACCAGGTTTCTTTCCAGAAGTATTTAATTCAGATTTAATTGACGGTGCTATTAAAATTACCAAAGAAGAAGCTTTTACAGAAGTTAGAAATATAGCCAAAGCAGAAGGTATTTTAGTAGGTATTTCTACAGGTGCATCTTTAGCTGCCGTTAGAAAACAATTACAAACCTTAAAAGGAGAAGAAACAATACTAACTATGAATTATGATACTGGAGAACGTTACCTTTCTATAGAAGGTCTTTTAACAGAATAATACCTAAAAAGATATCATAAGTTAAAAAGAAAACCTCACAAATTAGTGAGGTTTTCTTTTTTAAAACCAATATTAAAAACCTTCTTTTTAGATTGAAAAAACTAACTTTGCCTCTCGGTATTCTGCTTTTTTTTAACAGTTACTTTAGATAAAACTACAGTTACCAACAATCATACAAAAACAAAATGAATAACGAAGAAAGCGCCATAAAGACAACTTACTTTAGCCTGATATCTAATTTTATTTTAGCAATAATAAAAGGTCTTGCGGGTTTTTTTGGTAATTCTTACGCGCTAATTGCAGATGCTATTGAATCTACCACAGATATTTTTGCTTCCTTTTTAGTTTTACTGGGTTTTAAATACGCAAAACGTCCTGCGGATGAAAACCATCCTTACGGACACGGAAAAATAGAGCCTTTAATTACCTTTGGTATTGTAGCTTTTTTGGTGGTTTCCGCTACTGTAATTGCCTACAAAAGTATTCTAAACATTCAGTCTCCTCAAAAAATTCCAAAAACATGGACTTTAATTGTATTAGCCGTAATAATAATTTGGAAAGAAATTTCATTTCAAATTGTAATCAAGAAAAGTAAACTAACTAATAGTACCTCACTTAAAGCAGATGCTTGGCACCATAGAAGTGATGCTATTACATCTGTGATGGCTTTTATTGGTATTTCTATAGCTATTATATTTGGCAAAGGGTTTGAAGCTGCTGATGATTGGGCAGCATTATTTGCGGCGGGTTTTATTTTATACAATAGTTACTTAATTTTAAGACCTGCTTTAGGTGAGGTAATGGATGAACAATTGTATGACGACCTTATTCTTGAAATTAGAAAAAAATCAATAGAAGTTCCAGGGATTTTAAACACAGAAAAATGTTTTATCAGAAAATCTGGAATGAAATTTCACGTAGATTTACATGCCATTGTAAACAGCGAGATTTCTGTAAAAGTAGGACATGACATTGCGCATCATTTAAAAGACTACTTACAAGCAGAAATACCCAATTTAGGACATATATTAATTCATATAGAACCTAACACAAAAAAAGGTTAGAAAAAAAGATCCCTGAGTATTTTAAATACACAGGGACATATAATATTAAAAGATTGATAAATTCTTTATTTGAAGAAAGAATCTACAAATTCGTATTTATTAAATACTTGTAAATCATCTATACCTTCTCCTACTCCAATATATTTTACAGGTATTTTAAATTGATCTGAAATACCAATTACAACTCCACCTTTTGCTGTGCCATCTAATTTGGTAACGGCTAAAGAACTAACTTCTGTTGCTAAGGTAAATTGTTTGGCTTGTTCAAAAGCATTTTGCCCCGTAGATCCATCTAAAACCAGCAAAACTTCATGAGGAGAATTGTCTACTACTTTTTGCATTACACGTTTAATCTTTGTCAACTCATTCATTAAATTGACTTTGTTATGTAAACGACCAGCAGTATCTATAATTACAACATCTGCATTTTGAGTAACGGCAGATTTTAAAGTATCAAATGCTACAGAAGCAGGATCTGACCCCATTTCTTGACGTACAATTGGTACATCTGTTCTGTCTGCCCAAACTTGTAATTGATCTATTGCAGCTGCTCTAAAAGTATCTGCGGCTCCTAAAACAACCTTTAAACCTTGTTTTTTAAACTGGCTTGCTAATTTACCAATAGTTGTTGTTTTACCAACTCCGTTTACACCAACAACCATTATTACATAAGGTTTTTTACCTTCTGGGATTGTAAATTCAGTTTCATTGCCAATATTTGTTTCAGACAAAAGACCCGCAATTTCTTCGCGAAGAATTCTGTTTAACTCATCTGTACCAACGTATTTATCTTTAGCAACTCTGGCTTCTATTCTATCTATAATTTTAAGAGTTGTGCTTACACCAACATCTGATGCTACTAAAATCTCTTCTAAATTATCTAAAACATCATCATCTACCTTAGATTTACCTGCAACTGCTTTTGTTAACTTGCCAAAAAAACTTTCTTTAGACTTTTCTAATCCTTTGTCTAAGGTTTCTTTTTTCTCTTTTGAAAATATTCTTTTAAAAAAACTCATTTTTATTTTTTATGCTATATGGCAATACGTTAAAAAACGTGCCATTTGTTAGGTTTGGTCAAATTGTCACCTAAAAGGCTGCGTTAGCGATTGAAATGGCATCCTTTTCTTAAAAAAAACAATTACTTGTTTTAGAGTAAAGGTTGATCATTAATAATAAAAACGTTTTGCGCTAGAACAGTATAAGAAAAGATATAATGTAAAGCGCGACCTTTAGGTAACGCCCAAAAATACGTAATTATTAGACACAAAAAAAAACTACTTTCTAATTATAGAAAGTAGTTTTGAATATTTTATGTAGTTAAACTTACTTTTTTGCTAAAAAGTCGTTTACTTTTTCTGGTGCTATGATCGTTTCTACAAATGTATAAGCTCCTGATTTTGGAGACTTTACCATCTTAATAGCTTTTGATAATCTTTTTGAAGATGTCTGTAACGATGCTACTGTTTTTTTTGCCATTGTCTATTTTTTTTAATCTATGTGCTCTATTCTGAGTTCTAGACAGTTTAATTATTTAATTTCTTTGTGAACAGTCATTTTCTTTAAGATAGGATTGAATTTTTTAATTTCCATTCTATCTGGAGTGTTCTTTTTGTTCTTAGTTGTAATGTATCTAGAAGTACCTGCTAAACCTGTTGCTTTGTGCTCTGTACATTCTAAAATTACCTGAACTCTGTTTCCTTTTTTTGCCATCTGTATAAAATTTTAAATTGCTCGAGCGCTTATTTAGTTAAAAATCCGTTAGCTCTCGCTTCTTTTATAACTGTAGAAATTCCTTTCTTGTTAATATTTTTTAATGCAGAAGCAGATACTTTTAATGTTATCCATTTATCTTCTTCTGGGATATAAAAACGCTTGGTCATTAGATTAGCGTCAAACTTTCTCTTAGTTCTATTTAAAGCGTGAGATACATTGTTCCCAACCATTGCTTTTTTTCCTGTTAATTCACAAACTCTAGACATCTTTTCGACAGTATTTATAGTGTTATCTCTAAACGAGGTGCAAATATACAATTAATTATAAATGTGAACAAAACTATTTTTATTATTTTTTATATTTATTTCTAAAATGCCCAAAACCTATTAAAAACGAATGTTTTAAACAGCCTTTTACTAATTAATCTTTGCTACACTAATTCCTTATACACCATTTCTAGCGCTTTACTTACAGTTCTATTTATTACTTTTTCTCTTGGTTGCCCAAAATTAAATTCTTTTACAATTTCTTTTTCATCAGAAATAATAGCAATGTAAACGATTCCTACACTTTTGTCTGTGTTATCTGTAGTTGGTCCTGCATTACCTGTTACTGCAATGGCATAATTTGTTTGCAATTTAGCTTTAACTCCTCTGGCCATTTCTAAAGCAACTTCTTTACTTACTACTGTATATGTATTAATAGTAGCTGGTAAAACACCTAATAAATTTATTTTGGTATCTGCAGTATAGGTTATAAAACTACCTTTGTAATAGGCAGAAGAACCTGCAACTGACACTATATTTGCTGCAATCTGTCCGCCTGTTAAACTTTCTGCTGTGGCAATACTTTGGTTATTTTTTTGCAACAGCTCTCCTATTCTTTTTTCTAAAGAACTATCCTCGTCTAAACCTGTAATAATTTCTGGTATTAATTGATAAATGGCAGCTACTTTTTCATTTAACTCTTTTTCTAGAGTTTCTTTATTTTTGCCAATGGCAGATAAACGCAGTCGAACTTTACCAAATGATGGCAAATAGGCTAGTTTTATATACGTTGGTAAATTATTTTCAAAATCTTCAATTCTTTCTGCAATCATACTTTCTCCTAGTCCATACGTCATAATTGTTTTATGCATAATGAAATCTAGTTGAAATTGTTTTTGAATTCTTGGTAAAACTTGATTGGTAATTAAACCTTTCATTTCATACGGAACTCCTGGTAATGACACAAAGACAGTATCGTTTTCGTAAAACCACATACCTGGTGCTGTACCAAAACTATTTGTTAATAAAGTAGCTTTTGATGGCAGTTGTGCTTGGTATCTTTGAATTTCTTTAAATGGATGACCAATCTTTTGAAACATCTCTTTAATATGTGTTATTACTTCTGGATATTCTACAAGCTTGTCATCCTTAAAAAACTTTGCGATCGTTTTTTTAGTGATGTCATCTTTTGTAGGTCCTAAACCTCCTGTTAAAATAACAATATCTACTCTTTCTTGTGCTTCTTTTAAAGCATTTAAAATATGTTGCTCATCATCTTGAATAGAAGTTATCTGATACACAGAAACTCCGATTTTATTTAATTCCTGACCAATAAATTGCGAATTTGTATCTACAATTTGTCCGATAAGAATTTCATCTCCAATAGTTATAATTTCTGCTTTCATTGTCTGTTTTTAAACGCAAAGGTTGCAGAGTTTTTTGCAAAAATCTCAAAGAATTATTTCTTTGCGAACGTTGCTTATTCTTTGTGTACCTTGCGGTTTAACCTATTTTACTCTAATATTAAAAGCTTCTTTACCTTCAATTACTCCTTTTAAGTTATCGTTTTCTACAACCTTACCAACTCCAGCAGGTGTTCCTGTAAAAATGATATCTCCTTTTTTTAACGTGAAGTATTGAGAAACATAAGCAATTAATTCATCGGTTTTCCATAACATTGCATTGGTATTTCCATCCTGAACAATTTCATCATTTTTATATAATTGAAATTTTAAATTCTCTAATTCGAATTCTTCCTTCGGATAAAACTCTCCTACAACGGCACTTCCATCAAAAGCTTTTGCTTTTTCCCATGGCAAACCTTTTTCTTTGCATTGAGCTTGCACATCTCTTGCTGTAAAATCGATTCCTAAACCAATTTCATCATAATATTTATGAGCAAACTTTGCATCAATATGTTTACCTACTTTATTTATTTTCACTAAAACCTCAACTTCATAATGAACATCATCAGAAAAAGGTGGAATAAAAAATGGATTTTTTCTTGGTAAAATTGCCGAATCTGGCTTTAAAAAAACAACAGGATTTTCTGGTCTTTCGTTAGCCAATTCTTCGATGTGTTTTGCGTAATTGCGCCCAATACAAATTATTTTCATTTATATACGTTGAAAATTAAATGATTCAAAATTTATAATTAAAGTAGATTTTAATTCTAAACTGCCAACTGCAACTGAATTACTGCCTACTTTTTTTACTCTCCTGCTTCTGGAAAAACAATAGCTCTATTTCCTGAAACAATGATCTGATGATTTAAATGGTTTTTTACAGCTCTTGCCAAAACCAATTTTTCTATATCTGCACCAATTCTTTTTAAAGTTGTTGGTGTACTTTCGTGCGTTACAGGTTTTACATCTTGCTCTATAATGGGTCCTTCATCTAAATCTACCGTTGCATAATGTGCCGTTGCCCCTATTAACTTAACTCCTCTTTCATAGGCTTTTCTATAAGGATTTGCTCCTTGAAAAGCGGGTAAAAAAGAATGATGAATATTGATGATTTTTTCTGGATAATGATTGATAAAATCTGCAGATAAAATTTGCATATATCTTGCCATAATTATCAAATCTATATCGCTAGCATCTAACAATTCTTTAACCTGTGCTTCTTGTTCTAATTTGGTTTCTTTGGTAACTGGTAAATAATGAAAAGGAATATGAAACATGTTTGCAATGTATCTTAACTTATCATGATTACTAATAATCATTTTTACATTACAATCTAATCGTCCTTCTTTAGAACGTTCTAACAAATCATATAAATTATGACTTGTATGTGAAACCATAATGGCTACATTTTGTTTTTTATCATCGTAATTTACAGACCAATCTATATTTAAGGGAGTTGCCAATTCTAAAAAACTACTTTCTAATTCTTTTTTAGAAAGTGTTGTTCCGTCTGCATTTAAACGAATTCGCATAAAATAGGTGTTCTCAATAGCATTTACGTATTGCTGTGAGCTTACAATATTAAATCCTTTTTCATAGAAAAAACTGGTAATTTTGGCTACCAATCCTTTTTGATCTGGACATTTTATTAAAAAAGAAACTACTTTTGATTTCATTGTTTATTCAAAATTTAAATGTTCTCGATACAAATTTATTCATACTTCATAAATTCACTCGAACTGACAAACTGATACTGTTAACAGAATACTAAAACCTATGGTATCCATTTTTTAGGAAAGTTTGGTTTTCTTTTTTCTAGAAAAGCATCTCTTCCTTCTTTTGCTTCATCCGTCATATAAGCAAGTCTTGTTGCTTCACCTGCAAAAACTTGTTGCCCCACCATTCCATCGTCTGTTAAGTTCATAGCGAATTTTAACATTTTTATAGAAGTTGGAGATTTTTCTAAAATTTCTTGTGCCCATTCATATGCAGTAGATTCTAATTCGTCATGAGGAATAACAGCATTTACCATCCCCATTTCATACGCTTCTTGTGCTGAATAATTTCTTCCTAAGAAAAAGATCTCACGAGCTCTTTTTTGCCCCACCATTTTAGCCAAATATGCAGAACCATAACCCCCATCAAAAGACGTTACATCTGCATCTGTTTGTTTAAAAATAGCATGTTCTTTAGAGGCCAAAGTTAAATCGCAAACCACGTGTAAACTATGTCCGCCACCAACGGCCCATCCCGGAACCACTGCAATTACAGCTTTTGGCATAAACCTTATTAAACGTTGTACTTCTAAAATATTTAATCTGTGATAACCATCTTCACCAACATAACCTTGATGCCCACGTGCTTTTTGATCTCCGCCTGAACAGAACGAATAAACTCCGTCTTTTGTACTTGGTCCTTCTGCAGAAAGTAGCACAACACCAATATTTACATCTTCGCCAGCATCATAAAAAGCATCGTATAGTTCTTTAGTTGTTTTAGGCCTAAAAGCATTTCTAACATTAGGTCTATTAAATGCTATTCTAGCAACTCCATTACACTTTTTATAAGTAATGTCTTCGTATTCTTTAACAGTTTTCCACTCGGGTTGTATCATAATTTTGTATTTTGGACGTTCTTTTAGAAGAACAAAATAATTGGGTACAAAAATAAAAGATTCAAATTTATGATAAAGAAATCGTTCACACTAATATTTATGCTATTTTGCCTTAACGGGTTTGCTCAAAAAATTATAAAAAAAACAATTGTATCTGACTACGCAGATGACCGAAGAGAAATAAAAATCTATTTACCAGAAGGTTACAATGCTAAAGAAGAAAAAAACTACCCCTTAGCTATTGTTTTAGATAGTGAATTTTTGTTTGATACCTATGTTGGTAATTCTGTTTTATTTGCAGCAAAAGACAAAGCTCCAAAGCAAATTGTTGTAGGAATTGAAATGGCAAAAACTAGAAAAAAAGACACCTATTTTAATATTACAAACGGAGAACTAACTACAGATAATAAAAAGTTTTATCAATTTATAAAAGATGAAGTTATTTTAAACATAGAAAGTACTTACAAAACTTCTCCTTTTATTACACTTGTAGGCGAAGGTACTTCTGCAAACTTAGTTTCTTATTTTTTAGGAGAAGAAACTCCGTTTATCAATTCTTATATCTGTATAAACCCTACTTTCTCAAATTTTATTGGGCAACAATTAGAGTCATACAACCTACCTAGATATCAAAAAGAAGACAATACTTTTTACTTTTATATTAACAATGCTACCTCTTTTTCTACCGATAAACAGACACAAATAGGAGAACTACAAACTCTTTTAAACTCTGTAGAGTTAAAGAACTTTAATATTATAAATGACACTATACATACGTCTAGTAATATTTCTGCAATGAGCGAAGCAATTCCGAGAGCCTTAAACCAAGTGTTTCAGATATATTCTGCTATTTCTAAAGAAGAATTTAATGAAAATATAAAAGATTTATCGCCTGCAGACGCTATTGCATATTTAGAAAACAAATATGTAGAAATAGAATTTCTTTTTGGAAGCAGCTTAAACATTAGAGAAAATGATGTGTACGCGGTAGAAAAAATAGTTATGGAAAAAGAAAATGGAAACCAGTTACTTCCGTTTGGTAAAATGATTTTAAAACTTTTTCCCAACTCTCCTTTAGGCGACTATTATATTGGCAAGTATTACGAAAAAGGAAAACAAATCAGAAAAGCAATCTTACAATATAAAATAGGCTATGGTAAAATGGATCCTGCAGACCCAAATGCCGATAAATTTTATGACAATATTTTAAGATTGGGAGGTAGATAGGCTCGTTAGCAGTTAGCAGTTAGCAGTTAGCAGTTAGCAGTTAGCAAAAATAAAATTCTATTTCTAAAAAAATAATTAAAAAACAATTTTACTGCCTACTGCGAACTTACTACTGTATACTATTTACACCAACTCTATTCTATCTTCTTTAATTAAAATAAGTTTCTGTCTATATAAATTTCCAACTGCTTTTTTAAATGCTTTTTTACTCATTTTCATGTGAAAACGTATAGAATCTGGAGAACTTTTATCTGTTAATAACAAAAAACCTTCTCTACTTTCTTTTAACTTAGTAAGTACTTTTTCTACATCAGAATCAATTACGTTCCTAAAACCTTGTGGACGAAGCGAAACATCTATTTTCCCATCTTCACGAATTTGTTTTATATAACCAACAACTTCCATATTTTCTTCTAATTCCTGAAAAACTTCACTTCTAAAAAGCAAACCATCAAACTCTTCATTAATTAAAACCGTATATCCTAAACCTGTTTCGGTTTCAATGACTAAGTTTACCTTATCTCCTTCTTTTAAGTACATGTCTACCGCTTCCGAATTATTTTCGTCTTCTTGTAAATGCTCTTCTCCTTCGTATAAATCTTCTTGTGAATCCATTATTGTATATATTTAAAATATGCTTTTAAAATTAAATCATTTTCTTCACTTGGCGTAAAGATTTCTAATATTTTTGGTTTTTCTGATGTTTCATAAAAACCGTTTAATTGTGCTGCTACTGTTTCTATTGAATCTGCTTTTAAATAATCAAAATGATACATTTTACATAAATGCGCTGCAGTTAAAGAATGTGGAGTTTCAAAATATTTGGCAGCGTTTGTGGTTCCTGGTCCTGGAATAATTTTAAAGATTCCGCCACCAGAATTATTAATTAAAATAATTCTAAAGTTTTTAGGAATAGTAGCATTCCACAACGCATTACTGTCATAAAAAAAACTAATATCTCCTGTTATAAAAACAGTCTGGTTTTTAGCTGCAAAAGCTGCGCCAATAGCCGTACTTGTGCTACCATCAATTCCGCTTGTTCCTCTATTACAATAAACATTGTTTGTTTTATCTATAGAAAATAATTGCGCGTATCTAATAATAGAACTGTTGCTAATTTGCAACTGACTATTAGTAGGCACACTTTTTATAATTTGCTCAAAAACTTTAAAATCAGAATGTGTTGTTTTTGATAAATAGGCAGTATGTTTCTCGCGCTTCTCATCACGAAATTGCAACCATTTTTGCTGATAATTACTTTCTTTTTTTACAATTGTTCCATTAAATTTCGAAAAGAAATCTAACGGTTCTATTTGAATAAATTCTGATAAACAAAAAAACGTGTTCATTGCTTTCTTCTTATCAATATTCCAATGATGTTTTGGCTGAT
Source organism: Polaribacter butkevichii (assembly GCF_038024105.1). Taxonomy (NCBI): domain Bacteria; kingdom Pseudomonadati; phylum Bacteroidota; class Flavobacteriia; order Flavobacteriales; family Flavobacteriaceae; genus Polaribacter; species Polaribacter butkevichii. The sequence goes on from NZ_CP150661.1 coordinate 1,326,646, forward strand.
ATTTTCTTAAAAATTGCTTTATCTTTTTAGAAACAATCATTCCTCCAAAAGTAATTAACACGTCTGGTTTTAAAGCCTCAAACTGCTCTTCATCTAAAGAAAAAATTAATTGATCTATAGAATCTATCGCCTTTTGTTGATGTAAATTAGACGTGGTTTCTGTTAAAATTAAAACAGAAGTATCATCAGCATAAAAATCCATTAATTGATGCAATGCTTCATCCGGATAATTAACGCCAACAAGAATCATTTTCTTTTCGGCTGCATTCCAAATTTTAGACAAAGCATCATAATCTGTATCGTCATTACGAGGAGTAAACGACGAAGTAATCTCATCAAAAGATTGCTTCACTTTGTTCGCAATGACCGTATCAATTGTAGAAACAGTTTCATACAAAGGCTCATCAAACGGAACATTTATATGCACAGGTCCTTTTTGCGAAACTGCTATTTGCAAAGCCTCACAAATCAGTTTTGAGTTCTCGACTGCGCTCGAACTGACAACTTCATCAATTAAATTGGTAGAAAACAACATATGGTTTTCAAAGACATTTTCTTGACGAATCGTTTGTCCGTCGCCAATATCTATTAAACGTTTTGGTCTGTCTGCAGAAATTACCACTAACGGAATGTTGCTATAAAAAGCTTCTGCAATTGCAGGATAATAATTTAACAAAGCAGAACCAGATGTACAAACAATTGCAACTGGTTTTTGCCTTTGTTGCGCAATACCCAAAGCAAAAAAAGCAGCACAACGCTCATCTACCACACTTAATGCTTCTATTTCTGGATGATTAGAAAAACCAACCGTTAACGGAGCATTACGTGAACCAGGAGAAATAACAACGGTATCAATATTAAATTGACTACATGCTGAAATTACAATTTGTGCGAGTTCTTTTTTTGGATACATTACTATAAATTACAAGGTGGCAAAGTTACAAAGTCCAAAAGTTATGGAAGACAAAAAAGCAGCAAACTTTTATTTATTACTTTAAAAGTTAACGATGCTTTAATTTTACTTATTTGCTATTGACTTCTAAATAAGCTTAGCCCTGATTGAAACGGCATCCTTTTTATAATCTTTTTAGAAAAGCGTCATTACGAGGAACGAAGTAATCTGTTTTTAATTAAGAGATTGCCACAGTTTACAAAAAAGTAAACTTCGCAATGACAGAAATAAAAAGATATAGTGAAAAGCAGGAAATAGCTTCTAATAATTACAACTAAAGTTATTGGTAAGCTACTAAGTTACAAAGTCAAAAAGTTAATGAAGCCAAAAAAGTCAGAAAGTAAAAAACATTTTTTCTACTTTCTGACTTTAATATCTAAAAACCAACTGCGTTGGTTAGTTTCCTTTTTTGTAATCTTCTAAAAACTTAGCCAAACCACTATCTGTTAAAGGGTGCTTTAACAAACCTTCAATAGCACTTAAAGGTCCAGTCATAACGTCAGATCCTAATTTTGCACAGTTAATAATGTGCATTGTATTACGTACAGAAGCTGCTAAAATTTGAGTTTCGAAACCGTAATTGTCATAGATTAAACGAATTTCTTTAATTAAATTCATTCCGTCTGTAGAAATATCGTCTAAACGACCAATAAATGGAGAAACATACGTTGCTCCTGCTTTAGCAGCCAATAAAGCCTGACCTGCAGAAAACACTAACGTTACGTTTGTTTTAATCCCTTTAGAAGAAAAATATTTACACGCCTTAACACCGTCTTTTATCATTGGTAATTTTACCACAATCTGAGGGTTTAAAGCAGCCAAAGCTTCACCTTCTTTTACCATTCCATCAAAATCTGTAGCAATTACTTCTGCAGAAACATCTCCTTCTACCAAGTTACAAATTTCTTTGTAATGATTAATAATGTTTGCTTCACCAGTAATTCCTTCTTTAGCCATTAAAGATGGGTTTGTAGTTACACCGTCTAAAATACCTAAAGCTTGCGCTTCTTTAATTTGCTCTAAATTTGCAGTATCAATAAAAAATTTCATTTGTATATATTTAGTTGTAATTGTTCTGTTTTATTTGGGCGTTCGAGCGGGCTTTTCGCTGCAATCTTTTTATTTTGTCTTTGCTCATAAATCTTTTTCTGCTTTATGCAGCATTCTTATAATTAATTAACAGATTGCTTCGTTCCTCGCAATGACGCTAATTAAAAAATAAAAAGGATTTCCACTTCAATCCCTAACGCAAAGATAGTTAGTTATAAATAATTTAAGAAGTTAAATAAAAATATTTTCAGTCCTAATAAGTTTTTAAAACATTGCTGTTCAGAATACTTTTTTGAGTATAATTTATTCTAAAAACCTTCTAAAGTTTGGCTAAAGCCACTATTCTACTTATTAAATGAACACAGGCTAAAGCCAGTGACAATTAAAAACCAGAACAAACTCTTTATTATTCAATTTTTAAATTGCCTATGGATTTATCCATAGGTAATTAAATTATTTCAACACAAGGGCTTTAGCCAAAATGCATTATTTGTTTTTTAAACACATATTTTTTTTAATAGAGCATGCTCCATTACTATAATTTATAATAATTCATTAAAATTTTCTCATACATTCTGTCTGGCAGAATTCGTTTTAAAACGATAGAAAATTTCTCCATAAAACCACCTACTTTATAATGAATCTTAGGTTTTTTAGTATTTATAATTTTAAAAACAGCCTTGGCCATTTCTATAGGATCCATTCCTCCACTTACGTGCGCATCCATTAAATTTAAGTTTGCCTGATAATTTTCTTTGTAAGCCGATTTTTCAAAAACGGGTGTGTGATATCTTCCTGCAGCAATATTGGTTGCAAAATCTCCAGGTGCCACACAAGCTACTTTAATTCCGAATGGTTTTACCTCCATACTCGTCGCTTCTGTTATAGTTTCTAAAGCTCCTTTTGTAGCAGAATATAATCCGCGGAAAGGCAACCCCATATAACCTGCAATAGAAGTTACATTTATAATAAGTCCCGCTTTTTGTTTACGCATTTGTGGTAAAGCAGCTTTCATAACATCTACAGCTCCAAAAAGGTTAGTATTAAAAACAGCGCGCATTTCATCAGTTGGTGTGTCTTCTATAGGTCCTGTAATTCCCATTCCTGCATTGTTTACCAATACATCTAAACGCCCTTCTTCTTGAATGATAAAATCGATTGCCGAATTAATGGTATCTACTTTTAAAACATCTAAAGCAATTAGATCAAAAGAAAAATTGGCTGTGTTTTTAGGGTTTCTGCTTGTTCCGTAAACTTTGTACCCTTTTTCAGATAAAAACGTAGCAATAGATTTTCCTATTCCAGATGACGCTCCTGTAATTAATACAACTTTAGACATATGATTATAAAAAGATTGAATTATTAAAAATTTGTAGAATACAAAACTAAATTTTTTGATAAAAATATTTAGAGGCTTGAATTCGGGTGCAAATATCTTAAAAGTAAATGAAGGAAACTAACAAGGAGAAAGTTAATACCGCTATAAAAAAGAAAAATTCTGAACCGATTCAGAATTTAAATTTAGTGCATAAAAAAAGGCAAGCTACCTACATCACACTGCTACAACCTAATACCTTTGCTGCGTTCCCGCCCTGGAGGATTCAAAGGGAGCTAGTTGTGTAGGACTTGCCGAGTGCAAATTTACAAGCTTTTTTTATTATGACAACAAAAAAAAGTGATATTTTTTTGTAACATTTTCAACACTCTGAATACTAATGTATTGTTATGGTAAGTTGCAATCTTTTTTAGGAAAGTAAAAACTATCAACAATGAAATGAATATATTTGTATAACTAAACTTAAAAAAAAATGGAAAATCAAGCAGATAGTAAAAGCATTATACTTAATTACGGACTATACCTAGGTGTAATAGGTATTATTGTTCACTTAATTCTTTTTGCAACAGGTAGCTTATTAGAATTTCAATGGATTAATAGCCTTGTTAGTTTTGTTGCAATGATTGCGCTTATTATAATAGGTATTAAAAAGTTTAGAGAAGCTAATGACGGCTTTATCTCTTGGGGACAAGGCGTTAAAATAGGGCTAGGAATTACTATGATTAGTGCCGTAATTGCTTTGGTGTATACATTTTTATTTATGAATTATATAGACCCTACTTTTCAGCAACAAGCCATGGAATTGCAACAACAAAAATGGTTAGATGCAGGTATGACAGAAGAACAAGTAGATAATGCAGTAGCCATGGCTCAAAAATTTCAGAGTCCTGGTATTTTAGCGGCTATTATTTTAGCTACATCTGCTTTCTTTGGTTTTATAATTTCTGCTATTGCTGCTGCAATCATGAAAAAATCTGAAGAAGAAACTTACTAAATATTAGTTAAAAAGCAGTAAAATTAAAAAGTTTTAACCAAGGCTTTATAACTTTACAACTTAGAATTTTAGAATATAAAAAACATGGATATTTCGGTAGTAATACCACTTCTTAACGAAGATGAATCTTTACAAGAATTATACGATTGGATTGCAAAAGTTATGCAATCCAATCGTTATTTTTATGAAGTTATTTTTATTGATGATGGTAGCACAGACAATTCTTGGAAAGTAATCGAAGAATTATCTGCTAAAAATGAAGCTGTAAAAGGAATTCGTTTTCAAAAAAACTACGGAAAATCCCAAGCTTTAGATGCTGGTTTCGAAATGGCAAAAGGAAACGTAGTTATTACTATGGATGCTGATTTACAAGACAACCCAGACGAAATTCCTGAATTGTATAATTTAATCGTTAAAGAAAATTTCGACCTTATTTCTGGATGGAAAAAAAAGCGTTATGACAACGTTCTCACTAAAAACATCCCTTCAAAATTATTTAATGCTGCCGCTAGAAAAACATCTGGTTTAAAACTAAACGATTTTAATTGTGGCTTAAAAGCTTACAAAAACGAAGTTATAAAAGCAGTAAAAGTAAGCGGAGAAATGCACCGATACATTCCTGTTTTAGCTAAAAACGAAGGGTATACTAAAATTGGCGAAAAAGTAGTACAACATCAAGCTAGAAAATACGGGGAAACCAAGTTTGGAATGGACCGTTTTGTAAATGGTTTTTTAGATTTAATTACCATTTCTTTTTTATCAAAATTTGGTAAAAGACCCATGCATATTTTTGGCCTTTGGGGAACTTTAATGTTTCTATTCGGAACAACTTCTGCATTTTATATTGGAGCCATAAAACTATACAAAGTATTTAATGGCATTAAAACAATACTGGTAACAGACAATCCTTGGTTTTATATTGCCTTAACTTCTATGATTTTAGGAACTTCTTTATTTTTGGCAGGATTTATTGGAGAACTCATTATAAAAACAAAAAGTAACGAAAAACACTATACGATTAAAGAAAAACTCAATTTCTAAATAGTATATTTGCACCTCAATTAAGTAACACAATCTTTATACAATGGATAATATTTTAGACAAAGCAAAACAATGGTTAACAGCTACTTTTGATGCTGAAACTCAAACAGAAATTCAAGAATTAATCTCTAATAATCCGGATGCTTTAGCAGACAGGTTTTATAAAGATATGGAATTTGGTACTGGTGGTATGCGTGGAGTTATGGGTGCAGGAACCAACAGAATTAACAAATATACATTGGGTAGAGCTACACAAGGTTTATCTAATTACTTAATAGAAAACGTACAAAAAGAGCAACGTAGTGTTGTTATTGCTTTCGATTGTAGACATAATAGTAAAAAGTTTGCGAAAGTTGTAGCCGATGTTTTATCTGCAAACAATATAAAAGTATATCTTTTTGAAGATTTACGCCCAACACCAGAATTATCTTTTGCTGTACGCCATTTAGGTTGTGATGCTGGTATTGTACTAACAGCTTCTCATAATCCGCCAGAATATAATGGTTACAAAGTATATTGGGCAGATGGTGGACAAATTGTTCCTCCGCATGATGGTGGAATTATTGGAAAAGTAAATGCATTAGATTTCTCTGAAATAAAGTTTGATGCAAACGAAAACTTAATTGAAGTTATTGGTAAAGATGTTGATGATGCTTTTATTGAAGCATCAGTAAAAAACGGTTCTTTATCTGACAACATTGATAGAAAAAATTTAAAAATTGTTTTTACTTCTTTACACGGAACCTCTATTGTTTCTGTACCAGATGCATTGGCTAAAGCAGGGTATACAGATGTACATATTGTTGAAGAACAAAGAGTACCTAATGGAGACTTCCCAACAGTAAAATCACCAAACCCAGAAGAACCAGAAGCTTTAAAAATGGCAACTGATTTAGCTAACAAAATTGGTGCTGATATTGTTATTGGTACGGACCCAGATTGTGATCGTTTAGGTGTGGCTATTAGAGATACGGATGGAAACATGAAATTAATGAATGGGAACCAAACAATGGTTGTTATGACTGAATTTCTATTAAAAAAATGGAAAGAAGAAGGTAAAATCAATGGAAAACAATTTGTAGGTTCTACCATAGTTTCTACAGAATTAGTAAACGATGTTGCTGCTACTTATGGTGTAGATACCAAAGTTGGTTTAACAGGTTTTAAATGGATTGCTAAAATGGTAAGAGATTTTCCTGAGCTTGATTTTATTGGTGGTGGAGAAGAAAGTTTTGGTTATATGGTTGGTGGTTTTGTAAGAGATAAAGATGCTGTTACAGCGACACTTTTAGCTTGTGAAGTTGCTGCCTATGCAAAACAAAATGGTAGTTCTTTTTATGAAGAATTACTGGCAATCTATATTAAAAACAGTTATTACAAAGAGCATTTAATTTCTATTACTAAAAAAGGAATGGATGGTGCTGCAGAAATTCAGCAAATGTTAAGTGATATGCGTAACAATCCATTAACTGAAATTGATGGAGAAAAAGTAGAATCACTTTGTGATTATGACGCATCAACAAAAAAGAATTTAATTACAGGTAAAGTAACAACTATTGATTTACCAAAATCTAATGTTTTAATTTATCAAACAGAATCTGGAACAAGAATTGCTGCAAGGCCTAGTGGAACAGAACCAAAAATAAAGTTCTACTTTAGTGTAAATACTGCTTTAGATAATGCTACAAATGCAGATGCAACAGAAGCTGCTTTAGATGCTAAGATTCAAAGAATTATTGAAGAAATGAAATTGAATTAATGGGGTATTTTAAAGACATTTTAAAATATGAAAAAAAGTATAGAAGGTTTACAGTTTTAAACCTTCTATTTAACATACTTTACGCTATTTTTAATGTACTGTCCGTTTTAGCTTTTATACCTGTTTTAGGCATCTTATTTAGCACAGATAAAAAGGTTGTAAGTAAACCAACTTATGAGGGCATTACCGGAATTGGAGATTACTTAAAAGAAAGTTTTTACTTTTACATATCAAACAAAATAGAAACTGAAGGCAATATAAAAACACTAGTTTTTATTTGCTTACTATCTGTTTCTTTATTCTTTTTTAAAAATTTATTTAGATATTTAGCTTCTTATGTAATTACCTTTTTAAGAACCGGAATAGTAAAAGATTTACGAGATAAATTATACGAAAAAATTGTAGAATTGCCTATCTCCTACTTTTCCGAAAAAAGAAAAGGAGACATAATTGCGCGTATGACCTCTGATGTACAAGAAGTAGAAAACTCCATTTTAACATCTATAGAAACCATTGTTAGAGAGCCGTTAACTGTAATTATTGCAATTTCTATTATGCTTTTTATGAGTGTAAAATTAACACTCTTTGTTTTTGTTTTATTACCAGTTTCAGGATTTATAATTTCATCCATCAGTAAAAAATTAAAAGCAAAATCTGCTAAAGCTCAGAAAGAAAATGGTAATTTTTTATCATTTATAGAAGAAACCTTAACGGGATTAAGAATCATTAAAGGCTTTAATGCAGAAGGGGTAATCGCTAAAAAGTTTAACAACTCTACACTTCATTTTAAACAATTAATGACCAGTGTAATTCACAGGCAAACATTGGCTTCTCCAATGAGTGAATTTTTAGGTTCGGCAACCATTATTGCCATCCTTTGGTACGGAGGAACAGAAGTTTTAGCTAAAACAAGTTCTTTGCAACCAGATGAATTTTTAGGTTATATTGTGTTATTTTACACCGTTTTAAACCCTATAAAATTAATTACTTCTACCTTTTATAATATTCAAAAAGGAGAGGCATCTGCAGAAAGAATTATGACGGTTTTAAATACAGAAAATAGTATTAAAGACAAACCTAACGCTATTGTAAAAGAAGACTTTACTGATCAAATACAATTTAAAAATATTTCTTTTAAATATAAAGATGATTATGTTTTAAAAGACTTCTCTTTAACCATTAATAAAGGAGAAACCGTTGCTTTGGTTGGTCAATCTGGTAGTGGAAAATCTACCTTAGCCAATTTAATTACTCGTTTTTACGATGTAAATAATGGTGATGTTCTTATTGATAATCAAAATATAAAAGACGTTACCAAAAAATCTTTAAGAGATTTAATGGGAATTGTTTCTCAAGATTCTATTTTATTTAATGACACCATTGCAAACAACATCAATTTAGGTACTAAAAATGCAAGTGATGAAGCTATTTTAGAAGCTGCAACAATTGCAAATGCAGATGAGTTTATTCAGAATTTACCTCAAAAATACCAAACCAATATTGGCGATAGTGGAAACACGCTGTCTGGCGGACAGAAACAACGTTTGTCTATTGCAAGGGCTGTTTTAAAAAACCCTCCAATAATGATTCTAGACGAAGCTACTTCTGCTCTAGACACCGAGTCTGAACAATTGGTACAAGTTGCTTTAGAAAAAATGATGCAAAACAGAACGTCTTTAGTAATTGCACACAGGTTATCTACCATTCAAAAAGCAGATAAAATTGTGGTCATGAAAAAAGGAAAAATTGTAGAACAAGGTAAACATGAAGAATTACTTGCCAAAAAAGGAGAGTATTTTAAGTTAGTAACTATGCAATCTTTAAGTTAAGGACTATATTATATCAACAAAAAAAAGACCAATACGCTATTTGTATTGGTCTTTTTTTGTTATTTATTTTAAAGTAAATTAGTTCTAATTAACCTTGTTTCAACCCCAATTTTAATCCAATTTTAATCATAAAATCATAAGAGGCTTGCTTTTCATTAGGAATATCTCCTTCTAAAATTGCTTCTTTTATGGCTTCTTTAATTTGCCCAATCTCTCTACAAGGTTTTAAATTAAAAGCTTCCATAATTTCTTCGCCGGTAACTGGTGGCTGAAAATTACGTACCTGATCTCTTTCTTCTACCTCTTTTATTTTATTTCTTACTAATTCGAAATTTTGATGATAACGCTTAAATTTCTTTGGATTCTTAGTGGTTATATCAGCTTCACACAGGGTCATTAAAGAATTAATATCATCACCTGCATCAAAAACCAAACGCCTAACGGCAGAGTCTGTAACTTCTGTAGCCAAAACAATAGGTCTAGAACTTAACATCACCATTTTCTGAACAAATTTCATTTTATTATTCAATGGCATTTTTAATCTTTTGAATAATTTATACACCATTTTAGAGCCCACAAATTCATGTGCATGAAATGTCCACCCAACTTTTTTACTAAATTTTTTAGTTGGCGCTTTTCCTATATCATGTAACAAAGCGGCCCAACGCAACCAAACATCCGCTGTATTTTTAGCAATATTATCTACAACTTCTAATGTATGATAAAAATTATCTTTATGTTTTTGTCCTTCTACCTCTTCTACTCCTTTTAAAGCAATCAATTCCGGAAGAATTTGCTTTAAGAGCCCTGTTCTTTCTAATAATAAAAACCCTATAGAAGGTTTTGCTGATGACAAAATTTTATTCAACTCATCTACAATTCTTTCTCGAGTAATAATTTTTAATCGATAGGCATTTCTAGAAATTGCTTCTAAAGATTCTGTATCAATATTAAAATTTAATTGCGTTGTAAAACGAATTGCACGCAGCATTCTTAAAGGATCGTCCGAATACGTTATATCTGGGTTTAAAGGTGTTTTAATCACCTTATTTTTCAGGTCTTCAATTCCATTAAAAGGATCTAACAATTCTCCAAAATTAGCTTCATTTAAACTCAATGCTAATGCATTTATGGTTAAATCTCTTCTATTTTGATCGTCTTGTAAAGAACCTTCTGTAACATCTGGGTTTCTGCTATCTTCTGTATACGATTCCTTTCTTGCACCAACAAACTCTATTTCTACGTCGTTGTAGCGTAGCATTGCTGTTCCGTACGTTTTAAAAACCTGTACTTTAGGTTTGTTTGGCAAAAGTTTAGCTACTTTTTGAGCCAACTCAATACCACTACCAACTGCTACGACATCTATATCTTTAGAATTCCCTCTTTTTAAGAAAAAATCACGAACAAAACCTCCAATAACATAACTATCTATTTGTAATTGAGTGGATGCTTTTGATATTACACTAAATATTTCTGATGAAATTGCTTCTTTAAACAACTGTTTCTGCATGAACTAAGGTCTTAAAACTTAAATCTAATTACCAATTTTTAAAAACCAGCAAAGCATTATAGATTCTCTTTATTTTGATGCAAATTTACTATTTAAAATGCGCCATCCAAAATTGGTTTAACAATTTCTTTAAATGAATTTACACATAACACTTATAAAAGCTATTGGAGTCTAAAAAAATCCTGTACAATAATAATTCTCTTTATTAAGTGATTAATAAATGGAATTATTAAATTACAAAAAATAAAAGAAGATATTTATTTCTATTTGTAGAATTTATAAAATCACTAAAAACAGTAGAGACATAACTTAAAAGCCCTTTTAGTATAGATAATTGTTTTTTTTTTCTTTAAAACTAAAAAAGTTACAATTATATTTTTTACACTGATTTATGGGGATAATTCATGGATTTAGGACTTAACCATGTTTTATTTTTAAGTGAACTAAAATAATATTTTAAGATATTAAAATATAAAAGGGCTTTTAATCTTAGCTTAGGAACAAAGAAAAAAATAAGTCCCAAAATAACAGAAATAATTTTCCCTATAAGATTATTTAGAACAACTAAGAGCTGTAAAATAAAATATTTAAAACCTTTAAAATGATTTCTAATATATACATGTTTAGAAATAAGAACTTCTGTTTTTGTTATTAAAGCTGTTTTTATATTGATTCTAGACGAGCCTCCATGATTATGTATAATCTCTGTATTTGTTAATAAACAGATTTCACCTCCTAAATCTGTTACTTTTTTAGATAAATCAACATCTTCAAAATACATCCAAAAATCCTCATTCCAACCATTAATTTTATCAAACCAAAACTTACTTATAAAAACAACAGCCCCAGAAACCCACTCAGTATAAATTACATTGTTTTTATTTTTTATTCTTTTTATTAAATTACTTTTATTTATCACTCTAAAAAGACCAAAAAGAGTTTCTAAATTTGGAAAAAAACGTATGTTATTTTCATAGGAACCTTTTGTGTTTTTTTGATTACATGAAACAATTCCGCAATTAGCATGTTTTTCTAGAAAAGTAAACATTTTAACGATAGAATCTTTGTTAATTATAGTATCTGGATTTAGAAAAAACAAATATTTTCCTAGAGCGTTTTTGGCTCCAAGATTACAACCATTAGCAAACCCATTATTTCCTGTGTTTTCTATAAATTTTAAATTAGGAAACTCTTTTTTAAATTCAAAAATATTACCATCATTAGAGCAATTATCAACAACCACCACCTCTAATTTAAGTTCTAATGAGTTAGCTTCTTTTATAGATAATAAGCAATTACGTAGGTCATTCCAACTTTTATAAGTTACAATAATTATAGAAATATCAATATTATTCGAAAAAGATTCCAACATTTATTTTATTTTTCTATTATAAAGCCAAAGTTTAATATACCTTGTTAAAACACCATAAGCTTGTATTTTAGCAACTAAAAAACCAGTAAAACCATCTAAAAAACCCAATCTAATAAAATAGTGAATAAAAAACCTTGCAGTAGGTTTTACAATCACATGATAAATATTTACTCTTTTTCCTTTTTGATGTAATTCTTTTGCTTGAATTGCTGCATAATGATTTAATTTAGAGATATAATGGTCATAACTTCTATAAGAAAAATGATCAATTTTATTTTTCAGAAAACCTATTTCTCCATTAGCAGTTATCTTTTCATGAACAAGCCCTGTGTATTTACAATTTTCTTTTAAAAATAAACGAATTACTTTATCACTTTGAAAACCACTATAATTTACTTTTCTTTCACAAAAATAAAAACTCCGTCTAACATAAAACCCTACAACCCCATTTGGTTTTTTAACTGCATCTAAAACTTCTTTTTCTACTTCTGGAGTTACACGTTCATCTGCGTCTAAAATATAAATCCAAGGATTTTTTGCTTGTTGAATAGCAAAGTTTTTTTGAGAAGAAAAATCATCAAACTTTCGTTTGATGATTTTCACATTGTATTGTTCTGCAATTTCTAACGTTTTATCTGTACTAAAAGAATCTATTACAATTATTTCATCTGCAAATTTCACAGATTGTATAGCTTCTTCTATATGAATTTCTTCATTAAGTGTAGGAATTATTGCAGTAATTTTTGTCATAGTTTTTTTTAATTCTTAAACAGCAACATCATATTCTCTTAATGCATCATTTAAAGAAGTCTTTTTATTGGTACTTTCTTTTCTTTTTCCGATAATTAATGCACAAGGCACATTAAACTCTCCTGCCGCAAACTTCTTTGTATAGCTTCCTGGTATTACCACAGATCTTGCAGGTACAACACCCTTAGTTTCTACAGGTACATCACCAGTAACATCAATAATTTTTGTACTCATTGTAAGTACCACATTTGCACCTAAAACAGCTTCTTTTTCTACTCTAACACCTTCTACAACAATACATCTAGAACCAACAAAAACGCCATCTTCTATAATTACAGGAGCTGCTTGTAATGGTTCTAAAACACCACCAATACCAACACCACCAGAAAGGTGAACATTTTTACCAATTTGCGCACAAGAACCAACAGTAGCCCAAGTATCAACCATGGTACCTTCATCTACATACGCCCCAATATTAACGTAACTTGGCATTAAAATAGTACCTGGTGAAAGGTAAGATCCTTTACGAGCAGATGCTCCAGGAACTACACGAACTCCTTGAGCAGCATAATCTGTTTTTAAAGGCATTTTATCGTGATATTCAAAAATACCTGCTTCTAAAGTTTCCATTTTCTGAATAGGGAAATATAAAACTACTGCTTTCTTTACCCATTCATTTACTTGCCATCCTCCAACAATAGGTTCTGCAACCCTTAATTCTCCTTTATCTAATAAATCAACAACTTTTCTAATTGTGTTAATTGTATTTTCTTCTTTTAACAACTCACGATTATCCCAAGCTGATTCTATAATTTGTCTAATTTCTTTCATTTTAATATTTAGTTTCTACAAATATAAATGTATCCTTAAAAAACCAAAGCGAATATACGTTTTTTAAACAGATACGGTTTTGTTGTTAAAATTGAAGCTACTTTTTAAGTAGTTTTTTTAGAGACTCATTCATCCTTAATTGATCTGAATTTAATTTAGTTCTCCCCTTTAATCCTTTTATATATAAGTTTGGTAAATGGTGTATTAAATTATCATCTAACTCAGAAATACAAATCATTTTTTTCATACCACCAAAATCATAAATATCCGTATTTACTTTACATTTATAGCTATATCTAAAAGGTTCTTTTATTGGTTGTTTTATTATTTTGCGCAAAGAATTTAAAAACGTATTTAAAACGTATGAAAACCTATATTGAACTAACTTAGTAAAATCTAATTTTTTAGAAACCTTTTCCAATTGAGATTTTGTAAGTATAAAAGTAGCTTGGTGCGTATTTCTAAAATGTGCAAAAACTTTTCCTTTATAAGTTTCAACAGAGTTAAAATCCCATTCAAAATGACTATGATAACCAGGGTAATATAAACCATCAGTACTTTCTTCATACTGTATAAGTCCAGGAATTCTATTGTCTGGTAGTATTTCTGAATATTCTAAATGTCTATCGATGTGCTTCTCAAGAAATAAATGGTCATTTTCTCCGTAAATAAAAACATCAAAATCATCTTTCCTTTTCCATATCTCTTCACGACATGTTAATGGTAAAAATTGATAATTTTTTAATTTCACAACATTAACCTTATCAATCCCCTTAATATTTAATGGTATATTAGACTGAACAACAATAGTTACATCGTACTTTTCTATTTTTTTAAACCCACTAACTACTTCTTGTAAATAATCTAACTGCTCATCTCCGTAATTAACTAAAACTGCTAATAATTTCATAAGAATATATTTCTAATTCATTTTAAGTATTGCACAAAGGTATTGTAAAATAATTTTTATATAGATTTGTAATATAAAATTATGTAATTATTATTCACTTTTAAATAAAAAAATAGCAGGTGTCACGAATTCTCGCCATCGATTTTGGTAAAAAAAGAACAGGTATTGCAGTAACAGACGAACTTCAAATTATTGCCTCTGGTTTAACAACTGTAAATACAGATGATTTAATTCCTTTTCTAAAAGAATATATTTCTAAAAATAAAGTAGAGCTGTTTGTGGTAGGTAAACCAAAACAGATGAATAATACGGATAGCGAAAGTGAAGCTTTGATACTTCCTTTTCTACAGAAGCTTGAAAAGCAAATCCCTAAAATTCCTCTTTTAAGAATTGACGAACGTTTTACATCTAAAATGGCTTTTCAAACAATGATTGATGGAGGACTAAATAAAAAACAACGTAGAAATAAAGCTTTGGTTGATGAAATTAGTGCAACCATTATTTTACAATCTTATTTATACAACAAAAATTAATAGGCGTAACTGTTTACGCTAACCTATATGTTTAAAAAATAAGTTTATTATTTAACGAATAAAGAATATTAGCACTAAAAACAGTTTAGTTTACATTGTTTTTTAGTAAAAATAACAAATTGTGAATTTGTAGTAAAAAAATGCCACTCATTTTTAAAATTCGCAATTCAAAATTCGTAATTCGTAATTCTAAATTGTATTTTTGCCAATCTTAAAAAAAAAGAAATGATTTTACCAATAGTAGCTTACGGAGATCCGGTTTTACGTAAAGTAGGAACTGAAATTGATGCTGATTACCCGAACTTAGAAACCTTAATTTCTAACATGAAGGAAACGATGTACAATGCATCTGGTGTTGGTTTAGCTGCACCACAAATAGGAAAAGCAATTCGTTTGTTTGTTATTGATGCCTCACCTTTTGCTGATGACGAAGAATTGTCTGAAAAGGATAGAGAAGCATTAAAAAACTTTAACAGAGTTTTTATAAATGCTAAAATTATTAAAGAAGAAGGAGACGAATGGGCTTTTAACGAAGGTTGTTTAAGTATTCCGGATGTTAGAGAAGACGTTTTTCGTCAACCAGAAATTACCATCGAGTATCAAGATGAAGATTTTAAAACGCATACAGAAACTTTAGATGGTTTAGCAGCTAGAGTTTTTCAGCATGAATATGATCATATCGATGGAATTTTATTTACAGACAAACTTTCTACTCTTAAAAAAAGATTGATTAAAAAGAAATTAGAAAAAATTTCTAAAGGAAAAGTTCATGCAGATTACAGAATGCGTTTTCCAAATGCTAAAAAAGGTAAATAATATACAAATAATGTATGTTAAAGCACAATAGAGAACAAGTAATATTTAGATTAAAACAACCTCTCAAATAAGCTTAAACAGACAAAAAAAACATAAAAACACATATGGAATTTAACAAAATTATTGCCGTAACAGGTAAACCAGGATTATTTCAAGTAATATCTCAATCTAAAAATGCTGTAATTGCAGAATCTTTAGTAGAAAAAAAACGTGTAGCAATTAACGCTGCTCAAAACGTAAGTTTGCTAGAAAACATAGCAATTTACACGTATGAAGAAGACGTACCTTTATTAAACATTTTTACTTCTATGTTCGAAAAAACAGCAGGAAAAGAAGCAATGTCTCATAAAGAAAGTAATAAAAACTTAACTAACTTTTTCTCTGAAGTATTACCAGGTTATGATGAAGAAAGAGTGTATGCTTCTAATATTAAAAAAGTAATTCAATGGTTTAATATTTTAGTAAAAGCGGGTATGGAGTTTCCTAAAGTAGAAGAAGTAACTGCTGAAGAAAGTGGAAAGGAGTAAGGAGTAAGCAGTATTCAGTATTCAGTATTCAGTATTCAGTATTCAAAACTAAAAAAATATAACGACTGTTATTTCGAAATGAGCTTTTTTAAGCGATTGAGAAATCTCATAGATTTATTAGGTTTACTATAAAATTAATACAACGTTCAGTTTAGAAACTAAAAAACATGAATAGCAGAAAAGAACAATTAGCAGCTTTTAATAGATTGTTAGATATTATGGACGACCTTCGAGAGAAATGTCCGTGGGATAAAAAACAAACTTTAGAAAGTTTACGTCATCTTACAATTGAAGAAACGTACGAATTGGCAGATGCTATTCTAGACAATGATTTACAAGAAATAAAAAAAGAATTAGGCGATGTGCTTTTGCACATCGTCTTTTATGCTAAAATTGGAAGCGAACAAAAAGCTTTTGATATTGCTGATGTTGCCAACGCAATTTCCGACAAGTTAATACACAGACATCCTCATATTTATGGCGATGTTGTTGCTGATACCGAAGAAGAAGTAAAACGCAATTGGGAACAATTAAAATTAAAAGAAGGAAACAAATCTGTCTTAGAAGGTGTTCCTAAAAGTTTACCTGCTGTTGTAAAAGCAAGCAGAATTCAAGAAAAAGTAAAAGGTGTTGGTTTCGATTGGGAACACCCAGAACAAGTTTGGGAAAAAGTCCAGGAAGAATTAACTGAATTAAACGAAGAAGTAAAAGCTGGAAATAAAGAAGAAACTGAAAAAGAATTTGGTGATGTCTTGTTTTCTATGATCAATTACGCTCGTTTTATTGGCGTAAACCCAGAAAATGCTTTAGAAAAAACGAATAAGAAATTTATTAATCGTTTTCAATTTCTAGAACAAGAAGCCAAAAAAGAAGGCAAAGAACTTGCTGATATGTCCTTAACTGAAATGGATGTATATTGGGAAAAATCGAAAAAAATTTTTAAATAAAAAATCTAAAACTTTTTTATTCAGAAGAATACATATTCTTAAACAACATGCTACTTTTAAACTTTGGCTAAAGCCAATATTTATCTCATTAATTTAGCACAGCACAGGCTGAAGCCAGTGCCTATTTATAGCAAAATAAATTCTTTGCTTTTATATTATTCAATTGTCTATGGATCTATTCATAGGAAAATAGATTTTATTACAACAAGCAAAGGTCGAAGCCGGTTCCTATTTACAACAAAACAATATCTTTTCTTTTATATTATTCAATTGCCTATGGATTTATCCATAGGAAAATAGATTTTATTACAACAAGGCTTTAGCCAAACCTCACTATTTCTTCGGATAAAATTGCGACTCTAAAAAGCCTAATCCGTATCCTAAAAACTGCGTTAAAGAAGTAAACATACTTAAAAAAGCTACTTGTACATTCTTATTCTGAAATAACGAATCTAAGAAAATTAACAAGAAATAAAATCCGTAGCAATAGAGTAATTGATTATAGCCAAAGACAGCTAAAATGATACTCACATCAATCCCTATAATAAACAAAGAAGGAAACCAATAGGTTGGTTTTGCTGTTTCTGGATATTTTTTATTCAAAATAGGTCTTGCAGTTCCGAAACCAAAAGTTTGTTTAAAAAATTGCTGAATAGAGCTTCTTCTTTTATGGTAAACAAATGCTTTTTCTATCAATTGCGTTTCAAAACCATTTTCCCAAAGTCGGAATGTTAAATCGATATCTTCTCCGTTTTTCATTTTAGAAAAACCTTGTGTTTTGTTAAAAGCAACTTTAGAAAGTCCTAAATTAAAACTTCTTGGTTGAAATGTACCTACAGCTTGTTTTTTACCACGAATTCCGCCTGTCGTTAATACAGAAGTCATAGAATAATTAATAGCTTTTTGTAATGCTGTAAAACTTTTATGTGCCGCGTCTGGTCCTCCAAAAGCATCTGTAAAATTGATTTCTAATGCTTTATTTACTTCGTATAGATATTGACTTGGAACAATAACATCAGAGTCTAAAATGATATAATAATCTCCAGTAGCATGCTGCATTCCGAAATTACGGCTTGCTCCTGCTCCACTGTTTTCTTTAAAAAAATAGTTTATGTCTAATTGATTTTTATACTTCCCTACAACAACTTCACTTTTTTCCGTAGAACCGTCTTCTATAATTAAAACTTCAAAATTGTTAGAGAAATCTTGTTTTGTAAGACTTTCTAATAATTCGTCTATTTCTGTAGGACGATTGTAAACAGGTATGATGATGGAGTATTTCAATTATCAGTTATCAGTTATCAGTTATCAGTTATCAGTTATCAGTTATCAGTTATCAAAGTTAAAAAAATAGGTTGTTACTTGCTTTCATCTTTAAAAAAGTTAGCAAACAAGTTTAGCCCTGATTGAAGTGGCATCCTTTTTATCTCCTTTAAAAAAGCGTCATTACGAGGAACGAAGTAATCTCTTTCCGATTTAGGGATTGCCACAGTTTACAAAAAAGCAAACTTCGCAATGACAGCAATAAAAAGATATAACGGAAAGCAGGAAATAGCTTCTTATACAACTATTCGAACTTATCCATAACAGCATCACTTACGCCCATGTTAGAAAATCCTCCATCGTGAAACAGATTTTGCAACGTAACTTTCTTGGTTAAATCTGAAAACAAAGAAATGGTATAATCTGCACAATCGGCCGCAGAAGCATTGCCTAACGGACTCATTTTTTCTGAAAAATTGATAAATCCGTCGAAACCTTTTACGCCGTTTCCGGCTGTTGTTGGTGTTGGAGATTGAGAAATGGTGTTGACACGCACTTTAAAATCTCTACCAAAATAATACCCAAAACTACGTGCAATAGACTCTAAATAGGCTTTATTATCTGCCATGTCATTGTAATCTGGAAACACTCTTTGCGCCGCCATATAAGTTAAAGCAACGATAGAACCCCAATCTTTCATGGCTTTTTTATGATACAAAACATTGAGTACTTTATGAAAAGAAACGGCTGAAACATTCCAACCTTTTGTGGTGTAATCGTAATTTGGATCTGTATACGGTTTGTTTTTTCTAACATTTACAGACATACCGATGGAATGCAAAACGAAATCTATTTTACCACCAAGAATCTCCATAGATTTTTCTACCAAATTCTCTAAATCTTCTACAGAAGTTGCATCTGCAGGAATAATTTGAGAGCCTGTTTTCTTTGCCAAAACATCTAATTGGCCCATTCTTATAGAAGCCGGCGCATTGGTTAATACAAACTCCGCTCCTTCTTCATGTGCTCTTTGCGCCGTTTTCCAAGCGATAGAATTTTCATTTAAAGCGCCAAAAATGATTCCTTTTTTTCCTTTTAGTAAGTTGTACATGTTGCTAAATATTTTTTATAAGATTTCTCAATTGCTAGAAAGCTCATTTCGAAATGACCATCTCACTTTATAAGTTTTATATAAACTAATTCAATAATTCTTTTGCGTGGGTTAATGCAGAGTCGGAAATATCTTTACCACTTAACATTTCTGCAATTTCTACAATACGTTCTTCTGTAGTTAATTGCTTTAAGTTGGTAGTGGTAACTCCGTTAATTTCTTTTTTATACACTTTGTAGTGATTTGCTCCTTTTGCGGCAATTTGTGGTAAGTGAGTAATGGCAATTACCTGCATATTATTACTCATTTGCTGCATAATGGCAGCTATTTTGTTAGAAACCTCTCCTGAAACTCCGGTATCAATTTCATCAAAAATAATGGTTGGTAATTGTGTGTTTTCTGACAATACTTTTTTAACAGATAACATAATTCTAGACAATTCTCCACCAGAAGCCACTTTCTTTAATTCACCAAAATGTCCGCCTTTATTTGCAGAAAAAAGGAATTCTAATTCGTCTTTACCGTTTGAAAAATAATTTTTAGTTGCTTTTATCTTTATTGAAAAACGAGCGTTTTCCATTCCTAAATCGGTTAACAAAACTTGCAATTCTTTTGTTAATTTAGGTATTGCACTTGTTCTTGCTTTAGAAATTAAACCTGCAACCTTATCTAATTTTTCAGAAACATCATCTATTTCTTTTTGTTTTAAATTGATCACTTCATCTGCAGATTCTACATCACCTACTTCTTCAGAAATTTTTTCGAAAACTTGTAGTAATTCTTCATTTGAACTAACAGCATGTTTTTTCTGTAAATTATATAACAATTGTAATCTGTCATTAATTTCTTCTGCTTCATTAGGATTGAAATCTACATTTTCATTGGCATCTTCTAATTCAGAAACAATATCATCAATTTCTATTTTTACAGAAGTAATTCTTTCTGATAAGGTTTGATATTCTTTAGAAAACGTAGAAATTTTAGTCAGTCTATTGTCTAAGGTATTTAGTAAATTCTGAATTCCGATTTCTTCGTTTATCGTAAGCTCTAATGCTTCCGATAAATTATCTTTGATGTCTTCTATATTGTTTAATTTCTCTAGCTTTTCTTCTAAAATCTCTTGCTCATCAACTTTAATTTTAGCTTCTTCTAATTCCTTAAAAAGATGTAAATTATAGTCGTATTTCTGATTTGCAATGGACTGTTTTTCCTCTAATTTGCTAAGTTGTTTTTTTAATTTGTTAAGTTGTAAAAAACCTCTTTGGTAAGAAGCAATTCTTGCTTGATTTTTTGCCAATGCATCTAAAATAGTAAACTGAAAACTGTTGTCTGACAGTTGCATTGTTTGATGCTGAGAATGTACATCTATCAATTTAGATCTTAGTTGATTTAAAACAGACAGCGTAACAGGCGTATCATTTACAAAAGCTCTTGATTTACCAGATGGTAAAATTTCTCTTCTAATAATGGTTTCAGACTCGTAATCTAAATCTACTTCTTTAAAAAAATCTTCTAAATGATAACTAGAAAGCGCAACTTTTGCTTCTACAATACATTTGGTAGACGTATCTTTTAACGAAGATAAATCTGCTCTGTTACCAAGCACCAAACCTAAGGCTCCTAAAAGTATAGATTTACCTGCCCCAGTTTCACCTGTAATAATAGATAAACCAGAAGAAAAATCAATAGATAACTGATTGATTAATGCGTAGTTATTAATGGAAAGTTGTGTTAACAAATTTTCTGAATTTTAGAAGATAAAATTAAGGAAAATTGTATCAAGATTAAACAATAATTATAAGGAATGTTTTTACTTAATATTTTTCCACTTAGCGTTGTTGTTCGGAGATAATTTTCTAACTACTTCGGTTAATCGATCTTGATTTCTTGTTACAGCGTCATCAGAATACATGTTTACAATTTCATCTGCTTTTGCATCAAAAAATACACGTATTAAATAGTTACCAACCGTTTTGTTATAAATACTTTCTAAGGAGATTACAGCTTCTTCCATATTTTGTTTAGCAATACCATTATTTAAAGAAAACTCATCTAACCCTCTTCTATGGTAATTATAAACTGCAGTTCTGTACGCAGTAAGTTTTGGTGATAAAAAACTATCAATCAATAAAAATCGATTTTGTTTTCCTACCACATTTTGCCAAGGACTTAAACCACTTTGTTGTGCTTGCAACATTACATTTTCTGCTTCTTTAAAATAAGGTTCTCCACCATTTCTTTTAAAAGTATCTGCATCTGCCCCTAAAATAATATTTGCATAAAAAACAATGGTAGAAATTAAATTACTATCGTACGAATTTTGATTATAAATTAATGGATCAAATTCATTGTACGTAAAGTTAAATTGGTTGTCTTTTAAATTTAATATTGGCGATGCATACGTAGAGCCAAAAACAGGTCTTGTAGATTGTACCTGTAAGGTTCCTTTAAAGTTATTAGCATCTCTAGAACTAATAATAATTGTAAATGCACAATCTATTCTTTCTTCTGGTTTTACCTCGTTATTTGTCCATTTAGTTTGATTTATAAACTCAGACAACGATTTTTCTAGTGTTTTAAAAACCTGGGTATTTGAACCTTGTACTTGATTATAATTTACAGTAACCAAGCAATTCAATTCTTGAGCCTTTAGCACAGAAACTGAAAATATTAACAGAAAAAAGAATATAAGTTTACGCATCTATTTAATTTTTTACTGTCCGGTCGAGCGCAGTCGAGACCTTCTTTTAAACCTCTCGACTGCGCTCGAGGAGACCAAAAATATTAAGATATTTTACGTATAATTTCGTTGATAATATCTTTAGCTACTTCTACTTTCGATTTTAATTCGAACGTTTTTTCATTCAAATCTTTATCAATAATAGTAATTTTATTTGTGTCTGTTGCAAAACCAGCACCTTTATCTTGTAAAGAATTTAAAACAATGGCATCTAAATTTTTACGTTTCAGCTTTTCTTTTGCATTTGCCAACTCATTATTGGTTTCTAAAGCAAAACCAACTAAAAATTGATTCTTTTTAATTTCACCTAATGAAGCTAAAATGTCTTTTGTAGGTGCCAACTCAATTTCTAACGCAGAAGTTGTCTTTTTTATTTTCTGAGTGGCAATATTTTTTGGTTTATAATCTGCTACAGCCGCAGAAAGTATGGCAATATCCACTTCCTTAAAATAGGTATGTGCCGCTTTGTACATATCCTCTGCAGAAACAACATCTATGCGATGTACTAAAGAATGTTGTATTTGCTGATGACTTGGACCTGAAATTAAATAAACCTCCGCCCCTAAATTAGCCGCTGCTTTTGCAATTGCAAATCCCATTTTACCAGAAGAATGATTCCCAATAAAACGAACAGGATCTATGGCTTCATACGTTGGACCAGCAGTAAGTAATAGTTTTTTACCTTTTAAAGGCAATTTAGATAAAACATCATTTTCTATAAATGATACAATATCTTCTGGCTCTGCCATTCTACCTTCTCCAACCAATCCACTTGCTAACTCACCAGATGTTGCAGGAATCATTGTATTACCAAAACTTTGTAATTTTTGTAAACTCTCTTTGGTAGCCGGATGAATATACATATCTAAATCCATTGCGGGTGCAAAGTATACCGGACATTTAGAAGACAAATAAACTGCCAACAATAAATTATCGCACGTACCATTTGCCATTTTAGACATGGTATTTGCAGTTGCTGGTGCAATGACCATATAATCTGCCCAAAGACCTAAATCTACATGATTATTCCACAACTCGTTTTCTTCATCTTCTTTATTGTAAAAAGTAGAATAAACAGGGTTTTTAGAAAGTGTAGAAAGTGTAAGAGGTGTTATAAAATCTTTAGACGCAGGAGTCATAACTACTTTGACCTCTGCGCCTAATTTTATAAATAAACGAACTAAACCAGCCGTTTTGTATGCAGCAATTCCAGCAGTAATTCCTAATAGAACTTTTTTACCACTTAAAACGGACATTATTCTGCTTCTGGAGTTCTAAAATATACTTTTCCTTTTAACCACTCTTCAACAGCCATTGCGGTTGGTTTTGGTAATCTTTCGTAAAATTTAGAAACTTCTATTTGTTCTTTATTTTCAAAAACCTCTTCTAAACTATCGTTATAAGTAGCAAACTCTTCTAATTTATCAACCAATTCTTTCTTTAAATCGCCGTTAATTTGATTTGCTCTTTTAGCAATAATAGAAATAGCCTCATAAATATTTTGCGTAGGAGCTTCTATTTCAACCTTATTGTAAGTAATTGTACTTAAAGGTGCCTTTGTATCTTTATAATCCATAATTCGTTATTATTTCTTTTTTGATTTTTGAATATTAACTTTAACTTGTTTTGCAATTATAGCGTCTATTCTTTCTTGTTCTTGATGTAAGGTTGCCAACATTTTATCTGAATCTTCCATGTATTGAGATTCTGGATAATTTCTTTTTAGCTTTTCATAAGCTTCTATAGCATCTTTTATACGTTCTGGCTTTCTTCTGTCATAACTTTTTAACACAAAATCATGAGCTGCTTTTAACCTATAGTACAATGCTTCTTCTTTAAATTCAGAACCTAAATAGTCTGACAATAAATTATCGAATGCTTGTATGGCTGCTTTGTAATTTCTTAAATCGTACTCTGCAGTTCTATAATATGTTTTAGCAATTTCGAAATATTTTTTCTGAAGCTTATATCTTAGTTCTTTATAATGTTGATTTGCTTCGTCTATCTTGTCTGAATCTGGATAGGTATTAATAAAACTCTGAAAAGCCTCTAATGCCTTATTAGTGTCTGTTGGGTCTAAACTAAATTTAGGTGACGCCAACTTATAACTATAAGCAGATAAAAAAGAAGCTTCTTCTTTTTTAGAACTTTTAGGGTAATTTTTTGCAAATCGATCAAAATAATAACCAGAAATACTATAGTTTTTCTCGTTAAAATTAGATTGCGCTACCATAAACTGGATACGCTCCATTTGTGGTTTTCCTCTATATGTTGGTGTAATTTTCTCAAACAAACGTAAAGCTTTACCGTACTTTTTACCTTCGTACATTTTTACAGCCATTTTATATTGCTCTTCAGATGTACCTTTGTTTAATACTTTTTGATATTCTCCACAAGAAATTAATACAAGTGAGAACATCAATAAACACGCTAAATTTTTAATTTTTTGCATCGTGCAAAATTAGTGATTAAATATGGATTAATAAAACGTTTTTTTTGACAGTAAATTATGTCATATAATAATGACACAAAAAACGTAAAAAAAGATTTTATATGCTGCTAAAAGTTTGTTAATGTTATTACTCTGCAGGAGTTGCTGCTGTAATTAATTGTTTAATATCATTATCAAACAAATAGAAACCACCTTTATCATCTCCAATTAATTTAATTTTATCTAAGATATTTCTTGCCAATGCTTCTTCTTCAATCTGCTCAGACACATACCATTGTAGAAAATTATGGGTTGCATAATCTTTTTCTTTCAAGCAAATATCAATCAAATCATTAATACAAGCAGAAACATGAACCTCATGATTAAATAATTCTTGAAACATTTCTTTAAAAGCACCAAATTCTACTGGTGGTGCATCTAATGCTGATACTTTTGCGTGTCCACCACGTTCATTTACAAATTTCACCAACTTTAACATGTGCATTCTTTCTTCGTCTGAATGTGCATACATAAACTGCGCTACCCCTTCAAATCCTAAAACCTCTGCCCAAGAAGCCATTGCCAAATATATTTGAGAAGACTGTGCTTCTACTCTTATTTGCTCGTTTAATGCTTTTTCAATAATTGGTGATAACATGTTTTTTATTTTAAGTTGTTTGTAAATCTAGAAATTCTTTACAAATTTAGCAATTTTAGATTGAAGTTCTGTACTTGCTTTTACTAAAGGTAAACGAACATCGTTTTTACAAATACCTAATTCTTGTAAAACAGTTTTTATTCCTGCTGGATTATTTTCTGCAAAAATATAATCTACAACATCCATCATTTTATAATGAATTGCATACCCGTCTTTATTATTACCCTTTAAACCATGATTTATCATGGTAGAAAATGCTTTAGGAAAAGCTTGTCCTATTACAGAAATTACTCCAGAACCACCTGCTAAGGCAACTCCTAAAGCTAAATCATCATCACCAGAAATTACTAAAAAGTCTGCTGGCTTGTCTCTTAATAAGGTATAATATTGTTGTTGGTTATTTCCTGCTTCTTTAACCCCAACTACGTTTTTAAAATCATTTGCCAAACGTAAAGTGGTTGCTGGTTCCATGTTTTTTGCAGTTCTACCAGGCACATTGTATAAAATAATTGGTAAATCTGTAGCTTGTGCAATGGCTTTAAAATGCTGATAAAAACCTTCTTGTGTTGGTTTGCTATAATATGGTGCAACAGAAAGAATACCATCAATTCCGGTAAAGTCTCTTGTTTGTAATTCTTCTATTACTAAAGCCGTATTGTTACCGCCTACACCTAAAACTAAAGGTAAACGTTTATTATTTGTTTTAATAATAACGTTAATGATCTCTTGTTTTTCTTCTTTGGTAATTGTAGCACTTTCTGCAGTAGTACCATTGATTACTAAATAATCTGTTCCGTTTTCGATGTTAAAATTCACCAATTTTACAAGTGCATCAAAATCTACACTTAAGTCTTCTTTAAAAGGTGTTATCAACGCAACTCCAGTTCCAATAAATTTTTGCATTATTATGTATTTTATAAGGGGTAAAATTACAATATTAAGCTGAATTCCATCACTAAAAAAACAATTCTTACCAAGAATAAACAACTTTATTGTTAAAGTTTAATTTTTTAGCTTTTTTAAAATTATAAGATACTTTTTTAGCTCTGCAGCAAATAGATCTAAGTGTTCTGTGTTTTCTACAATTTCTAATTCGTACAATTTAGAATTTACATCAGAAAAACCTGCTTTAAAAGTAGCCTTAGATTCTAAAACGGCATTTTGTAAATACAAATTAGGTTCTTTAAAATAACCAATTAACAAATCGAACGGTTCTTCTAAAAAACTTTTAAAATTAGGTTGTATAAAATGACCTTTCCAATTGATATCTTTTTCAGAAAAATGTTTAAAAGAAACGGAATCTGATTTATTATATTTCTTAAAATTATAAATTTTGATATTTCTTACGCCAAGTACCTTTTCTATTTTAGATTGTACATCTAACTTTAAAGAAATAGCATCGGTTGTTAAAATACCTACAGTTTTAATTTCTTTTTGAGAAACCGTTCTATTTTTTGCTAATTGTAAGACTTTTTTATCAAACTTTTTTCTTAACCTAGTTTCTTTTATTTTAGAAAAACTCATTACTTACCTGCTCTTAAATTAGTACTTGTAGAAATTATTGATTGTTAATTTCTAATAAAATAAATTGATTTAATTGTTTTCCATACAATTGAAAATTATCATCAGAAACTAAAATTAAAGATTGATTTCCGTTTGCTAATTTCGGACCAAAAGTAAGTCCTTCTATGTTATCTATAATTCCGTCTGTTAATTGATCTTTTACATCTTCAAAATTTAATAATAATCGCTTTTTAAGCGGAATAAATGTTGTTTCTTTTAACGCATCTATATTTAACACATTGGTAGTTTGCTCATCTAAAACTGCATCAAAAATCCTTACAATATTTCCATGTGCTCCATACCCACTTTGGTAGGTTCTTTCTATGATAAAAAAATGATTTTCTTTATATTCTAAAAGAGACGTAACGCCATTTAAATTAATGTTTCCTTTTGATGGTTTTGTAATATGTTCTAATTGATACGCAAACTGTTTGGTTGCTTTTTTTGATTTTTTATCAAAATAAGTAATTCTTACAGGAGATGATGTTTTTGTAAAAGTAGGCTCTTCTCCGTCTGTTTTTAATGGCGCTTCCATAGCCACCCAAAACCCTTTACCATCTAAACTTTTAGAAGATCCTTCAAAAACAGCATTGTGTTTTATCACTTTATTATTGCTTAAACTTTTAGGTAACTCATAAGCTTCTAAAAAATTACCGTTTAAATCGGTTGTAAAAATAGTTGGGCTTTTATCATTATGAATAGACCCCTCACCTACAAAATTAACTTCTTGTTTTTCCTCATCTACAAAAATAGATTCTAGATCTAAGGCATTATCCTTATAATAAGAAGTTACAGTATCATTTAAAAAAACTACATTTTTAAAATCTACAGCTTGTATCTTATTTTTTTGAATGCCAATTTCAGCTTTTACAAAACGAGGATTGTGCGCGTCATCGACCACAAAATAATAACCTCCGTTTGCAGCATCTAAACCAGATAAACCACCAATAATTGAATGCTGAAAAGCTATTGAATCTGCTAAAACAAATTCATCTAAAAATGTTAAACTTGTTTTTTGATCCTTTTTACAAGATACAAAAACACTAAATGCGAAAAGTATTAAAAATAGATTTTTCATTAAAATTATTATTTTTTTATTTAAGCTTTTGTACTCTTAGCAATCATTGCTTTGCAAATAAGATACTGCGCCAAAATATAAGTAATTGTTATACTAACTCTATACACTTCATTGATGTCATAAAACTTATGAATTACAAATAAACTATCCGACAATATAAAAAATACGGCTCCTAAGAATAACCATAAATTTTCTGTGCTTTTTTCTTGTAAATAATTTAATAAAGTAATTGTACCAAAAGAACAAATAACAATTCCGTAAACAATTATCGGGAATAGCATTTCTCCTAAACGTTCATTTATTACATAAACGACACTTCCCAAAACAATTAAAAATGGTATAGAAGATAACACTGTTTTAGTAAAACTTTTTTTTATTAAAAAACTAATCGAAACTTTTATAAATAAAACTTGAGCAATTAAAAAGAAAACTAGTCCAAACAAGAAAAATTCTGCTTTAAAAAGTAAAAAAAGATCTCCCCAAAAAGAAAAAAACAATGCAGCCGTATAACCTAAATTTACTTTATTTACCGATGTTAAGTATACAATCACCAAAGAAATGGTTATAAACGGACTCGATACAAAAGCCAAAGTATCGTTAAATAAAACCCCTAAAATTTGCAATACTGCAATTATTAAAAATAATGCTGAAGCAGATAATATATTACTTTGGTATTTCATCACTTACAATTTCCTTCTGTTATCATCAGATTGTGTGTCAATCAATTTATTATAAGGATCTACACCTACCTCAACTGGTTTTTTATCAACAATAATGGTAACTTTATTATTGATTTGCGTAATCTTATGTTTCTGTAAATACAATTCCTTTTCTTTCTTCACCCCATCAACCTCTTCTTCTGTAAAAATACCAATATCAATATAATCTGCCAACGGAACAGATAAAATAGCTTTATTCATTTTGTCTGTTTTGTAAGACAAAGTATCGCCAACTTGTTCACCGTAATAGCGTTTTCCTTTTTCATCATTTCTATATTTAGAAACTTCAAATTCTATTTCTACCTTATATTTTCCGTTTTCTAATTCTGTAGATTTTGCCTCTAAAACCCTGTTTCTATACAACGTAATGGTTTCAAACATATCTTTAATAACATATTGTAAAGAATCTGGCGTTGCAGCTTTAATATAGTTTACCATTTCTACAGAAGTGGTATAAGGTGCTTCTTGAAACTTTACTTTTTCTACATACTTTTTTAAAGCACCATTTAAATTTTCTTCACCAATATAATCACTTAAAGCATAAAAAACTAGAGAACCTTTTTGATACCTAATATATCCTTGCCCGTCATTATACATCAATGCATTTTCTCGTTTTGTTTCCATGGTTCTTTGCATTAAATAATCATCTAATGCTTTCTTTAAAAAAGTGCGCATTTTTTCTTTTCCTTGTTGATGTTCTAACACTTTTAAAGCAACATACTCAGACAAACTTTCCGACAACATGGTGGCTCCTAAAACATCGGCACCAATTACCTGATGCGCCCACCATTGATGCGCCACCTCATGTACCGTAATTGCAAACGGATAATCTACACCATCATCATTTTTATCATCTACATCTGCAATAAAACCAACTCCTTCTGAAAACGGAATTGTATTTGGAAAAGATTGTGCATAGCTTCCTCCTGTTCTTGGAAACTCTACGATTCTTAATTGTTTGTGTTGATAAGGACTAAAGTTTTTAGAATTATAGTCTAACGATGCTTTCATCCCTTTCATCATTCTATCTAAATTATACTCATGTCCTTTATGATAATAAATTTCTAAGCTAATTCCTTTCCAAAGTTCTTTTTTAACTTGATATCTGGCTGAATTAAAAGCATAGAAATTCAATATTTTACTATCCATTTTATAATGAAAGTATTTTCTATTACCTTCTGTCCATTCTTTTTGTAAATATCCTGGAGCAATAGCAATTTGGTCTTTTGATGTAGAAACGGTTGCTTCAAAATCAATCCAATCAGAATCTTTAGAAATGTAAGTATCACCTAAAGCTGTTGAATCTGTAGGTTCAGGGCGCAAATCATTAACGGGTAACTTGTATTTTTTACGTGTTTTATTATCTGTTAATTCTGCTTGAGAAGAATAGCCTAAAGAAGGAAACATTGCAAAATTATTGATAAATGTTCCGTTTTCTCTTACCGGAGACCTTCTTCTGTAATTGGTGTTTTTCTTACTTTTTACAGTAAAAGAAAGCTGCAACGTATCTCCTGGTAAAATTTTATTTTTAAATTGATACATATCAAAATGCTGAATGGTATCTTCTAAAACCAAAGTGTTCTCTTTATTAAATTCAAAAGTACTTTCTAATGAATTATGATTTAAAAACAAGGTATCAATAGCCTCGTTTGTTTTATTCACCATAATATAGGTTGCAGTAGCATCAAATAATCTTTCTTTCGGAAAAATATTTACATCCGCAGTAACACTAACAATTCTAGGTTGTGCGTAGCCTTCGTATTTTTTATAGGTTTTTTCCCAAGATACACTTTGCAATTCTGCTTGTTTAGAAGATGTTTTTTTAGATTTTGTTCCGGTTTCTTGATAAATTGAATATCCTAATGCTAAAAAAGCTATTAAAAACACCCCAAAACTAATGGCTGCAAAACCTTTAAAACGAGTTTTTGCAATTTCGATTCGCTCTACAAACGAACTCGGAATTCCACGAACCCAGAATAAAAAAGAAACAACTAAAAGTAACAATCCACATAAAATCCAATAAATTTTATACGATAAATAAGGTAATAAAGTTGCCCCATAACCATTCATATCAGAATAATTAAACCCAGGACCTTGGTTGTATTTAAAAATAGATTGCTCTATACCTGCCAAAGATAAAAAAGGCATACCAATAGAAATTACTAACAGTACAAATAAACCTAAATAAGGATTACCAATTAATGTTTGCACAAATATGGATAACAATGCCCAAATAATTAGACTGATAAAACTTAAAAAATACAGTTCTAAAAAGTAATGTCCAATTTCAAAATCATAGTAACCTTTATAGACTTGAAAAGCCATACCAGAAATAATAATTACAGCTAATAAAACCAATTGCATTTTTATCAGGGCAATTAATTTAGAAAACAAAAGTGTCCAATTTGGTATTGGAGTTGCATCTACCAAATGATTTATTTTTGCAATTTTAGCCCTGTGCACCAACATACCTGCATACAAAAATGTACAAATATTTATAGAACCAAAAAACACACCTCCCAAATTAATCATTTTCCAAGTTACGGGTAATGTAGGCGTTCCAAAGAGGTTTCCAACCTCAGACAACATTACAACAATAAGTATCAACCCAACTAAAACAATAGAAATAAAAGCCCAACTTTTAATAATGTACTTAAAATCGATATTAGATAATCTCCAAGTAGTTTTTAAATTCTGAAGAAAAGAATAATCATAAGAAACCTTTGGTAAGGTAATTTTAGTAATTCCGCTAAAGTTGGTTTTTGTAATTCTTTCTCCTTTCGTTTTTCTAAAAGAGATAGAAATAGCATTCTGACTAAAAGTAAAAAAACGATAAACCAACCCGAAAATTACAGTTGAAATTGCCAACCATAATAAACGATTATAAACAATCATTTCTTTGATAGGAATCTGTAATTCATTTTGTTCAGAAGGTGTCCAATATTTTGTATAATAATTAGTTGCTGCAGAACCAAACGGATCTAAAATAGCAGCTAAAGCTCTATGTTCTGGATCAGAAAGTAAGCTTTCTAAAACCCCTTGACCAAACATTAATATAATAACCGTAATAAAACCAGCTGCAATATTTCTCGTAAACGCTACAACAGCAAAAACAATGGCACCGAACAACAATACATTTGGTAAAATAAAAACGAAATATGTTTGTAAGTAACTCGTTATATTAAACGCACCTACAATATCTGAATTTGTACCTGGAAAACGAAAACCAATAATCATACCTAATGCAATAGAAAACACAATAATAGAAACAATGGTTATTGCACTAAAAAACTTTGCAAACAAATAATTAGCTTTGGTAAAAGGGTAGGAATATAAGATCGTATGCATTTCGCTTTTAAAATCTCTATACACAGAAACCCCAACAATAGAAGGAAATAAGAAGAATATAAAAATGGTTAACGCATTAAACAACCCCGAAATACCTATTGGCGAATTTACAATTCTAGAAGAACCAGTGGTGGCGGTTACAGAATCGAAAAAACCGGCTGAAGCTGCCGATAAAAAGAACGCTAGTACAAAGAAAATACTTATATAAATATAAAATGCAGGCCTGTTAAACCAATATTTTAATTCTTGTTTAAAGATAGTTGAAAACATATAAAATGTGTAAAAGTGTAATTGTTTAATTGTGTAATTGTAAGCCCACTCAAAACTATGAACTTTAAACCTAAAACGTTAAACCAACTGCGGTTCATCTTGTTTTAAAGCGATAAAATAGACATCATCTAACTGTGGAGTTGCAGCAACAAAATCATCCGAAGGTTTTTCTGTAGCATG
This sequence comes from Polaribacter butkevichii, assembly GCF_038024105.1. NCBI lineage: Bacteria > Pseudomonadati > Bacteroidota > Flavobacteriia > Flavobacteriales > Flavobacteriaceae > Polaribacter > Polaribacter butkevichii. The sequence goes on from NZ_CP150661.1 coordinate 1,359,164, forward strand.
CACTCTTATGTTTAACGTATTATCTTGGTTGTAGTTTGATGATAAAATATTAAAGTTTTTCTCATTCTCTTCCAACGCTTCTCGTTCTATAATTTTGGTCCAAATTGTATTTTCTATTTCTTTGGTTGCTTCTTGTGGCGTAGTGTGTTTTAAAATTCGTCCTCCATTTAAAATGGCCATTTCATTACACAACTCTTTTACATCCTCTACAATATGAGTAGAAAAAATAACCGTAGTATTTGTACCAACTTCACGTAAAACATTTAAAAATCGATGTCTTTCTGCCGGATCTAAACCCGCTGTAGGTTCATCAACAATAATTAATTTTGGGTTATTTAAAAGCAATTGTGCAATTCCGAAACGCTGTTTCATTCCGCCAGAATAACCTGCAACGTATTTACGCCTTACATCATACAAATTGGTAATCTCTAAAACCTCTTTTACAATTGCTTTTCTTTCTGCTTTATTAGCGATCCCTTTTAAAGTTGCAAAATAATCTAACAAATCTTCTGCAGACATTTTAGGGTACACACCAAAAGATTGTGGTAAATAACCTAATACTTTGCGCAAAGACATATTGTCTTCTAAAACCTTAATATCACCAAAAGTAATTGAACCAGAATCTGGACTTTGTAATGTTGCAATGGTTCTCATTAATGATGATTTCCCTGCTCCATTTGGACCTAATAAACCAAACATTCCTGTACCAATCTCGATACTTAAATTATCAATAGCTTTTACTCCGTTTTTATAAGTCTTGGTTAAATTTTCAATTACTAACTTCATATTCTTGGTTTTATTGATTTTTATCTTAAAAAGGACTTCTCCTTAGCTTTTGCCTAAGTTTCCTTTAAAAAATCTGTTTCTCTTAAAAATGAGAATTACTGATAAGTGTAAAAGTAAGCACTTTTGTTACACTTTTTTGTGATTATTTTAATGGAATTCATAAAAAATCGTATTATTTTTACCATTGGAAATACAAAATGCTCTCAATACTTTTTCTTTTTCAATTCTATAAAAAGAAAACCTACAAACAGACATTTTAATTTTAATACTTTTCAAAATTTTAAACAAATATACAATGTCAAAAAAATCAATATTAAATAAAGATTCTCTTACATTTTTAGAAAAATACCTTAACAATGCGGCACCTACGGGTTACGAATGGGAAGGCCAAAAAATTTGGATGGACTATTTAAAACCTTATGTAGATGAATTTATTACCGATACTTACGGTTCTGCTGTAGGCGTAATAAACCCAGATGCAAAATATAAAGTTGTTATTGAAGGACATGCGGATGAAATTTCTTGGTATGTAAATTATATTTCTGATAACGGATTAATTTACGTGATTAGAAATGGTGGTTCAGATCATCAAATTGCACCTAGTAAAATTGTAAATATTCATACTAAAAACGGAATTGTAAAAGGTGTTTTTGGATGGCCAGCAATACACACTAGAGATAAAGCTAATGAACAAGCACCTAAACCAGATAATATTTTTATTGATACAGGTTGTGCTACAAAAGAAGAAGTAGAAAAATTAGGAGTTCATGTTGGTTGTGTAATTACCTACCCAGATGAATTTCATATCTTAAACGGAGACAAATTTGTTTGTAGAGCTTTAGACAACAGAATGGGTGGTTTTATGATTGCCGAAGTTGCTCGTTTATTAAAAGAAAACAAAAAAGAATTGCCTTTCGGATTGTACATTACAAATTCTGTACAAGAGGAAATTGGTTTGCGTGGTGCAGAAATGATAACTCAAACTATTAAACCAAATGTTGCCATTGTTACAGATGTAACACATGATACCACTACCCCAATGATAGACAAAAAAACAGCTGGTCATTTAGAATTAGGTAAAGGACCTGTAGTGGCTTACGCACCTGCTGTACAACAAAAATTACGCGATTTAATTACAGAAACTGCCGAAGCTAAAAAGATTCCTTTTCAGCGTTCAGCACTTTCTAGAGCAACTGGTACAGATACAGATGCTTTTGCATATAGTAACGGTGGCGTAGCTTCTGCTTTAATTTCTTTACCATTACGTTACATGCACACCACTGTAGAAATGGTGCATAGAGAAGATGTAGAAAATGTGATTAAAATGATTTACGAAACGTTATTAAACATCAAAGACGGAGAAACTTTTTCTTACTTTGAATAATAATATATAAAACGCAAAGGCACTAAGTTTTCGCGAAGGTCGCAAAGAATAATTAACACTACTTTGTGACCTTTGCGGTTTCTTTGCGAACTTTGCGGTTAAAAAACATGGATGAACTCATCGACATTTTAACTCCTGATGGAAAACCAACAGGAAAAACAGCTTTAAAATCTGAAGCGCATAAAAATGGTTGGTTTCATGCCACTGTACATGTGTGGTTATTTACTTCGGATGAAAAAATATTGCTGCAAAAAAGAGCTTTAACAAAGAAAGTATTTCCTGGCATGTGGGATATTTCTGTAGCAGGACATGTTGGTGCAGGAGAAGAAATTTTAACATCAGCAAAAAGAGAAGTCTTAGAAGAAATCGGTTTGCAATTAACAGAAAAAGACCTCATCAAAATTGGCACAAGAATTCATCAAGTTACTCATGCAAACGGAATTCAAGACAACGAACATCATCATGTTTTTATAGCAGAATTAAAAGTTCCTTTATCAACTTTAACCATTCAAAAAGAAGAAGTTGATGCGATTCAATTATTTAATTTATCAACTTTAAAAAATACAGAAAACCTAGATAATATTTTACTTTCTAGGTTTCATGACTATTATTGTTCGGTTTATAATAAAATCATAAAAAACATTCAAAATTCACATCAAAATGAAAAAAAATAAAGTTGTAAATTTATTTGGAGACAACAGTAACATTCAAAATACAGAAGTAAATTACTCTACATTATTAGAAAAATTTGTAAATCACTTTGATGATGAATTTAAAGATTATGAATATCACGAAGACGTTTATGAGTTTGCCCAAAATACTTGGAACTTAGGAAATATGAGATCTATTTTAGATACCTCTGAATTTAAAAACATTGTTACGTTAGCAAAAGAAGATGGTGAAGATTATCGATTAATAGAAAAAATGACAACCCATAAAGTCAATCATTTTAAGGAGTTTACAGAATTTATAGTCGATTTTTATTTCTTTGAAAATAATGGAACCCCAAAATTAAATGTAACAACACAATCTGAAGACGACTACCTTATTGATATGTTACAAATGGATTCCCATAATGAAGAAACCGATGATTTTGAAGAAAATTATATTAATAGATCTGCAATTTCTATAAAACCTTTACAACCTTTTATAGATTGGCACAACAATATCTATCCAGATTCTAAAATTGATGCAACAACTTTTAATGACGTTAATATTTATCTAATTAACAATAGTAGTTTCGAAGATATTGAAACTCATTTAAAAAAGAAGTTTGATAAATATTTTATGATGGAACTAGATGGTTGGCACACTAATAAAAAAGAATGGCCACAAAGACGTAATTACAAAATGTTTAAAAATTGGTTTCAGGTAGCTATTTCTACTGCTGTTTACGATTTAGAAAAAACGCCAGTTAGCAAAAGTTAGGAATAAAGTTTATCAACAAATAAAAAAAAGATGAAAAACTCAATAGCAGAACGCGTTTACGATTTTTTAAAAAACTACCCACCTTTTAACCTATTAACTTCTAAGAAAATATTAAAAATAGCTTCTCAGGTATCTATCATATATTTAGAAAAAGGAAAAGCTATTTACCATCAAAACGATACAAATCACAAGCAATTTTACATTGTAAGAAATGGAGGGATTAGCTTGTACAAAAATTCTAAAGATCAAAAATCGTTAATAGACATCTGTGATGGTGGAGATATTTTTGGTTTAAGACCTTTAATAAGTAAAGAAAACTATTTGTTAAACGCCTTATATTGGTTTTGATATTGCAATAATTAATCAAATACTAGAAAGACATCACGTACCAAGTCTTAAAAATAAAACATTAGATACAGAAATTCTAAACACCCTGTTTACCAAAAATCACTACCACAAGAGCGTTATACTTTAGACAGAGTTTGTAATGAATTAAATGTTTCTAAAAGTGATAGACATACCGCAAGTGGCGACGCTTTAATTACTGCAATTGTCTTTTTAAAAATAGTAGCTCGTTTAAACAAAAGTGATAATTTAACGCTTAAAGATTTACTGTCGTAACCATAAAAACAAATACTATAACAGTTCTTTAAAATTACTTTTTAATACTCTAAACCAATAATAACTCTAACCTTATCTAAGGTTTTAATTAAATTTATAGAGAAATCAAAAGTCATTAAATCACTTTCTTTTTGGTTTGTTCTTAACAGGTTATTAAAATGTATTGTTTCAAAATTATAACCAATTGTTTTATAGTTAAAATCAATAATTTCTTCTTTACCATTTTCTATAACAGTTACCGTTGTAGGCATATGAAACATGGTATTTATTTTTATAACACCTCTTTCGCATGTAAAAATGGCTTCTGTGGCTGTATCTTCTACCAAGGTACTTTTTAAAACAGCTTTGGTATCTGTATAATTAAAAGTCATATTACAAGATGAGTCTGCACCATTATCAAAAAAAGTAGCACCTGCTTCTATTACATCTGGCTTACCTAAAGTAGACAAAGCTGCAAAAATTGGATAAATACCAATATCTAACAAACTACCTCCACCCACTTCTTTTTTAAATAATCTACTATCATTATCGAATGCTCTAGAAAAACCAAAATCTGCTTCTAGTTTTAACAGTTTTCCGAATTTTTCGTTTTTAATACTTTCTAAAACATACGTGTAATGTGGTAGAAAATACGTCCATAAAGCTTCCATTAACAACACATTATTTTCTTTGGATGCAGCAATCATTTCTTCTACTTCTTGCAAATTCATTGCAAAAGGTTTCTCACATAAAACAGCTTTTTTATGTTGCAAACAAAGTATGGCATGTTCTTTATGAAAACTATGTGGTGTTGCAATATAAACAGCATCTACCTCAGCATCTTTTGCTAAATCTAGATACGAGTTATAGGCTTTTTTTGAGTTATATGTACTAGCAAATTCATTCGCATTTTCTTGACTTCTAGATGCTACAGCAACTAATTCTGCATTTTCTACTGTTGCTAAATCTGCAGCAAATTTTTGAGCAATATTACCTAATCCTATAATTCCCCATTTAATTACTTTCTTTTCCATAACCTATTAAATTTCTACTGTTTTAAAATCATCTGTATAATTGTCTTTAGAAGGCATAAATGTTTGAATAATAATTGCAATTCCCATTACTAACGCACAGCCTAATAAATTGAGCCATAAATACGGCAACCAATCAAGTAAAAATACAACAATAATTAAAGCTTGTGTTATTAATGCTGCCACAAAAACTGCATTTCCTGTAACAAATCGAACAAAAAACGCTAACAAGAAAATCCCTAAAACATTTCCATAGAAAATAGAACCAATAATATTTACAAGCTGAATTAAATTATCAAATAAATTAGCAATACAAGCCACAGAAATAGCTATGATTCCCCAAGCCAAGGTAAACCATTTAGAAGCTTTTACATAATGCTCTTCGCTCTTTTCTTCTTTTACATTTCGCTTGTACAAATCTATGGCTGTTGTACTTGCCAAGGCATTTAATTCTGATGCGGTAGAAGACATTGCTGCAGATAAAATTACGGCCAATAAAAGTCCGATTAATCCTCTTGGTAAATTGTTTAAAATAAAATGAATAAACACATAATCTTTGTCATTCGATTCTATCTTTTTTATCGACTTCTCATCCACCTTTTTTATAATTGCTTTTGCCGATTCTTTCAGCTCTAAATCTCTTGTATTTAATTCTTGAATTCTTTCTTTTTCTTCCACCTGAAACCCATCAGAAAACAACAATCTTTTATCGTTCTCTATAATCGTGTGCTCTTTTTCTAACTCTTGATATTCTGCTAAATACTCAGAATTCTGAACCGCATCATTTGCAGTAGGATTAAAGTTTAAAGGAGAGGCATTAAACTGATAAAAAACAAAAACCATTACCCCAATTAACAAGATAAAAAACTGCATAGGTACTTTTAACAATCCATTAAAAATTAAACCTAACTGACTTTCTCTAACCGATTTTCCAGACAAATAACGTTGCACCTGACTTTGATCTGTACCAAAATACGATAACATTAAAAAGGTTCCTCCTAAAACACCAGTCCAAACGGTATATCTATTGCTTAAATCAAAAGAAAAATCTAGCACTTGCATTTTATTACTAGCCCCTGCAATTTCTAAAGCTTTTGTAAAAGTAATATTCTCTGGTAGCTGACTCATAATCATAAAAAATGCAATTAGCATTCCTATAAAAATGATAATCATTTGTTGTTTCTGCGTTACATTTACCGCCTTTGTACCTCCAGAAACGGTGTAAATAATCACTAAAAACCCAATCAAAATATTTAAGGTTAGCAAATCCCAATCTAACACCGCACTTAAAATAATTGCCGGTGCAAAAATGGTAATTCCTGCTGCCAATCCACGTTGAACTAAAAACAAAATTGCCGCTAAACTTCTTGTTTTTAAATCGAACCTTCCTTCTAAAAATTCATAGGCAGTGTAGACTTTTAACTTATGATAAATCGGTATAAAAACCACACAAATAATAATCATTGCAATTGGCAAACCGAAGTAAAATTGCACAAACCCCATTCCGCTATGAAACGCTTGTCCTGGAGTTGATAAAAAGGTAATTGCACTGGCCTGAGTTGCCATTACAGACAAACCAATCGTCCACCATTTCGAGTCACTTCCACCCTTAATATAATCTGTTACGTTGGCATTTTTTCGGGTAACGTAGGTTCCGTATGCCACAATAAAAATTAAGGTAACAGACAAAATAATCCAATCTATATAATGTAATTTACTTGTTATCTCCATTGCTTAAACCGTAAAATAATTTGAAATAAAATAAAACGCAATAATGTAAATTACATTGGCTATTAAAACCATTGAATATTCTTTTTTCCAAGTGTATTTTTGTCCTTTCATGTTGTGTTTTTTTTGAAGCTATTTCCTGCTTTCCACTATATCTTTTTATGCTTCTCATTACCAAGTTTACTTTTTTTGTAAACTGCGGCAATTTCTTTTAAGCTAGCAAATTGCTTCGTTCCTGGCAATGACAATTTTAAAAAAGCCATAAAAAGGATGCCGTTTCAATCAGGGCTAAACTTGTTTAATTGCTTTTGTGATTCTTATAAAAAAAGCAATCCAAACTTACTTTTTTAAAGATTCCTGCCTGTGCAGAAATAACAAAAACTACTTTTTAGCGGCCTCTTTTGCTACTGTTTCATTTTTCTTTACAGACAACATATTTGCAAATAATTTATAAGCACCAGAAACTCCTGCTGGTAATTCTCTAAAGAAACTTAAACCAGTGTACATATAATTTCCCTTACCATATTTTGCAATTAACAAACTTCCCTTTTTAGCGGTTTCGCCTTTGTCGTGCATCGATAAAACTGGCGTATAAGCAGTATCCCAAGAACTAGGAAAATACAAACCACGTTCTTGTACCCAACCTTTAAAATCTTCGGATGTAATTTTATTAGGAAAGTTTAAAAGTGAATTTTCTGCATCTAAAACAGTAACCTCAGCAAACTCATCCGTAACACGATCTCTAGACAACTCTAAAGCAAAAGGAGCTGCAACATCTACACCTCTATTCGTGTTGTATTGTACAATCATATTCCCTCCTTTTTCTACATATTCTAATAAGAATTTTTGCTTAAATTTTAATTCATCAACAACATTATAAGCTCTAATCCCCACAACAATTGCATCGTACTTTAATAAATTAGTACCATTAATTTCTAACGGATTGATATCCTCTACAGTATACCCAATCTGACGCAAACTTTCTGGAACCACATCTCCTGCACCTTTAATATACCCAATTTTATTCCCTTCCTTTTTAATATTTAAACGAACAACTTTTGCTTCAGAATTTAATAAAACAGATTGCTTAGGAATGTGACTGTAGTTAATTTCTACCAATTCTTTTGTATACGTTTTGCCTTCTATCGTTGCTTGCACTTCTAACTTTCCTTCAGATTGTTCTTTTGGTGGAGATACCATAAAAGAAACGGTTTGTTTATCTTTTTTCTGTGCAATATCAAAAGAAACTTCATTAGGAGTAACGCTCCAATTTTCAGGAACCTTTAAACTCACTTTTCCGTTTACATAACTCGCTCCTGCCCTAACCTCTACACTAACTTTTTTAGCAATACTGTCAGAAAAAATAAGTACTTTATTTTTAAGTTTAGTTGTTACTTTTGGCAACACCTCAAAAGGCTCATAAATTTCTCCTTTATCTCTTTCCGCATACCTCATAACAACATTTTTAGTAATTGTTATTGGTAAATAATTAATCACCAAATTAAAATCAATTTTTACAACTCTCGGTGTTTCTGGTTTTCCAATCAATTCTTGATTGTCTACTTTATACATCCCTAAAGAGGGTTCTTTTTTTAACCAATAAGGATCTGTAAAGTCATCTGTTTTTATTAAAAGATTTTCTTTAAAATTTATTTTTTTATTCTGCTCTAAATCAAACCCTTTGTAAATGATTTTTTTATCCAGTGTAGGTGTAATTGAAGTCAATATCATCGGAAAAGAACTTCTGTTTACTACTTCAAAATTTACATCTATTTTAGAATTTGGTATTGCAGAAGAACTTACTGCAGAAGCCTCTATATATAAGCCTACACAAGCCTCAATAATTTCTTTAATTTGTTTTTCTTTAATTATTCTCCAATGAGTATCTTCTAGCTTTTCAATTAAAGTATATGCATTCATCAATTTTGGTAAATGTTTAGATGGATTAACAAAATCGAAATTATTTTCTACATCATATAAAATCTCACCAATTTCACCTCCATTTTCAAGACGGTTCCAAGTGGTATTTATTCCTGAAAAAATATCATTTTCATCTTTTAAGGCTTCTCCTTTTAAAAACTCTAGATATTCATTTTCGCTTCCTCTAGTTGTTAACCTACCAAAACCCTGACATAAATGTTGGCTACTTGCTATAGATGCCAACTCGTTATTAGAAACACCTTTTAAAGGATAATAAACCCCTACATCTAATTTTGTAAAATTTTTGGTTTTTTCTTTAAATTCCGCTTCTCTTCCTCTATAAAACCAAGAAGAGGTATTCTGAAACAATCTTTTAGGAGACCAAGTTTCTGTATATTTTAATTGAGATGGATACTTTGTAGAATCTGCAACAATATCAAAAGCGGCTACACTTAACATTGCAGAACTTGTGTGATGCCCATGTGTTGTGCCTGGAGTTCTATGATCGAATCTGTTAATAATAACGTCTGGTTTAAAAGTTCTAATTGCCCAAACAACATCACTTAAAACGGCTTCTTTATTCCATATTTCTAAGGTTTCATCCGGATGTTTAGAATACCCAAAATCATTCGCCCTTGTAAATAATTGTTCTCCACCATCAATACTTCTTGCTGCCAATAATTCTTGCGTTCTAATAACTCCTAATAATTCTCTAATTTCTGGTCCTATTAAATTCTGACCACCATCTCCTCTTGTTAAAGATAAATAACCCGTTCTTGCTTTTACATTATTTGCTAAATAAGCAATTAATCGTGTGTTTTCATCATCTGGATGTGCAGCAATGTACAGAGCAGTACCAAGGAAATTCAGTTTTTGAATTTTCTCATAAATCTGATTCGAGGTTAATTTTTGAGGTTGTTGTGCAAATACGGATATTGAAATCAATAAAACCGATACTATTGAAAGTAAAATTTTCTTCATAATTATAATTGGTCAATAAAAACAAATGTAGTTTTTTATGAGGGTTCTTAAAATTTGTTAACATAATTATAACGTTTCAATTTTCATTAACAAAATGCTCATAACCTGTTAATAAATTAATTTTCAGAATCAGTTAATAAGATTATATTTGTAATACTAATAAAGATAGAAAATCAATGAAATTTATTGTATCGAGTTCGCAATTATTAAAACAATTACAAGTTTTAGGCGGCGTTATAAATAGCAACAATACCCTACCAATTTTAGATAACTTCTTATTTGAGTTATCTGAAAATCAATTAAAAGTTTCTGCATCAGATTTAGAAACAACCATGAGTTCTGTAATAGATGTAGAAAGCGATAGTTCTGGTTCTATAGCTGTTTCTGCACGTTTATTATTAGATACCTTAAAAACGTTTCCAGACCAACCTTTAACGTTTAAAACGGAAGGTGACAACGCTATTGAAATTAGTTCTGACCAAGGTAAATATGACATGGCTTATTTTGGTGGAGATGAATTCCCAAAAGCGGTTTCTTTACCATCACCAAGTAAAACAGTAGTACCTGCAAATATTTTAGGAACAGCAATTTCTAAAACAATATTTGCTGCCGGAAACGACGATTTACGTCCAGTAATGAGTGGAGTGTTTTTTCAATTTAGCTCACAAAGTTTAACTTTTGTTGCTACGGATGCCCATAAATTGGTAAAATATACAAGAACAGATGTTACTGCAGATCAAACGGCAGAATTTATTATGCCAAAGAAACCTTTAAATTTATTAAAAGGAATTTTAGGTGGTTCTGAAACAGATGTTACTATTGAATATAATGACGCAAATGCAAAATTTACGTTTGATAACGTAGTTTTAGTATGTCGTTTAATTGATGGGAAATATCCTAATTACGAAGCAGTAATACCAAAAGAAAATCCAAATAAATTAACGGTTGATAGAGCTTCTTTCTTAAACTCTGTAAGACGTGTTTCTATTTTCTCTAGTAAAACAACACATCAGATTCGTTTAAAAATGGCGGGTACTGAATTAAATATTTCTGCTGAAGATTTAGATTTTTCTAACAAAGCAGACGAACGTTTAAGTTGTGATTACCAAGGAGACGATATGCAAATTGGTTTTAACTCTCGTTTTTTAAGCGAAATGTTAAACAACTTAAGTTCTAACGAAGTTTTAATTGAAATGTCTTTACCAAACAGAGCAGGTATTTTAACACCTATTGATGGAACTGACGAAGGTGAACAAGTTACAATGTTGGTAATGCCGGTAATGTTAAATAGTTAAGACAACTAATTTTGTTGTTTGTAAATAAAGCTTTTGGTTGCATTTACAAATCTTACATATATAAAAAACCACAATGTTTTAAAACATTGTGGTTTTTTGCTTTGTATAAATTATTGTTGAATTTAGTTTTTTAATACCTTTTTAGTAACCTCTCCAATACTTGTATTTACTTTTACAAAGTAAATACCTTGTGTTAATTTTTCTGTAGAAACTATAGCATTGTTATGCGTACCTGTGTAAGAAACTTTTTGAACTATACTACCAGAAATATTATAAATTGTTACCGATTTAAGCTTATCTGCTTCATTAACAACCAACGTACTATTTTCTGTATTCAAATACACTTTTAAGCTATTTAAAGCTTTGTAATTAGAAGTACTTAAGGTGCTTTTAATAAGAGTTTCTGCAATATTTGTATCTATAGGGTAATTATAATCAAAATAAATTTCTGCATCATTTGTAAAAGTATCACCTACTACTAAAGTATCTAAAGTTTTGATTTTAAAAACAACGTACCCATCATTATTTGCATCATCAAAAGGTAAATTAATGTTTTCAGAAATAAATTCAACTTTATTACCAGTAACTCTTGTAACAGTAATGTGGCTAGTATCTGTTACTAACAAAGTATTAACATTAAATTTAGTGGTATCTATAATATCTTTTACCACAATATTTGTTGCATTAGCAGTACCTGTGTTTTCAAACCTAATCATATAATGCACATACTTACCAATCATATCCGGTAGTAAAGTAGTGCCTTCTAAACAAGTTTTATCATTTGGATCGAAAGAGTTCACTACAGTTTGGTTTAATACAAAAGTATTGTCTTCTATATTTTCTTCGTCTGCTAATGGCGTAATTGTAGCGGTAAAATTTAGTACTTCATCACCGCTTAAAGCAGGTGTTTCTGTTGGTGTATTTAAGTTTAAGCTAAAAATAATCTCTCTACTTTCTAAAGGCAATAAATTACTATAATTATAACTTAAGTTACCGGCAGATTCTACATCTGCATTAGGATTAGAGGAAACAAAATCTAACACATCTTCTTGAAAAGCTAAAGCTACACTACCAGACACTGTTGTACTCCCTATATTTTTATACGTTATTTTATAAGTAGCATCAAAACCGGGTCTTGCAGCTTCTAAAGGCAATAAAATCATTTTTACATCTGTATGATCCCCATTTGGTGTAATGCAAAAATCTTGTGTAAATAAACTTTCTTCTTTAGAAAGGTCTACAGAAAAACTCTCTGGAGAAACGGTATAATATGCTGAATTTTCTAAAACGGGTGTTATTATATGAGTACCATTTCCGGTAACGTAAAAAAGATAATCACCAGTGTCATTAGAAGTAAAACTACCAATAGCACCATAACTATTAGAAATAGCATATTTTAAATTAGCTATAGACGTATCTTCAGAATTACAACCATCAGCGTCAACATCTAATAAATTAGCTCCTTTAACCGTTTTAAAACTTCCTCCTGGTTCAAAATCACAATAAGAACTTACCGCAACATCTGTATAGCCACAATTAGCTACTAACTCTTTTATTCCTACATACGTAAGCCCTTCCGAAGGCCACCAATCATTAGGAAACTCTAAATTTTCTATCTCAGATTCATCTGCACACACAAGTTTTAGGCTAGAATTATTACAAATAGAATAGTACCCACCATAATCTTGACCTGCAGAACTATTTGAGACACCATCTTTAAACGAAATTGTTTCTAACATTGGGTTATCAGTAACTCCAAAATTTAACCATCCTTTTTGACCACCTGTAGTAACGGATTTCAAGTAAGGGTTATAATTGCAAGAAAAATCAGATAAATTTGGCAAACCATTTAACTCTATATCTACTAGATTTGTATTTTTACATATTAGGTAGTATAGATAATTCACCTCTCCTCCCACAAACGTTAATGCATCTATAGGATTATTAGTTATGAATAATTCAGCTAAATACGGTATATTATTAAAATCTATTTCTAAAGATGTAAGCTGATTATTAGTACAATTCAAATAACCTAAAGATGTAGGTAAACCACTCGTATTAATATGGGTTAAAAATTGGTTATTTGAAAAACTTATACCAGTTATCTCATTTGTATTAATATCAAAAAAATTAATATTTTCTGATGTAATAAGTAAGCTATTATCTATAGAAATATAAATTAAAGCACTTAGTTTACTTATATCTAACGTTGTTATTTGTGTATTGTTAACCCCTAAGGTTTCTAGATTAACAAAAGCATTAATTCCTTCTAATGATTGAATATTTAAGTTGTCTATTTCTAAATTTTTTACCGCTTCTGCTTCGGTTATTTGTATTTCATTATCGCCATTGGTGTCAATAGCAGGTGTATAATTTAACAACACATTTTTAAAATGAACATCTGTAATATTTACATTTTGAGACTGCGTAGTTTGTAATGTAAAAAAAATGGCAAGGAATAAGTAAAGGTTTTTCATAATTATATTTCTTTTAATAGCTATAACAAATATATTGTTTCTATAAAATTAAACCTATTGATTTACAGATATTTTAAACAGAAAAAATCTTAATTATGAGTTTTTAATAACATATATAAAAAACCACAATTGATTCAAAATTAATTGTGGTTTTTTTCTTTACATTTACCCTTATGAATTTCCTAGCCCATTTATATTTATCACAAAACAATACTAACATTATGATTGGCAATTTTATTGCAGATCATATTAGAGGAAATAATTACGAAAGTTTTTCTAAAGAAATTCAGCAAGGTATTTTTTTACACAGAGAAATAGATACGTTTACAGACGCTCATGAAATTGTTAGAAAAAGTAAACGTCGTTTGCACGAACGATACAGACATTATGATGGTGTAATTATCGACATTTTTTACGATTACTTCTTGGCTAAAAATTGGGCAGATTATTCAGAAATTCCTTTAGCTATTTACACAGATTCTATCAATAAATTGTTTGGTGGCATCTCTGATCAATTACCTGTAAAATCTCAAAACTTTATTAAATATATGATTGAATATAACATCTTATTCAATTATCAAAATAAAGAAGGTATTGAAAAGGTTTTAAACGGAATGAACGCGAGAACAAAAGGCAAATCTCAAATGAATTTAGCCATCGAAGATTTACGAATTTTAGAAACAGAATTACAAGAAGATTTTACCTTATTTTTTAAAGATTTAATAGCACATACTAACAAAAAAATTAAAGAAATTAAAACGAACCTATGAAAAACATCATTTTACTATTCGCATTTTCTTTAGTATTCATTCACTGTAAAACTGCAACTAAAAAAGAGAAAGTTGTAGGTTTAATTGCTAATAAAGCAATGGTAGTTTCTGCAAGAGAAGAAGCTTCTAAAATAGGTCTACTTATATTAGAAAAAGGAGGAAATGCCTTTGATGCTATGGCAGCTACAGAATTAGCTTTAGCTGTTGCGTATCCTTATGCAGGAAACATTGGTGGTGGTGGTTTTATGGTATATCGTAAAAACGACGGAGAAATTGGTGCTTTAGATTATAGAGAAAAAGCGCCTTTAGCGGCATCAAAAGACATGTATTTAAATGATGACGGCAATGTAATTCCTAATAAAAGTACGTTAGGTTCTATGGCTGTTGGAATTCCAGGAACTATTGCAGGTGTTTTTGAAGCACATAGAAAATTTGGAACATTACCAATACAAGATATTTTAAAACCAGTGATAGAATTGGCTAAACGTGGCGTAATTGTCACTAAAAAACAAGAAGCTAGAATTAAAGAATATCAACCTAAATTTAAAGAAGCAAACCAATCTTTAATCCTTTTTGATAGTATCTGGAAAGAGAACGACATTATAAAATATCCTGCTTTAGCAGAAACACTAGAAAGAATTTCTAAAAACGGTAGAGATGAGTTTTACAAAGGGGAAACGGCAAAACGTTTGGTAAAGTTTATGCAAGCAAATGGCGGAATTATGACGCTTGATGATTTGGCTAAATACGAAGCAAAATGGAGAACCCCTATTACTTTTAAATATGATGATTTAAAAATAATTTCAATGTCACCTCCTTCTAGTGGGGGAATTTGTTTGGCACAAATTATGAACGGAATTGAGCCGTACGATTTAGATACTTATGGTCATAACTCAGTAAAAACAATTCAAATAATTACAGAAGCAGAAAGACGCGCGTATGCAGATAGAAGTTTCTTTTTAGGGGATCCTGATTTTGTAAAGATTCCGTTAGAAACCTTAATCTCTAAAGAATACACCAAAGGAAGAATGGATGATTTTTCTTTTGATAAAGCTACTAAATCTGCAGATGTTGCACACGGAACTATAGAAATGGTAGAAAGTGATGAAACAACACATTATTCTATTGTAGATCAATTTGGGAATGCTGTTTCTGTAACCACCACTTTAAATGGTGCTTATGGCTCTAAATTGTATTGTTCGGATTTAGGCTTCTTTTTAAATAATGAAATGGACGATTTTTCTAGCAAACCTGGTGTGCCAAATATGTTTGGATTAATTGGTGCTAAAGCAAATGAAATTGCTCCAGAAAAAAGAATGTTAAGTTCTATGACTCCTACAATTGTAGAAAAAAACGGTAACCTCTGGATGGTGATTGGAACTCCTGGTGGTTCTACCATTATTACCTCTGTTTTACAAACCATTTTAAATGTACATGAGTTTAAAATGGGCATGCAAGAAGCAATAAATCAACCTCGTTTTCACCATCAATGGTTGCCTGATGTTATTATGATGGAACCTCATCAATTTGATCAAAAAATAACGGATGAATTAAAAAATAAAGGATATCATATCAACGAAAAAGACGCACCTGTTATTGGTAAAGTAGAAGGAATTTTAGTACTTCCCAATGGAAAATTAGAAGGAGGAGCAGATCCAAGAGGAGACGATAAAGCTGTTGGCTATTAATTAGCTGTTAATAAAAATTATAACAAATATCTTTTCTAAATAAGCTTTTTTAAGCGATTAAGAAATCTCTACTTTGCAACTTTTACCCCCAAATACTTTGTAACTTTGTAATTCTTAAACTAAAAAACTTACTAAAAAAATGAAAGCACAACCATTTCACTTGGCAATTCCTGTACAGAACTTAGAAAAATTAAGAACTTTTTATAGAGAAATTTTAAACTGTGAAGAAGGTAGAAGTACAGACCAATGGGTAGATTTTAATTTCTTCGGACATCAATTAGTTATTCACAAAAAAGAAAATTACCAACCAACAAAATCAATTACAAACCCTGTTGATGGTCATGATGTGCCTGTTCCGCACTTTGGAGTTGTATTAACTTGGGAAGATTGGCATGCTTTAGCGGATCGATTAAAAACCTTAAATACAAAATTTGAGATTGCTCCTTGTATTCGTTTTAAAGGAAAAGTTGGTGAGCAAGCAACCATGTTTTTTAAAGACCCAGAAAATAATGCTTTAGAGTTTAAAGCTTTTCAAGATATAAATCAATTATTTGCTAAATAATAAAATACTTTTAAAAGCATTTTTGTAATCTATTTTACTTATCTCTATTAAAATAGATTACAACAATGCTAACTCCACATACCAAATAATGCAATTGTTAGAAACGCATCTTGTACCAAAATTAGAAAAACCAATTCGTTTTCAAGAATACGCTGTGGGCATTTTTAAAACAATTCCTACAAAATCTGGTATTAAAAAAGCGATTAAAAAAGGGCTTGTTTTTATTGATGGAAATTTAGCTACAACCTCTAAATATATTTCTGGTGATGAAAAAATAACACTTTTTGAATCTGAAAATTCTTCTACCTTCGAAAGATTAAAGCTCGATTTGGAGGTACTATTTGAAGACGATTACTTGGCAATAATATACAAACCTGCAGGCATTTTAGTCAGTGGAAACAAATTTGTAACCATTGCAAACGGACTATCTCAAAACCTAAAAAAAAGTATTCTTTCTGATGCCGTTAAACCGCAACCAATTCACCGTTTAGATTATCCCACAAGTGGACTTTTATTAGTAGGAAAAACAAGTGCTGCAATTACAGAATTAGGAAAATTATTTAAAGATAAAGAAATTAAAAAAACGTATTATGCCATTACTATAGGTAAAATGAATCCTACTGGATTTATAAATTTCCCTATTGATGAAAAAAAATCTCACACCGATTTTGAAGTTTTAGATACTGTTGTTTCAGAACGTTTTGAGTTTTTAAACTTGGTAAAACTCCAACCAAAAACCGGAAGAAAACATCAATTAAGAAAACATTTATCTGTGCTTAACGCACCTATTTTAGGTGACAAAGAATACTTTTTAGAGAATAAAATTTTAAACGGAAAAGGCTTGTTTTTACATGCAGCCACTTTAGACTTTATCCATCCGTTTACGAAAGAGAAAATTTTGGTTACTAAAGAACTGCCTAAGAAGTTTACAAAGATTTTTCCAAATTCACAACCTCCTTTACTAAGTTTATCAACTTAAAACAAATTGATAGACTATTATGAAGCCAACAAATAGTTTCTTCTTTTAAAAAATATTAATTTAGCTTCTGATTTTTTAATTTATAAAAATGAAGAAGCTTTTTAAATTTATTGGAATTATCTTATTGCTTTTAATTGTTGCTGGTGGACTCTATTATTTTATAAATAATAAACCTTTACCTAAAGGAGAACAAGGAAAAGAAGCAGATGCATTGGCTACTAAAATGCTGAATGCCTTAAATATTGATGCTTATAAAAAAACAGAGGTTTTAAAGTGGAGCTTTAGAGGAGAACACTCTTATAGATGGTACAAACAAGAAAATATTGTACATATTTCTTGGGCAAATTATAAAGTAACACTGCATACAAATGCTCCTAATAAATCTGAAGTATATGTTGATGGAAATATTACTAATAAACCAGAATTGGTTAAACAAGCACAAGACTTTTTTAATAACGATTCTTTTTGGCTAATTGCTCCTTACAAAGTTTTTGACTCTGGTACAGAAAGACGTATTGTAAAACATGAAGGTAAAGACGCACTGTTAATTACCTACACTTCTGGCGGTTCTACTCCTGGAGATTCTTACTTATGGATTTTAGATGACAACTACTTACCTACTTCTTTTAAAATGTGGACAAGCATTATTCCTATTGGCGGTGTTGCTGCCACTTGGTCTGATTTAAAAAACACAGCATCTGGAATTAAATTACCTACAAAACACACATTGTCTCTTTTTGGAATGGAAATAAACATGGGCGATGTAAAAGCTTATAATGAAAAAGCAGACGAATTAGCTGATAAAATTTTAAAAGCGATAAAACATAAAGCGTATAAAAACACTAGATATTTAGAATGGAGTTTTGCTGGTAAAAGATCTTTTAAATGGGATAAAGAAAAAAATGTTGCAGACGTTTCTTGGGATTCTATTCTTGTAAATTTAGATACTAGAAACACCCAAAAAAGCACGGTTTACATCAACAATAAAAAACAAGAAGTTATAGATACTGCCATTGTAAAAAAAGCGTGGAATATTTTTAACAACGATTCTTTTTGGTTGGTTGCTCCGCATAAATTATTCGAAAACGGAATTATAAGAAGCATACAACAAGTAGATGATAAAGATGTGTTATTAGTTAAATATACCACTGGTGGTTCTACACCTGGTGATTCTTATTTGTGGCTTTTAGACTCTAATTATGTACCTAAAAGTTATAAAATGTTTGTACCAAGCATGAAAATGGATGGAGTTTCTGCTACTTGGCAAGATTGGATAACCACAAAAAGTGGTACTTTGTTACCAACAAACCATACTTTTGGCAATGGACGAATTTTAAGTATGGGAACTGTAAAAGGATATAATTAATGAAATCGAAAACAATTGCAAACGGAATTTTAAGAGCGGTAGCTATTCTGGTAGGTATTTTACTTTTGGGCTACTTCTTATACGCAATACAATCTGTAATTGTTTACATTATTATTGCAGGTGTTTTATCTTTAATTGCAAGACCACTAATTCAATTTTTAAGAAGAAAATTAAAATTTCCCAATACACTTGCAGTAATTACTACAATGCTGTTAATGTTAGGTTTTTTAGCTGGTTTAATTGGCATGTTTATCCCTTTAATTGCTGAACAAGGAGAAAGTTTATCACTTTTAAATATAGATAAATTACAAGCAAACATTCAAGAAATCATTAACCAAATAAACTCTTATTTTTCATCTAGAGGTATCAATGTTTTAAAAGAATTAGAAAATATAGATATCGCTTCTCATTTTAAAGAAATTCCTGATTTTTTAAATGCCATTTTAGGTGCTGTTGGCACTTTAAGTGTTGGGTTATTTTCTGTATTATTTATATCTTTCTTTTTTATGAAAGACAGCCAGTTACTAGCAAATGGAATAATGGTTATTATACCTAAAGGAAATGAAGGCCGGTTTTCTAAATCCTTAGAAACCATTAACGATTTATTATCTAGATACTTTATTGGTTTGATACTTCAAATTACTATTTTATTTGTTATCTATACCATTGTTTTATTCATTTTCGGAATTTCGAATGCCATCGTTATTGCTTTTTTATGCGCCCTATTAAACTTAATACCATACATAGGTCCCTTAATTGCAGCCGTTATTATGTTTATCTTATCGATGACAAGTAATATTGGATTAGATTTTCAAACAGAAATTTTACCAACCTCACTTTACGTGATGATTGGTTATTTGATTGCCCAATTGGTCGATAATTTTTTCAGTCAACCTATTATATTTTCTAAAACAACAAAGTCGCATCCTTTAGAAATATTTTTAATTATCATTATTGGTGGATTACTTTTTGGAATTGTAGGTATGATAACTGCGGTACCAATGTACACAGCTTTAAAAGTAATACTGAAAGAATTTTTAGCCGAAAACAAAATCGTAAAGTCACTAACCAAAGACCTATAATTTCTTTTGAATTTAGCCATTTTAAGACCAGAAGTACAACAATTTATTACAGATCATTTAAAATCAGACATTACAAAACTAATTTTAAAAGGAAGTCCTTTTGATAACATTACAGTACAAGAATTAGCGAATCAAATTGTTGCTAAGCAAAAGTCTGAACATAAACTACCTTCTTGGTTTACTTCCCAAAACATTTATTATCCAGAGAAAATAAGCATTGAGCAAACCTCTTCTGAAATAACAGCAAACTATAAAGATACTTTAGTAAAAGGCACTTCTATTATTGATATTACAGGCGGTTTTGGTGTAGATTGCTTTTACTTTTCTAACCATTTTAAAGACGTTACACATTGTGAAATTAACGATGAGTTATCAACAATTGTAAAGCATAATTATCAACAATTAAAAAAAGAAAATATCACTACTTTTTCTGGTGATGGAATCGAATTTATTAAAAATACTAAAGATAATTTCGATTGTATTTATATAGACCCATCCAGAAGAAATGATATAAAAGGCAAAGTGTTTTTATTAAATGATTGTTTACCAAACGTACCCGAAAACATTGATTTTTTGTTTTCTAAAACCAATCAAATTCTTATTAAGAACTCGCCTATTTTAGATATTACAAGCACCATAAATGAGTTAAAATTTGTAAAAGGAATTCATATTCTTGCAGTAAATAATGAAGTAAAAGAATTATTGTTTTTATTAGAAAAAGGATCTGAAAATCCTATCAAAATTAATACCGTAAATATTGGTAAAAAAGATATTCAAACTTTTAATTTTAAGTACAAAGAAGAAGTAACATCAACTTATTCAGAACCACTTACCTATTTGTACGAGCCTAATGCAGCAATTTTAAAATCTGGTGGTTTTCATGAAATTTCAGAGCAGTTAAACCTTTTTAAACTTCATCAACATTCACACTTATACACCTCTAAAGAAATCATCAATTTCCCTGGAAGAGTTTTTAAAATTGAGCAAATTTTAAATTATGATAAGAAAAAAATCAAGAAGTTAATTACTGATAATAAAGCCAATATTACTACAAGAAATTTCCCTAAAACGGTTGCTCAAATAAGAAAGGAAACCAATTTAAAAGATGGTGGAAATAAGTATTTATTTTTTACCACAGATGTACAAAATAAGCTCATTTGTATTTCATGTTCTAAAAGTCAAGTTTAAGTAAAGTAAGTTAATAAGAGACTAGTAACTCTAAACGACTACATTTTTATTAAATTTGCTGCAAAAGCTCAACTTATATACATGCAGACACTTACCTATCAAGCATTAAAAATCACCCAAAACACTCAAAATTTTATTGATGACGTTTTGGTTGT
Organism: Polaribacter butkevichii; assembly: GCF_038024105.1. NCBI lineage: Bacteria > Pseudomonadati > Bacteroidota > Flavobacteriia > Flavobacteriales > Flavobacteriaceae > Polaribacter > Polaribacter butkevichii. Next base: position 1,380,584 of record NZ_CP150661.1, read on the forward strand.
TGAGGCTGCCTTACAGATAAATATTAATGATGAACCTTATACCGTTGTGATGAGAACTCCTGATAATGATAAGGAATTGATAAGAGGTTTACTTTATGCTGAAGATATTTATAAAAGTAAAAAAACGTTGACTTTTAATGTTGAAGAAGCAGAAAACGGAGTTCCTACTATTATAAACGTTACTATTTCTAAATATATATTAGGCAAAGGGTACTTAAATAAAAGAACCTTGTTGTCTGTTTCGTCTTGTGGTATTTGTGGCAAAAAAGAATTAAAAGACATTAAAGTTAATGGAGAAAAATTAGCACAAACAAATTCTTTTTCAAGTGATATTTTACATGAAATGTTTTTAAAAATGAATGATTTTCAGCATACATTCAAAAATTCTGGAGGAAGTCATGCCGCAGCTCTTTTTAATAAAAATTATGATTTATTAACAATTAAAGAAGATATTGGTCGACACAATGCTGTTGATAAAGTAATTGGGGATTTGTTGATAAAAGAGAAATTAAGCGAAGCAAATTATTTAATTGTTAGCGGCCGTGTTTCTTACGAAATTGTATCCAAAGCCTTTATTGCAAAAATTCCTATTATTGTAGCCGTTTCTGCTTGTTCTTCATTGGCTGTAGATTTTGCTAAAGAATTTGGTATTTGCTTAATAGGCTTTACTAGAGATCAAAAAATGACTATTTATTCGAATCCATCATTTGTTAAAAGAAAAACAACCTATGTCTAAAAAAATAAAAGAACAACCACCAGAAAAATTAACAGGCATTCAATTAACAGAAGTTCCAAAAACTGCTGTTGGTGTTAAGGCAATTGTTTCTGCTTTAACTCATATTAAAGACGAAGTTGGTATTTCTAAGGGGATTCAATTATTATCTAAATTAAACCAGAAAGATGGTTTTGATTGCCCAGGTTGTGCGTGGCCAGATCCTGATGAAAAAAGAGCTTTTTTAGCAGAATATTGCGAAAACGGTGCAAAAGCAGTTGCAGAAGAAGCTACCAAAAATAAAGTTTCTCCAATCTTTTTTACTACAAAATCGATACAAGAACTCTCTGAATTATCTGATTATGAAATTGGTAAAAGCGGACGAATAACACACCCAATGTATTTGCCAGAAGGCGCAACACATTACGAAGAAATTTCTTGGGAGCATGCTTTTAATATAATTGGTGAAGAATTAAATTCATTAAACTCTCCTGATGAAGCTATTTTTTATACCTCTGGTAGAACTAGTAATGAGGCAGCTTATTTATATCAGTTGTTTGTACGTCAGTTTGGAACAAACAATCTACCAGATTGCTCTAACATGTGTCATGAATCTAGTGGTGTTGCACTTTCTCAAACTTTAGGCATCGGAAAAGGTTCTGTTACTTTAGACGATTTCAATCATGCAGATTTAGTTATTGTTATTGGTCAAAACCCAGGAACCAATCACCCAAGAATGTTAAGTGCTTTAGGTGAAACAAAAAAGAAAGGCGCAAAAATAATTACAATAAACCCGTTACCAGAGGTTGGTTTAATGAATTATAAAGATCCTCAAAACCCTTTAAAATGGGTGGGAGCAGGACAAGATTTAACGGATTTGTTTTTACCCGTAAAAATAAATGGTGATGTGGCTTTGTTAAAAATCATCTTAAAGTTGATGAAAGAAAAGGAAGATGCAGAACCTAATAGCGTTTTCGATCATCAATTTATTGAAGAAAAAACTGCTGGATTAGAAGACTTATTAAAAGATTTAGACACCTACTCAATTGATGAATTATTACCACAAACAGGTTTAACATTAGATAAAATTAAAGAAACTACAGCCCTCATTATCAATAATAAAAATATTATTATTTGTTGGGCAATGGGTTTAACGCAACATAAAAACGGAGTGGATAATATCCGCGAAGTTGTTAACATATTATTACTAAAAGGAAGCATTGGTAAAAAAGGCGCAGGTACTTGTCCGGTTCGTGGACACTCTAATGTACAGGGAGACAGAACCATGGGGATTTGGGAAAGACCTCCCGCTTCATTTTTAGACAATTTAGAAAAAGAGTTTCAATTTAAAGCTCCAAGAAAATTTGGTTTTGACGTGGTTGAATCTATAGAAGCCATGCATAAAAAAGAAGCAAAAGTATTTTTTGGAATGGGGGGAAATTTTATTTCTGCCACACCAGACACCACTTTTACTGCGGATGCTTTAAGAAATTGTAATTTAACAGTACAAGTATCTACTAAACTAAATAGAAGTCATTTAATTACTGGTAAAAAAGCAATTATACTTCCTTGTTTAGGAAGAACTGAAAAAGATTATCAGGCAACTGGAGAACAATTTGTATCCGTAGAAAATTCGATGGGAGTGGTACATCAATCTAAAGGAACTTTAGAACCTTGTTCTAAAAACTTATTAAGTGAAACCGCTATTGTGGCGGGTGTTGCCAATGCAACTATTAAGAATACAACAACCAATTGGTCTGAATTAATTTCTAATTACGACTTTATTCGTGATAAAATTGAAGCAACCATTCCTGGTTTTAATGATTTTAATACCCGCGTAAGAATTAAAGGGGGTTTTTACTTGCCAAACAATGCAAGAGAAAATGATTTTACACCGACCAAAACAGGAAAGGCTAATTTTAGTATCAACAAACCTTCTGAAATTGCGTTAGAAAATAACCAATTTATGATGATGACGATTAGAACTCATGATCAATACAACACCACTATTTATGGTTTAGATGACAGATATAGAGGGGTTTTAAATGAAAGAAGAATTATCTTTATGAATACAGATGATATGAACTCATTAAATTTAAAAAAGTTAGATTTGGTAGATCTAACAAGTCATTTTAATAAAGAAGAAAGAGAAGCAAAAGGTTTTTTAGTAGTTCCTTATGAGATTCCTAAACAATGTACAGCTACTTATTTTCCGGAAGCAAATGTTTTAGTGCCTTTAAAAAGCAAAGCAGATATTAGCAATACACCTACCTCTAAAACTGTAATTATTACCATCAAAAAAAGATAAAATTAGCTTATGAAAAAGTTTATATTCTTATTAATAACGCTTATTTCTTTTCAAGCATTATTTTCTCAAACAGAAAATATTCCTGAAAGAATTACTCAAAAAGGGTTTGCCAAAATAGATTTTCTTTCTATAAAGATGCCGCCTCCAGAAGATATTGGAACTACTTTTAATGAACCAAATATGGGATTTACGGGTATCCATTATAATTTATTTTTAAATGAATCTTTTTACACAGGTGTTGGCCTTTATGGCTCTATTTCTGGCATTAGAGGTGGCTTTTTTACTTTAGGAATTAATGCAGGGCTAAAAAAATATTTTTCTAAAAAATTATATATCGATACAGGTTTTCACTTTGGTGGTGGTGGTGGCGCTGGTGCTCCCGATGGTGGTGGCGCTTTCATTTTGCCTCATGCTAATTTAGGGTATCAATTTAAAAACTTCTCTTTAAATGGAGGTTGGAGTTATGTTAACTTTTTTGATGGTGGAAGAATTAAAGGACATCAACTAAATATTGGATTAGAGATTCCTTTAGATTTTGAATATGCAAATTATAAGCATACAGAAAAAGAATTTGGTTTGGATAATTTTGAAAACACAAATTGGAATCAAAATCCGAAACAAAATTCCTTGATGGTTCATTTTAACAATTTAAAAGTTTTAAGTGAAGCAAATTCTACTACTGGAGAAGTTTTAAAAGGAAAAACAATAAAATTAGCTGGTTTTGAATTTACGTCTTACCTTAATGACAATTGGTTTGCATTTTTAAAAGTAGATGGTGCCTACGATGGTATTAGAGCAGGTTATATGGATGTTTTATTAGGAGGAGGGTATCATTTATCTATGAATAAAAACAGAACCAATATCTTAGCTAAATTAGGTTTTGGTGCTGGTGGTGGTGGTGGTGTAGATACAAAAGGTGGTTTTTTATTTTACCCAGATATATCCATAGAGCAACAAATACTAAAAGACATTTATGTTTCTGTTAATAAAGGATATTTATTAACGCCTAATAAAGATTTTTATACCTCAACATTTGGAGTCGGAATTAAATACTACATAGAAAGAAATGGAGTAAAAACAGACAATACTTCTTTTACACAAGGAAAGTTTAAAGGATTTGATGTTATTGTAAAACAAGACCTGTACTTTAATGCTAAGAGGATAGAAGACCCTACGGAACACATGCATCAAATTTCTTTGCAAATAAATTTAGATTTAAACAAACATCTTTTTGTTGCAGGACAAACCTCTTTTGCAAACTTTGGTAATGCAGGTGCTTATGCAGAAGGTTTGGTTGGTTTAGGTATAAAATCAAAGCCTTTCTTTAATAATTCTACCTCTATTTTTACACAAATTTTAGGTGGTGCAGCAGGTGGAGGAAATATTAGCACAGGCCAAGGTTTTATTATAAAACCAAGTTTAGGTTTAGATTATAAACTTTCTAATACGTTAAACTTTAGAGCTGCCGCTGGTTATGTAAAAGCAAAAGGCGGAGAGTTAAGCAGTCCTTTTATCAATTTAGGACTAAAGTATAACATCTCATTTTTAAAGTTAAAATAATTAAAAATAGGGTTGGTTAAAATATTTTAAGCAACCCTATTCATTAGTTAACCTTTATTAAAACGCTCTACTTATATAGCAGTTTCTAAATATTTTACAACAAAATCAATTTGTTCTTTTGTTGTATATTTTGAAAAAGAAAAACGAATAGACGTTTTATCCGCATCTGCGTCACTTAAAATCTCTCTTAATACGTGAGAGCCTTTATTGCTTCCGCTTTGGCAAGCACTTCCTCCAGAAACAGCAATTCCTGCCATATCTAAACTAAATAACAACATATCATTTGTAAAAGGAAAACGCACATTTAAAATTGCATAACTACTTTTTTCTATATCGGATGAAAGTCCGTTAAACTGAATCTTTTCGGATATACTTTGTAGTTCAAAAATAAAATACTTTTTTAAATTTTCTATGTAAACTTTATCTTCCTCTAAATTAGAAACAGCAATTTCTAATGCTTTTTCCATCCCTAAAATAGCATGTACATTTTCTGTACTAGACCTTGCGCCCATTTCTTGTTCTCCACCATGTAACATTGGTAAGATTCCAAATCCTTTTCTAAAAAAGGCAAAACCAACTCCTTTTGGTCCATGAAATTTATGTGCGCTTGCTGCTATAAAATCAACTGGTATTTTTTGTAAATCAAGCGGATAATGCCCTATCAACTGAACGGTATCCGAATGAAATAAAGCCTTATTATTTTTACAAATATCAGCAATTACATCTATTTCTAAAATGTTACCAATTTCATTATTGATCAACATTAAACTTACCAATGTTTTTTCTTTTGATGTTGATAAAAGCTGTTCTAAATGCCCTGTATCAACAGTTCCAAATTCATCAACATTAACATAATCTACAATAATGTTATGTGCTTTTTTTAAATAAGTACAAGTATGTAAAACTGCATGATGCTCTATTTTAGAAGTAACAATTCTTTGCACTCCTAAATTAAAAACAGCATTCTGTAAAATTAAATTATCAGCTTCTGTACCACCTGCTGTAAAAATAATTTCGCTAGCAGTTACATTAAAATGTTTTGCAATATTTTTTCTAGCAGTTTCTACTGCCGATTTAGCTTTTCTTCCAAATTGATGTATTGAAGATGGATTACCATAATTTTGCTTCATAGAAGAGTAAATTACCTCTATAACTTCTTCATCAATTTGTGTGGTAGCTGCGTTGTCTAAATAAACCGTTTTCATACTGTAAAATTACAATTAATTAGCGTTCTGAAAAACATAAACTTCTGTTGCTCCTAAACCGTATTTTTTATAGGAAGCATCATAAAATTGAACCGGATATTTATTTAATAATCGTTGAAGCTCTGACCTTAAAACTCCTTCACCAACTCCATGAATAAAAACTATTTTAGGAATTCGTTTAGAAATAGCAAACTCAATTTTATTTTTTGCAGTATCTAACTGAAGGTTTAACATGTCGTAATTATCCATGTTTCTTGTAGATTTTGTTAATTTACTAATATGTAAATCAACCTCTAAAATTATTTCCTTTTTTTCTTTTTTAAACAAGCTTTTCTTTGGCTTATTTTGAGCAATTTTATCCTTTAGTAGTGCATTGTTGATATCACTAAATTTAGAGAGTTCATGTTGCTCTATTCCAATTCTTACTAATTCAGACGAATTGAACTTAAAAACCATGCCATCGCTAGTTTCAATCGAAATTTCATCACCCATAATATGGATGACTTTTCCTTTTAAAACATCATCTAAAACCGCCACTTTATTTCCAATTTCTAAACACATTCTTAACCTTGTATTAATTTGTTTTCAGTTTTTAAGATAGTATATTTGAGACAAAAATAACAAGATGATTAAGACTTCAGCTATTTCTACAAGAAAATTCTTTACAAATGCTCACAATAAAATTACATTAAGTGAAGGCAGAAAGAATTTATTGTTAGAAATTTCTGAAACAATTTCTAAAGAATATAAAAGCGAAGGTCTTGTTAATTTAAACTTTATTTGCACACACAATTCTAGAAGAAGTCAAATAGCACAAGTTTGGGCATTTTTTGCAGCCCATTATTTTGACCTAAACATTTATAGTTTTTCTGGCGGAACAGAAGTAACTTCTTTTTATAGAAACACCATAAAAACATTACAAAAAGCTAGTTTTTCTTTTAATTTAGAAGATTTTTCGCATCAAAACCCAAAGTATCTTATTTCTTTTGATGAATCATCTAAAACAATTTTAGGTTTTTCTAAAAGATATGATCATGTAGATAATAAAAAACCTTTTATAGCAATAACTACTTGTAATAACGCCGATACAAAATGTCCTTTTATAGCAGAAGCTATTTATAGATTTCACTTACCCTTTGTAGACCCTAAACCTTCTGATGGAACTCCATTACAGAAAGAAACTTATCTAAATACAAACCAACAAATTGCAGGTGAAATCTATTTTATTTTTGCAGAAGTAAAAAAAGCACTCCTTTAAACTTTTAAATTTTTATCATACGGAATACGATCTAAAATGTGATTGATAACATTTACGCGTGCTTCTGTTTTTCTATTTGCTCTAATTATTTTCCAAGGAGAAATTGCAGTATTTGTTTTTTCGAACATTGCATTTTTATACTCGGTATATTCATCCCAAAAATCTTGGGCTTTTTCATCTAGTTTTGTCATTTTCCATTGTTTTAATGGATTGCTTTTAATGTCTTCAAAACGTTTTGCTTGTTCTTTTTTAGAAATAGACATATAAATTTTAACTACATGAATTCCAGATTCTAAAATCATTCTTTCAAAATCATTTACCTGATTCATAAAAATCTGATACTCTTCTTGAGTACAAAATCCGTTTACGGGTTCAATAACCGCTCTATTGTACCAACTTCTATCAAAAAAAACAATTTCACCAGCTTTTGGTAATTGCTCTATATATCTTTGAAAGTACCATTGTGTTTGCTCGTCTTCTGTTGGTTTTGGTAATGCAACAATACGCATATGACGAGGATTAATACGTTCTGTTAACCTTCTAATTGCCCCACCTTTACCTGCAGCATCTCTACCTTCAAAAACAACAATTATTCTTTCTTCTTGATTAATTGCCCAAGTTTGTAAACGAATTAACTCTACTTGTAACTTTTCTAGTTTACGTTGATAATCTACATATCTAATTGCTCTACCAATATTTAACGGTTCTTTAGACAACAACGCTAATAAGCCTTTTTTAGAATTTAACTTCTTTAAATTTTTAGGTGATATTTCCATATTAAATTTAATCTATATTAGTATTAGATCTATAATAACGCATTACAACATTAGGATCTGGGTTTAAAACTGTTTTTGAGTCTTCTTTTTCATCATAATCAAACATAGATAAAACATGTCTAATAGCTTCTAATCTTGCTACTTTTTTATCATTCGTTTTAATCATCATCCAAGGGCTGTATGAGGTATGAGTTTTAGAAAACATTTCTCTTTTGTAGTGAGTGTATCTATCCCAAAGAATTTGACCTTGCTTATCTACAGGACTAAATTTCCATCTTTTTAATGGATTTTCTTTTCTGCCTTCAAAACGTTTTAATTGCTCATCTTTAGATATAGAAAGCCAAAATTTAATGATTACCACACCATCTTCGTACATCATGTGCTCAAACTCTGGCACTTGCACCAAAAACTCTTTATATTGTTGGTCTGTACAAAACCCCATAACAGGTTCTACAACAGCTCTATTATACCAGCTTCTATCAAAAAAAACAATTTCTCCTGGGTTTGGTAATTCTTTTATATAACGTTGAAAATACCACTGCCCTTTTTCTACTTCGGTAGGTTTATTTAAAGCCACCAACCTACTAGAACGTGGGTTTAAATGCTCCATAAATCTACGAATATTACCACCTTTACCAGCTGCATCTCTACCTTCAAAAATAATAGCAACCCGCTTGTTGTTATTAGATATCCAACGTTGTAATTTAACCAACTCTATTTGAAGCAATCTTAACTCTTCATTATACTGAAGTGTTTTTTTTACTTTGTTATAAGTCTCGTTTTTATCCGCTATAAGCGCCAGAAGTTCTTCTGTATTTTTAGCACCTTGAAAGTCTGCTGCAGTTAATCCTTTTTTTGTCTCCATTCATTCTTTTTACTTGGTCTAAAAATAACTACTTTTTTTTAGAAATCCATAAAAAAAACATCATTTTAAATAAGTTATTTTATATTTGCTTTCTATGAAAAATTTCCTGTTTATTCTAGCTCTATTTGCGTCTTCACTAATTATTGCACAAGAAAAATTTTCTAAAGAAATTAGTTTTAGAACAGACAATGATTTGTATGTTTCTGCAACTAGAGACAGGTATTATACTAGTGGAGTTTTTTTAGAATACAGATATCTTTCGAGCAAAAAAAATGAATTTTTAGAAAAGCGAATTTTTGAATGGAAAATTGGTCATGAAATGTACACACCGTACAAAGCTACGGTTGAAAACATGAATGAACACGACAGACCTTTTGCAGGCTACTTATATGGAGGCTTTAAAATACAAAGAGTCTATAAAAGCAATCAAATTTTTAATACTTCTGCTCAAATTGGTGTTATTGGCGCTGACTCTTATGCCGAGGAATTACAAGAATTTATACATGATATTTATGGTTTTAAAAAAGCCGTAGGTTGGCAATATCAAATAAAAAATGCTTTTGCACTAAACTTTAATGCAGAATACTTAAAAACCCTTGCAACAACCAATGATAATAACTTAGATATTACTTGGGTTAATACGTTAAATGCTGGTACTGTTTATACAAATATTGCCTCTGGTTTTTACAGTAGAATTGGTTTAAAACCACTGCAAAATTTAACAAACTCAATAGCATTTAATACCAATTTAAATGATGACAAAACAAGTAATTACAGAGAAATAGAAAGTTTTTTCTTTGTTAAACCAATGTTACGTTATGCTTTTTATGATGCAACCTTACAAGGCAGTTTTTTAAACAAAACAAGTCCAATTACAAAAAACATTATGCCTTTTGTTTTTGATATTGAAGTTGGTTTAAAATTTACTGCTAATCGATTTAATTTTGGTTACAGTTTTAACTACAACACAAGTAAATCTAAAGATTTAAGATTTACGTATGGTCATAGATACGGCAGCGTTATCATTAATTATTTATTACGTTAATCATTAAAAAATTCGTCTTTAAAACCAATTAAATATAATTTTTCTTGCGCTCTTGTTAATGCTGTATACAACCATCTAAAATATTCTTTAGATACTCCTTCGGGTAAATAAGGCTGCTCTATAAAAACCGTTTTCCATTGTCCTCCTTGAGATTTATGACAGGTCATAGCATACGAAAACTTTACTTGCAAAGCATTAAAGAAAACATTCTTTTTAATTTCCATAAACTGTTTAGACTTTGATTTTAAGTGGGCATAATCTTCTTTTACCGCTTGATACAGTTTATTGGATTCGTCGTAAGTTAACGATGGAGATTCACTAGTTAAAGTATCTAATAATAAAACGGTTTCGAAAGGTTGCATGTCTGGATAATCAATCATCCTTACTTCTACTTCCGCAAATTTAAAGCCGTATAATTCTTTAATAGAAAATATTTTTAATACTTCACAAATATCTCCATTGGCAATAAAACCTGCGGTTGAATTTTCTTTTAACCAGAAATAATTATTTTTAACCACCATTATAAAATCACCCGCAGAAATTTCATTTTCTTGCCCACGAATATTCATTCTAATTTGTTGGTTGTATTGATTTGCTCTTTTATTAGATCGCACAATAAAAGCAGTATCTTCTATACCTCCACTATCATAAGCCGTTACCAAAGCATCTTCTATATCATAGCCATCATCTAATCTTACAATATCCGGAAAATCAATATCAAACTTAAAGTTAGTGGTATCGTTTTGTATCATCAATCGTAATAAAGTAGCGTTTGCAAGAATTCCAGAATCTTCATGCTGACGCATCACTTCATCCAATTCTATTTCTGTAACATTTTTATGAAAATCATACATTAATGTATCTTGCTCTAAAGCAGGACTAATATTTAATTTTACAGGCGGAAGCTGTGCCGTATCTCCAATAAAAATCAATTTACATTGATGACCAGAATATACATATCTAATTAAATCGTCTAATAAAGAACCAGAATCAAATAATTGTTGATTTTGTCTACTATCAGGAATCATGGAAGCCTCATCTACAATAAAAATTGTATTTCTATGCTTATTGGGCTGTAAAACAAATCCAACACCACCATTTGCCTGTTTTTTAGGGAAATATATTTTTTTATGAATTGTAAATGCAGGTCTTTTAGAATACACAGCAATCACTTTAGCCGCTCTACCTGTTGGCGCTAATAAAACTGCTTTTTTATTTATAGTTTTTAAACTATTTACAAATGCACTAATGGTAGTTGTTTTTCCTGTACCTGCATACCCTTTTAATAAAAAGAGGGCATCAGTATCCTCGCTAAAACTAAAATCACTTAAAAGGCGTAATAATTTATCTTGCTTAGAAGTAGGTGTAAAATGAAATTTTTTCAGTAATTCTCCGTAAAAATCGGTTGTTTTATTTATCATATAAAAATTAATACCACAAAGATACATTGATTTGTAAATAAAAGTTTTTATCATAAAAAAAAAAGTGTAAATTTGCCTTAAGACTATTAAAATAAATATACGTAAAATGGGATTACTTGGAATGATTTTGGCAGCTGTTATAGTTGCAGTATTACTAGCTATTGTTATAGTTAAATTTTTACCGTTAAAATTAAGATGGATTGCATCTATTTTACTTTTAGGTTTAACAGTATTCTTGGTTTATAAAATATATTACGGTATTATGGAACCGATTATTTTTAACAAAAATAAAGTTATCAAATACAGTAAAGTTATTCAAAACTTAAAAATAATTAGAGATGCAGAAGTAAAGCATTTTGAAGTTACCGGAAAGTATACAAAAGACAAAGCAGCTTTAATTCAATTTATTGATACTGCAAAATTAGCTTTAACAGAAACTAAAACTATTGTAGAAAAAGAAAACAGAGGTGGTGGTATTATTATTGATGTTGAAAAAAGACAAACAGATACTATTGGCTACGAACCTGTTTCTAAGTATTTTAAAGGTAAAAACTACAAAGAAATGTTTAAAATTCCTGGTGTAGAAGGTAAAGAGTTTGAAGTTGAGGTAGGAACTGTAGAAAAAGTACCTGGTATGGTTGTACCAACTTTTTATGTAAAATCTCATAAAACAGATATTTTAAAAGGAATGGATGAATCTCTTCTAAAACAAGAATTAGAACAATTAGCTACAGATCAAATTAAAGGTGAATTTGTTTCTGTTGGTTCTTTAGACGAAGTTTCTACAGGTGGTAACTGGCCTCCTTTTTATGACAAAGACGGTGATAAAAACGAATAGTACAATTACATTAGAACACTCAAAAGATACAAAGTTATCCATCCAATTTAATTTGGATGGATTTTCTTTTTGTATCACAAATACTACAACAAAAGAAACCATCTATTTTTCTGAATACGTATTTAATGAAAAACAAGTAACTCCAGAAAATCTTTTAAAAAAAATAGAAGAGATCTTTAAAACAGATACACACCTACAAAAAGACTTTTCTTCTGTTTTAGTGGTACATCAAAACAATTTATTTACACTTGTACCTACACCTTATTTTTCTGAAGATAAACTCTCTGAATACCTTAATTTTAATATTAAAACATTAGCTACAGATTTTATTGCTTTTGATGATATCGAAAACTGCAATGCTAAAAATGTATATGTGCCTTATGTAAATATTAATAATTATTTATTTCAAAATTTTGGAGAGTTCGAATACAAGCATCATTTAACTATTTTAATTGAAAAATTAATTTTAAAAAATAATAGTGATGAAAAAAAAGTATTTATAAATGTCTCTAAAAATAATTTTGATATCGTTGTACTTCAAAACAAACAATTAGAGTTTTCGAATTCTTTTTATTTTGATACAAAAGAAGATTTTATCTATTACATCTTATTTACTTTTGAACAATTAAAATTAGATGTAGAAAAAACACCACTTTCTTTTATTGGTAATATTGAAAAAACATCTGAAATTTATAAAATAACCTATCAATATATTAGAAATGTATCTTTTCTAGAAAGCAATAATAAAATTTTTAATCAATTAGATGTATCTAAACATTCTAATTACATCCTTTTAAGTTCATGAGAATAATTTCTGGAAAACACAAAAGCAGACGTTTATCAGCGCCTAAAAACTTACCTGTTCGTCCTACAACAGATATGGCAAAAGAATCGTTGTTTAACATCTTAAACAACACGTACTACTTTGATGGTATTTCGGTTATCGATCTTTTTTCTGGTACAGGAAACATTAGCTATGAATTTGCTTCTAGAGGTACAAAAGATATTTATGCAATTGATGCACATTTTGGTTGTATAAAATACATCAACGAAACATCAAAAACATTAGATTTACCTATAAACACCTTTAAAAGTGATGTTTATAAATTTTTAGAAAAAACCTCGCTACAAGCAGATGTTATTTTTGCAGATCCTCCTTATGATTTTGATGAGGAACAATTTTTAAAAATAGTAGATTTGGTTTTTACAAGAAACCTACTTAAAGAAGAAGGTGTGTTAATTGTAGAGCATTCTAAACATACCGATTTATCTAAACACAAAAACCATAGTTACGACAAACGTTATGGTGGAAATGTATTTAGCTTTTTTGAAAACGAATAAACAATAGCATTTTAGTATAAAAAAAGAAGACGCTTTAAAGAGACAATATTTTGACTTTTAGAGCGTTTTTTTTTATCCAAAGAAATAAAAAACAGTTACAGTAGTGATTTTATAATATCAGAAACGGTAACTCCTTCTGCTTCTGCTTTGTAATTCTTTACAATTCTATGTGACAAAATAGGAACCGCAACGGCTTTTACATTTTCTATATCGGGAGAAAATTTACCATTAATTGCTGCATGTGCTTTTGCTGCCAAAATTAAATTTTGAGAAGCTCTTGGACCTGCTCCCCAATCTAAATAAGATTTTACTAACTCTGTAGCTTCTTTAGATTTAGGTCTTGTTTTACCTACTAAACGAACCGCATATTCTATAACATTATCCGCAACAGGTATTTTACGTATTAGTTTTTGAATTTCAACAATTTCTTGCGCAGAAAATAAAGGGTTTATCGTTTCTTTTTTATTTCCTGTTGTACTTTTTACAACCTCTACCTCTTCTTTAAAAGAAGGATATTCTAAATAAATTGAAAACATAAAACGATCTAATTGTGCTTCTGGCAAAGGATAAGTTCCTTCTTGCTCAATTGGGTTCTGTGTTGCCAATACAAAAAAAGGCAAATCTAACTTGTAATGATTCCCAGAAACCGTTACAGAACGCTCTTGCATAGCTTCTAATAATGCTGCTTGCGTTTTAGGAGGCGTTCTATTAATTTCATCAGCAAGAATAATATTAGAAAAAATAGGCCCTTTAATAAATTTAAAGTGTCTGTTTTCATCTAAAATTTCACTTCCTAAAATATCAGAAGGCATTAAATCGGGTGTAAATTGTATTCTTTTAAAGTTTAAACCTAATGCATCAGAAACTGTATTAACCAACAACGTTTTTGCCAAACCTGGCACACCAACTAATAATGAGTGTCCGCCACAAAAAACAGATAACAAAGTAAAATCTACAGCTTCATGCTGACCAATAATTACTTTTGCAATTTCTGCTTTTATGTTTTTAAATTTAGCTACTAAATCAGTTACTGCTTTAACGTCAGACATTATTTATTTACTTCTTTTTTCCAGTTTTTTTCAAAAGTACAATTGCTATGAGTAGGCCCTATGTTAATGTACGTATCCTTTATTTTTTCTTTAGACCATTTAGTAATGGTTTCTTCTTTCTTTTTTTGAAGTGCTAATTGTTGTACTTTAACGTAATCTTCTACAAGATCGGCAACATGCGTATCTGTTCTATCTTTCATTAAAATAAACTTAAACATTTTATCTCCAGATCTTTCTTCATCATAAAATGGTTCTGTCATTTCTCCTTTTTTAAGATCACTTACTCTAGCATAAAATGCAGGATCCATTCTTGTTAAATCAAATTTAGATTCTCCTGTAGATGGATTAATAATAAGACCTCCATTATTCTTCGTTTCATCGTCATTAGAGTATTTCTTAACCGCTTCTGCAAAAGTTAAGTCACCTGCTCTAATTTCTTTAATAATATTTTCTGCCTTTTCCTTAATCTCATTCATCTTCTCATCTGGTACTTTTGGCTGCATTAATATGTGAGAAGCAACTCTTGTATTTCCTTTTATGGCATGTAATTGCATAATATGATACCCAAATTCAGACTTAAAAGGTTTAGAAACCTGACCAACATCTAAAGTAAAAGCCATTTCTTTAAATTCTTTAATAAAACTAGACTCTTTAGTTACAGTATACTCACCACCATTACTTGTAACTCCAGGATCATCTGAGTTAATAATTGCTTTCATTCTAAAATTAGACCCTTCTTCAATTTCTTTTTTTAATGCATTTAATTTAGCAATAACTCTATCTGTTTCTTCTTTAGTAGGTATTGCTTTGATAACTATTTGCGCCAATTCTATTTCCGCAGGAAACTGAGGCAACTCTCCTTTTTCTTTTAATCCATTAAAATACAAACGCACCTCTTCTGGAGTAACATCTATTTTTTCAGTAATTTTTTGCTGCTCTTTTTCTATTAAAATATTTTCTGTTTGAACGGTAGTTAATTCCTTTTTTAAATCATCTAAATCATTAAAACCATACGCCTTAATTACTTTTTCTACGTTACCATACTGTTGTGTAAAGTACTGTATACTTCTATCTACTCTCGTAGAAACTTCTGCATCAGAAACGGTAACACTATCTACAATTGCATGATGCGCTAATAATTTTTGCTGCATTAATTCTTCTAGCATTTCACAATCTGTGATGGTTACTTTCCCTTCACTTCTTAACTCTACTTCTTGCTTAAATTTAGCTATATCAGATTCTAGCACAATGTTTTTACCAATAACAACTGCTACTCCATCTATTTTTACTTTTTGTGCAGAAGTTTGCAACCCTAAAAAACCTAAGAAAAAGGCAAAAGTTAATACTTTAATATATTTTGAAATTGTTTTTCTGTGTTGCATCTTTTACTATTATTTTTTCTATCTCTCTTAATAATTCAATTTTACGTTTATGTAAAATCATTTGTTCTATTGTTGGTGTAATATAACTTAATGGCGCAATAGAATTACGCTCTAAAACGTCTTTTATAGCCACCAAATATAAACCTATTGAATCTTGTTTTTCGATGAATTTTGTTTTTTTTAACAGTTTTTCCTTTGAAAAAGGAAGTTTTAACAAAATGTTATCTAATTGAGTCCAAATGGAATCGTTAAATTGATGAAATTTAAAACTTAATTCTTGTTTTTCTAACTTCTCTAAATCATTAATACTATCCGATTTAAAGAGTTTTATAATTTCTTTTTTATCTTTTATGTTTTTATCTACATACAGATATTTTATTTTAACTAATTCTTCATTTAATTTAAAATTCTCTTTATTTAACAAATAATAGTTGGTTAATTCTTCATCAGAAATAACAGTATCTAATTGTTGTTTTACCAATTCTTCTTTATAGTTATTTATTAAAAGACTTTCTTTATAATCTTTTACTAAATTATCTATTTGCGTTACGGTTTCTAAAGAACTATTATTCTTAGCTTTTTCTAGTAAAAGTTTTTTAATTGCCCAATCTTGAATGTAGCTTTTTACTAAAATTACGCTATCTAATTTATTAATATTTTTGGGTAAAATATTTACTAAATCTTTTCTAAAAAGTTTTTCTGTATTTACAATAGCTACAATCTCTGAAGTACTATTCTCTTTCTCTTGCATTTTAAAAAAATCGCAAGAAATAAAAAGAATAACAGAAAACAAGATAGCTATATACTTCATTATTTATTTTCGTAGAATTTAATTAATTTTTTTAACTGTTTTTTATCTACTTTAATTTTACTCTTCTTTCTTAAATCTGCAATCCAGTTTTTTTCTAAAAAGTTTTGATAATCGTTAATAACCTGACCTTTTATACTTTTTAAATCTGTTGTTTTATAGTTAGCTGTATTTATTTTAAAATATTCTTGCAAACCTAAAGTATCTTTAGAAGATTGATTCCAAATTTTTTCTTGCATTAATTCAAAAAGCAACAAACCATCTTCATATTCTTTTAAAGTATAGGCATATTCTGGCTCTCTATTTACCAAATCTTCTTTATAATATTCTAATATTTGTTTCTCTTTAAACATTTCAAATAACTTATAAACAGGAAACTGTCTTCTGTTTCTAATATATTTTATAAAATCTTCTTGAGTAATATTTTTATCGTTTATTGCAAGAAGTGTACCTTGTAAAGAATCTTTAGGTAAACCTCTTAAGTTCTTTTTATCTAGAATTTTTTTAGCATCTTCAAATTCTGTAATTGTATATTCTTTTTTTAATTTATTTACAACAGCTTTTTCAGACAACTCCATTCTAGAGCTAGTTTTTACTTTAGATTTTAAATCTTTTTTCATTTCATCAAAAGATTTAATAGGATGTTTTTTTGTTAGTTTAACAATATGCCAACCAAAACGAGTTTTAAAAGGCTTAGAATAATCATTTACATTTTCTAACCCAAATGCAGCATCATCAAACGGTTTTACCATTCTACCAGAAGCAAATTTACCCAAGCTACCGCCATTGTTTTTAGATCCTGGATCTTCCGAATACTGTTTGGCTAAATCTTCAAATTTTTCATTATTTTTTAATTTTGTATAGATACTATCTATCTTTGCTTTACCTACCAAGGTGGTATCTCTTAGTAAAATATGTGCCGCTTCTATTTCTCCTTTAGACTCCTTTACATCATCAACTTGTACAATATGATACCCAAATTGGGTTTTAAAAGGCATCGAAATTTCACCAACTTTTGTTGTATATGCAGCAACTTCAAAAGGATACACCATACTAAAACCAGAGAAATAGCCTAAATTACCACCATTCCCTTTTCTACCTGTTTCTGGATCATCTTTGGCAGATCTATCTTCTGAATACTGAGCTGCCAATGTTTCAAATTTTTCGCCATTTAAAATTCTTTCTCTTAATTTTAAAATCTTATTATAGACTACTAAAGTATCACTTGGTGAGGCTTCTCTTGGTAATCGCATTAAAATATGTTTTGCTTTAACTTGATATTTGGTTCTAAAGTAAGCATCTTTAACCAATTGATCTATAAAGGTAGTGTCTTGTAAATAAGGCGCAGAAAGTTGATTTTTATAAGTCTCCATTTCCCTTTTATAAGAAGGCAACGTGTCTAATTTAATAGCATACGCCTCTTTAACTTTTAGTTTGTAATTTATATACAAATCTAAATTTTTGTTGATGCTTTTTGCTTCTTCATTATCTATAGCATCTAAATTTTTTTCATAGACCCTTTTAAATTCAGAAACGGTTGTTTTTTCTCCATCTATTGTGAGTAATGTTTTATCTTTTTTCTGAGCAAAGGCAGCTATTGATAAACTTAATACAAATAATAAAACTATTTTTTTCATAACGTACTTAATTATAATGATATAATCCCTTTAATGCTTTCTGCTTTTAAATAATAAGAAATTACTTTATCTGAACTTTCTATATTTAATACGATAGAAACACTCACATATTTTCCTGTCTTAGATTTTTTTGTATTTATAACAGCGCCAGTATTATTAAATAAATCTTCTACTTCTTGCACCTGATTACCATCTGTAGGTACAATAAACTTATACATATAATCTGCCGGAAAGGTAGTAGTATCATCTAATTGAACCTTTAACTTTGCATAAAACTCTTTTTTATCACTCATAAAAACGCTTTCTTAAATATAAATTAATTACAAATAACAAGACACAAAATTACATTAAAAATTAGTTTTATAAAGGGAATCATTTATTTTTGTGAAATGCAGCAAAAAATAGTCTTAATCGGTGGACCAGGAACAGGGAAAACTTCAGTAATAAATGAGTTAATAAAGAGAGGGTATTTTTGTATGCCAGAAATATCTAGAGAAGTTACTTTAGAAGCTCAAAAAAAAGGAATCGATCAATTGTTTTTAACAGAACCGCTATTGTTTAGTAAAATGCTTTTAGAAGGTAGAGAAAAACAATACTTAACAGCTAGTAAAAATAATGAAGAACTTGTTTTTTTTGATAGAGGAATCCCTGATGTTCATGCCTATATGGATTACTTTAAAACAGCATATCCAGCTACTTTTTTCGAAAAAAGTAATCTTTATAAATATACCAAAATTTTTCATTTTTCCCCTTGGGAAGACATTCATACAACAGATAATGAACGTTATGAGTCTTTTGAAGAAACCATGGAAATTGATCGTTTTTTAATGAAATCTTATACAGATTTAGGCTACACCATTATCAACATTCCCTTTGGTACTTTAAAAGAAAGAACCGATTTTGTAATTAATTCGCTTGCTTGCGATTTATGATTCCGCCTAAAGAAATATTAAAAGAATATTGGGGGTATTCTACATTTAGATCACAGCAAGAAGAAATAATTACTGCTACTCTAGCTCAAAAAGATGTCATTGCATTGTTACCAACAGGTGGCGGTAAATCTATCTGTTTTCAAGTACCTGCAATGGCAAAAGAAGGTGTTTGTTTGGTAATTTCTCCATTAATAGCCTTAATGCAAGATCAAGTAGAAAACTTAACCGAAAAAGGAATTAAAGCAACAAGCATTAAATCTGGTGCTACACAAGATGAAATTATTATGTTATTTGATAACATAAAATTTGGAGGCATTAAATTCTTATATATTTCTCCCGAAAGATTACAATCATTTTTTATTCAACAAAAAATAAAAGAATTAAATATTAATTTAATTGCTATTGATGAAGCACATTGTATTTCTGAATGGGGCCACGACTTTAGACCCTCTTACAGAAATATTAAAATTTTAAGAGAACTAAAACCAGAGGTGCCTTTTATTGCTTTAACCGCAACAGCCAATAAAAAAGTACTTAATGATATTGCTACAAACCTAACTTTAAAAGAACATATTGTTTTTAAAAAATCCTTTTTTAGAAAAAATTTAGCGTATCAAATATTTACGGTTGAAGATAAATTACAGCGTTTACTTCAAATATTTACCAAAACAAAAACACCCGCAATTGTTTATGTCAATTCAAGAAAAAAGACAGAACAAATTGCGGCTTTTCTAAATGCTAATAATTTTAAAAGTTCTTTTTATCACGGCGGATTATCATCCATAGAAAAAAATATTTCTTTTAACAATTGGATGACAGAAAAAACACCTATTATGGTGGCTACAAATGCCTTCGGAATGGGAATTGATAAAGCAAACGTTGGTTTGGTTATCCATTTAGATTTACCTTCTAGCATAGAGAATTACGTGCAAGAAACAGGTAGAGCTGGTAGAAATAGTACAAAATCGTTTGCCGTTTTGTTATTTAATAAAAGTGATATCTTATTATTTAAAGATCGATTAGAAAAAACATTATTAAGCATTACTGAAATTAAAGAAATTCACAGAAAATTATATCAATATTTTAGAATTGCTTTAGGAGAAATAAGCGAAGAAACTTTTTCTTTTAATCTTTTAGCATTCTGTAAAAAATATAAATTTTCGGTTTTAAAGGTAGATACCGCTCTTAAAACATTAGCAAATAACGGAGTTATAGAAATTAGCAATGAGTACAATAAGAAATCTACGTTATTATTTATTGTACCTAGTAAAACTGTTTTAAACTACTTAGATCAAAATCCTATTATCAAAAAATTTACCAATTCAATTTTAAGAACTTATGCGGGTTTGTTTGAGCAAGAAGTTAAGATTGACGAATTTTTTATCGCAAAAAAAACGAGCCTTACAACGAGCCTTGTTTTATCTAATTTAGAACGTTTACAAAATGATGCTATTATTGAATACAAACCTGTAAAAAATGAAGCTGAACTTACTTTTTTACTTCCAAGAGAAGACGATTATACCATCAATCGATTTTCTAGAGAAATAAAGCAATTTATACATCAAAAAAAGAAAAAAGCAGATGATTTAATTGCCTTTGTAAATAACAATACCATTTGTAGAAGTATTCAGGTTTTAGGTTATTTTGATGAAATAAAAACAGAAAAATGTGGTATTTGTGATGTTTGTATTTCTAATAACAGAAAGCCCTCTAAAAATTTATCTTCAGAAATAATTCAACTTTTACAAAAGCAACAAGCTTTATCCTCCTTAGAAATTAGTGGAGCTTTAATAGCGAATGAAAAAGACATTTTAATACATTTGCGACAATTACTAACAGATGATGTAATTACAATAAATCATCAAAACAAATACCAATTAAACAACTAATTATGAAAGACACGCGTATTGTTTTTATGGGAACTCCAGATTTTGCTGTTACCATTTTAAAGCATTTGGTAGAAAAAAACTATAATGTTGTTGGTGTTATTACAGCAGCAGATAAACCCGCAGGAAGAGGACGTAAGTTAAATGAATCTGCCGTAAAAAAATATGCAACTTCGGTAAATTTGCCAATTTTACAACCTACCAATTTAAAAAACGAAGACTTTTTAACCACTTTAAAAGAGTTAAAAGCAGATTTACAAATTGTAGTGGCTTTTAGAATGTTACCTAAAGTTGTTTGGCAAATGCCAAAATATGGTACTTTTAATCTACACGCTTCTTTATTACCTGAGTATAGAGGAGCAGCACCCATACATTGGGCCATTATTAACGGAGAAACCAAAACAGGCGTTACTACCTTTTTTATTGATGATAAAATTGATACCGGAGAAATTATCTTACAAGAAGAAATACCTGTTTTAGATACAGAAACCGTTGGTACACTTCATGACAAGCTTATGTTTTTAGGCGCCAATTTAGTTGCAAAAACAATAGACTTAATAGCTACTGAAAAAGTAACGACAACAAAACAACCCGATTTAGAAGAAAAATCTGCTTCTAAATTAAATCCAGAAAATTGTAGAATAGATTGGACCGACTCTTTAGATAATATTTACAATAAAATTAGAGGCTTAAACCCTTTTCCGGCAGCTTGGACTATTATAAAAAATGGAGAAGAAGAAATAGCAACCAAAATTTATGCAATTCAAAAATCAGAAGAAGAAACACCGCATAACTTTGCGATCGGTAAAATTATAGCCACTAAAAAAGAATTGAAAGTGGCTGTTAATGGCGGTTTCATTATAATTAATGAAATAAAACTATCTGGAAAGAAAAAAATGGATGCAAAAAGTTTATTAAATGGCTATACATTTTTATCAGAAGCCAATGTCTTCTAAAGCCTTTATCAATAAGGTTTTTATAGATTTTTGTGTTTTACAACTAGCTTTATTAACAATTTAGACATATTTATTAACAAAAAGGTACATTTTTAGCACTCAAATTTGCGTAAACCCTTAATCCATCTATATTTGTTAAGCTTTTAAGCGAAAAAATATTCAATTAATTTAAAAAATTTATTTATTATGAACAAGTCAGATTTAATCGATGCAATGGCTGCTGATGCAGGAATTTCTAAAGTAGCAGCTAAAGCGGCATTAGAATCTTTTACAGATAACGTAACAGCTGCCTTAAAAGGTGGAGATAAAGTTGCTTTAGTAGGATTTGGAACATTCTCTGTATCTAACAGAGCTGCTAGAACTGGTAGAAATCCTCAAACAGGAAAAACAATCGAAATTGCAGCTAAAAACGTAGCAAAATTTAAAGCAGGAGCTGGTTTAAGCGATGCTGTAAACTAAAACCTATTGTTTTAAAGTATATTTAAAAACTCTCTTTTTTAAGGGAGTTTTTTTTTATGAATAATTTTGTTATATTTAACATAATTATTTAAAATCGATAATTTGAAACTAAATAAAGGTAAATTATTAATTGCAGAACCCGCTATTTTAAATGATAGCTCATTTAATAGAACCATTGTTTTACTCACAGAACACACTTGTAACAACTCTGTTGGTTTTATTTTAAACAGACCCTTAAATTATACGATTAACGATTTATTACCAGAAATAGATTGTAATTTTCCTGTTTATCAAGGCGGACCTGTAGAACAAGATAATTTATATTTTGTACATAAAATTCCACAGCTACTCCCAGATAGTATTGAAGTTGCAAATGGCATTTTTTGGGGTGGCAGTTTTGAATGTTTAAAAGATTTATTAAACAATGCAGCTCTAAACACTTCTGACATTCGTTTTTTCTTAGGCTATTCTGGCTGGGAAAAAGAACAACTAGAAGAAGAAATGAATCAAAATTCTTGGTTTGTAGAAGAAAATGATTCTGAAAATATTTTCTCTATGGATGATGAAAGCCTTTGGAAAAACAAACTATTAAAAAAAGGTGGCAATTACAAACTTTGGGCAAATGCGCCTAGCGATTTTAATTTAAATTAAACACCCGTAATTTGCAATACTTTTAAATTACCTGCTATTTTAGACCCAAGCTCTGTTATAAACGTTTTTTTCTTATAACTTGTAACTGGTTGTACCCCAATAATTGCATTTGTTATAAATACTTCATCAGCTTTTTGAATTTCGAAAGGAGATATTGAAGTCTCTTCTAACGTAAAATCTTTGTTTTTAGATATAATTTCAATCACCTTATTACGAGTAATCCCCTTAATACATCCTTCTGTTAAAGCAGGTGTTTTTATAACATTTCCTTTAACTATAAAAATGTTTCCGTTGGTTACTTCTACTACTCCCTTTTTTTCATTTAATAAAATACAGTTGTCTACATCATTTTCATCAGCAAAAATACTCGCCAATGTGTTTAGCATTCTGTTATTGGTTTTTATGGTAGACAAAAGTCCAGAAAAGTTGTAAAAATCTTTATATACATCTAATGAATACTTTTCTTTAGTTTGATAAGAACTCTCACTAGCCTCTATGGTGTAATCGATTTTATTTGTTTTAGGTGTATAAAGACCACCATCTTTTCTAAAAATGTTTAAACGAACTCTGCACGTATTTGCATCATCAAGAGTAGCAACGGTTTTTAAAATTTCTTGCTCTAAAAATTCTAAGGTAAATTCTAATGGAATTTTCATGCGTAACATTCTCATAGAAGCCATTAATCTAAAATAATGATCTTCCCAAAAAACAACTTTTTTATGCATTACTTTTACGGTTTCAAAAATGGCGTCACCATATTTAAAAGCTCTATTTTCTGAAGACAATTTTACATCTTCTGATTTTAATAATTGTCCATTAAAATTGATCATAAATAAGATTTTTTTTAGCCCTGCAAAATTAATGTATTTAAAATATTTAAGCATAAAAAAACTCAACAATAATGCTGAGTTTTATAATAATAAAAAATATTTTTAAGCCCCAATGGTATGTCTTAATTCATCTATTTGATTTTCCCATAATTGTTTTGCTTCTTCAACATCATCTTCGTCATCAGCAAAATCTGTAATAACTAGAGAGACGTCTTTAGTTAATGCATCTACTTGAATTTTAATTTCAAAGTAGCTATCATCTCCTTCGCTCTCTAACCATTTAAAACGAATTCTATCATCTGTTTTTTTAGTGATCAATTCTGCAATTTCTTCTTCTCCTTCCCAGGTAAAACTATACTCTTTCCCTCTAGAATTCACTTTATCTGCAAACCATTCTTGTAAATTAGATGGTGATGAGATGTATTGATATAACATGTGTGGAGATGCGTGAATTGATATTTCTAGTTCGAATTTTATTTTATCCATTATTATTTTTCTTAGGCTCACAATATAGTTATTAATTCTTTTTAAAAAAAATTTTAAATAATTATTGCCAGTTAATAAAACTCTACTATCTTTGCAGCCTCAAAACCACGGCGAGGTAGCTCAGTTGGTTAGAGCGCAGGATTCATAACCCTGAGGTCACGGGTTCAAATCCCGTTCTCGCTACAAGCTTAAAGTTAATTAAATCAACGAATTGTGTCTCACAATTCGTTTTTTTTATGTCTACATTTTTCTTACTTTTACAAAGAGTACACGATAAAGTACACGATTGCACTATGAAATTGAATTATTCAGAGCCAAAAATATTCACTGGAGGAGTTGATATTGGAGCTTGGTCTAAACTCTCAAAAAAAGATAAAAAAGAAGCATTATCCAAAAATTGGTATGTCTATTATTCATTTAGAGATCCAATTACAGGAAAACTAAAAAGGCAGACCAATATAAAAGCAGGAGTCAATCTTTATAAAGATAAAAGAAGTAGGATACACATATTAACTCAATTAAAAGAAAGTTTAGAATATGTTTTATCAAAAGGCTTCAATCCTTATGAAGACAATAGTTCTTTAGCTGAATTTATCGAAAATCTTCTTTCTCCTGAAAAAAGCGAAATCAAGAATACACCAACACAAGAGGAAACTCCATTGCATCTTGAAAAAAAGACTGTACAGAAAACACCAATCCTCCACCCTATTAATACCTCTTTTGACCTAGCATTAGACACCAAATCTAAAGTTCTAAGTGGAATTTCTTATCAAAATTTTAAAAATAGAATTGAACGATTTAAAAAATGGCTCAATAAAGAAGGCCATGACCTTAAAGAAGACATTTCAATTATAAATAAGAAACTTGTAATACAATATTTAAACACTGTATTACAAGCTACAAGTCCTAGAAATAGAAATAATACACGGATTGACATCAGCTCATTGTTTCAAACTCTTGAAGACAATGAAATCATTGAAAATAATTTTGTTAAGAAAATTAATGTTTTAAAATCTGTACCAGAAAGAAATAAAACCTATACTACAACTGAGCAGAAAGATATTTTTAAATATTTAGAAAAACATGATGCAGTATTATATCTTTTTGTTCAATTTATATCTTATAATTTTCTTAGACCTGTTGAAGTTTGTCGACTAAAAATTGGAGACATCGATTTAATAGATAAAAAGATTTATGTGAGAGCCAAAAACAAGCCTGTAAAAATTAAAATCATTCCTGATATATTAATTAAGCAATTACCAGATCTATCTAAATTAAATAAAAACGATTTTTTATTTACTCCCAATGAAATTGGAGGCGAATGGGAATCAAAAGAAAACAATAAAAGAGATTATTTTACCAAACAGTTTAAAAAAGTAAAAGACCATTTTGGTTTAGGTAAAGATTATGGTTTATACAGTTTTAGACATACCTTTATAACGAAGTTGTATAAAGAAATGGCTAAAACAGCAACTCCTTTTGAAGTGAAAAGTAAATTAAAATTAATTACAGGTCATGCAACAATGGATGCACTAGAATTATACCTTAGGGATATTGATGCTGTATTACCTGAAGATTATTCAAAATTATTAAAGTAATGCAAAGTAAATATTATAAAATTATACCAGACCAATTATACAAAACAAATAATCAAGAACTTATAATTGAATACCTAGTAGAAAATAAAATTTGCGGAGAATTTACAAATATTTTATACACAGGTGAATTTGAAAAAACAGATGTTTTAGGGGAACATTACTCTAAAAGTCGTAGAACTAAAGTCTATGATAGTCAAATTTATTCTAATGAAGTAATAAATGAATTTTATAGCTTTCTTTTAACTCATTACAAAGCAGGACTTGGAAAACATATAATGTTTAATTTAAAATTACACGAAGACACCTTTGGCTTAAAAGACTCTAAATGTAAAAAAATTGCCTTATCTTATTTTGAAGTTTATTATAATCAAATTCCTATTAACCCAGGCTTTAAACTAAAATTGGATGAAGTTAGAAATATAATACCAGCAACAAAGTTTGAATCATTAAAAAGATATAAAGATTGTTTATTTTTAAGTCTTGAAAATAAATCAGAACTAATTATTCCTTATTTAGCAGGTGATGACAACTATTATAACAGAGATCTATTTGAAAACAATTCAATGATTAAAGAAATCTTTGAGTTTGAAAATAATCTAAAAATTTTAATAGAATTAAATAAAAAATTCAAATTTGAAGAGGATGATATTTTTATCCCTAAAACTAAAGCTAAAATAATTTTTAAAGAATACAATGATCAATTTCAATCTTTAAAACAACTCCAATTCATTGAAGAAAAACTAACTATTGAAGAAAATAGAAAACCCTCATATATTGTTAGTCTGTACTTTTTCTTCAAATTGGAGAAAGTCAATTTAAAAATACCGAAAGAAAAAGATTTTAGGGAAATCTTATTAGATTATTTCGACTTGAAACTTAAAAGACTAAAAGTTAATGACTCTAGTAATGATAAGCACCAAATAAGAATGAGAACTATTCAAAATGAATGGTTAGAATTTATAAAATAGCCCTCTTTTTTTAGGCATGACCCTAAAAACTTAATTCTGACCCTAAAAGACCCTATATACTCCAAAATGACCCTTTTTTTGCCCTTTTAAAATCTTCATTGTATCACGTAATTGCACCTAGTTAATTCTTGTTAATTAGGTAGTTATCCTTTGATGTAAAATCACCTTACTTTTTAACAAGTATTTATTTTAAAAATATTTAAAACAAAAAGTAAAAATGATTACAACAATTAATTTTAGAATTGATCAAGACCAGAAAGAACACCTTCAAATTCTAGCAGATGAAAAAGGTGTGAAAATATCTGTTATTACTAGAGAAATCATAACAGATTATTTAAATAGTATAAATAGCATTAGCTATGACCCATCAAAAACTATTGGAGAATTCATTCTTCCTATTCCACCAATAGATTCTGACAATCTTTAAAATTAACTTTATGATAAGAGATAAAGTTAATTTAATAACGAAGGATATAGAAAACAATCAAAAAAAACTTAAAAATAAGGGTTTTGAATATGGTTGTTTAATTATCAAAGAAGCAAATACCTGGGTAGAGGAAGCTAAAAACAGACCCATACCCAACATGCTTTTTAGTGAGCTATGGTATGAAAGTGAGCTTTGTATTTTATTTGCAGATACTAATTTAGGTAAATCTATTTTAGCTGTGCAAATAGCAGACAGTATTAGTAAAGGAAAAGCAATACCTGGGTTCAAACTTGAAAGCCCTCCTAAAAGAGTTCTCTATTTAGACTTTGAATTATCTGATAAACAATTTGAAAATAGGTGTTCTGAAGAATATGAAAACCATTATCAATTTAATAAAAATTTTCTTCGTGCAGAATTTCATACCGAATTAGAGTTACCTAAAGAGTACAAGAATATTGAAGAATATCTTTGCGCAACCTTGTCAGATATTATTACCAAGACAAAAGTATCTGTTTTGATTGTGGATAATCTTACTTTTTTAAGCAGCGAAAATGAAAAAGCAAAAGATGCTTTGGTATTAATGAAAACTCTTAAAAAAATATCTAACACAAATAATGTTTCAATACTTGTATTAGCTCATACCCCTAAAAGAGATGACTCTAAACCCATTAGTAAAAATGATTTAGCAGGAAGTAAAATGCTAATGAATTTTTGTGATAGTTGTTTTGCTATTGGTAGTAGTTCTCAAGAAGCATCGTTTAGATATATCAAACAAATTAAGCAACGTAATACAGAACATTTATATCACTCAGAGAATGTTATTGTTTGCAGTCTTGATAAAGAAACTAATTTTCTAGAATTTCATTTTGAAGATTTTGATTCTGAAAAAGCACATTTACAAACTTCTGGTTCATTGAATTTAGAGGAAAGAGACGAGCAGATAAAATTTTTAGTTTCTGAAGGAAAAACCAATGTTCATATAGGTGAAATGTTAAGCTTAACTGAAGGGGCTATCAGAAAAAGAAGAAAAAAACTAAATATCTAAGATAGATGGTTGCTTCAGACATATACACAATAGCAAAGGCTCTTTCAAAAGAAGAGTTTATCAAGCTATCCGATATGCTCAGAAGCGATATAAAGAAAAGTGAAATAAAACTGAAAAAGAAAAAGAAATATGAGTTACCAGACTTCACCAAAGAAGATGGCTTACGTTACCTATTAGAAAATCACATTCGGAAAAACAAAAAAATATAATCGTACCATTCGTACCAATAAATAGGTACGAATGGTACGAATTCAAAAAAAATGAAGCATAATTACAAATACAGTTTAGATACATCTAGTAAGAAATTTATATGTCCAAATTGCAATAAGAAAACATTTGTGAAATTTATTGACAATGAAACACAACAATACTTAAATAATAATGATGGTAGATGCGATAGAGAAAGTAAATGTGGATATTTTAAAAAGCCTACATCAAATTGTATTACAAATATTAATAACTGTATCACTGAAGTAATACAACCTTCGTATCACAATAGAAAAGTATTGCAAGAATATTGTAATACAAAACAACAAAGTAACTTTATAAGCTATTTGTTTAAACATTTTGAACCTAAAGCTGTATCACAAGCAATAAATTTGTATCACATTGGTACAACAAACTACTGGCATGGCGCAACCATATTTTGGCAAATGGACACAAAAAACGTAATACGAGGTGGTAAAATAATGCAATACGATTGTAAAACAGGAAAAAGAGTAAAAAAACCTTTTAATCATGTTAGTTGGATGCACAAACAACTTAAATTAAAAAACTTTGTATTACAACAATGTTTATTTGGGCAACACCTTATAAACACTATTTCTAAAAGTGATACAATTTGTATTGTAGAATCTGAAAAAACTGCAATAATAATGAGTATTCTGATAACCAATTTTTTATGGCTAGCTACTGGTAGTAAATCTGGTTTTAAAGAAAATATGTTACAACCAATTAAAGAATATAAAATTATTGCTTACCCTGATAAAACTGAGTATCACAATTGGCAAAAAACATCACTCCTTTTAAATAAACAAGGATATAAAATTGAATGTAGTAATTTATTGGAAAGTATTGAATTAGAAAATGGAGGGGATTTGGTTGATTTTTTATATAATAAGTAACATGCTCTAAGGACATCTTAATTCCGTTATTTGTTATGTTTTTTTTAAAGTTTTCAGCCTGCTCAAAAATCTCTTTAAAAACCTCTTCTTTTGTAATTGGTGGGTAATCATTCTGCTATTATAACATTAGAAATCACTTTCCAACACTAGCCATTCTCTTCATCGTATCAAAAAGTGCTATTTTAAAGGCATCATCTTTTGCGTACAATCTATATAAATCGAGTTCTTGTTTACGTTGCTGCGCCATAACGTCATTCATTATTTTTTCAAACGCTATGCTTTTGTTTTGTTCATCTGTATTATTTAAATATTTAGACTCAAAATCTGGGTGTGCTTGTATCGATTTTGTTAAACTAATAAACTTTACGCGTTGGTCATCGGGTGTTGCATCCCAACCCTGAAACCAACGCTCATTAAAACTCTGTATAATTAAATCTAAAGGATCTTGTTCTTCATCACTACCGTAAGCACCTCTAGGTGTTGGGTTTTGCGGATCTACTGCTGTTTCAGAAGCGTCTAATTCTATGGTTTCATTTAAACGTACTCGCTCTAAACCATAGGTAGATAAATCAATAGAACTTAACAATTCATCAAGGGCATCAATAGCTGGGTCTACTATTGGTAATTTCGGAATTAAAAACTTTAAAAACCAGTACAATTTTTCCCAATTCAATATTTCGAAAGGTAAAATAGAAGCCATTTGTCCGTAGATTTTTACAAACTGTTTGGCTTTTATTTTAAAATCGGCTTTATCTTCATCTTCTAATTCGAGTTCGTTTACAAAACGTTCTGCTGCTCTTTCAATAATCGGACTCAATACTTGTGCGTCTGCTTTATTAAAAAATAACTCGTTAAAGTTTTCTACTTCGCTCCATTCATAAACGCCTACATCATCCAATACATCTTTTAATTCATGCAATACGTTTACATCTGTTGCTTCACTTAATGAAGTTGCGGTATAAAAAGGATCAAAAGAAGTTTTAATATCTGCAGAAGGATTAAAAAAGTCCAATACAAAAACATCTTCTGTTTTCTTTCCTAGTTTTGTGGCTGCTCTATTTAAACGAGATAATGCTTGTACTGCTAAAACACCTTGTAGTTTTTTATCTACATACATGGCGCATAACTTAGGTTGATCAAATCCTGTAAGGTATTTATTAGCTACTACTAAGATTCTATACTCGTCTTCATCAAATTTAATGCGTGTGTCTTTTTCTGCAAAACCATTCATTTCTGCTTCGGAATATTCAATACCATCTACCGTTTTTGTTCCAGAAAAGGCAATTGCAATTTTAAACGGATGTCCTTTGTCCTTTAAAACACTTTGTAAAGCTTTGTAGTAACGAATTGCAGATTCGATACTTTGTGTTACTACCATAGCTTTTGCTTTTCCTTTTAGTTTTTTCTGATTGACTATTTTCGGAATAAAATGATCGAGTATTATTTCTGCTTTGGTATTAATAGTCTGTTGATGTTGTTCTACATACGCACGCAATTTCTTCTGTGCTTTTGCTGCATCAAACAAGGGGTTATCTTCAATAGATTTTTCTATTTCGTAATAACTTTTTAACGTAGTGTAATTTGCTAAGACATCTAATATGAAACCTTCCTCAATAGCTTGCTTCATAGAGTATAAATGAAAAGGTATAAAACTACCATCTTCTTGTTTTACCCCAAACTTTTCTAAAGTAATTGGTTTTGGTGTTGCTGTAAATGCTAAATAACTTGCGTTCCCTCGCATTTTACGGGATTGCATGGCTTGTACAATTTTATCTTGCGCATCGGCAGCTTCTTCTTCATTAAATTGTTGCCCCATGGCTCTGTTCATGTTATCATGAGCCGAACCACTTTGGCTAGAATGCGCTTCGTCAATAATAACCGCAAAACGCTTTTCGCTTAAATCTGCAATGCCATCTATAATAAATGGAAATTTCTGAATCGTTGTAATAATTATTTTCTTGCCTTGCTCTAAACTATCTCTTAGTTCTTTGGATGAATATGCGGGTGCAATAATGTTTTTTACTTCAGAAAAACTGGCAATATTATCACGAATTTGCTTGTCTAACAAACGTCTGTCTGTAACTACAATCACAGAATCAAATAATGGTCTTTCTACATCTTTTATTCCTGGTACATTGCTGTTTTCTGGATAGGTTTCAATCAATTGATACGCTGCCCAAGTAATAGAATTCGATTTACCTGAACCTGCAGAATGCTGAATTAAATAGGTTTGCCCTACACCTTTTTTACTAGCATCTTCTATTATTTTTCGTACCACGTCCATTTGGTGGTATCTTGGAAAGAACAATGTTTTTGTTTGTATAGGGTCTTTCTTTTTACCATCTAAACGTACAAAGTGCTGAATGATATTTGCTAAACTTTCTCTTGTAAATACTTCATTCCATAAATAATTGGTTCTATGTCCTGTTGCACCATCAGGCAATGTAGGATTTCCTTTACCGTGATTATTTCCTTTATTAAATGGTAAGAAAAACGTGTTTATACCATCTAATTTCGTAGTCATATAGGCTTCATCGGTGTCTACAGCAAAATGAACTACACAACGTGCAAATTGTAATAAAGGTTGTTTGGTATCGCGTTGGGTTTTATATTGGTGTTGTCCATGCACTCTGGCATTTTGTCCTGTCCAATGGTTTTTTAATTCCATTGTAACAATTGGCAAACCATTAATAAACAAAACCATGTCTATTTCTTCTCTTGGGTTGTCTCTACTATAGCGCAATTGTCTGGTCTCACTAAAACGGTTTTTAGCAAAGTTGTCTTTAACTTGTTGACTACTACTAGCCAATGGTAATTGGTAAAACAAGGTAAAATGCGCATCATCTACTTGTAAGCCTTTTTTAAGCAGATACAGAATACCATACTTTTTAACCAAACGCTCATAACGGTTTAGAATTTTCAATTTCCAGTCGCTTTGCTTTTGTAGCTTTTCTAATTCTTCTTTTTGTGTGCTTTCTAAAAAGTCCCAAAAAAATTGCTCATCTATGGCGAACTGTGCGTTAAAGTTAGCAGGTTGACCAATATAATAGCCTTTGCCTGTTCTATATATTTCTGCATTTTCGTTTACTACATCTACAGATGTTCCTTGTTTTTTAATATCCTCTAAACAAGTTCCTGTTAAAGTTTTTTCTATGGCTGCTTCTAAAGCTTGTTCGTTGGTTTGGCTATGCATATTCTATTTATTTGCCCAATTAATTAATTCTTGAAAATAGTTGTATTGTTCGTCATAATTATGTTGAGTATAAATACCGTTTTGCGGATTATACCCATAACTATATCTCCATTGTTGATTATACTTTTGGAAAATAATATTTTCGTTGTTATTTTTAAATAAACTTTTATAACTACTATCCATTTCGTAATTAAAAGCTCCAAAATTCCAATTTCCATCCCAAACCCATTCTCCTTTTATCTGAGTGTTTAGAATATAGTAGATATATAATTGTTTTTTATAACTTTCTTCTTCAAACATTTCTTTTTCGTTAGCGTATTCTTTGATGAATTGTTTTTGTTTCTTTTCAAAGAAAACTTCTATAGTATCAACTGGATTTAAATAACGCTCATAAGCACAATCAAGATAGTCTTCATTTCTATATAAACTATATGCATATTGAATTCTATCATTATTCACATTATACAGTTTTGTATTCAAAAAGTTGCCCCAAATTTTAGCATCATTGAGAATAAGCTGACGATATGCTTTTAGAACTTTTAAATATAACTCAGAATCAAATTTTAAATCAAATTCTGCACAAGCCCTTTCTCCCAATTCTATAATGTGAGAAATTTTACCTTTTGCTTCTGTATGGTCTTCCGAAATCCAAAACCACGTTTCAAGTTTTGTTCTATCATCAACACTTTTTAAATAGTTTAGCTTTTTTGATTCTTCCTTATTTAATAAAGATTTTGAAACTCCTTTTAATTCAACTATTGAGGTAATATCATCATTATCAATACCCATTATTGAAACTAAGTCAAGAGCATTTAACAGTTGAACGTCTGGTGTTTTACCAACTGTATCATCTTGTCTTAAATTATAGAAAAATCTAATAAGTCTAAATAACTGTAAATCATCAATTGTCTTACCATCTTGTAATCTTATTGATACATATTTTAAAATAGGTAATAATCTAAATAATTCTATTTGCGTTAATCCTTTTTCTTTTGAAGACAACCAATATTCACTAATCAAATTGAAGTTTTTGTATAGTGAATAACCTTCCTTTATCTTTTCTAAATTATTAGGCAAAGTTTCAAACAAATACTTAACAGCAGACATTAAGTGTTCAATTTTTTGAATACCTAAATATTTAATAGGTAGCTTTAAACTACTATCACCTTTTATTAGTTTTTTTAAATCCGTGCTGTAACCTTCTTCGTCTTCCAAACGAATATTGTTATCAAACATTTCAATGACACAAACCCATCTTAATAACTCATTAAAACCGTTATCTGCTGAAGCATTAATATCCTTTTTGTTTCTATGTTTCCAGAAAAAATCTTGCCAATTTTCCCATTTTTCACTCCATTCTAATTGATTAGCTCTTATAGTTTCCTCTTCAAACAACCTTGCTCTAACATTTTCATTATCGGCTAATTGCTGTCCTCTAGAGTTCATTGTAATATACAGTTCTTCTCCTTGCGATGTTTCTTCTGTCTTGAAATGCCAAAATTTTATCTGTGTTTTCACATAATCGAAATACTTGTTTACATCATCATTAAAATGGTAGTCAAGTATTGGTAAGGTTCCTGTTAAAGAGTTACTTTTAATATTACCTACAATAGAGTTAACAGTTATATCGTTTTTGTAATTAGATAAAAACCAATTTTTAGATTGTATTTGATTTAAATCTTCTACAGAATGAGAATTACTAATTAAATCGATAAAGAAGTTATGTGTTAAGGTTCTTACTCGATAATCAAATGCTATTTTCTCTAATTCTTTATTAAACCTAAACAATTCTATAAAATCCTCTTTTCTATTTTCTTTAATGGCTAAATAGAAAAGCATAAAGAATAGTGTTGTGAAACGTTGTTGACCATCAATTAAATAAACATCTTCATTTCTATCATTGTATACATAATAATCTGGACGATAAGAATACAAAAACCCAATATTGATAGGGTTTTCATTTACACCTAACTCTAAAATCATTTTCTTTATTGAATCTTTAGCTAGGTTGTCTGCTTGAAGAAATAATTTGTTTAAAACTTCTAATTCTTTATTGGATTTATTTTGGTCTTTTTTATGTGATTTATACCCTTCTTTTATGTCTGAAATAAAAGTTTCTAATATACCATGTGTATTTAAACCCCAAACATATTCTCGTTGTATTTCTGGTACAACTAAATTATAATTAGAAATTAATTGCTCAACAGATACTTCTTCCATAGATTTATTTTTACTCATCGCTATCTGTTTTAAAAAAGTTATTAATCTCAGTATCTATTCTTTTTGCATTAGCTTCTATGTCATTGTTTGTCCAATGTTCAAAATCTTTTACATCATTAGAGTCATCATTAAAATACCTGACAAAAACTTGAAAAGTATGTGGCTGAATAAAATTGCCCTTATTAAAATATTCTATTATTCTAGCTCTTTTTTTAGCATAAGGATTGTTACTAATACTTCTGTTTAAAGAATTATAAAGTAAAACTAAATTCCCTATTGAATCTATATTTATAGCTTCAATTTGAGTTTCAATAAAATCATCAACTGTATCTAGGTACTCATCATCATCTTTATTTAAATCAAATTCTGAAACATCGAATTGACTATCTTTCGCAACTACATATGTATTTAAAAATACTATGTAAGCTTTTTTATCCTTAATATTTTCAGGGTTTTGAGGGAAAATATGCTCAATATCGTTTGTTGCTTTATTAAATGAACTATAAGGTAGGAATGGTTGGTTGTTTTTTATAGAATGGATAATGTCCATTAGTATTAAAGCACTTACTAACTTTCTTGGTTCTTTCTTATACCAATTAATACTTGTATCTACAAAACTAATAAGTTCATCATCTGTCATTAAGGAAGACTTCATTTCCTTTATCAACTCCTCTTTAAATAAATCTCTAGTATTACAATCTTCCCATAATTGCCAAACCGTTGAATAATTAAAATCTCTTTTTAGTTTTTGATTAAATAAAAAACCTAAATAATGGTAAATTTCTTTATCCTGAAACCAATCTTGCAATGTGCTGTTTAACTTTATTATTTCTTTGTACAAGCCCAATGCATCATTATTGTTCTTTTCAATAAGCTCTAAGGTTAAAACCTCTTCACCCTTTTTTTCAGCGAATAATAAATACAATATGTTAATTGGATATTTATTATCATCAAATAACTTAATAGTACCAATTCTTTCTGAAGAAACAGAAACAAATTTTGAAAAATAATGTCTTACATTTTCTTTACTCCACCAATTATTAATTTGGTCTAGTTGCCAACCAATTTTAACACGTCTCTCGTTTACACGTACTATATTCTTAATATCGGCTTCTCTTTTACCTTCTTCTTTAGCTACACGTGTAATTAAAACCGCTCTTACTAAATCTGCACCATCTAAAGGAATACGTTTTGAGTTTAGGTTTCCAAAAATCTTCTCTTCACTAGATGTTTTATCATCTATTTTATTGATAATAAATTTTACGTGCTTTAATAATTTATTTCTGTAGTTTTCTTTCGAGAAGGAAAGCTGACTCTCTTTTTCTTCAAACCATTTATCAATAGTTTTATAGACCTGAAAAATATGATAGATGTCTTGATGGTCATAATCTTTATTCTCATCAATAAATACATCCCAATCTTCTTCTGGAAAACTAACATCTTGCTTCGTTATTATTTCATTTAAAAAACGATTAGTTTCTTTTCTAATAGAGTTTTCGGGAAACCGAACTTTGTTATATACCAATTCCTCTTCCTGTAAATAAGCAAGTATTATGGTAAGAGTTGTTAAACGTTGTTGACCATCTACAATATTAAAGTAGTTGTCTTTAGGTACAATTGTAATGTTTTGTAAACAATAAAACTTAGCATCTGAAACTTGAAAATTATCAATATCTACTAATAGCTTAGTTACATGTTTAGGCTCCCATTTATAGCCACGTTGATATAATGGAATATTATAAAAATTCTTTTCTTGTTGTTTTAGATATTCTTTGTTAGAAAAGACTTCTTCAATACTGTATAATAGTTGACTCATTTATTTTCTTATTAACACACAATTTATTAAACCACTTATAAACTCTTTCATATTACTTTACAAATACCTATTCGTTAAATAATCAACATATGCCACATTCCCTTCATAAAAGTTATTAGATAAATTAACTATAACTTCTTGATAGCTTATATGCCTAAATATTATGTTATCCTTTTTAGCTATCTCCGCAAATTGCTGTATTTCCTTTCTGTGTGCTGCGCCATCTTTTCCAATCACATCATACCAGAGATATAAAAGTGTAAAACCGCTCTTTCTCTTCGGTGTATTCTTTAAACCCAATATGTGTTTTACTAATTGTGCTACATCTAGGTATTTAAATTTAACGTTATCGGGTGAAATTGTATTTGCCAATTCTTCCAAATGAGGAATACCTTTCCAAAATGATTTATCAGACATATATCTCTCACTTAATCCTTTTTGCTTCTTTTTATAAGGCTCTGTAAATTTTGATTCTATGGCGAATACCTTTCCATCATTTTCAATGACAACATCCAAATTAGGTGTTTTTGGAAATAGTTTTTTGTCTTTACTTATTTCAAACTTTTGTTCAAATCGTACAGCATTGGGCAAGGTATTTGAATTAAAAGGTCTTCTATTAATTAACTTACAGGCAAAAAGTATAGGGCTTACATCTTTTTCTTGCCAATATTGAAATACATTTACAGGTAATGCCGAAGACGAATGCAGCGCTTTCATTTTAGCCAATCTAGTATTAGTATCTTTAGTTTCATTACCATCACCTTTCTTGAAATCCTGTAGCGTTTCGCTTGATAGTTTTTGATTAAAAATGTTTAAGGCTATATCATCTACATAATTCTTTTCTCCTTTTTTTGGTTTGGTACCTCCTGTAAGTTTATGTCCTTCACTTTTTGCCCAGATTCTCTGCTTTGCTTTTATGTACTTTTCCCCATTCATAACTTTGTATTTTTTAGACCTAACAAACCCTAACCTTACCAGTTACAACCCCATTTATTAAACTACTCTTATACTCTTTTAACCTATCTATTTCTTGCTGTTTTAAACCAATAGCTGTTTCAATTTTTTGTGAAGTTGTTTCTATATATTCTGAAATTTCTTTTTGTTCTGAAAGTGGTGGAATCAGTATTGGCATTTCTAACACAAATTCTTGCTTAATATTTATCCTAGTAAAACCTCTTCCTTTCAGCGAAAAATAATGTCTATAGTTGTATGATTGCAATAGGTGGTTTGCAAAAACAGCATTTATTATAGGGTTACTGAATCTAAAACCTTTACAAAATGAATTTAAATACAATTCATTTTCCTCTCCTAAATAAATAGAACATTTGCCTATATCGGCTATAGTTTCACTACTCATCAGAAATAATAAATCATTCTTACTTACTTTATTTTGAGATTCATTCTCTCTGATATTTACATATTGATGCTTCGAAGTATTTATTATTACATTGTTAAATATACTAGTAAAAGGGACAAATGACTTATACCCTTCTTTTTGTTCTTTACTAAAATCTTCACCAGATTTCCCTGTTATTCCCGCAAATGTATATCCTAAATATTTTAATCGCTTTAGCTTCCAATGCTCAGGAATCTCACCAATCCACTCCACACCAGAATCTTTCAACGTCACACTATCATCTAAACCACGTGTTACGGCTTTGTGTATTATAATTTGTTTGCGTTCTTTAAGTAAAGTTATTTGTTGCCGTTTAATAGCAATAGCCTCGTCTATTTTGATGGTTTTATCGTTTAAAAACTGTACTATTTGGGTTTGTTCTGAAGGGTTAGGAAATGGCAATTTCATAGACCGTAAATCATCTCTAGAAACTTTTAACCTCAGAGTATTATATTTTCCATCACCTCTATCAATAGCCATTAATCCTTTTCCAAGACTATATAAAACACCTTGAACAATTTTACTTCTAAACAAATACTCATAAAACTTTGAAGTATCAGAATTATTAAGTTTTCCATAGTATGTATAATAAACAGGACTTACACAGCCAAAATAGCCTGAAACACCAACTGCTCCAACAATCATATTCATACTATTAAACACTAAATCGCCTTTATGAGCTAACTTATATTTGGAAAAATCATCTTTGAATCTGTCTAAATTTGTAGTTTTTTCTGCATATAAAGTAACACCTTTATCAATAGAAAGTGATAAAATCTCTTTAGTTCTGATAGGTGCATTTTTTTCATTACGCTCTGTTAGAATATATTTAAAGGATTCAATCTTCCAGTGCTCAGGGATTTTTCCTAACCATTCTATTCCAGAATCTCTATAGCTTTCGTAATGCTCTATTTTTGTTTTTGCTTCTACCATTACACCAAGTTTAAAATCTCAGTAATTAAACCATTACTTTGTTGTTCTAAATCCAGAATATCTTTAGTTACGTCTTCTATATTTCGTAAAGGCTTATGTTTATAAAAGTATTTATTAAAACTAATTTCGTAACCAATTTTGGTAGCGTCTAGATTTATCCACGCTTCTGGCACGTGCGGTTGTACTTCGTGTTTAAAGTAATTGTGTATGTTTTCTTTTAATGGTACGTTTTCTGTGTCTCGTAGGTCGCTTTCGGTTTCGTAGGTAATATATTCTCCTTTTTTAAGAGACCTCTCGACTGCGCTCGAGGTGACATCGTTACTAAAACCATAATACCCAAAATCTGCTAAGTCTTTTTCTTCACAATCTAAATGTGCTAGTAGTTTTGCTAGTTTATCACCAGATAGTTGTTCTACCTTTTTAATGACTTTTTCAGCTTCAGCATCATACCAACTTACCGCATTTAAAATGGCTTTTTTATCGCTTGCAGAAATACTTAGTTTTTGCTTTTTAATTTCAGCATCTACTAGTTTTTTAAAGTCGTTAAAATCGTTGTATTCAGTTTTACCAATTGCTTTTAATAAAAGAGCTCCTGTTTTTACTAAATTTAAGTGTTTTTGCCATGTTGCAGGCTTGGTCAACTTCGTTTTATTGGCAGACGATAAGTTTAATTCGTTTTTTTCGCACCATTCTAAAATATCTTTTCCGTGTTTTGTGGTATTGGTGTAAATACTCTCTCCAAAGGTTTCAAACGCATATTGCATCGGTTCTTGTAAGACTCTGTCGTAACGAAGTGCTTCAATACGCTCTGCTGTAAATTGTGCTTTTAAACGTTTTGGTCTTTCTATAGTGGCTTTATAATACCCAAAATCCGAATTATCAAAAACTTTTGAAGAAATACCTTGCTCGCCTACACGTTCTTCAACACTCATGTTTTTATAAGTATTTACGATTTTAGTAATGTGTTTTGGCGAGAACTCGCAGTTTTTGTTTCCTAAGGCTTTACGTAATTTACGGTACAGTTGTACTGCATCAATCAATTGCACTTTGCCTTTGCGATTGGCAGCTTTATTGTTGCTTAAAATCCAGATATAGGTTGTAATTCCTGTATTGTAAAACAAGTTGTTTGGTAATTGTACAATAGCTTCTAGCCAATCGTTTTCTATAATGTGTCTGCGTATGTTGCTTTCTCCTCCTCCTGCATCTCCTGTAAAAAGGCTACTTCCGTTATGTACCGAAGCAATACGTGTTCCTGTTTTACTTTGCGATAAGGACTTCATTTTATCGACCATTTCCATTAAAAACAGTAATTGTCCGTCGGAAGAACGTGGAATGGCATCTGCTTCTTCTTCTACATTCCAATAGTTTTTTA
Organism: Polaribacter butkevichii; assembly: GCF_038024105.1. Taxonomy (NCBI): domain Bacteria; kingdom Pseudomonadati; phylum Bacteroidota; class Flavobacteriia; order Flavobacteriales; family Flavobacteriaceae; genus Polaribacter; species Polaribacter butkevichii. The sequence goes on from NZ_CP150661.1 coordinate 1,421,081, forward strand.
AAGAGATTATAAAACGCGGATCGATCACATCTTTACCATCCTTGATATATTTTTGCTCACTAGACCATGATTTTCCGTAAGGTGGATTAGATAACATAAAATCAAAAGACTTGCCAGCAAACTCGTCTGTAGATAAGGTAGAACCTACTCTGATGTTTTCAGGATTGTTTCCTTTAATCATCATATCAGACTTACAAATTGCGTAGGTTTCGTCGTTTATTTCCTTTCCGTATAAATAGACATCTCCTGTAGCACGAATGTCTCCTTCTTCATCTTTAATAAAGTTTTGACTTTCGGTAAGCATTCCTCCAGAACCACAAGCAGGATCATAAATAGTCATTACTGGTGGTAAGTTGTCTTTTATTGGGTCGAAGATAATGTGCGTCATTAAATCGATTACTTCACGGGGTGTAAAGTGTTCTCCTGCTTCTTCGTTATTTTCTTCGTTGAATTTTCTGATGAGTTCTTCAAAAACATACCCCATTCCTAAATTAGAAAGCGCAGGCAATTTTCTACCTTCTGGATCTTCTTTTTCAAAAGGTGTTAAGTTGATGTTTGATGAAGTAAATTTTTCTAATACATCTAACAACACATCTTTACTAGCCATATGAGCAACTTGACTGCGAAGCTTAAATTTTTGGATAATTTCCTTCACATTAGGGCTGAAGCCATTGAGGTAATCTTCAAAGTTAGCTTGTAATATTTGTGTACTATTGGTAGCTGTATCTTTTATTTTTTGAAGTGTCCATTTACTAGTATTATAAAACACGTAACCCGAAGCTTCACGTAATCCTGTTTCGTCCCATTCGGTAAAACCAGCTTCATCACGCTGAAAAGCTAGTTCTTCTAAAACAGCGTCTTTGGTAGGTTCTAACAATGCGTCTAACCTACGTAATACAATCATTGGTAAAATAACGTCTCTATATTTACCGCGTACGTAAACATCTCTAAGACAATCGTCTGCAATAGACCAAATAAAGGATACTAATTTATTGTGTGATGATTTATTCATGTATTTTTTTATCTTAATAAGGTAAAGTGTAATATATAATTATGCTATAATAATCCTAATTATAAGTGATAAATAGTGACATAGAAATATATTTAAAACAATTTTTTTTATGAACATTAAAAGTATGAAAACGAACTGATATATAATTACGGATTTCCATAAAACTATAGAACTATAATTACAGGTTTTACTAAAGATATAAGTATGAGTTTATTGCGTTCTTTTAATTCCTCTGATTAACAGCAAAACTCGATTTTTAAGATATTAATAATAGTCATATTACAAAACTCATAAGTCAGTTTAGATACTCCAAAATAATTAGAAATTTTGTAGTTGTATTTTAAAACAAAGTTGGTTGCGAAAAACCTAGTTGATTTGTAGTAAAATCATATTGAGGATTAACTTCTTCCATATTCAACCAATTTTTAAAATCATCGTCCGTTTTTAAACTAAAAGGCATTCTTAATTTTGTGTTGTGAATTTCTCTCATTATACCTTTTGCTTCGGTAGTTACTATGGTGTATGTGTTATTTGAATATAAACCTGCAAAAGCAAATAATTGATTATCAAAACCAATATCAAATTTTATTTTTTCTTTTCCTTTATGCTGCCATTCATAAAACCCATCAACCAAAATGATACATCTATTTTCTGTATAATTTTTAAACGCAGGTTTTTCTGATAAGGTTTCTACACGTGCATTTAAAGTGTAATTTCTTTTCCAATCTTCATTTGCCCAATCTGGCACTAAACCCCAATTAAATAGTTGAATTTTAGAGGAATCTAAATTTGTAATTATGGGAGTTTTGGGGTACTTGAACCCATTTATATCTGCTGATGGCTTTAAAGTTTCGCTTGAATCAATTGTAGCTTTGAATTTTTTTTCAAGATCTTTAATAGTTTTGGTTTGTTTAAAATGGTAGCACATAAGATTTTTAAAGATTAAGTTTTTTTAAAACTTTTTTTTGAATTTCAATTTTGCCACAAATTGGATCATTATAAATATTGTCTTCAAGTAAGTTTTCTTCAAAAAAGCGTAAGTTATAAATTACACTTCTGTTAAACTTTATAAAACTGCCGTAATTAAATATAATATTAAACTCATCTTTAAAAAAATCCGTTAATTTTTCGGAAGAATTTGAAAGCTTTATTTCAATTATATTTGTGTGTAAATTATTTTCTAAAAAAACAACTTTAGACTTCGTATGACTTTCTATACTCCTAATGTCCTGGGGATAAATAATATATTCAATGTTGTGAATAGACTTTATTAGTAATAATCCTCTTGAAATTATATCAATATTCTCAAATAATTTGATTTTATAATCTCTACCTACCTCAATTTTCGCACATTTATAATTATGCGAAATGGAAGAAAGTAAAACTTTTCTATCTGCATAATCATAACCTTTTACATCTCTTTTACGAACTAAATAATAGCTGTTTATATGTACAAATTTGTTCAAAGGATTTTTGTTACAAATTTTAGCATTTATTTTTTCTTCCATTTTAACCAATGAAGTATAGCTAAGATCTGTTAAAATAAGTTGATGGCAACAAAGATGAAAATTGATTTTCTTTTGCCTGTATTCTACATAAAAGATTAAAGACACAGGTAATTTAATAGTAAGATATTTTGAATACTTTTCTTTATCAAAATTTAAACCTATACTTTTTAAATTATCTAATTCAATTTCAAGTTTTGAAATTTCATCTAATCCAAAATGTCGAATATCAATTTTGAGTTCAATCGTATTGATATTTTTAGCTTGATTTTCTTCGGATTCCATTTTTGTGTCGATTATTCAAAATTTACGTTTGATACATCAATTCATTTTACTTTTACTAATATAATTTTAAATATAGATATTATGAAAGGTTTAAATCAAAATAATGATTATTCACAAGATGAACTGGATAATCATTCAAATCAGTTAAATTCTAATAATGATGCCTATTGGTCTTCTAGAGATTAGTGTTAACTGGTAATTTACTAAATAGTAGTGTGTTTAGGGAAGTCAAGATTTAGGTCTTGGCTTTTTTTTTATCCTAAATTCCTTGGATCAAGCGCTACACTCATTTTTTTAGATTGAATTACATTCATACTACAAAACCCATATCTATTGGTGATTTTCCCATAACAACCATAAATTCCCATTCCATTTATGGAGTATTGATGTACAACATTTGTAAAATGAACAGCATCATAATAATGACCATCTTGATCAATAAAAGTACTTAGTCTCATTAATTTATTTTGAGACGTTTTGTCAAAACGAGTTGTTACCAATAAACCATAAATTAAAACATGCTGATTCTCAAAATCAGGTTTACCTTATAATTTATCAAAATAAGTAGTAATTACATAAAAAATAAAAGCTCATAATACTAATTGATAGTATTATGAACCTAAAATAATAGTGTAAAAATTTAATGAAGAAAGAGTTGTTTTTAGCTTAGTTTTTTATTGTATACAGTTTTAGTTATTTTGATTCTTGAAAGAACTTTTTATATTTAATTATTCTATTTCTCATAGTTTGAACTTGGTCTTTTGTAAAAAAACACCTACAAGAACTATAGTCCATAAAATTATTATAATTTGGATTTTTAGAAATTTTCTTCGGCGGACAAGGTTTTGTTCTTTTTACATCAGTACAATTATTTTGTTTAGGTGTATCTGCTATAAAATCTGTTCTTTTATGAAACTTTATCTTTTTACAATTAGATTTTCCCCACACATGCCAAAGTCCGAAATAATGACCAAGTTCATGGGTTACTGTATTACTACCATTTCCAACTAATTTATAGTTTATATTAATGTGGTTTGGCTTATTTATACTATTATTATCTAACAAAACATTTGAAGAACTCAACATGTCACCAATTACAATATGTAATATTTTCCAACTTCTACCGAAAATAGGTCTGGACGAAACGTTAGAAGAAAGGTCATATCTCCAAATATAGCCTTCGTGTTCTGGATTAAATAAGTAAAACTCAAAATTAGGATTCCCTATTAAATTTTCGAATCTTACGTCTAATGCAGACATATTATTTTGCGCACTAAAGTTTATATTTAAATCTTGTATTTCCTTTTTTAAAACTTCATCGGTAATTTTTTCATGAACATCTTGACTTTTTCCTTTCTCTTGTATTACATGAAAAACTACAGGGATTTTTATTGTTCTTCCATCATCTGCAGAAATTGGCTCAACTTGAGAAAATGTAAAATTAATAGAAAAGAGCATTACTATAAATAAAGTTTTTAAAGTAGTCATAATATTTTTGTTTGTTACGTTGAGTTATTGAATGGAGGCTGTATTTGGTTGAATTATTTGTAACGTGTTTCTTATAAAGAAAGTTACGGTTTTGTGAACGGCTATTCTCCGAAGGAAAATTGATGTGAGCAAAAAAGCAACTGCCTTTGATAAAGCCTAAATTTAGCTTTTTTTTTATACGCTGTTGTAAGCTGCCTTTAATTCAGTAAATAGATTAGTTTAAATGAAATTCCTGCAAAAACTTTATTTGTAAATAAGCTGTTATCTGTCTGGTCTAATGCATTCAAAGGTTTTTCGTTAATTAGGATTTGTTTCCCTTTATATTTATTCATAATTCCTTCTTTTACTTGTCTAATAGAACTAAAATCAAGTGTCAATGATAAATAAAATGGTCTTGGATTATATTTTCCTTTATCATCTTCTTCTTGACTTCCTGGTGCATAGGCAACTCCTATTCCTCCATCAATTCTTGAATTAAACCCTGTGTCAGGCGACACTTCTGCTACATTCAAAGATACAACTCCACCCCATTTTCCGCTTTTATATTTCCAGTCGCCATATGTAAACATTTGATTTCCATTTGCATCTTTTTTTGGGTTTCCACTTCCGTCAACTACCTTATTTTTATTTCTAAAATAGTAGTTTGGCATATAGACAATACTTGTTGAAATTACAAATGAATTTCTACTCAAATCATCAAATTCAAGTGTTAAACCACTTGGGTCTAAATAAGCTTCGTGAGGTTTAGAAAACTTATTTTCAATTCCTGCCGAAAATCCAAATCTTATAGATTTATTGACTTTTTCTGTTAGGTCATAATCCTGACTAAATGAATAATTAGAAAATAAAAGAACTGTTAAGATTGTAGTAAGTGTTAAAGTTTTCATACGGTTGGTTTTAGATTGCTTACAACTAGATAATAAAAAAAATTGCCTCCATTATCACCTTTAATTATTTTTTGGTAATGTAATATCTAGTGGAATTAGAATTTCCATTACTTGGGGAAGAGAATTAATAACGTACTTAATTTACAGGAAAATTTAGTGTTTTTCTGTGAGTATTTTGGTCAATAAATGGGGTAAGTAAGTTCTTCATTCTTTTTAAATAGCAGTTAAACTTAATAAAAATAAATGTAACAATCTAAAAATTAGATTATTATTTTTTTATTTTCTTGGATCACCCAAACACTCATCTTTTTAGATTGAATTACATTCATACTACAAAAACCATATCTATTGGTGATTTTCCCATAACAACCATAAATTCCCATTCCGTTTACTGGGTATTGATGTACAACATTGGTAAAATGTACGGCATCAAAATAATGACCATCTTGATCAATAAAAGTACTCAGTCTCATTAATTTATTTTGAGATGTTTTGTTAAAGCGAGTAGTTACCAATAAACCATAAATTAAAACATGCTGATTCTCAAAATCAATCATTTGTTTAGCTTTAATACTTGGCAAAAAAGGTTCAGTCACCAATTTAAAATAATCATGCACAGTAAACCCTAACAATTCCATTTCATCATAGACTTTTTCCAACCAATGAGATTCTAATTTTGGCAGTTCATACTTTACCTGTTCTGTTTTAAAAAGCAGCTCTTGTTTTGTTTTTTGTTTGGTAGCTTTCAATTTAAAAATAGCTTGCCATAATAGTTGCTTTTTGGTCTTATTAGTAAAACGAAAAGCATCAATTCTTATTAAAATGGTTAGTTGTTCAATACTAATTACAACACGATCTATAAAGTTTTCTAAAGAGGTGAAATCCCCATATAATTGCCTTTCTGTTAACAATCTTTGAATAGTTAAATGCTCTACACTTTTTAAATACCCAAAACCCAAATAAATAGTTTTATCTATAACAATATTGGGATGGTTGCTTTTATTGATACAAGGCAATTCAATAATTGCTCCTTGCATTTTTGCTTCATGGATATAATGTTCCGTGGAATAAAAGCCACCTCCGTTATTTAAAACCGCCACCATAAATTCTATGGGGTAATAACATTTTAAAAACATACTTTGATAACTCTCTACAGCATAAGAAGCCGAATGTCCTTTAGCAAAAGCATAGCCTGCAAAACTTTTAATTTGATTCCATACTTCAAAAATTAAAGCATCTTTATGCCCTTTTTTTCTACAATTAGCAATAAACTTATCTTCTACAGCTTTAAACTCTTTAAGAGATCGATATTTTCCACTCATTCCACGTCTTAAAACATCTGCTTCCCCCAATGTTAAGTCTGCAAACTTACTCGCCACCTTCATCACATCTTCTTGATACACCATTACACCATACGTTTCTGGCATAATTTCTAACAAAATAGGATTCGCTTCTTTTCTTTTTTCAGGAAAACGATGTCTTTTTATAAATTCATCTTTCATTCCTGATCCTGAGACACCTGGTCTAATAATTGAACTTGCAGCCACTAAGCCTAAATAATCTTGGGTTTGTAGTTTTTGCATCAATCCTCGCATTGCAGGAGATTCTACATAATAGGCACCAATGGCTCCACCTGACTTTAATAAGTCATTAATCTTTTTATCTTTTTTAAAACTTTCAACATCTGTTATGTCTATCGGTGGATCATCAGGATTATTTTCTTTGATAATTTCTAAGGCTTCTTTAATTTTTGCCAAACCTCGTTGTCCTAAAATATCAAACTTAAAAACACCTACATCATCTGCAATGTTCATGTCAAACTGAACGGTTGGAAATCCTTTTGGAGGTAAACTTGTTGCTGAATAATAATGAATCGGTTTTTCTAAAATCAATATTCCTGCAGAATGGACACTAACATAATTCGGGAAACCTTCAATTAGTTTACCGTATTTTAAAACCAACATTGCAATACTATCCATTTCTTGCTGTTGATAAACTGTTGCAACGTCATTAAATGGTTGTTGATTTTTTGTTGCACTCTTTTTTACTTGTTGTTGTAAATCTGTTGTTCCCTTGTTGCTGACTTGTTGTAAAGCCTTATTTGGGGCAGTATTTCCATTATTGACAACCGTTTTTTGTTGTTTTTCTCCCTTACTCAGTTTATCTATTTCTTCTTTTGGCAATCCAAATACTTTTCCTAATTCTCTTATTACAGCTTTATACTTAAAAGTATTGTAGGTGGCTAAAAGTGCAGTGTTTTTAAAGCGTTTAAAAATATAGTTGGTAACATCTTCTCTATCTTTCCATGAAAAGTCAATATCAAAATCAGGAGGAGAAGCTCTAAAAGGATTGATAAAACGTTCGAAATACAAATCAAGTTCTACAGGGTCTACATCTGTAATACCAATAATATAAGCAACAATACTATTGGCACCACTCCCCCTTCCTACATGAAAGTAGCCTTTACTTTTTGCATAACTCACAATATCATAATTGATTAAAAAAAAGGAAACAAACTTTAAATCGATAATTACTTTCAATTCTTTCTCAAGTCGATCGTGTACTTTTTGAGTCGGATTTTTATAACGTTTATGTAAGTTGTTTTTACATAAATCCAGTAACATTTTACAATCTTCTTTAAAACTATTACAATACTTTTTAAGGTTTTGGTTTTTTCTATCTTCGTGAAAGTCAAAAAACGTATTACAACCTTGCAATACTTTTTCTGTGTTTGCAATACTATTTGGAAACTCTTTATAAAACGCTAACAATTCTTTTCTTTCATGTATTACATCTGTGATAAGACATTGTTCTGTAGCAAGAAGTTTGCTTAATAAAGTATTGTTATCTATGGCACGTAACAACCTGTGTGCGTTAAAATCTTTTTTATTTCGGATGGTAACCTGTTGTTGTATCACAATTCTATCTTCAAATTTCTTTAAATGAGAAAAACGGAGCTTATTAATTTCTGCAATAGAAACTCCAATAAATTCATTCTCTTTAAAAGAAGTCATATTTAACTGCAATACTTTTTCAAACGGATAAATGATAAATACATCTTCTAAATAACTTGGAGTATCTGGAATATCGGTTTTAGATTCTAAAAAAGTAGATAAGTATTGATTGATATTTTGAAAACCAACATTACTTTTTGCGATTGCTACAAATTGCTGGGTATTTCCATTTCTAAAATCAACACCGATGACAGGTTTAATATGATACTTTTTAGCTTGTTGTATAAAATTCATACAAGCAGAAGTATTGTTGATATCTGTAAGTGCAATACTTTTGATATTGTTTTCTTTTGCGAGTTCTAATAATTCTATTTCCGAGAACGTACCATAACGTAAGGAATAATAAGTATGACAGTTTAAATACATAAAGCAATCAATTATTGTTTTCTATGTGCAAGAACTAAAGGAGGTTCTCCATTAAAAGGATTGCTAAAACGACCAATAGATTTTGCTCCCATAGAAGCTGCTCTCATAATACTTTTATCTCCATATTTATTTCTAACGGTATCCATTGCATTGTATAAATCCAATAGTTGTTCCGTATCATCGAACAAATTAATTTGGTAATTACCATTGACAATATCAGATACTTTTACCCCAACCAATCGAATTAACAATCTTCGTTGATATAATTTTTTAAATAATTCTAAAACAGCAGGAATGATAATGTGATCTGCACTTGTATAAGGAATTTTTATTTGTTTGTTATACGTGTTAAAATCTGAATATCTAATTTTTACACTAATTACACCTGCTAACTTATCTCCTTTTCTCAATTGATAGGCTAAGTTTTCTGCCATTGCAAAAATGGTTTCTTTTAACTTTATCATATCAATAGTATCTTTTGTGTAAGTTCTTTCTGTGGATAAAGATTTACGTTCGTGAAAAGCAATAATGGGTGGATTGTCTATTCCGTTGGCTCGTTTCCAAATCGTTTTTCCATTTTTCCCCAAAACGCTTATCATCATTTCTAAAGGCATTTCTTGAATTACTTTTATTTTTTCTACCCCTAAATTCCTTAAAATTTGATACGTTTTTTCTCCAACTGATGGAATTTTACGAATTGATAATGGTGCCAGAAATTCTTTCTCAAACCCTGCATCAATCAACAATTGATTATTGGGTTTTGCTTCTCCTGTTGCTACTTTAGATACGATTTTGTTTTGTGACATTCCAAAAGAAATAGGCAAACCACTTTCTTTTATAATTCGCTGACGTAATTCAGAAGCATATTTATAGCTTCCAAAAAAAGCATCCATTCCAGAAAGGTCTGCATAAAATTCATCGATACTCGCTTTTTCAAAAATGGGTACTTTTTCTTTGATGATTTCTGTAACAATATTTGAGTATTTAGAATAAATGCTCGTATCTCCTCTAATAACAACTGCTTCAGGACATAACTTTCTAGCAATTTTCATTGACATACCAGAATGCACTCCAAAAGTTCTTGTTTCATAACTACAAGCCGCCACAACTCCACGATCTCCTGTTCCGCCAACCAACAACGGTTTCTTTTGCAATCGACTATCAATCAATCGTTCACAAGAGACAAAAAAAGTATCTAAATCGAGATGTAAAATATTTTTCTTCACATCACAAAATTAGCTACAAAAACAAACAATTATTGCTTACATTTGTAGTATTATGAAAATTATATCCAAAAACATACGTCATTTAAGAAGTTTAAAAGCGCTTTCACAAGAGCGTTTAGCGGACGATTTAAATGTAACAAGATCAAGAATAGGTTCTTATGAAGAGAACAGGTCTTCTCCTACTTTAGAGTTTTTAATAGATTTCTCTAATTATTTTAAAATCCCTATTGATATTTTATTGAAAAATGATTTGACAAAAACAAAAGATATTTCGTTTATAGAAGTTGGAAGCAAACGTGTTTTATTTCCAATTACAGTTGATGACGAAAATGAAAATTTAATTGAAGTCGTTTCTGCTAAAACTTCTGCAGGTTATTTATTAGGGTATGATGATCCTGAATATATTGAGCAGTTAGAAAAAATAAAACTGCCTTTTTTACCTACTGGTAAACACAGAGCATTTCCTATTAAAGGAGATTCTATGTTACCCATGAAAGATGGCTCTTATGTGGTTGCTGAATTTGTAGAAAATATTACAGATGTTAAAAATGGAACGTCTTATATCATAGTCACTAAAAATGATGGTATGACCTACAAAAGAGTCTATAATCAAATTGAAGAAAAAGGAAGTTTACTTTTAAAACCAGATAACAAAGAATATCAGTCTTATGAAGTTCCCTTAGAAGAAGTTTTAGAACTTTGGAAATTTACTTGCAGCATAAATACGCAAGAGTATGAAGAACATGAACTAAAATTGAGTAGTATTATGCAAATGTTTAATGGATTAGGGGTGGAATTAAAGCAATTAGAAAAATCTTTGAAAATGAGTTAAAAAAATTCGTTTTAACCTTTCAAGAATAAAAATCTTAATTATATTTGAATAGAAATTATATATAAATCAGAGTACACGATTCAGTACACGATTTTCTTAAAATAAGTCATAAAACAGGTTAAAATAAGAATTTACCATAAATTCATAACCCTGAGGTCACGGGTTCAAATCCCGTTCTCGCTACAAGCTTAAAGTTAATTAAATCAACGAATTGTGTCTCACAATTCGTTTTTTTTATGTCTACATTTTTCTTACTTTTACAAAGAGTACACGATAAAGTACACGATTGCACTATGAAATTGAACTTTTCTGAATAAAAAAAACCAAAGAAACAACTTCCTTCTTTTAAATAATTTTAAATATTAAATGGTTTAATTGTTTATTATTACAATATCAATAAAAGAGAAATTATTACTTGGAACATCAAAAGAAGTACTCTAGTAATATTTTATTCGAAAATAAAAAATAAATACTACAATCCTTTTAGAGAATATTAACTATATAAATCTAACCTGTTGTACATTTGGTGAAATTCTGTCAATATGAATGAATTTTACGATTGTAATGCGTAAAATTTGTATCGAGAATACGTATTTTAAATTATTAAATTGTTCTCTATACAATTTTAGTTCCTCAAAATCACTAGAACTGACATTTTATAGTTAAAAAAAGTATAAATGCGCAACAGGTTAAATCTAATCTTTTTTTATTGTTACTTATAATATTGTTTCTTTTTATAACAATTAATTCAAAAAAAAATGCTATATTTAAACTGCTATAAATTGAATAAGTTTGACATATCCAACAATATTTTTAGAACAAAAAACTCACAGAAAAGAACTTCGACTACTTTTAAAGTTCAATTACAACAATACACTTATTGAAGCAACTAGAAAATTAGATGGTGCTCAATGGAGTAAAACGCTACATAGTTGGCACCTTAAATATAGTGAAGAAAACTTAGCTCTTGTTCTAAAAACTTTTAAAGATTTAACAAACGTAAATTCAGATAAGCTCCCTAAAAAGGATTTGTTTAAGAGAAATTTAACTCCTGAAGAAAAAAAACTTCTTAATAATTTTTATCTTTTTTTAAAAGGAAAAAGATATAGTAAAAGTACCATACAAACCTATACTTTTTTTGTTGCTGATTTTATTAATTTTCACACAAATAAAGCTCTAGATGAACTTACAAATAGAGATGTAGAGCTTTTTATAGAAAAAGTATTTATAGAGCGAAATTACTCTGTTAGTTCTCAAAGACAATTTATAAGCGCTTTAAAAATTTTTATAATTTTTTATCCTCATACAAAGATTAACGATCTTGTATTAGAAAGACCTAAAAAATCTAGAAAACTCCCTAGTGTATTATCGCAAGAAGAAGTATTAACAATTATACAAATTACTCAAAATTTAAAACACAGAGCTATTTTGGCTTTAATTTATTCTTGTGGATTACGTATAAGTGAATTAATTAATTTAAAATTAACCGATTTCTATTTAGAAAGAAAACAACTTATTGTAAAAAATGGAAAAGGAAGAAAAGATAGATATGTTAGTTTAGCGGATAGTTTTTTACCTTTATTATCTAATTATTACTATTCTTACAAACCCCAATTTTATTTTGTTGAAGGACAAAATGGAGGTAAATATAGTGCAGAAAGTGTACGCCAATTTTTAAGAAAAAGTTGCTTAAAAGCAAATATTAAAAAAATTGTTACTCCCCACACACTTAGGCATAGTTATGCTACTCATTTATTAGAAAATGGAGTAGACATAAGATATATACAATCCCTTTTGGGCCATGCTAAACCAGAAACCACCATGATTTACACTCATGTAAAAAGAAAAGATCTAATGGATATACAAAACCCACTAGATATTGCTTTACAGAAAATAAATAAACATGATAATGAAAACAAAAAACTTTTATTATCCGGAAGAATTTGACCGATAATCAATATATTTGATTGCATATAACCCGTTGCCAAAAATTGTCCAGAACCACTCAAACCGTTGGAAAAAAAACAACAAAACTCTTGAATTTTAAAATCTTAGACACTCTCTCGCGAGTTAAAAATTTAGTTTTTTATAAAAATTAAAAAAGGTTAAAAATATAGAAATTCTTAAATAAAATTTGTGGAATTTTTACTCAAACTCAAAATTTAAAAAGGCGGAGAAATCTCGTTTTTTTTTAATAAAAGAAACCACTTAAATGTTGAATTTTCAATTATTGCGGAGTGAAAATTTTTGAGGAATTATCACTCAAACGCAAAATTTGAAAATTAGGAAAGATCTCATAAGTCAAAACATGAAAAAACACTCAATTGTTTAATTCCCAATATTTCGGAATTAAAAATATTGGCGGAATTATCTCTTGAACGCTAAATCTCGAAAATAATAACCAAAATCAGAAAAACAAAAAACAACTTTAGGCAACACCGTGTAAAAAAAATTGCTTAATTTTAGCTTAATAAAAATTAGTCGCATTTATATAAACTTCTATTTTCCTTCGGAAAATAGCCGTTCATTTTAATCGCAACTTTTCATAACACAACAACGTTACCACACATTTGAGAATGACGCAAAAACAAAGACAAATATTCTATCCAACAATTTTCTTTATTGGAATATTTTCAATGTACTTTCAAATACAGATTTTTCGGAATACAATCATTAATTGGTTAATTCCAGCGTTAATAATCATTGTATTCGGAATAATAGCATACGGAATTGATTTTCGAAATTTTAAAAATACTTACTTTCATTACAAAACGATAAAACTATATGCTTTGATAAACTATTTCATTGGATTTGGATTTATAGCTTGTTCTATTTTTATGTTTATGAATTATCACTTTGCTGACCAAAAAAACAAAAAGGAATCTTATAAAATTGTTGAACGGACTTTTATACGTGGCGGAACAAAATACAGAATCGGAGAACAACAACCTGTATTTACAATTAATTATAAAGGAATTAAGAAAGAGTTAGTTTTTAAACACCAATACTTTGAAAAAATGAATCAATACAAAACCGTTGAATTGGAAACTCGGAATGGACTTTTTGGATTTGACATTTTAGAAAATAAAAAACTGAATTAAAACAACAACGGAATAAAAACGTGTGGTAACAACGTGTATAATTAATTGCTTTGGACGTTGCTTATTTGGAAAATTCCTTCGGAATTTTCTCGCGTTCGTTTTTGTTTACTAAATTAGTTGCTTAAACACGCAACTAACCATACACAACAACGTTAGCTGTAATTTGAATGAACAAGAAAGAACAATTAAAAAAAGACTTAGATAAGATTACTAAAAGTATTGTTACCTTTCTTCAATCTTTTGAATTTTGCTATTACCTAAACTATCCTAAAACGGACAACATTTTAGATGAGAAACAGCTGAAGTATATTAACAATTCAGGTTTCTTTTCATTTACGAGATATGCACTTTGGCGTGTAACAATTATAGAACTTCATAAGTTGACTAATAACAATAAAGAAACTGACAAATACAACCTTCATCATCTAATTAGAAAACTAAAAAAAGGAGGGATTTATCAATCATTAAAAATTGATGAATCAAAAATTAGTGAATGGGAAACCGAATTAAAAAAACAGAATAAATCAATAGAACAAGTCAGTAGTTTGAGATTTAAGCTATATGCACATACTGACAATAATTATGAAAACGTAATTAACAACTCTGAATTGACATTAAAAAAAACGGAGGAATTAATAAACGTTTTAGTTAAAATTGTATTTGAAATATATTTAATTGTCTTCGATACTCATTTTGAATTCAAACCAATTCACGAAAAGAAAACGATTAGAAAAATAATAGATGATATCTTAACTAAACGTGAATCGGACAAAAATAAAGCTGTTGAAAAATTTATAGAAAGTGCGAACAAAAAAAACTACAGCTAACATCGTGTATAATTAATTGCTTGGTTTTAGCCAATTTACGAAAGTCCTCGCGGACTTTCTATCTGTGTTTTATTTACTAACTTTAGTGCTTAAAACACGCAACTAATCATACACAACAACGTTGGCAAAAACTGGTGAATCGAGCCGAATACAAGTCATTTAGTAAAATATAATTTTGGCTTTTTTTTAGTTTGTAAATCGGAATTCTGAAAAAAGTTAAACACTCTCTCGCTAATCAAAATTTTGAAAAGTTGGAGAATTTTCTAAATTTCACAAAAAAAGAATTTACTCAAATGCTGAAACCAAGATTGCGAAAAAATCACTCAAATGTGAATTTCTAAACTTTGCGGAATTGAGCAAAATGCGGAACAAAAACTGTGAGGAATTTTCTCTAAAACAAAGTTTAGTAAGGCTGAGAATTTTCTGAAAATTAAATTAAGTGAAAATTATTGTCGGAATTAAGCACGTGGGAAAACACTCAAACGCTGAAAACCATAAATGCGGAATTTTTACTCGGAATTTAATTTATCAAGTTTGCGGAATTGGAAATGCATTAAAAATGGAAATTACTGAAATGCGTTGTTGTAAATTAAAAATAACCCGAAATATGAACGAAATATGAAAATGGAAATAAAATAACGCATTTGCCAACACCTTGTATAAAAAATTGCTAAATTTGGCTTAATCAAGGTTTGTTGCATTTCTGTCAACTCCTATTTTCCTGCGGAAAATAGCCGTCGACTTAAAACGCAACTTTCCATACAAAAACACGTTGCCAAAAACTGGTGAATCAAGCCGAATACAAGTCGTTTAGTAAAATATAATTTTGGCTTTTTTTTAGTTTGTAAATCTGAAAAAAGTTAAACACTCTCTCGCGAATTAAAATTTTGAAAAATCGGAGAGTTTTCTAAATTTTACAAAAAAGGAATTTACTCAAACTCTGAAACCAAGATTCCAGAGAAATCACTCAAATGTGAATTTCTAAACTTTGCGGAATTAAGCAAAATGCGGAACAAAAACTGTGCGGAATTTTCTCTAAAACAAAGTTTAGTAAGGCTGAGAATTTTCTGAAAATTAAATTAAGTGAAAATTATTGTCGGAATTAATCACGTGAGAAAACCACTCAAACGCTGAAAACCAAAGTTGCGGAATTTTTACTCAGAATTTAATTTATCAAGTTTGCGGAATTAGAAATGCATGAAAAATGGAATTTAATGAAATTACTAGTTGTAAATTAAAAATAACGTGAATATTAAACGAAATATGGAAATGGAAATAAAATAACGCATTTGGCAACACCTTGTATAAAAAATTGCTAAATTTGGCTTAATCAAGGTTTGTTGCATTTCTGTCAACTCCTATTTTCCTGCGGAAAATAGCCGTCGACTTAAAACGCAACTTTCCATACAAAACAACGTTGCCAACAATATAAAAAAACCGAATCGTTAACATTTATGCTTACATTTTTTAAATCAAAATCTAACTTAACCGAATCGGAATTTGCCGAAAAATTTTTCGCTGAATTAAAAAAGAAAGTCAAAGGTTTGGAATTAGTTTCAATCAACGGACTTGAAGTTATTACTAAACTCAAAGATTCTGACAATTACAAACATTTTTTGGACAACTCTTACGCTGAATATAAAAATGACCCGAAAGATTTAAAAAACGTAATTGAAAAATATACATTCGCTTCCAAAGACCTATTTCTACCAGAAGAACCAATACAATTAAAAAGAATAGTTCCAGTAATTAAAGACAAAAGATATTTAATTGAGAGTTCTAAAATCATTGAGAATTTTGAAAACACTCACGTTTACGAAAAGTATAATTCTGAATTATACATATTTTACGCAGAGGATAAAGAAAATACGATTAGCTATTTCACAAAAGAAAAATTTGAGCAACTGAATGTAGGAATTGAAACAATAAAAGAAAAAGCAATTGAAAATCTAAATTCTGTAGTTTCTAAAATGGAAAGACACGGAGAAAATGGCTATTTTATGTTAACTTCTGGAGGAGATTACGAAGCAAGCTTAATTTTATTTGACATTTGGAATAAGGAAAACTTTCCAGTAAACGGAAATTTAATAATTGGAATTCCAGCAAGAGATATTGTATTTATTACTGGAACAAACGACAAAGACAATATCGAGAAATTAAAGAATACAATTAACGAAATTAATGAGTCAGGAGACCATTTAGTTTCAGATAAAATATTTGAATTTAGAAACGGAAAATTTGAACTGTGGAAATAAATACTGTTGGCAACACCGTATATAATTTATTGCTAGTTCTAGCCTACTTACGAAAATCCTCGCGGATTTTCTATTCGGTTTTTATTTGCTAAATTACGTGCTGAACCACGCAACAAACCATATACAAACACGTTGCCAAAAACTGGTGAATCGAGCCGAATACAAGTCGTTTAGTAAAATATAATTTTGGCTTTTTTTTAGTTTGTAAATCGGAATTCTGAAAAAAGTTAAACACTCTCTCTCGAATTAAAATTTTGAAAAATCGGAGAGTTTTCTAAATTTTACAAAAAAGGAATTTACTCAAACGCTGAAACCAAGATTGCGGAGAAATCACTCAAATGTGAATTTCTAAACTTTGCGGAATTCAGCAAAATGCGGAACAAAAACTGTGCGGAATTTTCTCTAAAACAAAGTTTAGTAAGGCTGAGAATTTTCTGAAAATTAAATTAAGTGAAAATTATTGTCGGAATTAAGCACGTGAGAAAACACTCAAACGCTGAAAACAAAAGTTGCGGAATTTTTACTCAGAATTTAATTTATCAAGTTTACGGAATTGGAAATGCATGAAAAATAGAATTTAATGAAATTACTAGTTGTAAATTAAAAATAACGTGAATATTAAACGAAATATGGAAATGGAAATAAAATAACGCATTTGGCAACACCTTGTATAAAAAATTGCTAAATTTGGCTTAATCAAGGTTTGTTGCATTTCTGTCAACTCCTATTTTCCTGCGGAAAATAGCCGTCGACTTAAAACGCAACTTTCCATACAAAACAACGTTGTAAAAAACTACTGAATCGCGCCAGAAACAAATAATTTATTTTAAATTAACTTTTGGCTTTTAAGTTTGAAAACCTAAATGTTGGAGAATAAATTTTCAGAAATATGAAACACTTTCTCGCGAGTGAAAATTTCTCTAAATTGGAAAGTTTGAGAAATTTAATAAAAAGGTTTTACTCAAACGCTTGAGAACCCAAATTGCGGAATTCTTACTCAACCTCTGAATTTATAAAGTTTGAGGAATTCAGCAAAACACTAAAAAAAGGTCTTGCAAAATTGGAGATTTTTAGTATTTAAAAAATAATTTACTCAAACTCTGAAAACCAAAATTGCGGAAAAAAAATAAAAATGCTGGAATTCTTACTCAAACGATAAATTTGGAAATTTAGTAAAACACCAAAAATCAGAATTGCTGAATTAATTCTTAAAAATAAATCTAAAAAAATAAAAGTTGAATTAGTAGAAGCTAAAAAAACCAAAACTATGGAAAAATTAAACACGCATTTTACAACAACTTGTATAAAAAATTGCTACTTTTAGCTTAAACAAAAACTGTTGCATTTTTGTAAACTTCTGAATTTCCGTTGGAAATTCCTCGTTCACAAAAATCGCAACTTTCCATACAAAAATACGTTGCCAAAAATTATCCAGAAACACTCAAACCGTTGGAAAAAAAACAATAAAACTCTTGAATTTTAAAATGTTAGACACTCTCTCGCGAGTCAAAAATTTAGTTTTTTATAAAAATTAAAAAGGTTGAAAATATAGAGATTCTTAAATAAAGTTTGTGGAATTTTTACTCAAACTTAAAATTTTAAAAGGCGGAGAAATCTCGTTTTTTTTAATAAAAGAAACCACTCAAATGTTGAATTTCTAATTATTTCGGAATAAAATCTTTGCGGAATTTTCACTCAAACGCTTAATTTTAAAATACGGAAAGATCTTGAAAATCAAAACATGAAAAAACACTCAAATGTTGAATTCCAAATATTGCGGAATTAAAAATATTGGCGGAATTGTCACTCGAACGCTAAATCTCGAAAATAATAACCAAACTAGGAAAAACAAAAAATAACTTTAGGCAACACCGTGTAAAAAAAATTGCTTAATTTTAGCTTAATAAAAATTAGTAGCTTTTCTATAAACTTCTATTTTCCTTCGGAAAATAGCCGTTCATTTTAATCGCAACTTTTCATAACACAACAACGTTGCCAAAAATTGTCCAGAACCACTCAAACCGTTGATAAAAAAAAATAAAACTCTTGAATTTTAAAATGTTAGACACTCTCTCGCGAGTCAAAAATTTAGTTTATTATAAAAATTAAAAAGGTTGAAAATATATAGATTCTTAAAACAAAGTTTGTGGAATTTTTACTCAAACTCAAAATTTTAAAAGGCGGAGAAATCTCGTTTTTCAAGAATAAAGGAAACCACTCAAATGTTGAATTTCCAATTATTGCGGAATGAAAATCTTGGCGGAATTAAAAATATTGGCGAAATTATCTCTTGAATGCTAAATCTCGAAAATAATAACCAAAATAGGAAAAACAAAAAACAACTTTAGGCAACACCGTGTAAAAAAAATTGCTTAATTTTAGCTTAATAAAAATTAGTCGCATTTATATAAACTTCTATTTTCCTTCGGAAAATAGCCGTTCATTTTAATCGCAACTTTTCATAACACAACAACGTTGCCAGTAATACCGAAAAACAAAAAATGAGAAAAAACATAAGTAAGGAACTTGATTATTTTAGACAACGTAGTTCTTCAAGAATATATGTAAGTAAATCGTTTCCTTATTTGAAATTTAGAGGCATTTTTACTAATGAAAAACGGTTTGTCAAAAAAGTTTTCAAAAAAGAAACTATTAACGAATTTGCCGAAGTTAAAGGAGAAATTGTACTTCGAGAAACTGGAATTTTTGAAAATAAATATCAAGTAAGCGCAATTGTTTACTCAATTAAAGACACAAATCTTTTAGAATTTACTTTACAAAAGTTTACAGAAAATCAAGAGACAGGAATTTCTACACCAATTCAAGAAACTGCCTTTTCGTTTAGTCAAGATGAATTTACCGAATTACTAAAATTCTTGAGTGATTTGAAATTTTTAGACTTTTCTAATAAAGATAGATTTGTAATAGAAGAAGGAACTTTACCAAATAGAAAAATCTTATTAAACTTAACAAAACCTGACACGAGCAAAATTTTAGTTGACAAAGATTTAGCAGAATTAGTCGATAAATTGTCTGACTTAGATAAAGACAAAAGAGAATCTGTTCTGGAAACTTTACGAAATAATGTCTTAACAAAACAAGATTTGAATATTCTCTCAGGTAGAAAAGATGGTTTAGAAATATTTAAAGAGCTTTTTACGAAAGATATTACAGAACCTGAATGGCAAGTGTTTTTTAAACAGAATTCTTGGATTTTCGGTTATGGTTTAGATTATAGGTTTTTAAGTATTTTACAAAGAGAAGCTTCCGTTTCATCAACTGATTTGGATGGAAAAAACGAAGTTAAGTTGGACTATTTACTTGGCGATAAAAATTTCACCATTATTGTTGAATTAAAACGACCTGACACACCTCTATTTGAAAAAGACAAAAATCGTTCAGAATCTTGGAAACTATCAAAGGACCTGACTTATGCAGTATCTCAAATTCTTTCTCAAAAAGCAGAATGGGAAATAAAAGCTCAAACAGACCAATTCGATGAAAATGGAGATAAAATTGAACAAGATACAGTTGACCCAAAAACAATTTTAATAATCGGAAACACCAATCAATTTTCAGGTTCCACAAAAACGGATTTAATTAAGAAAAAGACATTTGAATTATATCGCAGAAATTCAAGAAATATTGAAATAATAACTTACGATGAACTTTTAGAAAGAGCACAGTTCATTGTAAATGACGGAACAGTTAGCGAGGAAACGGAAGAAAAAAATCAAGTGGAAAACGACTATGATGATTTACCATTTTAGAAAAGTACTACTGGCAACACCGTATATAATTTATTGCTAGTTCTAGCCTACTTACGAAAATCCTCGCGGATTTTCTATTCGGTTTTTATTTGCTAAATTAGGTGCCTAAACCACGCAACAAACCATATACAAACACGTTGGCATTCATTAAAAAAACGAAAATATAATGACACGATCAAGAAAAAACTATATCATAGTTTTCTTAATATCATTTGTACTTATTTGGTTAAGTACAATTTTTTATTTTGACAAAAATGAATTTGATATTGAATTTAGAGAAAAAGGAATAACTACAGCTACAATTTTTAACTTCGGAACAGAAGAAGTAATTGAGGAATATAATGACGGAAGGAGTGTTGATGTTTCTGATGTTGAATATATAGAATACTCTTATGTTGTAAATGGGAAAAGTTATAAATATGGTAGTGAACATTTTCCAAACGGATACTCTATTGGCGATAAGATTGAAATAGAATATGTGAAAGGTAATCCTTTAAGCAGTCGTTTAAAAGGTCTTGAACGTTATAAATTTAATTTTTTTATAAGGAATTTATTAATGGTAAGTATTTTCTCTTTTTTACTTATGCTCGCTACTTTTTATATATTAGGTCTAATAAATAATAAAGATACTGGATGGGAAAGTTAGAAGAAAAAGTTTGACTTTAAAAGTATTGAACAATCTGACTAATGAAAATTAAAAAAACATAGGAATTTACTCAAACTCTGAAAATAAAAAAGACGGAATTCTCAATTAAATGTACAATTTAAGTAAATTAGAAAAGTAAATATTACGAAATTAAAAACTGAAAAAATAACGAAATGCCAACACCGTATATAATTTATTGCTGGCTTCTCGCCTACTTACGAAAGTCCTCGCGGACTTTCTTGGTTGGTAATTATTTACTAAATTAGTTGCTCAAACCACGCAACAAACCATATACAAACACGTTGCAAGTAATTGGCGGAAACCACTCAAGCACTTGAAATTTGCGGTTCAAAACTCTTGAATTTAAAAACGGAAAAAAGCTAGACACTCTCTCGCTAGGCAAAATTTGTAAAATTGGAGAGTTTTAGAAATTTAATCAAAATCAATTTACTCAAACCTTGAAAACCCAAAATTGCGGAATTTAGCAAAATGCCGGAATTTTCACTCAAATCCTGAATTTAGCAAGTTTGAGGAATTTAGCAAAACACGAAAAATCTAGAGCCTGAAATTCACTCAAACCTTGAATGACAAACTTGGCGGAATTACCACTCAAACGTTGAATTTTGAAAAATGAAAAAATACTACAAACTGAAAAAAAAACCAACTACTTGCAACACCGTTTATAAAAAATTGCTAAATTGTGCCTTATCAAAACTAGTCGCGTTTTTGTAAACCCCTATTTTCCTTCGGAAAATAGCCGTTCACTTTTAAACGCAACTTTCCCATAAACAACAACGTTGCAAGTAATTGGCGGAAACCACTCAGACACTTGAAATTTGCGGTTCAAAACTCTTGAATTTAAAAACGGAAAAAAGCTAGACACTCTCTCGTTCGGCAAAATTTGTAAAATTGGAGAGTTTTAGCAATTTAATCAAAATGAATTTACTCAATCCCTGAAAATCCAAAATTGCGGAATTTAGCAAAATGCCGGAATTTTCACTCAAACCCTGAATTTAATAAGTTTGCGGAATTTAGCAAAACACGAAAAATCTAGAGCGCGAAATTCACTCAAACCTTGAATGACAAACTTGGCGGAATTACCACTCAAACGTTGAATTTTGAAAAATGAAAAAGTGCTACAAACTGAAAAAAAACCAACTACTTGCAACACCGTTTATAAAAAATTGCTAAATTGTGCCTTATCAAAACTAGTCGCGTTTTTGTAAACCCCTATTTTCCTGCGGAAAATAGCCGTTCACTTTTAAACGCAACTTTCCCATAAACAACAACGTTGGCAAAAACTGGGCGAAAGTATAATCCGCAAGTAAAAGTTCTTTTAAAAACATTTAGCTTTAAAGTCTGAAAACTCAAAAAAGCGAAATAAAACGTTTGAAAAATTAGTTTTTCGGAACACTCTCTCGCGAATCAAAATTTTGAAAAGTTGGAGAATTTTCTAAATTTCACAAAAAAGGAATTTACTCAAATGCTGAAACCAAGATTACGGAGAAATCACTCAAATGTGAATTTCTAAACTTTGCGGAATTGAGCAAAATGCGGAACAAAAACTGTGCGGAATTTTCTCTTAAACAAAGTTTCGTAAGGCTGAGAATTTTCTGAAAATTAAATTAAGTGAAAATTATTGTCGGAATTAAGCACGTGGGAAAACACTCAAACGCTGAAAATCAAAGTTGCGGAATTTTTACTCGGAATTTAATTTATCAAGTTTGCGGAATTGGAAATGCCTGAAAAATGGAATTTAATGAAATTACTACTTGTAAATTAAAAATAACCCGAAATATGAACAAAATATGAAAATTGAAATAAAATAACGCATTTGCCAACACCTTGTATAAAAAATTGCTAAATTTGGCTTAATCAAGGTTTGTTGCATTTCTGTCAACTCCTATTTTCCTGCGGAAAATAGCCGTCGACTTAAAACGCAACTTTCCATACAAAACAACGTTGGGTGTAATTAAAAAAAAACTAAATGACGAAAAAAAGAATATCTGAATACACATCCTATATCTGGATAAAAAACGAATTACAAGAACTCGATTGGAATACAAAAAACCCGAATAGAAATTCAGATGGACAAGTATACACGCAACAAGAATGTCTTGATAATGAACAAATCAAAAAACAATTAGTCAAGAAAAAGCCTGAATATGTTTGCAAAATAAATGAAGATAACTTTTACGTAATTGAAGCCAAAGGTCAAATTGAAGAAATAGACAAAGCATTTCAAGAGGCTTGTGATTATGCCACACTTATAAATAAAAGTAAACTAATTAAAGCTCCAATAGTTTCTGGAGTTGCTGGAAATGATGAAGATGGATACATTGTAAGAAGTGCTTTTTTAGAAAAAGGGATTTTTAAAACAATAAATTATCATAGCAAGGAAATAACAAGTTTAATTAGCCCTTCCCTCTGTATAGAATTAATCGAAAATAAAAGTTCATCAATCAAAGAACTAGAAATTAATGAAAAACAACTTCTAGCCACTGCCGAAGATATCAATGAAGTTTTACATTTGGGCTCAATAAATAAAGATGAAAGAGCTTCGGTTATGGCTACATTGCTCTTGTCTTTAATTGATGATACAAAACCAAATTATAATGCATCTGCAACTGTTTTTGTTAAAGATGTTAATAATCGAGCCGAAGAAATTCTAATTCAGCATAATAAAAGAGACTTTTTTAAGCATATTGAAATTAAACTTCCAAGTAAGGAAGAAGCTAGAAAAAAATATAAAAAGTCTTTAGTATCTACAATATTCAAACTTAAAAAGATAAACATTAAAGCAGCTATGTTTTCTGGAACAGATGTTCTAGGTAAGTTCTATGAAGTATTTTTAAAATATGGTAATGGAGCGAAAGATATTGGTATTGTTTTAACACCAAGACACGTAACAACTTTTGCTTGTAATATTTTAAACATTACTCATCAAGATGTAGTATATGACCCAACTTGTGGAACAGGTGGATTTTTAGTTTCTGCTTTTGATTATGTAAGGTCAAACTCAAGTGAAGAACAACTTTCTGAATTCAAAAAACATAGAATTTTTGGTATTGAACAACAACCTAAGGTTGCATCTCTAGCAATTGTTAATATGATTTTCAGAGGAGATGGAAGTAATAATATAATAGATGATAATTGTTTGTCAGTTGGTTTAAAGAGATTAGTTCTTAATAGTTCAACAACTGGAGAATATGTAAAGACTGGAGAAAATATAAACTCCAAAGTTGTTTCAAAAGTATTAATGAATCCTCCTTTTGCTCTAAAAGATAAAGACGAAAAAGAATATAAATTTATTCAACACGCACTTGACCAAATGATTGATGGAGGATTATTATTCGCCATAATACCATTATCTGTTCTTACAAAATCTGGCGTTTCTAAAAAATGGAGACAGAATCAATTATTAAAAGAAAACACAGTCCTTTCTGTTATTTCATTACCGGATAAATTATTTTATCCTGTTGGTGTGCATACTTGTGCATTAATTGTCAAAAAAGGAGTTCCACATCCAGAAAATCAAAAAGTTTTTTGGGCAAAATGTAATGAAGACGGCTATTTAACAAAAAAAGGTAAACGACTTAAAAACGATAGTATAGAAAATCATCTTGAACAAATTGAGGATAAACTTAAACTCTTCATTTTAAATTCAAATACTAAAATAAATAACATACCTGAATTTCAAAAATCAGAAAAAATTGATTTTAAAGATAATTTGTTAGAGTTAGTTCCAGAAGCTTATTTAGACCAAAAAATTCCGACTAAAGAAGAAATAATGATTGGAATTGATGAATTAGTGAGAGAAGCAGCAGCATTTATTATTAGGTCAAAAAATGAAAATGAAATTATATGAAAAATATTAATGACATTTTCGATTTTCTAACAGGTAATCTTCCTGCATTGGAAAATACTGACGAGGGAGACATTCCATTAATTTATGGCACTTCATTTAATAATGGAGTTATCAAACTAGTTGAAGTCGAGAGCGAAGAAAACATTTTTCAACCTCCATTAATAACAGTTTCTTATTTAGGTACTGCATTTGTTCAAATACTTCCATTTACAACTTCTGTAGTAGATAAGAGTAATATAATTATTCTTAAACCCAAGAATAAAATGACTTTATCTGAATTGTATTTCTACTGCTTTCAAATTAACACAACTGCTAAATTCGGTTTCCATTATGGGAGACGAATGAATATGGCTAGACTACGAAAGGTAAACGTATTGGAGTATGATAAGAGTAAATACGAAACAAAAATAGATATTAAAGGCTTGTTACCTCAAATCCAATTAGATGAATATTACAAGATAAATTTACTCAATAAGTTTTTAGACATTAATAAAATATTTGATGTAGTAAATGCGAAATCAAGTGGATTTAGTTCCTACGATATTGGGGAAATTCCATTTATTTCAAATGGAATAATGAATAATGGAATAATAGGTTATGTTTCTCCATTAGACACTGATAGAGTTTTTAACAAAAAAGGAATTTGTGTTTCTGCATTTTGTGAAGCAACTATACATAACCCTCCTTTTTTACCGAGAGGAAATGGAGGAAGTGGATTAATAGTTTTAATTCCCAAAAAAGAAATGACTCACGAAGTTTTTGTTTACTATGCTGCTTATATAAATAAATATTGTAGTTGGAGATTCTCTTATGGCAGAATGGTAACATTGGCTAGATTAAAAAAGATGGAACTTCCAGAAATAACTACACCCAACAATGTATAAAAATAATAGCGGTTTAATCGCTAAAATGAAAGTAAGTAAATATAAAAAAGGTCTGTGTTTAACCGAAAAGTTAGTGTGTTTTAATCCGCTACTATTCTTATACTAGACCGTTGGCAAACATTTTGACCAAACCCAAAACTGAAAGAAAAAATTGAAAGCTGAATTTATTTACCAACCTACTTCTGGAGAATATGAAGAGAAAACTTTTGACTTAAATACAGTTTGGAAAAGTCAAATTTGGAGTTGGACAAAATTCACAACAAAAGACGGAATTGAATGGATTGGAGCTTTTCGTGGAGAACCAAAGAAAACTGTAATTGCGGAAAAAATAAATCAAGTGGCTGTTTTGACAAGTGATGGACTTTATATATTGGATATTGACAAAAGAGAAACTCTCTTTTTTGACCAACAAACTGAATTTAGAGAATTAGCCGAATTACCAACAAAGGACAAATTCATTATTGCGGATTATGACCAAATTGGAATTATTGACAAAGATTTTAAAACAAAATATCTAAATCTCGATTTCGGAATTGACAATATTGTGTTTAGAAATTATATCGGAACGAAATTGAGAATTAATTTTGAGAAACTACCTGATTATGATATAATAGATGGAGTTTTGAATACTGAAAACTGGAAAATTGAGACGGAATAAAAAACGATTTGCCAACACCGTGTATAATTAATTGCTTTGGCAAGTGCTTATTTGGAAAATTCCTTCGGAATTTTCTCGCGTTCGTTTTTGTTTACTAAATTAGTTGCTTAAACACGCAACTAACCATACACAATCACGTTGGCTGTAATTAAAAACCGAAATCAAAATTAACATATGAAATTAAAAAGAAATTTATTTACAATTCTATTTTTGACAATTAGTGCAATTGGAATTGCGCAAGATTATAAAAATGAACTGAAAAAGGAATTTAATGATTATTTGAGTACAATTGTAAATATGGAATTTGAAAAATCTATGGAATATATTGTTCCTGAATTTTTTGAAATTATTCCGAAATCGCAAATGATTAAGGTTATGAAAATGACTTTTAACAATCCAGATATGGAATTTGAAATAAAAAATCCAAAAATCTTGAAAGTTAATGACAAAAAGGAAATTGAAAAGAAATATTATTCACTTCTGACTTATTCAAATCAAATGAATATGAAAATAAAAGGAGAAGAAGGAGAAACAAAAGACGAAAAAACAACGAGAATAAACTTGACTAAATTGTCATTGGAAAGCACTTTTGGTTCTGAAAATGTCGTTTATAACGAAAAAACTGATTTTTTTGAAATTCAGTCTCAAAAAGACGTTTATGCAATTTCTGAAAGTGGAGAAAAAAACTGGAAATTTTTAGTAATTGAAAAGAAACAGAAGATGATTTTGGAAAAATTACTACCAAAAGAATTGAGTGAAAAAATATAAAAAAACTACAGCCAACACCATATATAATTTATTGCTAGCTTTTTGCTTACTTACGAAAATCCTCGCGGATTTTCTTTGTTAGTAATTATTTACTAAATTAAGTGCTTAAACCACGCAACAAACCATATATAAATACGTTAGCCACAATTTAAAAAAACACGAAATTCAAGAGAATTATGCTTAAATATTTAACATTCGGAATATCAATATCATTTATATCGTGGATAGTCGGAATGATAATTAATAGTATTCTTGTCAAAACTGAATACTACATAAAAATATCAAATCTGAATTTTATTGAAAGTAAATCTTTAAATAAAACTATTGGAATTGACTATTTTAAATGGATTGTGAAAAATTCATTTTTCAAGTTTTTTAATCAGAAAATAAAATTGAAAAATAAAAAAACGGAATTGACTGAAATACGAAAGGAAATGACAATTGCGGAAATAAGCCATTTAATCGGATTTATATTCGTGACTTTCTTTGCTGTTTATAAAAGTATTACTCACGACTTTTTATTTGGTCTGATAATAATGATTGTGAATATATTTATGAATTTATATCCTACTTTATTACAACAGGAAAACAAAAGACGAATTGACCCAATAATAAAACGACAAAAAAAAACTGTGGCTAACACCGCGTATAATTAATTGCTTGTTTTAAGACTACTTACGAACATTCCTGCGGAATATTCTATCTGTGATTTATTTGCTAACTTAGTTCCTTAAATCACGCAACTAACCATACACAATCACGTTGTGCCCAATTAAAAAAATCCGTTACATTAAAGAAATATAATTAAATGATTGTATCTTTGATAATATCAAATGATAGTATCACGAATGAAACCACCTTACGAAATAACATCTTCAATTTTAAAATTAATAACTTCTATTTCAGAAAAAATAGGTGAAGTAAACGCTAACTTATTAAACAAACCTTCTCCTAAATTAAGAAAACAGAACAGAATTAAAACAATTCATTCCTCTCTAAGAATTGAAGGAAATACACTTACAGAAGAACAAATAACAGCACTTCTTGAAAACAAAAGAGTTATTGGTCCAAAAAAAGATGTTGTTGAAGTTTTAAATGCAATAGAAATCTACGAGAATTTAGATATTTACAAACCATCTAATGAAAAGTCATTTTTAAAAGCACATAAAAGCTTAATGAAAGGCCTTGTTGAAGATGCAGGAACATATAGGAAACAAAGTGTTGGAATTGTAAAAGGCACTAAAGTAGAACATGTAGCTCCACCTTTTGGAAACCTTCCATACTTAATGAAAGACCTTTTTGAATATTTAAAAAAGTCAGACGAAATTGAGTTAATTAAAAGTTGTGTTTTCCATTATGAAATGGAGTTTATACATCCATTTTTAGATGGTAATGGAAGAATGGGAAGATTATGGCAAACTCTAATATTAATGGAAAAATATCCAATATTTGAATTTTTACCTTTTGAAACTTTAATTAGTAACGATCAAGAAAAATATTACCAGGCTTTAGCTGAAAGTGATAAATCTGGAAAATCAACAAAGTTTATTGAATATATGTTAGGAGTAATTGATATTTCAATAAGTGAATTATTGAATTTCAATAATCGAACATTAAATGAAAAAGACAGATTAGAATATTTTGTTTCTTTAAATAAAATTCAATTTACTAGAAAAGATTATATGGATATATTTAAAGATATTTCTGCTGCAACTGCAAGTCGAGATTTGAAAAAAGGAACAGAATTAAAAATATTTGAGAAAACAGGAAAACTAAATAAAACAATATACAAACTAATAACTGGGCACAACACCGTATAAACTTTATTGCTAGTTTTAGCTCACTTGGGAAATTCCTTCGGAATTTCGCCGTTCGTGTTTTATTTACTAAATTCACTGATTAAACCACGCAACAAAGCTTATACAACAACGTTGCAAGTAATTGGCGGAAACCACTCAGACACTTGAAATTTGCGGTTCAAAACTCTTGAATTTAAAAACGGAAAAAAGCTAGACACTCTCTCGTTCGGCAAAATTTGTAAAATTGGAGAGTTTTAGCAATTTAATCAAAATGAATTTACTCAATCCCTGAAAATCCAAAATTGCGGAATTTAGCAAAATGCCGGAATTTTCACTCAAACCCTGAATTTAATAAGTTTGCGGAATTTAGCAAAACACGAAAA
This sequence comes from Polaribacter butkevichii, assembly GCF_038024105.1. Taxonomy (NCBI): domain Bacteria; kingdom Pseudomonadati; phylum Bacteroidota; class Flavobacteriia; order Flavobacteriales; family Flavobacteriaceae; genus Polaribacter; species Polaribacter butkevichii. The sequence goes on from NZ_CP150661.1 coordinate 1,450,655, forward strand.
ATCTAGAGCGCGAAATTCACTCAAACCTTGAATGACAAACTTGGCGGAATTACCACTCAAACGTTGAATTTTGAAAATGAAAAAGTGCTACAAACTGAAAAAAAACCAACTACTTGCAACACCGTTTATAAAAAATTGCTAAATTGTGCCTTATCAAAACTAGTCGCGTTTTTGTAAACCCCTATTTTCCTGCGGAAAATAGCCGTTCACTTTTAAACGCAACTTTCCCATAAACAACAACGTTACCACACATTTGAGAAAAACGCTTTTCATATCGACAATTTTAGTTTTGAATTCATTCTTTTCGTTTGCCCAAAACAGAATTGAATTAGTTACGAATGATTGTAGTCAAGAAAATGGATTTACAATGTTTTTATTGGATAGAGCTAAACCGAAAATTCTAACTGAACAAAAATTTGAACAAGAAGAAAAATATTGGAATAGCCAAAAGAAGATTTTACTCAATAATTCGGACATTATTAAAATAGAATACACGAATATTTTTGGACAGATAATCGACACAACTTTCACAAACGCAAAGGAACTGAATGAAATAAAAATCTGTGTAAATAAATTCAAAGATTACGAAAATAAATCTCTAATAAAAGAATCAATCGAAAATAATGAAAGTTGGATTTTGAATAGAACTTGGGGACATCAAACTTTTGAATCTGACAAACTGATTTTAAAACCTAAAAACGGATTTTTAAAATATAAATATTATAAAAACGGAAAAAGAATAAAACGTGGAAAAATAAAAATAACAGAATCCATCATAGAAAAAATAGCATTGTTTGAGCGTAAACTGAATCTAATGCAAAATGCTGACAATTCCTGTAATTTCGGAATCAATTATAATCTTAACAATGGAATTGAAAAGTTGAATTTTCAAGACGACAGTTGTTCTGGGTTTTCGAATGAACAATTATTGTCTGAATTAAAAATAACGGAATAAAAAAACGTGTGGTAACAACGTGTATAAAAAATTGCTATATTTAGCATAAACTAAAACTTGTTGCTCTTTTGCAAACTTCTGAATTTCCTCCGGAAATTCCTCGTTCACAAAACCGCAACTTTCCATAACACAACAACGTTGGCAAAAACTGGGCGAAAGTATAATCCGCAAGTAAAAGTTCTTTTAAAAACATTTAGCTTTAAAGTCTGAAAACTCAAAAAAGCGAAATAAAACGTTTGAAAAATTAGTTTTTCGGAACACTCTCTCGCGAATCAAAATTTTGAAAAGTTGGAGAATTTTCTAAATTTCACAAAAAAGGAATTTACTCAAATGCTGAAACCAAGATTACGGAGAAATCACTCAAATGTGAATTTCTAAACTTTGCGGAATTGAGCAAAATGCGGAACAAAAACTGTGCGGAATTTTCTCTTAAACAAAGTTTCGTAAGGCTGAGAATTTTCTGAAAATTAAATTAAGTGAAAATTATTGTCGGAATTAAGCACGTGGGAAAACACTCAAACGCTGAAAATCAAAGTTGCGGAATTTTTACTCGGAATTTAATTTATCAAGTTTGCGGAATTGGAAATGCCTGAAAAATGGAATTTAATGAAATTACTACTTGTAAATTAAAAATAACCCGAAATATGAACAAAATATGAAAATTGAAATAAAATAACGCATTTGCCAACACCTTGTATAAAAAATTGCTAAATTTGGCTTAATCAAGGTTTGTTGCATTTCTGTCAACTCCTATTTTCCTGCGGAAAATAGCCGTCGACTTAAAACGCAACTTTCCATACAAAACAACGTTGCAAGTAATTGGCGGAAACCACTCAGACACTTGAAATTTGCGGTTCAAAACTCTTGAATTTAAAAACGGAAAAAAGCTAGACACTCTCTCGCTCGGCAAAATTTGTAAAATTGGAGAGTTTTAGAAATTTAATCAAAATCAATTTACTCAAACCTTGAGAACCCCAAATTGCGGAATTTAGCAAAATGCCGGAATTTTCACTCAAACCCTGAATTTAGCAAGTTTGAGGAATTTAGCAAAACACGAAAAATCTAGAGCGTGAAATTCACTCAAACCTTGAATGACAAACTTGGCGGAATTACCACTCAAACGTTGAATTTTGAAAAATAAAAAAGTGCTACAAACTGAAAAAAAACCAACTACTTGCAACACCGTTTATAAAAAATTGCTAAATTGTGCCTCATCAAAACTAGTCGCGTTTTTGTAAACCCCTATTTTCCTGCGGAAAATAGCCGTTCACATTTAAACGCAACTTTCCCATAAACAACAACGTTGGCAAAAACTCGGGAAAGGCGCCAAAATAAAGTCTGTTTTATAAATTTACTTCTTGCTTTTCCTCTCTTTTCAAAACCCAATTTCGGAAAATGTAGAAATTTAAAATTTATGGAACAGTCTCTCGCTCGTGAAATTTTGTAAAAATTGGAGAGTTTGAAAAATTTAATAAAATGGAATTTACTCAAACACTGAAAATCCAAAATTGCGGAATTTTCACTCAAGCCTTGAATTTAGCAAGTTTGCGGAATTTAGCAAAATACGGAAAAACAAAATGGTGGAATTCTTACTCAAACTCTGAATTTAGCAAGTTTACGGAATTCTCACTCAGAGTTTGAATTTTGAAAAAAAAGAAAATTATGAAAAAGTTGAACGAAATAAAAAAATCACGCATTTGCCAACAACTTGTATAAAAAATTGCTACTTTTAGCTTAAACAAAGGCTGTTGCATTTTTGTAAACTTCTGAATTTCCGTTGGAAATTCCTCGTTCACAAAAATCGCAACTTTCCATACAAAAATACGTTGGCAACAAGCGCAAAATAGCACGCTGAAAAATGAAAAAATTAACAATACTTATAACTATAATTTTAATGGCATTTACAAATTATGTAGATGTTGGAGATCCTTCTATTCAAGCTGTTTGTAAAATTACCACTGAAAATGGTGAAACACACGTAGGTTTTGTAACTTTAATAAATGGAAGTTATAATGGAATGCATGCTAATGGTTTTTATCTCTATCAAGATGAGCACTATAATTGGACAACATTATTTGATTTTGAGTTGCATAGTTTGAAAAGAATTGGAAAAACGAAATATAACATTGGGAATTTTAGTCCAGATGCAAAAGAAATTCATTTTATAGCTCATACCTGGGGAAATGATAGATATTCTTCAAAAGACTCTAAAAAGGTCATTAGTGACTCTATTGGAAAACACTTAATTAAGAAAACGGAATTAATTCATCAATACAGAATGTTCGATTCAATTCCTTTATTTAAAGAACTCCCAAGAACTTATCATTTAAATTATAACGAGACAGATTCTATTGCAGAAAAAATAGCAATGAATAACATTGTGTCTTTTGAAATTCTCAAAAACCCGAATTCAAAATGGTTAGAAAAAATTGAACAAGCTCGAAAAACATATTTAAATGACAATAGCGGAGAAGATTCGACAGGAGATTATCTCGAACCAATTTGGATACACGAATTAATTAAAAAACCGAAAAGATTTAAGGAACTGAAAGATTATTTTAAAAGTTGGAAAAATAAATAAAAGCCAGTTGCCAACACCTTGTATAAAAAATTGCTTAATTTGGCTTAATCAAAGGGTGGTGCATTTTTGTAAACTTCTGAATTTCCGTTGGAAATTCCTCGTTCACAAAACCGCAACTTTCCATACAAAACAACGTTAGGCATAATATCCAAGAAAACCGAAAATTGAATGAACATAAAGTTTGAGAATGATAAAACAAAGAATGAAACTATAAAGGTCCTTTGCTCATCTTGTAAAAATAATACAAATCATAATGTATTAACATCTATTAACGAAATTGGAACTGAACCTTTAGGAGAATATTATTCTATAGACTGGAATACTGACTATGAAATTATTCAATGTTTAGGCTGTGAAAGAATTTCATTCAGGAATCACTCAACAAACTCTGAAAACACTGATTATCAAGGTCGACCAATATCAACTACTCTAATTTACCCTAAAAGAAGTAAAGACACTATAGCAGCAAAACATTATTTTAATGTTCCATATAATTTACAAAGAATATACAGTGAAACTGTCGAAAGTTATAACTATGGAAACTTAACGCTTTGTGGAGCTGGTGTGAGAGCTTTAGTGGAAGGAGTATGCAAAGAAAATGGAATTACAGAAGGTAATGTTGAATTTAAGAATAAAGATGGTTCTACTGTAACTCAAAAAAAAACGAATCTTCAAGGAAAAATTAACGGACTTCATGAAAGCGGAAAACTTACGTTACAACATTCGGAAATATTACATGAACATCGGTTTTTAGGAAACGAAGCGATACATGAACTATCACTTCCATCAAAAGAAGATTTATATTTAGCAATTGAGATAGTTGAAAATGTTTTTGATACACTTTATGAAATTCCGAGTAAAGGTTTAGAATTGAAAAGTAAAAGATTGAAAAAATAAAATACTATGCCTAACACCGTATAGTAAAAATTGCTAAATTGGTGCTTTACAAAACTAGTGGCATTTTTGTAAACGTCCATTTTCCTTCGGAAAATAGCCGTTCACTTTAAACGCAACTTTCAATATACAACAACGTTGCCAAACATATGAGAACGAAACTTATTAAAGTATTTATATTACTGGTAATTACAGTTACTATTTTTCTAATCTATTCAAATAGAAAAATAAATGGAATATGGATTGGAACGTATATAAGTTACGACAATAGTAAGTATAATTCAATTAATGAATCTCTAATAAATTTTAATACTTTTAACTTCAAATACATTAATCCTTATCTAAAAAAGGACAGTATAATAAAAAGAAATTACATTACTCTTGGTAATCTCATATTTTCAAAACCAATTAACGAATTTGAAACAATTCAAACTAAAATTGTTAATTTTAAAAATGACAGTTTAATATTGAAAAGTGTTTTAGAGACTAAAGCATATAGAAAAATTCCTGACTCTTTAAAATCTAATTCAAATCAAACTCTTGAATTAAAAAACAAATTTTTTAAAATAGAAAATCAAAGAAATATTGACACAATATATTTTAGTGAAAAATATTTATTTTTTAAAGGGAAAAAGAAAAAACGTGAAAAATGGGAATCCACAGGTTACTGGAAATTAATATATTTTGAAAATTATTATGTAATATTTAGTAATTTCTCACCAATTGTTGTGAATAAATCAAACGAATATTTAAATTTTAATCAATTAACAAAAGATAGAAATAATGTTCTCAAAGTAATTGAAATTGAAGGAAAGATAAATGATATTGAAATAATAAAAAAGAATATTGAAATGAATCAATAATACGTTTGGCAACACCGTGTATAAAAAATTGCTATATTTAGCATAGACTAAAACTTGTTGCTCTTTTGCTAACTTCTGAATTTCCGCTGGAAATTCCTCGTTCACAAAATCGCAACTTTCCATAACACAACAACGTTGCCAAAAACTGGTGAATCGAGCCGAATACAAGTCGTTTAGTAAAATATAATTTTGGCTTTTTTTTAGTTTGTAAATCTGAAAAAAGTTAAACACTCTCTCGCGAATTAAAATTTTGAAAAATCGGAGAGTTTTCTAAATTTTACAAAAAAGGAATTTACTCAAACGCTGAAACCAAGATTGCGGAGAAATCACTCAAATATGAATTTCTAAACTTTGCGGAATTCAGCAAAATGCGGAACAAAAACTGTGCGGAATTTTCTCTAAAAAAAGTTTAGTAAGGCTGAGAATTTTCTGAAAATTAAATTAAGTGAAAATTATTGTCGGAATTAAGCACGTGAGAAAACACTCAAACGCTGAAAACCAAAGTTGAGGAATTTTTACTCAGAATTTAATTTATCAAGTTTACGGAATTGGAAATGCATGAAAAATGGAATTTAATGAAATTACTACTTGTAAATTAAAAATAACGTGAATATTAAACGAAATATGGAAATGGAAATAAAATAACGCATTTGGCAACACCTTGTATAAAAAATTGCTAAATTTGGCTTAATCAAGGTTTGTTGCATTTCTGTCACCTCCTATTTTCCTACGGAAAATAGCCGTCGACTTAAAACGCAACTTTCCATACAAAACAACGTTGTAAGTAATACAGAATCCGAAAATGAAAGAGACTATTTTGCTAATTTTATTCATTTCAATTTTATCTTGTAAATCTGATAATAAAGAAAATTATATAAAGGAATCGACAAACAGAATTGGAATAAAAAAACTTAAATCTTCAGATAAAAATATTAAAGATAGTATAGTTGAATATCTAAAAATTAATGGAAAGGAATATGCAAATCAAATTTGGTTAGTAGATAAAGAAAATGATACTATTGGAGGAAATTATTTTGATTTATATGTAAATGATACTACAAAATTAGGAGAATTAACTACTTTAAGATTTGTATTGACAAAACCGACAATAAATTGGGAGTCTGATATGTTCGTAATATTCCCAATACCTGAAAATAAACTGAAAGAGGATTTTTCCAACCTATCAGAAATTAAACTTGATACTTTTTACAGTCTGAAAAATGATAAAATTCCACATCCTGAATTATCTAATTTAAATTTACCTTTAAACCATATAACAGAATTTAAATATGACTATCAAAGTTCTGGAAAAAAAGTTCTTCGTGGAGTTGTAGTTGAAAGAGGGGAATTTGAGAATAAAAAATATGAAAGAAGATTATTTTTCGAGAAAAGTATTTATATTAAAGAATAAACTGAAAGTACAAAAAAGTACTACTTACAACACCGTATAAACTTTATTGCTGGTTTTAGCTCACTTGGGAAATTCCTTCGGAATTTCGCCGTTCGTGTTTTATTTAGTAAATTCACTGCTTAAACAACGCAACAAAGCTTATACAACAACGTTGTAGCACATTTGAGAAACGAACTAAATGATAGAATTAATACTTTCAACTTTAGCTGAATTTAGACTAATTCGTGAAGATTATAAACATCAAAAACGGATAAGTAAAAAGGAAAAAGAAGACGGAATTAAAAGACCGATTCAAAAGTATTTTATGCAACCAAGTGCATTAATGTTTATTGCTGTTTTTATCATTGGAAGTTTTAGTGCTGTTCTATTTTTTACTTATCAAAGAACATCTGTATTTCCAAAAAAAACTGAAAAGGAAATCTCGGAAATGAGCGAGAGAATGGAAAACTGGAATAAAAATCTCGGAAAATACCCAACAGAATTGAATGAATTAATCGGAAATAGTCCTTTAAGAAAAGATTGGACAAAAGATGCTTGGAATCGAGAATATGAATTTACGATTACAGAGAACGGAAAAGGATTTTTAATAACGTCTGCTGGTTTAGACGGAAAATTTGGAACTGAAGATGACATTAAATCGGAATAAAAATAATGAGCACGTCTAAAAAATATACTGACTCTGACCTTAAACTCTTTTTTTTAGGCCCTTTATATCTAATATTGATTAGATTAAATGGAACATACAGTCATCACAACACAGGCATAAAAAGGAGTTCAGACAATAAAATGGGTCGAAAATTAATTTTAATGACTTTGGGCACAATATTTTATGTTATTCTAATAATTGTACTGATTAATTATGATTGAATATAAATAAAAAAACGTGCTACAACACCGTGTATAATTAATTGCTTTTTACTTGCTTACTTGCGAAAATTCCTGCGGAATTTTCACGGGTTCGTTAAAGTTTGTTAACTTAGTTGCCTAACCACGCAACTAACCATACACGTATTCCAAGATCAAATCCTAATAAAATTTAGTTTTTTTTAAGCCATATGATTTTGAAGTACAACATAGGGCGTTCCTCTTTTAACAACCGCAAATGCTCTTGCTATTAGTTTATTTCTCACATTGTTTATCGCTAACATTTTATCTTTTCCTTCTGCTAATTTTTTTTGATAATATAACTTTAGTTCACTATCATGTTGTATAGCAGAAACACTTGCCATACTCAACAAACTTTTCATTTTTCTATCTCCTAAATAATGACACTGTTTTCGCCTATGAATACTGGTTCCAGAGCTATGTTCAAAAGGTGCGGTTCCACAATAACTAGAGAACGATCGCCAGCTTTTAAACCTCGTAAAATTACCTGTATGATAAATAAGTTGACAAGCAACAACAAAGCCAATTCCTCTCATGCTTCTAAGTAATTCGTAGTTTTTACTCATAGAAATATCGTCAAAAATTATTTCTTCAATTCTAATTTCTATTGCCTTGACTTGTTTTGTGAGATAGTCAATACTTCGTTTTAAACTGATACAACCTAAATCTGTTGTAGAGCTTGTTAAAAGTACTTTCATCTCTTTTAAAGTACCTTTTAAACCTGAATTATTTCTAACCAACTGATCTCTTAAAGCTAACAATCTACCCAACTCTAAATGAGCGCTACTTTTAACAGTACTTGGAGTTAATTCCTCCCGGTAAAGCCAACCATACCTAGCAATTACCTGAGCATCTAACTTATCAGTTTTTTCTTTTACAATGCCAGATGAACGTTTAATTTTTAACGGACTCTCCTCTACGTAAATAACTTTTTTACTGTGTAAATAAAGTGCCAACTTTAAGGAATAATAACCGGTATTCTCAAAACAATAAAAAACAGCACTCTCTTTTGTTGCTTTTAAAACCCATTTTATTAGGCTTTTGTAACCAGTTAAATCGTTCTTAAACTCTTTGTGTACTTGGGCATGATAACAATAAGCATCAATCGTCTTTTTTGACACATCAATTCCTACTACTTCTTGGTAATTTTTCATATTTTTACAATTAGAATGATTAAATATGTTGCAAAAACTACTTCCTTTATCGGGGTTTTATACGCCTGGTATTCCAAATGGTTCTTTGCAACTTTATAGAAACAGAGGACTCGTACGTGTAAGGGACCTTCAAATCTAAAACACGTTATAGTTCTCCTCTGTTACTACATAAAGATATTTAATACAAACTAAAGAAACACGTTGCAAGTAATTGGCGGAAACCACTCAGACACTTGAAATTTGCGGTTCAAAACTCTTGAATTTAAAAACGGAAAAAAGCTAGACACTCTCTCGCTCGGCAAAATTTGTAAAATTGGAGAGTTTTAGAAATTTAATCAAAATCAATTTACTCAAACCTTGAGAACCCCAAATTGCGGAATTTAGCAAAATGCCGGAATTTTCACTCAAACCCTGAATTTAGCAAGTTTGAGGAATTTAGCAAAACACGAAAAATCTAGAGCGTGAAATTCACTCAAACCTTGAATGACAAACTTGGCGGAATTACCACTCAAACGTTGAATTTTGAAAAATAAAAAAGTGCTACAAACTGAAAAAAAACCAACTACTTGCAACACCGTTTATAAAAAATTGCTAAATTGTGCCTCATCAAAACTAGTCGCGTTTTTGTAAACCCCTATTTTCCTGCGGAAAATAGCCGTTCACATTTAAACGCAACTTTCCCATAAACAACAACGTTAGCACCAATTAGAAACCAATTCAATGAACAAATTAAAATTATCGATTTTACTTATATTATTTTCAGCATTTTTATATTCACAAGAAGAAGCTGAATTGAACACAAAAGGAATAGAATTTGCAAAAAAAGGAAAAATAAATGAAGCTTTTAAATTATTTGACAAAGCCATTAAGATAAATCCAGATTTCCCGAATGCTTATTCTAATCGTGGAAATGTTTACAGAATGAGAAAGGAATATGATTTAGCTATAAAAGACTATTCAAAATCTATTCAATTAAACCCTGAAAACTTGGGAGTTATTTACTCAAGAGCAAGTGTTTATTTGGAAAAAGAGGAATTTAAAAAAGCTATCAAAGATTACTCTACGATTATAAATAAAAAACCATCATATAAAACTATTTACTTTGACAGAGCATATGCAAATATTAGGCTTGAAAAGTATGAAATCGCTAAAACTGACTTGGAATCTCAAATAAAACTTAATCCTAAAGACTTTAAATCTCTTGCAAATTTAATAAATATTAAAACAAAATTGGAATTGTATGAAGAAGCAAAATTAGATTATGAAAAGATATTGAACGACTTTCCAACACAACCAAATTTACATATTCTTTATAATAATAGAGCGAGTCTTTATCAAGAGACAAATGAATTAGAAAAAGCCTTAAAAGATGTAAATAAATCTATAAAATTAAAAAGAAAATATCCTTTAGGAATTCTTAATAGAGCTAATGTTTACCTGAAATTAGGAAACACAGAAAAAGCTTGTAAAGATTTTAAAAAAGCTATAAAATTAGGAGTTTTAAAAGAAGAACACTTTAAAGCAGACGAAGATTTTGAAAAGTTAAAAACTAATTGTGAAAAATAAACTGGTGCTAACACCGTGTATAATTAATTGCTTGGTTTTAGCTAATTTACGAAAGTCCTCGCGGACTTTCTATCTGTGTTTTATTTACTAACTTTATTGCTTAAAACACGCAACTAATCATACACAACAACGTTGTGCATAATGCGGAAAATCGTGTTAAACATCAACATTTGAACTAAAAAAGCCAACCGCACAAACAGCACATTTATTTTTTCCAGACACCTAAAGCCAACGCTTAAAAAAATAAAAGAGCTGTTTTTAGCCTACGCTCAAAAACGGAACGCAAAACAGAATTAAGAAATGACTTTGCAATACCATTGCATTAATAATTCTCTATCTTTGTGACAATGAAATTTATCACTATCATATTATCCTTATTAATACTTGTTTTGTCAATAAAACCTTGTTCTGACGGAAATAATGCCGAAGACCAACACCAAGACGAAATAACTGCTGAACACAATCATCAAAATGATAGTGATGATACGTGTCCAATAACTTGTATTTGTAATTGTTGCGGAATCGCAATTACATACCAACCAATTCAAACTTTTGAATTAGGTAATAATAATCAAATTTCTACAGAAATTCTATCTGCTTATCAATCAATATACAGATTTAATTTTCATTCCAATATCTGGCAACCGCCTCAATTGATTAGCTAATTTATCGACCAAAAGTCAAAAAATTTTAGTTAATTAATTTTTACATTTTCAATGAATAAATACATATTGAGCGCAATGCTCACAATAATAATGTGCTTTTCTATAAAAGCGCAAACATCTGATATACAAATAAAAGTAGTTTCAGAATCCGAAAACGAACCGTTATTAGGAGCAACAGTATATTTTGAGGAATTAGAAAAAGGAGCAGTAACCGATTTTGACGGAATTGCAACTTTTACAGAAATTCCAAACGGAGAACATATTCTAATAATTTCATATTTAGGTTTTGAAACCTTAAAAACTACTATTCTATTCCCTAATAGTTCAAACTTAATTTTCAAGTTAAAAAGTGGAGGAAATGAATTGGATGAAGTTGTGTTACAATCTTCAAGAAGCACAAGAACGGTAAGAAAAATTCCAACAAGAATAGAATATATTGGTGCAGAAGAGTTAGGAGAAAAAGCCATAATGAATCCCACCAATATCTCAATGGTACTTCGTGAAAGCACAGGAATTCAAATGCAACAAACTTCTTTAAGTAGCGGAAGTACAAATATTAGAATACAAGGACTTGATGGACGCTACACGCAACTTTTAAGAGATGGATTTCCTCTTTATGGAGGTTTTTCAAGTGGTTTGAGCATATTGCAAATTCCACCATTAGACTTAGAACAGTTTGAAATTATTAAAGGAAGTTCTTCAACACTATATGGTGGTGGAGCAATTGCAGGTTTAATAAATATGGTTTCAAAAACACCTGACGAAGAACCAGCTTTAGATATTATGTTGACGCAAACCCAAGCATTAGGAAGTACAGCAAATGTATTTTACAGCAAGCGAAATGAGAAATTTGGTGTTTCACTTTACGGTTCTGGTCATTCTCAAAAAGTATACGACCCAGAAAATGATGGTTTTAGTAATTTACCAAAAACAACATCAATTTCATTCAACCCAAAATTCTTTTATTATCCATCAGAAAAAACAACCTTTTGGATTGGTTTAAATGGAACTTACGATGACAGAATTGGTGGAGATGTAACAAAAATTGAAAGTGGAGAAAATGGAATTCATCAATATACTGAAGAAAATATCTCAAAAAGAGTAAGCAGTCAAGCAGTTTATAAAACACAAATAGATTCAATAAGCTCTTTAAACATAAAAAATAGTGTTTCCTTTTTCGATAGAAACCTTACTATTCCAGATTTTAATTTTGACGGTAAACAAATCAACACGTTTACAGAAGTTACCTATCAAAAAGCAACTTCAAAAGCTGATTGGATTTTTGGTGCAAACTTATATACATCAAACTTTGATGAGAATGATAACGCAACTTTACAACGTGACCAAACAGATATAACTTATGGAATGTTTGCAAACAATATTTATGACCTTTCAGATAATTGGATTTTAGAAACTGGATTGAGAGCAGATTACAATACGGATTTTGGATTTTTTCCACTTCCAAGAATTTCATTATTATATAAAAATGACAATGGATTTTCAAGTAGAATTGGTGGTGGTTTAGGCTACAAAATACCTGATATTTTCACAGAGGAAGCAGAATTTATAAATTTCGAAAATGTACTTGGTATAGATAAATCAAACTTAAAAGCAGAACGTTCTTATGGTTTAAATCTTGATTTTAATTATAAAACTCGACTATTCGAGAGTATAGGTTTTTCAATTAATCAGCTTTTTTACGTTTCTGCAATAAACAACGGTTTATTATTAAATAGTACAGATAACGGATTGTTTGCATTTGAAAATGCAACCGACGAAATTTTAAGCAAAGGAGCAGAAACAAATATAAAGTTTACATACAAAGACTTTCGATGGTTTTTAAATTATGCGCTAATAGATATAAAATTGAACTATTTGGCAGGAAATCCGCAAAAGCCTTTAACGGCAAAACATAACGCAGGAAGCGTGTTGATGTATGAATCTGAAAAATGGCGAATAGGTTATGAAACATTTTATACAGGAAAGCAATTTTTGTCAAACGGAACTGAAACAACAGACTTTGTAACTATGGGTTTACTTTTAATGAGGAATTTTAAGTTTGGTAGTGCTTTCGTAAATTTTGAAAATTTCACAGATAGAAGGCAAAGTAGGTTTTCACCTTTGGTTTTGCCACCTCACGAAAATCCTATATTTCCAGAAATATATGCACCAACAGATGGATTTATATTTAGCGTAGGAATAATAATTAAACCATTTGGAAACGAAGACCACGATTAATTATGCAAACAATAGAAAAATTATTAGAGTCAAAAGATATACGAGTTACGGCAATGCGTTTACTTATTTATAAGTTTCTTGCAGAAAAAGAAGTCGCTGTTACATTGAGTGATATCGAAAGTGCTTTTGATAAAGCAGATAGAACGACATTGTATAGAACAGTAAAAACATTTGAGGAAAAAGCGATAGTGCATCAAATAGACGATGGTACAGGAAATACAAAATATGCTTTGTGTGAAAAAGGTTGTAATTGCGAAATTGAAACCGATTTGCATTTGCATTTTCATTGCAACAACTGTAACGAAACTGTTTGTTTAACAGAGCATAAAATCCCTCAAATTAAAGTGCCTGATGGTTTTGTTTCAGAAAATGTAAACTTGGTTGTAAAAGGAATTTGTGATAAATGTAGTGGTCAATAATTGCACTTCCATTGCATTGATATTTAGAGCATTTTTGTATCAAATTAGAAATTATGTTATTATTTGCTTATCTGATATTATATTTTTTATTGGTCTTTGTATTAAGGTCTTTATTACTATGGAAAAAAACAGGTATAAACCCATTAACGTTTAATAAAACTGATAATGCTCACGGTTTTAATGGCAAGGTATTTACATTTATCTCGTTTTTGGAATTAATAGTTGTTGGAATCTATGCTTTTAAAAGTGAATGGTATGAATACTTGCTTCCATTTTGGTATATAGAAAACTCTACTTTACACAAGATTTGTTGGGCACTTTTGTTTCTATCGTTAATTGTAGTATGGATTTCTCAAAGTCAAATGGCGAATTCTTGGAGAATTGGGATTGATGAAAATAACAAAACTAAATTAGTTACAAATGGAATGTTTTCAATTTCAAGAAACCCAATTTTTCTTGGTATTATGATAGCAAATATCGGATTGTTTTTAGCGATACCAAACGCTTTTACATTATTAATAATTTCGTTATCAACAATAAGTATAAACACACAAATTAGATTAGAAGAAGAGTTTTTAAAAAGAGAATTCGAAAATGATTATTTAGAGTATGCAAAAAAAGTAAGACGTTGGATATAAATATTTCTTATCTAAAGAATTAAATAATGATGAAAAAAAAGAAAATCAATTTAAGAGATTTAAAACCAAATTCGGAAGAGCAACATAGTCACGATGATGGTCATAATCATAGTGGTCAACCCAATAACTTTAAAGCCTATATACCAGCTATAATTAGCTTTACGATGCTCATTATTGGTATTGCTTTAGATTATTTTGATGTTGCATTTTTTAAAGATTGGCTTCGAATTGTGTGGTATATCATTGCCTATTTACCAGTAGGATTCCCAGTATTAAAAGAAGGTTGGGAAAGTATTAAAAAAGGCGATGTATTTACAGAGTTCTTTTTAATGTCAATAGCAACAATTGGTGCATTCATCATTGGCGAATATCCCGAAGGAGTTGCAGTAATGTTATTTTATGCAGTTGGCGAATTGTTTCAAAATGCAGCAGTCAACAGAGCGAAATCTAATATCAAAGCATTGCTCGATGTAAGACCTAATGAGGCTTTGGTTTATCGGAATAACGATTACATTTCGGTTAATCCCGAAACAGTTGAAATTGGAGAAAAAGTACAAGTGCGTGTGGGCGAAAAAGTTCCTTTAGATGGTATTTTGATTTCCGAAAAAGGCTCTTTCAATACAGCAGCATTAACAGGCGAAAGCAAACCTGACACTATTGCGAAAAACGAAAAAGTCTTTGCTGGAAGTATTAATATGGATAGTGTAATTGAAATTGAAACAACTAAAGAATTTAAGGATAGTTCCATTGCTCGAATTTTGGATATGGTTCAAAATGCGACAGCTCGTAAATCAAAAACGGAATTATTCATTAGACAATTTGCAAGAATTTACACGCCAATCGTTGTGTTTTTAGCAATTGGAGTTACGTTTTTACCGTACTTTTTTGTGGATGATTATGTATTTAGAGATTGGTTGTATCGTGCCTTAATTTTTCTCGTGATTTCGTGTCCTTGTGCGTTGGTAATTTCAATTCCGTTAGGCTACTTTGGCGGATTGGGAGCAGCTTCAAAAAACGGAATTTTATTTAAAGGCGCTTCGTTTCTCGATGCAATGACAAAAATAAATACGTTGGTTATGGATAAAACAGGAACTGTAACCAAAGGTGTTTTCAAGATTAAAGAAATTAAAGCAATTGGTTGGGAAGAAACCGAATTTATGAAATATTTGATGGCGATGGAAGAACAATCTACGCATCCAATCGCCAAAGCTATTTTAGAATATAAAGCAAACGGAGCAGATTTTGAGGCTACAGAAGTTTCAGAAATCGCTGGAAAAGGTTTGAAAGGTATTGTAAATGGCAAAACCGTTTTAGTTGGAAACAAAGCGTTGATGACAGCAAATAATGTTGAAGTTTCGAAGGAAACGGAAAACATTGTTGAATCAATTGTTTTAGTCGCTATCGATGTAAAATTTGCAGGTTATGTGGTTATTGCGGATGAATTGAAAGACGATGCAAAAGACACAATTATTAATTTACAAAAAGTAGGCATTAAAAATATTATGATGCTTTCGGGAGACAAAGATTCCATAACTCAAAAAGTTGCTGCCGAATTAAACATTGAAAAAGCCAAAGGCGGATTATTGCCAGAAGATAAACTGAATGAGGTTGAGCTTTTAAAGAAGAATCCCGAAAACAAAATTGCCTTCATTGGAGATGGAATTAACGATGCGCCAGTTTTAGCCGCAAGTGATGTCGGAATTGCAATGGGTGGTTTAGGAAGTGATGTTGCAATAGAAACCGCAGATGTGATAATTCAAACCGACCAACCTTCGAAAGTTGTAAAAGCAATACAAATAGGTCGTTCCACTCGAAAAATTGTTTGGCAAAATATTGGTTTAGCTTTTGGAGTAAAAGTGATTGTATTGATTTTAGGAGCAGGTGGATTGGCGACAATGTGGGAAGCAGTTTTTGCCGATGTTGGTGTGGCTTTATTAGCAATCTTAAACGCTGTAAGATTACAGAAAATGAAGTGGGATTGAGAAATGTTGCGGAAAAATTTGGTGCTAACATTAAAAATCGATTATTGAAAAGCCAACGCTAAAAGCCATACACATTCACAGTCGCATCATCCACGCTTCACCCAAACTGTAAAAGAGTATGTCTTGCCAACGCTTACTTTTGAACTAAATAACAAACATCGGAAAACCAAGCTGAACGTGAAAAGCACTATGCACAACAACGTGTATAAAACATAGCTATTACAGGCTTTCCGAGAGGTTTTTGCTTATTTATTAAGTCCGCCAAATTTTTATTTTTGTATATTTAGAAAATAAAATTAAAGATAAAAAATAAAAATTCGGCTCGTGCTAAATCCGAAAAGTTAGCGTTTATTTATACGCTACGTTTCATACACAAGACCGTTGCCAAAAACTGGGTGAATCGAGCCGAATACAAGTCGTTTAGTAAAATATAATTTTGGCTTTTTTTTAGTTTGTAAATCTGAAATCTGAAAAAAGTTAAACACTCTCTCGCGAATTAAAATTTTGAAAAATCGGAGAGTTTTCTAAATTTTACAAAAAAGGAATTTACTCAAACGCTGAAACCAAGATTGCGGAGAAATCACTCAAATGTAAATTTCTAAACTTTGCGGAATTCAGCAAAATGCGGAACAAAAACTGTGCGGAATTTTCTCTAAAACAAAATTTATTAAGGCTGAGAATTTTCTGAAAATTAAATTAAGTGAAAATTATTGTCGGAATTAAGCACGTGGGAAAACACTCAAACGCTGAAAACCAAAGTTGCGGAATTTTTACTCAGAATTTAATTTATCAAGTTTACGGAATTGGAAATGCATGAAAAATGAAATTACTACTTGTAAATTAAAAATAACGTGAATATTAAACGAAATATGGAAATGGAAATAAAATAACGCATTTGGCAACACCTTGTATAAAAAATTGCTAAATTTGGCTTAATCAAGGTTTGTTGCATTTCTGTCAACTCCTATTTTCCTGCGGAAAATAGCCGTCGACTTAAAACGCAACTTTCCATACAAAACAACGTTGCCAAAAATTGTCCAGAACCACTCAAACCGTTGGAAAAAAACAATAAAACTCTTGAATTTTAAAATGTTAGACACTCTCTCGCGAGTCAAAAATTTAGTTTTTTATAAAAATTAAAAAGGTTGAAAATATATAGATTCTTAAAACAAAGTTTGTGGAATTTTTACTCAAACTCAAAATTTTAAAAGGCGGAGAAATCTCGTTTTTCAAGAATAAAAGAAACCACTCAAATGTTGAATTTCCAATTATTTCGGAGTGAAAATCTTTGCGGAATTATCACCCAAACGCAAAATTTGAAAATTAGGAAAGATCTCGTAAGTCAAAACATGAAAAACACTCAAATGTTGAATTCCAAATATTGCGGAATTAAAAATATTGGCGGAATTATCTCTCGAACGCTAAATCTCGAAAATAATAACCAAAATAGGAAAAACAAAAAACAACTTTAGGCAACACCGTGTAAAAAAAATTGCTTAATTTTAGCTTAATAAAAATTAGTCGCATTTATATAAACTTCTATTTTCCTTCGGAAAATAGCCGTTCATTTTAATCGCAACTTTTCATAACACAACAACGTTGCAAGTAATTGGCGGAAACCACTCAGAAACTTGAAATTTGCGGTTCAAAACTCTTGAATTTAAAAATGGAAAAAGCTAGACACTCTCTCGTTCGGCAAAATTTGTAAAATTGGAGAGTTTTAGAAATTTAATCAAAATCGATTTACTCAATCCCTGAAAATCCAAAATTGCGGAATTTAGCAAAACACGAAAAATCTAGAGCACGAAATTCACTCAAACCTTGAATTAAAAACTTGGCGGAATTACCACTCAAACGTTGAATTTTGAAAAATTGAAAAAGTGCTACAAACTGAAAAAAAACCAACTACTTGCAACACCGTTTATAAAAAATTGCTAAATTGTGCCTTATCAAAACTAGTCGCGTTTTTGTAAACCCCTATTTTCCTGCGGAAAATAGCCGTTCACTTTTAAACGCAACTTTCCCATAAACAACAACGTTGCCAAAAATTGTCCAGAACCACTCAAACTGTTCGAAAAAAAACAATAAAACTCTTGAATTTTAAAATGTTAGACACTCTCTCGCGAGTCAAAAATTTAGTTTTTTATAAACATTAAAAAGGTTGAAAATATAGAGATTCTTAAAACAAAGTTTGTGGAATTTTTACTCAAACTTAAAATTTAAAAAAGGCGGAGAAATCTCGTTTTTTAAGAATAAAAGAAACCACTCAAATGTTGAATTTCCAATTATTGCGGAATGAAAATCTTTGCGGAATTTTCACTCAAACTCAAAATTTGAACATTAGGAAAGATCTCGTAAGTCAAAACATGAAAAAACACTCAATTGTTGAATTCCAAATATTGCGGAATTAAAAATATTGGCGGAATTATCTCTTGAACGCTAAATCTCGAAAATAATAACCAAAATCAGAAAAACAAAAAACAACTTTAGGCAACACCGTGTAAAAAAAATTGCTTAATTTTAGCTTAATAAAAATTAGTCGCATTTATATAAACTTCTATTTTCCTTCGGAAAATAGCCGTTCATTTTAATCGCAACTTTTCATAACACAACAACGTTGGCAAAAACTCGGGAAAGGCGCCGAAATAAAGTCTGTTTTATAAATTTACTTCTTGCTTTTCCTCTCTTTTCAAAACCCAATTTCGGAAAATGTAGAAATTTAAAATTTATGGAACAGTCTCTCGCTCGTGAAATTTTGTAAAAATTGGAGAGTTTGAAAAATTTAATAAAATGGAATTTACTCAAACACTGAAAATCCAAAATTGCGGAATTTTCACTCAAGCCTTGAATTTAGCAAGTTTGCGGAATTTAGCAAAATACGGAAAAACAAAATGGTGGAATTCTTACTCAAACTCTGAATTTAGCAAGTTTACGGAATTCTCACTCAGGGATTGAATTTTGAAAAAAAAGAAAATTATGAAAAAGTTGAACGAAATAAAAAAATCACGCATTTGCCAACAACTTGTATAAAAAATTGCTACTTTTAGCTTAAACAAAGGCTGTTGCATTTTTGTAAACTTCTGAATTTCCGTTGGAAATTCCTCGTTCACAAAAATCGCAACTTTCCATACAAAAATACGTTGCATAAAATACAAGTAAGGAGAGAAAGGAAAGGAATGAAGATAAAACATAAAGAAACAAAAATCGAAAGGAATCCTACGTTTGGAGAATGGGTAAGAGAATACGTTAGAAAAGAATTGTATAAAGATTGGGAAATATTAAATCTGAATAATGTAGTAAAAGTTAAGACACTTCACAAAGACGGAAAAACATCTGAAACTTTAATGAGTAAGAGAGATGCTGAAAGACATAAAAATCAATTTTCAACAAGCACTTCTATTTTGAAAGAAAAAGTTACAATGGAATTTTATAAAGAGTATTTGGAAACTAAAATACTTAAAAATCAAAATAAATCATCCCAAAACCATTTTTTAAAAAGAATACGATATGCAATATTTGAGAAAATAAGACCAAAAGCAATACTAAAACCAATTTGGAAATCTATTGTAGTAATCATTTTAAGTGGGTTAGGAACTTTATTAGGGTATATACTAGTTGAGTTTTATAAAACATTTTAAACCAACTTATAATGAACATTAAATAATTTTTTAAAATAAATAACTATGAAAACAATTGAAGTAATTAAACAAAAGTGTGAAATTAAGAAAAATGAAGTAATTACAGAATTATCTTCTAAAATTGACTTTAGCCAAGGAATAGATAAAGCAATAAATTCCTTGGCAGATATTGATTCCCAAATAAACACGAAACTAAAACCATTAGGTGAAGATATAAAATTAATAATAGAATCATCTAATGAGGATAAGGATGTTTTAGAAAAACAAGCTTCTGTAATTATGGAAAATACTCTATCAGAAATTTTCGGAAAGTTCTTTTAACTTTTTAAGTTCGTTGGAAATAACTACAACACTATCTTTAATTTTAGACAATCTTTCTTCTGTCTTTTTAATTATAGTGTTGAATTTTTTTCCGTCGTAATTTGAATCATCGGTCATTTGAAAAAGTACTTTATGCAACACCGTGTATAATTAATAAGGGCTGATGTCTTGTTAAAATTTATTTTTTTCTATCTACAAAGTGCCAAATGAACAGTAACTTATAACTACCCCTTACTTACCATACACGTAACACGTTGCCAAAAATTGTCCAGAACCACTCAAACCGTTGGAAAAAAAACAACAAAACTCTTGAATTTTAAAATGTTAGACACTCTCTCGCGAGTCAAAAATTTAGTTTTTATAAAAATTAAAAAGGTTGAAAATGTATAGATTCTTAAAACAAAGTTTGTGGAATTTTCACTCAAACTCAAAATTTTAAAAGGCGGAGAAATCTCGTTTTTCAAGAATAAAAAAAACCACTCAAATGTTGAATTTCCAATTATTGCGGAGTGAAAATCTTTGCGGAATTTTCACTCAAACGCAAAATTTGAAAATTAGGAAAGATCTCGTAAGTCAAAACATGAAAAACACTCAAATGTTGAATTCCAAATATTGCGGAATTGAAAATGTTGGCGGAATTATCTCTTGAACACTAAATCTCGAAAATAATAACCAAAATCGGAAAAACTAAAAACAACTTTAGGCAACACCGTGTAAAAAAAATTGCTTAATTTTAGCTTAATAAAAATTAGTCGCATTTCTATAAACTCCTATTTTCCTTCGGAAAATAGCCGTTCATTTTAATCGCAACTTTTCATAACACAACAACGTTGGGCTTAATTTGAGTGAAAATTAAAAAATTAATCCAAGTGATTTAAAAACAGAGTTAATATTCTATATTAAATGGAGAAAATTAGAAATTATAGCGAAGATGAATATGGATTATTCATTATGTCTGAATTAACAAAAATAGAAGACATTGAATTAACTATTTTGAAAGGACATATTTTTACTGAATTTACATTAAATTGTTACTTGGAAAGTATATCAACCAATAACGATTCAAATTTTTTTAAAGAAAATTTCTCTTATAGTGCGAAAACAAAATTGCTACGCCTTTTCGGAGAATTGAATACTAATAAAGGAGAATTGATAATTAAAAGTCTAAATGTTCTTAATAAATTGAGAAATACAATAGCACATTCTTTAGATGTTAATGAACAATTAATAGTTGAATTTTTAGCTATTTTAAGAAAAATAAGCCCTAATAAAGGAAATTTCAATAACACAGACTCTCCTATTCTATACAGATTAGAAGGAGGAATTGCTTTTATTTGCGGAATTATTTTTTCAAGATACTGCATAAATCGGAATAAAAAAACTAAGCCCAACACCGTGTAGTAAAAATTGCTATATTTAGCTAAACTAAAACCTGTTGCTTTTTTGCAAACTTCTGAATTTCCGTTGGAAATTCCTCGTTCACAAAATCGCAACTTTCAATACACAACAACGTTGCCAAAAACTGGTGAATCGAGCCGAATACAAGTCGTTTAGTAAAATATAATTTTGGCTTTTTTTTAGTTTGTAAATCTGAAAAAAGTTAAACACTCTCTCGCGAATTAAAATTTTGAAAAATCGGAGAGTTTTCTAAATTTTACAAAAAAGGAATTTACTCAAACGCTGAAACCAAGATTGCGGAGAAATCACTCAAATATGAATTTCTAAACTTTGCGGAATTCAGCAAAATGCGGAACAAAAACTGTGCGGAATTTTCTCTAAAAAAAGTTTAGTAAGGCTGAGAATTTTCTGAAAATTAAATTAAGTGAAAATTATTGTCGGAATTAAGCACGTGAGAAAACACTCAAACGCTGAAAACCAAAGTTGAGGAATTTTTACTCAGAATTTAATTTATCAAGTTTACGGAATTGGAAATGCATGAAAAATGGAATTTAATGAAATTACTACTTGTAAATTAAAAATAACGTGAATATTAAACGAAATATGGAAATGGAAATAAAATAACGCATTTGGCAACACCTTGTATAAAAAATTGCTAAATTTGGCTTAATCAAGGTTTGTTGCATTTCTGTCACCTCCTATTTTCCTACGGAAAATAGCCGTCGACTTAAAACGCAACTTTCCATACAAAACAACGTTGTAGCCAATTAAAAAAAATCACGTTAATGAATAGAATATCAGTACTTTTAATTATCATGACTTTATCTTTTAAAATTTCTCTTGGTCAGAATTTTGGAGATTTTCCAAAAATAGAAAAACAAAAACTACTTAATGATTTAGAAATTCTTTATCAAGGTTTAGATAAGTTTCATTCTGGAATGTATTGGTATACGCCAAAAGATAGCGTAGATATTGCTTTTAAAAATGTGAAGTCAAAAATAAGTGAAGATATGAACGTTCTTCAATTTCATAAACTTATTGCGCCTTTAGTTGCCCTTTCAAGAGAAGACCATACAGACATATATTTACCAAAAAAAATAATTGAAAAGAGAAATTTAGAATCTACTTTTATTCCTCTAACTTTTGTTTTTTTAGGAACAAAATTATATTGCGTTAAAAATGGTTCAAACTATCAAGAATTAATAATTGAAGGAAAGGAAATTGAATCTATAAATGGAGAAAAACCTATAGATATTGTTGAGAAAATTGGAAATTTATTTGCATCTGACGGATATATAAAACCCGTTAAATATAGCGACTTAGAAGGTTTTAATTTCTCTAAATATTATTTTTATTATTACGGCAACATAACAGATGTAACTATTAAATTTCAAGAATTTGAAAACCCAATAATTATTAAGCCTTTAAAAATTGAAAATATCAATAAAAATTTACGCTCGAGAAATACAAATAAAAAAGGCGATAAAAATAAGGAGTTATTAGAATTCAAAATACTCAACAAAACAACGGCATACTTAGGACTTCACTCGTTTTCTAACTCTGATATAAAAAAGGAAACAAAAGAAAAAAGTTTGAGTAAATTTTTAGAAAACAGTTTCAAATCAATTTTAGTTAATAAAATTACAAATCTAATAATTGACGTAAGTGAAAATGGAGGTGGGACTGAAGGAAATGAAGGAATTGTTTATTCATATCTTGGAGACAATTATCAAAAATACAAGAAAGTAAGAGCAAAAACTCAAAAAGCAGTTCTTGATAATGGAATTGACAAACCAATAACATTAAAAACATTTGGCTTTTTAGAAAGAACATTTGTAAACAAAAAAATGACAGATGGTTCTTTAGAAAGGAAGCAATGGATTGGATACGGTTTAATGGCTTACAAAAAAGAACCAAAAAATAAATTTTCAGGAAAAACATATGTTATTATTAGTCCAATAACTTATTCTGGTGGAAGTGAGTTTAGTAATATGGTTTATTCAAATGACAAAGGAACTTTTGTTGGTCAAGAAACTGGAGGCGGATATTTGGGAAATACAAGTGGCTATAGTAAAGAACTTATTTTACCAAATTCGAAAATTGAAATAGACATACCAGCATTGCAATTTGTTATGAATGTTGAGCAAAAACTACCGTTTGGAAGCGGAGTAGTTCCTGACCATAAAGTTATACAGACTTTTGATCAGTACATAAATAATGTAAACGCACCTTTAGAATATATTTTAGAAAAAATTAAGAATGAAAAATAACTGGCTACAACACCGTATAAACTTTATTGCTGGTTTTAGCTCACTTGGGAAATTCCTCCGGAATTTCGCCGTTCGTGCTTTATTTAGTAAATTAACTGCTTGAAACACGCAACAAAGCTTATACAACAACGTTGCCAAACATATGAGAACGAAACTTATTAAAGTATTTATATTACTGGTAATTACAGTTACTATTTTTCTAATCTATTCAAATAGAAAAATAAATGGAATATGGATTGGAACGTATATAAGTTACGACAATAGTAAGTATAATTCAATTAATGAATCTCTAATAAATTTTAATACTTTTAACTTCAAATACATTAATCCTTATCTAAAAAAGGACAGTATAATAAAAAGAAATTACATTACTCTTGGTAATCTCATATTTTCAAAACCAATTAACGAATTTGAAACAATTCAAACTAAAATTGTTAATTTTAAAAATGACAGTTTAATATTGAAAAGTGTTTTAGAGACTAAAGCATATAGAAAAATTCCTGACTCTTTAAAATCTAATTCAAATCAAACTCTTGAATTAAAAAACAAATTTTTTAAAATAGAAAATCAAAGAAATATTGACACAATATATTTTAGTGAAAAATATTTATTTTTTAAAGGGAAAAAGAAAAAACGTGAAAAATGGGAATCCACAGGTTACTGGAAATTAATATATTTTGAAAATTATTATGTAATATTTAGTAATTTCTCACCAATTGTTGTGAATAAATCAAACGAATATTTAAATTTTAATCAATTAACAAAAGATAGAAATAATGTTCTCAAAGTAATTGAAATTGAAGGAAAGATAAATGATATTGAAATAATAAAAAAGAATATTGAAATGAATCAATAATACGTTTGGCAACACCGTGTATAAAAAATTGCTATATTTAGCATAGACTAAAACTTGTTGCTCTTTTGCTAACTTCTGAATTTCCGCTGGAAATTCCTCGTTCACAAAATCGCAACTTTCCATAACACAACAACGTTGTAGCCAATATAAGAAACGCCTATGGGAACTTGGGGAACAGGAATTTCTTCAAATGATATTTACGAAGATATTAACTATGAATTCTTTGAATTATATAATCAAGGGATGGAAGTCTCTGCGATTACCGAAAAGTTAATTAAGGAAAATAAGGAACTGATTGATTCTCATGAAGACCAAAATAATTTTTGGATAACTATCGCAAAATCTCAATGGGAATGTAAATCACTTGACCCAAAAGTTCTTAATCGAATTAAAGATATTGTCGAATCTGGAAAGGATATTGAATTGTGGAAAGAACTTGACTCTTCAACATCTGATTTGACTAAAAGGAAAAAAGTTTTAGTTAGTTTTTTAGAGAAAATATCGACCGAAAAAAAGACATCTCGAAAACGAAAGGTAAAAAAATCACGAAATGCAATTTTTGAAAAAGGCGATTGTTTGGCTTTTAAATTAAATGATGGAGATTATTGTGGAGTTTTTGTTTTAGAATCAGAAAAGGAAACGGAATTCGGACTGAATTTAATTGTTGTAACTGACATTAAACAATCAGAAAAACCAACTGAAAAAGATTTCGAAAACGCAAAACTATTATTTAGACTTGAACAACAAATAAACAAAGAGTATAAACCAAAAGAACAAATTAGTTGGTATTATGCTCAACATTTCAAAAAATCGGAAACGGAATTTGAAAAAATTGGACAATTAAAAGTTAATAAAGATTATTTTTCAAATAAAGATTATCAGAGTTTTTCGAATTGGGACAATCTGAAATTATTTCAAGACGAATTCTATTCTGACTTTGAAAATAATAAGTGTAAAAACAAAGTTAAATTGAGTAGCTTAAGGAAAAAATACTGGCTACAACAACGTATATAATCCATTGCTAGTACTAGCCTACTTACGAAAATCCTCACGGATTTTCTATTCGGTTTTTATTTGCTAAATTACGTGCTAAACCACGCAACGTATCATATACAAAACCGTTGCCAAAAATTATCCAGAAACACTCAAACCGTTGGAAAAAAAACAATAAAACTCTTGAATTTTAAAATGTTAGACACTCTCTCGCGAGTCAAAGATTTAGTTTTTTATAAAAATTAAAAAGGTTGAAAATATATAGATTATTAAAACAAAATTTGTGGAATTTTTACTCAAACTTAAAATTTAAAAAGGCGGAGAAATCTCGTTTTTTTTTTAATAAAAGAAACCACTCAAATGTTGAATTTCTAATTATTTCGGAATAAAATCTTTGCGGAATTTTCACTCAAACGCTTAATTTTAAAATACGGAAAGATCTCGAAAATCAAAACATGAAAAAATACTCAAATGTTGAATTCCAAATATTGCGGAATTGAAAATGTTGGCGGAATTGTCACTCGAACGCTAAATCTCGAAAATAATAACCAAACTAGGAAAAACAAAAAATAACTTTAGGCAACACCGTGTAAAAAAAATTGCTTAATTTTAGCTTAATAAAAATTAGTGGCTTTTCTATAAACTTCTATTTTCCTTCGGAAAATAGCCGTTCATTTTAATCGCAACTTTTCATAACACAACAACGTTGTAAAAAACTACTGAATCGCGCCAGAAACAAATAATTTATTTTAAATTAACTTTTGGCTTTTAAGTTTGAAAACCTAAATGTTGGAAAATAAATTTTCAGAAATATGAAACACTTTCTCGCGAGTGAAAATTTCTCTAAATTGGAAAGTTTGAGAAATTTAATAAAAAGGTTTTACTCAAACGCTTGAGAACCCAAATTGCGGAATTCTTACTCAACCTCTGAATTTATAAAGTTTAAGGAATTCAGCAAAACACTAAAAAAAGGTCTTGCAAAATTGGAGAATTTTAGTATTTAAAAAATAATTTACTCAAACTCTGAAAACCAAAATTGCGGAAAAAAAATAAAAATGCTGGAATTCTTACTCAAACGATAAATTTGGAAATTTAGTAAAACACCAAAAATCAGAATTGCTGAATTAATTCTTAAAAATAAATCTAAAAAAATAAAAGTTGAATTAGTAGAAGCTAAAAAAACCAAAACTATGGAAAAATTAAACACGCATTTTACAACAACTTGTATAAAAAATTGCTACTTTTAGCTAAAACAAAAGCTGTTGCATTTTTGTAAACTTCTGAATTTCCGTTGGAAATTCCTCGTTGACAAAAATCGCAACTTTCCATACAAAAACACGTTGGCAACTATTACTCACTCAAAATCTGAAAAATTGAAAATCGGAATTAAAAAATATTTTTCAATACTATTTTACAAAACCAAAATAGAAAATTGGAATAAAATAGGAAAAATCAAAAGTTTTCTAATTTTACTATTTAGTATTTTACCTTTAATTCTCTTTAAAGTTAGAGAAGATTTAGATTCTCTAAATAACTTTGAAATATTAGGGATTAGTATTATGATTTTTGTCTTTGTAATTTTATTTTTAGCATTTATAACTAAACTTTGGAGTTGGTTCGGAATTGAATTTAAGAAACCAACTTGGAATGAAAATCCTCTTTCTTTAAATTCTTCAAAAAGTTTGAATTTTTTCCAATTTATGGGATTTTGGTTTATTACTTCAGGAATTATTAAAATTCTTTTTATTGGAGTTTTTCATCAAAAATTTGACAAAGAAAGTATTCTATTATTTGTTTATGGAATTAGTTTAATAATTGGAATAAAATTGAGTTTAAAAATATTGAATAAAAACGGAAATAAAAAAACAGTTGCCAACACCGTATAAAAAAAATTGCTAAATTAGTACTTAATCAAAGGCAGTTGCATTTTTGCCAACTTCTGAATTTCCTTCGGAAATTCCTCGCTGACAAAACCGCAACTTTTCTTATACAACAACGTTGCAAGTAATTGGCGGAAACCACTCAGACACTTGAAATTTGCGGTTCAAAACTCTTGAATTTAAAAACGGAAAAAAGCTAGACACTCTCTCGTTCGGCAAAATTTGTAAAATTGGAGAGTTTTAGCAATTTAATCAAAATGAATTTACTCAATCCCTGAAAATCCAAAATTGCGGAATTTAGCAAAATGCCGGAATTTTCACTCAAACCCTGAATTTAATAAGTTTGCGGAATTTAGCAAAACACGAAAAATCTAGAGCGCGAAATTCACTCAAACCTTGAATGACAAACTTGGCGGAATTACCACTCAAACGTTGAATTTTGAAAATGAAAAAGTGCTACAAACTGAAAAAAAACCAACTACTTGCAACACCGTTTATAAAAAATTGCTAAATTGTGCCTTATCAAAACTAGTCGCGTTTTTGTAAACCCCTATTTTCCTGCGGAAAATAGCCGTTCACTTTTAAACGCAACTTTCCCATAAACAACAACGTTGCAAGTAATTGGCGGAAACCACTCAGAAACTTGAAATTTGCGGTTCAAAACTCTTGAATTTAAAAATGGAAAAAGCTAGACACTCTCTCGTTCGGCAAAATTTGTAAAATTGGAGAGTTTTAGAAATTTAATCAAAATCGATTTACTCAATCCCTGAAAATCCAAAATTGCGGAATTTAGCAAAACACGAAAAATCTAGAGCACGAAATTCACTCAAACCTTGAATTAAAAACTTGGCGGAATTACCACTCAAACGTTGAATTTTGAAAAATTGAAAAAGTGCTACAAACTGAAAAAAAACCAACTACTTGCAACACCGTTTATAAAAAATTGCTAAATTGTGCCTTATCAAAACTAGTCGCGTTTTTGTAAACCCCTATTTTCCTGCGGAAAATAGCCGTTCACTTTTAAACGCAACTTTCCCATAAACAACAACGTTGGGCATAATTAAAAACAACATACATATTGACTATTATTAAGGACAAAGAAGAGTTTCTTGACTGGATAAATCTAAAGGATGAGGAATACATCCGGAAAGGTTTTGAATATTGCAACTACAGGGTAGCAGACAGTATGCTCAATTTAGATAATTTGAAAATTGAGAATATTGATATAACATATAAATCTTTTGAATGTACTTTTTTTAAAAATTGTGTATTCTTCAATTGTGATATTAATCATTCAGTTTTTCATTCTTGCACTTTTGTAGATTGCCAATTCATCCAATGTAAATTTTATCAAACTAAATTCCTTTTCGTGGAGTTAACTAATTGTCAATTTATAGATTGCACAATAACTGGATTAGAATTTTCGGACTTGGATGCAAACAATTTGATTTTCATTGATTGCCCTGAAATTCTTGATTTAAGTTTACGAGGTTTTGGTAAACGTTCCATTTCATTCGTTCGCTGTTATTTGCACCATTTAGATGTCGAACCTATTAGCGTCAATGAAAATTCCCCCAAAGAGATTAATCAAGAAATAATTGATTTTGAAGAGTGTATAATTAAAGAGTCTAGTTTTGACCGAATTGATTTTACGAAAAGTACATTCAAAGAATGTGATTTATCGTTAATTCAATTTTCTTCCTGTGAATTTTCAAAAAATACTATTGATGTTTCTAATAAAACTTATGCAAATGAATTTAATATGGTTGACATTAGAACGATTTTAAATTCACCACCACTTGATAAAATTGTACTTGAAAATATTTTTGGAATAAATAGTTCAGATGTAAAAGAGTATTTAATCGATTTAACTTCAAAAATTGAATTTCAATCAATTTTTATTTCATACAGTTTTGCCGACAAACAGTTCGCTAAAAAAATAAATGAAACGCTAAATAGACGTGGAATAATGACATTTCTATGGGAATATGATTCTCCTGGAGGTAAGAGCCTCAAAAACATAATGTCATCAAACATTAAGAACAAAGACAGAGTTCTATTTATTGCCTCGGAAAATTCCATAAAAAGTAAAGCCTGTCAATTTGAATTGTCAAAAGGGAGAGAAAAACAGGAAATAACTTGGAATGATGTTCTTTTCCCAATACATATTGATAATTTTTTATTTGATTTAGAAAAGGAACAAATAAGGCCTATTGAAAATCAAGATGAATACTGGAAAAACATTGAAGAATTAAGGAAATTAAATTCTTTGGACTTTTCAGATTTTGTAAATCCAGATTCAATGGATGAACATAAATTTGAAAAACTGATTTATAGATTAATAAAAGGATTAAGAAAATAACTATGCCCAACAATGGCTATATGTAATTGCTTGTTCTCGCCTACTTCTGAAAATCCTCGCGGATTTTCAGTTTGGTGTGTACTTGCAAAGTTAAGTGCTAACCCACGCAACTACTCATAGCCGAGACCGTTACCATTTATTAAACAAAAAATCAATAACCCAAACAAAAATTGAAATATGAAAAAAAAGATTAATTTATTTGTAATTACTATT
Source organism: Polaribacter butkevichii (assembly GCF_038024105.1). Lineage (NCBI taxonomy): Bacteria > Pseudomonadati > Bacteroidota > Flavobacteriia > Flavobacteriales > Flavobacteriaceae > Polaribacter > Polaribacter butkevichii. Next base: position 1,480,837 of record NZ_CP150661.1, read on the forward strand.
TTATTAACATCATTTCCTTTTATTACTTCTTGTAGTAATAATGACGATAATGACGAAAACGAATTGAAATATTCCGTTGAATTAGAAGAAGTATGTCGAGAAGATGGAAATGATTATTGCATAACGAAACAAGAATATGAAAGAATAAAAGAAATTCAAAATACTCCTCCATTTGAACCTTGTGAATGGATTTCTATCAAAGATATCAATGGAAACGGACATAGTGGCTATATAAGAAGTTTAGGAGCAAGTTCAAGTAACTCTAACTGTAATTAAACCTGAATGGAAAAAATCACAGAATTTCTTGCTGTATATCCTAAAATTGGCGCAACATTAATTGCTACCACTTTTGCATCAATTGGTTGGGTTTTTAGAAATTTATTTGAACTTTTCATAGAAAAAAGAAAATATAATAGAGAACTAAAAACCTATTTCTGGAAAGAAAAAATTGATGCTTCTAAAAAAGCATCTGAATTTTACTTTGAATATGCTAATTTCTTAAATTTAGCACGTATTCAATTTGAAAACTATAGGCTACAGAAAATTGAACACGGTTTATTAATCAAAAATTTCCAAAAAGAAGTGCAATTTTATGCGGATAAACTAAAGTCGTTTCCTCATTTTGAACATCATCATATAAATATTTTTTATGAATTTGACGAAAATAAATCGCTGGAAATAAATAATGAAATTAATTCTGTAAACAGAGAAATTTTAGAATTAAATCCCGAAGAAGATAATTCCGAAAAAGCAAAATATTTGTTTGGGAAAATTGAGAATAATTATGAAAAATTATTTAATCTTCAAAAAGGTCACACAACTAAAGTTCGGAAAGATTTGAAAGAGTTCATATAAAAAACAAATGGTAACACCGTATATAATTTATTGCTGGCTTCCCGCCTACTTACGAAAATCCTCGCGGATTTTCTATTCGGTTTTTATTTGCTAACTTAGTCGCTTAACTACGCAACAAACCATATACAACAACGTTAGGCAATATTAAAAATAAACTATGAGAATAAAGGAAGACATTCCAATATTAGGAAAGGTTAATGTTAACTTCCTTGAATTAAGTGCAAAACTGTATAAGCATTTCATTGACATCAAAGAAATTGATAGACAGAAAAACACAGCTCATTTAGGACTAATTTCTCACGCCTTTAAAAACTCAAATCACAGCAGATTTGATTATTTAATTTTGCAATGTGTAATATCCGATTTAATTGAAAACTCATATAAAGGAACTTCTAATGCTCAAGGAAGTATAACTATAAATGGAACTAAGCAAAATGGAAACGATATTATTAAAACTTGGATTTTACTTTCCAATTTTGGGCATTGCAAAAATACTATTGGAGATGAAAAAACACTACTTCTTCATTGTATTCAAAATAAAACATTTAAAAGAAAATTAATCAATTCAATTAAAGACATTAGACTAAAAAAATGGTCTGAAGAAGTAATTAATAATTTTGATTATGTAAATTTTCATCATATAATAAGTTTCATTAGAATATATAAAACATTCACAAGGAGAGTTTCAAGACAAGATGAACTTATTAAGTTATACAAATTATTAATACTACCTGAAGAAGAAAATAAGGTAATTGCAAATCCTATTCAGATTTCTCAATTGAAAAACATTTATTACATATTGAGAGATATTTCTATTATCTCTTTAGATTCAAGAAATAGCTCTTTACCTTTCAATTTAGATATTCTTTCAACAGTATTATCATTAGATTCGTTTGAACAAAAATATCAAAATAGAAGAATTTCAGTCATTTTAGAACCTCTTATTTCAATTCTGTGTGATAACCTTTATTTAAATGTTAAAAGCCAAACTCACCAAAGGTCATATGAAATAAATGCATCTAAAAAAATTGATCCAAATGTTATAAAAAGTATTGATATTGCATTAAGCGATGGATTATACGACCCTACAGAATGTAATTTGGAACATTTTTTAAGGATTCAACTTAATAAAAAGAATATGGTTTTTGAGAAAATTTCAAGAGCCACTCAACAAATTTTAACTGTAAAAAATGGAATAGAAGGTGTTAATGCCTCAATAGATTTAAATCCTTTTACTGACGAGAGAGTTATTGATTTTTATATAGAAAATAATTTCAATATTAAATATTTCTCTAGTTTCATATACAATATCGGAGAAATAACAATTAGACAAATTATAGGTACAGCTTCTAATGAATTTAATAAAACTAAAAAAATCAATGAAATAATCGATAGTAATTTAAATGTACTACCAATCACGGAAGCACAAAAAAAAGATTTTAAGAAACCAATTCAAGAACATATTTCATCTAATATTAAAAAAGCTTTATTAAATAAAAACCTACCAATATTCAAAAATATACTTTGGTCAGTTCTACGTTACCACTTAGATAAAGAGTATCATTTTGATATTGAAAACCATTCTTTTGAGAAATACGATTATTTTGGAGTAAAGGTTGCTGGCCTAAACCCTCTTAAAGAAAATTTAGATAAAGCGATAATTTCTGAGAAAGATATAGATAGAAAACACGAATTAAATCAACAAAAAAAATCAGCATATCGCAAATTTGATGGTACTGTCTTGATTTGTCTTTCTAGAATAAAAATTTACAATTATTCATTAGCACCAAGTAAAAGGCCAGTGACTGATATTGATGGAGTTGTATTAAAATTTAATGATAAAGAATTAATTCTAGAATTACACGAAAGTAAGAATACAGCGAAACCCGAAAAAGATGCTATAAAAGATATAAATTCTAAACTACTAAAAACAATTGATAAAAAAATTAAGGGTATTAAAATCAAAAAAGTTCCAAGTTATGGAGCGAAAATTTATATCAGACATAAAAAATAACATTGCCTAACATTGGCTATAATTAATACGGGTTTTGGTGTTTAATCGAAAAGTTAGTGTATTTTTATAATGTCCGCCAAATCTTTTGATTTGGAATTTAAAAAGGAAAAATTAAAACAAAATAAAAAGTTTTGGCTAAGTGCTTAATCGGAAATTAATCGCTTATTTATTCCCATACTAATCATAGCCGAAGCCGTTACCAAAAATAGCTCAATCACTCAAATCCTGAATTTAAAATAGCATTTAAAAGCTAAAAAAAAAGAATTTAAAATTGCGGAACACTCTCTGAAGATTGGAGAATTCTGAAAGAATTTTGTTTACATTTTTGAGAATTTAGAAAAATAAAAAGTAAAAACTGAGCAGTGTGGAATTGAGCAAAATGCGGAGTAAAATTATCTTTAAAACGAAAATTCAGAAAGGCTGAGAATTTCTTTAAAATCAAAAAAAAAAAGTAAAAATTGTTGGCGGAATTAAGCACGTAAGAAAACACTCAAACGCTGAAAAACCAAAATTGCGGAATTGAGCAAAATGTGGAATTAAAATATTGGCGGAATTTTCACTCGAACGCTGAATTTAGAAAATAATAAGAAAAAATTGGAAAATAAAAAAACTACTTTTGGTAACACCGTGTATAAAAAATTGCTTATTTTTAGCTTAACCGAAGGCAGTTGCATTTTTACTCACTTCAATTTTCCTGCGGAAAATAACCGTTCATAAAAATCGCAACTTTCCATAACACAACAACGTTGTAAGCAATACACAAAAACTCAGATAATCTTAAACATTTTTTTTGAATCTAGAATAATAGGCAAGCCAAAAGAATTATGAAAAAGTTAAAAATACTATTATTAAGTCTATTAATCCTAAATATATCTTGTTCCTCTATAACCAATAAACAAAACAAAGGAAATGTCGTTCCCGAAAATTTTGAATATAAAACGAAATTTACGACACTCAAATCAGTTATGATTTTACCATTTGAAATAAATGGAGTTACCAAAAACTTTATTTTTGATACAGGTGCTGACTATTCCATTATTCAAAGAGACTCGATGATTGGCAAAACTAACAATTATGGGGGAGCCTCTAAACGTAAAATGAGATTAGGGAGTGAGATTATATTATCGATGAAAATTAATAATATAGATTTCACTAATACGTTCGCTCTAAATGGTGACATGAAAGGTCTTAAAGAACAAATCCCCAATTTTGGAGGGATAATTGGACAGTCTATTATAAAAAAAGCAAATTGGCTTATTGATTACCCTAACAGAACGATAAAATTATCTAACAAAAATATAGTGGACACAAATTATGAGACCATTAAAAGAACAATAGAAAAAGGTTCACCATATACATACATTACAATCAATGAAACTGATTATAAAGTAATGGTAGATTTTGGTTCATCAGCTGATTTTAATATTCCTAAGGAATCTAAACTAGCTAAAGAATTATTAATACAACATAATTTTTCTAACAATGAAAGAGAAAGATATACTCTTGGCGGTCTTCAAAAACTAAAGGAAAAAGTTGGAATATTGCCTATAATCAAATTAGGAAATATAAAGTTTGAAAATATCAAAACAACTATAAATTCAGCAAAGGAAGCAAAAATCGGAATTGGATTTTTCAAAGACTCTAAAATCTATATAGACAACATAAATGACAACTATAAAATTAAGAAATAGAGCTAATAATACTGCTTACAACACAGTATATAAAAAATTGCTGGTGTTGTGCTTAAACAAAGGTCGTTGCTTGTTTTGTTACGTCTGATTTTCCTTCGGAAAATCCTCGCATACAAAACCGCAACTTTCCATATACTAACACGTTAGCACCAATAAGATAAAAATAATGAACTTGAACAAATTATTACCGATAATCTATGTTATTATTTGGATTTCAATAATTTTTCTTACACCGAAAGAAGTCTTTTATTCTGGAGAAGGAATAATGAGATGGATTATATATGGAGGAATATTTTTATTATTACCGTATTTACTATTTAAATCATTGGAATTAACTTCTTTTTCCAAAAAGACACGAAAAGGAATTGCTTATCTGTCAATTTTTCTTGGAATTCCATTTGGTCTGTGGCTGAATGTTTATAGTGAAAACGAACTGAAAGAAAACGGAAAAATAACATACGGAATAATTGAAAAAGCGTGGTTAATTATTAGAAAAAGCAGAACGGATGTTTGGTCTGTTAAGGCAAAATATATTGTAGGAGATAAAACATTTCATACGTCTACAAAAGAAAATCCTGAAAAAACATTATTTATAGGAGACACAATAAGAATCAAATACTCGGAAAAAACACCACAAATAAGTGAAATTATCGAATTGAAAAATAAATAACTGGTGCTAACACCGTATATAATTTATTGCTAGTTCTAGCCTACTTACGAAAATCCTCGCGGATTTTCTATTCGGTTTTTATTTGCTAAATTAGGTGCTTAAACCACGCAACAAAACATATACAACAACGTTGCCAAAAATTGTCCAGAACCACTCAAACCGTTGGAAAAAAAACAATAAAACTCTTGAATTTTAAAATGTTAGACACTCTCTCGCGAGTCAAAAATTTAGTTTTTTATAAAAATTAAAAAGGTTGAAAATATAGAGATTCTTAAAACAAAGTTTGTGGAATTTTTACTCAAACTTAAAATTTAAAAAGGCGGAGAAATCTCGTTTTTTAAGAATAAAAGAAACCACTCAAATGTTGAATTTCCAATTATTGCAGAGTGAAAATCTTTGAGGAATTATCACTCAAACGCAAAATTTGAAAATTAGGAAAGATCTCGTAAGTCAAAACATGAAAAACCACTCAAATGTTGAATTCCAAATATTTCGGAATTGAAAATGTTGGCGGAATTGTCACTCGAACGCTAAATCTCGAAAATAATAACCAAAATCAGAAAAACAAAAAACAACTTTAGGCAACACCGTGTAAAAAAAATTGCTTAATTTTAGCTTAATAAAAATTAGTGGCTTTTCTATAAACTTCTATTTTCCTTCGGAAAATAGCCGTTCATTTTAATCGCAACTTTTCATAACACAACAACGTTGTACGTAAGCTAGAATTACCAACAAAAATTTAGTTAAAATTTAAGTTTTCAGATATTTAAAAATGAAAAACAAGCGGAATTTAAAGCTGAAAATGAAAAAATCTGAAACAAAAATATTTGTCGGAATTGGAGTTCTAATTTTATTAATTGATATTTTATTAATGAAATATTGGGTTAGTATAATTGAACCTTATTCATTTATGTCAGTTGGAATTGAATCTTATAGACCTCGAATATTTATTGTGAACATTCTGGTTGGAATTATTACATTCTTAATTAAAAAAAGATTTTCTATTTTATTTTTTGTAAACACAATTATCTGTTATTTAATCTTCTCTTTTTTCTGGAATTCTTGGATTGAAAATCATCCTTATTCTCAAACGAACTATCATTTTAAAATTGAAAACAGAAATTTACGTTTAGATATTTCTGAAAACCCAAATACTTATGGAATTTATGAACTGAATCCAAATCCGAATGATTCTTTGAAAATCATAAAAATGGGTATGAATCTAAAAAAAGGAGATAGTATTATATTAAAATGGTGGAAACAAGGCGAAAATTTTGAAATGTATTTTTACAAAAACAAATTAATTGGATTTCCTGAAAACCCGAAAGGAATTGAAATGAAGAAACAGGAATAAAAAGCCTACGTACAACACCGTATAAACTTTATTGCTGGTTTTAGCTCACTTGGGAAATTCCTCCGGAATTTCGCCGTTCGTGTTTTATTTATTAAATTCACTGCTTAAACAACGCAACAAAGCTTATACAACAACGTTGTGGTTAATTTAAGAAAATGACGATAGAACAATTAAAATTGAACATAAAATGGTGGGAATCCAAAAGATGGATTTATAATGTCGCTGTTGGACTTTTCGGAATTTTTGGAATTTACGATGGACTTTCAAGAGGAGAATACTCTTGGACAATAGACGACACAATTGGAATTATTATTTGGGGAATTGGAGCAAATATTTTTTATTCATTAGGAATTTTATTGGAATTATTTGACTGGTATTACCTGAAAAACAGAGTCGGAATTAAAAGGTTCCGAATGGTATTTTTCATAATCGGAATTTTATTCAGTTGCTTATGGACTTTATGGTGTAGTTGGCTTTATTTTGCAAAACCACATTTATGGTAAAACAAATCAAGAAGTCTAAAATGAACGAAATCTATTTATCTAAAATAAATGAAGAACAAAATCGAGAGGTCATTGTCGAAGGAGATGACCATTCTGTTTGGGCTTATGTCTTGAAACATTCGGAGGAAAGTATCGGAATTGAATTTGACGGATTTATATGTTCTCGCGGAACTCTTGTTGAGTCAAGTAAAGAAATAAAAGACTATATCAATAACGCTATTTCTGCACCATTAATGAAAAGGTATTCGAATGAATTCTCTATCCAACGAGAAATTAAAAATAAGGACATAGAAATTGATTGGAACGGAAACGAAATAAGTATAAAACTAAACGGAATTGATTTTCTGATTATGGATTTAAAAAACCGAAAATCTTACTCAAAATCAACATCTGAAAATGGTCCTTATGGAATTCCAATAACTGAAAAAAACTAACCACAACACCGTGTATAATTCATTGCTAGTTATAGCCTACTTACGAAAGTCCTCGCGGACTTTCTATCTGTGTTTTATTTATTAACTTTAGTGCTTGAAACACGCAACTAATCATACACAACAACGTTGCCAAAAATTGTCCAGAACCACTCAAACCGTTGGAAAAAAAACAATAAAACTCTTGAATTTTAAAATGTTAGACACTCTCTCGCGAGTCAAAAATTTAGTTTTTTATAAAAATTAAAAAGGTTGAAAATATAGAGATTCTTAAAACAAAGTTTGTGGAATTTTTACTCAAACTTAAAATTTAAAAAGGCGGAGAAATCTCGTTTTTTAAGAATAAAAGAAACCACTCAAATGTTGAATTTCCAATTATTGCAGAGTGAAAATCTTTGAGGAATTATCACTCAAACGCAAAATTTGAAAATTAGGAAAGATCTCGTAAGTCAAAACATGAAAAACCACTCAAATGTTGAATTCCAAATATTTCGGAATTGAAAATGTTGGCGGAATTGTCACTCGAACGCTAAATCTCGAAAATAATAACCAAAATCAGAAAAACAAAAAACAACTTTAGGCAACACCGTGTAAAAAAAATTGCTTAATTTTAGCTTAATAAAAATTAGTGGCTTTTCTATAAACTTCTATTTTCCTTCGGAAAATAGCCGTTCATTTTAATCGCAACTTTTCATAACACAACAACGTTACCACACATAAAAAATTTGTACCTATGATAAAACAAAATCCTTTTTCAATTTATGATTTTTTAGGATATTTTATACCAGGAGCTCTTCTAATTTATTTATATACTTTCATAGAATATCTTGGGAGTATAAATGACAAACTTGATTTATCTAGTTTTCTAAAATTAAACTCGGAACTTCAAATTGAAAAAGTCCTTTTCTTTGTAATATTAAGTTATTCCTTAGGTCATTTATTAAATTTCACATCATCAATTACAATTGAAAAATATGCGAATTGGAAATATGATTATCCTTCAAAATACCTTTTAGGTTTTAATAAAAAAGGAGTAATTAAAACTCTGAATATTAGGAGATTTATTTTAGCCGTTATATTATTTCCTGTTACAGTTTTAGATTTAATACTTGGAGATTTATTTAAGTTTAAAAATTTCTATACTAGAAAATTAGATGATTTTCTAATTGAGACAATTTCAAAAAAAGGACTTATTTTAATTAATAGATTACTTGAAAATATTGAGCTTGATAATAAAATTAAAGGTTTGAAAAATTATGACTTCTTCAGAATATTTTCACATTATACATTTGAGCATTCTAAAAACCATCAATTTAGATTAGTAAATTATGTTGTTCTTTATGGTTTTTTGAGAACTATGACTTTGATATCAATAATTATATTTTGGTATTTTGTATACATAATGACTAACCAGATAAATGGTTTTGTGAATTATTTACAATTAATTATAATTGGACTAATTTCCTATGTGTTTTTTATGGCATTTATGAAATTTTATCGCAGATATACATTGGAAGGATTAATGCTAATTGCAATTGACAAGGAATTAATAGAAATTGAAGAATAAAAAAACGTGTGGTAACACAGTGTATAAAAAATTGCTACTTTTAGCTTAAATTAAAGTTTGTTGCTTTTTTATAAACTTCTGAATTTCCTTCGGAAATTCCTCGTTCACAAAAACGCAACTTTCCATAACACAAACACGTTGCAAGTAATTGGCGGAAACCACTCAGACACTTGAAATTTGCGGTTCAAAACTCTTGAATTTAAAAACGGAAAAAAGCTAGACACTCTCTCGTTCGGCAAAATTTGTAAAATTGGAGAGTTTTAGCAATTTAATCAAAATGAATTTACTCAATCCCTGAAAATCCAAAATTGCGGAATTTAGCAAAATGCCGGAATTTTCACTCAAACCCTGAATTTAATAAGTTTGCGGAATTTAGCAAAACACGAAAAATCTAGAGCGCGAAATTCACTCAAACCTTGAATGACAAACTTGGCGGAATTACCACTCAAACGTTGAATTTTGAAAAATGAAAAAGTGCTACAAACTGAAAAAAAACCAACTACTTGCAACACCGTTTATAAAAAATTGCTAAATTGTGCCTTATCAAAACTAGTCGCGTTTTTGTAAACCCCTATTTTCCTGCGGAAAATAGCCGTTCACTTTTAAACGCAACTTTCCCATAAACAACAACGTTGTAAAACATTTGAAAAAAAAATGAAAACAAGATTAAAATATTTAATAATTCCTTTTTTAGGATTGCTAATTGGTTGCGCAAGCGGACAACTGAAAACTACGGAAATCGAGAATGATGAAGCTATCATAATTACTCGTGCGTTCATAAAAAATAATGGAGAAAATATAAATACAAAATGGAATTTTCTCTGGGATGAAAGGTTATGGGGGAAAAACGCTGTTTGGGTTGAAAAAGATGGATATGTATTTATGAAATTACCAAAAGGAAAACATTTTATATCTCTACTTCAATACAATGAATATCGAAAAAATGTTCCTGACAATTATTTATCTGTAGATTTAGAACCGAACAAAATATATTATATCGGAGATTTGACTTTTAACTGGAATATCAACAAAAATGATGTTGCGAATACTGGTGTTGTCGGAGCAGTTTCAGACGCAGGAAAAAATGAAAATAAAATTCAAGTTGACCTAATTGACAATTACGAAAATATGGTCAAGGAATTTAATGAAAAGTACGGAAATTCAAAACCTGTTGAAAAGCAACTAATCCGAATTGAATAAATAAAAAACGTTTTACAACACCGTATAAACTTTATTGCTGGTTATAGCTCACTTGGGAAATTCCTCCGGAATTTCGCCGTTCGTGTTTTATTTAGTAAATTCAATGCTTAAACAACGCAACAAAGCTTATACAACAACGTTGCCAAAAATTGTCCAGAACCACTCAAACTGTTCGAAAAAAAACAATAAAACTCTTGAATTTTAAAATGTTAGACACTCTCTCGCGAGTCAAAAATTTAGTTTTTTATAAACATTAAAAAGGTTGAAAATATAGAGATTCTTAAAACAAAGTTTGTGGAATTTTTACTCAAACTTAAAATTTAAAAAAGGCGGAGAAATCTCGTTTTTTAAGAATAAAAGAAACCACTCAAATGTTGAATTTCCAATTATTGCGGAATGAAAATCTTTGCGGAATTTTCACTCAAACTCAAAATTTGAACATTAGGAAAGATCTCGTAAGTCAAAACATGAAAAAACACTCAATTGTTGAATTCCAAATATTGCGGAATTAAAAATATTGGCGGAATTATCTCTTGAACGCTAAATCTCGAAAATAATAACCAAAATCAGAAAAACAAAAAACAACTTTAGGCAACACCGTGTAAAAAAAATTGCTTAATTTTAGCTTAATAAAAATTAGTCGCATTTATATAAACTTCTATTTTCCTTCGGAAAATAGCCGTTCATTTTAATCGCAACTTTTCATAACACAACAACGTTGCCAGTAATTTAACGGAACAGCTAGAAGCCATTTGAATTGAACGAATAGAAAACTAAAATCACAATTATATTTAAATAAGGAAATAGAATTTTAACCGAAAATGACTTTAAAGAATAAAATATTATTGAATAAATTTCTTGTACCTGCGATATTGTTGGTTATCCTAATAATCTATGTATTAAGACAAAATTATTTAGAATTCGGATTTATAATTTATTACCTCATTTTGTGGTTAATAGTTTCTCTGTTTATCTTTTACAAACAGAAAAACCATTTGATTGAATATAATGCTGAATCGAATGAATTAAAAATCAAATATTACGCTGGAATAAATAAAACTGCTGAAAAGATTATCCAAGTAGATAAAATAGTAAGCAACAAATTAGATACGAGAATATTCGATTTCGGATTTGATGTATTATCAATAAAATATGTAAATGAACAAGATTTGTATGACCTTTTGGAATTAAGAGTTAGCAAAAAAGAAGATTGGATTGATATTTTATCTTCAATCAACAACTCAACCGAAATAAATAAACCAGCGGAATAAAAACTACTGGCAACACCGTGTAAAAAAAATTGCTTAATTTTAGCTTAATAAAAATTAGTAGCTTTTCTATAAACTTCTATTTTCCTTCGGAAAATAGCCGTTCATTTTAATCGCAACTTTTCATAACACAACAACGTTGGCAACAAGCAAAAAACAGAACGCTGAAAAATGAACAGAATGAAAAATTACATAATAATATTTCTGATTTTTATAAATATTTCTTGTAATGAGAAAAAGACGAACAAAACTTATTTAGCAAATTATGTTGAGTCAATTAAGGAAAAACATTCTTTAACTGAAAATCCATTAGTTCTAATTGATGGTTATGTTGAGCAGTATGAATTAATGAATGACGGAGCATTCTTATTATTAGAAGAAGATATTGTAAACACCGAATATTTAAAGAAAGAAACTGCTTTTAAAATTTACGGAGAAAAAGGAAAAAATGGAGCTGTATTAGTAAAAACGATACTTTCAGAATTAGGAAATAAAAACTCAAATTCTGACAAAAAAACTATTTATGTCTTGGATGGAAAAATTATATCAAAAAATGCATATCATAAGATTGAAAAGAATAAAATAATCGGAATTGCAACAATTTTGGAAAAGAATGCTATTAAGGAATTAACATCAGAAAAATGTGATGAACTGATTTATGTCACAACAGAAATGCCGAAAAAGTAAAAGCCAGTTGCCAACACCGTATAAAAAAAATTGCTAAATTAGTGCTTAATTAAAGGCAGTTGCATTTTTGCCAACTTCTGAATTTCCTTCGGAAATTCCTCGCTGACAAAACCGCAACTTTCCTTATACAACAACGTTAGGCGTAATGTCAAAAAAAACGAACGTAATGAAATGATAATAAGCAATATAAAAGATAATTTTTATAGTTTTTTTAAATTACAGAAAGACGAACTTAAACGTGAAGAGTTAAATGATTATTCTCTTAAAGTTTATAAATATTTAAAAAGGCATAACAAAGAGTTATTAAAAAATATATCATTAGAAAAATCGAATTTTGGAAAAAAGTATATTTCGGTTGAACTAAAACCAAAAAATGAAAATACTGTTGCTAATTTATACTTTGAAACTGAAAATAACGAATTAACTGTTGGGTTTGGTAATTTTCATAGCCATTATGATAATTTTGCAGAACTGAATTTCAAAAAGGAACTGAAAAAAGCACTTGAAAATTTTTATAAATTATTAAAAGACGAATTATTTGTTGTTTCTGCTGGTGGTGGAGTATCAACACTTTTGACAAATAAAGAAATAGAAATTCTTGAAAGTGGGAAAAATCTTGAACATTTTAATTATGATTGTATTACATATTATATAACTTCGTGGAGCGGAAAACACGACAGAACATTTAAAAAACCAAGTTGAAAAAAGAAGTATTGAAAAGTAAAAACACTACGCCTAACAAAGAACTGAGCTAAAAAACAACTCTTTTCTTCATTAAATTTACGCACTATTATTTTAGGCTCATAATGCTATGAATTCGTATTTTGAGCTTTTATTTTTTATGTAAATACTACTTATTTTGATAAAACAGAAACGTACGTTTCGTCATATGGTAAACCTGATTTTGCAATAGCAAAACCCTGTCTTATCAATTTATTTGAAACCGCTATTAAAGCCAATTTCTTACTCTTACCCTTGTTAACAATTCGCTCATAAATCTCGCGACATCCTTTATTATGCTTGCTAGCTGTAAAAGCACAGAGAAACAAGAGGTTGCGTAACTTCCTATTTCCAACCTTACTTATTCTACTTCTTCCACGTACACTACTCCCAGATACTCTTATCGTTGGAGTAATTCCTACATAACTACATAATTGTGAAGCTGTTTCAAATTTCTTAAATCCATCAGTAATTACAATTAAAAACAATGCCGTTTTCAATCCTATTCCTGGAATACTTGTTAGCAATGTTAACTGTGCTTGCTGGTCTTGTTTTACTAACGATAATACTTTTGTTTCGATTCCTAAAATCTCTTTATCTAAATGTTTTTTAGTCCGTTTTAATGAACTATAAACCCACTTAGAAGGAATCCCTAAAACTTCTTCTCCGTGAATTTTATTCTTAACCGCTGTACGTTTTTTAATATTACTATCTAATAATCTAAACAACTGTAAACACTCGCTCTGAACATTGGTAAGAGCCGTATACAATGGAACTTCATTAATGGTTCCATATTCACAAATAGCCTTCGCATCACTTTTATCCGTCTTTACTTTAGATAATTTCATTTGGATAAATCGCTTGACTGATAAAGGATTTACAACCGATACAAAAATGCTTTGCTTGTATAAAAACTGAGCTAATCTATAATGATAATAACCTGTTGCTTCCATAATTACTAATGAGTTGTTAGGCAGACTTTTTAAGAATCTTTTAAACCCTAATTCATCATTTTTAAATTGATCATGACCACTTGTACTTCCATAAACATCAAAAACGTCTTTACTGATGTCAACTCCAAAAATTTCCTTATATTTATTCATAAGAACTGATTTATGAAAGAATAACCTACTTTTACTCACAACAACTTGAAATCGAGATCTAGGTCTCACAGAACTGAACGTGATTGTTAGTAGAAAAGAGAGAGGATTATCAATGTTGTCGAAGTCTTGGCTTCACCGTGTATATTAACCTTAATTCTCTCTTTTATTCTTTCTGATTTATATACTTAAATTTAGTCTTTTATTATAAAATGCTAACTTAAGCCGTGTATAATTTATTGCTGGTAATCGCCTACTTACGAAAGTCCTTTGGGACTTTCTTGGTTCGTGTTTTATTTACTAAATTTACTGCTTAAACACGCAACAAACCATACACAACAACGTTGTGTTTAATACAAAACGAAATCCTAATCAATGAATGAACTTATAGAATTAAATTCCAAAAATCTGAAAAAAGGATACTTTTGGTCTGCTGGTTTTTTAAGTTTTATTTTCATTTTACTTTTATTGTTTGATAGTTCTGAAATACCTTTAAAATGGATAATTATTATTTTTTTAGGAACATTAATTATTCTTCCGCTTTTTATTTTGGGCGTTTGGTCTTGGGATTGGTATAGAAACAGGAAAAATTACAACCGAATTTACTCTAAAAACCCATATAAAAATCTGAAACAAATTGGATTTTATAATCGTGTGAAATCTGTAATTCATCCAAATGGAATGATTGATTATATTTATTTTTCAAAATTTAATAATTGGGAAATATATTTCGAAGTAAGTTTTCGAAAACCGAAAATTGTAACATTCAGTATTTATGGAAACATTCCTGAATTAAAAGAAATGAAAACGGAATTTGAAAAAAAGAATAACGAGAAATTTATAATTGACAAATATGGAATTTCTTGGGAAATTAATACAAAAAAGGAAAATTCAATCACAATAAAATACATTGAGAATAAATTAAACTCTATGATTAAAATGGCTGAAAATTTAAATTGCGAAGAGACAATAACATCTGAATATGAAAAAGTACTAAACACAACACCGTATAAACTTTATTGCTAACTATTTGCTTACTTGCGAAAGTCCTCGCGGACTTTCTTGGTCAGTAATTATTTAGTAACTTTACTGCTAAACCAACGCAACAAAGCTTATACATCAACGTTGGCTTTAATGCAGGAAAATCCAAGCTCGAAATTTGAAATTACGTTATAAGAATTGATATTAATTCAGAAAATCTGAATTAATAAGTTTAAGAAATGAAAATTAAAAAAATTTTAACGATAATAGGACAAGTAATTGTTTTAAGTATAATATCACTGATAGGAATAATTTTCATTTATATGAATATTCCTGGAAACGGAGCGATTTGTGACGCTGAAAGTATATTTTTACTTGGATTCATTTTGACTTTTACAATTCTAATAATTGGATTTATTATCAACACAATAAATTTTCACAATCAAGGGAAATGGAAAAAATATAGAATTATTTCAATAATATATGTTTGTACGTTAGTCATATTAAGTATTTCTTTTAGGGGAATTTTGTTCTCAACAACTTATGGAAAACAAAAAATTGTTATTGAAAGTAATAGTTTTCCTTTAATAAAATTAGAATTATACGAAAGTGGTCGCTTTTTCTCAAATACTTTGGGAATTGGTTGTGAAACGGAAAATATTGGAACATTTAGCTTAAATAATAATGTTCTAAAACTAAATTATAATAATGAGAAATCTGAATATTTAGGAACAAAGTACAAGATTGAAAATAAAAATGTTATATGTTTAGATTGTAAAAATAAGTCTGAATTAAGAATAACGAAAGGAAATTAAACAAAAGCACTAAAAGCCAACACCGTGTAAAAAAAATTGCTTGTTTTAGCTTACTTGCGAAAATCCTCTCGGATTTTCTTGGTTTGTGTTTTATTTACTAACTTTAGTGCTTAAACCCGCAACTTTTCCTACACAACAACGTTGGTAAAAATTAAAAAAATGAGTGATAATAAAAAACCATTTTTCTTCATTCTTTCAGTTTTATTAATTATTTGCTACACAATATTTGAAAAAAATTCTTATCACAAAGAAATCATTGACAATAAAAAAACTGTAATCGGAAAAGTTACTGAATATCAATTTTCTGAATATGATTACCTTCTAACATATGAATATGAAGTTAATGAAGTTAAATATAAAAATGTTATTTCGACTTCATTTTTTAAATGTAAAGATGGAATTCGAGGTTGTGTTGGAAAAGCTTTTAATGTTTCTTATTCTTCTATTAACCCAAAAAAGAGTGATATAAATTTAGAAGAATATAATAAGTTTAAAGATTAATTATAACATAAAATTGTCGAAATAAAAAATATGTGAATTTATAAAACGTGAAAATAAAATTGTACAAATTAATGAAATATGAAATTGAAAATATTTGCGAACTTCTTACTCAACTCTGAATTTTAAAAACCTGAATGAAAAAGAATACTTAAATTTAATCAATTTTGGAATTAAAAAAACTTTTACCAACACCATATATAATTTATTGCTGGCTTTTTGCTTACTTGCGAAAATCCTCGCGGATTTTCTTTGTCAGTAATTATTTACTAAATTAGGTGCTTGAAACACGCAACAAACCATATATAAACACGTTGGCAAAAACTCGGGAAAGGCGCCGAAATAAAGTCTGTTTTATAAATTTACTTCTTGCTTTTCCTCTCTTTTCAAAACCCAATTTCGGAAAATGTAGAAATTTAAAATTTATGGAACAGTCTCTCGCTCGTGAAATTTTGTAAAAATTGGAGAGTTTGAAAAATTTAATAAAATGGAATTTACTCAAACACTGAAAATCCAAAATTGCGGAATTTTCACTCAAGCCTTGAATTTAGCAAGTTTGCGGAATTTAGCAAAATACGGAAAAACAAAATGGTGGAATTCTTACTCAAACTCTGAATTTAGCAAGTTTACGGAATTCTCACTCAGGGATTGAATTTTGAAAAAAAAGAAAATTATGAAAAAGTTGAACGAAATAAAAAAATCACGCATTTGCCAACAACTTGTATAAAAAATTGCTACTTTTAGCTTAAACAAAGGCTGTTGCATTTTTGTAAACTTCTGAATTTCCGTTGGAAATTCCTCGTTCACAAAAATCGCAACTTTCCATACAAAAATACGTTGGTAGTCATATAAGAAAATGAAGTTTAGAAAAACAAACAGAAGGAAAACAAAAATAAATTATATTCCAATATTTTCACTTGGAATAGTTTTTCTATTGCTTTCTTTTACTTTCTCTCATAGTTATATCAATAACTTTAATTGGAATGGAATTAGAAATGAAATTAAAGATTCTATAATTGAATTTGAAAAATATGGAAGTATCACTTCAAAGTATGTTGGTTATGCAGGAAAAACTCCTCAACAATGGTTCAGACAAAATTGGTTGAATGAAAACCTGAATGAAAAGGAATTGTCAAAATTGACTGAATATCCAAATGGAAGTGTAAAAGGAATAGCTTATTGGAATTTATTTAAAAATAAAAAAGTTGAGAAAAAGGAATTATTTGAAAAAGCTTTGAATGACACATTAGCTTTTGTTCATTATGAAAGTGGCTGTATTGGAACAGGTTTTATGCTTGGTGAATTTGTAGTTTCTTATTTACCAATGACTGAAAATATAAAACTGGAAGAAATCCTAACTAAAAAAGGAAGTAAAGAAATTTTGAACCTTTTGAAAAAAAGAAAAATGAAGGAAAATTTCTACAAAAAAGAATATTATAAAACATTGAAATAAATACGCCTACCAACACCGTGTATAATTAATTGCTAGGTTCTTCCCTACTTGCGAAAATTCCTGCGGAATTTTCACAGGTTCGTTAAAGTTTGCTAACTTAGTTGCCTAACCACGCAACTAACCATACACAAACACGTTAGGCACAATTAAAAACTTCTGAAAATGGCATTTTATTTACCTAAAAACTATGATAGTCTTTTTGAAAATGAAAGGAAGGAATGGATTAATATTAAGAGAATTTTTTCTCACATTTCTTCTGAATTTAAAGTTTCAAAAACCCGAAAACCATCTCTTTCAAGTTTTGAAATTTTGAATAAAGGAAATTCCTTAAAAGTTCTTCAGTCTTATGAAATAAAAAAAGATCATAATGAATTTACGCTCTGCGTGGTTGAATATAGCAATTCATACGAAATAGTCCATAAATATGGTGGAAGAATGGCTTCTGAATCACATAAATATTTATTTGGTTTTTTAAGGACAAGCAAAGATTTTGGAAAAGGATTCTTAAGACCTGAAAATATTGGAGACAAAATAAGCGAATATTTTTCTCCTGTAGAATTAGATATAGATGGATTTGAAAAGTTTAGCAAAAATTACTATTTAGTAGTTTCTGAAAAAGAAAAATTTTTAAAATCAATAAATGAAAATATATTAAATTCCATAACAGAATATAAAAATCTTGAAATGGAATTTTCTAATAGGAAATGTCTTTTTCGTTTTAAAAAAGTATTTGAATTAAAAGAAGCAATAAAACTTTGTGAATTAGGAATTAAATTAGCTACATCAACAAAAATAACTGTGCCTAACACCGTACAAAATTAATTGCTTGCTTCTATCCTACTTGCGAAAATCCTCGCGGATTTTCTTTGTCAGTTATTATTTAGTAACTTTATAGCTAAACCAACGCAACTAATCTTGTACAACAACGTTGGCTACAACCTAAAAATGAGAAACTTAAGAATAATTTCGACAATTATAATAATCCTGACTTTTTTAGGATGTTCAATCAAAAAATATTATTTCCCAATATCTGAATTGACAAATGGAAAAGTTTACAAATACGAATGTAAAAACGAACCAAATAAAACTCAATATTGGAAAATAACTTATAATCCTGAAAATAAAGTTTTAACTACAAAAGCTTATGAAAGTGACTTCAGACAATATGAACTTTTTAAAGAAAAATTTACAGAGGAAGGAACAGAAGTTATAGAGTTTATAAGCTATATCAAAAACGGAAAAGGGCGTTCAATTCCATTATCAAATATTCCGAAAGATATTGATGTTTTCAGATGGGAAAAGAAAGATCCATATAAATATTCAGCAGAAACTTTATATGCTCAAAATCAAAAAACGATATTTTCAAAAGAAAGAGAATTTATTGGCAAATCGAAAATTATTATTCTCGGAAAAGAATATGAAGCTATAAAACTGAAAGGAAGTTATAAAACTATTGTTGTGAATTCTACAGATAAATTTGAATACACTCAATTCAGTTATTATATAAAAGGAATTGGATTAGCTAAAATGGAAAAGGAATATTCAGACGGAAAAAAAGAAACGTTGGAATTAACAGAAATAATGACAATTGAACAATGGAACAAAAGGCAGTAGCCAACACCGTACAAAATTAATTGCTTGCTTTTTGCTCACTTACGAAAATCCTCGCGGATTTTCTTGGTCAGTAATTATTTATTAACTTTATTGCTTAAACACGCAACTAACCTTGTACAAACACGTTGCCAACAATATGATAAAACGCAGAAACACTAACAAACGAGGTCGATTTTCGATTTTATTTCCAATCCTGACAATACTCGGAATTGGAATTATTGCTGCGTTAACTTCTGGCTATGAAAAAAGTTGGACATTTAATTGGAACGGAATTGAAAGAAATATTAAAGATTCTATTAGTGTTTATGAATATCAATCTATTTCGAGCGGAATTGGAGGAAATGGAAGAGCAATGCCTGAGGAAATAGAAAGTAGAAAATGGATTATGGAAAATGCAACAGAATCTGAACTTCTAAAACTTACGGAATTTCCAAATGGGAATATAAAAGCAATTGCTTACGAGGGATTATTGAGAAAAAAGAATTTCAAAAACAAACCTGAACTGATTTCAAATGCGATTAATGACACGATTTATTCTGTTTATTATCAATCTGGTTGTTTAGGAAACGAATTGAAAGTTGGCGAATATTTGGTTCAAAATGTTTTAATGATTGACAACCGAATTCCACCTTTCCGACCTGAATTAATAACTGATTTTGGACTTTCGAAATTGGAAAAACAAAAAGTTCTGACTGAATTTTATAATCGGAAAAAATAAAATACTGTTGGCAACACCGTATATAATTTATTGCTAGTTCTAGCCTACTTACGAAAATCCTCGCGGATTTTCTATTCGGTTTTTATTTGCTAAATTAAGTGCTTAAACCACGCAACAAACCATATACAAACACGTTGGCATTCATTGATCAGAAGAATTCTAAATTTAAAAAAAATATAAAATTGAAAAAACTAAAATTACTAGGATTTATTGGAATAATAGGATTTCTTCCTTATTTTATTGAATGTCCATATTATTTAAAATACTTTAAATTATTCTTCTTCTTTTTTTGGACAGAAGATATTTTTAATTTCTTTAATAAAAAAGAAACTACTGATAAATAATTTATAGTTATTTTTTTAATGAAAATACTATTATTAATAAAATGACGAATTATAAATCTGAATAAAATCAAATACTGATTTTTTAACTGATTTGTGGAATGGGAAACTGAATTGAAAAATAAAAAACTAACTGAATGTGGAATTTAGCAAGTTGAATAATTTCTCACTCAACTGGAATTGAAAAAGTTTGCGGAATAAATCGCTGACCGAATTAAATAAAACGCTGAAAAAGTGTAAAACGGAATTTAGTTGAATAATTAAAAATCTGAATAAAAACAACGAAATGCCAACACCGTATAAACTTTATTGCTGGTTTTGTCTCACTTGGGAAATTCCTCCGGAATTTCGCCGTTCGTACTTTATTTACTAAATTCACTGCTGAAACAACGCAACAAAGCTTATACAACAACGTTGCAAGTAATAGCGGAAAAAACTCTTGCATTCAAATAATTTGTGGTTTGAAACTCTAAAATTTTACGATTATTAAATATTGAAAAAAATTACTTAAACACAATAAAGAAGAACTATGAACAATATTTACTCCGATAAAATAGGATTTATTTTAAGGCTAATTTTTGTATATAAAGGTAATTTTAAAAAAATGAGAAATGCTAAAAGCAAAAATAAGATTCTCGAAAATGAATTAAATACTCAATGGGGAACAACTTTTCTTATACTAGGTATATTATCGTTTGTATTAATCTATAACCTATTGTAAAACAAAATGTGGAATTTCCAATATTTCGGAATTATAAAACGTTCGGAATTGAGCCGTTTTTCGGAATTTTCTCTCTCACAAAAACAAGAAAAAAAGATTTCCAAAATTGTGGAATTTAGCAACTTTCGGAATTAAAAATGTTGGAAAAATGCTAAAAGAGAAAATTAGGGAAAATAATAAAACCAAACTTGTGAAAAAAAACTACTACTTGCAACACCTTGTATAAAAAATTGCTTAATTTGGCTTAATCAAAAGTTTGTGTTTTCTTATAAACTTCATTTTTCCTGCGGAAAAATGCCGCTCATTTAAAACGCAAATTTCCATACAAAAACACGTTGCAAAAAACTGGCTGAAAGTATAATTTTGGAACAAAAGTTATTTTAAAATATATTTTGTTTTACAAGTTAGAAAACTCAAAAGGCGGAAAAAAGTTTGAAAAAATTAGTTTCGGAACACTCTCTCGAGATTGGAAAATTCTGAAAGAATTTTATTAATAATTAGTGTTTCAGAACGTTGAAAAAGTTGATCAAATTTAACTAGTTTGAAAATTAGTAAAAACTTGAAACTTATTTACTGTTTGAAAAGATAATTAAGCAAAGTGTTGAATAAATGTTGGTGGAATTAACTCTCAAACACAATTTTAGAAAGGCTGAGAGATTTAGAGAACAAACAAAAAGGTTTACTCGCTTTCGGAATTAAATGCGCCTGAAAACACGAAAAAACTAAAATTGAGAAACTGAATAAATTGCGGAATTAAAATATTGTCGGAATTTACTCTCAAACTCAAAAAATAGAAATTGAAAACATAAAAACGAAAATTAAACCCGCATTTTGCAACACCTTGTATAAAAAATTGCTTAATTTGGCTTAATCAAAGTTTGTTGCATTTTTGTAAACTTCTGAATTTCCGTTGGAAATTCCTCGTTCACAAAACCGCAACTTTCCATACAAAACAACGTTCTACACCATTTGAAACAAACATTCGTCATAGCATTAATATTAGTAATCGGAATAGTTTCTGGCTGTAAAAATAATAACACTATGAATTCAAAAAATATGTCTGAATTACCAAAGTTTAAATACCAACCGAACGCAATCGAATTGGGAATAATTGAAAAGAAAAATATTGATTGTCCAGTTTGTGAGAAAAATAGAGACTATGCATACTCTGGCGGAATTTACGCTGTCGAAGAAGTTGAATTTATTTGTCCTTGGTGTGTTGCGGACGGAAGCGCAGCCGAAAAATACGATGGAATGTATGTTGACGATGCTTCTTGCGAAGAAGTTTCTGACCAAAATAAACTGACTGAATTGGTTACGAAAACACCAAATTATGTGAGTTGGCAACAAGAAGTTTGGCTTGCACATCACGATGATTATTGTTCATTTGAGAAATATGTTGGCTGGAAAGAAATTGAACATCTGAAAGAAAATTTATCAGACGATATTGAAAGAATTAAATCGGAATATGGATTATCGCAGTCGGAATTTGAGCAATATTTAGTAAATGATGGCGGAATGCAAGGTTATTTATTTAAGTGTTTACATTGCGACCAACATCGATTACATATCGACACGAATTAATAAAAATCGGAATAAAAACGGTGTAGAACAACGTGTATAATTAATTGCTTTGGCAAGTGCTTATTTGGAAAATTCCTTCGGAATTTTCTCTGGCACGTATTTGTTTACTAATTTAGTTGCTTAACCACGCAACTAATCATACACAACAACGTTACCACACATTTGAGAAAAACGCTTTTCATATCGACAATTTTAGTTTTGAATTCATTCTTTTCGTTTGCCCAAAACAGAATTGAATTAGTTACGAATGATTGTAGTCAAGAAAATGGATTTACAATGTTTTTATTGGATAGAGCTAAACCGAAAATTCTAACTGAACAAAAATTTGAACAAGAAGAAAAATATTGGAATAGCCAAAAGAAGATTTTACTCAATAATTCGGACATTATTAAAATAGAATACACGAATATTTTTGGACAGATAATCGACACAACTTTCACAAACGCAAAGGAACTGAATGAAATAAAAATCTGTGTAAATAAATTCAAAGATTACGAAAATAAATCTCTAATAAAAGAATCAATCGAAAATAATGAAAGTTGGATTTTGAATAGAACTTGGGGACATCAAACTTTTGAATCTGACAAACTGATTTTAAAACCTAAAAACGGATTTTTAAAATATAAATATTATAAAAACGGAAAAAGAATAAAACGTGGAAAAATAAAAATAACAGAATCCATCATAGAAAAAATAGCATTGTTTGAGCGTAAACTGAATCTAATGCAAAATGCTGACAATTCCTGTAATTTCGGAATCAATTATAATCTTAACAATGGAATTGAAAAGTTGAATTTTCAAGACGACAGTTGTTCTGGGTTTTCGAATGAACAATTATTGTCTGAATTAAAAATAACGGAATAAAAAAACGTGTGGTAACAACGTGTATAAAAAATTGCTATATTTAGCATAAACTAAAACTTGTTGCTCTTTTGCAAACTTCTGAATTTCCTCCGGAAATTCCTCGTTCACAAAACCGCAACTTTCCATAACACAACAACGTTAGCAATAATTAACAAGAAACATCGTGACTAAAGAAAAACACCTTTATCGAATATTATTTCTTGCTTCAATATTCCTATTGTTGATTAACGATTTATACTTGAAATTTGAATATCATAATTATCTAACTGGAAAACTTTCTGATTTTGTTGGACTTTTTGCTTTTCCATATTTTTTCAGTTGTTTCTTTCCAAAAAAGATAAAGCCTATTTACATTTTGAGCGGGCTTTTGTTTGTCTTTTGGAAATCGGAATTTTCACAACCGATATTTGATTTTGCTCTCTCAAACGGAATTGGAATAAATCGAACAATAGATTATTCTGATTTAATTGCTTTATTGGTTCTACCATTTTCATATGTCTATTGGAATTCGGAATCTAAATCTTTGTTTAAAGCAACGAAAAAATTAAAGCCAATAATTATCGGAATAAGTTGCTTTGCATTTATTGCAACTACTCTACCTAAACATTACGAAAAATTATCTATGAAATCGGAATTTTCGACTATTGTTAGTTCTGATAAACAATCTGTAAGAACACAACTTCAGATATACAAAGAAGGAATGTTTGCACAAGATAACTATCGAATTGAAATGTCTGGAAAAAATGCTCATATTTTAACTTCTATAAAAGTAGATTCTATAAATGAACAGACGACAAGAGTTTCTTTGGACAGTATATTAAGTTTTACTGTTGAGGGAAATGGATTTCTATTTAGTAGCGGAATTGACAAAGATGACGTTGAATATATTAGAAAATTAAGTAAAAATGAAATTGAGCAATTGTTTTCAAAACAAATAAAAAAGGAATTTGAAAATTAATAACTATTGCTAACACCATATATAATTTATTGCTAGTTCTAGCCTACTTACGAAAATCCTCGCGGATTTTCTATTCGGTTTTTATTTGCTAAATTAGGTGTTTAAAACACGCAACAAACCATATACAAACACGTTGGGTTTAATGCAAAAAGTCATTGCAAAACCACAAGTTCAAGCTTAAAAACAGAAGTCCATTAAGTCTGATTTCTAAAAATGTTCACGAGGAATTTGAGCCAATTACGGAAAATAAAACTGTGAACTTTCAGCAAGTTTACGGAATCGATACGCTGACAAAAATTACGACTGACTTTTGACTTGGTTTACGCAGTAGAAATCTGAAAAAGAACAGATCGCTGAAATTCACTTTTGCGGAATTTAGCCAGTTTGCGGATTTGAAAAATATTGCGGACTGAAAAAACAACTGAATAAAATCGTACAAAAAAGCACTAAAACCCAACAACGCATAAAAAAAATTCCTATTTTGGGCTTGCATTATGGTCGTTGCTTTGCTTGTTCGCTTCTGATTTTCCTACGGAAAATCGCCGCGCACAAACACGCAACTTTTCTTATGCAAAACCGTTGGCAAAAACTGGGCGAAAGTATAATCCGCAAGTAAAAGTTCTTTTAAAAACATTTAGCTTTAAAGTCTGAAAACTCAAAAAAGCGAAATAAAACGTTTGAAAAATTAGTTTTTCGGAACACTCTCTCGCGAATCAAAATTTTGAAAAGTTGGAGAATTTTCTAAATTTCACAAAAAAGGAATTTACTCAAATGCTGAAACCAAGATTACGGAGAAATCACTCAAATGTGAATTTCTAAACTTTGCGGAATTGAGCAAAATGCGGAACAAAAACTGTGCGGAATTTTCTCTTAAACAAAGTTTCGTAAGGCTGAGAATTTTCTGAAAATTAAATTAAGTGAAAATTATTGTCGGAATTAAGCACGTGGGAAAACACTCAAACGCTGAAAATCAAAGTTGCGGAATTTTTACTCGGAATTTAATTTATCAAGTTTGCGGAATTGGAAATGCCTGAAAAATGGAATTTAATGAAATTACTACTTGTAAATTAAAAATAACCCGAAATATGAACAAAATATGAAAATTGAAATAAAATAACGCATTTGCCAACACCTTGTATAAAAAATTGCTAAATTTGGCTTAATCAAGGTTTGTTGCATTTCTGTCAACTCCTATTTTCCTGCGGAAAATAGCCGTCGACTTAAAACGCAACTTTCCATACAAAACAACGTTGGGCATAATTTGACGCAACCTATTTGGAATTTATTCATCTATTCTAAAAAGAACAATAATGAGAAAACTGACACTAATAATCCTATCCATAATTATATTTAGTTGTAATACGAATGATGAGGGGACAAATGAAACAGAATATTCTGAATTTATTACGGGAAACTTAATTGAAACTGAAATAAATTTTATGGCAGAGGAAATATATACAACTAATGAAACTCAAGAACCAATTTTAAAACTAAAATTAATCAGTTCTGAAATTTTCCCTTGTGTAAACTATACTTTATCTACAACCGAATTTATAAAGGGAAATGAACTAATTATAAGGTTTGATGAAATAATTGAACCAGAAATTTGTTTAACCGCACTTGGATCCGCCATTTCTTATATTGACTTACCTCTAAACACAAATAAATTAACTTTTATAAATGGAAATACAATTGATAAATATTCAATTGACATTAACGAACAAAAAATATCTGTAACGCACATCGAAAATAATTTTACAACTTCATTATACAATAAAACTTTTAGGATTCCTGAAAATTCATTTGCCTATGTTTGCGGAACTAATACAAATAACACAAATATTTATAAAGATTTTTCAGCGATTATAGAACAAAATCCTGACTTCATAGAATTTGAATTTGACGGAGAAGGAAGAATTCCTTATCCTGAGACAACCGATGGAAATTGGGTCAATCACCCTTCTAAATATTATAAATACACAGAATCAGTCGAATTTAACAGTTTAGCTGACATATTGAATGATTATTCTTCACAGAATATCGAAGAAAATTCTGGAGTTACAATTTCAATTTATAGTTGGAATAATATCAAATTTTATAGCTGGATTGAAAATTAAAAAACTATGCCCAACACCGTATAAACTTTATTGCTGGTTATAGCTCACTTGGGAAATTCCTTCGGAATTTCGCCGTTCGTGTTTTATTTAGTAAATTCACTGCTTAAACAACGCAACAAAGCTTATACAACAACGTTGTAAAAAACTACTGAATCGCGCCAGAAACAAATAATTTATTTTAAATTAACTTTTGGCTTTTAAGTTTGAAAACCTAAATGTTGGAGAATAAATTTTCAGAAATATGGAACACTTTCTCGCGAGTGAAAAATTCTCTAAATTGGAAAGTTTGAGAAATTTAATAAAAAAGTTTTACTCAAACGCTTGAGAACCCAAATTGCGGAATTCTTACTCAACCTCTGAATTTATAAAGTTTGAGGAATTCAGTAAAACACTAAAAAAAGGTCTTGCAAAATTGGAGAATTTTAGTATTTAAAAAATAATTTACTCAAACTCTGAAAACCAAAATTGCGGAAAAAAAATAAAAATGCTGGAATTCTTACTCAAACGATAAATTTGGAAATTTAGTAAAACACCAAAAATCAGAATTGCTGAATTAATTCTGATAAAATAAAAATTGAATTAGTAGAAGCTGAAAAAAACCAAAACTATGGAAAAATTAAATACGCATTTTACAACAACTTGTATAAAAAATTGCTACTTTTAGCTTAAACAAAGGCTGTTGCATTTTTGTAAACTTCTGAATTTCCGTTGGAAATTCCTCGTTCACAAAAATCGCAACTTTCCATACAAAAATACGTTGCAAAAAACTGGCTGAAAGTATAATTTTGGAACAAAAGTTATTTTAAAATATATTTTGTTTTACAAGTTAGAAAACTCAAAAGGCGGAAAAAAGTTTGAAAAAATTAGTTTCGGAACACTCTCTCGAGATTGGAAAATTCTGAAAGAATTTTATTAATAATTAGTGTTTCAGAACGTTGAAAAAGTTGATCAAATTTAACTAGTTTGAAAATTAGTAAAAACTTGAAACTTATTTACTGTTTGAAAAGATAATTAAGCAAAGTGTTGAATAAATGTTGGTGGAATTAACTCTCAAACACAATTTTAGAAAGGCTGAGAAATTTAGAGAACAAACAAAAAGGTTTACTCGCTTTCGGAATTAAATGCGCCTGAAAACACGAAAAAACTAAAATTGAGAAACTGAATAAATTGCGGAATTAAAATATTGTCGGAATTTACTCTCAAACTCAAAAAATAGAAATTGAAAACATAAAAACGAAAATTAAACCCGCATTTTGCAACACCTTGTATAAAAAATTGCTTAATTTGGCTTAATCAAAGTTTGTTGCATTTTTGTAAACTTCTGAATTTCCGTTGGAAATTCCTCGTTCACAAAACCGCAACTTTCCATACAAAACAACGTTGTACACAATACGAAAAATGAAAATCAGGAATAAAATAATAATCTTAATTTTGACTTTTGGTTTATTTTCTTGCAAGTATTCTAATCAAGAAAAAGAAACTAAAAAATCAGCACCTGAATTTATTCATTCTGAAATAGGTTTTTCTCTACCAGATTCTTTGAAAATTATAAATGATTATGGCCAAATTTTCACAAAATCTCAAAAAGCTGAATTAAACAAAAATATTTCTGATTATGTAATAAATACTACAAAGGAAATTATTATCGTAACTATAGACAGCATAAAGCCATACAAAGACATTCAAAAGTTCGCAACTGACTTAGGAAATGACTGGGGAATTGGAGCTCCAAAATGGAACAATGGACTTACTATTGTTTTATGTAAACCTTGTAAAAAAATTGGAATAGCAACAGGAACTGGAACTGAACTGATTTTGACTGACGAAATTTGTAAAGAAGTAATTGAAAATACAATTATACCCGAATTTAAAAAAGGAAAATTTTATAACGGAATTAATAAAGGAGTAACTGAATTAATCACGAAATGGAAATAAAAGTACTGTGTACAACAACGTGTAGTAAAAATTGCTAAATTAGTGCTTGACTAAAAGCTTTTGCATTTTTGCTCACTTCAATTTTCCTACGGAAAATAGCCGTTCACAAAAACCGCAACTTTCATTACACGTATTCCAAGATCAAATCCTAATAAAATTTAGTTTTTTTTAAGCCATATGATTTTGAAGTACAACATAGGGCGTTCCTCTTTTAACAACCGCAAATGCTCTTGCTATTAGTTTATTTCTCACATTGTTTATCGCTAACATTTTATCTTTTCCTTCTGCTAATTTTTTTTGATAATATAACTTTAGTTCACTATCATGTTGTATAGCAGAAACACTTGCCATACTCAACAAACTTTTCATTTTTCTATCTCCTAAATAATGACACTGTTTTCGCCTATGAATACTGGTTCCAGAGCTATGTTCAAAAGGTGCGGTTCCACAATAACTAGAGAACGATCGCCAGCTTTTAAACCTCGTAAAATTACCTGTATGATAAATAAGTTGACAAGCAACAACAAAGCCAATTCCTCTCATGCTTCTAAGTAATTCGTAGTTTTTACTCATAGAAATATCGTCAAAAATTATTTCTTCAATTCTAATTTCTATTGCCTTGACTTGTTTTGTGAGATAGTCAATACTTCGTTTTAAACTGATACAACCTAAATCTGTTGTAGAGCTTGTTAAAAGTACTTTCATCTCTTTTAAAGTACCTTTTAAACCTGAATTATTTCTAACCAACTGATCTCTTAAAGCTAACAATCTACCCAACTCTAAATGAGCGCTACTTTTAACAGTACTTGGAGTTAATTCCTCCCGGTAAAGCCAACCATACCTAGCAATTACCTGAGCATCTAACTTATCAGTTTTTTCTTTTACAATGCCAGATGAACGTTTAATTTTTAACGGACTCTCCTCTACGTAAATAACTTTTTTACTGTGTAAATAAAGTGCCAACTTTAAGGAATAATAACCGGTATTCTCAAAACAATAAAAAACAGCACTCTCTTTTGTTGCTTTTAAAACCCATTTTATTAGGCTTTTGTAACCAGTTAAATCGTTCTTAAACTCTTTGTGTACTTGGGCATGATAACAATAAGCATCAATCGTCTTTTTTGACACATCAATTCCTACTACTTCTTGGTAATTTTTCATATTTTTACAATTAGAATGATTAAATATGTTGCAAAAACTACTTCCTTTATCGGGGTTTTATACGCCTGGTATTCCAAATGGTTCTTTGCAACTTTATAGAAACAGAGGACTCGTACGTGTAAGGGACCTTCAAATCTAAAACACGTTATAGTTCTCCTCTGTTACTACATAAAGATATTTAATACAAACTAAAGAAACACGTTGCCACCAATTAAAAAAACTCAACAAAACCAACATATTGACAAGAATGTCGTAAAAATGTCGCAAATAAACCGTTATCAAAATGATAGATTCATAAGTAGTTTTGTAGAAATAATAAAACACAAATAACTATGAATGGAATCGGAAAAAAAATTAGAGAAATAAGAAAGAAAAAAGGACTTTCTCAAGAGGAATTAGCTGAATCTGCAAAATTGAACTTAAGAACAATTCAACGGATTGAAAACAACGAAAGTGAACCTCGTGGAAAAACCCTGAATTTAATTTGTGAGGTTCTTGACATAAACGCAGAAGATATTTTAGATTATGGTAAACAACCTGATAAAAGCTATCTAACAATTTTTCATCTTTCTGTAATAGTCTTTTTAGCAATTCCTGTTGGAAACATAATTGTTCCTTTGATTTTATGGATGAATAAAAAAGATAAAATTGTTGGACTAAAAGAAATCGGAGCAAACCTTTTGAATTATCAAATTCTATGGTCGATTATTACATTTTTAAGTATAACTGGGTTCGCTTTTTCGAAAATTATGCATTATGGTTATTATCCTTTTCTTTTTTATATTTTTATCGGACTTTATGCTTTGAATATAATATTACCGATAACTTTTGCAATTAAAACGAGCAAAGGAAAAACAGAGAATTTATATCCGAATATAATTAAACTGATAAAATAACTGGTGGCAACACCGTGTATAATTAATTGCTTTGGCAAGTGCTTATTTGGAAAATTCCTTCGGAATTTTCTCGGGTTCGTATTTGTTTATTAAATTAGTTGCTTAACCACGCAACTAACCATACACAACAACGTTGCCAAAAATTGTCCAGAACCACTCAAACCGTTGGAAAAAAAACAATAAAACTCTTGAAGTTTAAAATGTTAGACACTCTCTCGCGAGTCAAAAATTTAGTTTTTAATAAAAATTAAAAAGGGTGAAAATATAGAGATTCTTAAAACAAAGTTTGTGGAATTTTTACTCAAACTTAAAATTTAAAAGGCGGAGAAATCTCGCTTTTTAAGAATAAAAGAAACCACTCAAATGTTGAATTTCCAATTATTGCGGAATGAAAATCTTTGCGGAACTTTCACTCAAACGCAAAATTTAAAAATTAGGAAAGATCTTGTAAGTCAAAACATGAAAAAAACACTCAAATGTTGAATTACCAATATTGCGGAATTGAAAATGTTGGCGGAATTGTCACTCGAACGCTAAATCTTGAAAATAATAACCAAAATCGGAAAACAAAATACAACTTTAGGCAACAACGTGTAAAAAAAATTGCTTAATTTTAGCTTAATAAAAATTAGTGGCTTTTTTATAAACTTCTATTTTCCTTCGGAAAATAGCCGTTCACTTTAATCGCAACTTTTCATAACACAAATACGTTGCCAAAAATTGTCCAGAACCACTCAAACCGTTGGAAAAAAAACAATAAAACTCTTGGATTTTAAAATGCTAGACACTCTCTCGCGAGTCAAAAATTTAGTTTTTTATAAAAATTAAAAAGGGTGAAAATATAGAGATTCTTAAAACAAAGTTTGTGGAATTTTTACTCAAACTTAAAATTTAAAAGGCGGAGAAATCTCGCTTTTTAAGAATAAAAGAAACCACTCAAATGTTGAATTTCCAATTATTGCGGAATGAAAATCTTTGCGGAACTTTCACTCAAACGCAAAATTTAAAAATTAGGAAAGATCTTGTAAGTCAAAACATGAAAAAAACACTCAAATGTTGAATTACCAATATTGCGGAATTGAAAATGTTGGCGGAATTGTCACTCGAACGCTAAATCTTGAAAATAATAACCAAAATCGGAAAACAAAAAACAACTTTAGGCAACAACGTGTAAAAAAAATTGCTTAATTTTAGCTTAATAAAAATTAGTGGCTTTTTTATAAACTTCTATTTTCCTTCGGAAAATAGCCGTTCACTTTAATCGCAACTTTTCATAACACAAATACGTTGCCAAAAATTGTCCAGAACCACTCAAACCGTTGGAAAAAAAACAATAAAACTCTTGAATTTTAAAATGTTAGACACTCTCTCGCGAGTCAAAAATTTAGTTTTTTATAAAAATTAAAAAGCTTAAAAATATAGAGATTCTTAAAACAAAGTTTGTGGAATTTTTACTCAAACTTAAAATTTAAAAAAGGCGGAGAAATCTCGTTTTTTAAGAATAAAAGAAACCACTCAAATGTTGAATTTCCAATTATTTCGGAGTGAAAATCTTGGCGGAATTATCACTCAAACGTAAAATTTGAAAATTAGGAAAGATCTCGTAAGTCAAAACATGAAAAACACTCAATTGTTGAATTCCAAATATTGCGGAATTAAAAATATTGGCGAAATTATCTCTTGAACGCTAAATCTCGAAAATAATAACCAAAATAGGAAAAACAAAAAACAACTTTAGGCAACACCGTGTAAAAAAAATTGCTTAATTTTAGCTTAATAAAAATTAGTCGCATTTATATAAACTTCTATTTTCCTTCGGAAAATAGCCGTTCATTTTAATCGCAACTTTTCATAACACAACAACGTTGTAGCCAATATGAAAAAAATAAATCCGAATGAATTATTGAAAATAGGGATTGTATTATTGATTTTTAGTGTTTTATCATCTTGTAAAATGTCAAGATTCATTTTTTATGGAAAAGCAGACATTGATGATTATAAAATTTTCAAAACACGAAATATAGAAAATTCAAACAAGCAATTTTTCTTTAAAAAATCAAAAGAGATTATTCCATTTGACACTTTAGAATACTCAATAAAAGACGGCGATAAAAAATACGATTTTAAAAAAACATTTGAGGAGATTTTAAAAGAAAACGAAACCACATCTTTTATTGTAATTAGGAATGACTCTTTAATACTCGAAAAATACTTTAATGATTATTCAAAAGCTACTTTAGTAAATTCATTTTCAACAAGTAAATCAATTTTATCACTATTAATTGGTATTGCAATTGATGATGGATATATAAAATCAGTAGAAGAACCTATAACCAACTACATTCCAGAGTTTAAAAAAGATGGATTTGATAAAATTAAAATAAGGAACTTACTTCAAATGACTTCGGGAATAAAATTCAAGGAAATATATGGTCCTTTTACTGACGCCGCAAATTTATACTATGGAAGAAATATTATTCGTGAATTAGGAAAACTTGAAATTCTATACTCGCCAGACACAAAGTTTAATTACAGTAGTGGAGATTCTCAAATAATGGGATTAGTCTTATCAAGAGCATTAAAAGATATCAGTCTTTCAGAATACCTTTCAAATAAAGTTTGGAAACCATTAGAGATGGAATTTACTGCTAACTGGAGTCTTGATGATAAAGGTTTAGAAAGAGCTTTTTGTTGTATCAACGCAACTGCGATAGATTTTGCAAAAATAGGCAGACTATATTTAAATAAAGGTTCTTGGAATGAGAATCAAATTGTATCAGAAAAATGGATTGAACAAACCACAAAGTACGATGAAAGTAAAAAAATAAACCCAGAAAAGTATTATTACAATTACAATTGGTACATAAATCCAAATGGAACCTATTATACTCAAGGCTACAAAGGTCAACACATTTATATTGATTCAAAAAATCAATTAATAATTGTAAGACTTGGAAAAGATTTTGGAAAAATGGAATGGGCAACATTTTTTCAAGAATTATCAAATAAATATGAAATAAATACTGGCTACAACAATGGCTATAAGTAATTGCTTGTTCTCGCCTACTTACGAAAATCCTCGCGAATTTTCAGTTTTGTGAATACTTGCAAAGTTAATCACTAAACCACGCAACTACTCATAGCCGAGACCGTTGCAAGTAATTGGCGGAAACCACTCAGACACTTGAATTTTGCGGTTCAAAACTCTTGAATTTAAAAACGGAAAAAAACTAGACACTCTCTCGCTCGGCAAAATTTGTAAAATTGGAGAGTTTTAGAAATTTAATCAAAATCAATTTACTCAAACCTTGAAAACCTAAAATTGCGGAATTTAGCAAAATGCTGGAATTTCACTCAAACCCTGAATTTAATAAGTTTGCGGAATTTAGCAAAACACGAAAAATCTAGAGCGCGAAATTCACTCAAACCTTGAATGACAAACTTGGCGGAATTACCACTCAAACGTTGAATTTTGAAAAATTGAAAAAGTGCTACAAACTGAAAAAAACCAACTACTTGCAACACCGTTTATAAAAAATTGCTAAATTGTGCCTCATCAAAACTAGTCGCGTTTTTGTAAACCCCTATTTTCCTGCGGAAAATAGCCGTTCACTTTTAAACGCAACTTTCCCATAAACAACAACGTTGTGCGTCATTACCAAGCAAAACGGCTGAATTGAAGAATTAACTATTGAAAATGAAAAAAAACTTAATAATATTATTTGTTTTAGCAACCACTATATCTTGTGGAATAAAAACATTTAAATTGAAAAATGGTTATTCAAGAGCAGCAATAAACGAAAAAGTTTACAAGAATAAAAAACATTTTGAAAAAGGTGTTTTAAAAGATATTGATACTCAAATAATCTACGAAGAATATAATACGACTTTTTATTCTGGAGATAAACCTATTAATGTTTTAGCTAGAAAAAATTATGAAAACCCTCACACTTCATATGAAGTTTATAAGTTTTATGAGAATGGAAATTTTAATTTATTTATTCTAAACAGAGAAAATTCTGAATTGAAAAGCAATATGTTTGACCCTGAATTTACAGGTTGGCGTGGAGTTTTATATTCTAAAAATGGTGAAATAAAAGGAGATTTAATAACTCAAGTTTCTGGAATGGGTAATGTAGGAATAATAAAACAAACTTTTGAATTTAGAGGAGACTCGCTATTAATAAATAGAAAAGGAAATTCATTTGGAAAAAGAATTTATATTAAAAGAAAAATACCAATTGAATTATTGAAAAATAACGCTGAATGGTAAAAAAACGAACGCACAACACCTTGTATAAAAAATTGCTTAATTTAGCATAATCAAAGTTTATTGCATTTTTGTCTACTCCTATTTTCCTGCGGAAAATAGCCGTCGACTTAAAACGCAACTTTCCATACAAAAATACGTTGTACCTAATACCCAAAAAAATGAGAATATTGATTATAATTTTAGCAATCTTAAGTTTGAGTGAAACTATACATTCTCAAAACAAATCTGAAAAGGAAAAAATTTTTGAATTTGAAAATGTTGAAATAACACCTCTATTTGAAAAGTGCAAGCCTAAGAAGAAAGCTGAAAAGGAAAAAAAATGTGTAAAAAAAGAAATAATGAATTTCATCTATGAGAATTTTAGTCACTTACTTGTTGGTGAATTAGGTTTACCGGCTGGAAAATATGAATTAAATAGTAAATTTATAATTGGAAAGAATGGCGAAATTTTGAATATTGCAGTAAAGTCTGAAAATTTAGAATTAAAAAAAGAAATGGAAACAGTTTTAAAGTTAATGCCGAAATTTAGTAGACCTGGAAAAGTTAATGGAATAGCAGTTTCGACTGAATATTCACTGCCTTTTAAAATTTATGTTGAATAATAAGTACTAGGTACAACACCGTATAAACTTTATTGCTAGTTTTGGCTCACTTGGGAAATTCCTTCGGAATTTCGCCGTTCGTGTTTTATTTAGTAAATTCAGTGCCTAAACCACGCAACAAAGCTTATACAACAACGTTGCCAAAAATTGCCCAAAACCAAGCAAAACGTTGGAAAAAAAACAATAAAATTGCTGAATTTTAAAATGTTAGATACTGTCTCAAGATTGAAAATTTAGTTTTTAATAAAGATTTAAAGAGTTTGAGAATATTTAGATTCTTAAAATAAAGTTTGTGGAATATTCTCTCAAACTCAAAATTTGAAAAGGCGGAAAAATCTCGTTTTTTAAAAATAAAAGAAACCACTCAAATGTTGAATTTCCAATTATTACAGAATGAAAATCTTTGTGGAATTTTCACTCAAACGCAAAATTTGAAAATTTGGAAAGATCTTGTAAATCAAAACATAAAAACCACTCAAATGTTGAATTTCAAATATTGCGGAATTAAAAATATTGGCGGAATTATCACTCGAACGCTAAATCTCGAAAATAATAACCAAACTCGGAAAAACAAAAAACAACTTTAGGCAACACCGTGTAAAAAAAATTGCTTAATTTTAGCTTAATTAAAGTTAGTCGCATTTCTATAAACTTCTATTTTCCTTCGGAAAATAGCCGTTCATTTTAATCGCAACTTTTCATAACACAACAACGTTGCCAACAATGCAAAACCGAAACTACCGAAAATGAATAGATTTATAATAATAGTCTTAATAATATTTTCTTTTTCAAGTTGTCAGAATTATGAAAGCGAGAAATATATTAAAATGGAAAATGAAGCAATTAATGATATAATTCTTGAAATGACACAATTTGAGGAAATGAAAGAACTGAATGAATATGGAAATGAAAAACTCAAACTTTATATCTTATCAAAATTAGACACAACAACAGCTTGGACAATAAAACCAACTGGATATGACATTGGTGCGAATGGAATTGATTATTCAAAAGAAAGAATTGAAAGAAACAAAAATAAATTTGAAGAAGATTTAAAACAGTATGAATTTGAGGAAAAAATTTTCATCGACTTAAAAAATGGAAAAATTAAAACTCGGAATTTGAATTATTCCTTTAAGAATGAAAATTTAAAGATTGAATTAATAAAAAAAGAGAAGATTGAAGCATTAGAAAACTTTGAGACTAAAAAAAATGAATTTGGTTATTTATTCATTTCAAGAATAGTTTTTAATAGAAATTTTACGAAAGGTTATTTACATTTTGACTTTATTTGTGGAGTTGGTTGTGCTTGGGACAATAATATTGAAATTAAAAAAGTAAATGGAAAGTGGAAAATAACGGAATACTTTTCTGGAGGAATTGCCTGAAAAAAAACACTGTTGGCAACACCGTATAAACTTTATTGCTGGTTTTAGCTCACTTGGGAAATTCCTCCGGAATTTCACCGTTCGTGTTTTATTTAGTAAATTCACTGCTTAAACAACGCAACAAAGCTTATACAACAACGTTGGCATTCATTGACGAAAGTACTCAAAATGTAGAAATTATGATTAAAAGAAATTTAGGCTTAATATTTGTTATAATGGCTATGAGTTTAAACATATTGAATTTTGGTTATATAAAAAAAAGTGTTGGATCATTTAATTTTTGGTTAACATTAGTTTCCGCACTTCTACTTATTGCTGCTTTGGTTAAAATATTTATTAGAGAAAAGAAGGAAAACAAAAAAACTAAATCTGACTAAATAATAAATAAAATTATGTCGGAATTTTAGTTTGTTTGAGGAATCTTAAACTGAACTGAAAAGCAAAATCTATATTGAATTAGGAATTTAGCAAGAAACGGAATTACTCTCTCAATCGGAATTGAAAAAATTTGAGAAATAATAGGCTTACCGAATTCACTCAAACGCTGGAAAACAAAAAAACTGAATTAAGCCGAATAAGAATAACTCGGAATAAAAACAACGAAATGCCAACACCGTGTAGTAAAAATTGCTAAATTAGTTCTTAACTAAAAGCTGTTGCATTTTTGCTCACTTCAATTTTCCTGCGGAAAATAGCCGTTCACAAAAATCGCAACTTTCATTACACAAACACGTTGGCGGTAATTTAAAAAAACATACATAATTGAAAAAAATTGATTTCCATATTCACACCGTTCAATCTGTAAGCGACAGACATTTTGAATTTGACATAGAATCACTTCAGGAATATGTAAATCTTCTTAAAATTGATTGTATAGCTATTACTAATCATAATTTATTTGACAAAATCCAATTTGAAGAAATATGTAAAAAACTTGAAATTAAAGTTTTTCCTGGAATCGAAATTGATTTAGAAGGAGGTCATTTATTATTAATATCTGAAAATGATATTCTAGATGATTTTGCTTTAAAATGCCAAAAAGTAAAAGACCTTATTCCTACCAAAGACGATTCAATAAATTATGAGCAATTAATTGATATTTTTCCTAATCTCAAAGATTACCTTTTAATTCCTCACTATGATAAAAAGCCAAATATTAAACCAATCACCTTAGAAAAATTAGGAGATAACATCATTGCAGGAGAAGTAACTAGTTTAAGAAAATTTAAAACTTGCATAAAAGAAGCTGACAAACTTACACCTCTAATTTTTAGTGATTGTAGGTTTGTTGAAAATATGTCTTCATATCCAACAAGACAAACTTATGTTGATGTTGAAGAGACAACATTAAATGCTATAAAAGGTTGTTTATATGATAAAACTAAAGTCTTTCTTTCAGAAGAAGATGGAAATGACTTTTTTCAAGCGACTGATGATGGAATTATGTTGTCAACAAGTTTAAATGTAATCGTTGGAGGTCGTTCTTCTGGTAAAACATATACACTCGACAAGATTTGCGAAAATTTTGATAACGTAAAATATTTAAGACAATTTTCTTTACTACAAAATGACAAAGAGAATTTCAAAAAATTAGTAACAACAAGACACAGTTTAGTTACGGAAAATTATCTCAAAGAATTTAAAGATGTTGTTTTAGACGTAAATGAAATAGATTTAAAATCAAATGAAATTTCGCTCGACAAATATTTAATTTCTCTAAAAAAATATGCTTCTGAAACTAATAATTTAGATACATTTTCAAAATGCAAATTGTATAATGAAACTAAATTCACACTTGATAGTTTAGAAAATCTTAAAAAGTTAATATCTGCTACAGAAACTTTACTTGAAACCAACGAGTATAAAGATATAGTAAATAAGCACGCAACAGATAATAGTTTAAAGAATTTAGCTATTGAAC
Organism: Polaribacter butkevichii; assembly: GCF_038024105.1. NCBI lineage: Bacteria > Pseudomonadati > Bacteroidota > Flavobacteriia > Flavobacteriales > Flavobacteriaceae > Polaribacter > Polaribacter butkevichii. Next base: position 1,519,737 of record NZ_CP150661.1, read on the forward strand.
TAATTCAAAAGTACAATGAACTTTATGAGCAAAATCTAAAAAAAGATTGGACAAATAATTTAATAGAATCGATAAAAGATAGTTTAAAATTTCGCTCAACAACAACATCAATTGAGGAAGTAGATTTTTCAAAAATTCAATCAGAGAAAATTAAAGTTCAAAAGTTTATTAAGTTGGTTAAAAATGTCCAATCAGAAAAAATTATTGATAGTAAAGAAATACGAGGTTTTAAAGTTTTAGCAAAAACGAAAAAATATACAGGAGCTGGACAATTAAAAAAGAAAAGCAAAACCAATTTACGTTTTAGTGATGCGTTCAATAATTACGAAAATCCATATAAATTTTTAATTTCTCTTCAAAACGTAGGAATCGAAGAAACTGAATTCTATAAATATTTTGTAGATATCGATTACAGAACATTAAATAAACACGGCTATGAAGTTTCAGGTGGAGAACGTTCTGAATTTAATTTACTTCACGAAATAAGTGACGCATTAAAGCACGATTTGTTATTGATTGACGAGCCAGAATCTTCTTTTGATAATATTTTTCTTAAAAGCGAAGTAAACGAATTAATTAAAGAAATATCAAAGGAAATCCCAGTAATTGTTGTTACTCACAATAGTACTATCGGAGCATCAATAAATCCTAATCACCTTGTATTTACGCAAAAAACTGTTAATGCAGGAAATGTAGATTACAAAGTGTTTTTTGGTCATCCAACTAGCAAAATATTAAAAAGTGTTGGTGGAGAAACAATTAAAAACTTAGATGTACTTCTAAACTGTTTAGAAGCAGGAGAAGATGCCTATAACCAAAGAAATATAACGAATTATGAAATTCTTAAAGATTAATAATAACCAAGCCTTTTTTCTAAAAGATAAAGCGGAACCGGAAACTTGGACTGAAATTGACAAAATTGAGAAAGAAGATTTAATGAAACTTCTAGATTTCGCAATTGAAGAGGATTTTGAAATGGACGTTTATGATGAAAATAATTTGGCGAATAAAGCGCATCAAATAATCTACAAAGGTATTTATGAAAAGCTGAATACGTTCTTAAATAATAAAGACCGTTTTAAAGACGAAACAGAAGCAATTTATAAAGAAGCTTTGGAAAAATATCAATAAAAAACTACCGCCAACACCGTGTATAATTCATTGCTAGTTATAGCCTACTTACGAAAGTCCTCGCGGACTTTCTATCTGTGATTTATTTGCTAACTTTAGTGCTTAAACACGCAACGAAATCATACACTAGACCGTTGTGTGTAAGCTGAAAAAAATCCGTCAAATTAACAAAAATGGGAATATTTGATTTTATAAAAGGAAAAGAAAAAACTAAATCGGTAAAAACCGAAAAACCTTTGCCTGAACAAAAACTATTCTCTGAAAAATGTTTAGAAATCATAATTCCTACATTTGAAAAGTTTGGATTTGAAAAGCACAGAATTGAAATTGAAAAATATTCTTCAACAATAATTTATCAGAAGAATAAACAATACCTGAAAATAACGAGTACAACTTATCCAAGAGATTATCCTCATTGCTACAATATTGTATTCGGAGAAGGAGACAGCGAAGATTTTTATGAATATGATTGGAATTCTATCGCTTTATGGAAGTTTAAACAAAAAATTGATCCAAAATTAAAAGCTTCTGAATATAGTTTTCCAAGTGAAAAAGGAATTAATCCAAGTTTAGAAAATGCTAATAATGAATTGCTTGAATTTGGAATTACCTTTTTAAATGGAAACTTAAATTTATTCTATGAAATTAGAAAAGAACAAAGTCAAAAAAGGGAATCTTACAAAATACATTCGTCAGATAAAAAGGGAAATTATAAAACAACAAACGAATTGAAAAGTTTGGAAAAAAAGGAAAAATATAGTTGAATAAAAAGCCTACACACAACACCTTGTATAAAAAATTGCTACATTTGGTTTAAACTAAAACTTGTTGCTCTTTTGCAAACTTCTGAATTTCCTCCGGAAATTCCTCGTTCACAAAATCGCAACTTTCCATACAAAACAACGTTGTAAAAAACTACTGAATCGCGCCAGAAACAAATAATTTATTTTAAATTAACTTTTGGCTTTTAAGTTTGAAAACCTAAATGTTGGAGAATAAATTTTCAGAAATATGGAACACTTTCTCGCGAGTGAAAATTTCTCTAAATTGGAAAGTTTGAGAAATTTAATAAAAAAGTTTTACTCAAACGCTTGAGAACCCAAATTGCGGAATTCTTACTCAACCTCTGAATTTATAAAGTTTGAGGAATTCAGCAAAACACTAAAAAAAGGTCTTGCAAAATTGGAGAATTTTAGTAATTAAAAAATAATTTACTCAAACTCTGAAAACCAAAATTGCGGAAAAAAATAAAAATGCTGGAATTCTTACTCAAACGATAAATTTGGAAATTTAGTAAAACACCAAAAATCAGAATTGCTGAATTAATTCTGAAAAAATAAAAAATTGAATTATTAGAAGCTGAAAAAAACAAAACTATGGAAAAATTAAATACGCATTTTACAACAACTTGTATAAAAAATTGCTACTTTTAGCTTAAACAAAGGCTGTTGCATTTTTGTAAACTTCTGAATTTCCGTTGGAAATTCCTCGTTCACAAAAATCGCAACTTTCCATACAAAAATACGTTGCCAAACATTTAAACGAAAATAGATAATAAATACACAAATTGAATATGAAAAAAACACCTTTAATTGCTATAATTATATTAATGAATAATATTTTGTTTGCACAAGAGACAAAAGATTTCACCTATCTTTTTTCAGGAGAGAAAATTTATTCAAATAATGTGAAGTATGTAACTAAAAATTTCTCAAAATCTTATTTTTTAGTCTCCGATAGAGAAATAGCTAATTCGGATGTAAAATTTTACAAAAATAGTGAAGGCTTTTTTGCAAATACAATGAACTTGGATTTTATTGAAAGAGTAGGATTTGCCAAAAGAGTCGTTAGGGGAAACATTAATTTATTCAAAGAAGAGTCAGTTTCAAATACAATGATGATGGGACCAAATGGAATGATGGGAAGTATGGGACCAAACCATTTTGTTGATTATTATTATAACATTAATGAATTTGACGACCTAAAAAAAGCAAATTATAAAAATCTAAAAATAGATTTAATTAGTAATCAAAATAGTATGTTTCATTTGCAAAAGTTTAAATCTGTTAATCAAAGGAAAACAATTTTATATATTGTTGGTGGAATTATTATGACTGCAGGAGTAGCCACACTTATAAATAAAACCAGTAATATACCACAAGGAGAAGAAACTCCAAACGTAACAGGAAGTGCTGTTATTATTGGAATTGGATTTGGAACCCTTGTAACTAATTACTTAACAACTCGAAATAGACACAAGCATATTAAAAATGCAATTGAAGAATTTAATAAATAAAAAAAATGAAGAATCAAAAATTTAAAAACAGGAATTTTATATATGCTCTTTTTTTAGGGTTTACATTAGTAATAATTTCTTGTACACCAGAAGAAGAAGAATGTGAAACTAAAACAGTTTGCTATCCAGGAGGTGGCTGCATAGAAACACCTGTTGGAAATTGTTTTTAAAATTATGAATTCAAATACAAGATAAATATTGAATTACAAAAAACGTTTGCCAACACCGTGTAGTAAAAATTGCTAAATTAGTGCTTTAACAAAGTTAGTTGCTTTTTTGCATACTTTGATTTTCCTTCGGAAAATCTTCGCACACAAAAGTCGCAACTTTTATTACACATACACGTTGTAGCCAATTAAAAAATAGAACCCAAGAAATGAAGAAAATATTATTATTAATAATTCTGTTAGCTGGAATGAGTAGTTTTTCTCAAAAAAATGAAAAATTTAAATCAGGAGTTAAAATCATTGAAAATGAAAAAATAAAAGAATATAAAAAACCAAAATCGATTTTATTTATTTTCAAAGGTCATACCCATTCAATTAATTACTTTCTTGACCTTAAAAAGAGAATCCGTAAAGATTTTAAGAAAAAAATGAAAAAGAAATTTAGGAACTTCAAAATAAATTTTAACTACGAATTGAATGCTAAAAAATCTTTTGAGTCTGATTTGAAAAATATTCCTTCAAAAAAATACGATAAGAACGACTTTGAATCTATATGTTATATTTCTTTATCTGACTTTAAAGGTTGGGACAATGAATTAATTGAAAAAAGAAAACAGAATTACAACTTAAATATTAAATTAAAAACTACTAATTCAGATCCTTTAATAACATTAAAACTTAACGTAAATAGTTATTATACAATACTTACAGAAAACAGGAATTCAAGTAAATTGATTTATAAAACAATAATGGAAAATTAAAAAACTGGCTACAACACCGTATAAAAAAAATTGCTAAATTAGTTCTTAAATAAAGGCAGTTGCATTTTTGTCAACTTCTGAATTTCCTTCGGAAATTCCTCGCTGACAAAACCGCAACTTTCCTTATACAACAACGTTAGCTGTAATTAAAAAAAACACCGAGAATATTGAAAATAATCAAAGCTATATTATTAACTGCATTACTTTTAGCAATAGGAATTATACTTGAACTTAGTCTTATCGGACTTGACGAATACACTAACTTAATTGAAAAAGGAACTGAACAACATATCATTGGTATTGCTTATATTTTAATGTGGATTTCTTTCATAATTGTTGCTTACTTTTTTTGGAGACCTAGACCGAATTTAAAATCAGAGTTAAATATTAAACAATTGGATTTCACTTTAATTCCATATTTATTGATAATAATAATTGGACTTGGATTCGCAACACAACCGATAATTGATTTTAATAGAATTATAGATTTTTATCTGAATTCAGAGACAAAACCACATTATAAATTTTCTGGATTTAGTACATATTTTATATATTTTAGAATTTCAAGTATCCTAATTGCTCCTGTTTTTGAAGAATTATTTTTTAGAAGATTTCTGTTTTCAAAACTTCTTGAAAAAAATAAGGTTTGGATAGCTATTTTAATTTCGAGTTTATGCTTTTCAGCTATTCATTATCCAACCCCAAATAATTTAATTCCAACCTTTATCTATGGTGTAATTGCTTGCATAATCTATATGAAAACAAAGAATATTGTTTACCTCATAATTATTCATTTTTTAAATAACTTATGTTCTATGCTATATTCAATTTTTGGCGACCCATTTTTTGATTGGATCTATGGACTAAACTATGATTTTATGTATTGGGCTTTGTTTGTATTTGGAATATTAACAACTATTTTAGGAGTAAAAAAAATAACTACAGCTAACACCGTATAAAAAAAATTGCTAGTTTTAGCTAAACCAAAGTGAGTTGCTCGTTTGCTAGCTTCTGATTTTCCTTCGGAAAATCCTCGCACACAAACACGCAACTTTCCTTATACATAAACGTTGTACGTAAGCTAGAATTACCAACAAAAATTTAGTTAAAATTTAAGTTTTCAGATATTTAAAAATGAAAAACAAGCGGAATTTAAAGCTGAAAATGAAAAAATCTGAAACAAAAATATTTGTCGGAATTGGAGTTCTAATTTTATTAATTGATATTTTATTAATGAAATATTGGGTTAGTATAATTGAACCTTATTCATTTATGTCAGTTGGAATTGAATCTTATAGACCTCGAATATTTATTGTGAACATTCTGGTTGGAATTATTACATTCTTAATTAAAAAAAGATTTTCTATTTTATTTTTTGTAAACACAATTATCTGTTATTTAATCTTCTCTTTTTTCTGGAATTCTTGGATTGAAAATCATCCTTATTCTCAAACGAACTATCATTTTAAAATTGAAAACAGAAATTTACGTTTAGATATTTCTGAAAACCCAAATACTTATGGAATTTATGAACTGAATCCAAATCCGAATGATTCTTTGAAAATCATAAAAATGGGTATGAATCTAAAAAAAGGAGATAGTATTATATTAAAATGGTGGAAACAAGGCGAAAATTTTGAAATGTATTTTTACAAAAACAAATTAATTGGATTTCCTGAAAACCCGAAAGGAATTGAAATGAAGAAACAGGAATAAAAAGCCTACGTACAACACCGTATAAACTTTATTGCTGGTTTTAGCTCACTTGGGAAATTCCTCCGGAATTTCGCCGTTCGTGTTTTATTTATTAAATTCACTGCTTAAACAACGCAACAAAGCTTATACAACAACGTTATGCAACAGTAAAAAAACATCACGTTAATATTGAAATATTAAATGAAATTTGTAACTTTGATTTATGGATATAAATCTTCAAAATAATAAAATTGAATTAATTCAGTGGCTTTCCACGCTAAATGACAAGTCTTTGATTGACAAGATTATGATGTTGAGAAAAAAAGAGAAAACAGATTGGTGGAATGAAATCTCTAGTGAAGAGCAAAAATCAATAGAAAAAGGAATACAAGATGCTGATAATGGTAAGTTAACTTCTCACTCAAATGTGAAACAGATTTATGAAAAGTGGTTATAAAATTCTGTGGACTGATCACGCTATTTCAGAATTAAGAGAAACTATTGAGTATTTGGAAAATAATTGGACTGAAAAAGAATTGAGAAAATTTTCTGCGAAACTTGACCATACTATCGAATTAATCTCAAAAACACCTGAAATGTTTCCTGACTCTTACGAAAAAAAAGGAATCAAAAAAGCTGTTGTTGAAAAACATAATAATTTATATTATAGAATAATTGGCAATTCTGTCGAAATAATATCTTTATTTTCAAATAAGAAAAATCCTGACAGGAAAAAACTATAAACCGTTGCATAACACCGTATATAATTTATTGCTGGCTTTTTGCCTACTTGCGAAAGTCCTCGCGGACTTTCTTTGTCCGTAATTATTTACTAAATTAGTTGCTTGAAAGACGCAACAAACCATATACAACAACGTTGTAGCCAATTTGAGAAAACGCAATCACTCGACCAAAAGCATCGTTCACTCAATTTGACTTTGACTTACTGAAAAACTGAATTAAGTTTGAGGAATCAAACCAAAATAAATGAATTACAAAATTATATTTCCACTTTTGACTTTAATCGGATTTCTAACCTCGTGTAATTCTTATAAAATAAAAGTATACTCGTTGAGCAGAAACATAGAATATGTAGAGACGAATGGAAAAGAACGATTATATGCCAAAAGCCCGAACAAATCAATTATTTTCATTTCCGACTCGACTGTGAATTACTCGAAAATTTATGGACATCTCGGAGCAGTAACTACAATTAAGTATAAAATATCTAATGACACTTTGATTTTGGGAACTAAAGATATTTATGGAAAAAATTTGACCGACAATAATCCTGACTTTTCAAACATATATTTGGTAAATAATGATAGTATAACGAGCTTAAAGAACGACGAAAAATATTTTTCAACTGACTACCTGAAAAGTTCATCGGAAAAACCTAAAGGGTTTTATATTATTTATAAGAATAAAGCTTATAGGATAAAAAGCCAAAGAAGTGCTGACCGAATACTTGGAAAAATTGAAAATATGGACTCAAAAAGATTCATTGAATTAGATAAAGATATTGCAAAACAGAGATACGGAATAAATAAAAAATATAAAACACTTGAATACAAATAAAAACTGGCTACAACACCGTATAAAATTAATTGCTAGTTCTAGCCTATTTACGAAAGTCCTCGCGGACTTTCTATCTGTGATTTATTTACTAACTTTAGTGCTTAAAACACGCAACTAATCTTATACAACAACGTTGCAAAAAACTGGCTGAAAATATAATTTAAGAACAAAAGTTATTTTAAAATATATTTTATTTTACAAGTTAGAAAACTCAAAAGGCGGAAAAAAGTTTGAAAAAAATGCTGCGGAACACTCTCTCGAGATTGGAAAATTCTGAAAGAATTTTATTAATAATTAGTGTTTCAGAACGTTGAAAAAGTTGGTCAAATTTAACTAGTTTGAAAATTAGTGAAAACTTGAAACTTATTTACTGTTTGAAAAGAAAATTAAGAAATTAAGCAAAGTGTTGAATAAATGTTGGTGAAAATAACTCTCAAACACAATTTTAGAAAGGCTGAGAGATTTAGAGAACAAACAAAAAGGTTTACTCACTTTCGGAATTAAATGCGACTAAAAGCACGAAAAAACTAAAATGAGAAACTGAATAAATTGCGGAATTAAAATCTTGGCGGAATTTACTCTTAAACCCAAAAAATAGAAATTGAAAACATAAAAACGAAAATTAAACCCGCATTTTGCAACACCTTGTATAAAAAATTGCTTAATTTGGCTTAATCAAAGTTTGTTGCATTTTTGTAAACTTCTGAATTTCCGTTGGAAATTCCTCGTTCACAAAACCGCAACTTTCCATACAAAACAACGTTGTAGGTAATTAAAAACAAAATTTCGTAAATGAATGACAATCTGATAATTACTCTTGCAATTTTACTATTATTTTCGCCAGTAATTCATCAATGGTATTTATTATTAAAAGAACGAAAAGCTGAAAATAAAAAAGCTTTAAAAAAATTATTTAGACTTACTAAATACAGTTTTATAATTCTAATTTTCACTGCAATTACTTTTGGAATTTTAAGTCACACAAATTTCTTGAATTACGAAAAACCTATAACTTTTGACAAATTCGATAAAATCACATTTGAAAATTTTCGTGGTTTAGAATTTTTTAAAAAGTCACTTTACGGAAATGAAAGATTTGCTTATGTTGTAACATCAATAGAAACTGAAATTAATGAAAATTCTGTTACAGTTCAATCATTGTTTCATCCTTCACGTTCTTTTGTTTACAAAACAAATACAAATAGCAAAGAACTATTAACGCACGAAAAATATCACATTAAAATCACAGAATTGTTTTCTCGAAAAGCAAAAGCAAAAATATCTAATCTAAAAAAATTCAATAAAAACAAAATTGAAGGAATTATAAGAGAAGTAAAAACGAACGAAAGAGCTTTTCAGAAAGAATATGATTATGATACATTTCATAGCTATGTTTTTAGTGAGCAAAAGAAATATGAGAAAGAAGTTGATAGTTTATTAACTTTGCTAAAAGAATATAAAAAACCAAAAATTACTATTAATGAGAAAAATTAAATACTTCCTTTTAGCATTTGTTTGCTTAATATTAACAAATTGCGAAACTGAAAAACACGAATTCCCATTAGATAAAAGATATTGGGATACGAACGATTACGACAAAGTAATTCTTGAATTAAGATATGGTTACGAAAATGACGAAAAAAAACCAACTTTTGACAATCCAGAACAAAGAATCGTTGTTGAGAAACTAACAGATGAACAAAATTTTAAAGTCGTATTAAATGATAAAGAATTAGGTTTAAAACATCGAAATAAAGTTGCAACAGAATTCTTTAATCATTGGAAAGATATGCATCAAATTTATCAAGCAACAGACCGAAAAGATAAATATCTTTATGATTTAGAAATGTTAGCTGTTTGGCAATATGGTTTGAGTTTACAGCTTGAATATTTTAAATTAGGAAATGACGAAATAATTGAAAGTGCAGACGATCCAAATTCTTCAAAAGTTAAAAACACCATTAACTCAAATATTCAAACTTTGATAAGTAATTATATTATTTATTTAGATGAGATAAACAATGAAAAAGCATTTTCAGAAAAAGGAAAATCTAAACTTGCGAGTGGAATTAATAAATATTTCTCTAAGCTTGTCGAACTTCATCCGAAAGCAAATTATAGCGGAATGAAAAATAAAGCGGAATTGATGCTAAAAAAGAGTGAATCAAATGAAATTAAATCATCTTTGAATAAGTTAATTGAATTAATCGAATTAAAGAAAAAGGAAGAATAACTACCTACAACACCGTGTATAATCAATTGCTAGTTCTAGCCTACTTACGAATATTCCTGCGGAATATTCTATCTGTGTTTTATTTGCTAAATTAGTTGCTTAAACACGCAACCAATCATACACAACACGTTGCAAGTAATTGGCGGAAACCACGCTCCATTCAATAATTTAACGTAGCTAATAACTGATACATTATGAAAAAAAAAGTTCTTATAATATTACTAATTTCACTCTTTTACAACACTAATTTAACTGCTCAAAAAAAGGAAATTCAGAAAGAAATTGACTCAATAACTTCATTGATTAAAAATTGTAATCGTTGTTATTATGAATATTTTGAGAGAGCAAAATTATACATTGAAAATAAGAGAAAGGTGGAAGGAATGAAAGATTTAAATCAAGTTATAAGAAAAGAAAAAGAATTTTATAATAATAGAATAAAAGACAGTCGCCTAACAACTTATTACAATGAAAGAGGAAAATTAAAACTTGATTTGAAAGATTATCGTGGAGGAATATTAGACTTTGATAAAGCAGTTGATGTAGCTAATTCAATATCCAGTGTTTGGGTCGAAGTTTTCTTTAATAGAGCTTTCTGTAAATCTAAAATCGGTAAATATAATGAAGCAATAGAAGATTATGAAAAGGTTTTTAAACATAGTTATAATGACGATTATACAAACAGAATGACGCATTATAATATTGGCCTTTTAAAAATAAAAGTACTGAGAATTGAAGAAGGATGTTTAAACCTAAGCAAAGCAGGAGAATTAGGAATGACTGATGCTTATAAAGTAATTTCGAAACATTGCAACAAATAATAAAACTACAGCTAACACCGTATAGTAAAAATTGCTAAATTAGTGCTTAATAAAACTAGTCGCATTTTTGTAAACGTCCATTTTCCTTCGGAAAATAGCCGTTCACTTTAAACGCAACTTTCAATATACAACAACGTTGGCAGTAATTTAAGAGAAACTTCAACAATACATTTAGAAATCGAATAATTATGGAAAGATTAAAAGAAGAAATTAATTCATATTATAGTCAAATCCCAAAATCAGAAGCTTTGAGAATGGCTTTAGACAATTGTCGTGAATTATTAAGACAATCAGTTGAAATAACAAAGAATAATAAAAAGGAAAAAAAAGAGGAAGAACTATTAACATCATCACATAGGGTTGTTTGCTACAAAGAAATAAATGAAGGGCTAATAGCACTAATTGAAAATCACAGTTCTGAAAAAATTAAAAAAGCTAAAAAATCGATAGATTTACTTCTATTTATAATCCAAAATGAAACTGAAGATGTTTTTATAAATTCCGAAAATAAAATTAGGGAAGAACTAATAAATGAAAAATATATACCTAATTTAATAATAGAATGGACATTAAAAAATTGTTAAATTACAATTAGTTTAAATAAAAGAAAATTAACAATAAAAGGTGAAATATGAAATTTTTGAATTTTTTTAAAAGGAAAAATAAAACAACAAATCAAGAGAATCAAAAAAAAAATAATGATTTAAATTCTAATTTTACAGTTGAAAAACATACAGTAGAAGGAAAAAAATGTATAGTAATTAGGCTCAAAATAGATGATAATAAAATACCAATACTTGCTCCTATTTCTAATCAAAATTCCGAAATGATTGAATATAAAAGCTACAGAAGTAAAAATTTAACATTTCAGAGTGAAGATTTCTTTTATATGACCCCAATAGAATCTTTTATAAAAGAAATCACTTTTTTTGGAAAATATTTAAATGAAAATGGATTAAATGATAATAGTTTTGAAAACGCATTACTTATTTTAGCTGAAAGACACATAGAAAAAAATAAAAGAATTATTGATAATGATTTATACGGTCTAATTGATATGGCTCTTATGGTTAAAACTTCAATTGCGTTAAGTTATAAAACCCAATTTAATTCAGAGCAATTAAAGGGTATGTGGCTGTATATATTAAACAAAACACTACCGAAAATTAAAAATAATTTATATAATACAAAATATGACTTAAGTAATCCTTCACAACCAAAACCTTATTTAGAAAAATTTTTATAAATAAACAAAATGGGCGTTGGTAATGAAATAAAAGTAATAGTAAAACAAGGAAAGTCAATCATTGATAAATTAAAAGATTATGAAAATGATATTGTAGATTTAGATAATTTAGAGGAAATAAATGAGGAATTAAAAAAATTATATTCAGAAATCCACGTTTATAATAGAATAAATAACGATGAATCTTTTGATTTTTTTTACAAGATTAATTCTGCTTTAGAAAACCTTTTTGAATTTAAAGAAAACTATGAGTTTTCAAATAAAGCAATGAAAGAATACAATTCATTAGATTTAAATGATGAAAAAAATATAATAGAATGGATTTTTAAATATGAAAATGAATTCTGTTTTTTTGAGCAATCTGAAAACGTTTATGCTTATTTATTTAAAATTAAAGACATTAAAGAAAATATTGTTATTGACTGCTCAAAATATTCTGTTTCTTATGATTTTATAAATAAATATGGGGAACATTGGGGAGATATTTATGAAAAATATAGACCAGAAGAAAAATTTTTAGATGAAATTGAAAGCCATACAATACCTTACTATTTAGGTTTTCATAACAAACATTTAGATATATTAGAAAAATATAAAAAACTGCCATCAGGAAAAGTACCTGAAAGTTATTTCACTAATGTTTTTGATATAGATGAACTTTTGAATTTTTATTCTAAATTTAAGGATATTGCAGAAGGAGAGAAGAATAAAAAACAAATGGATAAATTTCAGAATATGAAATTTGTTAAAGATTATCAGGTAAATATAAATAAACTGTTTATCATTTATAATCTTATTGGTTTAAAAACAAAACATAATATTTCAAAAAAAGCATTACAAGCATTTAAAAAATTAAATAAAAATAACGAAAAAGAAATATTAGAATGGGTTATAAAATTCTATGAAAAAGGAGCAAATATTTTCCCTGAAGGAATTGTAAGAGTTCATAAAAATCTTTTGAGATTAGAAGGCATAAACGAAGATTTAATTGTAAATATTTCAAAATATGTTGAATCTTACGACTTTCCAATAATTCAAGCAAAACAATGGAGGAAAATCTTTATGAAATATAGAATTGAGGATAGTGAATTAAATGGAACTGTATGTAGAGATTTATTTGACTATTTAGCATATCAGAATAAATATATTGACCTTCTCGAGAAATATGAAAGATTACCGAAACTAAAAAAAATTGAAAAATAAAAAAACTACTGCCAACAAAGAACTGAGCTAAAAAACAACTCTTTTCTTCATTAAATTTACGCACTATTATTTTAGGCTCATAATGCTATGAATTCGTATTTTGAGCTTTTATTTTTTATGTAAATACTACTTATTTTGATAAAACAGAAACGTACGTTTCGTCATATGGTAAACCTGATTTTGCAATAGCAAAACCCTGTCTTATCAATTTATTTGAAACCGCTATTAAAGCCAATTTCTTACTCTTACCCTTGTTAACAATTCGCTCATAAATCTCGCGACATCCTTTATTATGCTTGCTAGCTGTAAAAGCACAGAGAAACAAGAGGTTGCGTAACTTCCTATTTCCAACCTTACTTATTCTACTTCTTCCACGTACACTACTCCCAGATACTCTTATCGTTGGAGTAATTCCTACATAACTACATAATTGTGAAGCTGTTTCAAATTTCTTAAATCCATCAGTAATTACAATTAAAAACAATGCCGTTTTCAATCCTATTCCTGGAATACTTGTTAGCAATGTTAACTGTGCTTGCTGGTCTTGTTTTACTAACGATAATACTTTTGTTTCGATTCCTAAAATCTCTTTATCTAAATGTTTTTTAGTCCGTTTTAATGAACTATAAACCCACTTAGAAGGAATCCCTAAAACTTCTTCTCCGTGAATTTTATTCTTAACCGCTGTACGTTTTTTAATATTACTATCTAATAATCTAAACAACTGTAAACACTCGCTCTGAACATTGGTAAGAGCCGTATACAATGGAACTTCATTAATGGTTCCATATTCACAAATAGCCTTCGCATCACTTTTATCCGTCTTTACTTTAGATAATTTCATTTGGATAAATCGCTTGACTGATAAAGGATTTACAACCGATACAAAAATGCTTTGCTTGTATAAAAACTGAGCTAATCTATAATGATAATAACCTGTTGCTTCCATAATTACTAATGAGTTGTTAGGCAGACTTTTTAAGAATCTTTTAAACCCTAATTCATCATTTTTAAATTGATCATGACCACTTGTACTTCCATAAACATCAAAAACGTCTTTACTGATGTCAACTCCAAAAATTTCCTTATATTTATTCATAAGAACTGATTTATGAAAGAATAACCTACTTTTACTCACAACAACTTGAAATCGAGATCTAGGTCTCACAGAACTGAACGTGATTGTTAGTAGAAAAGAGAGAGGATTATCAATGTTGTCGAAGTCTTGGCTTCACCGTGTATATTAACCTTAATTCTCTCTTTTATTCTTTCTGATTTATATACTTAAATTTAGTCTTTTATTATAAAATGCTAACTTAAGCCGTGTATAAAAAATTGCTTATTTTTAGCTTAACCAAAGTTAGTTGCATTTTTGTAAACTTCTATTTTCCTGCGGAAAATAGCCGTTCACTTTAAACGCAACTTTCCATAACACAACAACGTTGTAGTGCATTTGAAAAATGAACATCCTGAAAATCAACATACAAAAATCCTTGAATTCTGAAAGACTTTACTTTGACAAATCTTTCGTTGAAAGTTTATGGGAAAACGGACTAATCATTGCCAACCTTATGTTTTTTCTCTATGTAACAGGAAGAGATTTTTATCAAAATATAGAAAAATCAAAACCATTTGGATGGACATTATTTTTTTTCATACTAGTAATAGTCATTATTTCATTGGGAATAATCTCATTTCTGAATAGCAAAAAACTTGAAAAAATTGAAGGAATAACTCAATCTGAAAACACAAAAATTTTAAAGAAAATTGTAAATAGAAACGGGTGGAAACTATTTGAGGAAAATAAAAATTTAAATATTATTAACATTTCTTTTTTAGACACACAAACAGATTATGGGAAACAAATTATTGTCCTTTATAAAAATAATCACGTTTTAATAAATTGCACTTCATTTGCTTTTGGAAAAACACCAAATCCTTACAATTGGTTTTCGAATAAAAAAATGGTTGAAAAATTTAAAACTGAATTTATAGAAAATAAAAACGCACTACAACAACATATATAATTTATTGCTGGCAAAAAGCTTACTTACGAAAATCCTTGCGGATTTTCTTTGTCAATAATTATTTACTAAATTAAGTGCTTAAAACACGCAACAAACCATATATAAACACGTTGTAAAAAACTACTGAATCGCGCCATAAACAACTAATTTATTTTAAATTAACTTTTGGCTTTTAAGTTTGAAAACCTAAATGTTGGAAAATAAATTTTCAGAAATATGGAACACTTTCTCGCGAGTGAAAATTTGTCTAAATTGGAAAGTGTGAGAAATTTAATAAAAAGGTTTTACTCAAATGCTTGAGAACCAAAATTGCGGAATTCTTACTCAACCTCTAAATTTATAAAGTTTGAGAAATTCAGCAAAATACTAAAAACTAGTCTTGTAAAATTGGAAAGTTTTAGTATTAAAAAAAAAATACTCAAACTATGAAAACCAAAATTGCGGAAAAAAAATAAAAATGTTGGAATTCTTACTCAAACGATAAATTTGAAAATTTAGTAAAATACCAAAAATCAGAATTGCTGAATTAATTCTTAAAAATAAATCTAAAAAAATAAAAGCTGAATTAGTAGAAGCTGAAAAAAACCAAAAATATGGAAAAATTAAACACGCATTTTACAACAACTTGTATAAAAAATTGCTACTTTTAGCTAAAACAAAAGCTGTTGCATTTTTGTAAACTTCTGAATTTCCGTTGGAAATTCCTCGTTCACAAAAATCGCAACTTTCCATACAAAAATACGTTGCCAAAAACTGGTGAATCAAGCCGAATACAAGTCGTTTAGTAAAATATAATTTTGGCTTTTTTTTAGTTTGTAAATCTGAAAAAAGTTAAACACTCTCTCGCGAATTAAAATTTTGAAAAATCGGAGAGTTTTCTAAATTTTACAAAAAAGGAATTTACTCAAACTCTGAAACCAAGATTCCAGAGAAATCACTCAAATGTGAATTTCTAAACTTTGCGGAATTAAGCAAAATGCGGAACAAAAACTGTGCGGAATTTTCTCTAAAACAAAGTTTAGTAAGGCTGAGAATTTTCTGAAAATTAAATTAAGTGAAAATTATTGTCGGAATTAATCACGTGAGAAAACCACTCAAACGCTGAAAACCAAAGTTGCGGAATTTTTACTCAGAATTTAATTTATCAAGTTTGCGGAATTAGAAATGCATGAAAAATGGAATTTAATGAAATTACTAGTTGTAAATTAAAAATAACGTGAATATTAAACGAAATATGGAAATGGAAATAAAATAACGCATTTGGCAACACCTTGTATAAAAAATTGCTAAATTTGGCTTAATCAAGGTTTGTTGCATTTCTGTCAACTCCTATTTTCCTGCGGAAAATAGCCGTCGACTTAAAACGCAACTTTCCATACAAAACAACGTTGGCTGTAATTAAAAACCGAAATCAAAATTAACATATGAAATTAAAAAGAAATTTATTTACAATTCTATTTTTGACAATTAGTGCAATTGGAATTGCGCAAGATTATAAAAATGAACTGAAAAAGGAATTTAATGATTATTTGAGTACAATTGTAAATATGGAATTTGAAAAATCTATGGAATATATTGTTCCTGAATTTTTTGAAATTATTCCGAAATCGCAAATGATTAAGGTTATGAAAATGACTTTTAACAATCCAGATATGGAATTTGAAATAAAAAATCCAAAAATCTTGAAAGTTAATGACAAAAAGGAAATTGAAAAGAAATATTATTCACTTCTGACTTATTCAAATCAAATGAATATGAAAATAAAAGGAGAAGAAGGAGAAACAAAAGACGAAAAAACAACGAGAATAAACTTGACTAAATTGTCATTGGAAAGCACTTTTGGTTCTGAAAATGTCGTTTATAACGAAAAAACTGATTTTTTTGAAATTCAGTCTCAAAAAGACGTTTATGCAATTTCTGAAAGTGGAGAAAAAAACTGGAAATTTTTAGTAATTGAAAAGAAACAGAAGATGATTTTGGAAAAATTACTACCAAAAGAATTGAGTGAAAAAATATAAAAAAACTACAGCCAACACCATATATAAATACGTTGCCAAAAATTATCCAGAAACACTCAAACCGTTGGAAAAAAAACAATAAAACTCTTGAATTTTAAAATGTTAGACACTCTCTCGCGAGTCAAAAATTTAGTTTTATATAAAAATTAAAAAGGTTGAAAATATAGAGATTCTTAAAACAAAGTTTGTGGAATTTTTACTCAAACTTAAAATTTAAAAAAGGCGGAGAAATCTCGTTTTTTAAGAATAAAAGAAACCACTCAAATGTTGAATTTCCAATTATTTCGGAGTGAAAATCTTTGAGGAATTATCACTCAAACACTTAATTTTAAAATACGGAAAGATCTCGAAAATCAAAACATGAAAAAATACTCAAATGTTGAATTCCAAATATTGCGGAATTGAAAATGTTGGCGGAATTATCACTCGAACGCTAAATCTCGAAAATAATAACCAAACTAGGAAAAACAAAAAATAACTTTAGGCAACACCGTGTAAAAAAAATTGCTTAATTTTAGCTTAATAAAAATTAGTGGCTTTTCTATAAACTTCTATTTTCCTTCGGAAAATAGCCGTTCATTTTAATCGCAACTTTTCATAACACAACAACGTTGTAAGCAAGCTAAAAGCCAGCTGTATAATCAGCACATTTGTTTTTTTGACAACACATAAGCCAACGCTGAAAAAAACAAAAGAGCTGTTTTTTGCCAACGCTCGAAACAGGATTGAGGAAAACCGTAATTAAATAAATTGAAAATATTCTAAATTAGCAAAATTGAGTTGTTGTAGAATTGAAAAAAAAAGACTTGAAAATAAAAAAGGATAATATTAACTAAATAATAATTAACCAATATGAGTAATTCAAAACAATGGAGTTCTGCAACTCCAGGCTACATTATCTTTCTTGTAGACCAATCAGGTTCAATGAATGAAATTTATGCAGAAGGAAAAACTAGGTCGGAATTTACCGCTCTTGTGATTAATCGCACCATAAACGAACTCATCAACACAAATATGGACGGGGAAAAGGTAAAAGATCGTGTCTTTATTTCTATGATTGGATATGGTGGAAGTAGTTCACTTGCTGTTGATGACATTAGGTCTGATTATTTAAGTTCATTTGCTGACAATCCATTAAGAATGGAACAATTAAAAAAGAAAGTTTCTGATGGAGCTGGTGGATTAATAGAAATAGATGAACAAATGCCAATTTTTATCGAACCAACTGCAAATGGATTGACACCAATGGCAGATGCATTTTCTTTTACAAAAGAGTTAATTGAAGGATGGCTTCAAAAGAAACCTGATAATCCTGCACCAATTATCATTAATATTTCTGATGGATTGCCATATACAGGAGACTCAATTGATACTGCAAAGAATAATGCTATTTCTGTATCAAAAGAAATAATGAATATCAATTCAGCAGACGGTAACCCTTTAATCTTTAACTGTCATTTAGGAGTAGGACAATCTCACAGTTTTAATGAAAGTGAAAATGAACTTTCAGACGACCAAGCAAAATTTTTATTCAAAATTTCAAGTAAAGTTCCCGAATCTTACAAACAAGCAGCGGTCAAACAGGATTTTCAAGCTAAACCTGAATCAAGAGGGTTTGTTTCTAATGCAGATGCTCAAGCATTTATACAATTTATTAACTTTGGTTCTTCTGGTGGTTCAGACAAAATCGCTTAATCTTTAAATTGACTAGATGCAAATATCAATTAAAGGATATATCACGGCAAAAGAATCAGAATTATTTTATGACTGTGCCGACAGATATGCTTATAACAAATCGCAAAACAAATTCGCTATTTCTGATGGTGTATCTAAATCTTTCTTTCCCAAAATTTGGGCTGACGTATTAGTGAATAAATGGGTTGATTCTAAAGAATTTGATGAAGCTAAATTTATTTTAGACTGTCAAAAGGACTGGCTAAATCAAGTAACTGAAATCGTCAATAAGCCTGATTCAAAGTGGTTCACAAAAAATGCTTTCAATAGAAAAGAATCTGGATTGGCAACTTTTGTTGGGTTAAGATTCTACAAGAAAAAGAAAGAATGGTTTTGGAAAGCAGATGCGTTAGGCGATAGTTTTTTGTTTTTTGTCCCAAAAAAAATCAAAGATTTTTCAAAGGAATGTATTGTTTTATCTTCAAAACAAGAGCCCATTGTTTTTGACAATTTCCCAGATTATTTGAGCAGTTTAGGAAACAATCACAAAGGAGAGAAACAGTTGAAAGAAAATCTTTTGACTTCTGGCACATTCTATTTAATGACAGATGCTCTTGCAGAATGGTTCTTGAATGAAAAGGAAGATGCTATTAGTAAAATTAATGTTTGGCAAAATCAAAAAGATTTTGAACGTTTTGTGGTTGAAGAAAGGTACAATAAAAAACTAGGAAATGACGATTCAGCAATCCTAATGATTACGATTATAGAAGATGAAAAAGACGTATTAGACTATGTTTTAGAGGATGTTTCTGATATTAATGAACTTATAAAAGATGAACAAAAGGAAATTGAGGTTTCTAAAAAAGGTAAAGAAGAAGAATTAATTCTTCAAAAAGAAAACTCAAATTCTGAAATATCATCAGAAGAAATCAAACAAGAGGAACCTTTAGAAAAAGAACTACCTGAAGAAATAAAAACTGAAAATGAAAAGCAAAAGAAAGGATTCCTCAAACGAATATTCGGGAAAGAAGAAAATGTGGATTCTACTGAAGAAGTAGAAAAATCAGAAAAACACCAGAAAGAAGAAGAAGAAGAACCTTCTTCAAAAGACCGAGAAAATAAAATCGAGATTGAGAAACCTGATGATTCAGAAAAGAACGAAAGCCAAGAAAGTGAAACAATAAGTGAAAAAGAATCTGAGGTAAAAGACACAATACCAAAGAACTCTCCTAAAAATGCTATAGATAAATTCTAATTATGTCAAATTATCCATCCAGAACAGACATTGTAACCGCAATGCGAAATCCGCACGTTAGTTTTAAATCAAACGAAATAATTGGTGGTTCCGTTATTCAGAAAGGTTCAAGAATAATTCAATATTCCGGAGGCTATACAACTGTATTTCCATTTCATAAGCAAACAGGAAATAAAGTAGCTGTTCGACTTTGGATTGCAGACATTGGAGATGCAAAAAAACGTTCACTTGAAATTTCTAATTATTTAGAAAATTTGAATAACGCATATTTCGCAGGATTCAAATATATTGATGATGCAATATTAGTAAATGGTACGTTACATCCAATTGTTCTTATGGATTGGGTGGATGGTCAAACTCTAAAAGAATATATTAACTCCAATATTACAGACACATCTAAAATTCTTGGTTTAGCCGAGAAATTCAAAGAAATGACAGCGTATTTCCATAAAGAAAATATAGCTCACGGAGATTTACAGCACGGAAATATTTTAGTAAAAAGTGATGGTTCACTTGTCGCTATTGATTATGATTCAATGTTTATTGAACCATTAAACGGAATGTCCGACACCATAAAAGGTTTACCAGGTTACCAACATCCTACGAGGCATAGTAATCAATTTGTAAATTCAAGATTGGACTACTTCTCTGAACTTGTAATATATCTTTCTCTTTTAATTTATGCTGATACACCTAAATTATGGGATGACTACTATGAAACAGAAGATTTGCTTTTTTCAAAAGATGACTTTGCAAACCCAAGCAATTCAAAGCTAATTAGCAGTCATTTAAAATCGGCCAATCCAACAATTTCTGAACTTACTGAAAAGATGGTGGAGGAATTAAAAGCTACTGATATTTCTCAATTACGCCCTTTAGAAGACTTGTTGATAAATAGACGAGAAGTAGCCAAGGATAATATTTTTGATAAGTGGGAGAAGCAACCAAATCCAGCTGTAAAAAAAAAAGTCTCGTTGCCTGATAAAAATGACATCACAAACAAATTTTAATGGTAAAAGCTTACTTCGAAAATATTCATCTCCAAATCATTCATCATATCGAGAATGCACAATCTGATATTAAGATTTGTGTTGCTTGGTTTACTGATTTTGAAATCTATTCAAAATTGGTTGACAAACTAAAAGAAGGATTGAATATAGAAGTAATTGTTGCAAATCATAAGTTCAATAAAAAATCAAGAGTTGATTTTAAAGACTTCTTAAAATTCAAAGGTAAGGTAGGTTACATAGGTAATCTTAACGATAGTTCTAGGGATAGTTTTATGCACAACAAATTCTGCATCATAGACAATAACATTGTAATTACTGGTTCATATAATTGGTCATTTAAAGCAAGAATGAATGATGAAAACATCCTAATCATACAAGATGATAGTTCATTGACAAAACAATTTGAAAACAAGTTTTTTGACCTTAAGCCGCAATTTGGATTTGCGATTAAAAACAATAAAGTGGCATTGCTACCCATAGAAAATATAATGGCGAAATGGGATAAGAAGCCAGCTGGTAAAAAAACGTCAAACAATACTTCAAATATTTTAGACAAATTTTAATTTATGGCAAATAAGCAGGACATATTAACATCTATAAAAAATCTAGACCTCTTCTTAAAAGTTCTTGCTTTAAAAGGTGCAAAAGCTAGAATCAATAAAAATGGAAATCCATTTGTTTATGTAGGTGGTTTCAATATGGTATTTCAATTGACCCATAAAAGTAAAAAATGGGCATTTCGGGTTTGGCACGTTCCAATGGGCGAAAATAAAGAACGCTATTTAAACATATCAAAATACTTAACCTCTAAAAAGTTACCCTATTTCGCAGAGTTTATATATGACGAAAAAGGACTCCTTGTAAATGGTGAATTGGTTGATACGATAAGAATGGAATGGTTGGATGGTATGCTTTTCAAAGAATACATTGAAAAGCATCTAACGAACTCATCAATATTAGTTTCATTAGCCGATAATTTCTTAAAAATGTGCCAAGATTTAAGGGATAACCAAATTTCTCACGGAGACTTGCAAGAAGGTAATATTTTAGTAACCGAAAATGGAAATATAAAGTTAGTAGATTACGATTCTATTTGTATTCCAGAAATTGAAGGTCAAAAAGAATTTGTAACGGGGCTTAAAGGTTATCAACATCCATCACGTTTTAAAGGTGGAAAAACCTCTTTAAAAGCTGATTACTTTTCAGAATTGATTATTTATTTGTCAATTCTCGCCATAGCTGAAAAACAAGAACTTTGGGAAAAATATCAAGTTAAAGACACACAATATTTATTATTTTCCGAAACTGATTTCGAAGATTTAGAAAATTCAAAAATCTATAAAGACTTATCTGGCCTTTCTTTAAAAATTGACAAGCTTCTTGCTATTTTAATTGAATATTTAAAAACTGTAAATTATACAGAATTAAAACCTTTCCTCCTTTATTTGGCTCCTCCTGTGATAACAAAATTCACAAGTGACAAAGAAGTATTAATGCAAGGGAGTGAAATGAGCCTTGCTTGGGAAGTTGAAAACGCATTAAAAGTCTCAATAAATAATGGTATAAATGAAGTTGAGCATATTGGAACTGAAATTTTAAAACCACAAGATAATTTTGAATACGTTTTAACTGCAATCGGTTTTAATGAAACCGTTGTTAAAAAACTTGAAATAAAGGTGTTTCCAACACCGATTATAAAAAGTATTCAAGTCCCAATTCCATTGTTTGAGAAAACGACCAATTTAGAAGTAAATCTTCCAGAATTTCCACATATAGAATTAGGAATAAATAATTTATCCAATAACCTAAATGTGAACTTCAACAATAATATTAATAGTTCTTTTGAAGAAATAAAGTTCAACTCACTTGATAAAAATTTCAGCAGCCTAAATGCAAAAAAAGGAGGTTTGAAGAATGTTTTTCAAGCCATAAATAATAGTAAAATCATATCCAGAATATTTAAGAATCAACCGAATGAAAAGAATTAACAGATTTTTTTGGTGGTGTGCAGGCGCCAATATTGAAATTTTAAAAGAATGTCCTACTGACCACTCAAAATATTTCGGTGTAGGTGGAACAATCGTATTTACGGCATTAATGGCGAGTTTTGCTGGAGGCTATGCTTTTTTTACAGCGTTTAAATCTGTAATGCCATCCTTATTTTTTGGTGCATTTTGGGGTTTGTTAATTTTTAACTTAGACCGATATATAGTTTCAACAATAGGAAAAGGCGATGGAACACAAAAAATTACAAAGGAGGAATGGAAAATAGCAGCACCACGGTTATTGATGGCCGTTCTTTTAGGATTTGTAATTTCTACACCTTTGGAGTTAAAGATATTTGAAACAGAAATACAAACGGTTGTTGAACGATTGAAGATTGACAAGGCTGAAGATTTAAAAGGTAGAGATGTTTCATTTAATGACGAATATGATAAACTTAATAATCGATTAACAAAAGTTGAAAGTGATATAAGTAATTTAACTAATAATAAAAAGAAACTGACTGAAAATGCGGGGGCTTATTATGAAGAACGAAAGAGTGAGTTAAAAGTAGATTCTAAACAGAAAGAATCTGAACTGAACTCGGTTCAAAGTAAAGTAAATAGATTACATAGCAATTACATCAGAGCTATAAATGATTCCCTACCATTAAGTACAATTAGTAGTCGTAAATACACAAGAGATGTTCAAATAGGTGTTAGAAATAAATTGAGAGAAGAGAAAAAAGAATTAGACCATCAAATTGTAGAATTAACAGAAAATAAAGGAGAAGCTATAACAAATGAACAACAAAAGATTGATAAACAGATTTCATTATTGATTACTGAAAAAGAATCATTGTTGGATAAAAAAACACAGATGGAAACTACCCGAACTGCCAAACGGGAAAATTATGACAATAAAGTAGAAAATTATGATGGTTTTGCGGCTCACCTTGAAGCATTGAGTATTTTAACTAGTGAAAAGTCAGCAATTTTTTGGGCAAAATGGCTAATCACACTTTTATTTATTTTTATTGAAGTAGCTCCAGTTTTGTTTAAACTGATGGCAGAATCAGGGCCTTATGACGATATAATGGATCGGCTGAAACATGAATCTTTTGTGAGAGAGAAACAAAAAATATCAGATATAAATGATAGTATAAACACTTCAATAAAAATCTCAACAGAGAAAAATCAGAATAGGCTCGATGCAGAGATTGCAGGAAACAAGGCTTTGCTCAATAAAATGGCTTTAGCACAAGCAGAAATTGCTGAAATCGCAGTAGAAAAATGGAAAGAAGAAGAATTGAAAAAATTGAATAATGGTGTTAATCATATCATAAATAACAACGGTCAAGAAAAAAACGAAACATCTGAAAAATCAAATGGTTAGAAAAATAAAAATTGTTTTAGTAATATTGATGTTTCTATGCTTGTTAGATATGCCTTATGGATTTTATCAATTTGTCCGATTTGTAGCATTAATTGGATTTGCAATTTTGGCATATAAAGCGAATGAAGAAAATAAAAATACGGAAATGACTATTTATGGTGGACTTGCAGTACTCTTTCAACCGTTTTTTAAAATCGCACTTGGAAGAGAAATGTGGAACATTGTGGACGTGATTGTCGGAATTGGACTTATTACAAGTCTGTTTATGAATAGAACAAAAAGCCAACGCTAAAAAGCCATACACATTTGCAATTCGCACCAGCCAACGCTACGCCAAAAATTGCAAAAGAGTATGTCTTGCCAACGCTCACTTCCGAACGAACAGAAAACCTCGGAAAACCAAGCAGGACGTGGAAAGCCTGTGTACAACAACGTATAAAAAAAATTGCTGGTAAAAGCCAATTTACGAAAGTCCTCGCGGACTTTCTATTTGGTTTTTATTTGCTAAATTTAGTGTTTAAAACACGCAACTTTTCTTATACAACAACGTTGCAAGTAATTGGCGGAAACCACTCAGACACTTGAAATTTGCGGTTCAAAACTCTTGAATTTAAAAACGGAAAAAAGCTAGACACTCTCTCGCTCGGCAAAATTTGTAAAATTGGAGAGTTTTAGAAATTTAATCAAAATCAATTTACTCAAACCTTGAGAACCCCAAATTGCGGAATTTAGCAAAATGCCGGAATTTTCACTCAAACCCTGAATTTAGCAAGTTTAAGGAATTTAGCAAAACACGAAAAATCTAGAGCCTGAAATTCACTCAAACCTTGAATGACAAACTTGGCGGAATTACCACTCAAACGTTGAATTTTGAAAAATGAAAAAATACTACAAACTGAAAAAAAAACCAACTACTTGCAACACCGTTTATAAAAAATTGCTAAATTGTGCCTTATCAAAACTAGTCGCGTTTTTGTAAACCCCTATTTTCCTTCGGAAAATAGCCGTTCACTTTTAAACGCAACTTTCCCATAAACAACAACGTTGCCCACAATTTGAGAGAAACCGAACAAATATTATTAATTCTGGATTTAGACGAAACTCTAATCCACGCAACTGAAAAGAAACTCGATATCGAATCTGATTTTCAGTATGCGGAATATTTCGTTTATAAACGCCCGAATTTAATTGAATTTCTGACAGAAATGAACGAACACTTTAAACTTGCTGTTTGGTCATCTGCTGACGATAAATATGTAAATGATGTTGTAAATTTAATTAAACCGACTGAAATAGAATTTGAATTTGTTTGGGCAAGAAGTAGATGTACTTTAAAACGTGATTATGAATTGGATAAATATGTGCGAGAAAAAAGATTAAAAAAAATAAAGAAACAAGGTTTCCGACTTGAGAAATCTCTGATTGTAGATGATTCACCTGAAAAGACAAGAGATAATTTTGGAAACGCAATTTATGTGCAACCCTACGAAGGAAATTTAAAAGACAACGAATTGACTCTACTCTCTGAATTTCTTAAGTCTATTAAGGATTCTGAAAATGTGAGAGGAATTGAAAAAAGAGGTTGGCGGAATAAAAACTGTGGGCAACACCGTATATAATTCATTGCTAGTACTCGCCTACTTACGAAAATCCTCGCGGATTTTCTATTCGGTTTTTATTTGCTAAATTTAGTGTTTAAACCACGCAACAAACCATATACGTATTCCAAGATCAAATCCTAATAAAATTTAGTTTTTTTTAAGCCATATGATTTTGAAGTACAACATAGGGCGTTCCTCTTTTAACAACCGCAAATGCTCTTGCTATTAGTTTATTTCTCACATTGTTTATCGCTAACATTTTATCTTTTCCTTCTGCTAATTTTTTTTGATAATATAACTTTAGTTCACTATCATGTTGTATAGCAGAAACACTTGCCATACTCAACAAACTTTTCATTTTTCTATCTCCTAAATAATGACACTGTTTTCGCCTATGAATACTGGTTCCAGAGCTATGTTCAAAAGGTGCGGTTCCACAATAACTAGAGAACGATCGCCAGCTTTTAAACCTCGTAAAATTACCTGTATGATAAATAAGTTGACAAGCAACAACAAAGCCAATTCCTCTCATGCTTCTAAGTAATTCGTAGTTTTTACTCATAGAAATATCGTCAAAAATTATTTCTTCAATTCTAATTTCTATTGCCTTGACTTGTTTTGTGAGATAGTCAATACTTCGTTTTAAACTGATACAACCTAAATCTGTTGTAGAGCTTGTTAAAAGTACTTTCATCTCTTTTAAAGTACCTTTTAAACCTGAATTATTTCTAACCAACTGATCTCTTAAAGCTAACAATCTACCCAACTCTAAATGAGCGCTACTTTTAACAGTACTTGGAGTTAATTCCTCCCGGTAAAGCCAACCATACCTAGCAATTACCTGAGCATCTAACTTATCAGTTTTTTCTTTTACAATGCCAGATGAACGTTTAATTTTTAACGGACTCTCCTCTACGTAAATAACTTTTTTACTGTGTAAATAAAGTGCCAACTTTAAGGAATAATAACCGGTATTCTCAAAACAATAAAAAACAGCACTCTCTTTTGTTGCTTTTAAAACCCATTTTATTAGGCTTTTGTAACCAGTTAAATCGTTCTTAAACTCTTTGTGTACTTGGGCATGATAACAATAAGCATCAATCGTCTTTTTTGACACATCAATTCCTACTACTTCTTGGTAATTTTTCATATTTTTACAATTAGAATGATTAAATATGTTGCAAAAACTACTTCCTTTATCGGGGTTTTATACGCCTAGTATTCCAAATGGTTCTTTGCAACTTTATAGAAACAGAGGACTCGTACGTGTAAGGGACCTTCAAATCTAAAACACGTTATAGTTCTCCTCTGTTACTACATAAAGATATTTAATACAAACTAAAGAAATACGTTGGCAACAAGCTGTAAAAAATCCGTTAAATCAAGAAAAGTAAGAATTAAATTGAAAATTTTGTATCTTTGATAAAAAACAATAACAATGGATTTAGAAGCAAGAAAAATAACGTTTGTTCAAGAATTTTTAAGACTGCAAAACGTAGAAATTGTTAGTGGGCTTGAAAAATTATTGCGAAAAAGAAAAGCTGAATTGATTGAAAACAATTTCAAACCAATGACAATGGAGCAATATGATGCTGAAATTGACCAAGCAATGGAGGATTCTAAAAATGGTCGAATGATAAAAGCAACAGATTTAAAAGCTAAAATCCAAAAATGGAGCTAGAAGTTTATTGGTTAGAACTTGCTGAAAATAAACTTGAAGATATTTACGGTTATTATTTAATAAAAGCGAACAAAAAAGTTGCCGAAAAATTAGTTAATGGAATTGTTGACTCAACAATAGGAATTGAGAAACAACCAGAAATTGGACAAATTGAAATTAGCCTAAAGCACAGAAAACAAGAGTTTAGATACCTCGTTTTTAGAAATTACAAAATAGTATATTGGATAAATTATGATTTCAACCGCATTGAAATCGCAAATGTGTTTGACACAAGGCAAGATCCCGAAAAAATAAATGAAATAAAATAAAGCCAGTTGCCAACACCGTGTAAAATTAATTACTAGTTTTAGCTAATTTACGAAAGTCCTCGCGGACTTTCTATCTGTGTTTTATTTACTAACTTTAGTGCTTAAAACACGCAACTAATCTTACACAACAACGTTGGGCACAATATGAAAATTGAAGCGTCCTGAAATAGGTTGACTAAAAATTAAACATTTAATTATAGTCACTTATGAAAACACAAAAAGAACACTGGCGAAAAAAAAGCTACGAAAAAGTAACTTTAGAACTCAAATTATCTGTCGTTGACCAAATTCAAAATGGCCAGATTTCTACAAACTTTGCTTCCATAAAATACGATATTCCTAGAACTACTATTTCATATTGGATTAGAAAATATAGTACCTTAGCTCAACAAAATAAAGGTATGAGTAAACTAGACGAAATAAAAAAACTAAAGGAACGTATTGAAGAACTAGAGTTTGTAAA
The DNA here is from genome assembly GCF_038024105.1 of Polaribacter butkevichii. Classification (NCBI taxonomy): domain Bacteria; kingdom Pseudomonadati; phylum Bacteroidota; class Flavobacteriia; order Flavobacteriales; family Flavobacteriaceae; genus Polaribacter; species Polaribacter butkevichii. The sequence continues at coordinate 1,548,283 of NZ_CP150661.1, forward strand.
GGACTTTCAGCAAGATATTATTGCCGATATGGAAATCATTACTTGAGTCGATTTGTCAAAAAAGTCGCTACCCAAAACATTAGCAAAAGAGATAGAACTAAAGAAGAAAAACATTTTAAAAGAAAATGGCTCTATCAATGTTTTGGGATTAGTAAACAAGCCTTTTACAAAAGAGAAAAAGTAAAACAAAGTAAAGCGATAAACGACACTAAAATAATTACGATGGTCAAAGAGTATCGTAAAAAAGTAAGCTCCAGAACTGGAGGTAAAAAACTCTATAAAGAACTTAAAAATCAGTTGATAGAACTAGATATTAAAATCGGTAGAGATAAGTTTTTTGATGTATTAAGACTGCATAATTTACTCGTACCTAAACTCAAAAACTACATAACTACCACAAACTCTAATAATCTATTTAAAAAACATAAAAACCTCATTCAAAACAAAATACCTACTAGACCCGAACAACTTTGGGTAAGCGATATTACATACATTAAAACAGAAAAAGGACACAACTATTTAGCAATTGTAACCGATGCATACTCTAAGAAAATTATGGGATATAAATTAGATGACCATATGAGGGTATCACTCTGTAAGGACGCTTTAAAGATGGCTTTAAAAAACAGAAAATATCCATCTAAAAAATTGATTCATCATTCTGATAGAGGTATGCAATACTGTTGCCCTGAATATACCCAGTTTGCTGAAAATAATGGAATAACAATGAGTATGACAGAGCAATATGACCCATATGAAAACGCTATTGCAGAGAGAATCAATAGAACTTTGAAATATGAATACGGACTTAGAAACTGTCTTAAAAACACTCATATTGCTCAAAAATTAGCTGAACAAGCTGTAGATATTTACAATAATTTAAGAACACATTTTAGCCTAGACTTAAGAAAACCAGCAGAAGTACATTTAAATCCAAACATCAAATACAAATCGTATCGAAAAAATAATGTAAATTTGACGGAACTTACAATTTAAAAACAAACCTAGTTCAAATTATTTTTTTGCCTTCTAAACGGCTAAAAAAAATCTTTTGAACGTCTAAATAAACCTAAAAAAAGGTCAACATATATCAGTATAATACACGTTATAGCAAATATTAAATATGTCTAATTGGAAACAAAACTTTCTGAATGAACTTAAAACTAATCCAAAACGATTTTTTCTGATTGACGCTTTCGGAGCTTTACTAACTGCAATTTCATTATTTGGAATCTTAGCACAATTGGAACCGTATTTTGGAATGCCTAAAAAGACATTATATCTATTATCTGGAATTGCCTTTTGCTTGTTTATTTACTCGATAAGCTGTAACAAGTTTATTAAGTTAAATTGCATACCTTATTTAAGAATATTAATAATTAGTAATATTATCTATTCGTTAATTTCCCTTGGACTGTTAATTAAGTATTCTGAAAAAATTACTGAACTAGGATGGGTATATTTCATCCTTGAATTATTAATAATTGGAATAATTGTTATTGCGGAATATAAATTATACTTAAATCAAGTTAGGAAATTAAATACAAAAATTTGAAAAGAAAATAAAAGTCTGCAGGTAACAAAAACCTTAGCATAAAAACATAAACTTTAAAATATATAAAGAATTAAAATATATAAAGAATTAAAATATAGTTTAATAGCGCTAAATGTTGATAAAATGCTTTTACGTCTAAAAAATCGAGTAAAATATTTAAAATTAAACATCTTCTATAGCATCTTTTAATATTATAATTTCACCAAAAATGATAAACATAAAAAAAAAGTAAAAGTCTATGTTAATGATAAATTATATTTAAAAACTTTGAAAAAACAAATACAGAATATGAATTTGGATAAACAAGATAGAATTAAAAGTATAAAAAACTACTGCTAAAACCATTTACATAAATACTACTAATCATATACAGACAAAAAATAATTAAAAGAAAAAAAGGCAATGATAAAAAATCACTACCTTAATTTATTAATTATACAACGCTATTTAGATCGTCATATTTATTTTATATCTAAAAATATACCTCCAGAAATAGATGGGCTAGCGTATATAATACGTCCGCTTATAGCTGATGAATAATTTAAAGAAAAACCAATTTTTGGTGTAACATAGTAATTTATTTCTGCACCTAAGCTTACAAATTCAATATTATTTGCAAAAATACTACCTTGTGAATTCTGGCTATCTAAGCTTCCGTTTTTTAATGAGTTTAAAACATCACCTTTCCCTATAAGCCATAATTTATCTTTTATAATATTAGCTCCAAATTCTAAACCTGTTCTAAATTCATCAGAAAAGCCTTTGGTTCTATTGTTAAACCCTAAATAAGCTTTAGAATAAACGGGTAATTTCCCGAGGTGATAAGATATTCCGAAATCTGTTCTTAAGTTTTGATTGAATTCCCCATCACCTGTTTGAAAACTACCATCGCTACCTCCTTGGTTGTTCCCTGTAGGTAACCCAAAACTTAATGTTGTAGACCAAGCATAATTTTTAATATTAAGAATACCGTATTTTACTCCAAATTCTATATCTCCCACACTATTAAAACCTTCACCTTTTTCAATAACTTCTCCTGTAGTTCCTGAAACAACACTGTTTTCAAAAGTTCTAGAAAAGAAAGGGATATAGGCAATAACATCAAACTTGTTTGAAATACCATATTCTCCGTATAAATTTATATTAAATAAACCTCTTGTTGTGTTAGGATCTGTTTCTCCTGTGTCTGTATAGTGCTTATCAGCCTCTAAATACCATGCAGATAGTTTATAAAATCCTTTGTTTTTTTCGTGTGTCCATTGAGAAAAAACAGAATTAGAAAATGAAATAATTGCTATAACTATTAATATGTTTCTTTTTAAAATCATTTTTAAATAAATTTAATTATTAAATTTTCCATCGCCTACTTTAACTCCAAATGGTTTACACCAATAAAGTAAATATTTATAATTGTTTATACCTTGATTATTTATAGTATAACTATGTTCACCTTTAAAAACGGTAACTTTTCCAATTTCTAAAGCGCCATTTATAGAGTTTGGATTATTTGTTAAATAGACATATAAACCAGGAAGTGCTGTAGTTGCTTCGTAATCACTTTGTATATCTATTAAAATATTATCTGTATTTTCAATTTCAGAAACAGTAAAAGACCCCTGTAAATTGTAACTACTTGTTGTTCTTATAGTGTTTACTTCTGGAGTGTTAGTGTTAGTATTAGGCACTTCTGGTTTTTCTGTAACAGTAATACTTATAGTGTCTTCAGTAGGTAGTTGACCTTCTTTAATTACCTGAGCCTTTATAACTGCTGTTCCTTCAGATAAAGCTGTTATTAAACCAACACTATTTACACTTAGTACAGCTTCGTTATTACTAGACCAGATAATATTTGTACTTTCTGGTTGACCTACATTATTAAAATAAGTAGCTTCTAAATTAGCGGTTTGTGATATGCTAATACTTTGCGTTGTGCTTAAAATTCTTAATTCTGGTTCAACTTCATCTATAATAACATCTTCTCCGATGCAGTTATAACATATTAGTGTGATTGCTAAAATTATTAATAATTGTATTTTTTTCATACTTTTTAAAGATTTAAGTATGTTGTCGTATGTCTTTTCTAGGAATTACAAAATAATAATAATTTTGGGTTTAGAATTTTACAAAAAATTTAACAATTTACAGGCTATACTTAGAATTTGGTGTTTTGTTTTAAGTAATATTTTAAGATTTTATATAATCAGTTAAGAAATTTTTTAATATTATAAAAGTTCTCATTCGTAAAAAACAAATTAAAACCTCTTAATAAAAGTACAATCTAGAGTCCTATATTATAAGTATAGAAAGTGGTGACAAATTAACCAAAACATATAAAGATGGTGGTACCATTTTGCTTTCTTTTTTGGAAGAGATTCTAGACAAGCTGATTCAATAAAAGTTATATATAATATAAAGTATAAAGATTATAATTATAAAAAAAACTGATGAAAGTAACCTTATTTTTAACCTTACAGGTAATACAGTTGAAATCTATACTTTTACTGTAGATGATTTTAAAAATGCAGAAGATTGTAATTAAAAAACTTTACTTTTTATCCTTTATAAAATTAAATTAAAAACAAAAGAGGTTATCTTAAAGAGATAACCTCTTTTTATGCTATAAAAACTAATAATTGTTTATTTACTTTATTTTAAAAAATTAGTTTTCTCTACAAAAACCAACATTTTTAAATCTAACTGTTGCAGTTCTATCTCCTGTATCATTTGCTCCATAAACACCATATCTAACATAAACACCAGTTGTTGTATATGTATGGTTTAGGTTTTTATATTTAGAACTAGTCCCTCTCCAAACTCTTATAGCTGTGTATGCATTACCAACAGAATTATAACCTGTTTTAAATGTTAAATCATACTCTAAACCTTTAGTTACTTGTCTAAAAAAAGTAATTGTTCTAGCTCCACTATTAGTTGTTGTGTAAGGTGTTGTAGATTCGTGAGTATATAAATTAAATTTATTAGGGTCACTTGTTTTTGTTGCATAGAGTAAAATAACAGCACTTTCTGCAGTTTGCCCAGTTCTTTGTCCTGCAACAATAGTTCCTACGGCATGTGCTTGTACAATACAGGTTTGCTCATCACTTAAGTCGTCTATAATAAACTTATAAGATAGTTTTCCGTTTCTATTATTTGCACGATTTATATCCTTAAAATGACGCTCTACTCTTGTTTTTGTGCCTGCGTATCTTGTAGAAGATCCTGTTATTTGATATTTACCATAATTACCATAATTAGAGTAACCACCACTATTTGTTCTACAATCTAAGGTTCCTATATTTTTTGGACTAGTTACATCATTACACGTTTGTGCACTAGACGCACTTGGGCCTAAAGTAGGAAATGATGTTTCATTACAACTTACCCTTGCATAGACCTTAGGTTCTTTATCTTTAATAGTTTCTATACCTGCTTCTGATGAGTCATTATTTAAAAGCATTTCGTCTTCATTTGAGCAAGATGATGCTACAATACCAAAGAACAATACCAATAATATTTGTTTTGTTAAATTAATCATTTTTTGTTTTGTTTTCATTTTAATTAAATTTAGGGTTAGTTTTTATAAATAGATTTTTATTAGAAAATCTCATTTGTAAAACTATAAGAATAATTATTTTAGCCTGTCCTGTATTGTTTTTGATATGCAAAATAAAACAAGATAATTTAAATAGTTACTCTTAAAACTACAGCACTAAAAACCTATTTACCTTTACTATTTTACATTTAATTTACCATAAAAAGCCACCCTTTTTACTTGCTTCTTTTAAAACACAATCCTATGCCAACTTTAACCTAATCTTACTTGTATAAAATAGAAAATTAAAGCATTTAACCTTTGATAAAAATTTCTTTTAAACCCAATATTAAATAGAAATCATATAAATAATGTAATTTTACCTGCTTAAAGATTAAAAACCCTAGCTGATTTATTTTCGATAAAAGAATCAATCTACATCAGTAAAACGATTTAAGTACAGTTTACAAAAAATGAAAAATCTATTATTACTATTAATTTTAATATATAGCACAACCAATGGTATTGTAGCACAAACGGAAGTTCAAAAGAAAAAAGCAGAAGATTATTACCAAAAGCAACCTCAACTAAAAAGATATACCAACACTTGGTATTGGTTATTTGGTTCTTCAAATAGTAACGATAACCTTTCTAAAAACAAAATGGTTTCTTGGGAACTAGAAGATGGTGGTTGGTATGCTGGCTTAGGTAAAAATGAAAACTATACGGGATACGGAATTCAATTTAAATCAAAAAACAATAGTTATATTTTTAGCAATTGGAAAAACACAAAACCAAACGGTATGACGTTATCTCAAAGTCTTGATTATAGTTTTATGGGAACTTACCAAGATGCTGTTAAAAATGGTTTTGGAATTACAAAATGGTCTAACTACAAACCCTTTAGCAACAACAATTATAAAAATGTAATAAAATATGTTGGTGAATATAAAAACGGAATATGGAGTGGATTTGGTATTCTCTATTTTAGAGATGGTACTTACAAATCTGGAATTTTTGTTGACAGCATATTAAGTAAAGAATTACCAAAATTAGAAGTTTTAGAAGCTTTAGGTTTTTAAAAGAAAAAGGCAGTAATTTAAAATTACCACCCTTCTTATTGCTGTAGTAAAAATCCCCCAATTCTTAAACAGCACTTATAAACTTTTTATTAGACTCCTTGTGCATCACCAATAACACGATCTATAAAATCTGTATTGATATACAAAAGTCTTGCTAAGTTGTATAAAACATTTACTTCACTATCATCTATTTCTCCATCGGCATAAGAAATAATAGATAAATCTCTTAATATATTTAGCTTTTGCATTACAGACAACACAACGTCTAAATCTTTAGTAAGTTGTTGTACCTCTTCAATCATTTCATCTTCTGTAAGACCTTTTATAGTCATCATACAATTGGCAAAAACTTTAGGCGCCACAATACTACTTAGTGCTTGTATTTCAGAATCGTCTACAACACCATCGGCATTAGATATTAAATAACCTCCTAAAAACATTAAACGTTGTATTTTTTCAGAATGTTCTCCTTCTTCTTCTAAGTTTTCTGGTTCCATTAAAGACATAATACGTTTAATTTCTACCTCCATAGCTTCTTCTGTAATTTCTCCAGAAACAGACGTATTAAAAGCGGCATACGTTTCACTTTTATTAAAAAGTTCTAGAGCTTTAATTCTTAAAGGACTAAAAGGATGAGTACTATACCAATCTGATGGATCTAAATTAGAATCGTTTAAAACCTCTTCTAAATCTACAAATTGCTCTATGTAAGCATTTAATTGAAAGTCTAATGAATCTGTGGTTACACCAGACGATAATTTAAAGAAAGTACGTCCTACAGCTTCAAAGTTTTGGCAACATAATAAACCGGCTCTATCTGCACTAATTTCTGCATTTCTGTTCCAAGCATACAATTTCATGGCATGGATAGGCGCTAAATCATTTTCTCCTGTATCTAATATTTGTCTTACCGGATAATCGAAGTGTTCAAAAAGCACATGGCCTATTTCATGACCAACTACAAAAGTTAACTCTTCTTTAGAAAAACGTTCTAAGATTCCTGAGGATAAAATAATGTATAATTTATTCTCATCTGGCGGATAGCAAGAAGCGTTAAAAGTATCTCCTTGGTACACAAAAAACTCAATATCTGCTTTTAACTTTAAGGTACTTTTACAATGCTCACCAATTTCATGAAGCATTGGTGCTAAGGTTTTTGTAAGCCTTAAACTAGATTTTAACAAATGTTTTCTAGACTTAAATTTCCCACTATTTTTGTTTACCTTTTCTAACGTTTTTTGTATCAACTCGTCTTGCTGAAAAGCAATTACGTAATCTCTATCACCATCATATACTAATAAATTTAAATCGATATCGGCTCTGTTATTCGTATAAATTTCTGGTGCTGTATCTACAATTGCTTTATGGTTTAAAGCATTTATTTCTTCAATACGTTTGGTGTATTCTGATGCCAATTCTGTTGTTATATTTTGAAATACAACACTGGCTTCTTGTATTTTTTCGAAATTTCCTGATGCTTGTGCATCATTTAAATCGGTTAACATTTTTTCTTGTGCTGCGTTTAAAGCAGCTTGATGTTCTTTTTCTAATTCTGAAAGTGTTTCTGATATATATGACATACTATTTTAGGCTTGAACAGTTAATTTTGAATTAGATATTTTCATTAATCGACCTTTTAAGTCGAAAATTCCAAGAATTTGATCATCTCCATTTTTAGCAACAATATTATTACCTGGCAACTCTACTTCGTACCCTTTTCCTTTTAAATAAAAATACAAACTGTATTTATGAGGAAACGTATAGTTTGCGGCTATCTTTGTAAAATGAGAACAAATTAAAGCAGGCACCGTTCTTGCTTTGCTATCTGCTTCTGCAGATGTTATGGTAACATAAACCGTTAAGCCTTTAAAAGTTAATGGCACGTAACAACTTTCTTTTGCCATTGCAGAAATTATTGTAGAAAAATAAACTCCCGGATCTGAACTAAATTCTTTTTTAGATGTAACAAAATCTTCAATTTGATAAGCCTCTCCTATTGCTTTTGCTGCTAAAGCTGTTTGTAAAAACTTCTCTGGAATACCACTTTGTGTATTTGCCCAAGCCCATAACCAACTTTTTTCATTTTCAGAATAAGTACCTATCACCTGAATGTCAAAAACTTTATCGTCTCCGTAGGTTAATTTACCTTCTAACATATCGCAACTCCAACCTAAACCTTCTACCATTTCTCCAAAAATCTCCTGTTTTTCGGTAGAAACTACAAACGATTGATTATACAATTCTTGAATAGTTACTTTTGTTGTTTCTGCTGATGCTTCTTGAGCACTTTCTGTTTCCGTAGATGCTGCATCCGAAGTTCCTTCTGCAAATTCTTCTAACTTTTCTTCTAATAAAGAAATAATACGAGCTGTTTTTCTATCTACAGCATCGGCATTTATAACAGGGCTATGATTTATTTTTAAAACGCCTTCTTCAAATGTAATTGCACGTTCTAAATTATGCTCTTCGTTTTCATTAATAATAATTACATTTTTTAATCCAGCTTTTAAAAGTTCAACACCCATTTCATCTATACAAATAGCTTTAAAAGCTTCTATTAATGGTAAAAAATATATTTTAGGAAACGTATCATTGTACAAGTGAGAGAAACGATCTTCCATTAAAGTGTTCCAAGAAATATCTAAAGGAACGGCAAAACCTGCTGCGGTATTAATTTCTGTTTCTAATGCCGGAAATAATTCTTTTTGAAATGCTTGAATAATTCTTTTTTCTTTAAGTCCCATAATTTTTATTTTATAATTTATTAATTGTTTAAAATGATTTTTTTGTTTGTTTTATAATATTTGAAGTAATTTTTCTTCTAAAATATTCAATAAGTTTTCTGGTAAAGCTTTATCAATTGCAATTGATATTGTTAATACTCCAGATTGATTATCAACACCTAACTTATTTTCTTGTTGCAGTACAATTCTATCAATACCTTGCCATGCTTCTTTACCTAAAATATCTTTTGTAATTTCATCAACAGTACTTTTTAATGCGGTAAAAACATCTTTAATATTTAATCGATTGTTTAATTCTCCTAGCGGAAGTTTATCAACATTAAATTCCTTTATTTGATTTCCTAATAGGCTTTTTTCACTTTGTAACCAGCGTTTTAATTGTAAAACCGTTAGATTTTCATTTTCTGATGATATGGGCCTGCTAATAGCACCTTTAGATAATTCAACTACCATTTTTTTAGGTTGTTTTACTATAACAGACACAATACTGTGCGTATTAAAAAAGAGTACATCTTCATTCTGAGAAAGCATACAAACCGATTTATTGTGGTTATGATCTTCCTTTAAATCTAGAATTATGCCTTCTAGATACGTTCCATTATTTAAAGAAATAGCAATTAAAACAGCTTCTTCTTTCTTAAAAACAGATCGTAAGATTTCCTCTGGCGTTTGGGCTACAAACGCTTTATAGTATGATATTTTTTCCATGATGTAAATTAGATATTATGAGTGTTCTATAAGAAATTGGTAATCTTCTGGTAATTGGTCTATGAGATACAGAAAAATTCCGTCTCTAGAAGTTGTTTTGTAATCGTAATAGGTTAAGGTTTCCTTCACTAAATTAGGGTAACTCATTTTTACGACATACATACCAACACCTTCAGTTAAATTTTTATTTGTTTCGGGTCTTTTTAATGGCTCGTGTTTTTCGAAAGCGATGTAAAATGAATTTAAATCTTTTTGATTGACCCAAATGTTACTCAAATACACAGGAGAATTTGGTTTAGAAAATTCTTGTTCTACAATATGGTTTATATGTACTGCTTTTATAGACCCGTAATTATTAGCAACAATAGCGTGCTGTTTGTATCTATAAGATTCGTTGCTATCATTAAATGTATTGGGCTTAACAATCAACTCATAAAAACCTTTTGCTTCTTCTTTAATTTTAAATTCTATATGCGCTTCTCTGGTCCAGGTCTTTGGATAATCTTCTAAAATGGCACTAATTTTATCTGAAAAATATTGAAACTCTTTAAATGTTGGTTCGCTTTCTAAGCCAATACTAATGGTATGATTAAATACATTAACATCCATATTAAAAACATCCTTATCTAATGCTTGGTACAACGCTTCTCTTAATACAATTTCTTGTTTTTGATAATGAGTTAAGGCCTCTATACTTCTATCTTCTGTATAATGAAACGGAACATAAAGTGCATTGTCTTTTGCATTCCATTCAAAATTTATAACAATGTTACGGTTTTCTTTAAGTGCTAATTCTACCCAAAACAAATTAGGATTCATGTTTGCTGCATTAAAGTTTCTTTTAAAAGTTAAAATCTCATATTTGTTATGATGATGCTCTTTTAAATAGGCTACAAACCCTTTTTTTGCTTTCATATTAGAAACGCCACAACCAACCAGCAAGAATAGAATTCCGATTAAAATACTATAAAAAATAAATTTATACATACCAATATTATTTACCAATTACACAAAGCCTTGCCCTTTGCTTATAAATTATTTTCTAATAAATTAACCAATACTTTCGTCCTGCTATCAACATCATCTGCATTTAAAATAGGACTATGGTCTACAGTTAAAACTCCATTAGAAAATGCATACGCATTAGTAGGATTGTGGTGGTCTTTGGTATTTAATATGTGTATTTCTTTTAAGCTTTCTGCTAAAGCTTCTTTCCCCATTTCATCTGCCGCAATAGACTTAAAAGCCGCTACAAGTGGTAAAAAATATATTTTAGGGTACGAATCGTTGTATAAGTGTAAAAAACGATCTTCAAATAAAGTACTCCATTCAATGTTTAAAGGAACATCAAAACCTGCAGCTGCTATTATTTGTGCTTTTAATTCTGGAAATTGTTCTTCTTGAAATGTTTTTGTAAATCTGTTTTCTTTTAATCCCATGATATTTTAATTTAAAGGTTATTTCTTTGTATACCTCAAAACTAAGACTTGATTAGGATGATTTTAAAACCGTTTTACATATGCTCTTTTTCGTTTTATATTCGCATTTATAAGCTATCTAAAACCTGTTTTAAGTACGATTTTTTACGTGTAGCAACAGGTATTATTTCTTGGTTTGTTAAGTGAACCGTATTGTTAGCATTCACCTTTTTTATGTATTTTATATTTACTAAATGAGATTGATGCACGCGTACAAAGGTGTGTTCACTTAAAATATTCTCGTAGTATTTTAAATTACGAGCACTCATTATTTTTTTATCAACTGTATGAAAAACAGTATACGCTCCGTCTGATTGGCAACGTACAATATCTTTTGTTTGCAAAAAATACTGAGCATCCGCAGTTTTTATTAACAAGGTTTTCTCAATTTCCTTTTTATTAATTTCAGAAACCTTGTCTAAAGCATTTTTATAAACTTGTTCTTTTTTATAACCAATTCTAAAGCGATCTATACATTCTGATAACTCTTCAGAATCTATCGGTTTTAGTAAATAATCTATGGTATCAAATTTTATTGCTTTTATTGCAAACTCATCATACGCAGTGGTAAAAATTATTTTAAACGCAATACTCTCTAAAGCTTCTAAAATCTGAAATGCATTTCCGCCAATTAATTCTATATCTAAAAAAACTAAATCTATCGGTTCCTTTTTTAGAAACGAAATAGCATCTGTAACATTATCTATTTTTGCAATAACCTCAATATCTTTCTGAGTATATTTTATCAGTTTATCTAATGTATTTAAAGCATTAAATTCGTCTTCTATTATAACGGCTTTTATCATTATAGTTTTAATTTAAAAAATACTTTTGTTCCAGAAGGCTTGTTGTTTTCATCAAATAAATCTTGAAGAATAAAGGATTTCTCTTCTCCTTTTTTTCGCATTTTTAAACGTTCTTTAAAAATAGCTGTAGCGTGTAAATCTTCCGTTAATTCTTCTTGCTTAGCTTTTGATGATCTGCCTAAACCGTTGTCTAAAATTACAAATAACAATTCTTGTCCTTCCTTTTCTATTTTCAATTGAAGCTTCCCTCCTTCTTTCTTCTCTTTTAATCCATATTCTATGGCATTTTCTAAAAAAGGTTGCAATAACATTGGTGGCACTTGTATTTTTGTAGTATCAATAGAGTTGTTAATTTCTAATGAATAGGTAAAAACATTATTAAAACGTAATTGTTGTGTTTCTATATAATTAGAAATCATGGCAATCTCTTTATCTAACGAAATAGCATCTTTTCTAACATAATCGAAATTTTGTCGAATCAGCTTAGAAAATTTTGCAATATAATTAGATGATTTTATAGGATTTCCTTCTAAAGTGATATTCTGAATCGCTGCCAAGGTGTTAAAGATAAAATGAGGATTCATTTGTATCCGTAGTAAACTTTGCTCTAATTTAGATGCTTTATTAGCTGCTCTTAGTTTTGTATTGTATATATAAAAAGCAGTTACTATTGCTAACAAAACAAATAACAATACGGTACTTATTAAAAGCCACTGGTTTCTACTATTAATTTCTTTTTGATGATTTATTTCAGTTTCCTTTTGTTTAACTTCATAATTAACATTTGCAAAATTTAAAAGTCTATTTTGTTCTAATCTACTCACATTTAATTGTAAACTATCTCTAATTATTTGGTTATCTAAAGCTTTTACATAATCTCCAGACATAATTGCTATTGCAACAAGTTTATCTCTTACCTCTATTTCATCCTTAGCATTATTATTAGAAACATAAATATTTAAAGCTTTCTTATAATTAATTGCTGCCGAATCGTTTTTAGCTCGCAATAAAAACAGGTTTCCCAAACCTTTGTAAGGTGAAGCATTTACATCTTTTATATTTTTGTTTAAAGTAGCAGCACCTCTTAGAAATTTTTCAGCACTTTGGTATTCGCCAGCTTCTATGTAGGTATATCCTATATTATTTAGAACACTTGCTAATATTTTAGGGTTTCCTGTAGCATGACTTAACTGCATTGCTTCAGAATAACTTTTTAAAGCTTTGTTGTATTCTTTTAGCTGTAAATAAACGCTGGCTTTGTTGTTTTTTATTGATATGATAGAAGCGGTATCAATTCCCTTAGAAAACAAACTATCGGTTACTTTTATATAAGACAATGCTTTGTTGTAATCTTTTAATTTAAAATGAAGATTAAATAACTGATTATACGCTTTACCCTCAATACGCTTATCTTCTATTAATTTAGCCAAATGCAGCGCCTTTAGTGCATACATTTGCGATGTTTCTATGTCTCCCATATGAAGAGAAGCACCACTTAATGTAATTAAACATCGTCCCTGATTATAAGTATCTTTTAATTCAACAAATAATTCATAACATTTTAAATGCGTATTCAGCGCTTCATTATATTTAAAATTTAGATATAAAAATTCTCCCTTTTTAAATAAAAACATAGCTTGCTCTAAAGACGTTAAATCTTTATTATTTTGCAGTAAGCTATCTAATTTAAAGAGAGTTTGTTGTGGTACTTTTTGACTTAAGCTATCTATGCTAGTTAGTTTTTTTTGTATATCAGGGCGAATAACATCTTGCCTAGAACATGCTAAAAATAATAGTAGTAAAGTGATAGCAAAAATTAATTGCCTTACTCTTTTGTTTTTTAAAATCATAAAAGAAAAACGGAATAACAATTTGAATAAGCTAAAATACATAATCATCAATCTCTAATAAAAGAATTTACTTTTATTTTTGTGTAAATAAAAAAATCCCTAAATTTTAAAAAGACAGTTATATATTCGCTTTTTAAATATTAAAAATCACAATTCTAAAGAATGAAAACACAAATAAAAATCATTGAAGTAGATAACATTCTAACGATAATTCCACTTTTAACAAAATTAAACTCCAAAACACCGCTAGAAATACTCAAAGAAAGAGTCGTAGAAATAGCAAAATTACCTAATTATGAATGTATAGGTTTATATATTGATGATAATCTAGTAGGAATTTCTGGCCTTTGGTATTCAACAAGACACTATATAGGTAAAACTGTAGAGCCCGATCATGTAATTATTGATGATACAGTAAGAGGTCAAGGACTTGGAAAACAATTCTTTAATTGGATAGACAATCATGTTCAAAAGAAAGGTTGTGAGGCTATAGAATTAAATGCCTATGTAAACAATCCACAATCTCACAAATTCTATTATAATGAAGGGTACAATATCTATGGCTTTCACTTTTTAAAGGTATTACGTGATGATAAAAAATTTTATTAATTTTTTTAAAAAAAAACTTGCAGAACTTAATAAAGGTTGTATATTTGCAACCGCTTACCAATATACGCGAAAGTAGCTCAGTTGGTAGAGCGTCAGCCTTCCAAGCTGAATGTCGCCGGTTCGAACCCGGTCTTTCGCTCAAAACCTTATTAGAAATAATAAGGTTTTTTTTATGCGCTAAATTTAAGGCGCTAATTCAATCAAAAAAACTACAGAATCAATCGTTCAATTTAATCAAAAGGTGAAATTATCAAATAGAGATAACCAACACATCTTCTATTATTTTTTTAAAACAATAATACTCTTATCTATCAACAAAATATTTTATAATAAAACTACCTTCTACATTAATCATTTAAAATAAAAAGAAACAAAAGCAACACCTCATACAATATCTATAAAATGAAAAACCTCGTAATCTTTTGATTACGAGGTTTGCTGCGGAGAAAGAGGCTCTATCACCTAGTTGTTCGTAAAAAACCATAAAGCTTCAAAATCCCTTTAAATATAAGGTTTTATTTTTTTAAGTTTTTTAAAACATCATAGAATATCATTTGATTTCTTAAAAATTGGGTGTAAATTTGGGTGTAACTTTTTTATAGGTATGATTCAAATAAAACGAAATTTAATTTTCTCACTCGAAAAGAGAAAAAAAGCAGGTCAATTAATTACTGAAAATGTACCAATACGTTTAAGGGTAAATTACGAAGGCACTCGTCTAGATATCCAAACAGGGTATCGTATAGATATTGCAAAATGGAATCAAGACAAAGAACAGGTTAAAAATGGCGCATACAATAAATTAGAACAAAGTTCCTCTGCTATTAATTCTCGTATTTTAGAATTGAAAGTTGCTATTCAAGATTTTTTCCAAGAATGTGAAAGTCAAGATAATATCCCCAATAAAGACGAGATTAGGGCAATAGCCAAAAGCCTTAAAGAAAAAGGAAAAGTTGAAATTGAAAAAAAATCAGAAACTTCCCTTTTTGATGTATTTGATTTATTTGTAAAAGAAAATAGTCGTTTAAATAATTGGAGCGATGCAACACTTACAAAATTTAAAGCAGTAAAAAAACATATTACAAGCTTTAACCCAGATTCTAAATTTGAAGACTTTGATGAAAGTGGACTTACAGATTATCTTATCCATCTTAGGAAAGAAAAGAAAATGCGAAATAGCACCATAAAAAAACAGCTTGGTTTTATAAAATGGTTTCTTAGATGGAGTTTCGAAAAAAAACATCATAATAATGATGCTTATCAAAGTTTTAGACCAAAAATTAAAGACGCTAATAAAACAGTAATATTTCTAACAGAAGAAGAGAAATCAAAACTGCTTAAATATGAAATCCCTAGCACTAAAAAACACTTAGAAAGAGTTCGTGATATTCTCTTCTTCACTTGCTATACTGGATTACGATATTCAGACGCATATAATCTAAAAAGAAGTGATATTAAAAAAGATCATATAGAAGTTACTACTGTAAAAACTTCTGATAGCTTAATTATAGAATTAAACAGACACAGTAGAGCTATCCTTGAAAAATATAAAGATATTCCTTATGAAAATAACAAGGCACTACCTGTAATATCTAATCAAAAAATGAATGATTACATCAAAGATTTAGCAGAATTAGCTGAAATTGATACGCCCGTAAGAATAACATATTATGTTGGAAATAAAAGAAAAGATGAAACAATACCAAAATACGATTTATTAGGTACGCATGTTGGTCGTAGAACATTTATATGTAGCGCATTATCTATAGGGATACCTGTTCAAGTTGTTATGAAATGGACAGGACATTCAGATTACAAAGCAATGAAACCCTATATTGATGTTGCAGATAAAACAAAGAAAAATGCAATGGAAAAATTTAATGAGTTATGAAAAACATGGAGGAAGAAAATGAAACAGTAAATGTAAACAACATAGATGGCAGTATAGTCATGCTTACTTGTATTTATAATGATCTAAATAACTTACATTGGAAAAAAGAAATAAATTCAAACGGTGATAGTTTTGATTATGATTCTCAAGATATTTATCGACATGTTTTAGAACAGATTCTATTAAGATTTGAAATTGTTGAAAAAATATCTCCAGAAACGGATAAAGAAGAAAGAAAAGTACTGCTGAAAGATTTAAAAATTGCAACTGAAAAAAACATTAAACTATACATAAAATACAGTGATTTTTTTGAAGAACTCCCTAGAGAAAAACTAAGACTTGATGAATTTAACAAACAAAAATTACCAGAAAACAATTACACTGAACAAGAGGTTCAAGCTAGACTTGATCAAATAATAGAACTGACAGATCGAGAAAAGTTTTTCAGAACAAGTTTTTATAATACTGTTGGTTTCTTAATTAATAATTATCATGAAGATATGTACCATATTAGTGTATGGATTAAAAATCTTATTGAGGCGAATTTTAAAGGTTACAAACCTTATGATTCTAACTATTTAAAAATTCATAAACAAAGCTTCTTTAATATGGGGGTAGTTCACCACATACATAAAGAATACAATGGAATTATTTTTGAAAAAATAACTGAAATAGAACTGTACAATACGTTAAACCTTAAAAACACAATATCTTATCTAAAAATTAAGGATAAACGAATGATATTCTACCTTTTCTACAAAATGCAAAATGATTTATTAAATACAGAAGTTAGTGAACAATGGTTAGATGGAATTTTAAATGAAATAAATACAACAAAAAAATACTATAATAGCCAATACAAAGCTGTAGTCTGGGAAGATCGTTCTGAAAAACAGAAGGAGTTTGCGGACTCACTTGATACTTTATTTAAAACTATATTAGTACCATTAATATCATAAAGGTTTTTTTAAACTCAAAATCCACATAAAAACCATATATCAATTCCTGTAACACAAAAAAGCGCTTTATTAAAGCGCTTTTTTTTTTGATATTTCCACACTTTATCCACAGCATAGTGACTCTAAATTTGTTGTCAAACAAGGTTAAATAGTTAGCCAAATTTGTATAATTAAAATTATTAAAAAATGAATTTAGAAACATTAAGAGACAAACCACTCTTCCAAATGACAGGGGAAGAGTTTATATTCCTACAGAATAGATTAAACAGCGAAGTGCCTATAAAAACTTTAGAGCCAGAAAAAGGTAAAAAGTATGTTTATGGTATGAGAGGAATTGCAAAACTTTTTGATTGCAGTATTTCTTCTGCAAACCGACTTAAGAAATCAGGAAAAATAGATGAAGCAATCATTCAAGATGGTCGTAAAATTATTGTTGATTCTGAACTAGCCTTAGAACTTATGAAGGCGTCTAAATAAAAAAAGCATAGAGTGTCCGCTCAATGCTTTAGAATATTTTCAAAACACAGTATTAACCACCGTATAGAACAAATATACGGATAATCTCAATAAATATGTCAGATATACCATATTTAAGGATTGGTACATCCTATTATAAAATAGTACAAGTTCCAACAATAAACAATCAATTTAACGAAGCTTTAATAAAATGGGATGTTTCTACCATTATACAAGACCATGGCAGGAAGTATTTAGATGATATTCCTAAATATCATGGTAAAATATGTTTCCCGGATCATTTTGATTTTTCTAAAGAATTTTATGGGTTTTACAATACCTATTCTCCGTTAAACCATACACCAAAAGAAGGCGGTGTTAAAAATACTATTAAGTTTTTTAATCACATTTTTGGTTCACAGTTTGAACTTGGGTTAGATTATTTTAAGCTTTTATATGAGGTTCCAACACAAATACTCCCTGTTCTATGTTTGGTTAGTAAAGAACGTTCTACAGGTAAAAGTTCATTTTTAAAATATTTAAAAGAAGTATTTGGACAGAATATGAGTTACTTGGATAGTCACTCCTTAAACAGCAATTTCAACTTGGATTGGGGAAACAAACTATTACTTGGTTTAGACGAAGCTTTTCTTCAAAAAGAGGAAATAACGGAAAAAATAAAATATCTCTCCACATCAAATAAAAATAAGATTGAGGCTAAGGGTAAAGAACGATTTGAAGTAGACTTTTTTGGTAAGTTTATTATGTGTAGCAACAAAGAAAATTCATTCATTAAAATTGATTCTGATGAGATTAGATTTTGGGTAATTAAAGTTCCTGTAATCAAACAAGAAGATGTTAATTTTCTAGATAAGTTAATTGATGAGATTCCAGCCTTTCTACACTTTATTAAAAATAGAAAATTTGCTAGTGAAAGAAAAACTAGAATGTGGTTTACTGCACAACAAATTTATACTCCTGCGCTTAAAAAACTAGTAAACAATAATAGAAATAGAGTGGAAAAAGAAATAGCACACCTTCTTTTAAGTGTTATGGAGAAATTTGAGTTAGAAGAAGTACACTTTAGTTTGATGGATTTATTAAATGGGCTTACAAAAACAAGAGTTAAAACGGATTTAACACAACTTCGCGCGTTATTAAAAAAAGAATGGAAAATTGAGTCAAAAAACAACTCTTTTAACTATCAAAAATTTGTTATTCTTAGTGATGGAGAAATCATACTTGTAGACACAAAAGGAAGGTATTTCACCATCAAAAAAAGTTTTTTAGGTAAAAACTTTGATGATTTGATGACGGACTAGCCTATATATACTCTTAGTCAATAATAATAAGGGGCTAAGCCGTCATCAAAACCGTCATCAAAGCGTCATCAATAAAAAAAATGATGACATGTTTAAAAAAAATCTGATGACCTGATGACAAGTTGATGACGCAACTTTCCCTTTACTGTAAAGAGATTCAAGAGTATCGTCATCAAATCATCAACTTTTAGATATTCTTCATACGCATAATACAAACAAAAATGAATTGTAAAAAAGCAAAACAAATAGACCTAGTTTCTTACCTAAAAAAACAAGGATTTAGAACAAGCAAAACCAATACAAAAGATGTTTGGTTTTATTCTCCTTTTAAAGAAGAGAAAACACCATCTTTTAAAGTTAATACTACAAAGAACGTATTCTTTGACCATAGTTCTGGTATTGGAGGAACCATCATTGATTTTGTGACAAATTACAATAATTGTTCAATCAGAGAAGCCTTAGTTATTTTATCCGAAGGTTCTTTTTCTTTTCACCAGCAAAAAAAACAAGTTATCATTGAACCAGAACCAACCTACTCTATTAAAAAAGTAACCGAATTAACGAATCAAAATTTATTGGATTATTTAAGCAGGAGGAAAATCAATTTACAATTTGCAAAACAATTTTGTTTTCAAGTTCATTACTCTTTTTCTAATGGAAAAGAAAACTACGGAATTGGATTTATGAATAATGTTGGTGGATTAGAAATTAGAAATGAATTTTTTAAAGGTTGCTTAGGTAAAAAAGAAATTACAACCATAAATAATAATTCTAACGTTGTTTCAATATTTGAATCTTGGTCTGATCTGCTCTCATATTTTTCTATAAAAAATGAAATTCCGAAAGAAAACTTTATCATACTTAACTCTACTTCTTTAGTAAAGAAAACAATGGGTTTATTAAATGAATATTCTGTAATAAAATTATTTATGGATAACGATGAAGCAGGAAATAAAGCTACCGATTTTTTAATAGAAAATGCAAATGGTAAAATTATAGACAGCAGAATCTATTATGAAAAATACAATGACTTAAATCACTATTTAGTGAATCGAAATTAATGCGGTCAGTTATTTGCAAGGTGTGGCTAATGTTCACGAAAAGTGCACATTAACCAAACCTTGCTATTCGCATAAAAATGCTCATAGAAAAAAAACATACTAAAAAAATATAAAATAATGAATAATCAAAATAAGACTAGAATGGTATTCTATTTAGATTTTAATGATAAAATTCTACTAAATAATCAATGTGAATTATTACAAGTGAAAGCCTCTTTCTACATCCGACAATGTGTACTTGAGAAACTAGGGAAACCAATTTTAGAAGTAAAACAAAAACAATTAGAAACCAAAAATTACATATTACAACTTTTTAAAATAGGTAATAATTTAAATCAAATCTCTCGTAAATTAAATTCTGGAATCAAGTTAAAATTAACAGATGAAGATTTAATAATAAGTGATATTGAAGAGTTAAAAAAACACATTATTGATATAAAATCTAAACTTAACTAACATGGAAGAAAACAAAAAAGTATTGTATTTAATGCAAAACGTATGTGACAAATTAGATACTCTAGAAAGTAATATTAACACTATAAGAGAAAATAAAATTGACAACAAAACTTTTGGAGAATTCATAGAATCACAAAAACAAATACTTATGAAGCAACATAAGTTAAATATAAATCAAACAAGTGCATTTCTTAGTATCATAAAAATAGAAGAATCTATAAAATCATTAAGTAATAAACCAAACATAATTAATCAAAAAAAAGAATATTATCTGTTTGGTAAAGACACTCCGTTTACATCTAAACTTTTGCTTTCAATTATCACTTTTATTTTAATAGCTTTTTCTGGGTTTAAGTACATACCAAGTTATCTAAATGAAAACAGTGAACTTAAAACCGAAAGAGACGAATATAAGTTGTTCTACGAGTATTTTTTTTTAGATGCTTATTCTAAAAATAATAAAACATCTAAAAACATTGCTTCAATACTAAATGATATTCAGCAAAAAGACACGGTATTATTACGGTATGTGCATAAACTAAGTAAACAATACAATACTCAACTAAAAAAAGAAGCTTTAGAAAAACAATTAGAGGACTTAGAAAAAGGAAGATGATAACAAAGCTACAAAGTATTTCTTTTACCAAAAACGCTTTATTGTACTGTGAAAAAGGTGGAGAAGTTTTAACTACCAATAAATGTTTTGGTAATGCAAATGATATTTATAATCAAATGAAAGAAAAAGAAACACAGAATGATAGATGTACTAATAAAACGTTTCATATAAAAATTAGAGCAGCTCCAGAAGATAAAGGCAAGTTAAACAATCAAGATTGGATTGATATTGCCAATAGATATGCTTTAAAAATAGGTTTTCAAGACAATATGTTTGCAGTTTATCTACATGAAAAAAACACAGATAAAGAACATATTCATATAGTGAGTACAAGGATTGGGGATAATAATTTAGCGATCTCAAATAGCTATACACATTATAAAAGTCAAGATTTTTCTAGAGTAATAGAAAAAGAATATAACTTACGAAAAGTTGGTAGAAAGCTTGAAGCATTAAAAATGAATCAAGAGTTTATTCCTAATAACAAACATACTACAGACCTTAAGGAAGCTATTTTTTCTGCAATAGATATTTCAGATAGTATTGAAGATGTTGTTTTTATCCTTAAAAATAAAAATATACAAACTAAAATAGGTCGTGGTATTTCTTTTATCGATGCTAAAGGAGTAAGAAAAAAAGGCTCAGAAATAGATAGAAAACTATCTTTAAGAGGTATTGAGAAACTTTTATCTTACGAACAACAAGAAAAACGAATGAATAAAAAAAACAGGGGTTTTAAAATGTGAATTTTTGATTAAAACATAGAACAATGTATAAAACTATAAATATCTATTTATAGCTTTATACTTTTATACTTTTATAGTTTTATATACTTAGAACTTTCTTTTTTATATAAATGCACTTTTATATAAAAAGATAAACAGTACGTGACGCCTGCCGCTTAGGCTCATTTTAAAAATCAGTTGATTTTTGCTAGTTAAATTAAATAAAAATCAACTGATTTTTAAAACGGAAAAACTAATTCTCTAGATGTATTTAAAAGATAAATATTTTATTATTGAATTACACTGAAAAAAACACACAACATAACCTATTTAAAATCAGTAAATTATGTTTTTTACATAAATTAGAAATCAATTACAAAGAAAAATACTTGTTTTTTAATTATAAATACCACTATCTTTGTATCAAATTAGAAAACGATTACAAAGAAATTTTATGACAAACATTAATCAAATAGCAGAAGTTCAATTTGGACTTTATAAGAAAAAAAGCAAGGATGGAGATACCAAATATCTTACTACTGGCCATTTTGATAATTTCTTAAATCCAACGCTATTTGATGATAGTTTCATCAAAATTACAGGTAAAGATACAAAATTTTTACTACAACCTAATGATGTGATTCTTACTGGAAAAGGACAACGAATTTTTGCCTGGAGTTACAATGAGTCATTTGGCAAAGTTGTTCCTAGCTCATTATTTTACATTATTAGAGCAGATGCAACATTGATTGACAGTCGCTATTTGGCTGCTGTACTTAATTCTGAACGAAAAAGATACGAGTTAGAATTGCTTGGTGTGGGTTCTTCTATAACATCTATTGCTAAAAACGATGTTTTAGATTTTGAAATACCGCTACCGAGTTTAGAAGAACAACAAAAAGTTATTGATGTACTAGATCTTCTTGAAGAAGAAATAGCATTAACAAACGAACTATTAGAAAAGAAAAAAGCGCTGAAAAAGGGAATTTTAAACGAATTAATAACAAATAAAATGAAACTGTAAGACATAAAAAAAGCCTTTAAAGCTGGTCGCCTTGAAGACTTTAGATTGGTATTGTTTATACTCAGTGGCTTGTCACCGAACTGAAATTAACAATGTTCTTGGAAAAACAAAAGTATACCAATCTTATGACATATCAAAATTACGATGTGTATAGACTCGGATTAACACACTCTACTCCGAGATATTGAGTGTATTTTTAAATTATAGTAAAATGAGTAATACTAGACACGTAGTCCCAAACCAAGATGGTGGTTGGGATTCTAAAAAAGGAGGAGCAAAAAGAGCTTCAAAAAACTTTGAAACAAAGAAAGAAGCTGTAGATTATAGCAGAGAACTTTCTAAGAAGCAAAAAACGGAATTAGTCATTCATAAAAAGGATGGCAAAATTCAGAGAAAAGATTCTCACGGAAACGACAACTTTCCTCCAAAAGGCTAATTAACTAATAAGGAGCGATAGGAAACTATCGCTCCTTTAAAAAAATAAAAAATGAGTAAACTAACACAAAGCGATATCAACAATAAAGTATGGAAAGCCTGCGATACCTTTAGAGGCACTGTAGATGCAGGGCAATACAAAGACTACATACTTACAATGCTCTTTATTAAATACATAAGCGATGTAAACAAAGAGAAGAAAACCGAATACGAGAAAAAGTATAATGGAGATAAAATGCGTATAGAACGTGCTTTAAAACACGAGCGTTTTTCGTTGCCTGAAAAATCGTCTTTTGATTATCTATATGAAAAACGTAACGAAAGCAATTTAGGAGACCTAATTAATATTGGACTAGAAGCATTAGAAGAAGCCAATAGAAGCAAACTAGAAAAGGTGTTTAGAAACATCGATTATAATAGTGAATCGAATCTTGGAGAAACAACAGATAGAAACAGACGTTTACAGCATCTTCTAAATGATTTTAAAGCATTAGACTTAAGACCTTCTAATCTAAATAATAACGATGTTATTGGTGATGCTTACGAGTATTTAATAGGGAACTTTGCTGCTGGCGCAGGTAAAAAGGCTGGTGAATTCTATACAGCTTCACAAGTATCGCAATTATTGGCAAAATTAGTAGAACCAAAAGCAGGAGATCGTATTTGCGACCCAACTTGTGGTTCTGGTTCGCTGTTGCTTAAAGTAGCAAAAGAAGTAGGCAGTACTAATGTTTCGCTGAATGGGCAAGAAGTAAATGGTTCTACTTATGCTTTAGCACGTATGAATATGTTTTTGCACGAAATGGATAATGCCACTATAGAATGGGGTGACACCTTAAACTCGCCAAAATTGGTTGAGAATGATGCTTTAATGAAATTTGATATAGTCGTAGCCAATCCACCGTTTTCTTTAGATAAATGGGGAGCAGAAGATGCTTCTTCTGATAGATACAGCCGTTTTCATAGAGGTGTACCACCTAAAAGCAAAGGTGATTATGCATTTATTACCCATATGATAGAAACCTTAAACGAACACGGAAAAGCGGGTGTTATTTTACCTCACGGAGTTTTATTTAGAGGAAGTAGCGAAGGTAAAATACGTAAGCAATTGATTGATGAAAATTTATTAAAAGCTGTGGTTGGTTTGCCCGCAAATTTATTTTACGGTACAGGTATTCCTGCTTCTATCTTAATTTTTGATAAAAATAAAGGAGACAATACAGAGGTGTTATTTATTGATGCCAGTAATGAGTTTGAGAATGGTAAAAACCAAAATCGGTTACGCGATGAAGATGTTGACAAAATTTACAACACCTTTTCTGAATGGAAAACAGTTGATAAATACAGCCACATTGCTACATTAGAAGAAATACAAGAGAACGACTACAACCTTAATATTCCTAGATATGTTGATACGTTTGTTGAAGAAGAGCCTGTTGATATTGTAGAAACTCAAAAAGAGATAGTTGCCTTGAAAGCGAAATTAAATGAGGTAGAAAGCCAAATGGAAGTTTATCTTAAAGAAATGGGATATTAATATGGTGCGAGATATTAAAGATTATAAAAAATCGAAAATCGGGTTGATACCTAAAAACTGGGATATTAAAAGGGTGGCAGAAGTCACAAAAGTATACGATGGTACTCACGCAACTCCCAACTACGTTAAGTCAGGAGTCCCTTTTTATAGTGTTGAACATATTTCTAAAAATGATTTTTCAAAAACAAAATATATTTCAGAGGAAGTATTTCATAAGGAAAGTAAAAGGGTAATTCTAGAAAAAGGAGACATTCTAATGACTAGAATCGGAGATGTTGGCACAGCAAAACTTATAGATTGGGATGTTCGTGCTTCGTTTTATGTGAGTTTAGCATTATTCAAGAAAAGTGAAAATTTTGATTCTAAGTATTTTGAATTGTTTATCAATTCAAATATTTTCCAGAAAGAAATAAATCAAAGAATGATACACGTAGCTTTTCCTAAGAAAATAAATTTAGGCGAAATAGGTAAATGTTATGTTTCCCTACCGCCTTTAAAAGAACAACAAAAAATAGCTCAAATCCTCTCACAATGGGATGAAGCTATAGAAACAACACAAAACCTTATTGAGCAACTACAGTTGCGTAAAAAAGGATTAACGCAAGAGGTGTTGACTGGTAAAAAACGTTTGGCCGGATACATTGATAAGTGGAAGAAAATAAGTATTGGAGATGTTGCCACCCAATTCACTGACAAGAATAAAGATAATGAAGATATTGAAGTACTGTCCTGCACTAAATACAATGGTTTAGTTCCATCACTAGAGTATTTTGGAAGAAAAGTTTATGGTGATGATTTGAGCAAGTACAAAATTGTACCAAGAAACTATTTTGCCTATGCAACTAATCACATTGAAGAAGGTTCTATTGGTTATCAAAATATTTGGGATAAAGGTTTAGTAAGTCCTATGTATACGGTATTCAAAACAGATAACAGTATTGATGATTCGTTTTTCTTTCGACTTTTAAAGACAGATAGAATGATATATAGTTATCAGAGTAATATGTCTGGCTCAATAGCAAGAAGAGGTGGATTAAGATGGAGTGTTTTTGAAACTTTGATTATTAAAATTCCATCTTACGAAGAGCAAGTTTCTATCGCTAATTTTTTTGATAAAGTAGATGAGGAAATAGAGACAGCTACTAAAAAATTAGAAAGTCTTAAACAACAGAAAAAAGGTTTAATGCAGCAATTATTAACGGGTAAAAAGCGGGTAAAAATAGATTAATATGGCAACAGCATACCAACATAACATTTATATAGATGAAAGCTGTCATTTAGAGAATGACATACACCCATTAATGTGTATTGGTTATACCAAAATAGCATCTAAAGATTATGTTTTGTATAAAAATGAGCTTAAAAAAATTAAATTAAAATTTAAAGCGCCTACAGAAATTAAATGGAATAAACTCTCTAATAATCGTTTACCATTTTATAAAGCGATTATAGATTTCTTTTTTGAAAACAATATAGAATTTAGAGCCATTTTGGTAAAAAACAAAGCACAACTAGACCATTCTAAATTCAATAGAGGCGACCACAACTCGTTTTACTACACACTTGTTTTTTTGTTACTGAGAAACCCTTGGGTAAACTATTTAGAAAATCCACATAAGGTAGTTTTAGACATTAAAGATACCAGAGGTAAAGAACGCTTAACCAAGTTAGACAAGCGTTTAAATGAAGAATACAGGCAAAAATACAATAGAGATTCTCCTTTTAATTTTTTTCAGCACATCCGCTCAGACGAAAATGAATTTTTGCAATTAGCCGATTTTTTTATTGGTGCCATAACCTATAAAGCAAGAGGCTTGCATTTACTAGCAACATCATCACAGGTAAAAAAAGATATTGTAGCGTATTTAGAACAAAAATCTGGTTATCAGTTAGACGATGGTACAGCTCCGTTTGAAGAGAAGTTTAATATTTTCGATTTTCAAATTCAAACTCAAAACAAACAGTAATGAATTATTTTGAGGAAGAACACGAGTTAGACCTTGTAGAAGATTTATTTGAATATTTAGACCTAGATGGACCAGATAAGGAACAAATGTATAAACTCTATGGTGTGTTTAAAAAAGATATGATAGACGAACCTATTTTTATCAACAAGATACAAGTAGCTTATGATAAAAGGAAGTCAAGACATCCTTTGTTTAAAGGAAAACCTGTTGGTTTTGAGCATATTTGCACTAGAGAAAGTAAGCATTCTAAAAAACGATATTTTGACCCTGAAAGAACGAATAAAATTCACTGGATAAAGCCAGTAATTCATTTTAAAGAAGATGCTAGAGTTCGTTATTTTGAGCGTGTACATGCTAATGGTAAAAACCAACAATACTATTGGTTACACGAAAAAGATTATGTGGTAATTATTAGAGAAATAACCACTAATTTACAGCTAGTTACAGCGTTTAAAGTAGATGAATTAGAAAAACCAAGATTTAATAATTGGTATAATGATTACAAAAATTAAAGACAAAAAAAAACCTCACTTCGTAAGCGAGGTACGTATCTTAAGGCAATACGACTGATGCAACAAGTGCTAAGCCAAGTCCTTTACCCTTTGGGTAATGACATTGCAAAATTACAAAAATTTGTAATACAAACAAAGTTATTAACAATAATGTAAAAAATATACTATGAGTACACCATCATATATAGAAGATAATGTTTCTCAAATACCAGCATTGCAACTACTCATTAATATGGGGTATAACTATGTATCTCCAAAGCAAGCAGAACAATGGAGGGGCGGAAAGGCACAAGTTTTATTTACAGAAGTGTTACGCAAACAATTACAGAAGATCAATAAAATTAATCGTCGTGGTAAGCAATATGCCTTTTCAGATGCTAACATTAACTCAGCTGTTTTAGCAGTAAAAGATCTACCTATACAAGATGGTTTTATCAACGCAAACAAAGCCTTTTACGATTTAATTACTTTAGGTAAAGCTTTTGAGCAAAGTATTGATGGCGATAAAAAAAGCCATAATATAAATTTTATAGACTGGAAAAAACCTGAGAACAACGTGTATCACGTAACCGAAGAGTTTCCTGTATTAAGAACCGCTAGAACAGATACCTACAGACCAGATTTAGTGTTGTTTATTAATGGAATTCCTTCTGTTATTATAGAATGTAAAAGCCCTTCTTTAGGTGGCACAAAACCTCCAGTAGACTTAGCAATAGAACAGCATATTAGAAATTTTGGCAGTAAAGGTATTCGGTCTTTATACGTGTATTCTAGTTTGTTATTAAGTGTCGCAACCAACCAAGGTAAATATGCAACTACAGATACAAGTAAAGAATTTTGGGCAAAATGGACAGAACAATTTACATCTGGAGAAGCCGAAAAAGCATATTGGTCTAAGTTAAAAAAACTTAAAAACAAATCTTTAGATGAAGACCAAAAGAATATGGTTTTTGAAGAACGTACTGAATATGTACGAAAAACTTTTGATAGCATAGACACAGAAGAACGTTTGTTTACAGAACAAGATAAATTACTCTATAATTTATGTCGTCCAGAACGTTTACTAGACTTAATTTTAAACTTCACACTCTATGATGATGGTACTAAAAAAGTAGCACGATATCAACAATATTTTGCCGTTAACAACACTATTAATCGTGTCACTAAATTTGATAAAACTGGTAAACGTCAAGGAGGCGTTATTTGGCATACGCAAGGAAGTGGAAAATCATTGACCATGGTAATGCTTGCGCAAATGTTAGCGTCAAATCCTCATATTTCAAACCCTAAAATAATTTTAGTTACAGACCGAGTTGACCTTGATGATCAGATTTCAGATACTTTTAAAAAATGTAAAAAAGAAGTACGTCAAGCTAAGACAGGTGCACACCTTACGGAGTTATTAGAAGATAGTAATGACGCAATTATAACAACCATTATCAACAAGTTTGAAGCAGCGGTAAAAAACAACAAGAAACCGTTTACTTCATCAGATATTTTTGTGTTAATTGATGAAGGACACAGAACGCAATACGGTACGTTTAACGTAAGTATGCAACGTGTATTTCCTAATGCTTGTTTTCTAGCTTTTACAGGTACACCCTTAATGAAAAAAGAAAAAAGTACTGCTAATAAATTTGGAGGCTATATAGGCAAAGCATATACCGTAAAAAATGCTGTTGAAGATGGTGCTGTAGTACCATTATTATATGAAGGAAGACATACACATATAATGTTAAATGAAGCTCCTTTAAATACCTACTTTGAAAAACTAGTAGAGCGTAATAATCTTTCAGAACGTGGGCGTGCAAAGTTGAAACAAAAATTCAATACTGTAAATGAATTGAATAAAGCAGATGAAGTTATTATGTGCAGAGCATTAGACATTAGCGAGCATTATACAGCATTTTTTCAAACACATAATGACAATTATAAACCAAAAGCACAATTAGTAGCACCAACCATAAAAGCAGCTTTAAAATACAAAGAATTTTTAGATGAAATCGGAATGGTGGATTCTGAGGTTGTAGTAACGCAATCTGACCAAAGAGAAGGAACAGAAGATGGTTATTTTAATGAAAACGAAGACAAAAGAAGAGAAGACACCTATCTCAATGCGATGATAGATAAGTATGGTGATCTAAAGAAATACGAAAAAAGTATCATCAATCAGTTTAAAAAACGTGATAAACCAGAAATACTAATAGTTGTTGCAAAGCTTTTAACTGGTTTTGATGCACCAAACAATACCGTTTTATATTTATGCCGTTCGCTTAAAGAACACACATTACTACAAGCCATAGCACGTGTAAATCGTGTTTATCCTGGTAAAGATTATGGTTATATTGTAGATTATTATGGTAATCTTGAAAATTTGGATACTGCTTTAAGTACCTATTCAAATTTAAATGGATTTGAAGAAGAAGACTTAGAAGGCACACTAACCAATATTAAAGATGAGATTGCCAAACTACCGCAGGCACACTCAGAATTGTGGGATATTTTTAAAACTTTAAAAGGAAAACATTTAGAAACAACTGCATATGAAGAACACTTGTCGCCTGAAGACGTAAGAAACAAGTTTTATACTAAAGTGTCTCAGTTCGCAAGACTTTTAAAACTAGCACTTTCTTCAGTAGATTTTGTTACCAATACAGATAAAAAGAAGATAGACAACTACAAGCGAGATGCAAAGTTCTTTTTGAAATTACGTGTAGATGTTACTAGACGTTACAATGATGATATTGCATATAAAGAGTTTGAACCACAAATTCAGAAACTTATTAATAAGCATATTACAACTGATGGCGAAGTGATGAAAATCACAGAGCTGGTTGATATATTTAACAAAGAAGAACGTGATGCACAGGTAGAAAATATTAAAGGGAAAGCTGCTCAAGCAGATCATATTGCTAGTAGAACAGTTAAGGCTATCAATATAAAGATGCAGGAAGACCCTATTTATTATAGAAAACTGGCAGACCTTATTAAAGAAACTATTGCAGCCTACCATCAAAGACGTATAGACGAAGCTGAATACTTAAAAAAAACTAAAGAATACCAAGATGAATTTTTTAATGGTCGCTCTAAAGATGCTCCAGAAGAATTAGCAGATAACACAGTGGCTATAGCTTTTTATAATTATAGCTGCTCGGTTTTTGAAGATGTTGAATTATTAAAAACACCATTCCATATTGAAATAAGTTTAGCTATTGATAATATAGTGAAAGAACATATTTATCTAAATGAAAAAAAGATAATTGACTGGCATAAAAACGAAGATATTACAGGGAAAATCAATATAGAGTTAGGTGATGCTATTTATGATTTACATCAAAAATTCGATTTAGATACAGATTGGGGTAAGATAGATTACCTTATTGAAGAATGTATAAAAATAGCCATTGAAAAGTATAAATAAGTCATGGAGTTAAAAAGTATTCCATACGGTAATTCTAGAATTGATTTTTGCTTAAAGCGAAATGAAAGGAAGACGCTAGGTATTAAGGTGTATCCAGATGGTTCAACGGTTGTCACAGCACCAATAGAAACGCCTTATGAAAAAGTAACTGAAAAAGTAAAGTCTAAAGCTCAATGGATAGATAAGCAAAAAGAATTCTTTATGTTATTTGAACCTAGAGCAAAAGAAAAGCTATATGAAAGTGGAGAAAGCCATTTGTATCTAGGTAAAAATTATAGATTAAAAATAAATGAATCAAATACTAATTCAGTCAAGCTAAAAGGAGGCTATATCTTAATTAACACAAAAGATAAAAATAATAAAAAAGCTATTGAAAAAGAACTGAAAGAGTGGTACAAATCTAAAGCTATTATACATTTTCAAAATCTTTTTGAAAATAGATTAGAATTAGCTAAAGAACTATCAGAAAAAGATACTTCATTAAACTATAAATGGTTTAATAACCGATGGGGAAGTTGCTTTAAAGATGGAACAATTAGTTTAAATTTAGATTTAATTAAGTCTCCAAAAGAATGTATAGATTATGTAATCGTACACGAGATATGTCATTTAGCACATCATAACCATAGTAATAAATTCTATAATCTTTTAGATAAAAAACTACCTAATTGGAAAGATTCAAAAGAAAAGCTGGAGAAACTTTTATCTTAACTAGAGTTACATCCAAATTGAAAGAAACGAGATAATTATTTACATCAAAAAAAACACCCAATTCTAATAGAATTGGGTGTAATATTGGGTGTCAAACTCACAACTAACTGATTGTCAATTGACATTGCGGAGAAAGAGGGATTCGAACCCCCGGACCTGTTACAGTCAATAGTTTTCAAGACTACCGCATTCGACCGCTCTGCCATTTCTCCAGTGTGTCTCATCAGGTATTCCCTGAATGCGGCTGCAAATATAGAAAGGTTTTTTAGTTTAAAAAAACAAAAAATGATTTTTTTTTATTTTTTTTTTGAATATCATTCATAATAGTTCATATCTCTCTATAAATCAAGTATTCTAAATAATATTATTTTTTTAGAAATCATTACAAAAATGTGTAAATATAGAATTCTTGTATACTAGTTTATTATATTTGTCTTCATTATTCTAATTATATAATTATGTCATTTAATTCCTTTGGAAATTTATTAAAAGTAACAACGTACGGAGAATCTCATGGAACTGCTATTGGAGGGGTTATAGATGGTTTTCCTGCAGGATTAGCACTAGACTTTGATGCTATTCAAAATGAGTTAAACAGACGTAAACCTGGGCAATCTAAAATTGTAACTCAACGTAAAGAACCTGATACCGTAGAATTTCTTTCTGGTATTTTTGAAGGAAAAACAACAGGAACTTCTATTGGTTTTATAATTAGAAACACCAATCAGAAATCTAAAGATTACAATCACAATACAAATGTTTACAGACCTTCTCATGCAGATTATACGTATGATAAAAAGTTTGGAAATAGAGATTATAGAGGTGGCGGAAGAAGTTCTGCTCGTGA
Source organism: Polaribacter butkevichii (assembly GCF_038024105.1). Lineage (NCBI taxonomy): Bacteria > Pseudomonadati > Bacteroidota > Flavobacteriia > Flavobacteriales > Flavobacteriaceae > Polaribacter > Polaribacter butkevichii. The sequence continues at coordinate 1,580,587 of NZ_CP150661.1, forward strand.
AACTGCAAATTGGGTTGTTGCTGGTGCTTTGGCTAAACAGCTTATTGCTAGCATGAATATTAATGCTTTTACATCTTCTGTAGGTGATATTTTTATAGACAAACCTTATCAAGATTTAGATTTTTCTAAAACAGAAAGTAACATTGTTCGTTGTCCGGATGAAACTTCTGCCGAAAAAATGATTACTAGAATACAAGAAATAAGAAAAGCAGGAGACACCATTGGTGGAACCGTTACTTGTGTTGCACAAAACGTACCTGTTGGCTTAGGCGAACCTATATTTCAGAAATTACATGCGCAATTAGGTAGTGCCATGTTATCTATAAATGCTGTAAAGGGTTTTGAATTTGGTAGTGGTTTCTGTGGTGCTAAAATGAAAGGATCTGAGCATAACGATATTTTTAATGCAGATGGTTCTACTGAATCTAATTTATCTGGTGGAATTCAAGGTGGAATTAGTAACGGAATGGATATTTACTTTAGAGTTGCTTTTAAACCCGTTGCAACCATTATGAGTTCTCAACAAACCATAAATTCTGAAAACGAAATTACAGAAATTACAGGTAAAGGACGTCATGACCCTTGTGTTGTGCCTAGAGCTGTACCAATTGTAGAAGCTATGACTGCTTTAGTTTTAGCCGATTTTTGGTTATTAAATAAAACGAGACAAGTCTAAAGAAGTAACCTTCTTTTATGATAATAAAAAAACCGAAACTTTAAAGAGTTTCGGTTTTTTTCTAAAATAATAATACTAATTATTTTAAAATCTTATCTAGATCATAAAAATAAAAATCTCTTTCGTTATTCATTGCAACAAATAACCCACTTTTAAAAGTAGCATTTAAAGGTACTGTTACCGCATCACATCCATCGGTTTCTGTTGTGGTTAAATTAACGGCTTTTACAAACGCATTTGTTTGTCTATCAAATAAGTTAAACTGTCCTTTTTGTTGATCAGAAACAATAAGATAACCTTTTTTGTTTTCTAGTTTGGCAATCGCTATTCCTTCGATATCTTTTAGAAAATACTCACCACCAAAACAGGCAAGCTCTTCATTACCTTTAGATGGTTCTGCATAATATTTACGAATACAGTGCCCTTCATCAGCATAATAAACAAAGCCCATTTCTGCATCTAAAGCAATGGCTTCTATTTCTTTTTTTCCACTAAAGTTTCCAAATTTTCTAACCAAAACAGATTTTACTTTATTGTTATCCGAAACTAATTTATATTGATATAAATACCCTTCTGTTGGTCCGATTTTTCTACCTACAATTGCGTAAAAACTACCATCAACCGGACTCTTATACATTGCAATTCCCATTGGCAGTCTATTTTCTATAGTTGTTTCATCTTCAAAAACAGAAAAACCTCCATTATCTAATGGTTTCATATCTGGTATAGAAAACATTCTAATCTGTTGTTTTTCTCTTTCTGTAAATACCAAAACATCTACTTTTACAGAATCATTTATTGCAAAACCATATGCTACATCTACATTATTAGGCCTTTTTATATTTCTGATAGTTTTCTCTTCAATAACTTTACCTTGTAAATCGTATGCATAAATGGCTCCATTTGTTTTTTTATCCGTACCAAAAACAATACTTTTTGACGCGTCTGTTGGATCAATCCATATTGCTGGATCATCGGTATCATTTATAGATTTTTCTGTAATTACATCTGGTGTAATGGCAGGTAACTTACTTTTAGAATTACAAGATAGTAATAGTAAAACCCCTAAAAATGCTATGATATTTTTGAAATTAAAATTCATTTTTCTTTATTTTTTAAAAACATCATACTTTAAACCAAAAGTAATTCTTCTACCATAGTATTCCATTTGCATAGTTCTGTCACTAACTCCTTGGTAATAACGCAAAGGTTGGTTGGTAAGGTTATTTACACCGGCATAAATGCTTAAATTTTTATTAATCGTATAGCCTGCGCTAAAATCTAAGAAAAACTGTTTGTCGTAATAACGATCTTCAAAGGCATTCCCTCCTATTTCATCTATATAAGCATCAGAAAAATTAGCAGAAAGTCTTAAACTTAACTTATTATCTGCATACCCTAAAGATCCATTTAACATATTAGGTGTTGTATTTGGTAAATCTAAATCATCTCTTTCCTCTCCATCTTCATTACGTATTCCGTTGGCATCCGAAGTTAAATAAGTGTAATTAGCGTAAATACTAAGGTTTTTTAAGAAACCAGGTAAGAAATCTAATTTTCTTTGAATTGCCAACTCTACACCAAAAATAGAAGCATTGTCTCCGTTTAAAGGTTGATAAACTTCAAAACCTGCTGTATCTGCACCAAAATCATTCGTTGTGGTTTCTGATTGAAAAGTGTAAATAAAATCTTTGATATTTTTGTAAAACAACCCTCCTGATAAAATACCAACATTATCAAAATAAGTTTCTGCCATTACATCAAAATTCATAGAGGTTGTTGGTTTTAAATCAGGATTTCCTAAAAACACTTCTTCATCACCAGTAACTACATCTAAAGTAGGTGTAATATCTACGTAATTTGGTCTTGCCAATGTATTTGTCCAAGCAAATCTAACTACTGTTTTATCTGAAACATCATATTTAAAATGTACCCCAGGCATAATATTAGTATAAGAACTCTCTTTTGTTAATGTGCCATCTAAAGTATCTTCATCTAAAATATTATTTCCTGTAGCCGTTAATTTTGTATGCTCTAATCGAACACCTGCTAAAACGCTTAATTTATCCGATAACTTTTGATTTGTCATTACATAAGAAGCTAATACGTTTTCTTTTACATTGTAATTTTTACGTAAAAACTCATCTTCTACCGTATCTCCACTAGTTAAATCTAAAGAACCTAACCATTTTTCGTCTGCAAACAAACCTGCTTGATATTGACTCCCTGCTAAGTAATCTGCATCAGAATAGTTTTTAGTAGGTATAGCCGCTAAAGTTGGGTAACTACTTTCTAAATCATATTCAAAGAAATCATTATCTCTTAATTTCGTTTTAAAACGACCTCTAAATCCAAACTTTATAAAACCATCTCCATTTCCAAAAAAATCTGAAGGAAGCTCGAAATTAATAAACGTATTAAAATCTTTTTCTTCTGTATATTGATTTTCCTCTGTTATTTCTCCATACTCAAAATTAGAAAGGTCATTAAAATCTGATGTATTTACGGCTGTAAATAATGGAAATCTAATATCAGAAATATCATTATTGATGTTATACTCTGACTCGAACTCTGCATAACGCTCATGCAATCTTTCTTCGGATGCTTTTGCAAAAGAAGACATCCAATCTATTTTTAATGATCCAGCTAAGTGATGACCACCAAGCGTATAATTTTGCATTTTTTGATCTTCTAAACGTCTATTTTTATTTCTGTTGTTATCAATACCTCCTTTAGATTGTCTTTTAACTTCTACAGGAAACATGGTTGGTGTATTGTCTGTAATTGTAAAATCTCCAATAAAAATATCTTCCGCATCTAAAATTTCATGTTCTAGTCTAAAACGATTTTCTCTATCATCTCTCCAATTATACATCGATTTAAAATACAGATTATTATTATCATTCACTTTAAAATCAAAATTTGCAGAAAAACTTCTACGAACTCTTTGCACTAAATAAGTTCTTTCTTCAAATACATTTGTATACGGGTTTACATCCATTTCAACTTCATTTCCTAACAGATCGGTATAGGCAAATTCATCCGTCCACTCTGCCTCTACATCATCAGAACCAAAATCATTATCATTGATGGTTGCAGAAATCATCCAACCAAATTTTCCGTTTTTAGAACGATCACCAACCAAAAAAGAACCATTTAAAATTCTTTTGTTGGTAATTGTGTTTACACCAGAACCTGCTGTTGCCGATAATCGAAATGCTCGTGGTGCTGTTTTTGTAATTAAGTTAACAGAGCCTCCTAAGGCATCTGCATCCATATCTGGAGTTACTGCCTTGTTAACTTGTATCGATTGTATCATATCCGAAGGAATTAAATCCATTTGAACATTTCTATTATCGCCTTCGGCGGATGGAATTCTACTTCCATTAAGTGTAACCGAATTTAATTGAGGAGAAAGTCCTCTAATAATAATATTTCTTGCCTCACCTTGGTCTACTTGCATTGTAATACCAGGTATTCTTTTTACAGCATCTCCAATATTAGCATCAGGAAATTTACCAATTTGATCTGTAGAAACCACATTGGTAATATTTAAATTATTTTTTTGGGTGTTTAGCGCCTTAGACTGGCTGCCTAATCTGTAACTTCTTATTTGAACAACATCTAAAGCTATACTTTCTGAAATTAACTCTAAATGAAGGTTGGTGGTTTCATTTTCTTTTACCACAACTTCCTCTTTAATATCCTTATAACCTAAATAAGTAATTTTTAGAGTATATTTTCCAGAAGGAATTGCAACAATAGTAAATTTTCCATCAAAATTAGAGATATCTCCTTTTCTTAAAGACTCTAAAACAATATTTGCTCCAGGTACATAAAATCCATCTTTATCGGTTATTACACCTTGTATCTTACCCGTTTGGGCAATTGTTTTAAATGCGCTTAACGATAAAAATATCGTTAAAATAAATAACTTTAAATAACTGTATTGTTTCATTTTAATAATAGTTTATAATGAAACAAAAGTATTTATAGCGGCGTTTTAAAATGATTAACTAAATGAAAACAAAAAGATAATTCTTTAACCAAAAAATACATTTTTAACGTTGAAGTAATTATAATTTTACGTTTTTATAGCCTTTTAAATTTTGTATAAATAAAAAAAGACTGCCTATTTAGCAGTCTTTATATTTTTTTAAGCTTGACCAGTAGGTCCAAAATTCATAGGAATTGGAGGCTGTTCATAGTCTTTGATTTCTCCATGAGCTTGTTCAAATTTACGAACATTATCTGCTAAAGCTTGTGTTAACCTTTTAGCATGCTGAGGCGTTAAAATTATTCTAGATTTTACTTTAGCTTTTGGTACACCAGGCATAATATTAATAAAATCTACAATGAATTCTGACATTGAATGATTAATAATTGCAAGATTAGAGTAGGTTCCTTCCGCAATTTCTTGATCTAATTCTATATTTATTTGTCCGTCTTTGTTTTGATCTTCTTCCATATTAATAAATTTGTCAGGTCGAGCGCAGTCGACACCTAAATTATAAACCTCTCGACTGCGCTCGAGAAGAAATAAAAAAAGTTGAATTGAATAGTGTAATAAGTTACAGTAAACAATTCAACTTTTAAAAAATTTTAACGTTTAAACGTTTATTTAGAAACTTTTTTCCATTTCGTCTTTAGGACCAACTAGAATTTTTTCATAAGATCTCATACCTGTACCTGCTGGAATTCTCTTACCAACAATTACATTTTCTTTTAATCCTTCTAAAGTATCTATTTTACCACTTACAGCAGCTTCGTTTAATACTTTTGTAGTTTCCTGGAAGGAAGCTGCAGAAATAAACGATTTTGTTTGTAGTGATGCTCTTGTAATACCTTGTAAAACTTGCTCTGCCGTTGCTGGTTTAGCATCTCTTGCTTCTACTAAGTTCTGATCATTTCTTCTTAATAAAGAATTTTCATCTCTTAATTGACGTGCAGAAATAATTTGACCTGGTTTTAAATTTTCAGAGTCTCCAGCATCTTCAACAACTTTCATTCCGTAGATTGCATCGTTATCTTTGATAAAGTCAATTTTATGAATTAATTGATTCTCTAAGAATAAAGTATCTCCAGAATCTATAATTTTAACTTTACGCATCATTTGACGAACAACAACTTCAAAATGTTTGTCGTTAATTTTTACACCTTGTAAACGATATACTTCTTGTATTTCATTTACCAAGTATTCTTGTACTGCAGATGGTCCTTGAATTCTTAAAATATCTGAAGGAGTTGTAGCTCCGTCTGATAATGGCATACCTGCTTTAATAAAGTCATTTTCTTGAACTAAGATTTGGTTAGAAAGTTTAACTAAATACTTACTAATTTCACCTGTTTTAGATTCAACAATAATTTCTCTATTTCCACGCTTAATTTTACCGAAAGAAACCACACCATCAATCTCAGAAACCACAGATGGGTTAGAAGGATTACGTGCTTCGAACAATTCTGTTACACGTGGTAAACCTCCTGTAATATCCCCTGCTTTACCAGATTTTCTAGGAATTTTCACTAATGTATGACCTGCTTCTACTTTATCTCCATCAGTAACCATTAAGTGTGCACCTAAAGGTAAACTGTAAGAACGTAAAGCATTACCGTCTTCATCTTCTATAATTAAAGATGCAATTAGTTTCTTGTTCTTAGAATCGATCATTACAATCTCTTGGAAACCTGTTTGCTCATCAACTTCTACAGAGTAGTTAATACCTTGTTGTAAGTTATCAAACTTCACTTTTCCTGCAAATTCAGAAACAATTACACCATTAAATGGATCCCATTGAACAATTACTTCACCTTTTTTAATTGATTTACGCTCTTTATCAAAAATGATAGAACCGTAAGGTAAAATGTTTGTACTCTGAGTAATTCCTGTTTTCTTATCTATAATTTTAATCTCTGCAGTTCTAGATATTACAATATCAATTTCTTTACCGTCATTGTCTTTTCCAACAACTGTACGTAAATCATCGATAACAACTTTACCATCAAACTTAGCGATTAATTTATTCTCTTCAGAAATATTACCTGCAACCCCACCAACGTGGAATGTACGTAATGTTAACTGTGTACCTGGTTCACCAATAGATTGTGCTGCAATAACACCAACTGCTTCACCAATTTGTACTTTACCAAGAGTAGATAAACTTTGTCCATAACATTTAGCACAGATACCTCTAGTAGACTCACAAGTTAATGGAGATCTAACTTCTAATTTATCAATTCCTGATTTTTCTACAGCCTCTGCTAATTTAGAAGTAATTGCTTGATTTGCTCCTAAAATAAGTTCATCTGTTAATGGATGATACACATCTTGTAAAGAAACACGTCCTTCAATTCTATCTGATAAAGATTCTACAATCTCATCATTTTTCTTTAATGCAGCAACTTCTAATCCTCTTAAAGTACCACAATCTTCTTCATTAACAATAACGTCTTGAGAAACATCTACCAATCTACGAGTTAAGTAACCAGCATCTGCCGTTTTTAAGGCGGTATCTGCAAGTCCTTTACGCGCACCGTGCGTAGAAATAAAGTATTCTAAAATCGATAAACCTTCCTTAAAGTTAGATAGAATCGGGTTTTCAATAATTTCTCCACCACCTGCTGTAGACTTTTTAGGTTTTGCCATCAATCCACGCATACCTGTTAACTGACGAATTTGTTCTTTAGAACCCCTTGCACCAGAATCAAGCATCATGTATACCGAGTTGAAACCTTGTTGATCTTCACGTAAGTTTTTCATCGATAATTCAGTTAATCTATTGTTGGTAGAACCCCAAACATCAATTACCTGATTGTAACGCTCTTTTTGCGTTAACATACCCATGTTATAGTTACCTATAATGATGTCTACCTCTTTATTGGCTTCATCAATCATAGATTGTTTTTCTTTAGGAATAATGATATCCCCTAATGAGAAAGATAAACCACCTTGAAAGGCAAATTTATATCCCATATTTTTTATTGCATCTAAGAATTCTCCTGTTGTAGGAATATTTGTAGCTTTTAAAATACCACCAATAATTCCACGTAAGTTTTTCTTAGTTAATACCTCATTAATATATCCTGCCGCAGGAGGAACAACTTCATTAAATAAAACTCTACCTACAGTAGTTTTTATAATTTTTCTTACTTGTTCTCCGTTTTCATCAACATCATAAGTTCTAACTTTAATTCCAGCATTTAAGTCTACCATTTCTTCGTTAAAAGCAATAGTTACTTCTTCTGGCGAATAGAAAGTTAAACCTTCACCTTTAATAGGAACTTCTGGTGTAGAAATTCTTTCTTTGGTCATATAGTATAAACCAAGTACCATATCCTGAGAAGGTACAGTAACTGGAGCACCATTTGCAGGATTTAAAATATTATGAGAAGCCAACATTAATAATTGTGCTTCTAAAATAGCCTCTGGTCCTAATGGTAAGTGAACCGCCATTTGATCCCCATCAAAATCGGCATTAAATGCAGAACATGCTAATGGATGTAAACGGATTGCTTTACCTTCAATTAATTTAGGTTGAAAAGCTTGTATACCAAGTCTGTGTAAAGTAGGAGCCCTGTTTAATAAAACTGGATGACCTTTAATTACATTTTCTAAAATATCCCAAACTACTGGTTCTTTTCTATCTATTATTTTCTTTGCAGATTTAACTGTTTTTACAATTCCTCTTTCAATTAGTTTTCTAATTACAAAAGGTTTGTAAAGTTCAGCTGCCATATCTTTTGGCAATCCACATTCAGACAATTTCATTTCTGGTCCAACAACAATTACAGAACGTGCAGAATAATCAACACGTTTTCCTAATAAATTCTGACGGAAACGTCCTTGTTTACCTTTTAATGAATCTGATAACGATTTTAAAGGTCTGTTAGATTCTGTTTTTACTGCAGATGATTTACGAGTGTTGTCAAATAATGAATCTACAGATTCTTGCAACATACGTTTTTCATTACGTAAAATAACTTCAGGAGCTTTTATTTCTACCAATCTTTTTAAACGATTGTTTCTAATAATAACTCTTCTATATAAATCATTTAAATCTGAAGTAGCAAAACGACCTCCATCTAATGGCACTAATGGTCTTAATTCTGGTGGAATAACCGGAATTGCTTTCATGATCATCCATTCTGGATGATTTTCTCTATTTTTCTGAGAATCTCTAAATGCTTCAACTACATTTAAACGTTTTAAAGCTTCAGTTTTACGTTGTTTAGACGTTTCTGTATTTGCTTTATGTCTTAATTCAAAAGACAACCCATCTAAATCGATACGTGCTAATAAATCAATTAAACATTCAGCACCCATTTTAGCGATAAACTTGTTTGGGTCAGAATCATCTAAGTATTGGTTATCTTGTGGTAACTCATCAGCAATATCTAAATATTCTTCTTCCGTTAAGAAATCCATTTTTTGTAATGGTTCTCCTTCCACATTTTTTGCAATACCTGGTTGAATTACTACGTAACGTTCGTAGTAAATAATCATATCTAACTTTTTAGATGGCAGACCTAAAAGGTATCCCATTTTGTTAGGCAATGATCTAAAGTACCAAATATGAGCCACAGGAACTACCAAATTGATATGTCCTACTCTATCTCTACGTACTTTCTTTTCTGTTACTTCTACACCACATCTATCACAAACGATACCCTTGTAGCGAATTCTTTTGTACTTTCCACAAGCACATTCATAATCCTTTACAGGACCAAAAATACGCTCACAAAATAAACCATCTCTTTCTGGCTTGTGTGTACGGTAATTTATAGTTTCTGGTTTTAAAACTTCACCCTTAGAAATTTCTAAAATAGCTTCTGGTGATGATAAACCAATTGAGATTTTGTTAAACTTTTTTACAGTGTATTTCTCTTGTTTTCTTGCCATGTCTTTTAATAAGTATTCAGTTGGCAGTATTCAATAATCAGTAACTAAATTGTTACTGATTATTGGTTACTGAAAAAATTTATTCTTCTAATCTAACGTCTAAACCTAAACCTTTAAGTTCATGCATTAATACGTTAAATGATTCTGGTAAACCTGGTTCTGGCATAGTTTCACCTTTTACAATACTTTCGTATGTTTTAGCTCTACCCATCACATCATCCGATTTTACAGTTAAGATTTCTCTTAAGATACTTGAAGCACCATAAGCCTCAAGTGCCCAAACTTCCATCTCACCAAAACGTTGTCCTCCAAATTGTGCTTTACCACCTAATGGTTGTTGCGTAATTAAAGAGTATGGTCCAATAGAACGAGCGTGCATCTTATCATCAATCATGTGACCTAACTTGATCATATAAATGATACCAACTGTTGCTGGTTGATCAAAACGTTTTCCTGTTCCACCATCGTATAAGTAAGTATGACCAAATCTTGGTACACCTGCTGTATCTGTAATTTCGTTGATCTGTTCTAAAGATGCTCCATCAAAAATTGGTGTTGCATATTTAGTTCCTAATTTTTGACCTGCCCAACCAAGAACAGTTTCATAAATCTGACCAATATTCATACGAGAAGGTACCCCTAATGGGTTTAATACGATATCTACTGGAGTTCCGTCTTCTAAGAAAGGCATATCTTCTGCTCTAACAATACGAGCAACAATACCTTTATTACCATGACGTCCTGCCATTTTATCACCAACTTTTAATTTACGTTTCTTAGCAATGTAAACTTTGGCAAGTTTTAAAATACCTGCTGGTAATTCATCTCCTACAGAGATTGTAAATTTTTGACGACGTAAAGAACCTTGTAAATCATTTACTTTAATTTTGTAATTGTGAACTAATTCACCTACTAAATTATTCAATTCTTTATCCGTTGTCCAAGAACCTGTTAAATGCACATAATCATCAACAGAATTTAACATTTTAAGTGTATATTTTTTACCTTTTGGTAAAACTTCTTCACCTAAATCATTATAAACTCCTTGCGAAGTTTTTCCGCTAATAAGCATAAACAATTTGTCTATTAAAACATCTTTTAAACTTTCGAATTTCGATACAAAAGATGCCTCTAACTTAGATACAGCTTCTTTATCTCTTAATCGTTTGTTTTTATCTTTAACAGCTCTTCTAAATAATTTTTTATCAATTACTACACCTCTTAATGATGGAGAAGCTTTTAATGATGCATCTTTTACATCACCTGCTTTATCACCAAAAATAGCACGTAATAATTTTTCTTCTGGCGTTGGATCAGATTCTCCTTTTGGTGTAATTTTACCAATTAAGATATCACCTGGATTCACTTCTGCTCCAATTCTAATCATTCCGTTTTCATCTAAATCTTTTGTAGCTTCTTCAGAAACGTTAGGAATATCATTAGTTAACTCTTCAGTTCCTAATTTTGTATCTCTTACGTCTAAAGAATACTCATCAATATGTATAGATGTAAATATATCTTCACGAACAACTTTTTCTGAAATTACAATTGCATCCTCAAAATTATACCCTTTCCAAGGCATAAAGGCTACTTTCATATTTCTTCCTAAAGCTAATTCTCCTTTTTGTGTAGCATAACCTTCACAAAGAACTTGTCCTTCTTCTACTCTATCACCTTTTTCTACAATAGGTTTTAGATTGATGTTTGTTCCTTGATTGGTTTTTCTAAATTTAATTAAGTTATAAGATACTTCATCAGATTCAAAACTTACTAGTTTTTCTTCTTCAGATCTATCATACTTAATTGTAATTTTATTAGCATCTACATAAGTTACCTCTCCGGCTCCTTCTGCATTGATTAAGATACGAGAATCTTTTGCAACTCTACGCTCTAAACCTGTACCTACAATTGGAGATTCTGGTCTTAATAATGGTACTGCTTGACGCATCATGTTAGATCCCATCAAGGCTCTATTGGCATCATCATGTTCCAAGAAAGGAATTAAAGATGCTGAAATTGAAGCAATTTGATTAGGAGCAACATCCATATAATCAATAGCATCTGGCCCAACAACTGGGAAATCACCACCTTCACGAGCAATCACTCTTTCAGCGATAAAACTTCCATCCTCATTTAATTCTAAGTTAGATTGAGCAAATTTCATTCCCTCTTCTTCCTCAGCACTTAAATAGGTAGGTTCTACTGTTTCTACAACACCATCATTAACTTTTCTATATGGAGTTTCAATAAACCCTAAGTTGTTCACTTTTGCAAAAACAGAAAGTGAAGAAATTAAACCAATATTTGGTCCCTCTGGAGTTTCAATTGGACATAAACGACCATAGTGAGTATAATGAACATCACGTACCTCAAAACCTGCTCTTTCTCTTGATAAACCACCTGGTCCAAGTGCAGATAATCTACGCTTATGAGTAATCTCTGCTAATGGATTTGTTTGATCCATAAACTGAGATAACTGGTTGGTACCAAAGAATGAGTTAATTACAGATGATAATGTTTTAGCATTAATCAAATCGATAGGTGTAAACACCTCGTTGTCACGTACATTCATACGTTCACGAATGGTTCTAGCCATACGAGCTAAACCAACACCAAACTGACCTGCTAATTGCTCACCAACAGTTCTTACACGTCTGTTAGATAAGTGATCAATATCATCTACCTCTGCTTTAGAGTTGATTAACTCAATTAAATATTTAATAATAGTTATAATATCTAATTTTGTTAATACCTTTTGATCAATAGGTTCATTTAACTGAAGTTTAGTGTTCATTCTAAAACGACCAACTTCCCCTAAATTATATCTTTGTTCAGAAAAGAATAACTTATCTATAATACCTCTTGCAGTCTCTTCATCTGGCGGTTCTGCATTACGTAATTGTCTATAAATATGTTCTACTGCTTCTTTTTCTGAATTGGTAGGATCTTTTTGTAGTGTATTATGAATAATAGCATAATCTGCCATATCGTTATCTTCTTTATGAAGTAAAACGGTTTTAGCACCTGCATCAATTATTTCATCAATATGTTCTTTATCTAAAATAGTATCACGATCAAAAACTATTTCATTTCTTTCGATTGATACAACTTCACCAGTATCTTCATCCACAAAATCTTCATGCCAAGTTTTTAAAACTCTAGCGGCTAATTTGCGACCTAATACTTTTTTTAATCCAGCTTTAGATACCTTTACTTCTTCAGCAAGGTCAAAAATCTCTAAAATATCTTTATCTCTTTCAAAACCAATAGCTCTGAATAATGTTGTAACTGGTAATTTTTTCTTTCTATCAATATAAGCATACATTACTTGATTGATATCGGTAGCAAATTCTATCCAAGAACCTTTAAAAGGAATTACCCTAGCAGAATATAATTTTGTACCGTTTGCATGGAAAGACTGTCCAAAGAATACACCTGGTGATCTGTGTAACTGAGAAACCACAACACGCTCTGCACCATTGATTACAAAGGTACCTGAGTTTGTCATGTAAGGAATTGTACCAAGATAAACATCTTGTACAATTGTTTCGAAATCTTCATGTTCTGGGTCTGTACAGTACAATTTAAGACGTGCTTTTAACGGCACACTGTGTGTAAGACCTCTTTCAATACATTCTTGTATTGAATATCTTGGCGGATCTACAAAGTAGTCTAAAAATTCTAATACAAATTGATTTCTTGTATCTGTAATTGGAAAGTTATCCATGAAGGTTTTGTACAAACCTTCTTCACCTCTTTCTTCTGCCTTTGTTTGAAGTTGGAAAAAATCTTGAAAAGATTTTACCTGAATATCCAAAAAGTCTGGATATTCCTTAATCATTTGAGAAGTAGCGAAGTTGATTCTTTCAGTAGTGTTTTTCGTTGCCAAAAGAGAGTATTTTTTTGATTAAAAATCTAAATTAAAATAAAAAACGAATATATACACAAAATGGTTTAGGTCTAAAAACGTTAGTTCTTAGTACCTAAACCTAAATTTGTTTTCCCGTTACGTTCTTCACGTACTCGGGATATGTAGCTTACTTAAGCTCTACCTCAGCTCCAGCTTCTTCTAAAGATTTTTTAAGACCTTCAGCCTCATCTTTAGAGATACCTTCTTTTACTGCTGCAGGAGCACTATCTACAATACCTTTAGCTTCTTTTAAACCTAATCCAGTTAATTCTTTAACTAATTTTACAACTGCTAATTTAGAACTTCCTGCTGCTGTTAAGATAACGTCAAATTCTGTTTTCTCATCTGCTGCATCATCTCCTCCTGCTGCTGGTCCTGCTACTGCTACTGCAGCTGCTGCTGGCTCAATACCATACTCATCTTTTAAAATAGTAGCTAATTCATTAACTTCTTTTACTGTTAAGTTAACTAATTGCTCTGCGAAATCTTTTAATTCTGCCATTTTAATTGTTTTTAAAATTTTGTTTTATTATAGTTTATTTGTGCGCGATATTATTTTTCAGATAATGTTTTGATAATACCTGAAAGTGTTTGTCCACCTGATTGTAATGCTGAAATAACATTTTTAGCAGGAGACTGTAATAATCCAATGATTTCTCCAATAAGTTCTTCTCTAGATTTAATATCTACTAAAGCATCTAATTGATCATCACCAATGTAAACAGATTCTTCTGCAAAAGCACCTTTTAAAATAGGTCTATCTTTAGTTTTCTTTCTGAATTCTTTGATTAATTTAGCTGGAGCATTTGCTGCTTCAGAAATCATCATTGATGTATTACCTTTTAATACTGATGGTAAGTCTCCAAATTCTTTATCTGAAGCTTCCATTGCTTTTGCAAGTAATGTATTTTTAACAACTGATAACTGAACACCTGCTTTAAAACATGCTCTACGTAAGTTAGAGGTAGTTTGTGCATCTAATCCAGAAATATCTGCTAAATATAACGTATTTGTATCTGCTAATACTGCTGTTAAATCTTGTATTACTTGTGATTTCTCTTCTCTAGTCATAATTATAAGTTTTAACGTATTAAACAGCTTTTACATCAACAGCAATACTAGGACTCATAGTACTAGACATAAAAACGCTTTTTACATACGTTCCTTTTGCAGTTGTTGGTTTCAATTTAATGATAGTTTGTATTAACTCGTTTGCATTTTCTTCAATTTTCTTAGCATCAAAAGATACTTTTCCAATTGCTGCATGAACGATACCCGTTTTATCAACTTTAAAATCGATTTTACCAGCTTTTACATCTGTAACAGCTTTTGCAACGTCCATTGTTACTGTACCTGTTTTTGGGTTTGGCATTAAACCTCTAGGACCTAAAATCCTTCCTAAAGGACCTAATTTACCCATTACACTAGGCATTGTAATAATTACATCTACATCTGTCCATCCTCCTTTAATCTTTTGAAGGTACTCATCTAACCCAACATAATCTGCACCTGCTGCTGTAGCTTCTGCTTCTTTATCTGGTGTTACTAATGCTAAAACTTTTACATCTTTTCCTGTTCCGTGAGGTAATGTTACAACTCCACGAACCATTTGATTTGCTTTACGAGGATCTACTCCTAAACGTATAGCTAGATCTACTGATGCATCAAACTTTACATTAGTAATGTCTTTGACTAGCGCTGAAGCTGCTGCTAAATCATAAGATTTAGAGCTGTCTACCTTTGCGTAAGCTTCTTTTTGCTTTTTTGTTAATTTTGCCATTTTACTACTTTTTATAAAGTTTATGCTGGTGCATCTCCTTTTACTGTTAATCCCATAGAACGTGCTGTACCTGCAATCATACGCATTGCTGAAGAAATTTCAAAGGCATTTAAATCTACCATTTTGTCTTCTGCGATCGTTTTAATTTGATCCCAAGTAACTGATGCTACTTTCTTTCTGTTTGGTTCTCCTGAACCTTTTTTAATTTTGGCCGCTTCTAGTAACTGAACTGCTGCAGGAGGAGTTTTTACAAGAAAATCAAATGATTTATCTTTGAAAACAGTAATAACAACAGGTAAAACTTTACCTTGTTTGTCTTGCGTTCTTGCATTAAACTGTTTACAGAACTCCATAATGTTAACACCAGCAGCTCCTAAAGCAGGTCCAACCGGCGGCGATGGATTCGCTGCGCCTCCCTTTACTTGTAACTTAACTACTTTACTAACTTCTTTTGCCATTTTAAAAATGTTTAATGATTTATTTTAAGTTGGAAGCCAAAAAATAAATCGATATCAATATATATTTGTGTAACAATTATATCTTTTCTACTTGCATATAACTTAATTCTAATGGTGTTTTTCTTCCGAATATTTTTACCATTACTTCAAGTTTACGCTTTTCTTCGTTTACTTTCTCTATAGTTCCATCAAATCCATTAAAAGGACCATCTACAACTTTTACGGTTTCACCTACATTAAAAGGAATTGCAATGTTTTCATCTTGTACAGATAATTCATCAACTTTACCTAACATTCTGTTAACTTCTGCTTTACGCATAGGAACAGGTTCACCACCTTTTACTTCTCCTAAAAACCCAATAACACCAGTGATTCCTTTTATTACGTGAGGTACTTCTCCAGAAAGGTTTGCCTCAACCATAATATAACCAGGAAAGTATACTCTTTCTCTATTTACTTTTTTTCCATTTCTAATCTGAATAACTTTTTCAGTTGGCACGATTACTTGACTAACATAATCAGATAATCCTACTCTAGAAATTTCAGTTTCAATATAAGCTTTTACTTTATTTTCTTGTCCTCCAATGGCTCTAACAACATACCACTTCATTACTGAATCAGCTGCCATAATTAGTTAGATTTAAACATTCCAAAAAAGTTATCTAATCCTGTCTGAAAAACATAATCTATACCAGCGACTGCTAATGCGAATACAATTGTAAAAACAGCGACAGTTACCGTTGTTTTTTGAGCATCCTCTTTAGAGATCCAAGTCATGTGGTTACTTAATTCGTCAAAAGAATCTTTGATATATTGTATAAAGTTCATTTTACTTTTATGTTTTATTGCACGGGCGGAGAGATTCGAACTCCCGACAGCTGGTTTTGGAGACCAGTGCTCTACCGCTGAACTACGCCCGTATTTTATTCATTATTAAAGGCGTTCCGTTAGAAACGGAACACCCTTAGAATTTATTTATCAAACTAATAAATCTTAGTCTAATAATTCAGTTACCTGACCAGCTCCAACTGTTCTACCTCCTTCACGGATAGCGAAACGTAAACCAACATTTAATGCGATTGGCTGAATTAAGTCAACTGTAATTGTTAAGTTATCTCCTGGCATTACCATTTCAACACCTTCTGGTAAATTAATAGTACCTGTTACATCTGTAGTTCTAACATAGAACTGAGGACGATAGTTGTTATGGAATGGAGTGTGACGACCACCTTCTTCTTTCTTAAGAACATAAACCTCAGCTTTAAACTTAGCATGTGGAGTTACAGAACCTGGTTTACAGATTACCATTCCTCTTTTTATGTCTTCTTTTGCAATACCTCTTAATAAGATACCTGCATTATCTCCTGCCTCACCTCTATCTAAGATTTGACGGAACATTTCAATACCAGTAATAGTAGAAGTCATTTTCTCAGCTCCCATACCAATAATATCTACTACGTCTCCTGTATTAGCAATACCAGTCTCAATACGACCAGTTGCAACAGTACCACGTCCAGTAATAGAGAATACATCCTCAACTGGCATTAAGAAATCTTTATCAACTTCTCTTAAAGGCTCTTCAATCCAAGCATCAACCGCTTCCATTAATTCTAAAACAGTATCAACCCATTTTTGCTCACCATTAAGTGCACCTAATGCAGAACCAGCAATTACAGGTCCATTATCACCATCATACTCATAGAAAGAAAGTAATTCTCTTACTTCCATATCTACTAATTCGATTAATTCTTCATCATCAACCATATCCACTTTATTCATGAATACAACGATACGAGGAATACCAACCTGACGACCTAATAAGATATGCTCTCTAGTTTGAGGCATTGGTCCATCTGTAGCAGCAACAACTAAAATTGCACCGTCCATTTGAGCAGCACCCGTTACCATATTCTTCACATAATCCGCGTGACCTGGACAGTCAACGTGAGCATAGTGACGATTAGCTGTTTGGTACTCTACATGTGAAGTATTAATTGTAATACCTCTTTCTTTTTCTTCTGGTGCGTTATCGATCTGATCGAAAGATCTAGCTTCAGAGAATCCTGCATCAGCTAATACTTTAGTAATAGCCGCAGTTAATGTAGTCTTACCGTGATCTACGTGTCCGATAGTACCAATGTTTAAGTGTGGTTTCGAACGGTCAAAATTTGCTTTTGCCATGATTCTTAATTTTAATTCTTTAGTTTAAATATATTTAGTGTGTAATACTTTTTAAATTGAGCCAGCGATGGGACTTGAACCCACGACCTCATCCCTACCAAGGATGCGCTCTACCAACTGAGCTACACCGGCTTGCTGGTAATTTTGAGCGAAAGACCGGGTTCGAACCGGCGACATTCAGCTTGGAAGGCTGACGCTCTACCAACTGAGCTACTTTCGCAATAATATGTAAATTGTGGGGAGAGCAGGATTCGAACCTGCGAAGACGTAGTCAACGGAGTTACAGTCCGTCCTCGTTGGCCGCTTGAGTATCTCCCCTTTAATTTACTATTTCAATGAACTTTAAAATTACCCGCGTAATTTTTGTTTTTCTTGAGCCGATGGAGGGACTCGAACCCACGACCTGCTGATTACAAATCAGCTGCTCTAGCCAGCTGAGCTACATCGGCTTTTGCTATAAAAAAGCAACCCGCTATTTCTAACGGATTGCAAATGTACAAAGTTTTTTTACTTTTCAAAACTTTTTTAAATCTTTTTTTACTTTTTTTTGAAATTTTATGAAGTTATAGAGTCTCTATGCTTTTCTTTAGATCTTTTTAACTGTCTTTTTAAGTTGTCTACAGCAGCATTAATGCCTTCTTCGAAGGTTTTTGCTTCTCTTTTTATAATCAACTCGCTTCCTGGAATATTTATTTTAACTTCGGTTATTTTATTTTCTTTATCACTAGTATTTATAACTTTTAGAAAAACTTCTGCGTCAACTATTTTATCATGAAATTTTGTTAATGTTAACACTTTTTCATCTACATATGCTATAAGTTCCTTATCTGCATTAAAATTTACTGATTGCGTGAATACTTTCATACATTACTGTTTTTTATGGCTCCTAGGGTGAGCCTGATTATATACTTTTTTTATAACATCAAGACTATTTTGCGTATAGACTTGAGTTGAAGCTAAAGAAGAATGCCCTAACAACTCCTTAACCGAATTTAAATCTGCCCCTTCATTTAACAAATGTGTTGCGAAAGAATGCCTTAATATGTGTGGGCTTTTTTTCTCTTTCGAAGAGACTTTACTAAAGTAAGTATTAATAATTCTGTAAACAAGAGTTTCATAAATTTTATTTCCTTTTTCGGTTATAAAAAACACTTCTAAACCTTTGTTATATTGCTTCTTTAATTCTTGATAGCTCTTTACCGTTTGAACTACAGAACTTAATAAAGGTACAAAACGTTCTTTATTTCTTTTTCCTAATACCTTTATTGTCTTATCTGACAAACTAACGTCTCTTTCTTTTATATTAATTAACTCTGTTCTTCTAATACCTGTTGAATAAAATAATTCTACAATTAATTTATTTCGTACAGATATAAACTCGCTATCTTCTTCTATTTCTATTTGATTTATTACAGCATTAATTTCTTTTGACGTAAAAGGTACTTGTACTTTTTTTTCTGTTTTTAAAGCTTTATGTTTAGAAAGTGGATTTCCTTCTATTTGTTTTGTTTTCTGTAAAAATTTATAAAAGGATTTTAAAGTGCTAACTTTTCTATTAATAGATCTGTTTGCTATTTTAGAATCTACCAAACTAACAATCCAACTTCTTATTTGTGGGTAATGAACTTCTACTAGATTATCTTGAGCATATTCTGTTTCTAAGAAATCTCTAAATGATGTTAAATCGTTTTTATACGCCGTAATTGTATGTACAGAATATTTTTTTTCTAAAGACAGGTATTCTAAAAATGACGCAATCAAATTATTAGTTGTTAGTTGTTAGTTGTTAGTTGTTAGTTGTTAGTTGTTAGTTGTTAGTTGTTAGTTGTTAGTAAAACTACAAAATATTAAACATAAAAAACCCGTATTGAAAATTCAATACGGGTTTTATTTCTAAAATAAGTTATTTCTAACCTACTTCTTCTTGTGTTCTTAATTTCTGAACGTAAGAAGCTTTAATTCTTTGAGCTCTGTTTGCTACAGAAGGTTTTGTGAAGTTCTTTCTTGCACGTAAGTTTTTCATCGTTTTTGTACGATCAAATTTTCTTTTGTAACGTTTTAAAGCTCTATCTATATTTTCTCCTTCTTTAATTGGTATAATTAACATAAGTTGGCACCTCCCTTCATAGTATCTTTATATTTTTGAATAGTATTTAAACTATTGGTTTTATTTTTTGGACTGCAAAGGTAATTACAAATTATGAATTGACAATTAGTTATTCGATTATATTTTAAATATGCTGTTTGCGTTAGGGATTGAAACGGCATCCTTTTTGTTTTTCTACAAAAAAATATAGTGTAAAGCCCGACCTTTTTAGGTAACGCTATAAAAAAATGTTCAGTGTTCAGTGTTAAAAACTAAAAAAATATTGGTTTAAACGCTTAATAACCTTGGTACTTTTAAACCTTAATACTAAGTAGCAGGTTTGTACTCTTTACCGTCGATAACCATTTTAGCGATAATTTCTTTTAAAATTTCTGAGGTTCCTCCACCTATTGGCCCTAATCTACTATCTCTAAGTAAACGTGCCATTGGGTACTCTTCCATATAACCATAACCGCCTAACATTTGTAGTGCATCGTAAATAACTTCGTCTGCCATTTTTGTAGATAGTAATTTGGCCATACTTGCTTCTTTTACCACGTACTGCCCATCGTCTAAGCGTTTTGTAATTGAATAGTTGTATTCTTTACACATATCTACTCTACTTGCAATCTCTGCTATTTTATGTCTTAATACCTGAAACTTATCTAGCGTTTTACCAAATGCTACACGTTCTTGCATATAATTTAAGGCATAGTCCATTGCAAATTCTGCTCTAGCATGTGCATTTACTGCCATTACCAATCTTTCTAACGCAAAATGTTGCATTATATACGGAAATCCTTTTCCTTCTTCTCCTAATAAATTAGTTGCCGGAATTTCTACATTATCAAAGGCTATTTCTGCCGTATCTGAGGCTTTCCATCCTAATTTTTTTAACATTGTTGATGAAATTCCTTTTAAATTTCTATCAACCACAAAAAGACTGATTCCTTTGTATTTTTCTGAAGGGTCTGTTTTTGCTGCAACTATTAAATAATCTGAAAGAACTCCGTTTGTTATAAATGTTTTTGAACCATTTAAAATATACTTATCCCCTTTTTTAATTGCTGTAGAACGTAAACCTGCAACATCTGATCCTCCAAAAGGCTCTGTAATACACAAACAGCCAATCATATCACCCTCTACACTTGGTGTTAAATATTTATTTTTGATAAAATCATCACCTTCTTTTGTTAAATGTGTCATTGCTAAATATGCATGTGCCCACATTGCTGCTGCAAAACCACCTGAATTAACTTTCTGTAATTCTTCTAAAAAGATAATTGTATAAAATAAATCTAAATTTAAACCACCATGTTCTTCTGGTGTGTTTAAACCGAAATAGCCCATTTCTCCGAATTTTTTCCAGATAAAACGTTCTATACTACCTTCTTTTTCCCATTTATCGACATGAGGAACTACTTCTTTTTTCAAAAACTCTTTAAAACTTGCACGAAACGCTTCGTGCTCTTCAGTAAAATACATACTGTTCATAAGCCAATAAATGTGTTTGTTGTTGTTATTCAGCCATCAAATATAACACTATTCTATCATACTTTTCTAAAGGAAAATCTTTGATATTTTTTAATTCTGAAATATCTTGAAGTTCAGCGACTTCATCTCTGTATTCAAAAATCTTTTTACAAAGCTGATAATCTATATATGGATTCTTTAATAACACTTTGAAGGTGACTGTGTTTACATTTATTTTTTTTATGACTGGCTTATCAATTATTTTAAACGTTGATAACACTTTTTCCGCCACTTCTTTTTCTAACCCCCAAACTTCATATAATTGCGCATTTAAAGAAAAACCTTGTAATTTGTTGCGGTACTTTATAATACGTTCTGAAAAAGCTGCACCAATACCACTAATGGTTTTAAAATCTTCTGCTGTGGCTTTATTGATATCTGTAGTTGAAACTTCCTTTACCTCCTTTTTGTAATAAGCTTGCTTTGTTCTTTGCAATGACAAATTTGAGTTTTGTTTTACAACCCAATCTGGAAATTTAAAATAAGGAGATATTTTATTTAATAAGGAATCTGAAACTTTGGTTATTTTTTGAAACTCTTGGTTAGAATTGACAAATTGATTTGTTTTTCTAAATCTAAGCAACCTATCTATTTCATCGATAGACATGCCCAATTGCTCTCCTTTATAATCGGTAATATAATTAGGATTAAAAGGATAAATTTTTGGTTTTCTGTTTTCTATTTCAACAGCCCTAAGACTATCTATTTGTTGATGAAACGACAAAACTTGAGAAGAATTTAAATCTATTTTGTCTTTTACTGAGAAATCTCCAAAAAAAATTATTAACTGTAAAACAATAATACATATTGCTAAAAAGAAAACCCCATTTCTTTGGCTTTTGTTGTACCAGAAATGGGATTTAAATATTTTCATAAAAGTTTATTATGCTTTTCTAGATTTTATAGCATCCATATATTTATTTAACTCTCCTTTTACCTTAGGCGCAAGAATAATTAAACCAATCATATTAGGCACCATCATTGCAAATACCATTGCATCTGAGAACCCAATTACAGATCCTAAACTTGCTGCAGCACCCACTACAACAAAAATACAAAAGATAATTTTATAGGTATACTCCATTTTTTTAGATCTTCCGAATAAAAACACCCAACCTTGAAAACCGTAGTAAGACCAAGAAATCATAGAACTAAAAGCAAATAATACTACTGCAACCGTTAATACATAAGGAAACCAAGAAATTGCAGATTCAAAAGCACCTGATGTTAATAAAATTGCTTGTGCATCGTTTAAAGAAGCATTTTCTGCTGCTACGTTACCTGTTATAATCAACACTAAAGCTGTCATAGTACAAACTACAACCGTATCTATAAATGGCTCTAATAAAGCAACCATACCTTCACTTGCTGCGTATTTTGTTTTTACTGCTGAGTGTGCAATAGATGCAGAACCAATACCTGCTTCATTAGAAAAAGCAGCTCTTCTAAATCCTTGTACTAAAACTCCAACTGCCCCACCAGCAACTCCTTCTGGACTAAAAGCTCCGTAAAATATTTGAGAAAAAGCATCTCCAATCATATCATAATTAACAAAAATCACAAATAAAGAGGCCGCTACATAGATTGCTACCATAAAAGGAACAATTTTATCGGTTACTTTTGCTATTTTTTTAATTCCTCCAATAATTACAATTCCTACAAGAATTGCCATTACCAATCCAAACAACCAACCTTTACCTACTAAAAATGATTCTGAACCACCTGTAATGTTTTGTACTAATTGAAACGCTTGATTTACTTGAAACATGTTTCCTCCTCCAAAAGAACCACCAATTACAAAAATGGCAAACAAGGTTGCTAATATTTTTCCTAAAGTTTTATTTTTCATCCCTTTAGTTAAATAATACATAGGCCCACCATAAACAGTTCCGTCCTCCTCAATATCTCTATATTTTACACCTAGTGTACATTCTACAAACTTAGACGACATCCCTAAAAAACCTGCAACAATCATCCAAAAAGTAGCACCCGCACCACCAATAGAAACCGCAATTGCAACACCTGCAATATTACCTAAACCTACTGTTGCAGATAAGGCTGCTGTTAATGCCTGAAAATGAGAAACCTCACCTGAATGCCCTTCTATTCTTATCGTATCTGGATTATCTTCTTCATCTGTAAATTGAGATTTAGCAATTTCTACATTATGATCTACCCTGTCTTCTAAGTCATCATACTCTCCTCTAACAATATTTATAGAGGTAAAAAAGCCTTTAAAATTTATAAAATTAAAATAAACAGTAAAATATAAGGCTCCTAAAATTAGCGGAAATAATACCCAGTAAATACTTACATTATCTGTAAATGGAATTTGATAAAAAATGAAATTAACAAACCAGCCTGTTGCATTACCAAATGCTTCATCAATTTGTTGATCTAGACCTTTTTCTTGAGCAGATGTTAACATTGGTATTGCTAATAAAAGCAACGAAAGGAGTTTTTTATTCATAATTTTCTATTGTTAGTTTTTCAATTAATACGCTGCAATATCCTAAAAAATTGCTCTTTTGACAACTTTTAATCGTTAAATGTGATTTTTACATTATGATATCCTTAAATTTCCGTAAATCTTCTTTAAAAGATTTCGGATAAAACTCTAATACTTTATTTGTTTTTGATAAATCGAAACCTGTTTTTGCAGGTCTTGGAGCAGTTTGATTTAAGGTAGATGTTGATATTGGTTTTATTAAATTTTTATCTAGATTAAAAGTATCTGCAATTTCTTGCGCTATCTCATAAACACTTAATAATTGGTTTGATGAGATGTTAAAAATACCGGTTGCCTTTTTATCCATAGACAATTTACACGCTAAAGCTAAGTCACCTACATAAGTTGGTGTTCTAAATTGATCGTCTACAATAGTAATTTCCTTACCTTGTTCTAACATACTTTTTACCCAAAGTACAATATTACTTCTACTCATATCAAAAACTTTTCCGTATACCAAAATGGTTCTTAAAACGGTATAATCTATTTTTGTTTTTAATAAAAGTTCTTCTGATTTCAATTTTGATAATCCATAATAACTTAAAGGGTTTGGTGTATCTGTTTCTTTATAATTCCCTTTTATTCCATCAAAAATAAAATCTGTAGAAATATGAATTAAATGAGCATTTAATTTCTCTGAAACTTCAGACAACCATTTAACCACAGTTATATTTAATAAATCACAAGCCTCTTTTTGGTTTTCACAATCATCAACCTGCGTCATTGCTGCCGTATTAATAATAAAATCTGGCTGAATCTCTAGCAATGCTTTTTTAAGTTGATCTTCTTCTGTGATATCTATAGAAACATAAGAAAAATCAGTTCTACCACTTCTATTTTCTCCTCTAGAAAAACCAAAAACTTGATACGTTTCTTTTTCTTTAAGTAATAAACTTAATAAAGACTGCCCTAACAATCCGTTACTCCCTGTAATCACTACTTTATTCATAAATAAATAGATTCTTTGTTTTATATTTTATAATACTGTTGATCTTAAACATATATTTTATCAAAAATATCATTGCATAAAAAAGCCAATGCTTGCCACATTGGTTTTTGTAATCTTAAAATAATTCTCTTAATTTTATAATTTGCTTTGGCCTACCTAAAACTATTAAATGTGATCCTTCAATTAATTTACAATCTGCTTCAGGATTTATAATATATTCTTTATTAGGTCCAATAAAACCAATAACGGTACAGCCTGTTTGCCTTCTTAAATCTAAATGCAAGAGTGTTTTATTAATATATTTTTTTGGCAAATCATCTACCGCTACTTCCTCTAAATTTGCTGTTGTTTCTCCTTCTATTGTTAACCTATCTACAAACTCTATAACATCTGGTGTAGTTACCAAAGAAGCCATATGATCTCCTCCTAACTTATCTGGCATAATTACATTACTTGCACCAGCTATTTTTAATTTACTATAAGAAGATTCATTAGAAGCTCTACTTATCACCTTACAGTCTTTATTTAATTGACTTGCTGTTAAAACCACAAATAAATTATTAGCATCAGATGGTAGTGCAGTAATTAAAAAAGCCGCACTTTCTATACCTGCCTTTAATAAGGTTTCATCTAAAGTAGCATCTCCATTAATATTTAAAACCTCTGCGGCATCTAAAATTTCTGTTCTTTCCTTATTTTTCTCAACAACAACAAAGTCTTTGTTATAATTTTTTAATTTTAAAATTGCTTGCTTCCCATTTCTTCCATATCCGCAAACAATGGTATGTCCTTTTAAATTGGCTATTTTTTTCTCCACTTTTTTGTGCTTAAAATGTTCAAATAATTTACCGCTAACTAAATACTCTGAGAAGGCCGAAATTGCATACCCAAAAACAGTAATACTGGTTAAAATTAAAAAAATTGTAAAAACTTTTTCTTCTGGAGAAAAAGGTCTTAACTCACCAAAACCAACGGTGGTTACCGTAATTACGGTCATATACAAGGCATCTATAAAAGAATAATGAGAAAGCCCCATATACCCTATTGTACCAATCGATAAAATAGTAACAACTAATAATAACGTTTTATTTATTTTAGATTCTAATACATTTATCTTCATATATTATAAGTCAAAAACAGAACTTCTTTTGGTATACACCATATCTTTTAATTTTAATAAAAAAGCCAATGTTAAATAAAATCCAAAAGACAGGCCTACTGTAAAAAAAGTAACATAAATAAAAAACAAACGCACATTTAAAGCCCTCATTCCTATTCTATCAGCTAATCTCGAAGAAACATGAAACCCATTTCTCTCAAAAAAATGTCTAATATTATCTATCATTTATATTGTAATAATTAGATGCAAGATACTATTTTATGGTTTGATAACAACATTTTTTAATTCTCACTTTTAAGGAAACCTTATTTTTATAAAAAGTTTAATACTAAAAGCATTATACAATCGTCCTTAAATTAAAATTGGTTTCTTTAACTTTGCTTTTTTCCAAAAAAAACATCTCATTTGAAAGACCAAGAATATATAGAAGTGTACGGAGCTAGAGCTCATAACTTAAAAAATATTGATGTAAAAATTCCTCGCGAAAAACTAGTTGTAATCACTGGTTTAAGCGGAAGCGGAAAATCTTCTTTAGCTTTTGACACCATTTATGCAGAAGGACAAAGACGTTATATTGAAACTTTTTCTGCCTATGCGCGTCAGTTTTTAGGTGGACTAGAGCGACCTGATGTTGATAAAATAGATGGCCTTTCGCCTGTAATTTCTATAGAACAGAAAACAACTAATAAAAGCCCTCGATCTACAGTAGGTACCATAACAGAAATTTACGATTTTTTAAGATTATTATTTGCAAGAGCCGCTGATGCTTACTCTTATAATACAGGAGAAAAAATGGTAAGTTATTCTGATGAGCAAATAAAACAGCTTATTTTATCTGATTTTGCTGATAAAAAAATAGCCATTTTAGCCCCCTTAATTAAATCTAGAAAAGGACATTATCGCGAACTTTTTGAACAAATTTCTAAACAAGGTTTTTTACGTGTTCGTGTAGATGGAGAAATAAAAGAGATTGAAAAAGGAATGCGTTTAGACAGGTATAAAACGCATGATATTGAAGTTGTAATAGATAGGCTTCTTATTAATGAATCTGCAGAAAAACGTTTAGAAGAAACTATAAAAACAGCATTGTATTCTGGAAATAACATTATGATGGTTATTGATATTGATGACAATGAACCTCGTTATTTTAGTAGAGAATTAATGTGTCCTACAACCGGAATAGCCTATCCGAATCCAGAACCAAATACCTTTTCTTTTAACTCGCCAAAAGGCGCTTGCGATAAATGTAATGGCTTAGGAATTACTAATGTTATTAACCTAGAAAAAGTAATTCCAGACACCACTATTTCCATACAAAACGGAGGAATTATCCCGTTAGGAGAACAAAAAAATAGCTGGATTTTTAAACAGTTAGAAAATATTGCCGAACGCTATAAATTCAAATTAACAGACCCTATAAAAAACATCCCTAAAGAAGCTTTAGATATTATTCTGAATGGCGGAAATGAATCTTTTGAAATTGAATCTAAAACCGTTGGCGTTACAAGAAATTATAAAATTGATTTTGAAGGAATTATTTCTTTTATAGAAAATCAATATGCCAATGCAGAAAGCACAACCATAAAACGTTGGGCAAAAGGTTTTATGGATGAAGTTTCTTGTACTACTTGCGGTGGCAAAAGATTAAAAAAAGAAGCTCTTCATTTTAAAATTACAAATAAAAACATTAGTGATTTAGCCCAAATGGATGCTTCTGAATTGGCTAAATGGTTTAAAAATATAGAAAAAGAGTTATCAAAAAAGCAACTCATAATTGCCGCTGAAATCTTAAAAGAGATTAGAACTCGAATTCAGTTTTTATTAGATGTCGGTTTAGATTATTTAACATTAGACAGAACATCAAAATCACTTTCTGGTGGAGAAGCACAAAGAATTCGTTTGGCAACTCAAATTGGATCGCAATTAGTTGGTGTACTTTATATTTTAGATGAACCAAGTATTGGATTACATCAACGAGACAATCAAAAATTAATTGATTCTTTAGTTAAATTAAGAGATATTGGAAATTCTGTTTTAGTTGTAGAACACGATAAGGACATGATGGAACATGCCGATTTTGTTTTTGATATTGGCCCTGGAGCTGGTAGACATGGAGGAGAAATAGTAAGTTCTGGAACTTTTGAAGAATTAAAAAAACAAAATACTTTAACTGCAGATTACCTAACCGGAAGAAAAGAAATTTCGGTTCCTAAAGTACGTAGAGAAGGAAATGGAAAATTTATCAAACTAAAAGGAGCCACCGGAAATAATTTAAAAAATGTTTCTGTAGAATTTCCTCTCGGAAAAATGATTTGTGTTACCGGAGTTTCGGGCAGTGGAAAATCTACCTTAATAAACGAAACTCTTTACCCAATATTAAACGCACATATATATAGAGGTGTAAAAAAACCAATGCCTTATAAAAAAATTGAAGGTTTAGAGCATGTAGATAAGGTAATTGATATTGATCAATCACCCATTGGAAGAACCCCTCGTTCTAACCCAGCAACTTACACAGGTACTTTTGGTGAAATTAGAAGCTTATTTGCAAAAACTCCAGAAGCTGCAATTCGTGGATACAAACCTGGTCGATTTTCTTTTAATGTAAAAGGCGGTCGTTGCGAGACTTGCCAAGGTGGTGGAGTGCGTGTTATAGAAATGAACTTTTTACCTGATGTACAAGTAGAATGCGAAACCTGCCAAGGAAAACGCTTTAATAGAGAAACTTTAGAGATTCGTTACAAAGGGAAATCAATTTCTGATATTTTAGATATGACTATTGAAGATGCCACGAATTTCTTTGAGAATATTCCTAAAATTCACAGAAAATTAAAAACAATAAAAGATGTTGGTTTAGGCTACATAACACTTGGGCAACAATCTACAACACTTTCGGGTGGTGAAGCTCAACGTATAAAATTAGCATCAGAATTATCTAAAAGAGATACCGGTAATACCTTTTACATTTTAGATGAACCTACCACCGGACTTCATTTTGAAGACATTAGAGTTTTAATGGATGTACTAAATAAACTAGCAGACAAAGGAAATACAGTATTAATTATTGAGCATAATTTAGATGTTGTAAAATTAGCCGATTATATTATTGATGTTGGTATGGAAGGCGGTAAAAAAGGTGGTAAAATTTTATGTACAGGAACTCCAGAAGAAGTTGCACAACATAAAACAAGTTATACCGCTAAGTTTTTAAAAAAAGAATTAAGTTAAAATTATCACATTGCAAGCATTCGAAATGTAGAAAAAGAAGTATTTTAGCAAGCTTTCTTTTTTACAAGCAATTAAATAAAAATAAAAAATTACAGATATATGACAAGTGATGATAGAAAAATAAAAGAAAAATTAAAACCAAAAACTTGGAATGAAATAAAAACAAACGATTCTTGGGCTATTTTTAAAATAATGGCAGAATTTGTAGATGGGTATGAAAAACTAAGTAAAGTTGGCCCTTCTGTATCTATTTTTGGGTCTGCAAGAACAAAACCAGATAACCCACATTACATTTTAGCAGAAGAAATTGCATTCCAGCTTACACAACATGGCTACGGTGTAATAACTGGTGGTGGACCAGGAATTATGGAAGCAGGAAACAAAGGAGCTCATAGAGGAAAAGGAAGTTCTGTTGGATTAAACATAGAACTCCCTTTTGAACAACATGACAACCCTTGGATTGACCCAGGAAAAAGTTTAGATTTTGACTACTTTTTTGTACGTAAAGTAATGTTTGTAAAATACTCTCAAGGTTTTGTTGTAATGCCAGGTGGTTTTGGTACTATGGATGAACTTTTTGAAGCAATTACTTTAATTCAAACGCATAAAATAGGTCGTTTTCCAATTATTTTAGTTGATAAAAAATTCTGGGGTGGTTTATTCGATTGGATAAAAAACACACTTTTAGAAGAAGGAAACATTAGTGAAAAGGACTTAAACTTATTTAGACTTGTAGATACTGCAGAAGAAGCAATAGAACACTTAGATAACTTCTACGACAAATACCAATTTAAACCAAATTTCTAAGAAATTAGAAAAACCTATATTTTTAATGTATTTTGCCTATTTAAAAAAGATAGAATAGACAAAATACATTTTTTTGTTTTTTTAAAAATCTTAATTACAAATACAACAGCAAGAAAAACACTAAATAATCATTAAGATTTAATTGAAAAAAAGTTACTACATACTACTTCTTTGCTTTCTAGCATCTCCTTTTTTGTTTTCTCAACAGAATTCAATCAACATAAAATCTAAACTAGATGTAGAAAAAGACGAATTAAAAATTCAACAAGAAATTGTTTTTTACAATACCTCAGACTCAATTTTAACTAGTATTTATCTTCATAATTGGGCAAATAGCTACAGAGATAGAAAAACACCTTTATCTAAAAGGTTTATAAAAGACTTTAGAAAAGATTTATACTTTGCTAAAGAAAAAGAACTTGGTTCATCAACCATAAAAAGCATTTCTGTAGATTTTGAAAATGTTTATTTTAAAGAGGTAGATAAACAATCAGACATTATAGAAATAGATCTAGACAGACCTTTATACCCAAATTCAAAAATTACAATATCTGCTACCTATATTGTAAAAATACCAAGCGATCGTTTTACTAAATACGGCAAAACAAAAACAGGTTATCAACTTAGAAACTGGTACCTAACACCCGCTATTTACAATAAGGGTTGGCAACTTATGAGCAATCTAAACTTAGATGATTTATATGAAAAAGGCACTGATTTTAAAATTGAAATAGATGTACCAAAAGATTTTGTTGTAGAATCTAATTTGTATCAATATAAAATTGCAAAA
The DNA here is from genome assembly GCF_038024105.1 of Polaribacter butkevichii. Classification (NCBI taxonomy): domain Bacteria; kingdom Pseudomonadati; phylum Bacteroidota; class Flavobacteriia; order Flavobacteriales; family Flavobacteriaceae; genus Polaribacter; species Polaribacter butkevichii. Next base: position 1,611,510 of record NZ_CP150661.1, read on the forward strand.
GAAAACATTAATAATTACTATTTAGTTGGAAAAAATAAAACGGATGTAATTCTTGGCATTAACAAAACCAAACAACTAAAAACCTACAAAACAAAATCTGTTACCATACATACAGATGTTTTTTCAAAAGAATTAGATTACAATTTAACAACAAGCATCTTAAATAGAGAGTTACTTTTTATTCAAAAATATTTAGGAAAATACCCACATAAAGAAATTTATATTGATAAAGCTACCCAAAGTAAAAATAGAATCTATGGTTTAAATCAGTTACCAAATTTTTTACGCCCATTTTCTGATACTTTTAAATGGGATATGACTATGTTTAAAGCGCTAACAAAAAGGTACATAGAAAACACACTCCTTTTAAATAAGAGAAAAGATTATTGGTTAATCGATGGAATACAAAACTATTTAATGATAGAATATGTAGAACAATTTTATCCAGAAATTAAACTTTTAGGCAACGCCTCTGATTCTTGGTTTTTAAAACGATTTAATGTTTCTAAGTTAAATTTTAATGATAAATACCCTTTTGTATATCAATTTACAGCACGTAAATTTTTAGATCAAGCATTAAACACCTCTGCAGATTCTCTTTCTAACTTTAATAGACGAATTGTTAGCAAATACAAAGCTGGTTTGGGTTTTCGTTTCTTAAAAGGGTATTTAGGTGATAGTATTCTAAACCAAACAATTCAGGAATTCTATCAAAAAAATCAATTAAAAATTATTTCAAGTGACACATTTAATCAATTACTCTCTTCTAAAACAACTAAAAATTTAGATTGGTTTTTTAATGATTTTGTAAAAACAAATAAAAAGATAGACCATAAAATAGAAGACATCAACATTGAAGAAGATAGTATTTCTGTTACCATAAAAAACAAAAGAAATATAACTACACCATTGGCTATTTATGCACTAAAAGGCAAAGACATTAAAATTAAAAAATGGATTTCTGACATAGATAGTTCTAAAACTGTAAAGTTTAAAAAAGGTAATTATGACACTTTTGTTTTAAATTACGAAAACTTATATCCAGAATTAAATACGTTAAACAACTGGAAAACAATTAACAAAAAGATTTTTAACAAACCTGTTAAAGTTTCATTTCTAAAAGATATAAGCAGTCCAGACTACAATCAAATTTTTTATCAACCAGATGCAAACTATAATTTTTACAACGGTTTAATTCTTGGCGTAAAACTACACAACAAACCACTCATAAAAAGAAACTTCGAATTTAAAGTTGCTCCTTATTACGCTACAAAAAGTAATACCGTTATCGGAAGTTTCTCTTTATTGTATAATCAGTTTTTTGAAAAAACAAAAATCTATAAAGTTTCTTACGGGTTTGCTGGTGGCACCTCGGATTACGCACCAAACTTATCTTACAACTCTCTTATACCTTATGTAAACATTTTTTTTAAAAGAAAAACCCTAAGAGATGCAACCTCAGAATCTCTTAGAGCAAAATTAATTCATATCGAAAAAGAAATTGCTCCAGATGCCACAAAAACAGACCAAGATAGTTATAGTGTTTTAAGCCTAAGTTACAATTACTCTAACCCAGACATTATTAAAGAATTTAGATATAGTTTTAGTACCGAATTTGCTAAAAACTTTTCTAAAGCAGCATTAGATCTAAGATTTAGAACCTTAACATCAACAGACACTCAATTAGATTTTAGACTTTTTGCAGGTGTTTTTTTCAACAATAAAACCGAGGGAAATTATTTTAGTTTTGGTTTAGACAGAAGTAATGATTATCTATTTCAATTAAACTATTTAGGTAGATCTGAAAGCTCTGGTTTTTTTAGCCAACAATACATTATCACCGAAGGAGGTTTTAAATCTGTGCTTCCAACAAGGTTTGCAAATCAGTTTATGGTTTCTAACAACTCTAGCATTGGCATATGGCGTTGGTTAGAAATTTATAACGATGTTGCTTTCTTAAAAAATAAAAAACAACCACTGTATTTTGCTTACGAAAACGGAGTTCGTTTTAACTTTGTACATGAAATATTCGAAATCTACTTTCCTTTTTATTCTAACAATGGTTGGGAGGTATCTAAAGCCGCTTATCCAGAAAAAATCAGATTCTCTTTATCTGCGGATATAAAATCTATTTATAATTTTTTTAAGAGAGGTTTTTTATAAAATTCACAAAACTGTTTAAAATAGTCAATATACCTATAATTAGGTATATTGACTATTCCTTTTTCACATAAATTTGAAACTTAAATAACCAAAATTTTAAATTTATGAAAAAGAAAAAAAAACAACTTTTATTAACCTCTTTTCTTTGTCTATGCCTCTTAGGACAAGCACAAGAAAATCAACAAAAAAATGCTTTTGCAGTTTCTTTTGGATCTCCAGGACTAGGTTTGGAGTACGCGCGGAAATTAACACCTAAACTAAATGCTAAAGTAGTTTGGCACTCACTTAAAATTGAAGATTACGAACAGGAAGATGTAAAAGTTAAAGATGATTTAGTTGACATCTTAGCAAATTTAGAGGTATCTATTATTGATCTTGGAATCGAATATCTTCCGTTTAAGAACTCTTCTTTTAAACTTACAGCCGGCATAGGTATACTTAACAAAGTAAACATTAATGGAGTGGTAACTTATAATGAAGACATTGTTTTTGGAGATGTAATAATTATTAACAAAGATGCCGGAGAAATTATAACAGATATCAATTGGTCTGGTGTTGCACCTTACCTTGGTTTTGGGTTTGGTAGAGCAATTCCTAAAAAAAAGCTTGGAATTGGTATAGAATTTGGCTCATACTTTTCTTCATCTCCTAAAGTAGACTTAACAGCAACTAATTTACTAGAATCTACTACTTCCCAAAAAGAGAATCTTCAAGAAGCTCTAGATGAATTTAAAATGATACCTCGAATACAAATACGACTTGCTTATAAATTTTAAAATTAAACACTATGAAAACAAAGAAAATAGTAACCACTATAATAACTTGTCTAGCAATATCTTTTGCGACACTTATGTCTTGTAAAGGAATTGATGAAATTACGGAAGATATTGACATCATTGTTAAAAGCTCTATATTTAAGCAACAAATTGTTATTGAAGTATTTGACCCTGTAAACCAATTAAACTTAGAAGGTGATAATATCTTACAAGTAGAAGTTATCGGTAAAGATGCCGACAAAATTGTTACAGATGCCGGAAACAATGTTAATTCAGCAAAAGTTGTTGGAGGAACAATTGCTCTAGCCGTTAACCCCAATAAAAACCCAAGTAACGAAACTGTAGAATTTTTAGTAAAAATTACTGGAGACCAATACTTAACAACTACAATTCCTATAGTATTATCGCCAACAGATTCTATTGCTTCAATTAGCGCTAACGTAGTAAACAAACTAAATACAGCTCAAGGAATAGATTACAAAAAAACAACTGAAACACTAACCAACAACACCTTAACCAAAGATTTTATTTTTGAAACTTCTGGATTAAAAGCCGGAACCAATACAGAAATAACCATAAAATCTGGAACTATTTTTAAAGACGAAAATGGCAACGATATTTCGGGAACAGAAATTGAAAGTGAATTAGTTCATTTCAATAGCGCCAACTCTGAATCTTTAGATTCTTTTCCAGGAGGATTTATGCCAGCAGAAATCACAGACGAAAATGGAGATATTTTAAATAATGCCTATTTTATTACGGCTGGTTTTGCTTCTATTAATATGACAATAGGTAATAAAGAAGTTAAAAACTTTTCTAAACCAATAAGCATTAAAATGAAAATAGATGCAAATTTCATTAACCCAGACACAGGTATTAAAATTAAAAAAGGTGACACCATTCCTATTTGGTCCTATAGTAAAGATGACGGTAAGTGGGATTTCCATAAAGACGGTGTTGTAAAGGTTGATAATAATAATTTAATAATAGAATACACAACAACACATTTATCTTGGTACAATTTAGATTACAAAGGAACAAGATGTTCTAGTTATTCCCCATCGGGAGTAGCTAAAATAAATATTTCTATGAGTGGAGTAAACAACTCAAATGGATATAGGTTATTTAGCGACTTCTTCTATGAAAACGGAAACCAACCTATATCTCCTTATTCAGGAAAAACATTTTCTTGGTATGATGGTCAAACATTTGAAATAAATAATGCACCTGTTAATAGAAAGGTTCAATTAATTGTTTATAGCGGATCTAACAGGTATGACAAAGGTGAAATATTATTTAGATCAGAAGCCGTCAATCTTTGTAATGTAGGCTCTGTAGATGTAGATGTTTCCAATATTGTATCAAAACTTCCTCCACTACCTGTTAATGTTAATGTTAATTATCAAGGTAAATGTAATCGTAAAATTATAGCACCAACCATTCCTCTTTATATGAAAAAGACAAATTATTATGGGCGTACATATTGGAGCTATTTAGGATATGTTTATGATGGTAAAATTACTATAAGAAACATTAATTTAAATAAAGAGTATGAATTTAGAACCTATTTTAATGGACAATACTTTTACCAAAATATTTCTTTTGATAAAACGGAATATATAAATGACAGTTATGAAATTCCTTCTGACCTATGCGACAGATTATTCTAATCCAATAACATTATAAGCAAAAAAAAGAGGTATTGTGAAAACAATATCTCTTTTTTATTAAATAAAATTCAAAAAAAACTAAAAATCAGCAAAAAAATTACCATATTCTTAACAAATATATAAATTTTTAGATATCAACTAAAAAAACTATCTTTGTAGTACTTTAAAAATCTCACATAAATGCTGCAAGATACACATATAGAGAATAAACAAAAACTTTCTTTTGAGGACTTTAAAACAGAAGTTTTAAACGACTACAGAATAGCTAAAATTAGTAGAGAATGTAGTTTATTAGGCCGTAGAGAGGTTTTAACAGGAAAGGCAAAGTTTGGTATTTTTGGTGATGGTAAAGAAGTACCACAATTAGCAATGGCCAAAGCTTTTAAACTAGGCGATTTTAGATCTGGTTATTACAGAGATCAAACTTTTATGATGGCTATTGGTGAGCTAACTGCACAACAGTTTTTTGCAGGTTTGTATGCACATACAGATATTAAAGCAGACCCGATGTCTGCCGGAAGACAAATGGGTGGGCACTTTGCTACACATAGTTTGCATGAAGATGGTAGCTGGAAAGATTTAACAAAACAGTACAATTCTAGTGCAGACATCTCTCCTACCGCTGGTCAAATGCCACGTTTATTAGGTTTAGCACAAGCCTCTAAAATATACAGAACCGAAAAAAGTGTACAACATAAATCTAATTTTTCTATCAACGGAAATGAAGTTGCCTGGGGAACTATTGGAAATGCAAGTACCAGTGAAGGTTTATTTTTTGAAACGATAAATGCTGCTGGAGTTTTACAAGTACCTATGTTAATGAGTGTTTGGGATGATGAATACGGAATTTCTGTACACGCCAAACATCAAACAACCAAAGAAAGCATCTCTGAAGTGTTAAAGGGTTTTGAAAGAGATCATAAAAAAAATGGATATGAAATTTTTGTTGTAAACGGTTGGGACTATGTTCAACTAGTAGATATTTACAACAAAGCTGCAAAAATTGCAAGAGAAGAACACGTACCGGTTTTAGTACACGTAAAAGAATTAACACAACCACAAGGACACTCTACTTCTGGATCTCATGAAAGATATAAAAGTAAAGACCGATTAAATTGGGAAAAAGAACACGATTGCATTACTAAAATGCGAAACTGGATTTTAGATTTTGAACTAGAAACGGAAGATGGAGAAATTTTACGTTTTGTAGAATCGGAAGAAGAAATTATCATCTTAGAAAAAGAAGCAAAAAAAGAAGTTGTAAGCGCTAAAAGAAATGCTTGGAACGCTTTTATTAACGAAATAAAATCAGAAGTAAATACTGCTTGCCAATTATTAGAAAAAGTGGCTAGTAAAAGTAAAAATAGCAGTTTTATTAATAAGTATAAAAATGATTTAATTGCTATTGTAGAACCAAGTAGAAAAGACATTTTATCTGCCGCAAGAAAAACGCTTCGTTACATAAAAGATGAAAGTTTTGCTGAAAAAATATTACTTCAAAATTTTATAAAAAATTCAATTGAAGCTGCTACAGAAAAATTTTCTACACACTTAAACAGTGAATCTGATTTTAACGCTGTAGCTGTTTCCGAAAAAAGCCCAATTTACGCTAAAAACAAAACGTTAGTTGATGCTAGAATTATTATGAGAGATAATTTTGATGCCATCCTAAAAAAGCATCCTGAAGTAGTAATTTTTGGTGAAGATGCTGGTTTTATTGGAGACGTAAATCAAGGTTTAGAAGGTCTTCAAGAAAAATATGGAGAAATAAGAGTTGCAGATACAGGTATTAGAGAAGCAACTATTATTGGTCAAGGTATAGGACTAGCAATGCGTGGCTTAAGACCTATTGCAGAAATACAATATTTAGACTATTTGCTTTACGCGTTACAAATAATGAGTGATGATTTAGCAACACTGCATTATAGATCTTTTGGTAAACAAAAAGCACCTTTAATTATTAGAACACGTGGCCATAGACTAGAAGGTATTTGGCACGCTGGTTCTCCTATGGGAGGAATTATAAATAACGTTAGAGGAATTCATGTTTTAGTACCTAGAAACATGACCAAAGCAGCTGGTTTTTACAACACTTTACTAGAAGGAGATGAACCTGCATTAGTTATAGAATGCTTAAACGGGTATCGATTAAAAGAAGAATTACCTATAAATTTAGGAGAATACAAAACACCAATTGGAGTTGTAGAAACTGTTAAAGAAGGGACAGATATTACTGTGGTTTCTTATGGTTCTACCTTAAGAATTGTTGAGGAAGCCGCAAAAGAACTACAACAAGTAGACATTGATATTGAAATTATAGACGCACAAAGCTTACTACCTTTCGATTTAAATAATGACTGTGTAAAAAGTGTTGCAAAAACAAATAAATTATTAGTAGTAGATGAAGATGTTCCGGGAGGAGCTTCTGCATACATTTTGCAAAATATTTTAGAAAAACAAAATGCATACATACACTTAGACAGCAAACCATCTACATTAACATCTAAGGCACATAGACCTGCTTATGGTACAGACGGAGATTACTTTTCTAAACCATCTGCAGAAGATATTTTTGAAAAAATTTATGAGATTATGCACGAATCAAATCCAAATAAATATAAGAGTTTATATTAAATTCTAATCTTAAAATAAAATACCAGTGCTCAAAATTCATCAATTTTGAGCACTTTTTTTTAACAGAACTATAAGATAACCTTAAGAAAATACAAAAAGCTATTTAACTAATTTCGCTTCTTAATCCTTTTATCAAACTCTTTATGAAAAAAAACTTACTATTTTACTTTATTTTATTCCTTTCAATAACTACAACTGTAGAAGCTCAAAGGAAGAAATCAAAAGACAAAAAAACAGATCAAACCTCAAAAGTATCCCCAAAAAGTAAAACGCCTAAATATTCTGACTTTGTAAATAAAGACACAAAAACAGATGACGGACTTTTTAAAATTCATATCAATAAAGAAAAATTTATTTATGAAATTCCAAAATCTTACTTAGGTAAAGAAATGCTATTAGTAACCAGGTTAAAAGACATTCCTGCAGGTTTAGGTGGTGGCTATGTAAATGCCGGTTCTAAAATTAACACACAAGTAGTCGTTTGGGAACACTACAAAGACAAAGTTTTATTAAAAATAAAATCTTATGATGCCGTTGCAAATGATTCTCTACCAATTTATAAATCGGTAAAATCTAACAATTTAGAACCTATTATTTATTCTTTTGATATTAAAGCACAAAACACAGATTCTACTACTGTTTTAGTAGATGTAACAAAATTCTTTTCTTCTGATGTAAAAGCAATTTCTGGATTACCTTCTAGATTCAGAAAAACATACAAAATAAAAAGATTAGATGATTCTAGGAGTTTTATAAGCTCTATAAGAAGTTTTCCTAAAAACATAGAAGTTGTACAAAACTTTACTTTTGATGCCGACGAACCACCAAGTAATGCAAGCACAAATACTATTACAATGCGCATCAATCAATCTATGATTTTATTACCAGAAAAACCAATGATGCCAAGAATCTATGATAAAAGGGTTGGTTATTTCTCTATCGGAAACGTAGACTACAGTTCAGAAGCTTTAAAAGCAGATGAAAAAAGATATATTAAAAAATGGAGGCTAGAACCTAAAGATACGGAAGCATACAATCGTGGAGAATTGGTAGAACCTATAAAACCAATTGTATATTATTTAGACCCTGCAACTCCAGAAAAGCTAAGAAAATACATCAAACAAGGTGTTGATGATTGGGCTAAAGTTTTTGAAACAGCTGGTTTTAAAAATGCTATTATGGCAAAATTACCACCAACAAAAGAAGAAGACCCAGATTTTAGTATGGAAGATGTTCGTTATTCTTCTATTAGATACGTAGCTAGCACAACAAGAAACGCAACCGGACCAAGTGTTTCGGACCCTCGATCTGGAGAAATTTTAGAAAGTGATATTATTTGGTACCACAACCACCTACGCTCATACAGAAATAGATATTTACTAGAAACTGGAGCCGCAAACCCATCTGCAAGAACATTAGACACTCCTGCTGAAGATATTGGACAAATGATGCGCATGGTTATTTCTCACGAAGTAGGGCATGCTTTAGGCTTGCCTCATAACATGGCTGCAAGTTACGCATACCCTGTAGATTCTTTACGCTCTGGGAGTTTCACTCAAAAAAATGGTATTGCAGCAACCATAATGGATTATGCGCGTTACAATTATGTTGCACAACCTGGTGATAAAAATATTCGTTTTATAAGACAACTTGGGCCTTACGACCATTATGCTATTAACTGGGGATATCGTACCATACCCAATGCAACAAAATCAGAAGATGAAGTAAAGACTTTAGATAAATGGATTGAAGACAAAGCAGACAACCCTGTTTATAGATTTGGCGGACAACGTTTTGATCCTTCTGCTCAAACAGAAGGAATTGGAAACGACCAGGTTAAGGCAAGTACTTATGGTGTAAAAAACTTAAAAATTGTTGCTAAAAACCTCCCGAACTGGACCTCTAATCAAACAAATAATTACGAAGATTTAGATGAACTATACGGAGAATTATTAAGTGTTTGGGGCAGATACGTTGGTCATGTTACCGGAAACATAGGTGGTGTTTATGAGTTTAATAAAAAACCATCGCAATCTGGAGACGTTTATGTACCTGTTACAAAAGCAAAGCAAAAAGAAGCAATGGCTTGGTTGCAAAAAAATGTTTTTAAAACACAAACATGGTTGTTAGATAAAAACATTTTAAACAAGATTGAAGAAACAGGATATACAGATAAATTAGGTCGTTACCAAGAGAGAACTCTAGGTACACTCTTAAATTACCGTACTTTAAACAGAATGATTGATGCAGAAGTAATTCAAAAAGAATTTTACGCTGCTTCAGACATGGTTAAAGATTTAAGAAAAGGTATTTTCTCTGAAACCAATTCAACTAAAAATGTAGACTTACAAAGAAGAAACCTGCAGAAAGTTTTTATAGCTAGAATGGAAAATTTAATAAATGATGAAACCACAAAAAACAACGATATATCATCTATTGTTAGAGGGGAATTAGAAGTATTAAAATATCAAGTAAATATTGCAAGTAAAAGAGCAATAAATACAATTTCTAAATATCATTATAAAGATTGTTATGCCAAAATAAATGACATTTTAAATCCTAAAAAATAGTCTTTATTTTCTTACTAATTTAATTCCTATTGCGCATTGTAAACACTGTTTCTTTGCGCAATAGTTATTTTTAAGCTCTAACAAAGCCTGACTCTCATAGGCATTTTTTACGCTAACTCCTATTTCATCGAACTTAGAAATAATACTATTTTTTTCTGTTTTTATTTTTTGAAGAATATCTAAAAAGTCATTTTCACTTACTCCTCCTCTATTTTTTTGATATAAAAATTTTAAAGGAACAATAGTGTTTATCAACAATAAATCTACAAACGATTTTGTTAGTTTTTTAGGTGATGATTTAGAAACTTTATCAAAAGTAAAATGTGTTTTCCAAAACGGATTTACACTTACCTCAAACAAATCATAAAACTCTTTTAATGTTTCTGTTTGCATCATTTTAGAAAACAAATTAGCATGCAGATGATACAAAGAAATTAATTGAGCTATCCTTATGGTAGGAAAATTTGGTGGTCGCATTCTAAAAAAAGAAAACTGATTCTTAGAAATAGCATTTAATTGATATTTGTGTTGCAAATATTTGTACTCATTTTTTAATTCTTGATGATACTCCTCCTCAACAACATCTTCTAAAAAACCTGCTTGTCCAAACAATAAAGAGGTAAGTTGTTTTTCATCATCTCTTACCTTTCTTAAAACAGAAAAATCAAAAGATTTTGCTAAATACAAAAAAGCATCTCCATTTACTTTTAATCCAAAGTTCTTTGCTAATAGTTGAAACAAAACCACTTCATAATCATTTTTATTTTCAACCAAAAGTTGATTCATTTCATTTGATTTCCGTTCTAATCTTTCAAAAAACAAGCGTTCTTTCCAATTATCAACCGTAAAGTTATCAATTGTATTAATTTCTTTTTCACAAGGAATCCAACGTGGTTTCGATGAAAATAAATTACGATAATTATTTAGAGCATTACTAAACACAAAATCTTTTAAAACCAACACAGGTAAAGGTTTGTTGTTTTTCATAAAAACTGTTGCATCATCTTCCCAAACAACATGCAAAATAACAGCATCGTAATTTTCATCAACTTCGTGGTGATGCACATACCAATCAGACGATTTTAAATGTATTTCTACATTACCAATCCAAAGCTGGTTGTCTATTTTTAACTGGGTATTTAAAAAATCGGGTCCAGAATTATGATTATGTATTCCAATTTTAAGAATTGATAACGCGTCTTTAGTAGCTGTTTTTAAATCATCAATAGAAAATAATTGATATTGCCATACATAATGAAGAAAATCCTCATTCATAGTTTTTGTTTTCAATATACAAAAAATCATTTATACACTTATAAACATTTATAATCGCTTTAGATAACTCATCTAAAAGAATGCCTTATTTTTGCAGTATAATTAAGATAAATGAATATTATAGATAGTTTAAAATGGCGTTATGCTGTTAAAAAATTTGATTCAGAAAAACAACTTTCAGAAAAACAAATAAACACATTAAAGGAAGCCTTTAACTTAACCGCTACTTCTTACGGTTTGCAACCTTTAAAGCTCATCGTAATTAAAAACAAAGAAATTCAGAAAGAGCTAGTAACTCATTCCTGGAACCAAAACCAAATACTAGAAGCATCTCATGTTTTGGTAATTTGTATTCCTATTAATTACACAAATACCGAAGTAGAAAAGTACTTTAGTTTGTTAAAGAAAATTAGAAATACACCAGATGCAATTATAAAACCTTTTAAAGATTTTTTAACGGCAGATATTGAACGAAAAACACAAGAAGAATTAACTTTGTGGAATAAAAACCAAGCATACATAGCACTAGGAAACTTAATGACTGTTTGTGCTGTTGAAAAAATTGATGCTTGCCCAATGGAAGGTTTTATTCCTGAAAAATATGACGAAGTTTTAAAGCTAGAAGCACAAAATTTAAAATCCGTATTGGTATTACCAGTAGGTTTTAGAGCTGATGATTGTTACATGAAAGATTTAACAAAAGTTAGAAAAGAAACGCAAGACATTGTAATAGAAATAAACTAAATTTATACCATAAAATTATTAGATAAAATGAGTGAAGCAGTAAGAAATTTAGAACCTAAAATTGTTTGGAATCACTTTGCAGATTTAAATGCAGTTCCTCGTCCTTCTAAAAAAGAAGAACGCGTAATTCAGTTTATGGTTGATTTTGGTAAAAAATTAAATCTAGAAACCTTTGTAGATAAAGTAGGTAATGTTATTATATCAAAACCAGCAACAAAAGGTTTAGAAGACAGACAAACAGTAGTTTTACAGAGTCATTTAGATATGGTTCATCAAAAAAACGCTGACACTAATTTTGATTTTGACAAAGAAGGAATTAAAATGTTGGTTGATGGAGATTGGGTTACTGCAGACGGAACTACTTTAGGCGCAGATAACGGTCTAGGTGTTGCAGCAATTATGTCTATTTTATCTTCGGATGATTTACAACACCCAAATATTGAAGCATTATTTACCATTGATGAAGAAACTGGTATGACAGGTGCAATGGGGTTAGAAGGAGAAATCTTAAAAGGTGATATACTTTTAAACTTAGATACAGAAGAAGATGATGAAATAGGAATGGGGTGTGCTGGTGGTGTAGATGTTACAGCAACTAGAACTTATGCTAAAGAAGAAGTTTCTAAAAATTCTGTTGCATATTCAATTACCGTAAAAGGTTTAAATGGAGGCCATTCTGGAATGGACATTATAAAAGAATTAGGAAATGCAAACAAAATTATGAACCGCATATTATTTGACGGTTATACCAATTTTGGTTTACAAATTTCTGAAATAAATGGAGGTAGTTTACGTAACGCAATTCCTAGAGAAAGTAGTGCGATTGTTACTGTAGACCTTATTTCTAAAGAAGCTTTTCTTTTAGAAACCAACTTACTTATTAACATTATAAAAGAAGAGTTCTTAACATTAGAACCTAACTTAAACATTGACATTCAAGAAACTACTTCTCCAGAAAATGTAATGGAATTAGGTGTACAGGAAGGTTTATTAAAATCTATTTACGCAGCTCATAATGGTGTATATAGAATGAGTCCAGATATTGCTAATTTGGTTGAAACGTCTAACAATATTGCGAGAGTAATTGTAAAAGACGGGCATATTAAAATTGGTTGTTTAACGCGTTCATCATCAGAAAGTAATAAATCTGATTTAGCAAATTCTTTAAAATCTGCTTTTGAATTATCTGGTTTTGATGTTGATTTATCCGGTGAATATCCAGGATGGCAACCAAATGTAAATTCTGCTATTTTAGATGTAGTTTCTAATTTATATGAAACTTTACATGGAGAAAAAGCACATGTTGCTGCTTGTCATGCTGGTTTAGAATGTGGAATATTAGGACAAAATTATCCAGATATGGATATGGTTTCTTTTGGACCAACAATAAGAGGAGCACATTCTCCAGATGAAAGAGCAAGTATTTCATCAACACAAAAATTCTGGAAATTTTTAATAGAAATTCTAAAGAACATACCAAAAAAATAAAAGATTACAGCATGTTTAAAACCGAAGTAGACCTTCGGTTTTTTTTATTTAAATTTGTTTAAAAGCTTAAAAAAAACAAACTTAAACACTTGAAATACTGTAATTTACATTTTTACCTTTTTGTTAACATCTTTCACTTTCTAAAAACATAAAAAAACGTAATTTTACTTTTTCTAAAGAAAACTTTTATAATGGGTAAAATAATTGCTATTGCAAATCAAAAAGGAGGAGTTGGTAAAACAACAACAAGCATCAATTTAGCTGCTTCTTTGGGTGTTTTGGAGAAAAAAGTTTTATTAATTGATGCCGATCCACAAGCAAACGCTTCTTCTGGTTTGGGAATTGATATAGAAACTATAGAGTCAGGAACCTATCAAGTTTTAGAACATTCGATTTCTGCTAAAGACGCGATTGTAAAAACAGATTCTCCTAATGTAGATATTATACCTGCACACATAGACTTGGTGGCTATCGAAATAGAACTGGTAGACAAGCAAGACAGAGAATACATGTTAAAGAAAGCATTAATCGAAATAAAAGACGATTATGATTATATTTTAATTGATTGTGCTCCATCATTAGGTTTAATTACTTTAAACTCTTTAGTAGCTGCAGATTCTGTAATTATTCCTATTCAATGTGAATATTTTGCTTTAGAGGGATTAGGTAAATTATTAAACACCATAAAAAGTGTACAAAATATTCATAATTCTGAGTTAGATATTGAAGGTTTATTATTAACCATGTTCGACTCTAGATTACGACTATCTAATCAAGTAGTAGACGAAGTTAGGAAACATTTTTCTAGCATGGTTTTTGACACCATTATTAGACGAAATACCCGTTTAGGAGAAGCTCCTAGTTACGGAGAAAGTATTATTGCATACGATGCAACAAGTAAAGGTGCCGTAAATTACTTAAATTTGGCACAAGAATTATTAAAAAAGAATTCGTAAAATGGCAAAAGCAACCAAGAAACAAGCTTTAGGAAGAGGATTATCTGCTTTGTTACAAGAATCATCTAACGTTATTTCTGCAACAGATAAAAATGCAGACAAAGTTGTTGGAAGTATTATTGAAATAGAATTAGATTTAATTGAGGTTAACCCATACCAACCAAGAACTTATTTTGATGAAGAATCATTAAGAGAATTAGCAAGTTCTATTAAAGAACTAGGGGTTATACAACCAATTACAGTAAGAAAATTAGACAAAAATAAATTTCAATTAGTTTCTGGTGAACGTCGTTTTAGAGCATCAAAATTAATTGGTAACACAACAGTACCCGCATATATAAGACTTGCCAACGACCAAGAAATGCTAGAAATGGCCTTGGTAGAAAACATACAACGTAAAAACTTAGATCCTATAGAAGTTGCCTTGTCTTACCAACGTTTAATTGATGAAATTCAGCTAACTCAAGAAGAGCTAAGTACAAGAGTTGGTAAAAAACGCTCTACAGTAACCAATTATTTACGTTTGTTAAAATTAGATCCAATTTTGCAAACAGGTATGAGAGATGGTTTTATTTCTATGGGGCATGGTCGTGCTATGATTAATGTAGAAAACACAGAAGATCAATTAGCTATTTACGAAAAAATATTAAGAGATAAATTGTCTGTAAGACAAACAGAAGACTTAGTAAAAAGCTTAAAATCTGGTACAGTTGCTAAACCAAAGAAAAAAGCAGTACCAAATTACATTAAAAATAGTGTTAAAGATATTAGCGAATACTTTGGCCATAAAATAGACGTTACTGTTAGTAATAATGGTAAAGGAAAAATTTCAATCCCTTTTCATTCTGAAGAAGATTTCAACCGAATAAAAAACTTATTAAAATAAGTGCTTTCAAAAAAATATATACTTATAATATTCCTTGCTTTTTTTTCTGCAACTATTTTTGGGCAGAAAGATTCACTTAATGTAAAAGGTGTCAAAGTTAAGGGAGATATTAAAATTGAAAAAGGTGGAGTTTACGATGCTGTAGCCCCATCTAAAGCAGCATTTTATTCTGCTATATTTCCTGGAATGGGACAAGTTTATAATAAAAAATACTGGAAAGCTCCAATTGTTTGGGGAGCCATGGGAACTAGTATTTATTATTATTTAGACAACAACAAAGAATACAAAAGATATAGAACTGCATACAAACTAAGAAAAAACAACTTAGTAGATGAATTTACGGTTGATGGAAAAGAGGTTATTTCTTTAGAAACTTTAGAAAGAGCACAAGATCAATTAAGAGAAAATAGAGATATGTCTCTTTTAACAACAGTAATTTTATATGTTTTACAAATTGTAGAAGCAAGTGTAAATGCACATTTACTACAATTTAACACAGATGATAATTTATCATTTAAACCTACTTTTTTAAACGACCCAATATATGTCGAAGCTCCAAAAGTAGGTCTAACCATTAAATATAATTTTTAAAATGAAGATTGCACTATTAGGGTATGGTAGAATGGGTAAAGAAATTGAAAAAATTGCTTTATCTCGTGGACATGAAATAGTTATTAGAAAAGACGTAGATGATGTAATAGATATTACTTTGGCAGATGTTGCCATCGATTTTAGCGTACCTTCTTCTGCTTATAACAACATAACAAACTGTATAAACAATAAGGTTCCTGTTATTTCTGGAACTACAGGTTGGTTAGATAAATATAATGATGCTGTTGCACTTTGTAAAGAAAAAAACAGCGCCTTTATTTATGCTTCTAATTATAGTTTAGGAGTAAATATTTTCTTTGAGCTAAACAAACAATTGGCAAAGATGATGAGTTCTTTAGAAGACTACAATATTTCTATGGAAGAAATTCATCATACAAAAAAATTAGACGCACCAAGTGGAACTGCAATTACATTGGCAGAAGGAATTATAGAAAATTCTTCTAAAAATAATTGGGAGCTAGACGAAAAAACATCCGAAGAAAACATCCCTATTGTGGCAAAAAGAATTCCTGATGTACCAGGAACTCACACTGTTTGGTATGATTCTGAAGTAGATTCTATAGAAATAAAACACACGGCACATAGCAGAAAAGGGTTTGCTTTAGGTGCTGTTGTTGCTGCAGAGTGGATTCTTGGAAAAAAAGGGGTTTTCTCTATGAAAGATGTGTTAAACATCCGTTAAAAACAGTAACAATTAGGCAATTAATCGTCCTATAAAAAATAAAAATCTTCTCTTTAGAGAAAATTAAAGTACAATATTATGACATTTACAGAATGGTTTATCTTTTTTTTAGTAATACAAGTAATTCATTTTCTTGGAACTTGGAAATTGTATGTAAAAGCAGGTAGAAAAGCTTGGGAGGCAGCAATACCTATTTATAACGGTGTTGTTTTAATGAGTATTATTAAACGCCCAAAATGGTGGATTATTTTACTATTCATTCCGATTGTAAACCTGTTAATGTTTCCTGTTATTTGGATAGAAACTATTAGAACTTTTGGTTTTTACAAAAAAATAGATTCTCTTTTAGTAATTCTAACATTAGGTTTGTATATTTTTTATATCAACTATGCTACAGATGCTAAATACAATGCAGAAAGAAGTTTAAAACCACGCTCTGAATTAGGAGAATGGGTAAGCTCTATTACCTTTGCAATTATTGCAGCAACCTTGGTACACACTTATTTTATGCAACCTTTTACCATACCAACATCTTCTTTAGAGAAGTCTTTATTAGTAGGAGATTATCTTTTTGTAAGCAAGTTTCATTATGGTGCTAGAGTTCCGTCTACAGTAATTGCTGCACCAATGGTTCATGATTCCTTACCTATTGTAGGAACTGCATCTTATTTAAAAAAGCCACAATTGCCTTATACCCGTTTACCTGGTTTACAAGAAATTAAAAATAACGATATTGTTTGTTTTAATTGGCCTGCAGATACATTGGCAACTATGTGGGGAGATACTTCTGGTAAATTTACCTACAAACCTGTAGATAAAAAAACCAACTATGTAAAACGTTGTGTAGGTATTGCAGGAGATTCTTTAGAAATTAAAGATGGTTATGTATATATAAATGGGCAAAAAAACAAACTCCCTTACAGAGCCAAAATACAATTTTATTATACATACGAATCTAAATCTGCCATTGATATCAATAACTTTCCTAAGTTTTTAATCAAGAAAGAAAGAACAGGTGTTTACAAAATTTTAAATGAATATTGGAACAACCCTAAAGTACAAGAAGCCTTTAAAAAAGGTGCAAACTTATCTAAAATAGGTTCTGACTCTCTATATACTGAAGTTGCAGGTGGTGTTTCGCAAGATTTAGCAAGTCGTTTAAAAATGACGAATGTAGCTAACAAGATAAACATCAATTTAACTGAAGATGAAGTTATCGAACTTAAAAAATATCCATTAACTGTATCGGTTAAAAAGGTTAACCATGGTGCTGATAATTCTATTTTTCCGCATGTAGAAGCAAATAAATGGAGTCAAGATAATTTTGGACCAATTTATATTCCTAAAGCTGGTGCAACAGTAAAAATAGATACTAAATCTATTCCTTATTATGCCCAAATTATTAAAAACTACGAAAATAACGATTTACAAATTGTAGGAGAAAATATTTTTATCAATGGTAAAAAAGCAGATTCCTACACTTTTAAACAAGATTATTACTGGTTGATGGGAGACAACAGACACAACTCTTTAGATGCCCGTTATTGGGGTTATGTGCCTTTTGATCATGTTTTAGGTAAACCGGTTATGATTTGGTTTAGTTGGGATGCAAATGCACCTACTTTTGGAGAAAAAATAAAATCAATCCGTTGGAACAGAATGTTTACAACCGTTGGCGGAGACGGAGAACCGGTTTCTTACAGATATTACGTTTTAGCTTTAATAGCTTTATATATAGGCTATAGTTTTTACAAAGGGAAAAAGGTTAAAAAATAGTAAATCGTATTCAGTAGTAATTTTCTATTTTCAATTGATTAGAAACCACTGCTACTGAATACAAAGACTGAAAACTAAAATATAATGTCACTTTTTATTCCAACTTACTTCTCTCCTATTTCTCAATATTCAGAAATTGTAAAATCAGATTCTGTTGTTTTTGAAATGGAAGATAATTTTCAGAAACAAAGCTATAGAAATAGATGTTATATCTTTAATGCTAACGGAAAACAGCTATTAAACATCCCTGTAAAGGATAAAAACAAAGGTACTTCTCAAAGAAAAAAAACAAAAGATTTATTGGTAGATAATGATGCTCACTGGCAAACACATCATTTAAAATCTTTACAAACCGCTTATAGAACATCTCCTTTCTACGAATTTTATGAAGATGATTTACGTACTATTTTTACAAAAAAATATACATTTTTACAAGATGTAAATATTGATGCACATTTATTTATTGCAGATGCTTTACAAATACCACTAACCTATTCTAAAACTAAGGAATATAATATAACTACAGATAAAAATGATTTTAGAGAATTGGCTGATGTAAAGTTTCAACCTAAAAAAACTGTAGAAAAATATATTCAAATGTTTGATGACAAGCATGGTTTTATCCCTAATTTATCTGTTTTAGACCTGCTTTTTATGGAAGGTCCAAATACAATTAGTTATTTATAATAAAAAAAGTCTTAACTTTAAGCATCATTTTACCTCTTTCTATATTTTAAAACTAGAGGTAATGTACTATTTTATTATGAAATTTCTAACAGACTTTTTTGCGACCATAGATCATATTCCTAAAAAGTCTATAGATAAAATATTGTTACTTATTAGAGGCAAAAGTTTAAAAAAAGGAGCCGCAATTGCTAAAGCAGGAGAATTACCCAAAGATATTTATATTCTTAAAACTGGCGTTATTAGATCTTATTATACAGATGATAAAGGTAAAGAATATATAAGACATCTTTTTACCCCCTTTAGAGCAACAGGAGCATTAGGAGCTCTTATTCTTAAAAAACCATCTAGATTGTCTTATGATTGTTTAACTGATTGCGACGTTTATGCCATTAATTTTAATGATTTTATAGAATTAACAAAAGATGATATTGGTTTGTCTAATTTGTATAATATAATCTTAGAAATGGTATTTCTTACTTTAGAGTCTAAAATTTACGATTTATCCGTTTTAAACGCTACAGAAAGATACTTAAAATTAAAAAAACAAATACCAAATATAGAAAACCTAATACCACAATACCATATAGCATCTTATCTTAATATTACACCTGTTCAATTAAGTCGAATTAGAAAGGAAATATACTCAAAATAACCTATTCAATTAACATATGTTAATTTCTAACATAGGTTAATACCTTAGATTTGCAGAATATTATTTCCCCAATTTTATTGTTACATTAGCAATAAATATAAAGGCTTATTTATTTTAAATAGGCCTTTTTTTAGTTTATGAAAATACCATTTATAATACACTACGGACTGCATTTTGTAGCGCCTCTTTTTATAGCTTACTTTTTCTTTAAAAGTAATTGGAAAGTTGTTTATTTAATTTTTATCTGTTCTATGCTTGTAGATTTAGATCATTTATTAGCAACTCCAATTTTTGACAAAGATAGATGTAGTATTAACTTTCATCCTTTGCATTCTTATATTGCCATCGCAATTTATAGTGTTGGGCTATTTTTTAAGAAAACAAGGGTACTCTGTATTGCTCTCTTATTTCATATGCTTACAGACTATATAGATTGTTATTTGTAATATTTTTTAAGCAAATTATCAAACTCATTAGAAATATTAAGTTTTAAAATTAAAAAGATATATACCACTATAATCAAAATACTTTTTAAAAGAATATTTATAATAGGATGTACAGGAAACTGCCAAACATAAATATCTGTTATAGGAAAATCCCAGAAATTAAAAGCCAAATAAAGACCGATGATAATTAAAATCATCTGTAAAGACTTATCTGTAAAAGGAGTTATAGAAAACTTAGCTTTAACAAAAACCAACTTAAATGTATTTGCTAAAAAGATAACAATTAAAGTTGCTAGAGCCAAACCATCTGTTCCCATATCTAATTCGTAATAAAAAAGTTTATTTAAAAGGTAAACAGATAAAGCCATAGAAATACTAATGGGTAATGTTATTTTATAAAACTTAGAGTTATTTATAATAGCTCCATTATTCCCTAAAAAACCATTGTAAAGCTTCAGTACAGAAATCATAAGAACTACCATTGTTCCTCCTCCATACTCTTTTGGTAACAAGTTAAATAACTGACCAACATTTGCATTTATTAACACAAAGAAAAGGCCGCTAATTAATAATAAGTTAATAGAACTCTTTTTATATAAAGAAGCTACTTCTTTATGATTTTCTTCATTTAACGTCTTAGAAGTTAAAGGCTGTAAAATGTTTAACATGGCTCTACTAGGTGCCTCTATAAAAGAACCTATAAAAACGGCTACCGAATAATAAGCTGCAATTACTAAAGATTCCTTACCCGGAATCATAAATTTATCGATGTCTAAAATAATAGCGCCTGCACTTCCCGCTAAAATAATATATCCAGAAAAACGAATTACTTCTTTAAAGTTATCAGGCCTAGAAAGTGTAAATTTTGGCATGTATAAACTAAGTGCATAAAACATCATTATAAACATTCTTAAAAAATAAGCACCCGTTAAATAGTAAATAAATTCAGGTTTTGTAATCAATTCAAAGTAAACAGCAAATAACAGTATCATAACTATTACTCGATTCCAAAGTTCTTTTAATATATTACCAAAAACAGACTGAAACTGAACTTTAGCCCAAGAATAAAAAATCTCAAAATAAGAACAAGCAACTGCTATTAAGTAAATAACAAATGTATAATCTTTAATAATCGGGTTTTCTATGGATAGATAATCTCCAATTTCTTGATAAAATAAATTACCAAAATAAGCTATGGGAATTGCAATTAATAATGGTAAAAAAATTACGGAAGATAAAAACTTATCTTTTTCTAATTTTGTAAAATAGCTAGAAAAAAACTTTACAATTGTATGATGAATTCCTAATGCAATTAACGGCATTAACAAATTAGATGTAGACAATAAAAAAGTTACCAAACCATAATACTCATCTTCTAAAAAACGGGTATATAAAAATAACGTATTTATCCCTCCAAAGGCAAACCCTAGATAAATAAAAAGTGTGTTTTTAAAAGACTGTTTTAATATAATTCCCATTTTATAAATGTAAACTTTTAATAATCAAAGCTAACTCTTTGGTTAATTCTTTTCTGTGGTATTTCTCTATATTTTTAGAGTTTACATCTAAATTTCCTATTTTATATTGATGATATAATTTTTCTATTTCTGATGATAATTTCTCTTCATTATCAAAATCAAATACAACTCCAGCATGGGTTTCTTTTAAAATTTCTGATAAATCTCCATCTTCTGGACCGATGGCTACAATAGGTCTTTTTGCTGTTAAATATTCAAACAACTTTCCTGTTAAAATTCCTTTTGATTTTTCAACATTCGGTATCAACAATAATAAAACCTGAGCTTTTTGTTGATAATTAATAGCTACATCATGAGAAACATACCCAACAAAATTTGTGTTATCAAGTAAATTATTATGTGAAATCTGTTCTTTTACTTCATCTGAAATATCTCCAATAAAATTTAATTGTAAATCATTTTTAAAAGCTGAATTACCTATACATAATTGTTGTAAAACTTTAAATAATCTTTTAGGATTACTTTGTTTTGGCAATAAACCTATATAAGAAATTGAAAACTTAGCATCTAAAACAGTTGTGTTACTTGTTAAAACTTCATCATCAAAACCATTGGTAATCACTTCTATTCTACTTGCTTTTTTAGCAAATTCTTCTTTTAGAGAATTGCTAACAGTTAACACACAATTTGCATTTTTTAAAACACTTTCTTCTAACCTTTTATTTCTATTTTTAGCAAAAGACAATTGCTTAAAATCTTTGTTATAATATAAATCTGACCAAGGATCTCTAAAGTCTGCAAGCCATTTAATATTGTTTTTTTGATGTAATTTCTGAGCAATCAAATGCATACTATGTGGCGGACCGGTAGAAATTATCGTATCAATTTTATTAGCATCTAAATACTTCTGAAGATACTTAACAGAAGGCTTTACCCAAAAAACTTTAGGATCTGGAATAAAAAAATTACCACGAATAAAAGACAAAACTCCCCCGTTACTTACATTAGAAATTCCGCTTTTTTGCTTTTTGTTCTTTTTCCAAAAAAGGACATCTGTAGGCTCCCAAATAGGTTGTTTTAAAATTTCTATATTATCGGGTACTTCATTAATAAGCGTAGCATCTTCTTTCGGATAATTGGCATTATCAACCGTATATACAACAGGTTCTATACCAAATTCTTGTAAATATTTTACAAACTTTAACCAACGTTGCACTCCAGAACCGCCTGCAGGTGGCCAATAATATGTAATTATTAATACTTTCAAGACTCTAAATTATCGTATAAATGTAGCAGTTTTTTTTCAGTAAACTCCCAGTTTAAATCACCATTGTAGGCTAACTCAAAACCATTAGCAGCTTTTTGGGTTGCTAGCTCATAATTATTATAAATTTCTACCACTTCCTTAGAAAAACTATTGGCTTTTCCTGCTTTAAAAATGAATCCAATGTCATTCGATTTTACAACTCTTTCTAAAGGAGCGCAATTAGATACTAATAACGGTTTTTTTGATAGTAAAACCTGATATAATTTATGCGGAATGGTACTTTCTGTATGTAGATTAGAAATATGAGGAATAATATTTACAGCAGAACTTTGCATAATTCTAGCAACTTCTTTAAATGGTTGACTACCGTAAATAACTACATTTTTACGAACATCAAATTCATCTATTAAATTTTCTAAATAATTTCTCACATCTTTATTTGCAGGACCTACGAGTGCCAATAATGCATTAGGGATTTGTTTAGAAACCTCTTGCATCCCTTCAATGGCTGTTTGTAATCCTCTATGAGGTCCAAACCCACCAAGGTACGAAATAATAAATTGATCTTTATGTGCCTTAAAAAATGAATCTTCGATTGTATTAAAATTCGCAACAAAGTCTTTTTTTTCCGAATTGGTAATTACAGTAATTTTACTTTCATCTATTAAGGTATCAGCAACAATTCTGTCTTTCATCTCCTCTACAACCGCAATAATATTATCATACTTTTTTATAATACGGTTTTCATAATTTTGCCATCTATTACAATTAAAAAATAGTTTATTTTTTAATCTTATTACAGGATTCTTTCTCCAAGAAAACCAAGTTAATAAAGCAGCTGCATAATTTTCATGTAAATCTAAAACAGATTTTAAATGGTACTTTTTAGCTGCTAAAAACCCAGTTTTTGCAAGAGGTAAATCATGCACATGAAGTACATTAATATTATTTTTTTTGATAATTTCTGGTAAAATCTCATGAAACTTTGGATGCACAAAATTGATAGCTAATCGCATATCAATCAATCCTTTTTCTGTAAAACTTTTGTAGTAGATATCTCTTAATACAGTTACATTATTAATTACCTCTATTTTTTGATCATTTTCTTTTCTACAACATAAAACAAATACAGTGTGTTTTAAGGCTAAAGACTCAGCTTCTTTTCTAACTCTTATATCTGCAGGATAATATCCATCTACAATCATTAAAATAGATTGCACTTTTGGTTTATTTGGTTGCATACACTGCGTAATATCTTGGAGTAAATTTGCGTAAAATAGGTCTAAATCCAATTTTATCAATCGGGCTTGTCCATTTTTCTTTTTCTTGAATTTTCCAATCAGATTTTTCCAACAACCAATCAAATTGCCAATCTTCAAACTCATGATAATGCCGGTCCCACATATCGGTTTTACTTCTATAGGCTTTTGCAAACCATAAATTTAGAGGAATGGTTGCAATTAATTTAGTTGCTTCAATTTCTCTCAACACATTAAAAGGTGCTAATAAGTGTTCAAAAATTTCGAAAGCCGTAATAGCATCCACCTTATGTTTTTTTACTATTTCTGGCAGAATATCTAAATCTTCTCCTTCTGTATTAATTACAGTGTACCCGTTTTGTTCCATAATTTCAGAAAAAGGATTTCTAATACCTAAATCTAAAATTACTGCCGGACTTGGTAGTACTTTTTGCAAAAAAGCTAAAGTGTGTTCGTATCTTTTAGATGGAATTTTACTATACATTCATTTTTGTTTTCTTTTGATTATAAAAAATTCCACCAGCTGTTATCAACAATAATAAAGCATACGATGATAATGAAATAATTTTTCCTTGCTGAATTACTTTTGGCTCAAACTTAAATTCGATGATATGTTCTCCGGCAGGAATTGTCATCCCGCGTAACACATAATTTACTCTTACATGTGGTGTTAATTTTCCATCAACATAAGCATTCCAACCATCTTTATAATAGATTTCAGAAAAAACGGCAAACTGATTTTTTGCTGTTTTAGATTGATACGTTAACGTGGTAACATCATACTTTAAAAGTTTTATAGTTGCTGTTGTATCTATTTCTTTCGGAAAACTAATTTTACTTTCTTTAGAAGCCTCTTTTTGATAAACAGCAAATTTCTTGGTGTTTAATGAATCTAAAGCTTGTATTTCTTCATTTGCAGAACCTACAACTTTTACACGTTCTACAAACCAAGCATTGCCATTAGCATCTGGGTTTAATTGCGATTGCTTTTCTCCTTTATCATTACCAATAATAAAATACTTTGTGTTTAACATGTTTAAAACTTGCATGTTATTTTTAGCAATTTGAAAATCGAACAATTCTTGATAACGTCCTAATTTTGCGGCATGATACCCACCTATCGATTGATGAAAATAAGAGGTACTTCCATCATTCATTGGGTTTACTGTAAAATTACCAACTCTATAATGTGTTTTGTCTTGCAATATCATTTTATCGGCTGTAGAAGCTGTAAATGGTTTTTCTATTTTTCTTGCTGATTTAAAATCGTCTTCATTTACATATTTCTTGTCCACAGAAATTAAATCGAACAACACAAAAACCGTTAATGCAATTACTGCAATCCCTTGTTTTAGTTTATTTTTTAACAGCATCCATAAAACACCTGCAGAAAGTATCATTAAAAATAACGAACGCAAAGTATCCATAAATAACATCGATTTTCTATCAGAAATAATAGCATCTGTTAAACCTGGTAACTGTTTGTATTGAGCATCTCTTATTCCTTCAAAAGTAGAAAATCCGTGTGCTAATAAAAATCCTACAATAATTAGTCCTCCAAAAGTATATATTGCTTTTTTAAGTGCGTCTTGTTTTTCATCCGAAGAAATTTTAGAAGAAAAGAATTGTTTTAATGCCAATATCCCTAAAATAGGCACACATAATTCGGCTATGATTTGTATGGATGAAACTGCTCTAAATTTATTGTATAAAGGAAAGTAATCAATAAAAAAGTTGGTTAAAACATCAAAATTCCTTCCCCAACTCATTAAAATTGAAAAGACTGTTGCAGCAACTAACCATTGTTTTAAACGTCCTTTTACCAAGAAAATTCCTAAGAAAAATAGAAAGAAAATTACGGCACCAATATAAGCAGGTGCTTCTACAATATTTTGATCTCCCCAATAGGTAAGTGCCTGCGCAGAATACTCCTTTGCTGCGCTTTTACCTGCTTTATCCTCTATGGTTTGAAAAAAGTTAGAATCTTCTCCTAATTTTTCAACCGTTCCCCCACCCATAAAACGTGGAATGAATAAATTAAAAGTCTCTAATTTGGCATAACTATATTCTGTAATATAAGCTTTATCTAATCCTTTACTGGCCGCTTTTTTTGTTCCATCAGGATTAATTGTTAATTCAGATTTCCCTCTAGTACTATGATCTGCATATTCTTTCATGGCCATTAAACGAGAAGAATTAGCTCCAATGCCTAATAAAACCGCAGCAAGAATTACAACAACTTGTTTTATAAAAGTAGGAATTATCTTTTCTTTAACGGCATGGATCAATTCTACAATACCTAAAATTATTAAGGCAAAGCCCAAATAATAGGTCATCTGAGGATGATTTGTATAAATTTCTAAAGCCATTGCGACTCCAGTTACCAAAAAACCCAAAATATATCGTTTCTGAAAAACCCATAATAATCCCGCTAAAACCAAAGGCATATATGCAATTGCATGCGCTTTTGCATTATGTCCTGCTCCAAAAATAATGATGAGATAAGTAGAAAAACCAAAGGCGAGCGATCCTAAAATAGCCAATCTCCAATTGACTTTTAACGCCATCATTAACACAAAAAAACTTAAAAAATACAAAAAAGTATAATCTGCTGGTCTTGGTAAAAAACGTAAAATTCTATCTAAAACCCTTACAAAATCATTCGGATAATAGGCACTTACCTGATATGCTGGCATCCCGCTAAAAGAAGCACCTGTCCAATAAGGTTCTGCATTCTTATCTGCTCTAAAATCATTAATCTCTTTTACCATTCCGGTAAATTGAGTAATATCAGACTGATTTAGTTTTTCTCCTTTTAAAAGCGGATGAAAATAGATAATGGAAGCCAAAGCAAAAATGGCCACAGCACCTACATAAGGTAAAAATTTGGTGAATTTCATAAATTATTCTATTTCTTCAAAATCCACATATTCTCCAACAGAGTTTTTACTTTGTTGTTGGCTACTTGGTTTTTTATCTATTACGGTTTCTCCTTCAGAAACAGTACTTTTTTGTTCTTGTTGCGCTCCTCCATATTGCTGTTCTGCCTTCTTTTGAATTGTTTCCGCTGCTTTTTTAATTAAAAAAGGCGCAAATAATTTTGCTAAAAACTTAAAAGCATAATAAAAAAGAACAATAAAAAAAATTGTTTTTAATAATCCCATTCAAATATATATTTATAAAAAAATCAATCAAAAATAACAATTTGAACACAATTGAAGCGTTTAGAAACTATAAAACTTTCTTAAACTCAAAAAACTATCGTTTGCTTTTAAAAAATAGCTTTTTTAACCTATGTTTGTGTAACAGATAGATACAACTTATAAAATCGTATCCTAATTTATGAAAAAACTTTTTCTACAACTTTCTATCACCTTTATTATACTTGTAAACCATTCCTTACAAGCACAATACACAGATATCATAAACTCCAATAAACCTGGTTTTTCGGAAAGCCCTTATAGTGTTGGTACTGGCGTTTATCAGTTTGAGAGTAATTTTTTCTTTAAAAATACAAGTGTAGAACCTCTTTTTTCGAGACCACAAGCTTATGGTGCAGATTTACTTTTTAGAACTGGTTTTTTTCTTGAAAAATTAGAATTAAATGCTCAAGTAACCTATCAAAAAGATAAAGTAGCTTTTAAAAACATATTTACGTCTCATTATTTTACTTCTGGTTTTAGTAAATTTACCATTGGTGCAAAGTATTTATTGTTTCAACCAGAATACACCGATAAGACAAAAGAAATTAGAAGTTGGAGAAGACGAAACGCATATGACAAAAAACGTTTAATACCTTCTGTAGCTCTTTATTTAGGTGTAAATACAGATGTTGTAAGTAAAGATTATAAAGCAGAAAGTGTATCGCCAAAACTAGGTCTACTACTGCAACAAAACCTTACCGACGAGTTTAATATTATTTATAATGTGTATTATGATAAAATGGGAACCGATTTTTCTGAATTCTCATACATCATTACCGCTACCCAAAACTTTAACTACAATTGGTCTGGTTTTTTGGAGCATCAAGCAACCTATTTAAATGATCAAAATAATTTAAATTTAGGTGCTGGTTTAGCCTATCTTTTTCATCAAGATTTACAAATTAACACCTCTGCCAGATATCTTAAAGAAGGGAAATCTCAAGGTTTTTATGCTGGTTTAGGAATCTCTTACAGAATTGATGCACATCACGATGCATATACCGATTTAGACGAAAACGGAAAACAACTAAAAAGCACTCCAATAAGTAGATATAATAAAAAACAAAATAGTTTCTTTAATAGAATTTTTAATATTTTCAAGAAAAAAGACAAAGAGAAAACAATTAAAAAAAGAAGCAGAAAAAGAAGTAGAGAAAGTGCTTCAAAAAAAGAAAAGAAAGGTGGCTTTTTAGGGATTTTTGGTAAGAAAAAGAAAAAAGAAGAAACAGAAATAGAAAAACTAGAACGAGAAATTAAAGAGTTAGAGAAAGAAGTTGAAAAGGAAGATGACTAAAATAACAATTAGAAATACTATTTTTGTAATATGATTACAATTAAAAAAATGACAACGAAAAAGGAAATGAAACAATTTGTTACATTTCCTTTTTCGTTATATAAAGATAATAAATATTGGGTACCACCTATAATTAAGGATGAAGTTGATAATTTTGACCCAACAAAAAATCCTGTTTTCGAAAATGCTGATGCACAGTTTTTTGTAGCCATTAGAAACGGTAAAATTGTTGGTAGAGTTATTGCAATTATCAATTGGTTTGAGGTTGAAAAGCAACAAATTAAAAAAATGCGTTTTGGCTGGTTTGATGTTATTGATGATATTGAAGTAAGTAAAGCTTTATTAAATAAGGTAAAAGAAATTGGCCTTGAAAATAAATTAGAATATATAGAAGGCCCTATTGGTTTTAACAACCTAGACAAAACAGGTGTTTTAGTCGAAGGTTTTGATCATATAGGTACCATGATTACTTGGTACAATCACCCATATTACAAAGAGCATTTAGAACAATTAGGCTTTGTAAAAGAGAAAGAATATTTAGAGAATAAGTTTAAGTTTAAAAATGTTGATGGTGTGTATTTTGATAGAATTAGCAGCATTATAAAAAGACGTTTTAAATTAAAAGCATTAGATTTTACAAAGACAAAAGATATTATGCCTTATGTAGATGAAATGTTTGAAGTTTTTAGTGCTTCCTACTCTAAACTATCTTCTTTTGTTCCTATTTCTGATGCTCAAATTGCTTTTTTTAAAAAGAAATACATTAGTTTTATCAACCCAGAATATATAAAATTTGTGGTTGATGAAAACAATAAATTAGTTGCCTTTGCTATTGTGATGCCTTCTTTTTCTGAAGCTTTACAAAAAGCCAAAGGAAAGTTATTTCCTTTTGGATTGTTCCATTTATTACATGCAAGAAAACATGCTAAAGACGTTACTTTTTACTTAATTGGAGTGCATCCAGATTACCAAAACAAAGGAGTACATGCTATTATTTTTGATCAATACACCAAAACTTTTGCGCCTCTAGGAATCGATAATTGTATTAGAACTCCCGAGTTAGAAGACAATGAAGCTATTAAAAAATTATGGGAAAACTTTGATCCCGTAACTCATAAAAGACGTAGAACGTATCGAAAGAATATTCAGTAAGCAGTAGGCAAAAACCCGAACGAATGTCATTTCGAAATGAGCTTTTTTAGCGATTGAGAAATCTCAACTTTACATATTAAATTTTGAACTCATAACCATGCAATTATTTTATAATTCAGAAATTTCTACAGAAACCACACAAATTACTTTTGATAAAATTGAGAGCAAACATATTGTTCGTGTTTTAAGAAAAAAAGAAGGTGATATCTTAAAAATCACCAATGGTAAAGGAGAATTATTTGATGTAGAAATTAGTTTTGCAAACGATAAAAGGTGTGCAGCAATTATTATTAACGCTCAGAAAAAACCAAAACCGTGGAGTTATTACTTGCATATTGCCATTGCGCCAACAAAATTAAATGACAGAATTGAATGGTTTTTAGAGAAAGCTACAGAAATTGGTATTGATGAAATTACACCAATTATTTGTGCTAACTCAGAACGCAGAGTTGTAAAACTAGAACGTTTCGAAAAGATTCTTCAATCTGCAATGAAACAGTCTTTAAAATTTACATTACCAAAACTAAATGCTCCTGTAAAATTAGCCGATTTTATAAAACAAGATTTTGAAGGACAAGTTTGTATTGCTCATTGTGAAGATCAAGAAAAAACATTATTGCAATCTGTTGTAAACCCCTCAGAAAAAACAACCATTTTAATTGGACCAGAAGGCGATTTTTCTCCTGATGAAATAAAAAAATGTTTGGCAAAAAACATGATTCCTGTTTCTTTAGGAGAAAGTAGATTGCGCACAGAAACGGCAGCTTTGGTGGCTGTAAATACGGTTTCGTTTATCAATCAGTAATTTTTACTATATTGCTTTCAATTCTCACTAAAATAATTAATGAAGCAACCTTTATTTCTAATATTCATATTTCTATATTTTTCGGTAAATGCACAAGACGTTGCCATTCTTAAATACAATGGTGGTGGAGATTGGTATGCAAACCCAACTGCAGTTCCTAACTTAATCGCATTTGCAAACGCAAATATTGGTACTCATATTTCTAAAGATCCACAACCAGTAACTATTGACAGCGAAGATATTTTTAACTTCCCTATCTTATTTATGACAGGGCATGGAAATATCTTATTTTCTGATGACGACGCAAACAACCTTAGAAATTATTTAATTTCTGGCGGATTTTTACATGTTTCGGATAATTATGGTTTAGACAAGCACATCCGAAGAGAATTGAAAAAAGTGTTTCCGAATTTAGAGTTTAAAGAAATACCCAACAATCATCCTATTTATAATCAAACGTATAAATTTAAAAACGGAATTCCTAAAATTCATGAACATGATAAAAAAGCAGCACAAGGCTTTGGTTTATTTTACGAAAGTAGATTGGTTGTTTTTTATGATTATGAAACCGATTTAAGTGATGGATGGGAAGATGAAATAGTGCATAACAACCCAAAGAATGTTCGTGAAAAATCGTTAAAAATGGGTGCAAATATTATTGAATTTGCTTTTAAAAACTAGTAAGCGTTAAGCAAAAATAAGTTTTTTAGCCTCTCTACTAATTCAAAACCATGCAAAACAACATAGATATAAATATAGACGACATTAAAATAAATTTTGATGAGAGTGGTTTATGGGTTTTAAATATTGCTATCGCTATTATTATGTTTGGTGTTGCATTAGCAATTAGTGTAGACGATTTTAAACGACTTTTTAAAAACCCTAAAATAGTTTTTGTGGGAGTTTTATCGCAATTTATATTATTGCCAGCATTTACTTTTTTAGCAATCTTATTGATAAAACCTCATCCTAGTTTTGCTTTAGGAATGATGATGATTGCTGCTTGTCCTGGTGGAAATGTATCTAATTTTTTTAGTAAAATGGCTGGCGGAAATGCAGCATTATCTGTGAGCTTAACTGCTTTTGCAACCTTAATTTGTATTGTAATGACTCCGTTTAACCTTCAATTTTGGGGAAGTTTATACGAACCTACAAATCAAATTTTAAAAACAGTTTCTTTAAACCCTTTTGATTTGTTTAAACTCGTTTCATTAATCTTAGGAATTCCTTTACTTCTTGGTATGCTAATTAAACATTACCATGCTAAAATGGCTAGCAAAATAGAAAAGGTTTTAAAACCGCTGTCTATGTTGGTTTTTATTGCGCTAATTTTTATTGCTTTTTCTCAAAATTTAGATGTTTTTGTAAATCATATTCACCACGTATTATTTTTGGTGATATTTCATAACATATTTGCTTACTTTTTGGGGTTTTATACCGCAAAAAGTTTTAAATTGAATAAAAAAGACTGCAAAACAATAGCTATGGAAACAGGAATACAAAATGGAGGTTTAGGTTTATTGCTTATTTTTGGTTTCTTTGAAGGATTAGGAGGCATGGCTTTATTAGCTGCCTTTTGGGGAGTGTGGGATGTTTTTTCTGGCATGGCATTAGCCACTTATTGGGGCAGAAAATCATCTTTAAAATAATTATAAAATTATATGGAAGTTTCACAGATTTGGTTTAGATTGGTTCGTTTTTATGTACAACTAGGACTCTTTTTTTACACAAAAAAAATAAAGATAATTGGTCTTAAAAATGTTCCTAAAAAAGGTGCTGTACTTTTTGCGGTAAACCATCCTAACGGATTGATAGATCCGTTAATTGTAACTACTAATAATCCTAGAGCGAGTTATTTTTTAGTAAAAGCTGCTGCTTTTAAAAATCCTATTATAGAAAAAATTCTTAATTCTTTAAACCTTATTCCTATTTATAGGATGCGAGACGGAATTGATCAATTAGCAAAAAACGAAGAAGTTTTTAATAAATGCTACAACATTTTTAATAGAGGAAAATCTTTAATGATTTTTCCGGAAGGAAGTGATTGTAGAGATAGAACTGTAAGACCTTTAAGCAAAGGGTTTACAAGAATTGTTTACGGTGCTATTGAAAAATACCCCGATTTACAAATTCAGGTTGTACCTGTTGGTCTTACTTATCAAAATGCTTCTCAGTTTCCTAGTAAAGTAGCTTTGCATTACGGAACACCGATTGATGCAAGTAAAATTTACGCAAACAACATACCGAGTAAATCTATCAATATTCTAAAAAATGAGGTAGATGCTCAATTAAAAAATTTATCTGTACATATAAAAAAGGATGAAAACTATGATACTGTTTTAACAAAGTTAAATGATGCTCAAGTAGATTTTACAGAAGTTAAAAAAGTACAAGAAATGATAAAAACAAATACATTTCCGCCTAAAAAAGAAGGTTCTAAAAATTATTTAAAACCTTTGTATTACTTAATTGTTTTAAATAGTATTATTGAGTATTTCATTTATAAAAAACAAGCTAAAAAAAATCCGGATGTTGATTTTATAGATACGTTTAGGTTTACTTTTAACTTGTTTATTTTACCGCTATTTTATGTATTACAAGCTTTTATTGTATCGTATTTCTTTGGTAATAAAATGGGGTTACTCTACTTAGCCTTTAGCCTTTTAATTATATTTATATATAGTAAGTTATCGCCAACAAATACAGAAGCTAGTTCTTAAAAAAAACAAACCGTTCAAACAGGTTTAGCCCTGATTGAACGGTTTTTGTTTGAGCTCTTTTTTATTCCTTTTTAGGATAAAAAAAGCGAGTAGTGAAAGCAGGAAATAGCTACTAATCTATAATAGCATCTTGAATAACTTGCTGAATTTCGGTACGCATATTACTTCTTACCAAACTCATATTTGCAGCTGTAGGATACACTCTGTTTGATAAAAACACATACACAATTCCGCTTTTTGGATCTGCCCAAGTATAGGTACCTGTAAAACCAGAATGCCCAAAACTCTCATCGGAAACACATCCACAAGTTGCTTTTACCTTAGGGTTTAACTGTGGTTTATCAAAACCTAAACCTCTACGTACTTTCTTATCAGAAAAATAACGGTGGTTAAATTTATCTACAGTTTCGGTTTTTAAATATCGTTTACCACCATAATATCCTTTTTGTAAATACATTTGCATAATCTTAGCAACATCGTTTGCATTGGCAAATAACCCCGCATGACCTCCTACTCCGCCTAACATTGCTGCACCCATATCATGCACATAACCTTGCACCAATTGGTTGCGATAATAATCGTCTTTTTCGGTGGGTATAATTTCGTTTTTAGCAAACTTTTGTAACGGTAAATAACTAGTTCTGTTTGCGCCTAGAGATTGGTAAAACTCTTCATCTACTAATGTATTTAAAGGTTTTTGGTAGGTGTTTTCAATAGCCTCTTTAAATAAATAATAACCTAAATCGCTATATTTATAACCTGGTCTTTCTCTTTGGTCTGCATCTCTTATATATTTATAAATACTGTCTTTATAATTTTTATTTATATATAAATTTTTGGCAACTTTTATGGCAAATTTTTTAGATTTTACATTGCTATAAAAAGTAGGTAAATTTTTATGTGTTACACTGTCTTGCGTAGCTACATAAAAAGGAATCCATGCTTTTAAACGACCATAATGCGATAGTATTTCTCTTACAGAAACCGCTGCTTTATTAGACCCTTTAAAACTTGGTAAAAGCTCTTGTACCTTTTCATTTAAAGAAATTTTTTGCTCTTCTTCTGCTTTCATTATTAAAGGCAATGATGCTAAAATTTTAGTAAGAGAAGCCAAATCATAAACATCAGAGTTTTTTACTTTTAAAAGTTTTTTATCTGTATGATACCCATAACTTTTATCTAAAACAACCTTACCGTTTCTGGCTACAAAAACCTGAAAACCTGGTGCCATTTTTTTCTTTAAAATAATGGTTGCTAAAGAATCTATTTCTTTTAATTTTACAGATGATAAATTAGCTGCTTCTGGTAATGTGTACTCAAACCTACCAAGGTTAGATGTGGTAAAACCTCTACCTTCAAAAAAATCGGTTTTAATAGTTACCGGTAATTTTCCTTTGGCACCAAAAGCTCCAAAAATAAGTTGTGCAGATAATTCTTGCCCTAATTTACTATTCTGATAAGAAACAATAAGCCCTTCTATATTGGTAAATGATTTTACTTGCAGCAAACTATACGGACTTGCAAAAACATCTAAAATTACATTTTTTTCACGTGCAATTTCTTGCAACCAAACCAATTCTTTGTCTTTAAACTTATAACTTTTCCAAGGGTTTGCATTCGATTTATGATAACCGATAATTACCAAGTTATAAGGTTTTAATTTTTTTATAAGTCCATCTAAATTTTTATCAGAAACCACATCTACCTTACCGTAATTTTGTAGCATATTTACAAAATCTGCACCCGAATCATCGCCTAATTTTACATAAGCAATTTTTCTGTTTTCTAAATTTCTAACAGGTATGTTTCCGTTTATATTTTTAAGAACCGTTAATGAATTTTTAACCAATTCTCTGTGTAACAATTCGTCATCTATAGAGTTTAAATCGGCATTAAGGTTTTCTAATTGCACAGGTTTGTAATTGTTTAAACCTGCCCAATATTTTGCTTTTAATATTTTACGAACAGAAAAATCTATACGCTCTTCTGTAAGCGTCTTTAGCTCAATTGCTTTTTTTATGATATTTACAGTTGCAGGAATTTCTTGCGGAATTAATAACAAATCATTCCCTGCCTGAATTGCTGCCAAATTAATTTCTGCTGATGTAGCATAATTTGCTGCACCTTTCATATTTAAACCATCGGTAATTACCAAACCTAAAAAACCTAGTTTTTGTTGTAATAAATCTGTAACCACATTCTTAGACAAAGAAGTAGGCAATCTGCTATCCGACTCTAAACTTGGTATACTTAAATGCGCAGTCATAACACTAGTTACACCCGCATCGAATATTTTTTTATACGGGTATAGTTCTATATTATTTAAACGTTCTAAATCAAAATTTAAAACAGGCAATGTTTGATGAGAATCTGTTGCCGTATCTCCATGACCCGGAAAGTGTTTGGCACTTGCTAAAACCCCCATACTTTGCATACCTTGTGTAAACGCTATTGCTTTTTCTGTTACGTTTTCTTTGTTTTCACCAAAAGAACGATTTCCAATTATAGGGTTTTCTGGGTTTGTATTAATATCTACAACCGGTGCAAAGTTTAAATGAATTCCTAATCTGTTACAATGTTTCCCTAAATGCAATCCAAATTCTTTAATCAAAGAATCATTTTTAATGGCCCCTAAAGTCATGTTCCAAGGAAAACGATACGTATTTTTTAAACGCATATCTAAGCCCCACTCACCATCAAAACCAATTAATAAAGGCACCTTTGCAGAATCTTGATATTTATTTGTAAGTGTCGCTTGTTTATCTGGTGTGCCTTGCATAAAAATTAAATTACCAACATGATATTTTTTAATCATATTTGTAATGTAATCTTCGTGTTTTTTATCCTTATTAGAATAGGCTTGTATCATAAATAACTGACCAATTTTTTCATCTAAAGTCATATTTTTTATAATACTATCTATCCAAACATCTTGTGCTTCGGCATCTTTTGTTATTAAAGGATCTACACTCTGTGCAGATATATTAAAAACAAAACCTATAAAAAGGATAATTAGTAACTCTTTCTTCATATTATTTTCGAACATATATTTTGGGCGTTTAAACAGGCTTTCCATTATATCTTTTTATAATGTCATTGCGAAGTTTACTTTTTTGTAAACTATGGCAATCTCATAATCCATAAACAGATTGCTTCGTTCCTCGCAATGACGCTTATTTAATTAGATTATAAAAAGGATGTCATTTCAATCCTTAACGCAACTTATTTATTAACCTCAGTTATAACTTAAAAATCAATAGTTATACCAAAAAGCATTTGTGCCAGCTTTCTTTTGCAGGAATCTCCCAATTATTTTCAAAATCGGCCTTGGTATTTACCATATTGTTAAACACAATTGTTTCTGCAGTTACTTTTTGTTCTTTGGCAAACCTCTGAAAATCTGATAATTTTACTAAGTTAATATTGTCATTATCTTTAAACGTAATGTTCATTTTGTCCATTAAGTCTAATTTTAATTCGTTTTCTAATTCTTTAATAAAACGAACAGAACTATCAATAGAACAACCAGAAACATTATTAAAACTTTCATCTACCGCCAGCACTAAAAACTGATTGTATTTTATAGTAAAAGAACCTTTTAAATCGTCTCCATGACGTGTCCATTGGTTAATAAAGTCTTCTGCTCTTTCTGAAATAAAGTTTATTTCATTCTCTGTAAACTCTCTATCTGCTTGGTAAATCCAAACGCGAGAATTATTTGGTAAATTTTTATATTCTGTAAACATACTTTTTTAGATTATTAGATATTTGGATTGTTAGATTCTTAAATTTCTCAATCGTCTAAAAAGACGCATTTCGAAATGACAACAACCATTAAAAACCTATCTTAAATTAAACTTCTGTTGCAAAGCTTGTAACTTTTCGGCGTCAGACATTTTCTTTTTTGGTGCTGTCATTCTTTCTTTAATTTCTTTTAACACCTTTTTAGTGTATAAAGGAAAATCTGCATTTTGCATCCAATTATTATACCCTGGGTTTTCTTTAAACACCTCTTCTACCGTTCTTCCTTTGTATTTTCCGAAAGAAAAAATCTCTTGCTTTTTATCATTCATTAGAATAAAACCAGCAAAATCTGCTCGTTCTCCGTGTGTAGAATATGCACTTAAAGCATCCACAGAATTTTCTATATCATCATACTTATCTAATTGTGCTAATAAAATTTCGTAAGTTGCATTGGTATCTGCTTCTGCTCCATGTGCTCCTTCTAATTCTTTACCACAATAAAATTGGTAACCCGCACTTAAAGTTCTTTGTTCTTTTTTATGAAAAATAACTTGTACATCAATTGCTTTTCTATTTTTCATATCAAAGTCAATTCCTGCACGCATTAATTCTTCTGCTAATAAAGGAATATCAAATCGGTTAGAATTAAAACCTGCCAAATCAGAATCTGCAATCATTTCATTAATCTTAGGAGCCAATTCTTTAAATGTAGGTTCTGCTGCTACTTTTTCATTGGTAATACCGTGTACATCTATAGATTCTTGTGGAATTTTTATTTCTGGATTTACCAACCATGTTTTACTTTCTTTGTTTCCGTTTGGAAACACTTTTAAAATGGCTATTTCTACAATTTTATCGGTTGCAATATTTACCCCTGTTGTTTCTAAATCGAAAAATACGATTGGTTTTGTTAAATTTAAATTCATTCCTCTAGTTCTTATTTTTTTAGGTTATAAAGCTTTTTAAGTTGAAATTCTGTTTCCAAAATTGTACAACTTTTAAACGTTCTACTTTATAACTATTATTTATTCGTTATTTAATTGTTTTTTAAATTCGGCTACCTGACCCTGTATTTTTGCAGGAAGTGAAGGCTCTTTAAAATTATATTTTTCTAA
Organism: Polaribacter butkevichii; assembly: GCF_038024105.1. Classification (NCBI taxonomy): domain Bacteria; kingdom Pseudomonadati; phylum Bacteroidota; class Flavobacteriia; order Flavobacteriales; family Flavobacteriaceae; genus Polaribacter; species Polaribacter butkevichii. Next base: position 1,649,564 of record NZ_CP150661.1, read on the forward strand.
TTCTTCTAATACAATATCTGCTAAAATAAATCTTGCTGTTGGTTTATCATCCGCAGGAATTACAAACCAAGGCGCATTTTCTGTAGAAGTTCTATTTAATAAATCTTGATAACAAAACTGATACTTGTCCCAAAGTTTACGTTCTTTTAAATCGCCTGCAGAAAATTTCCAATTCTTAGCTGGTAAATTCAATCTTCGTAACAACCTACTTTTTTGCTCTTCTTTAGATAAATTTAAAAAGAATTTTAAAACAATGGTTCCGCTATCAACAATATGCTTTTCAAAAGCATTGATTCTATCCATTCTGTTATGAAAAAAATCATCATTGATATCTTCTAAAGTATTTATGGTGGGTAGATTTTCTCCAAAAACATATTCAGGATGCACTCTAGTTACCAACACATTTTCATAATGTGTTCTATTAAAAACGCCAATTTTACCTTTTGCCGGAAGCGCAATATAATGCCTCCACAAAAAATCGTGCTTTAATTCTAACTCCGTAGGCACTTTAAAACTATGAACCTCTACTCCACGTGCATTTACATCTTTAAAAACCTCTCTAATTAAGCTGTCTTTACCAGAAGTATCCATTCCTTGCAAGCAAATTAGCATACTATATTTGCCCTCTGCATACATGGTATCCTGAATTTTACTTAGCTTTTTTCTTATTTTCTTAAGCTTTTTATCTGCCTTTTCAACTACTTCTTTTGTATTAAAATCAGCAAGTTGAATGTTATTTTTTACTTTGTATTTACCTTTGTCTAGCATCCTTTTAAATATTTTTTAAAGATAGATAAAATCATGATTTCACCTTGAATTTTAACGGCATTTTCTAATAATTATATTCACAATCTAGTCTTCTTCTAAAATTAAAAAAAATAAAATATTTAAATCATAATTTTAGCATAAAGTTATTTATTTATTAACCTTTAAAATTTGTTATTTTTGCCACATGGTAAAAGAAATTCAACTTCGAGTAAATTTAATAGAAGAACGTAAAGAAAACATTCTTTTATACAAAGCTTCTAAACAATTAAGCCTTGATAAAAGTGAAATTTCTGCCGTAAAAGTACTCCGTAAATCTATAGATGCTCGTAAAAAAGACATCATTTTTAATTATAAAGTTGCGGTTTATATCAATGAAAATATTCCAGAAAAGTCTGATTATATTTTTGAATACAAAGATGTTTCTAATGCCAAAGAAATACATATTATTGGTTTTGGTCCTGCAGGAATGTACGCTGCATTGCGTTGTATAGAATTAGGTTACAAACCTGTAGTTTTAGAACGCGGTAAAAACGTACAAGATAGAAGACGAGATTTAAAAGCGATTAATCAAGATCATTTTGTAAATGAAGATTCTAATTATTGTTTTGGAGAAGGTGGTGCAGGTACTTATTCTGATGGTAAACTCTACACGCGTTCTCTAAAACGTGGCGATGTTCGTAGAATTTTCGAAAACCTAGTGTATCACGGAGCTACAGAACAAATTTTGGTAGATGCGCATCCACATATCGGAACGAATAAATTACCTAAAATTATCGAAAACATTCGTGAGAACATTTTAAAATATGGAGGCGAAATTCATTTTGAGACTCGTGTTACAGATTTTACGGTAAAGAATAATAAATTACAAGCAATTCAATTAAAGAATGGAACTGAAATGGCTGTTAACTCGGTTATTTTGGCAACAGGTCATTCTGCAAGAGACATATACGAATTACTACATAAAAAAGAAATTGCATTAAAAGCAAAATCTTTTGCTATGGGTGTTCGTGTAGAACATCCACAAGAAATTATAGACCAGATTCAATATCATTGTTCGGGAGAAAGAGACGAACTTTTACCTGCTGCTGCTTATAGTTTGGTGCATCAAGTAAATAACAGAGGCGTATATTCTTTTTGTATGTGTCCTGGTGGATTTATTGTACCTGCGGCTACTGCCAATGGAGAAGTTGTTGTAAACGGAATGTCTCCTTCTCGAAGAAATAACCGTTTTGCAAATTCGGGAATTGTTGTTGAATTAGATATTGATAAAGATTTTAAAAAATACGAGGAATTTGGAGCGCTTAAAGGATTAGAGTTTCAGAAAGATCTAGAAAAAATAGCGTTTTTTGCTGGAGGAAGAACACAAACGGCTCCTGCACAGAGATTGGTAGATTTTGTAGACGGAAAATTATCTACAGATTTAAATGATTGTTCTTATCAACCCGGACTAAAATCGGCTCCTTTGCATTCTTTATTGCCTAAAATTATTGGTAGTAGATTGCGTAAAGGTTTTGCTGCATTCGGACAAAAAATGCATGGTTATTATACCAATGAAGCAAATGTTATTGGGGTAGAATCTAGAACTTCATCACCCGTAAACATCCCTAGAAAAGAAAATTTAGAACACACAGAAATAGAAGGACTGTTTCCTTGTGGTGAAGGTGGTGGTTATGCAGGCGGAATTGTTTCTGCTGCTATGGATGGAGAACGATGTGCAGAAGCGGCAATTGCAAAATTTTAAAACTTTTTCTTTATTAATGAATAAGTATCTGTAATTTTACTTCTTAATATATTACGAATGAAAATTACAATTGGCAGAATTGACAAAGCTGATTTCCCTGAATTAATTTTAGAAGATATTGATGTAAAAATTGATTCAGGCGCTTATACGTCATCAATTCATTGTTCAAACATTGAAGAAATCACTGTAAATACTGAAAAATTTATTAGATTTACATTATTAGATCCTGAACACCCTTTTTATAACAACAAAGAGTTTTCCACTAAAAAATATGCTTCTAAATTGGTTAAAAGCTCTAATGGTATTTCTGAAAAGAGATTTATGATTGAGACAGAGATCATTATGTTTAATATGAATTTTCCAATTCATTTAACATTAAGTGAACGTAAAGACATGACTTTTCCTGTATTATTGGGAAGAAAATTTTTAAATCATAAATTTTTAATAGATACAACTATGAAAGATTTATCATACAAATTAAAAAACAAAATATAATGAGAATTGTAATTCTTTCTAGAAACCCCAAATTGTATTCAACTAGAAGATTGGTAGAAGCCGCTGAAAAAAGAGGTCATGACGTAATGGTGGTTGATCATTTAAAGTGTAATATCGAAATTGAAAAAAAAGCACCGAAAATATTTTATAAAGGAGAGTATTTAGAAAATATTGATGCTATTATACCTAGAATTGGAGCTTCTGTTACTTTTTATGGAACAGCTGTTATTCGTCAGTTTGAAATGATGAAAGTATTTTCTGCCGTTTCTTCTCAAGCTTTAGTAAAATCTAGAGATAAATTAAGCAGCTTGCAAATTTTAGCAAGAGCTGGTGTTGGTTTACCAAAAACCGTATTTACCAACTACACAAAAGATGTAGAACATGTGGTTGAATCTGTAGGAGGAGCACCATTAATTTTAAAATTATTAGAAGGCACACAAGGTTTAGGTGTTGTTTTAGCAGAAACCAAAAATGCAGCAACTTCTGTTTTAGAGGCTTTTAATGGTTTGGGTGCAAGAGTTATTGCACAAGAATTTATTAAAGAAGCTGGTGGTGCAGATATTAGAGCTTTTGTGGTAGACGGAAAAGTAATTGGTGCCATGAAACGCCAAGGTAAAGAAGGAGAATTCCGTTCTAACTTACATAGAGGTGGTAATGCAACTGTTATAGAATTAACAGATGAAGAAGAGAAAACAGCTTTAAAAGCAACAAAAGCCTTAGGTTTAGGGGTTGCTGGTGTAGATATGTTACAATCTTCTAAAGGTCCTTTAGTTTTAGAAGTAAATTCTTCTCCTGGTTTAGAAGGTATTGAAATCGCTACAGGTAAAAATATTGCCAAAGAAATCATTCGTTATTTAGAAATTCATGTCGAATAAACCATTTGTTCTTTTAGGAAAAGTAATTCCTTTAGGAAAACGCACCGTTTTAGATTTAGAAGTAGCAAAATTACACACAAGAACTACTGTAAAGGTTCCTATAATTATAGAGCGTTCCCAAAATCCGGGACCCGTGGTTTTATTACTAGCGGGTATTCATGGTGATGAAACAAATGGTGTTGGAATTATTAGAGAAATCATCAATTTAAAGATTAACAAGCCCAAAAACGGAACCATTATTTGTATTCCTGTTTTTAATATTTTTGGCTATTTAATTCAGACTCGAGAATTTCCTGACGGACGAGATTTAAATAGAATGTTTCCTGGGTCTGCAAGTGGTTCTCTAGCCAGCCAATTTGCCTATCAATTTACAAAAGAAATTGCCCCGATTGTAGATTATGTTATTGATTTTCATACCGGAGGAGGAGATCGTGATAATATTGCACAGATAAGATGTAGTGAAGAAGATGAAAAAGCTTTAGAATTGGCCAAGGTTTTTAACCCGCCAATGATTGTTTTTTCTGAAAACATTAAAAAATCGTTAAGAGATACGTTACATAAAATGGGTAAAACGGTTTTACTTTTTGAAGGAGGAAAAACGAAAGAACTAAACCCTACTATTATTAACGAAGGTGTAAACGGAACTAAAAACGTATTAATTCGTTTAGGTTTAATCGAAGGAGAAATCACCGTTAGGGCAACACCAATATTTGTACATAAAGCAAAATGGATAAGAGCTTTAGATTCTGGAATGTTTAAAATTAGAGTTGCAAACGGAAGTTTTGTAAAAAAGAAAGAAGTTTTAGGCGTTATTCAAGACCCTTTTGGTGAATTTAAAAAGAAAGTTTATGCTCCTTTTGATTGTCATATTTTCTGTATCAATAAAACACCTATTGTAAATAAAGGAGATGCTTTATTTCATGTGAGCATAGAAGAATAATCTATGTATTTTTCTAATTGATACAAAAGCCAATACATTTTTAACTACAAAATAAAAAACCATTTCAATTTTATTGAAATGGTTTCTTTTTTTTAAAAAGGCTGTATATTAGAGCAAAATTTTTAATAGATGTTATCCAAATTTCTTCCTAGTATTGTAATAAATAAAATTATAAGAAAAACTACGCTCTTTTTTTTATTTATTACCCTGTCAATTTCCGCCCAAACGGATCAAAAAATTTACGATATTATAAATACTATTTCTGCGGATAGAATTAAAGCGGATATAAAAACATTAACCGAGTTTGGCACAAGAAATACGTTTTCTGATACAATTTCTACAACTCGAGGAATTGGAGCAGCAAGACGTTGGATAAAATCTGAATTTGATGCAATTTCCAATAACTGCAACAACTGTATAAGTACTTTTTATCAAAAGGATTTTGTTACTAAAGAGGGCAATAGAAGAGTTCCTCATGATGCTTGGATAGTAAATGTTGTAGCGATTCAAAAAGGAACAAAATACCCAAATAACTATATTATTATGAGTGGAGATATTGATTCTCGTGCAAGTGATACAATGGATTTTACAACAGACGCTCCTGGTGCAAATGACAATGCTTCTGGAATGGCAGGTACTATAGAAGCTGCAAGAGTGTTAAGTAAATATCAATTTGAAAGCAGTATTGTTTATGTTGGTCTTTCTGGCGAAGAACAAGGTTTATTTGGTGGAGCAGGTTTGGCAAAATATGCAAAAGAAAAAGGTTGGGATATTATTGGCGTTTTAAACAATGATATGATTGGAAATATAAAAGGGGTAGATGGTGTAATTGACAATCGTAGTTTTAGAATTTTCTCGGAACCTGTGCCTGCAAATGAAACTGAAAAACAGCGTAACATGCGTAGATTTTATGGTGGTGAAGTAGATGGAATTTCTAGACAATTAGCAAGATATATTCACAAAAATGTAAAAACATATATGCCAGAAATGAATCCGATGATGATTTATAGATTGGATAGATTTGGACGTGGAGGACATCACAGACCTTTTAATGACTTAGGCTTTGCAGGAATTAGAATTATGGAAGCCCACGAAAACTACACCCAACAACATCAAAATATTAGAACCGAAAACGGTATAAAATACGGGGATACTTTTGAGCATGTAAATTTTGAGTATGCAAAAAAATTGACTGCAGTAAACGCCATTACAATGGCCAATTTAGCATGGGCTCCAGAAGCGCCAAAAGAAGTAGCTATTGGAGGAATTGTACAAGCTTCTGTAAAGTTAAAATGGAACAAAGTTGATGGCGCTAAAGGATATAAAATTTACTGGAGAGACACAACTTCTCCCACTTGGGATAATTCTAGATATATAGAAACCAACGAGTTTACTTTAGATGGAATTGTGATAGATAATTTCTTTTTTGGTATTGCTGCTATTGGAGAGAATGGACACGAAAGTGTAGTTGTTTTCCCTAATAAAATTTTAAGATAATAAATATGAAAACAATAATTAAAAGTCTATTTGCCCTTAGTTTTATCTTTTTACTTTTTAGTTGCACTAAAGATAAAAAGAATGAAGTTTTAGTTTTAGGAACGATACATGGTAGTCATTTAACTTCAGAAGAATATTCTATAGAAAAACTAACTAAACTAATTCAAGAAATTAAACCTGATCTAATTTTAACTGAAATTCCGCCAAATAGATTTGAAGAAGCGATGGAAGGTTTTAAAAGAGATGATTCTATTTCAGAACCTAGAGTTTCTCGTTTTCCAGAATATACAGAAGTCATTTTTCCGCTATCAAAAACTATGGATTTTGAAATTATACCAACTGCAGGTTGGTCTGCTTCTATGGCAATAGAACGTCAACAAAAATTAAGAGCCATTAGCAGAGATACTTTACGGAAATCTGATTGGAAACAATACAGAGAAGCTAATAGAAAATCTGATTCTATTATGGCTATTACAGGTAACAGAAATGACCCTTATTTTATACACACCAATACGTATGATAGTATTTCTAATATTGGATTAGGAACTTATAACAGACTTTTTAATGAAGAATTAGGTCTTGGTGGTTGGGACAATATTAATATTGCACATTATTGGAATATTGAAAAAATTTTACAGAAATATAAGTATCAAAATAAACGTATTTTAATTACTTATGGTGCCGGACATAAAGCTTGGTTTCTAAAAGAATTAAGAAAACGTGATGATATAACGCTATTAGAATTAAAGCCTTTTTTAGATGAATTAAAATAATTGAATAAATTATACTCTGCTAAAATCTAAAATTTCTTTTTCTGTTATTATAGGATTTGCCCCTTCTTTTTCGGCAACCAATGCTCCTACTGCACAAGCAAAATCAATTGCTTTTTGTGGTGATGCACCATTTATTAATTTACTTATTAATGATGCTAAAAAAGAATCTCCAGATCCAATAGTATCTTTTACTTTAATTTTATAACCACTGTTATAATACAACTGATGATCATATAATAAAACAGCACCATGTTCTCCTTTGGTAACACATATATGTGCTGTTTTAGTTTTTTCTGCTATAAAATGGATGTTTTGTTCTAAATTATGAAACGGAGAGCCTAAAAAATCACTTATCTCATACAATTCGTCATCGTTAAATTTGATGAAGTTTGCTTTATGCATCAACTCTAATAAAAGCTCTTTTGCGTAAAAAGGTGCTCTTAAATTCACATCAAAAATAGCATATTTTGCATAATCTAAAAGTTGAAATAATGTGTTTTTAGAAACAGCATCTCTAGTTATTAAACTTCCAAAAACAAAAGCATCAGCTTGTTTTACCATTTCTGATGATTTTGCTGTAAATAGAATTTTATCCCAAGCTTTCGGATGCACAATTTTATAAGTTGCTGCACCTTTTTTGTTTAAGGTTACGGCAACTTCCCCTGTATTAAAATCTTCTAAAACTTCAACAGCCTCTGTATTTATTTTTAAATCATTGATGTATTTTAAAATCTTTTTACCTAAAACATCATTACCAATAGCGCTAATCATGGCAACATCATTGTTAAAAGATTTTAAACGAACGGCAACATTTAAAGGGGCTCCTCCTATTTTTTTATGATTAGGAAAAACATCCCATAAAACTTCACCAAAACATACAATTTTAGACATACATAGATTTTAATAAATATTAGACTCAGAAGTTCTTTGACTAATAGAGCTAGAAAAAATAGCTAGCATTCTTTTTGCAATACCTGTCCAACCAAAATTACGACGGGCAAAACGTGCTCCTTCTACAGACATTTCGTTTCTTAATTTTGGATATAAAAGAGGCATTGCCATCATAGCACCAAATTCTTTTGGTCTGTGTGGATCTGCAAATAAACCTTGATTACCAAAGTCAATTAAATCGCACAAACCACCATGAACAGTAATTACACTTGGTGTACCACAAGCCATTGCTTCAATAGCAACCATACCAAAAGGTTCGTATCTAGAAGGCATTGCAAAAACACTTGCAGATCTATATACATTTGCTAAATCTTCATCAGCTATATAATTTTTCCACTTAATTTTATCCATCAAGCCTAACTCTTCTGCCAATTCTTTTAACTTTTCGATTCCATCTCTATCTTGCTGAGAATCTCCACCAATAGCAGCTACTAATCTCGCTTCCGGACACAACTCAAAAACAGTAGGTAAAGCATGTAATAATAAATCATAGCCTTTATTATGCGCCATTCTACCCAACGCTAAAATATCAGTTGGTTTGATATCGTATTTTAATCGGATTTTATCATTTTCTTTAGAAGGAACAGGAAAAAATCTATTTTCATCAATTCCAGGAGGAATCATACTACAATTTCTAGACAATACATCATATTGCTGTATTAATAAGTCTACTTGAGGAAGTGTTGTTGCAATAACAAAATTACACATCTGATACACAAAATATTCTTTTCTGATGCGCTCTTTAAATCGATAGGTTTTCTCCATTTCTTTCTCATCCATATCACTTCCCATAGAGTGCTGTTTCCACCAACCTAAAGAATGCGGCGTATGTACATGACAAATACCTAATTCCTCTGCAATTTTTTGTCCTGCCCAACCTGCATCCCAATAATGAGAATACACCACATCATATTTCTTATTTTCTTTTTTTATGGCTGCCAACGTATTGGTTACAAATTTTTTAAGATGATCGTGCATATCCTCTTTTCTGATAAACTTTTTACCTCCAAAAGGAATTCTCCACACATTAAAATTATCATCTACATGGTCATATTCTGGTTGATCTTCAAACTGCCGTGTTACCAAATCTACACGTTTACCTAATCGACTAAATCTATCTGCTAATTCTAATACATATACTACTTGACCTCCTGTATCTGGTTTTCCTAATTCAGCATTTGCTGCCACATATCCGTGTAAAGAGATCATTAATATTGATTTCATATTTCTAGTTTTTAGTTTTAATTATTTTTAAATCATTACAAGCTGAGATGTATTGGGCTGCAGACCAAGCTTGATATGCTTTCCCCATAGGTTTTCCGGTTGTTCCGTGTGCCCACTCTGTAAACTCCCACGCTTCATTAATTCCTTCTTTATTAATTAGCGCTAATTTGTGTAACTCTGCAATGGCAACATCTTTAAAACCTAATTTATTTACAAATTTTACCCAAAACCCACCCACAAAAGGCCAAATACCACCATTGTGATAGTGATTTGGTAAATTGAGAAGGTTTACGGTGTAATAAGGTTTCCAATCTGGATCTCCCGGACTTACAACGGGATATACATTTGCAACAGGAAAAGGATCATTTACCCCAACACCTAACATAAACTTAAAAGTTTGATGCGCTTTTTCTGCATCTATGGTTCCGTGTAAAAAGGCCAAAACATTTCCTAAAACATCGCAACGCCAACTAAAATCGAAGGGTGTAGTTTGTGCTATTAAATAAGACGTATCTCCTAAAGTAAATTGCTTTTCTGCAAAAGAAACCGATTGAAATAATTTTTGCTGAGTAGAAGGCCAAAAATTTTGTACAATTTCCTTTTTTATCACCTGAGACCATCTTATATATTCGCCTGCATCTTCATGGCTCCCTAGCATTTCTAACATTCGCCCGAAACAAACATTAGAACGATACCAAAGAATTTCATCATATAAAATATTATAACTCCTACCAAATAAATCAGTCCAATCTCCTGCTTCAGGGATTTCTAAAAGGGCATCATTATTACTGTCATGAGCGCCTAACCAACGCATGGTTTCTTTTATATCTCCAATATATTTTCTTAAAAACTGAATGTCTTTAGTAACATTTACATATTCGTAAAATGCAATTACCACCCAAATACCACTATCTATAGAACAAATACCACCAACTCCAGAATAATCTGGTTCACCATCTTTTAATCTTACATTCGCAGGAATTTGTCCGTTTCTAGAAATATTCTCTAGCAAGGTTATTAAAGTCTGTCTTTGACATTGGTGTATTTCTTCATCCTCTATTAAAGACAGCGAACCAATTACTGTTATGGCGCCATCTCTAGCCCAAACACTATGATAATTTTCATCGGTACCATTCGGAATATTGTCTTTTATAGAACAAGCTGAAAAACCAAGTGGCGTAATATTTTTTCTTAACGCTTCTATTGCTTTTACATAACCTTCTTGAATTAAAGCTATTTTTTCATCATCATCTTCTAAAGCTATATTGTCTAATTCCTTTTTGATAAAGAAATCTTCAGAATGATCAATATTTGTATTTTCAAGGGCTTCTTTTGGTAATATTTCATAGAAAATGAGTCCTTCTATAATACCATCTCCTTTTTCTTTTTCTGTATGATAGACTTTTTTATGTTTTGTATACAGGTATAGTTCATCATGTGCATTGGCAACTACAATTCCGGAAACATTTTTTAAATCGAACATAGCAGAATCATTACCACTATCCCCTGCTACTAAAACCTGATCTGATTTTAAATCTAATCTTTTTAACAACCATTGTAATGCGTTTCCTTTATTTGCCCATTTAGGTAAAATATCTAAAAATTTGTTACCAGAATATACCACATTTACATCCATATCTGCATCTGCAAAATCTTGTGCTATTTCATCTATCAGTTCATTACTAGCATCATGAAAAAAATAACTTCTTTTATATGAATGTTGAAATTTACTAGGTTGATCACTAATAGGATGTGTTATTTTTTGAATGATATTTTCTACAGCTTCTAAATTCCAACCATCATCTAAAACATCATTGAATTCTTTTTCTACAGCTCCTTTTTTATAATTATAAATATGAGTACCCACACCAGAAATAATAAAATCTGGTTTAGGAAGTACTTTTTTATCTATTAAATCTAAAACATCATCAATTAAACGTCCGGTATTATAGGTTAGAATTACATCGTTTTGATCTTGATACTTTTCCCAAGTTTTTTTAAAATTACTTTTATAGGTGTGAAAATCAATTAAGGTATTATCAATATCAAATGATAATAATTTTATTTTATTTTCAATTTTTAAGCTATTTAAGGTCATTTCATTGTGTTTTTAAGAGAGAATCATTAATAACACTGAATTTAATTAAAAATTAAAGAGCAACCAAAAGTTAGGACGAGTATCGTTATTTGTAGTTTGATTTTTATGATTGTGATAATTATGGCTATCATAAAATACTAAATAAGGAATAGTGAAAGAAAATAATTTTATTTTTCCATCAAAGTTTCTTTCAATTATATAAATAAATAAAAAGTCTTTATAAGTGAGCTTTTAAATTGCTTGCAATATTGTATTTCTATACTGAAAACTAAAAACAGTATTAAGGGGTAAAATAAAAAAACGAGCAAGTTGCTCGTTTTTTTGTTTTATGATATAATTAAAAAAGACCTAACCGAACACTTGGTGTACCAATTTTAATACTTGTATGACTCGTTCTTCTATAAGGTCTTCTTTCATTATTATAATATCCATAGTAATAAAAATTAGCATGATATTGATAGTGTGTACTATGTTCACAATGATTATTACAATGCTCATAATGTTCTGAATAAGCATCTTTTTTCCCTTGCATATAAGCCTTATATGCTACTCGGTCTCTTTTTTTTAATTCTTTTTCATACTCTTTCTGTTCTTTCCAAAACTTATTTTCATCAGCTTTAGAAGTTCCTTTAAAATCTTGTTCAAACTTAGCGTCTTCCTTAGCTCTTTGCTGGTAATACCTTTTTATATCAGCTTTAGACTTTTTTTCTGAGTCTTGAGCAAAAATGAAAGTTGCAGAAAAAAAAAGAATTATTGTAAAAATTGATTTAATTACTTTCATAATAATGGTTTTAATAGTGAATAATTTGTTTTCTTATTAGTAAAACAACTATAGCCCTATTTACCCTACCAAAATTATAAAATAATTTACGCTTGTAACTTAATCTCTTATCAAAGGCATTGTAGAGCAACGTAATAAACCTTCCTGTTTCGCTATTTCAGAATAAGAAACTTCTTCTACTGTAAAACCATTCTGCCTTAACCAAGTATTTAATCTTGTAAAGTTTTTTTCAGAAATAATAACTTCTTCAGAGATTGAAAAAACATTACTATTCATATTATACATTTCTTCTTTTGTAATTTCAAAAATATTTTCTTTTCCAAAATAGTTAACCAACCATTCATATTCACTTTCTACTAAAAATCCGTTTTTATGAAGAATAGCTTTGTCTTTTCCTATTGGTTGAAAACAACAATCTAAATGCAATGCATTCTCTTTTGCATTTGTATTCGATTTTCTTAATTCAAAAGATTTTACTTTTTTATGAGGAAATAATTCTTGCAACGCAATTACTGCGTCTATATTTGTGCGTGCCGTAATATAATCTGCATAATCACTTCCAGAATAAGTACCAATAAAAATATAATCATTCCAGGGCATTACATCTCCTCCTTCTACATGACACTCTTTAGGTAAAACAACCACCTTATTTAAGTCTATTTGAGTAATCACTTTATCTATGGCTTTGTACTCTTTTTCTCTATCTGGAAGAATATTTGCCTCGATAAAAGTATCTTCTATAACAAAAGCAATATCTCTAGAAAAAATCTGATTATAATTTTCTATTACGTCTGGTCTAAATACTTTAACATCATATTTTTTTAAAATATTAGCTACGGCTTCTATTTCTAAGACCATTGCTGATTCTTTTGGATAGGTACCAGCTAACACGTGTTCTATACTTTTAGGATCATAACAATCTTCTACTTTAGGCACACCACCATTACTATTTGCTATACCTAAAATTACAGCTCTTAATCTTGACGTTTCGTTTTTAATATTAAGTTTTAACATATATAAAGGGATAAAAAAAGCTTCATAAAATATGAAGCTTTGTTTTTGTAAATGTAATAAATTTTATCTTTTCTCTATGCCTACAAATGGTCTGTAATTCTCACCAACATAAATTTGACGAGGTCTACCTATTGGTTCTTTATTAAGACGCATTTCTTTCCATTGAGCAATCCAACCTGGTAAACGACCTAAAGCAAACATTACTGTAAACATTTCTGTAGGTATTCCCATAGCTCTATAAATGATACCTGAATAGAAATCTACGTTTGGATAAAGTTTTCTTTCTACAAAATAAGGATCTTTTAAAGCTTCTTGCTCTAAACTTCTTGCTATTTCTAAAATAGGATCTTTAACACCTAAATCATTTAAAAGTTCATCTGCAGCTGCTTTAATAATTTTAGCTCTTGGATCAAAGTTTTTATAAACTCTATGACCAAATCCCATTAAACGGAAAGAATCATTTTTATCTTTTGCTTTTTCCATGTATTTTTTGGTATCACCACCATCAGCTCTAATAGCTTCTAACATTTCTAAAACAGCTTGGTTTGCTCCACCGTGTAATGGTCCCCAAAGTGCAGAAATACCAGCAGAAAGAGAGGCAAATAAACCTGCATGAGAAGAACCTACAATTCTAACAGTAGAAGTAGAACAGTTTTGCTCATGATCTGCATGTAAGATTAATAATTTATCTAAAGCATCTTTAACTATCGGGTTAATTACAAAATCCTCATTTGGTTGTTTAAACATCATAAACATCAAATTCTCTACATACCCTAAAGATTTTTTTCCATAATTTAAGTGCATTCCTTTTTGCTTACGCATTGTCCAAGACACTAAAACCGGAAACTTTGCCATAATACGTACAATTGCATTGTACATATCTTCTCTAGATTCAACATTTACAGAAGAAGGATTAAAAGCTGTTAGTGCACTTGTTAATGAAGACAAAACTCCCATAGGGTGTGCTGTCTTAGGAAACGCCTCTAGAATTTTTCTAACATCATCATCAACTAAAGAATGGTCTCTAATATCATTATGAAATTTATCTAATTGTTCTTTTGTTGGTAAATTACCAAAAATTAAAGCATAAGAAACTTCTAAAAAGTCTGCTTTTTCAGCTAGTTCTTCAATTGAATAACCCCTATATCGTAAAACTCCTTTTTCTCCATCTAAAAAAGTAATAGCACTTTCGCAAGAACCTGTATTCTTATAACCAGGATCTATTGTTATTACTCCATTAGTTGCACTCCTTAGAGTTTTAATATTTATAGCAACTTCATTCTCTGTTCCTTTTACAAGTGGAAACTCATAAGAATTGTCTCCAATATGTAATTTAGCTGTATCTGACATTTACCCTTGATTTTTTTTGTATTGTTTAGTGTCACGAAGATACCAAATTTTAGAAGATTTTAAAAGGTTGTACTCATAGATTTTAGAAATTTTAAAATAACATTAACTTATGTGGCTAGTAGGTAAAAAAAAACCTCATAATTTCTTATGAGGTTTTATAAATTATAAGAACAGTATCTTAAACATTAAAAGCATTTTCTCCTGGAAAATAAGCAGTTGATCCTAATTCTTCTTCGATACGTAATAATTGATTGTATTTAGACATTCTATCAGAACGAGAAGCAGAACCAGTTTTAATTTGACCACAGTTTAAAGCTACCGCTAAATCTGCAATTGTATTATCTTCTGTTTCACCAGATCTATGTGACATTACTGATGTATAGCCTGCATTTTTAGCCATATTTACAGCTGCAATAGTTTCTGTTAAACTACCAATTTGGTTTACTTTAATTAAAATAGAATTTGCTATTCCATTTTCAATTCCTTTAGCCAAACGCTCTACATTAGTAACAAATAAATCATCTCCAACTAATTGAACTTTATCTCCAATTAATTCAGTAAGGTATTTTGTACCATCCCAATCATTTTCATCCATTCCATCTTCAATAGAAATAATAGGGTATTTTCCTGCCAATTCAGCTAAATAATCAGCTTGTTCTTTACTTGTACGGATAACACCTTTATCTCCTTCAAATTTAGTGTAATCGTATTTACCATCAACATAAAACTCTGCAGAAGCACAATCTAATGCAATTTTTATCTCTTCACCAAAAACATACCCTGCATTTTTAACTGCTAAAGCAATTGTTTCAATAGCATCTTCTGTACCATCTAAAGTAGGTGCAAAACCACCTTCATCACCTACAGCAGTAGATAAACCTCTGTCATGTAAAACTTTTTTTAAGTTATGGAAAATTTCAGTTCCCATTTTTAAAGCTTCAGAAAAAGTTTTTGCCTTAACTGGCATAATCATAAATTCTTGAAATGCAATAGGAGCATCTGAGTGAGAACCACCGTTAATGATATTCATCATTGGTAATGGTAAAGTATTAGCAGAAACACCACCTACATATCTATATAAAGGCATACCTAATTCGTTAGCAGCAGCTTTGGCAGCAGCTAAAGAAACTCCTAAAATAGCATTCGCTCCTAATTTAGATTTATTTGGCGTACCATCTAAGTCTATCATTAATTGATCGATAGCATTTTGTTCGAAAACAGATGTACCTAATAACTCAGCTGCAATAATGTTATTTACATTAGAAACTGCTTTTAAAACACCTTTACCCATGTAATCTTTACCTCCATCACGTAATTCTACTGCTTCATGTTCTCCTGTAGAAGCTCCAGAAGGAACTGCTGCTCTACCTAAAACACCATTTTCTGTAGTTACATCTACTTCTACTGTTGGGTTACCTCTTGAATCAAAAATTTGACGTGCGTGAACGCTAATTATAATGCTCATTTTATTTATTATTTAATTAATTTAAAATCTTAAACTTGCTGAGGCTAAATTACGAAATGTCTAAAGCATTTAATAATTTGTACCTAATTAATTACGAAAACGTTTGCTAAAATTATTTTAATTAAAATAAAAAAACCCACTCATAAAATGAGTGGGAAAATTGCTATGAAAAAGATTGTGATTTTTACATCACATTTCAAAAATAAGATTAAAAAGCCACCAATATTTTATTTTTTGATGAAAAACAATAATGTTACGATGGATGACTTTTAAGTTAAGATAAAACTTTTTTAGCCTCTTTAATATTCTCTATAAATTGATCAAATAAATATTCAGCATCATGTGGCCCAGGACTTGCTTCTGGATGGTATTGTACAGAAAAAACATTCTTGTCTTTCATACGGATACCTGCTACTGTATTATCATTTAAATGAACATGTGTAATCTCTACATTTTCATTTGCTTCCGTTTCTGCTCTATCAATGGCAAAACCGTGGTTTTGAGAAGTAATTTCTCCTTTACCTGTTAATAAATTTTTTACAGGATGATTAATTCCTCTGTGACCATTGTGCATTTTATACGTAGAAATTCCATTAGCCAAAGCAATAACTTGATGTCCTAAACAGATACCAAATAAAGGTAAATTTCTTTTGATAATTTCTTTAGCTACTTCTTGGGCCTCAACTAATGGTTCTGGATCACCAGGTCCATTAGATATAAAATAACCATCAGGGTTAAAAGATGCTAAATCTTCAAAACTTGCATTAAAAGGGAAAACTTTTACATAAGCTCCTCTTTTAACAAAATTTCTCAATATATTTTTTTTGATTCCAATATCTAAAGCAGATATCTTTAATTCTGCATTTTCATCCCCTACAAAATAAGGTTCTTTAGTAGATACTTTAGAAGCCAATTCTAAACCTTCCATACTTGGTACTTTGGCTAATTGTTCTTTTAATGCATCAATATTATCAACATCTGTAGATATAATTGCATTCATGGCTCCATTATCTCTAATATAAGAAACTAATGCACGAGTATCAACATCAGAAATTGCAACCAAATTATGTTTTGTAAACCAATCTTTTAAGTTTCCATTAGAGTCTACTCTAGAATGTGTAAAACTAAAATTTCTACAAATTAAACCTGAAATTTTTATTCCGTCAGATTCTACTTCCTCATCATTTACCCCGTAGTTACCAATATGTGCATTTGTAGCTACCATTAACTGGCCAAAATAAGATGGATCAGTAAAAATTTCTTGATAACCAGTCATACCAGTATTAAAACAGATTTCTCCTGTAGATGTTCCTTCTATTCCTACAGATTTTCCATAAAAAATTGTTCCATCTGCTAATAAAACAAGTGCTTTTTTTCGTGTTTGATATTTCATTGATAGTTGTTGTGTTTCTTAATGCAAAAATATAAAAAAAGGGATAAACGTAAACGCTTATCCCTTTTAATATGATTTAAAAAATTTTCATTTCTTATTCTTCAGATTTTTCTTCTGATGCAGTCCCTTCTACTTGCGGAGAATCAGCTTTCTTGCTTCTTCCTCTACGAGTAGTTTTCTTAGCTTTCTTACCATTAGGATTGTAAAGTTCGTTGTAATCAACCAATTCTACCATTGCCATAGGAGCATTATCCCCTTGACGGTTTCCTAATTTGATGATACGAAGGTACCCTCCTGGTCTATCTCCTATTTTTACAGAAATTTCCTTAAATAATTCTGTAACTGCATATTTATCACGTAAGTGAGAAAAAACAACACGTCTGTTGTGAGTAGTATCACTTTTAGACTTTGTTATTAATGGTTCTGCAAAAACTCTTAATGCTTTTGCTTTTGCCACTGTTGTGTTAATACGTTTATGTTCTATTAAAGAACAAGTCATATTAGCTAACATCGCTTTTCTGTGCGAAGTTGTTCTTCCTAAATGATTATGCTTTTTTCCGTGTCTCATGACCTTTGTTTTATACTTTCATCTTGCATCTACTCATTTTGAGGAGCAAAATATGAAAAATTAATCTCTATCTAATTTGTATTTTGTTAAATCCATTCCAAAACTTAAACCTTTAACAATAACTAATTCTTCTAGTTCTGTTAATGATTTTTTACCAAAGTTTCTAAATTTCATTAAATCACTCTTGTTAAAAGAAACTAAATCTCCTAATGTATCAACTTCTGCAGCCTTTAAACAATTTAAAGCTCTTACAGATAAATCCATATCGATTAATCTAGTTTTTAATAACTGACGCATATGTAATGACTCTTCATCATATGTTTCTGTCTGTGCAATTTCATCTGCCTCTAAAGTGATACGCTCATCTGAGAATAACATAAAGTGGTGGATTAATATTTTTGCAGCTTCTGTTAATGCGTCTTTTGGGTTTATTGATCCATCAGTATCGATATCGAAAACTAATTTTTCATAATCCGTTTTTTGTTCTACACGAAAATTTTCGATTGCATACTTTACATTCTTAATTGGTGTGTAGATAGAATCAGTAAAAATTGTACCAATTGGTGCTGAAGCTTTTTTATTTTCTTCTGCAGGTACAAATCCTCTACCTTTTTCTATGGTAATTTCTGCATTTAACTTTACAGATTTCTCCATGTTACAGATTACTAAATCTGGATTCAATACTTGAAAACCAGAAATAAACTTCTGTAAATCTCCAGCAGTAAACTGCTCTTGACCAGATAATGATATAGAAACAGTTTCTCTATCAGTTTCCTCTATTTGTTTCTTAAAACGAACTTGTTTTAAGTTTAAGATAATTTCTGTAACGTCTTCTACAACTCCTGAAACAGTAGAAAATTCATGTTCTACACCATCAATTCTTAATGATGTAATTGCAAATCCTTCTAAAGAAGATAAAAGTACTCTTCTTAAAGCATTTCCTATTGTTAAACCAAAACCTGGTTCTAAAGGTCTAAACTCAAATCTACCTGTAAAATCAGTAGATTCGATCATTATTACTTTATCGGGTTTTTGAAAATTTAAAATTGCCATTTTCTTCGTTTTAATTGTTATTCAGTTGCGCGGTATATAAGTGTGAAGAAATACTTATATACCCTTTGGCTGAATCTCAATATGATTAATTTATTACTTAGAATATAATTCTACGATTAATTGTTCTTTGATGTTTTCTGGAATTTGTAATCTTTCTGGTACTTTAACAAATGTTCCTGTTTTAGTATCAGAATTCCAAGTTAACCATTCAAAAACATTGTTATTAGAAGCTAAAGCATTCTCGATAGCTACTAATGATTTAGATTTCTCTCTTACTGCAACAACATCACCTTCATTTAAACTATAAGAAGGAATATTAACAATTTCACCATTCACAGTAATGTGTCTATGAGAAACTAATTGACGAGCTCCACTTCTAGAGTTAGAAATACCCATTCTGTAAACTACGTTATCTAAACGAGATTCACATAATTGTAATAAGATTTCACCTGTAATACCAGAAGCTGATTGCGCTTGCTTAAACAAGTTACTGAATTGACGCTCTAAAATACCGTAAGTATATTTAGCTTTTTGCTTCTCCATTAACTGAGATGCATATTCAGATTTTTTTCCTCTTCTTCTTGCGTTACCGTGTTGTCCTGGAGGGAAATTTCTTTTTTCGAAGTTTTTATCTTCTCCAAAAATTGCTTCACCAAACTTACGAGCAATTTTAGTTTTTGGTCCTGTATATCTTGCCATTTCTTTTGTTGTTATAGATAGGGATTATGAATTAAGGCTTACTCCTTCGATAATCTTATTCCCATCAAGTTAAAATATTTAATTATACTCTTCTTCTCTTAGGAGGACGACAACCGTTATGAGGAATAGGTGTAACATCAATAATTTCTGTTACTTCGATACCTGCATTATGAATTGATCTAATAGCAGATTCTCTACCATTACCCGGTCCTTTTACATAAACTTTTACTTTACGTAAACCTGCTTCTTTTGCAACGTTTGCACAATCTTCTGCTGCTAATTGAGCTGCATATGGAGTATTCTTTTTAGAACCTCTAAAACCCATTTTACCTGCAGATGACCAAGAAATAACATCACCTTTTTTATTTGTTAAAGAAATAATGATGTTGTTAAAAGATGCAGTTACGTGTGCTTCTCCTATAGCATCAATTATTACTTTACGCTTTTTTGAACTTGCTTTTGCCATAATTTTTCAGTTTTAGTAATTTAGTTTTCTAATTTTATAGTAAAAACTATTATTAGATCTTTATTACTTTATCTAACTTATTTTTTCTTGTTAGCTACAGTTTTTCTCTTACCTTTTCTTGTACGAGAGTTATTCTTAGTTCTTTGTCCTCTTAATGGAAGACCAAGTCTATGACGAATTCCTCTTTGACAACCGATATCCATCAAACGTTTGATGTTCAACTGTACTTCAGAACGTAATTCTCCTTCAATTGTGAAAGATCCTACTTGCTCTCTAATTGCTGCGATTTGATCATCTGTCCAATCTTGAACTTTAATGCTCTCATCTACTTTTGCTTCTGCTAGAACTTTTTGAGCTCTGCTGCTTCCTATACCAAAGATGTAAGTTAAAGCAATAACTCCTCTTTTATTCTTTGGAATATCAATACCTGCTATTCTTGCCATTACCCTTGTCTTTGTTTAAATCTAGGATTTTGTTTATTAATCACGTATAATCTACCTTTTCTGCGAACTATTTTGCAGTCGGCACTTCTTTTTTTAACTGATGCTCTAACTTTCATCTGTTTTGTTTTTTTAGTATCTGTAAGTAATTCTTGCCTTTGATAAATCGTAAGGGCTCATTTCTAATTTTACCTTATCACCTGGTAACAATTTAATATAATGCATACGCATTTTACCTGAAATGTGTGCCGTAACAATATGTCCGTTTTCTAATTCTACTCGAAACATTGCATTAGATAATGCTTCTGTAATAGTTCCGTCTTGTTGAATTGCTGATTGTTTAGCCATACTATTTATTCGATTTTCTGTTGCTATTCCCCGCTTTCATTAAACCATCATAATGACGATTTAGTAAATACGAATTAATTTGTTGCAACGTATCAATTGCAACTCCAACCATAATTATTAATGATGTACCACCATAAAACATGGCCCAACTATGTTGTACTCCAAACTGAACTACAATTGCTGGTAAGATTGATAATCCTGCTAAAAATAACGATCCTGGGAAAGTAATTCTAGATAAAACAGAATCTAATCTATCTGCTGTGTCTTTTCCTGGTCTAATACCTGGTATAAAACCACCACTTCTCTTTAAATCATCTGCCATCTTATTCGTAGGAATAGTAATTGCAGTGTAGAAATAACTAAAAATGATAATTAACAATGCAAAAATAACATTGTACCCTAAACCATTCATATCTTGTAAACTAGAAATTGCTGGAAATCTTTGAGCCAAAGCAACTGGTAAAAACATAATTGCTTGTGCAAAGATAATAGGCATTACACCTGCTGCATTTAATTTCAAAGGAATATAATCTCTTGAACCTGCAACGTTTTGAATATTACCAACAACTGTTCTTCTAGCATACTGTACCGCTATCTTTCTTACAGCAGTAACTAATAGCACAGTTAATAAAATTACCACGAACCAAACAATGATTTCAATTAAAACCATCATAATACCACCTGCACCTGCATTTGTTGTTTTAGCAACAAACTCTTGTAAAAATGCCGCTGGAAACTTAGCTAAAATACCTACAGTAATTAATAATGAAATACCATTACCAACTCCTTTGTCTGTAATACGCTCTCCCAACCACATCGCAAAAATTGTTCCTGCAGTTAAAATGATAATAGATGATACCCAAAAAGTAGGTCCAGTAACTAAAAAAGCTTCAGGTCCTAAACCAAATTGAGTTTTAATAGCCGTAATATACGTTGGTGCTTGCACCAAAGTAATACCGATAGTTAACCATCTAGTTATTTGTGTAATTTTTTTACGTCCACTTTCTCCATCTTTTTGTAGTTTTTGTAAATATGGAACCGCAATTCCCATTAACTGAACTACAATAGATGCAGAAATATAAGGCATAATACCAAGTGCCATAACAGAGGCTCTTGCAAATGCTCCTCCTGTAAATGCATTTAATAAACCTAAAAGACCTCCAGAAGTACTTTCTTTTAAAGCTGATAATTGTAATGGATCTATTCCAGGTAATGGAACTGAAGCCATAAAACGATATACAGCAATTAAACCGATAGTAAGTAGAATTTTGTTTTTCAATTCTTCAATACTGAAAATGTCTTTTAATCTATTTATCAATTTCATCATTTACGGGATGTTATAAAGTAACAGCTTCTCCTCCAGCAGCTTCTATAGCCGCTTTTGCTGTTGCTGTAAATTTATGTACAGTTATATTTAATTTAGCCTTTAACTCACCACCACCTAATATTTTTATTAAGTCGTTTTTTCTTGCCAATCTATTAGCAATTAAAGTATCTAAATCAACTGTATCTGTTATCTTACCACTATCAACTAAAGATTGTAATTTATCTAAGTTGATACCTTGATATTCAATACGATTAATATTCGTGAAACCAAATTTAGGTACACGTCTTTGAAGTGGCATTTGCCCTCCTTCAAAACCAATCTTTTTAGAATAACCTGAACGAGATTTCTGACCATTGTGACCTCTTGTAGCGGTACCACCTTTACCAGATCCTTCACCCCTTGCAATTCTTTTTCCTTTTTTAATGGAACCTTCTGCTGGTGTTAAATTATGTAAACTCATTTTTTCTAAATATCTTATTTAATTTCTTCGAAAGAAACTAAGTGTTTAACTGTATTTACCATACCAACTATAGAAGGAGTTGCCTCATGCTCTACAGTTTGGTGCATTTTACGTAAACCTAATGCCTCTAAAGTTCTCTTTTGACTCTGAAGACGTCCGATTTGACTTTTTACTTGTGTAACTTTAATTCTTGCCATCGTTCTTAGATTTATCCGTTAAAAACTTTCTCTAAAGAAATTCCTCTTTGTTTAGCAATAGATGCTGCACTACGTAATTGTAACAAAGCATCAAAAGTTGCTTTTACTACGTTATGAGGATTTGAAGATCCTTGAGATTTTGATAATACATCATGTATACCTACTGATTCTAATACGTGCCTTACAGCACCACCAGCAATAACTCCTGTACCATGAGAAGCAGGTTTAAGGAACACTTTTGCTCCACCAAACTTACCTTTTTGCTCATGAGGTAAAGTTGCCTCTAAAATAGGAATTCTAACTAAATTTTTCTTTGCGTCTTCAATTGCTTTAGCAATAGCAGATGCAACATCTTTAGATTTCCCTAATCCATGACCAACGACACCGTTACCATCTCCAACAACAACAATTGCAGAGAAACCAAATGCTCTACCACCCTTTGTTACTTTGGTAACACGTTGTACGCCTACTAATCTATCTACAAGCTCTAACCCACTTGGCTTTACTCTTTCTACGTTTTTATAACCTTGCATAATTTCTTAAAATTTTAAACCCGCTTCTCTTGCAGCGTCTGCTAATACTTTAACTCTACCGTGATATAAATATCCGTTTCTATCGAAAGCAACCGTTTCAACTCCTGCTTTGGCAGCTTTATCAGCTATTGTCTTACCAACTGCTGCAGCCTGCTCTGTCTTTGTACCTGCTTGTATTTCTTTATTTCTAGATGAAACTGAAGCTAATGTTACTCCGTTTACATCGTCTACTAATTGAGCGTAAATTTCTTTGTTACTTCTATAAACCGATAACCTTGGTTTAGTAGCAGTACCAGAAATAATCTTTCTAATTCTACGCTTAATTCTAGCTCTTCTTTGTAGCTTTGATAATGCCATAATGCTATATATTATGCAGATTTACCTGCTTTTCTTCTTAATATTTCACCAACAAACTTCACACCTTTTCCTTTATAAGGCTCTGGTGCTCTGAAAGAACGAATCTTAGCAGCTATTTGACCAACTAATTGTTTGTCAAATGAAGATAATTTAATGATCGGGTTTTTCCCTTTCTCAGATACTGTCTCAACTTTTACTTCTGGAGCTAATTCTAAAACAATATTATGAGAGAAACCTAAAGCTAAATCCAATTTTTGTCCTTGATTAGATGCTCTATAACCAACACCAACCAATTCTAATTCCTTAGTCCAACCTTTACTCACACCTTCAATCATGTTATTGATTAAAGCTCTCATTAAACCATGTTGTGCTTTATGGTTTTTACTTTCTGACGCTCTATCTAAAGTGATAATACCATCTTCAATTTTTATTGTAATTCCTTCAGAAATTGTTTGAGTTAACTCTCCTAATTTTCCTTTTACGGTTACAACATTGTCTTTTATGTTTACATCTACACCTTGTGAAATGCTAACGGGATTTTTTCCTATTCTACTCATTTCTTTAGATTAATAAACGTAACATAAAACTTCTCCTCCAACATTTTCCTGACGTGCTTTTTTGTTTGTCATTACACCTTTAGATGTAGAAACAATAGCAATTCCAAGTCCATTTAATACTCTTGGCATCTCTGTAGAACCAACATATTTACGTAAACCTGGTGTACTGATTCGTTGAATCTTTCTAATTACTGACTCTTTTGTATCTCTTTCGTATTTTAAAGCGATCTTAATTGTTCCTTGAACTTTATCGTCATTGAACTGATAACTTAAAATATACCCTTGATCAAACAAAATTTTAGTCATTTCCTTCTTCAAATTTGAAGCTGGAATTTCCACTACTCTGTGTCCTGCTGCGATTGCATTCCTTACCCTTGTAAGAAAATCCGCGATTGGATCTGTATACATATTTATTTAAAATTGCGATTACGGTTTTCAAATACCTCTATTTATGCTACAGATTTCTCTGTGATAAATGAACCTATAATCAGTTAAAATTCTTATACTCAAAAAAAATAGAGCGTGCAAAGATACACATTCTATTTTTAATAATAAGCTTTATTTTTGATTTCTACCAACTTGCCTTTTTAACACCTGGTATTAATCCTTGATTAGCCATTTCACGAAACGTAACACGAGATAAACCAAATTGTCTCATATATCCTTTTGGACGACCAGTTAGTTTACATCTGTTATGCATTCTAATTGGTGATGCGTTCTTTGGTAATTTTTGCAATGCTTCATAGTCTCCAGCTTCTTTTAAAGCTTTTCTCTTTTCTGCATATTTTGCAACTGTTTTCGCTCTCTTACGTTCGCGAGCTTTCATTGATTCTTTAGCCATTTCTTAATTTTTTTTGAATGGTAAACCTAATTCTCCTAATAATGACTTCGCTTCTTTATCAGTATTTGCAGATGTTACAAAAGTAATATCCATACCGTTAATTTTTTTCACTTGATCAATATTAATCTCTGGGTAAATGATTTGTTCAGTAATACCTAAATTGTAATTACCTCTTCCATCAAAACCATTAGCTTTTATACCGTTAAAGTCTCTTACACGAGGTAAAGAAGCTGTAACTAATCTATCTAAAAATTCGTACATTTTATCTCCACGTAAAGTAACTTTAACACCAATTGGCATTCCTTTACGTAATTTAAATGCAGCAATATCTTTTTTAGACATTGTAGAAACCGCTTTTTGACCAGTAATTTTAGTCAACTCTTCTAAAGCATAATCTATTAATTTCTTATCTGCAATTGCAGCACCAACACCTTTAGAAACAACTATTTTTTCTAATTTTGGTACTTGCATTACATTCTTATAACTGAATTCTTCAGTAAGAGCACTTATAACTCTTTCTTTGTATTCTGCTTTTAATCTTGGTACGTAACTCATGATTATTCTTATTTTTTAGTTTTTTTAGAGACTCTAGTTTTAGCATCTCCATCAACCTTATAACCTACTCTCACAGCTACACCATCTTCAACTAACATTAAGTTAGAAATATGAAGTGAAGCTTCTTTCTTTACAATACCACCTTGAGGGTTTTGAGCGCTTGGTTTTGTGTGCTTAGAAACTAAGTTAACACCTTCTACCAATACTCTATCCTTATCTTTAATGATTTGTAAAACTTTTCCTTCAGATCCTTTATGATCTCCTGCAATTACTTTTACAGTATCTCCTGATTTTAATTTGAACTTCTTCATCTTATTAATGATTTAAAGCACTTCAGGTGCTAATGATACTATTTTCATGAATTGTTTCTCACGAAGCTCACGGGCAACAGGTCCAAAAACACGTGTTCCTCTCATTTCCTCTGTAGGATTTAAAAGTACACAAGCGTTATCATCAAATCTAATGTATGATCCGTCTTTACGTCTTACTTCTTTTTTCGTTCTTACAACAACTGCTCTAGATACTTGACCTTTTTTTACAGTTCCGTTAGGAGTTGCAGATTTAACAGCTACTACAATCTTGTCTCCAATACTTGCGTAACGTTTTCTTGTTCCTCCTAAAACTCTAATCACTAAAACTTCTTTTGCTCCAGTGTTATCTGCGACTTTTAATCTTGATTCTGTCTGTAACATATTATTTAGCTCTTTCTAGGATTTCTACTAATCTCCAACGTTTAGATTTACTCATAGGTCTTGTTTCCATGATCCTAACAGTATCTCCTTCGTTGCAATCATTCTGTTCGTCGTGTGCAACATACTTTTTCGTTTTTAATACGAATTTACCGTACATTGGGTGCTTAACTCTTTTAGTTTCTGCAACAACAATAGATTTTTCCATTTTGTTACTAGAAACAACACCAATTCTCTCTTTTCTAAGATTTCTTTTTTCCATCTTTAAAACTGACTATAGAATTATTGTAATTCTCTTTTTGTTAATTCTGTTGCAATTCTTGCTACAGTTCTTCTTAAACCTCTCAATTGCAACGGATTCTCCAAAGGAGTTATTGCGTGAGCCATTTTAAGATCAGTATAATTCTTTTGCAACGCTCCAAGCTTCTCATTAAGATCCGCTATAGATAATTCTTTTATTTCAGATTGTTTCATTTTATTTAGAATTATGCGTTAATATCAAAATCTCTTGCTACTACAAACTTCGTTTTTACTGGAAGTTTTTGTGCTGCTAAACGTAAAGCTTCTTTTGCAACATCCATTGGTACACCACCAATTTCAAACAAAATTCTACCTGGTTTAATAACTGCAACAAAATGATCTGGAGCTCCTTTACCTTTCCCCATACGTACCTCTAAAGGTTTCTTTGTGATAGGCTTGTCTGGAAATACTTTAATCCATAACTGACCTTCTCTTTTCATATGACGAGTTGCCGCGATACGAGCTGCTTCTATTTGACGAGAAGTTAACAAGTTCTGGTCTAAAGATTTGATACCAAACATTCCATTAGAAAGTTGATTTCCTCTACCAGAAATACCGGTCATATTTCCTTTCGCCTTCTGTACCTTACGGTATTTTACTCTTTTTGGCTGTAACATTTTTAATTTCTAATTTTAAAAATTATTTTCTTCTACGAGGTTGTTGACGTTTAGATCTATCACCACCACCTTTATTACCGCCTTGTTTTTTAGACAAGCCAACTAATGGAGACAATTCTCTTTTACCATATACCTCACCCTTCATAATCCATACTTTAACACCTAGTCTTCCGTATTGAGTATGAGCTTCAACAAGTGCATAATCAATATCAGCTCTAAAAGTAGAAAGAGGAATTCTTCCTTCTTTATAATGCTCTGAACGTGCCATTTCAGCTCCGTTTAAACGACCTGAAATTTGAATTTTAATTCCTTCAGCATTCATACGCATTGTAGCTTGAATAGCCATCTTAGTAGCTCTCTTGTAAGAAATTCTATTTTCGATTTGACGAGCAACACTAACTGCAACTAATTTTGCGTCTAATTCTGGACGTTTAATCTCAAAAATATTAATTTGAACTTCTTTACCTGTAATTTTTTTAAGCTCTTCTTTTAACTTGTCTACCTCTTGACCTCCTTTACCAATAATGATACCTGGACGTGCAGTAGTGATAGTAACGGTTACAAGTTTTAAAGTACGCTCTATAATTACTCTTGATACACTTGCTTTAAATAATCTAGCATTTACATACTGTCTTATTTTATAATCTTCAGCTAATTTATCTCCGTAGTCATTACCACCGTACCAGTTAGATTCCCAACCTCTGATGATTCCTAAACGATTCCCTATTGGATTTGTTTTTTGTCCCATTTCTACTTTAATTAATTGCTTAAATTTTTACTACCTAACTCTAAAGTAACGTGATTAGAACGCTTACGTATTCTATGAGCACGCCCTTGTGGAGCTGGTCTTAATCTCTTTAACATTCCTGCGCTATCAACACAAATCGTTTTTACAAATAATTTAGCGTCTTCAATAGATGCTTCTTCATTTTTAGCTTGCCAGTTTGCAATTGCAGACAATAACAATTTCTCTAAATTAATTGAAGCTTCTTTTGGGCTAAACTTTAAGATTTGTAAAGCTTTTTCAACTTCAACTCCTCTTATCTGATCTGCGACTAAACGCATTTTTCTTGGTGATGTAGGACAGTTAGTAAGCTTCGCGAAAGCACGTTGCTTTCTATCTGCTTTTAACTGATCTGCCATGTTTTTTTTACGAACTCCCATATCCTACTATTTTTTTCCTTTATTTTTTGCACCAGCGTGTCCTCTAAAAGAACGAGTTGGTGAAAATTCGCCTAATTTATGCCCTACCATGTTTTCTGTTACATAAACTGGTACAAACTGACGTCCGTTATGAACTGCAATTGTTTGTCCAACAAAATCTGGAGTAATCATACTTGCTCTAGACCAAGTTTTAATTACAGTTTTGTTACCAGCCTCTACATTAGCTAACACTTTTTTCTCTAATTTATAGTGAACGTAAGGTCCTTTTTTTAATGATCTTGCCATAACTTATTATTTCTTTCTACGTTCTATAATGTACTTATTACTAGCTTTAGTCTTAGATCTAGTTTTAAATCCTTTAGCAGGAATACCATTTCTAGATCTTGGATGACCTCCAGAAGCACGACCTTCACCACCACCCATTGGGTGATCGACAGGGTTCATTCTTACTGCATTAACTCTAGGTCTTCTACCTAACCATCTTCTTCTACCTGCTTTACCAGATACTAATAATTGATGATCTGAATTAGATACAACACCAATAGTAGCCATACAAGTTAACAAAATTAATCTTGTTTCACCTGAAGGTAACTTTACTGTTGCATATTTACCATCTCTAGCCATTAATTGAGCAAAAGAACCAGCAGAACGAGCCATAACAGCTCCTTGTCCTGGACGTAATTCTATACAAGAAATTGTAGTTCCTAAAGGAATTTGGCTTAATGGCATTGCATTTCCAATTTCTGGTGCAATATCACTACCTGCTACAACTGTTTGACCTACTGTTAAACCGTTTTGTGCAATTACATAACGTTTTTCTCCATCAGCATAACTAAGTAAAGCAATAAATGCTGTACGATTTGGATCGTACTCTATAGTTTTAACTGTTGCGGGAATACCTGCTTTATCTCTTTTAAAATCGATAATACGGTATCTTTGTTTATGACCACCTCCTATATTACGAGTTGTCATTCTACCCTGACTGTTTCGACCTCCAGATCGTTTTTTCGGAGCAAGTAAACTTTTCTCCGGCTTATCAGTTGTTATGGTGTCGAACCCATTTACAACTCTAAAACGCTGACCTGGTGTTATTGGTTTTAATTTTCTAACTGACATTTTTGTCTTTTCTTAAAGATTGTTATAAAAATCAATGCTTTCTCCTTCTGCTAATTGAACGATAGCTTTTTTGTATCCACTTTTAATACCAGTTACTAAACCTTTTTTAGTAAACTTTGTATTTCTTTGAATTGGATAATTTAAAGTCTTAACGCTAGCTATAGAAACCCCGTATGCTTTTTCAACTGCACCTTTAATTTCTAATTTATTAGCTTTTTTATCTACAACAAACGTATAACGATTAAATAACTCACTATCGTTTGTAGCTTTTTCCGTGATAATAGGTTTTATTAAAATACTCATTATGAATCCCTATTTACTTAAATTTGTATTAATTCCTTCTAAAGAACTTTCTGTAATTACTACTTTATTAGCATTTAAAACACCATAAGTATTAATTTCTGAAGCTTTAACAACTTTAGCCTTTTTTAAGTTACGTGATGATAAATACACATTTGCATTTTCATTACTTAACACAAACAAAGATTTTTTAGTTTCAATTTCTAATGCTTTTAAAACATCTACAAAGTTTTTAGTCTTTGGTGATTCAAAGTTAAAATCTTCAATTACTACTAAATTTTTATCATTTGCTTGAATACTTAAAGCAGACTTACGTGCTAAACGCTTTAAGTTCTTATTCAATTTAAAAGAATAATCTCTTGGTCTTGGACCGAACATACGACCACCACCTCTAAAAACTCCAGATTTGATAGAACCTGCTCTCGCAGTACCAGTACCTTTTTGTTTTTTAATTTTTCTTGTAGAACCTGCAATTTCTGCTCTTTCTTTAGATTTATGCGTTCCTTGACGTTGGTTTGCCAAGTATTGCTTAACATCTAAATAAATAGCATGATTGTTAGGCTCAATACCAAATACATCGCTAGAAAGTTCAACTTGTCTACCTGTATCTTTTCCTGTAATATCTAAAACTGCTACTTTCATTATTTCTGAATAGTTACAAAAGCATTTTTGTGTCCAGGAATCGCTCCTTTAACAACAAGTAAGTTCTTTTCAGCAACTACTTTTAATACTTTTAAGTTTTGAACTTTCACTTTATCTCCACCCATTCTACCTGCCATACGCATTCCTTTGAATACTCTTGCAGGATAAGATGCAGCACCAATAGAACCCGGAGCTCTTAAACGGTTGTGCTGACCGTGAGTAGCTTGACCTACACCGGCAAATCCATGACGTTTTACAACCCCTTGGAAACCTTTCCCTTTAGAAACACCAGAAACATCTACAAACTCACCTTCTTCAAAGTGAGATACTGTGATAGAATCTCCTAATTTATACTCTTCTTCAAACCCTTGAAATTCAACGACTTTTCTTTTAGCAGTGGTGCCAGCTTTTTTAAAGTGACCGTCTAACGCTTTGTTAGAACTCTTCGCCTTTTTGTCATCGAAACCAAGTTGCAACGCAGTGTACCCGTCAACCTCTTCGGTTCTGACTTGGGTAACTACGCAAGGACCTGCTTCGATTACTGTACAAGGAATATTCTTCCCGTTTTCATCAAATAAGCTGGTCATTCCAATCTTTCTTCCTATTAACCCAGACATTTAGTTAAAATTTTAGACGATAGATATTTATCCAGCGCGTCTATTATTAATAATTATTTTTTCGAAACAATTGTTTCATTCTCATCCTTTAAGTTTCAACAAAAAAAAACAGCGCAAAACAAATTCAACGCTGATTTTGTTTTTTCCGTTTTTCCTTCGCGAAACGCTCTGGACATGTTACTATTATTCAATTTTACTTAAAAAATAGCATTACCGACTCTTAATCGGGTTGCAAAAGTATAAAAAACTTTCGGTTTAACAAAATTAAACCGAAAGTTAATATTTACTTATACTTTGATCTCAACTTCTACACCGCTTGGCAACTCAAGTTTCATTAAAGCATCAATAGTTTTTGAAGAAGAACTATAGATGTCTAATAATCTTTTGTATGAAGCTAATTGAAATTGCTCTCTAGATTTTTTGTTTACGTGTGGAGAACGTAATACAGTAAAAATCTTTTTATGTGTTGGTAATGGTATTGGTCCGTTTACTACAGCACCAGTACTTTTTACCGTCTTAACGATTTTTTCAGCAGATTTATCTACTAAATTGTAATCGTAAGACTTTAATTTAATTCTAATTTTTTGACTCATCTTGTAATTATTAAGTAGATTATCCTTTAGATTTTGCGATTACTTCTTCAGATACATTAGAAGGAGTTTCAGCATAATGTGAAAATTCCATAGTAGATGTTGCTCTACCAGAAGACATAGTTCTTAAAGCAGTAACGTAACCAAACATTTCAGATAAAGGTACTAAAGCTTTTACAACTTTAGATCCAGCACGATCACTCATGTCGTTTACTTGCCCTCTTCTTCTATTTAAATCACCTACAATATCTCCCATGTTCTCCTCTGGAGTTAACACTTCTAATTTCATCAATGGCTCCATGATTTTAGCTTTAGCCGATTTTGCTGCTGCTTTATAACCCATTTTTGCTGCTAACTCAAAAGATAATGCATCAGAATCCACAGGGTGGAAAGATCCATCTTTTAAAGTAACTTTCATTGAATCCATTTCGTACCCCGCTAAAGGTCCGTTTCTCATCGCCTCTTTAAATCCTTTTTCTACAGAAGGTACAAATTCTCTAGGAACATTACCACCTTTAATTACAGATTCAAATTGTAATCCTTGAACACCTTCATCTGCAGGCTCTATTGTAAATACAATATCTGCAAATTTACCACGTCCACCAGATTGTTTCTTATAAACTTCTCTATGATCTGCTGCTGCAGTAATAGCTTCTTTATATTCTACTTGAGGTTGACCTTGATTAACTTCAACTTTGAACTCACGTTTTAAACGGTCTACAATTACATCTAAATGTAATTCTCCCATTCCAGAAATAATAGTTTGACCAGAAGCTTCATCAGAACGAACTGTAAAAGTTGGATCTTCTTCGGCTAATTTACTTAAACCAATTCCTAATTTATCAACATCTGCTTTTGTTTTAGGTTCTACAGCGATACCAATTACTGGATCTGGAAAATCCATAGATTCTAAAACAATAGGAAATTTTTCTGCTGATAAAGTATCTCCTGTTTTGATAGATTTAAATCCAACAGCAGCACCAATATCTCCAGCTTCGATATAATCAATTGCATTTTGCTTGTTAGCATGCATTTGATAAATACGTGAAATACGTTCTTTTTTTCCTGAACGGTTATTTAAAACATAAGAACCAGCATCTAAACGACCAGAGTATGCTCTAAAAAACGCTAAACGACCAACAAAAGG
Source organism: Polaribacter butkevichii (assembly GCF_038024105.1). Classification (NCBI taxonomy): domain Bacteria; kingdom Pseudomonadati; phylum Bacteroidota; class Flavobacteriia; order Flavobacteriales; family Flavobacteriaceae; genus Polaribacter; species Polaribacter butkevichii. Next base: position 1,682,512 of record NZ_CP150661.1, read on the forward strand.
GTCAGTAGCAATTTTAAATGCTAAAGCTGCAAAAGGCTCATCTACACTTGGCTTACGTAATTCTTGTTCTTCTGTATCTGGGTTTACACCAACAATACCTTCCTTATCCATAGGAGAGGGCAAGTAACGACAAACAGCATCTAAAAGAAACTGTACACCTTTGTTTTTAAATGCAGATCCACAAATCATAGGAATGATAGCCATATCCATTACAGCAGCTCTTAATGCATTATGCACTTCGTCTTCTGTAATTGAATCTTCATCTTCCATAAATTTCTCTAAAAGATTCTCATCATAACTTGCTACTTCTTCAATTAAAAGTGCACGATATTTACGAGCTTCTTCTTTCATATCTTCAGGAATCTCAATAACATCAAAAGTTGCTCCTTGAGTTTCATCATGCCAAACAATAGCACGATTTTTAACTAAATCTATAATACCCTTGAATTCATCCTCGTCACCAATATTTAAAACGATTGGCACCGCATTTGATTTCAACATATCTTTTACTTGTTGACAAACTGCTAAAAAGTCTGATCCTTGACGGTCCATTTTGTTAACGAATCCAATTCTAGGCACTTTATAGTTGTCTGCAAGTCTCCAGTTAGTTTCAGACTGAGGCTCAACACCATCAACTGCTGAAAATAAGAAAACTAAACCATCTAACACACGTAAAGATCTATTTACTTCTACCGTAAAATCTACGTGACCAGGAGTATCAATAATATTAAAGTGATATCCTTTAGTATCTGGAGTTGGTTTTGCGTTTTCCAAAGGAAATTGCCACTCACAAGTAGTTGCTGCAGAAGTAATTGTAATACCTCTTTCTTGTTCTTGCTCCATCCAGTCCATAGTAGCTGCACCATCATGTACTTCTCCTATCTTATGAGAAACACCTGTATAATACAATACACGTTCTGTTGTTGTTGTTTTACCAGCATCAATATGTGCGGCAATACCAATATTTCTTGTATATCTTAAATCTCTAGCCATCTCTATTAAAATCTGAAGTGAGAGAAAGCTTTATTAGCCTCTGCCATTTTATGAGTATCTGTACGTTTTTTTACCGCTGCACCTTCTTCTTTAGCTGCTGCTAAAATTTCTGCTGCTAAACGTTGCGCCATGGTTTTTTCATTTCTCTTACGAGTATATAAAATCATCCATTTAATAGCCATAGACACTTTACGATCTGGTCTAATTTGCATTGGGATTTGGAATGTTGCTCCACCAACACGACGAGATCTTACTTCTACGTGAGGCATCACATTTGACAAACCATCTTTCCAAATTTCTAAAGCCGATTTCTCTTCGTCTTCTCCTTTTCTTTCTTCTACTAGCTCTAAAGCGTCATAAAACACTTTAAACGCTACAGACTTCTTACCGCTCCACATTAAGTTATTCACAAAACGTGTTACTAACTGATCGTTAAACTTTGGATCCGGTAATAAGACTCTTTTTTTTGCTGCTCTTTTTCTCATGTCTTTACATTAAAAAAGTTAATTAATTTGTTATTAGTCGTTAGAAATAAACCTCCTTGTTTTTAAATCCATATTCAAGAAAAAACTCAAACACAGAAAAAGCAACATCAAAAACTTATAACTTTTTACTGATAACTCTTACTTCTTTGGGCGTTTTGCACCATACTTAGACCTACGTTGGGTTCTACCCTCAACACCTGCTGTATCTAATGCACCACGTACCACGTGATATTTAACACCTGGTAAATCTTTTACCCTTCCACCTCTAACTAATACTATCGAGTGCTCTTGTAAGTTATGTCCTTCACCTGGAATGTATGCGTTTATCTCATTACCATTTGTCAATCTAACTCTGGCAACTTTACGCATTGCTGAATTAGGTTTCTTTGGTGTTGTAGTATAAACACGTGTACAAACTCCACGTCTTTGAGGACAAGACGACAAAGCAGCCGATTTACTCTTCTTAGTTATTTTGGTTCTTCCTTTACGAACTAATTGTTGAATAGTTGGCATACTAAATTATTACTGTTTTTCGTTTATAATTAAACCTTATCTCTTTTTTAAGAGTCCGCAAATGTACGATTAAATTCTAATACTGCAAATATCAGTAAGTTATTTTTTTATATTATTATTTTTTATACCCGCTTTTATGATTTTCCATTACATTTGAATCAACTATTTTCTCTATTTTGAATAAAAAAAACACTCCTTATATATTAACACTAATTGCCTTATTTTCTTTTCATGGAATATTTGCACAAGATTTTACTTTAAAAATTACCTCTATAAATACTCTTGAGAAAACTGTTTTAGAAAAGATTGATTATAAAAAAGAACACAAAACAACCAAAGCCTTAGATTTAGAAATCAATAGAATATCTGAATATTTAAAAACAAAAGGATACTTTATAAATACAATTGACAGTATAAATAGTATTGAAAAAAAACATACTGCTTATTTTAATTTGAATAAGAAAACAAACAACGTTATAATTAAATTAGACTCAAATTCTAAAATTTATTTTGAAAAAAAACTGATAAAAGATAAAACAATTAAAATACCTATTGAAAAATTATCGAAAACCTTATCAGAAATTTCTAAAAAATTAGACAATGAGGGAAAATCATTTTCTAAAATTCAACTCCAGAACATCAAAATTAAAGAAGATAATTTATTTGCTGAATTAAAAATTAATCAATCGAAAAAAAGAGTTATCAATAAAGTAAAAATAAAAGGGTATGAAAACTTCCCGAAATCGTATTTAAAAAATTATTTTAAAATTAAACCAAACACCCTTTTTAACCAACAACAAATTAAAGAAATATCAACTGCAAGTCAAGGGATCTCATTTGTAACGGAAATAAAACCTCCAGAAGTTTTATTCACAAAAGATTCTACCCTATTATATATGTATTTAAAAAAACGTCAAAATAATAGTTTTGACGGAATCGTTAGTTTTACGTCTAAAGAAAACGGAGATGTATTATTTAATGGAAATTTGGACATCAAACTAAACAATATTCTTAATAGTGGTGAAAATTTTGAGTTATTTTGGAATAGCATAGGTGAAGAAAGACAAGAATTAGAATTATCTACCGAGATACCTTATATTTTTAATTCCAAATTTAGTCCGGAGGTATCTTTTTTAATTTACAAACAAGATTCTAGTTTTATAAATTCAAAATTTGACTCTAGACTTTCTTACAATATCAACTCAAAAACAAAAATTGCTTTAACATATAATTCTGAAACCTCAGAAAACCTAATCGAAAACTTAAACAACAATATTGAAACCTTTGATAATTATTTTTTAGGAATGGAATTGAAACACAGGATTCCTAAAAACGATGTTTTTTTTACTAATAAATTTTTTCTAGAAATTAATCCTAGTTTTGGACGAAGAAAGGTGAGCGGAAATTCTAGCAATCAATTTAAATTTGAATCTACAATTTCATATCTGTGGGATTTAAATTTACGGAATAGCATTTACATCAGAAATAAAATTGGATACTTAAATTCAGATACCTATTTTGATAATGAGCTTTTAAGAATTGGAGGAGCAAATAGTATTAGAGGATTTAATGAACAAAGCATATACACCAAAAATTATAATTACTTTAATATAGAATATAGATACATTACTTCAGAAAAATCTTATTTATATACGATAACCGATATTGGACGAATTGACTTAAATTCACAAAAAGAGACTCTTTTGGGTTTAGGTTTAGGATATTTATTTAACACAAATAATTCTCAAATTAACTTAAGTCTTTCTGCAGGAAAAACAGATGCACAAAGAATTGATTTTAAAAGCATTAAACTCACTATAAACTGGAAAAACTACTTTTAGATATCCATAAACAATTAAGACTAGTTAACACTTAATTAACCTTTTTTAACAAATAAAATTGCTTATTTAATATTAAAGCATGATATTTGAACCAATTAATTCAAATTTATTCAATAATGAAAACAAAGTTTAAAGGATTTTTAACGCTACTATTAGCGTTTCTGATGCAAATATCTTTTGCACAAGAAAAAAAAGTTTCTGGGACTGTGTCAGATACATCTGGCACACTACCTGGAGTAAGTGTAGCTATTAAAGGCACAAAAAATGGAACTCAAACTGATTTTGATGGAAAGTTTTCTATTAATGCAAAACAAGGAGATGTCTTAAGTTTTAGCTACGTAGGTTACAAAACTATTGAAAAAACAGTCGGGAAATCGAGCACTATTAATGTTGCTATGATTGAAGACAACAATGTTTTAGATGAAATTGTTGTTACAGCATTAGGTATTAAAAGAAGTAAAAAATCTTTAGGATACGCTTCTCAAGAAGTTTCCGGAGATGAGGTTAGTGCTATTAAGGATGTTAACTTTGCTAACTCTTTATCTGGTAAAATTGCTGGTATTGATGTTTCTAGTAGTGGAACAATGGGTGGGTCTACAAACGTTGTTATACGTGGATACTCTTCATTATATGGTTCAAACCAAGCATTATTTGTAGTAGACGGAGTGCCAATTAGTAATAAAAACACTAACGGATCTGCACAAAGATCTGGTCAAGCAGGTTATGATTACGGTAATGCTGCAGCAGATATAAACCCAGACAACATTGAGTCTATTAATGTACTTAAAGGTGGAGCTGCAACAGCTCTATACGGTTCTCAAGCAGCTAACGGTGTTATTGTTATTACCACTAAAAAAGGTAAAAATACCGATGGAGCAATTGGAGTTACTGTAAACTCATCTGTAACCTTCAATAAATTTAACGCCGATACTTTCGCTTCATATCAAGACGAATATGGTGCTGGATATTGGGTTGGTGTTTATCATAATGAATTTTACACAAAAAATGGTGAAAACTTTACATTAGCAGATTGGGATGGTTCTTACGGTACTGCATTCAACAAGAACACATTGGTACGCCAATGGGATTCATTTTATCCTGGTTTAGAAAATTATGGTAAAGCAACACCATGGGTAGCTGGAGCTAATGACCCTTCTTCTGTATTTGAAACAGGATCAACAGTATTTAATAGCGTTTCTTTAGACGGTGGTAATGAACAAGGAAGCTTTAAAGTAGGTTATTCTAAAGCAAGTATAAAAGGTATCATGCCAAATAGTGAAATTGTAAGAGATAATGTAGATTTTTCTGCTTCTTATAAATTGACAGAAAAATTAACTGCTGCAGCTACTGTATCATATAACAAAACAACTGGTAGAGGACGTTATGGAACAGGTTATGATTCTCAAAACTTTATGCAAACAGCTAGACAATGGTGGCAAACAAACGTAGATTTAAAAGATCAAAAAGCTGCTTATCTAGCAACAGGAGAAAATGTAACTTGGAACACAAGTTATATCGATGAAGACTTACATGCAATCTACCATGATAATGTATATTGGATGAGAGATAACAATTACGAAACAGATGTAAGAAATCGTGTTTTAGGTAATGTTAATTTAAACTACCAAATTAATGATTGGTTAAGTATTTTCGGTAGAGCTTCTATAGATACTTATTCTGGTAATCAAGAAGAACGCATAAACAATGGTAGTACTTCTTTACCATCTAAATATAGTATTTTTAATGAGTCATACACTCAAAACACTTACGACTTACAACTTCATGTAGACAAGGATCTTTCTGATGACTTAAACTTAAAAGCAATTTTAGGTACAAATATTCAAAGAAATCACTATTCATACATAGACGCTAGTACCAATGGTGGTATTAATATTGATGGTCTTTGGGCATTATCAAATTCAGCTAACGCACTTAATGCACCAACACAGTATGAATATACTTCTGCTGTAGATGGTTACTTTGCAAGTGTATCTTTAGGTTATCAAAAATTCTTATTCCTTGAAGGTAATTACAGAGTAGATGTAGCTTCAACACTACCAACAAACGATAATCAATATGATTATTACGGTATATCGGGAAGTTTCTTATTTTCTGAACTTATAGAATCTGATTTTATGAATTTAGGAAAATTAAGATTAGGACATGCAAAAACAGGTAATGCTGCATCACCATTAACATTGTTTAATACTTACACATTAAACACGCCTGTACAAGGACAAGCATCTGCTTCTTTACCTTCTACGAACAATAATTCTAACTTAAAAAATGAGGAATCTACTGAACAAGAAATAGGTTTAGAAATGATGTTTGCTAAAAGACGTTTAGGTTTTGACTTATCTTTATACAAAAAAACATCAACTGATTTACTTACAAACATATCTGTAACATCTGCTATAGGATATTCTGGTCAATGGTTAAATGCTGGTGAATTAGAAAATAAAGGTATTGAGTTGTCTTTATATGGTTCTCCTATTAAAACGGATAATTTTGAATGGAATGTTAATGTAAACTGGGGTAAAAACACTAGTAAAGTATTGTCTCTTCCTGCAGGTTTAAAAAATCTTCAGCTAGCTAGTTTACAAGGAGGTGTTTCAATTAACGCAACCGTAGGAGAAACTTATGGTATGATTAGAGGTACCGATTTTGTATATGATGACAATGGAAGTAGAATTATAGATGCTACTAACGGTAGATATGTAGTAAGCGAAGGATCTGATGAAAACCTTGGGTCTTTCCAAGCTGATTGGAAAGGTGGTATTACAAATAGTTTTACTTATAAAAACTTAAGTTTAAGCTTTTTAATTGATATCAAAAAAGGAGGTAATGTATTCTCTTTAGACACTTGGTACGGTATGGCAACTGGATTATATCCTGAGACTGCTGGACTTAACGAACTAGGAAACCCAAAAAGAGATGCTCTTACAAGTGGTAACGATAGCGGAGGTATTATTTTACCAGGAGTTGTGCAAACAGGAACTGATGCTGACGGAAAAGCTACTTCTGACGGAACCGTTAATACAGTAAGAACTGACATGAGTAACTTTACCAATGCTTTAGGTTACATTAACGCACCTAATGCTCTACATGTATATGATGCCGGATATGTAAAATTAAGAGAATTATCATTATCATACACACTACCTAAAGACATGTTACAAGGTTCATTTTTTCAATCAGTAACTCTTTCAGCAATTGGAAGAAACTTATGGATAATTGACAAAAGCACGCCATATTCAGATCCAGAAGCTGGTTTAAGTTCAGGGAACGTACAAGGATATCAATCAGGTGTATACCCAACGACAAAAGATTATGGATTTAGTGTTAAACTACAATTTTAAAAAAAGAACAAAATGAAAAAAATATTTTTAATAGCCCTATTAATAGGAATCACATTTTCTTCGTGTAAAGACTTTGAAGGTTGGAATGTCGATGATAAAAAACCAAGTGAAGTACCGAGCTCATATCTATTGACAAGTACACAAAAAGATTTGTTTTATAGAATGTCTAGTCCAAATGTAAACTATAACATCTTTAAATTTTTTGCTCAATATTGGACAGAAACTCAATATACAGATGAAGTAAACTACGATATTAGAGGTAGAGATATTGGAGGAGGATTATTTCTATATTTATATAGAGATGTACTAATTGATTTACAAGCAGCAAAAAACACAATTATTGCAGATGAATTTTTAAATGCAAGCACAAAATCAGCTCAATTAGGAGTTATTGAGCTTATGGAAGTGTATACATGGAGTGTATTAGTCGATGTTTACGGAGATGTACCTTATGCAGAAGCACTTAAAGGTGTAGAGAATATTACACCTGCCTATGATAATGATGAAGACATTTATACAGATTTATTTAGCCGTATAGATGCTGCTTTAGTTAATTTAAATGCTAGTGCAGAATCTTTTGGAGATGCTGATATTGTTTATGGTGGTTCAACTGCTAATTGGAAAAAATTTGGTAATTCATTAAAGTTAAGAATGGCAGTTCGTATTGCAGATTATGACTCTGCAAAAGCAACTACAGCTGCAGCCTCTGCAGTTGCAGGTGGTGTTTTTACATCTAGTGACGATAACTTTGCATTTCCTTTTGAAACTACACAACCAAATACTAACTCAATTTGGATTGATTTAGTAGAGTCTGGTCGTGATGACTTTTTAGTAGCAGATACTTTTGTTAATTTAATAAGTCCTTTAAATGACCCTAGAGCTTCTACATATTTAGCTGACAATAAAACGCCTTATATCGGAGCTCCTTACGGAGTAGGAAGTGCTTTTACTGACTTTACACACATCGGTGATGCTTGGTACCAACCAGATTTAGAAGGTATGCTTTTAAGTTATGATGAAGTTCAGTTTTTATTAGCTGAAGCTGTAGAAAGAGGTTTAATAGCAGGTAATGCTGAAACATATTACAATGAAGCTGTTTCTGCTTCTATTAAATATTGGGGAGGATCACAAGCTGATGCTGATACTTATTTAGCTCAACCTACGGTAGCTTACACTACCGCTGGTTCTACTTGGAAAGAAACTATAGGTAATCAAAAATACATTGCTCTTTACGGAAGAGGTTTTGAAGCTTGGAGTTCTTGGAGACTATTAGATTACCCTAACACTTTTACTCGTCCTTCAATTTCTAAAGAAGCCGTACCAAGACGTTACTTATACGGAAACGATGATAAAGACGTTAACCCAGATAATTATGCTGCCGCAAGTGCTGCAATGGGTGGTGATTTAAAATCTTCTAGAGTATTTTGGGATATAAAAGGAGTAGGTAACTAAAAAAGAACCTATTTTAAATAAAATCTAAAATAATTAAACCATCAAAAGAATATACTTTTGATGGTTTTTTTTTGACAAAAAACACCTAACTTAAATATTATTAGGAATAGATTTTTTTTTTAACATACCTTTGCACTATGACAACAGAAACAACACCAACTACCAATATTTTTGGTATTAGAGCAATTATAGAAGCCATAGAAAGTGGTTCATCTATAAATAAAATATACTTACAAAAAGGATTAAGAGGAGAATTGTTTTATGAACTTAATAAGTTAATTAAAACAAATAATCTTACTACAAGTATGGTTCCTGTAGAGAAATTAGACAGATTATCTAAAAACAACAATCATCAAGGTGCTGTTGCTCAAATTTCTCCCGTAGCATTTTACGACCTAGAAGAACTCATTGAAAAAACAATAGAAAGTGGTAAAACTCCGTTGTTTTTACTATTAGATCAAGTATCTGATGTTCGTAATTTTGGAGCAATTATTAGAACCGCAGAATGTACAGGTGTAAATGGAATTATCATTCAAAAAAATGGTAGTGCCCCGGTAAATGCCGAAACAATAAAAACATCAGCTGGTGCAGCTTTTAAAATTCCTATTTGTAAAGTAGATCACATAAAAGATGCTTTATTCTTATTACAAGCATCAGACATTAAAACTGTGGCTGCAACAGAAAAAACAGAAGACTCTGTTTATGATATCAATTTTAATCAACCCATTGCCATTATTATGGGGTCTGAACATAGAGGTGTAAATCCGTCTATATTAAAAATGGTAGATTACAAAGCCAAATTACCTTTATTGGGTGACATTGCTTCTTTAAATGTTTCTGTAGCCTGTGGTGTGTTACTTTATGAAGTAGTAAGACAAAGAATACCTCTTAACAGATAAATTAGTAGAACTTACTTATATTAATCTTGCTCCTCCTCTATTTTTGGTGGAGCAAAATTACCATGTTCATCAAATAAAGTATCGAATTCTGTTTCTATAAATTGATGTTCTTCTTTTACAATTCCTTTATTTCTATAAGCAATTGCAAAAATAAGACCTATTACAAAGCCAGATAAATGCCCTTCCCAAGAGATACTTTCTTTTATAGGAAACACATACCAAATCATACTTCCATAAAGAAAAATAATCATTAAAGATAAAGCCACTAATCTATAGTGTCTTTTTATGATTCCACTAAAAAACACAAAACTAAAAAGCAAGTAAACAATTCCACTAGCTCCTATATGATAAGATTCTCTTGCAAAGCACCAAGTTAAAAAACCGGTAAAAAAGCCTCCAAAGAGCAATACTTTATACGCTACATCATTATAAAAATAAAAAACACTGCTTAAAAGCACAAATAAGGGCACAGAATTATTAAAAAGATGACTTGTATTACTATGTATAAAATGGGTTAAAAAAACACCTCTAAACCCCACTAAATTTCTAGGTAAAACTCCATACTTATTAAAATTGAAATCAAACTTAATTTCAATCCAATAAATAAACCAAATTGCAAAAACATAAGCAACCGGAATTAAGAAAATTGATTTCGATATTTTTAATTGAGTATCTTCTTTCATCAGTCATAAAAATAACAAAAATCTAACCAATATCAATTTTTACATTTTCTGTCAGAAATCTTTATTATTTTTACAGAATGAATGAACCTTTGGCAGAAAGAATTAGACCTAAAACGCTTGAAGATTATATTAGTCAGCAACATTTGGTAGGTAAAACGGGTGTATTAACTAATTTAATAAAAAAAGGCATCATACCTTCATTAATTTTGTGGGGACCTCCTGGTATCGGAAAAACAACCCTTGCCAACATTATTGCTACCGAATCTAAACGCCCTTTTTATACATTAAGCGCCATTAGTTCTGGTGTAAAAGATGTTAGAGATGTTATAGAAAAAGCTAAAAAAAGTGGCGGTTTATTTACCGTTAAAAACCCCATTTTATTTATTGATGAAATTCATCGATTTAGTAAATCTCAACAAGATTCTCTTTTAGGAGCTGTAGAAAAAGGATGGGTAACTTTAATTGGCGCAACTACAGAAAACCCAAGTTTTGAAGTGATACCTGCCCTACTCTCTCGTTGTCAAGTCTATATATTAAACTCTTTTGACAAAACCGATTTAGTTGCACTTTTACATAGAGCAATGAAAGAAGATACTCTTTTATCAACCAAAAAAATTACACTAAAAGAAACCGATGCTTTGCTACAAGTTTCTGGTGGTGATGCTAGAAAATTGTTAAATATTTTTGAACTACTGGTTTCTGCTGATGATGAAATTGAAATTACAAACGATTTAGTTTTATCAAAAATTCAAAAAAATACGGTTAGATATGATAAAACAGGAGAACAACATTATGACATCATATCTGCTTTTATAAAGTCGATAAGAGGAAGTGATCCAAACGGAGCTGTATACTGGTTAGCAAGAATGATTGAAGGTGGTGAAGATGTAAAATTTATAGCTAGAAGATTACTAATTTCGGCTTCTGAAGATATTGGGAATGCAAATCCTACTGCGTTAATTTTAGCAAATAACACGTTTCAAGCCGTTTCTGTTGTTGGTTACCCAGAATCTAGAATCATTTTAAGTCAATGTGCTATTTATTTAGCAAATTCCGCTAAAAGTAATGCCTCTTACATGGCTATTAATGAAGCACAAAGTTTAGTACAAAAAACAGGAGATTTATCGGTTCCTTTTCATTTAAGAAATGCGCCAACGAAATTGATGAAAGACCTAGATTATGGTAAGGACTATAAATATTCTCATAATTATCCTAATAATTTTATAGAGCAAGAATTTTTACCTGATGAAATTTCTGGAACAAAATTATATGATCCAGGTAATAATGCTAGAGAAAATCAGTTTAGAGAACTCTTAAAAAATAGATGGAAAAATAACTATGATTATTAAGATATTTAAACAATATTAAACTATTTAACACAAAGAAGCCCTAAATATAATTTAGGGCTTCTTAATAATATTAGTTAAAAGCTTTTAAAATTTAATTGCATATTGTTTTACAACCAAAACGTCATTTTCATAATATTCTGCAATCCAGTTATCACCATTTTTATAAAGAATTCCATTTTTATCTTTTAAAATAAAAACATCTTTAACTTTTGTTTTTAAAAGCTGGTAAACCACTGCTGGAGTAGTATTTACTAACTGAAAACCATTATTTATTTCTTGGCTATATAATGTTTCTAGATGATTACTAACTACAACTTTTTCTTGAGAAACAATTTCTTTAACAGGTACAGAAATCACTTCTTTAACCACAACCACCTCTGGTGTTGTTGCTTTTTTTACTTCTGAAACTTTTTTTAACGGCACATATTTGTACGTTAAATCTTCCATGGTTTCAAAAGCATTTCTAATAGCCTCATGATACGATTTTTTATACTCTTTTTCTTTACTCTTACCTGTTTCTGAAACATACACTACAGTTCCATAACAATCTTTTAATTCTATTTTACTTTTTACTGTAAACATGCTAGAGTCATCAATAACAGTTGCAGTTAATCCATTGCATCTGTTTTGCACTAGATCTTCTGGTAATTTCTCATTACTAAGATATACTACAAATCCTTTTTTTTCTAGAAGAAATTTAGTTAGAGAACTTGTTTGATACTGATCTACAGTCTTTAAAAAATCGAAACGATCTGGTACAATTACATATTTATAATTATTGATATTAACCTGCTGACCAAAAGCAGACAAGGCTATAAAGAACAAAAAACTGAATGCTATTTTTTTAATCATTTTAATTGAATATTAAATTAATTTCTAATTATAAAGAAATATTATTTGTAAACGCAATATCGTTAAATTGAGTAATATTATCAATTATTATACAACAATTAACTTTTTTATAATTGAATCCACAAATTATTTAAATTTAAAGGTATTCTTTTATTTCTATAAGAGAAGTAACAGATGTAACAGAACTATTACTTGATGTATTATTTTCAAAATTACAATAGATTGCTCGCATCCCCACATTTATAGCCCCTTCTATATCTGCTTCTAAATTATCGCCAATCATAATAGAGTTACCTTTATCTGCCTTTGCAAGGTCTAAAGCATAATTAAAAACTTTTGGATTTGGTTTTTTAACTCCTACAGATTCTGAGGTAATTATTTTATCAAAATAGTGATGAATATTAGAGCTCAACATTTTTTGAGTTTGTACCTCTTCAAAACCGTTTGTAATAATATGTAATTGATATTTACTTTTTAAATATTCTAAAATTTCGAAAGTACCATCAAAAAGATAATTAAAGTCAGGTAAAAATTCTAAATAATTAACAGCAATTTCATTTATTAAATCATCTGAAATTCTATAATCTAAGGCTTCAAAGCTGTCTTTTAATCTACCATATCTTAGTTGCTCTTTAGTTACCTTTTCTTCTCTATATAATTTCCAATAATTAAAATTTAAAGGCTTATAAACAGTTAAAAAGTCTTCTAAACTTAAAGAGATACTGTGTTTGATAAAAACTTTCTGAAACGCTAGGTCCGAATTTTTCTCAAAATCCCATAAAGTATGATCTAAATCAAAAAAGACATGTTGTATATTTTTCATTTACATTATATTTGAAAAAACTTTTTAATTGACACCAAAAATAAACAAAAAACCTTTATCTATTTTTGTGAAAAACATTTTTGTAATGTTTAAAGGAACCTTAATTGCACAAATTATTGCAGCAATCAGCTCTATTTTTATTGCTAAAATATATGGTAGTGAAGCCTATGGTGTTTTAAGTGTTTTTATAAGTCTTTCTTCGATAGCCTCTATTTTTAATTCTTTACAGTTAGATAATTATATTGTTATTTGTAGAGACCGATTAACTCGTAATCATTGGTTTAATTTTCTTTTTCTACTGATACCTATAATAGCCATAATTGGAACAGTAATTCTACTACCTTTTTATGTGTTTTTTTTTGATAAAAAAATAGAAAATAGTATTTTAATACTAGCTATTTTAAGTTCTATTTTTCTTAGTTATAATAAAACGCATGAATTTTTCTTAACCAGTTATAAAAAATTCTCACCAATTTCTTTTTCTAAAATACTTTTAGTTTTAATAAATGTTTTTTTTCAATTTACTTTTTATGTGAAATTTAAAATTTATGGATTAGTTTACAGCTCGTTTATTTCTATATTTATTGTTACTCTATATTATAGTTTTAAGAACAGAGTTTATTTTAAAATAATCGATTTTAATATTGTTAAAGAGAATATTACAAAAAACAAATCTATTTTAACCTATTTGCTGCCCTCCCGATTTATAAATAATCTAGCATCACAATCAATTCCTTTATTTATTTATGCTTTTTTTAGTTTACAAGATGCTGGTGTTTATTTTTTTAGTCAAAAAATATTAACAATGCCACTTTTTATTATATCATCTTCAATATCTACGGTATATTTTGAAAAAGCAACAAGTCTAATGCAAACTTCTAAAAAGGAACTTTTTTTAGCTACAAAAAAGATTATAACTTTTAATGTGTTAATAATGTTTGTCTTTTTAGTACTAATAAACACGGTTGGAATCTATATATTAGAAATCCTTTTAACCGAAAGTTGGATAAATTTAAGATTATATTTTTTGATTTTATCTTTTTTAGTTTTATGCAGATCTTCTTTTAGTCCTATTAGTAATATTATGGTTGTTTTAGATAAAAACAATATAAGTTTACTTTTTAATATATACCTTTTAATAGTAAATATCATAGCTTTTTATATTGGTTTTGTTAAAAATGATTTAACATATACTATTTATATACTTTCCTTTTTAGGTGGAATAGGTTATTTAACTCTTGCTTTTTACTTTTTAAAAACCATAAAAAAACAATCAATTATATGAAAAAAATATCATTCTTTGAAAAGTTAGATTTTTTAATCTTTGGACATTTAATAAACTTTTTATATCCAGGATACTATAGACCTAAATATGGTTATCAAAAATATTACCTTCTTTTTTTTCATTTTTGGATTCCACAAAAATTATTTAGATTAAACCCAAAAGCAAATTGGCCTGTTCATTTTACATCAAAAATTTTAGCCGCAGAAAATATTAAAAAAGGCATTTTATGTGATCCTGGAGACAACCCAAATGTATACATACAAGCTAACAATGGAATAATTATTGGTAATAATGTAGGTTTTGGAACTGGTTCTAAAGTTATTTCTGCTAATCATTCACATACAAATCACTCTAAACACACAAAAACACCACCAATAGTTATTGGAAACAATGTTTTTATTGGTGCAAATAGTGTTATACTATCTAATGTAAATATTGGAAATAATGTAATCATTGGAGCAGGTTCTATTGTTTCTAAAAATATTCCATCAAATTCAATAGCCGTAGGAAACCCATGTAAAGTTATAAAAGAAAACCTACCTTATAACGAATCGTTAATAAAAATAAATTACAATAAAAAGATACCAAATAAGCTAAAAAAAACACTTTTAGAGAAAACACTATAATTCTCTTTTTCTGACCCAAAACTTTCATAAAATTTAGCTACACCACTAATCATAGACCCTTCAAAATCTAAAAAATAATCTTTGTCTTTATATTTTTTTATTATTTCTGAAATAAGCAAAGTAGCCGCTCCATTTTTTTTCCCTAAATGATTACTAACAGGTACTAAATAAGTAATTCTTTTACCATCATCTAGTAGTAAAACACATGCAATTAATTTTTGTTCACTTCTAATACCAAAACATCTTACTCCATCCGTTTTTAACGTTAAAATATTTTGAAGAACTTCTTTCATTGAAATATAATTACTGTAATTTTTATCATTTAATAAATAAAAATCATAAAATTCTTTTGCTGCTAAATTTTCTTCAAAAGTTAAGTTTGATAATCTAGCTTTCTTTAAATCTCTTTTTCTATTTTTATTAAACTTCTTATAATTGTCTTCGTATAAGTTTTCAATTTTTAAAAGGTAATTGTTATTTAATTTCACTTTATCATTCAATACATTACATGAATTAAAGTTTATAGAAACTTTCACAAACTTCTTAGGAATGTTTTTCAACATTTTTTCTTGTAGCTCTCTAGAAATATTTCCTTTAGAAAAGATACCCAATTGTTGACAAAAAAAAGGTTGTGCTACGTATTTAAGGAAATATTTCTTTTTCCAAGGAATTGGCATTACAGCATCATAATCATCTACAACTATAACATCCCAATTTTCGGCAACAATATCTAAATACCATGAAAAAGCATACACTCTAGATTGTAAAGAACTCTCAATACAGTTGTCATACTTAAGAACATCTAAATTCTTTCTTTTAATATACCGGATCATTATGAAACGGCTATTTTAATCATAGATTCATACAATCTTTTCCAACCTTTCCATCGTAAATAATCACTTAAACTCTCATTATGAAATAAAGTGATAAAAGTTCCGTTAACGGCTTTTACTTCATTTTTAATGTCTCTAATTCTACCCAAAGATTGTTTGGGTGTTAGTTTCATATAATCATTTAAAGTAGTATCCATTAAAGCAAAAGGAAAAACCTTTAAAGGTGTCTGAATTTCAAAATCTAAATCATAGAAATAGAATGGTGTACAAGTACTTGCTCTAAAACCTACATTGCTTGCATAGCCCATAGAATAATCTTCTTCTACTTCTAAGTCTATTAAATTCTGATAGGTTTCGGGTAAACTTATACGCAAATAATGTTGTCTAGATCTTTGAATTGGAGAATTGATTATTTCTTCTAATCTAAGCTTCTCTTTTTTTAATAAAGAAGCATTATTCAACGTAAAATAAGACGGATGCAAACCTACTTTAGCATAATCTACCATTTCTTTTATGAGTAATCTATATTTCCTTTTTGAAGCAGAAACGTTGGTATCAAAAGTTGTATAATCTCCAATTAAAAAGAAAAAAATAGTTTTAATATTTTGTTCTTTTCTAATTTTTAAAATTCGCTGAAAAGTATCAAAAGGATCTCTTTTAAGATTAAAGGTAACCGCAAAACGATTCCAAACATTAAATAGCTTAAATTGTACTAAATCATTAAAAAAACCTCCTACACTTCTTACTAAACTTTTATACTTATATGCATAAGCATTGTCTATATCTACTGTAGAGATAAACTCATATTTTCTTTCTTTATAAGCATAGTCTGGAAATTTTTCTTTTAAGGCGTCTAACAGTTTATACGCCCAAATATCTACTACTGGCTTTTCTAAAAATCGATATTTATACGCCAAACTTTGATCTGCTGTATAACGCCCATGAACATCTTTAACGTGTGGCAAATATTCTTCGTATCTAGAAACTAAATAAAAACTAGCTGCAAAAACATCAAACGGAATAGAAGATTTTGGCCCAGTTTTAAAGAAACAAGGAACTTCATCCCATTTTTGAATAGAAATTTCCATATCATTTACTCCTTGTTCAAATAACAAGCTGTTGCTTTTAACAAAAAACTCATTTCCTAAAGGTGTTTTTGTATAGCTCATTTTTGGACCATTAAAAGCTACAAATTCTTCTATTTTAGAAGTAAAATCTACGGGAATTAATAAAGTTCTTGTAAGAATATGCTTAAAAATATAACGAACTCTTGGTGTTATTTTATGTGTATAAATTAATATCATTTTTTGTTTAGTTAGCAGTACTAAGTTGGCAATATTCAGTAAACTATTAACTAAATTCTACCAACTCAAGACTAAGGACTACAATTGCCCTTCATCTGCAAAGCTAAAATACGCTTTTTCGGTAATTATTAAATGATCTAACAATTTTATATCTAAAGTGTTTCCGGCTTCTTTTATTTTTTGAGTAAGTTGCTTATCAGCATTACTAGGTTGTAATTTTCCTGACGGATGATTATGACATACAATCATTGCCACAGACGCCAATTCTAACGCTCTCTTAAACAATAACCTTACATCTACCACTGTAGCGGTTAAACCACCTTTACTTATCTGGCTTTTTGTCAAAACTTTGTTAGAATTATTTAAAAACAGCACCCAAAATTCTTCGTGTTCTAAATCTCCAATAACGGGTTGCATTAAACTAAAACCATCTTTACTACAAGTAATCTTTGGTTTCTCTAAAGCTATTTCTAACTGTCTTCTTTTTCCTAACTCTAAAGCAGTAATAATAGCAATTGCCTTGGCTTCTCCAATACCTTTAAACGTAGTCAGTTTTTCTACAGTTAGTTTTGCTAACTCATTAATGTTTCCATCAACAGATTGTAAAATTCTTTTTGATAATGCAACGGCACTTTCTTGTCTATTGCCAGAACCAATAAGAATAGCTATTAATTCTGCATCAGAAAGTACAGACTTTCCTTTTGCTAACAGTTTTTCTCTTGGCCGATCATCTAAAGCCCAATATTTAATAGTTAACTTTTCCATTTTCTTTTTTTATAAAAATACAAAAATGAAATTAACTTAACTTTTAGGCATCTTAGAGTGCTTTAACGTTTAATACCCTAAACCATCTTAGTGTAATTATAATTGATTTAAGAAATTTGGATACTGTTGGTTGTTTGGGTACAATTCAATTAATCTCTTAACAATATTTTTTGCTTTTTCTTTTTGATTAGATTTAGAATATAAATAAGCTAACGCATACAATAAACCTTCATTTGTAGCTTCTACTTTAAGACCAGAAATCAATGTTTTTTCACCGTTTTTATAATCTTGTTTTTTATCATACAATAACCCCAAATTATAATAAACACGAATATTTTCTGGCATTATTTTCATTGCTTTTTTTAGTTGAACAATGGCTTCGTCTACTCTATTTAACTCTGCATACATTAGAGCTAATGAATAATAAACAGGTCCATAAGTAGGTTCTTGTTCAATAACAGTTGTAAATGCTTCTTCTGCTTTTTTATATTCTTTATTATTATAATATAAGGTTGCTAAATTTAAACGAATTTGATTGTTAATATTATCAATAGCCAAGGCACTTTCAAAACTTTCTATTGCTTTTGTTATGTTTCCTTGTTTTAAATAATAATCTCCTTTTTTCATCCTTGCGCCTACAAAATCTGCATTTGTTTTTAAATGTAGATAAAACTCTTTCTTTACTTTTGCATAACTTTCTTTGTAAACTTCAGGAATATCAGTTTCAGCAACACCTCCTAATCCATAAAAAGTTTTTATTCGAATACTTCTTTTAGGATCTTCTAATAACGGTAAAAAATAAGACGTATAGTCTGTTGTATTCATACTACTTAAAACATCTACACTTGCTCCTCTTACTAAAGCAGAATCATCATTTAGAAGAGAAATATAATCTTGTACAAAATTTTGTGCATTATAATTTGAAAGCACTTTTGTTGCTGATGCTCTTACAATTTCAGGTTGATGTTTATCATGCATCAATTCAATTAATCCTACATGTCCATTAGGTTGCATGGTAATTCCTGGCGCTAACTTTTCTGAAAAATGAATAGAATCTACTTCTCCAAATAGTTTTTTAAAGCTTTTTGCTGCCCAAACATCATCTTTATCTTTATGACAACCTGCACAAGCATTTGGAGTACCGTATTTTACACTTAAATCTGGTCTTGGAATTCTAAAACTATGATCTCTTCTAAAATCATTCCCCATATAAAATCTACCTGGCATATGACAATTTATACATTTTGCCCCCTCTGTATTTGGTTGATGAAAGTGATGTTCTGGTGTATCAAACTTTTCTGGAACATGGCATTGGGCACACAATTTATTTCCATCAAACTTTAATTTTAATGTATGTGCATCATGGCAATTGGTACAAGTAACATCATTTTGATACATTTTACTTTGTAAAAAAGAACCATACACATAATCTTCATCTAAAATTTGTCCGTCTGCTTGGTACAGCCTTTCTTCTAAAAGTTGTGGATAATAATGATCCAAAACAGTACCTTCAAAATTAAAAAACTCAGAAAACTGCTCTCTTCTCATGTGGCATCGAGCACATTCATCTACCAATTCTCTAGGTGCAGTATCTGTTGTCATTTGAAAAGTTCCACTTGCAACATATTTTTCGCCAAGCTTCTCTACATCAGAAACATGTTGTTTCCCTGGGCCATGACAGGCTTCACAATTTACATTGATAATTGCAAATTTAGTATTGTAACTATCTGTTTTTTGATCATAATTTTTACGAACATTGGTAGAATGGCAATCAGAACACATATTATTCCAATTTAAACCACCTCTAGACCAATGCAACCATTCTGAATGCACTACTTTAAAATCTGGATATAAATCGAACCATTTATTTTTAACAGAATCCCAAGCGGTTCTTAAACATTGATAATGACCGTTAGGAAATTGAACAATATATTGCTGTAAAGGTGTTACCCCAAAAGTGTAAATAATTTTATAATCGTGATATTTTCCATCTCTACCTTCTGTATTTACATAAAAATCTTTTCCTTTTTTATAAAAATGAGATGTTACGCCCTGACTTGTAAATTTTTTATTGTTAAAATCACCTAAAACAGAAACACTATCGGCCAGATCCATAGCCTTGTCATGGTCAGAACCTTTCCATTTATCAAATTGATCCTGATGGCATTCTTTACATTTTTGATCTCCTAAAAAATGGCTATCTGGAATCATTTCACCGGAAAGAAAAACGCCTTTATCCTTTTCAACTTCTTTATATTCTACCTTTTTATCACAAGAAATAATAGCAAGTATAAAAATTGAATACATAAAAAATAAACTTATTTTTAAAAAAACAGGTGGGTAAATGTGCCTTAATTTCACGAAAGATATTTTAGATATTATAACAGTAAAACTAAAGTTTCTATTTGCCAAAAAAAAAGATAATTATCATTTTTTTATAGAAATAAATATTTTTTTTAATCCTTAATAAAATTGAAAACTTTATTAATTTTCTCATTTACAGCAAAACTCTTTCTATCTTTGCCAATTATCGCTATATTTAACATATGAAAATTATCATAGCTGGTGCAGGAGACGTAGGTTTCCACTTAGCTAAACTTCTTTCCTACGAATCTCAAGACACCTATATCATAGATTTTGATGGTGCAAAATTAGATTATCTAAATAGTCATTTAGATGTAATTACTAAAAAAGGAGATGCTACTTCCATTAAGTTATTAAAAGAAATAGGTATCGATTCTGCAGATTTATTAATTGCTGTAACAGATAGTCAGAATACCAATTTCACAATATCTGTAATAGGAAAATCTTTAGGAGTCAAAAAGACAATTGCACGAATAGATAATCCAGAGTTTTTAAATAATTGCGAAGTAGATTTTACCAAATTTGGTCTAGATTTTATGATTTCTCCGCAAGAATTAGCGGCTAATGAAATAAAAATGCTGCTAAACCAATCTTCTTTTAATGATACAGTTGCATTTGAAAGCGGAATTTTTAATGTTCTAGGAACGCCATTAACTTACAAATCACCCATTGTAGATCTAACAGTAAAAGAAGCAAAACAAAAGTTTGCTGATGTAGATTTTATTACAATTGCCATTAAAAGACAAGGTGAATCTCAAACCATTATTCCAAGAGGGAATACGGTATATGAAATAGGAGATCAAGTATATTTCTGTGTTCCTAACTATAGCATGAAAGACCTTTACCCTATAACCGGTAAGAAACGACTCAATATTAAAAATGTAATGATTCTTGGAGGTGGTAGTATTGGAGAAAAAACTGCTAGAAAACTTTGTAAAGATAACTTTAGAGTAAAATTAATTGAAAAGAAAAAAGATAAAGCAGAATTATTAGCAGAGCAACTAAGTGATACACTAGTTATTAATGGTGATGGTAGAGATTTAGAATTATTAGAAGAAGAAAATATTAGAGAAACAGATGCTTTTATTGCTGTTACAGGAAATTCTGAAACCAATATTATGTCTTGTTTAGTGGCAAAATCTAAAGGAGTAAAAAAAACAGTGGCTTTGGTTGAAAATATGGATTATATTGATATTTCTCAAACCATTGGTATTCAGTCCTTAATTAATAAAAAACTACTTGCTGCGAGTAATATTTTTAGACATATTAGAAAAGGTGAAATTTTAGATTTAGCCAATTTACATAATGTAGATGCAGAAGTTTTTGAATTTGAGGTTCAAAAAGGCGCTAAAGTAGCAGAACACCCTATTAAAGATTTACGTTTTCCTAGAGAAGCTGTTTTTGGTGGATTAATTAGAAACGAAAAAGCAATTATGCCAACAGGAAATGTACAGTTTCAAATTGGTGATAAAGTAATTGTATTTTGTTTACCCGAAGCAATAAGTGGTGTAGAAAGATTATTTAAATAACAGTATGGGATCTTTAAATACCAAAATAATATTTCGCTTTTTAGGTATCACTGCAATTCTAAATGGTTGCTTTATGTTTATTGCATATCCTTTTAGCGTTTATCATCATGAACATGCAAAATGGGGAATTTTAAATGCAGGAATTGCTACAGTAACAATTGGACTTCTACTTTACTTTTTAAACAAGCCTAAAACTACAAATATTCATAAAAAAGAAGGCTACTTAATTGTAACCCTTGGATGGTTGATTCTTTCTTTTACAGGTATGTTACCTTACTTATTCTCTGGTGCAATACCCAGTATTGCAGATGCATTTTTTGAAACAATTTCTGGCTATTCTACCACCGGATCATCTATCTTAACAGATATAGAAGCCATGCCAAAAGGAATTTTATTTTGGCGCAGTGCAACGCATTGGATTGGTGGTATGGGAATCATTGTTCTTACCATTGCCATTCTTCCTCTTTTAGGTATTGGCGGAATGCAACTTTTTATGGCAGAAGCTCCAGGACCCTCTGCAGATAAATTGCATCCAAGAATTACAGATACAGCAAAGCGCTTGTATTTAATATATATAACTTTAACATTTGCTCAATTCTTTTTATTAAAAGTAGCAGGTATGACTTGGTTTGATGCTATAAACCACGCAATGGCAACGATGAGTACAGGTGGTTTTTCAACAAAAAATAATAGTGTTGCCTTTTATAATAATTTACCGCTGGTACAATACATTATTATCTTTTTTATGTTTGTAGCAGGAACAAATTTTGTACTAACCTACTTTGCATTAAAAGGGAAGATTAAGAAAGTTTTTGAAAGCGAAGAGTTTAAATATTATTTTTGGGGAACTATAGGAGTTTCTACAATAATAGCACTTATAATTATATTTTTTCAAGACCCTAATTTACAAACAACCATTACTCATCCCATGGTTTTTGGTAAAGCAGAAAGCGCTATTAGACATTCTCTTTTTATGGTTATATCTGTAGTAACTACAACGGGCTTTGTAAGTGCCGATTTTACCATGTGGAATTTCTTTGCCACAGGTATTTTCTTTGCGTTATTTTTTACAGGTGGCTCTGCCGGTTCAACTAGTGGAGGAATTAAAATAGTAAGACATATTGTAATGCTTAAAAATAGTTTTCTAGAGTTTAAAAAAGCCTTACACCCAAATGCCATAATCCCCGTAAGATTAGACGGCAAAGCTGTACCACATACTATTGTATTTAACATCCTATCTTTTTTTATTATTTACATGCTTATATTTATTTTAGCCTCTGTAATACTAACCCTTTTGGGATTAGATTTTATGTCTGCTTTAGGTGCCGCAGCATCTTCTTTAGGGAATATTGGTCCGGCAATAGGATCTGTAAGTCCTGTTGATAGTTATGCTCATTTATCTGATGCAGGAAAATGGTTTTGTTCTTTTTTAATGCTAATTGGGCGTTTAGAACTTTTTACTGTCCTTATTTTATTTACTCCGTTCTTTTGGAGAAAAAATTAAGTCAGCTACTTAACAAAAATTTACTAAAATATTTTTTATTTATTCGCCTCAATTTTGAGGCGTTTTTATTTTATATAAATAATAAAATAGCTACATTTATTCTTTATGAAAAAACAATCAAATTTCTTATATAAAACAGCCGAAGATAAAACTATTGTTTGGTTTGAAAACAATAATGAATATCTAATTTTAGAAAACACTACAGCAGATATTTTAAAACGATTAAGTGAAGGCAAATCCGTAGACGAAATTGCTCAAGCTTTATCTAAAAAATTATCCGTACCTGCAGATAAAACCATCGATTTTATACTCGATTTAGAAGAAAAATTTTACAAACAAAAAAAAGATAACAGATCTGAAATAATACACGATTATAGAGACCTTAAAACTCCAGAATCATTTGGTTATATAAAGTATTACAAAGTTAATAACGTTATTTTTAAAGTATCATATTTAAGTGAAACTGAACTTTCTTTTGTACATCCAAAATTTGCACATTTAGTTATTGATGACAACATCAAATTTGACTATGAATTTGACGTGTTTATAAATAATAGATTTATCTTTCTTCTTGTTGATAAAGAATTAATAGGATCATGGAATCGAAATGAGATTCACTATTTTCAAGGAAAATTTTCTATGCAATTTATTCAGAAAATTCATCAAAAGGAAGAAAATGAATGGATGGGAGTTTTTCATGCATCTGCCGTTAGTAATGAAAAAAAATCAATTCTTTTTTTAGGTGATTCCGGTAACGGAAAAAGTACTTCTTTGGCACTTTTACAAGCAAATGGTTATACTTGTTTGGCTGATGACTTTGTACCTATAGATGTTGATAAACAAGAGGTTTATAGTTTTCCTGCATCCATATCAATCAAAAAAAGCAGCCTAGAAACCTTGCTTCCTATTTATCCAGAATTAGCAACGACAGCTGAATATAATTTTAAGAGATTAAATAAAATTGTACGTTATTTAAAGCCCAATAACACCAATTACTTTAATCATTTACCCTGTAATGATTTGGTGTTTATTAAGTATAAAAAAGATGCTGAATTAGTTTGTGAAAAAATTTCTAAAATTGATGCGTTTCAGCAATTAATTCCTGATTCTTGGATTTCACCAAAAATAGAAAATGCCCAAATATTCTTAGATTGGTTCAGTTCTCTAAATTGTTATCGTTTAACGTATTCTAAAAACGATGAAATGATTAAAACAGTTTCAAAAATATTTAATGATGAATTATAAAGAAACGCTGTTTTTTGTAGCGAAGTGTTTAACTATAAATCATGAAGAAAAAAATAAGGTTTTAATTGAAAAAGAATTAAAATCAGGCAACACAGATTGGGACTCTGTTGTAAAGGTTAGTACAGGGCATTTTGTTTTTCCTGCGTTATATTGCAATCTAAAAAGAGCTAACTTCCTTCACTATATACCTGAAGAGTTGGTGAATTATATGATTCATATTACCGACTTAAATAGAGAAAGAAATCAGCAAATTATTGATCAAGCTAAAGAAATTAACGAGCTCCTTTTAAAGAATAACATTACACCTATCTTTTTAAAAGGTACAGGAAACCTACTTGAAGGTTTATATGAAGATATTGGAGAGAGGATGGTAGGTGATATTGATTTTATATTTTCTAAAGAAGATTACTCGAAAGCTATTGAATTTTTGACTACAAACGGATATTCTAAAGTCATAGAAGATAATTATGATTTCCCTCAATTCAAACATTATTCAAGGTTACAAAAAGAGAATAGAATTGCCGCTATTGAAATTCATAAAGAATTATTAATTGAAAAATTTGCTCATGAATTTAACTATGACTTTATAAAAAGTGACTGCCAAATAATTAACACTATTAAAGTTATGAGTTATGAGAATCAATTGTCATTATCTATAATCGCAAAACAAATTAATGACGATGGAGTTCATTTTAAAAACATAGCTTTAAGAAATGCTTATGACGTTTTCCTTTTATCAAAAAAAACAATTGCTAAAAATGCTTTTTTTAAATTTTATACATTAAAAACCCCTTTAAACTGTTTTTTAGCTATTTGCCATACCACGTTTGGCTATTTAGACTCATTAGAATACATAAAAGACCAAGAAACTGATAAGTATTTAAAAATTTTCAATAAGCTTTTGATCAATAAATCTAAAAGGAATTTTAAAAACGAAATAAAAACTAAAGAGCTTTTTATAAAAAAAAGAATTTCAATTATTTATAAATCTATTTTCGACAAAGAATATAGAACTTGGTTAATAAATAGAGTTACTGATAAAAAATGGCAAACCCAAAAACTTATTCAACTTGGTCTAAAAAAGCCTAAACCAAACTCTTAACTTCATCAAAATCTAAACCTCCATAATTACCAGAACTCATTAAAACAACCGCTGTTTTCTCTAAATTCTGATTGAATAAAAAGTCTTTAAATTCAGAGGGATTTGTATAAATAACTAAGTCCTCTCTTTCAAAAGCATTTGCTATTTGTTGCGCTGTAACTTCTTCTAGTTGTTTAATTTTTACGGCATGTGGTGAATAGAAAACCACCGCCTTATCAGCAGCATCTAATGCTCCTTTATATTCTGCTAAAAATTCTGCATTTAAACTAGAATACGTGTGCAATTCTAAACAAGCCAAAACAGTTCTTTCGGCATATTGTTCTTTAACGGCTTTAGTTGTTGCTTCCACTTTACTTGGTGAATGTGCAAAATCTTTAAAAATAACAGTGGAGTTATTTTCAACTATCTTTTCTAAACGTTTGCTTGCTCCTCTAAAACTAGCAATTGCTTCATAGAAATAATCTTCATCAACACCCATGTGTTGACAAATCCACTTTGCTCCTGCTAAATTCTGAAGATTGTGTTTTCCAAAAATTTCTAAAGGTAAATTCCCCTCTTCTGTTTCTAAATATGTAATTCCGTTTTCAATAAAATGTTTAGGCGTTGTGTACGGATATTTCTTAATATGATTTTCTGAAGATTCTACGACTTCTTTTACAATAGGGTCCTCTTCATTATACACCATACTTCCTCCGTTTACCATAGAGTCTGTAAATATTTT
The DNA here is from genome assembly GCF_038024105.1 of Polaribacter butkevichii. Taxonomy (NCBI): domain Bacteria; kingdom Pseudomonadati; phylum Bacteroidota; class Flavobacteriia; order Flavobacteriales; family Flavobacteriaceae; genus Polaribacter; species Polaribacter butkevichii. The sequence continues at coordinate 1,709,039 of NZ_CP150661.1, forward strand.
AAACTGCTCTACATAGCCTTCAAATGTAGGAAACACATTAATGTGATCCCAAGCAATACCACTTAACAACGCAATATTAGGTTTGTACAAATGAAATTTAGGGCGCATGTCTATAGGTGAACTCAAATATTCATCTCCTTCTAAAACAATAAAATCGTTTTCTTCTGTTAAATGTACCATGGTTTCAAACCCATCTAATTGCGCACCAACCATGTAATCTACTTCTTTTTCATGATAATTTAACACATGTAAAACCATAGAAGTTATAGTAGTTTTTCCGTGAGAACCACCAATTACAACACGCGTTTTATCTTTAGATTGTTCGTACAGAAACTCCGGATAAGAATATATTTTTAAACCTAATTCTTGGGCTTTTAATAATTCTGGATTGTCTTTTTTGGCATGCATTCCTAAAATGATTGCATCTAATTCTGATGCTATTTTTTCTGGAAACCATCCAAATTCTTCTGGCAATAATCCATATTTCTCTAAACGAGATTTAGAAGGATTGTGAATTGTATCATCAGAACCAGAAATTTGGTATCCTTTTTGGTGTAAAGCAATTGCTAAGTTGTGCATGGCACTTCCGCCAATAGCAATAAAATGAATTTTCATCGAACAAAATTTAGAAAAGTAAAAATACAAAAGCTTTACACAATATAAAGTATCTTTATAACGAAACTCAATTAAAAAATGGTTTTACGCAGTGAAACAACCCGTTAACTAATTTTAAATTGTTTTATAGACCGATTTACACGTGCTTTGACAGCATTAAATCTTATGATTATGAAAAAAATTACATCAACATTATTAATGATTATAGCATTCTCTTCCATTTCTAACGCACAAACTACCTTTGAGAACCTTTGGTTACAAGTAGAAAAGTTAGAGATAGACAATTTACCTAAATCTGCCTTAGAAACTGTAGATAAAATCTATACCAAGGCAACCACAGAAAACAATTCTGCTCAATTAATAAAAACGCTATTTTATAAAAGTAAATTTTCTTTAACCTTAGAAGAAGACGCACAATTAAAAGTGATAGAAAGTTTTAAAAAACATATTACTACCAGTAAATTTCCAACAAAAAATGTGTTAGAAAACATCTTAGCAAATCTGTATTGGCAATATTTTACACAAAACAGGTATAAATTTTACAACAGAACAAAAACTGAGGACAAAGTAAATGTTAATGATTTTAGAACTTGGGATTTAAATACATTGTTTAAGGAAATTAACTGTCATTTTGAAGCTTCTTTAGAAAATGCAGAAGCATTACAAACAACAGCTATTTATAAATATGTAGATATCTTACAAATTGAAAAAGACTCTAAAAAATACAGACCAACAGTCTATGATTTTCTTGCAAACAATGCATTAGAATTTTATAAATCTAACGAAACATCAATTGCATCGCCTGCATATAAATTTATTTTAGATGACTCCAGTTTTTTAAGTGATTACAAAACATTTTCAAAATTAAAACTAACATCTAAAGATACCTTCTCATTACAATTTAATGCTCTAAAAATTTATCAGAAATTAATTCAATTTCATGCTAAAGAAAATAATTTAGATGCTTTGGTTGATGCGGATATTCATCGTTTAAACTTTGTAAATGAGCATGCTACTTTTCAGAATAAAGAGCCTATTTTTTTATCAACTTTAAAATCATCTAAAAATATTTTTAATAAAAAAGAAGTTAGTGGTTTATATGCTTTTGAAACTGCAAAAATATATAGAGATCAAGCCAACGCTTACACTACTACTAAAAATGAAAAAGATAGATTTAAAAATAAAGAGGCTATCGATATTTGCAATACCGTAATTAAACAATTCCCTAACAGTTTAGGCGCTAAAAACTGTACAGTGCTTAAAAATCAAATTTTACAGAAGTCACTTTCTATTACTGCAGAGAAATACATCTCTATAGAGACAAACTCAAGGTTATTAGTGAACTATAAAAATATTAATAAACTATTTTTTACTGCTTATAAAATTACAGACGCTCAATTACTTCAATTTAATAAAGTATATCAATTAGAAGAAAAAATAAAATTGATAAACTCTTTAGAAAAAGTAATTAATTGGAATGCCAAACTAAGAAATGAAAAAGATTTTTTACAGCATCAAACAGAGGTAATTGTACCGAAGTTTAAAAACGGAACTTACATTATTATTACTTCTGAAAATGAAGTTTTAAAAGAAGATGAAGTTTTTGGCTCTGCAGCTTTACAAGCAACAAATTTAAGTTTAGTAGAAAATAATTTTAACGATACTCATAACTATCAAATAGTAGATAGAGAAACGGGGAAACCTATTAAAAATGCCAAGATTCATATAAAAAATGAAAAGAGAAATAGAGGTGCTTTTATCAACAAAAACCTAATAACAGATAAAAATGGGTTTGCCTCTTTTAAAAGTAGTGAATTTTACAATAATGTGAAAATTACAGTAAAAACAAAAAATGATAAAGCTTCTTTTGGTGATTATTATATTTCTGATGATGACAGAAAAAACTATAGAGATAACGGCAATCAACACGCAATAATTAAACCTTTTATTTTTACGGATAGAAGTATTTACAGACCCGGACAAACGGTATTTTTTAAAGCAATTGTTATAAAAAAACAAGGCAATACATCTGATATTTTAAAAAATGAATATGTAGAAGTTGTTTTGTACGATGTTAATAATCAAGAAGTAAAATCGTTAGATTTAAAACTGAATGAATTTGGTTCTGTTGCTGGCGATTTTATTTTACCTAATAATGGTTTAACAGGCAATTATACCATTAAAGTTAATGAAAGTTTAGAGAAAGATAGTAATGAGTATTATAAATATGACTACAACAATTCAACTACAATTTCTGTAGAAGAATACAAAAGACCAAAATTTGAGACTGATTTTAAATCGGTAACCGAAAGTTATAAAATTAACGATTCTATTACTATAAATGGATTTGCAAAAGCATTTTCTGGTGCAAATATTACAGATGCAACTGTAGTTTATCGCGTACATAGAAAAGTGCAATACCCAAGTTGGTATTATTGGCGAAGACCAAACCCTACTTCTAGTTCTCAAGAAATTACTCATGGAGAAAGTGTTACCAATAATAAAGGAGAATTTGAAATTATCTTTAAAGCAATTCCAGACGAAAGTGTTTCTAAAGAAAACCTACCTGTTTTTAGTTATGAAATAACTGCCGATGTTACCGATATAAATGGTGAGACTCACAGTGCTACAAGCGTTGTAAAAGTTGGTTATCACAGTTTAATTGCATCGATTTCTTTGGATGATAATATTGATAAAAATTCAACAAAAAATTCTTTAAAGGTTGATACAAAAAATTTAAATGACGAGTTTATTCCTGCAAAAGGAAGTATTAAAATTTATAAATTACAAGCACCTAAAAATGCTTTAAGACAAAGACCTTGGACTGCACCAGATTATCAAGATATTTCAGAAAACACATTTAGAACCTTGTTTCCTAATGATCCGTATTTAGAAAATGAAACTGATGAAAGAAATTGGGAAAAAGGAGCACTCGTTCATACCCTTAATTTCGACACAGATAAAGCAAAAGAATTTGAACTTAAAAACATTAAAAATTGGGTTTCTGGACAATATATTGCCGTCTTAGAAAGTAAAGACAAATTCGGACAAGAAGTAAAAGACGAACAAAGATTTGCTCTTTTTTCATCAAAAGAAAAACAAGTTGCAGACAATAAATTATTTGAGATAAATACAGATAAAACTTTTTACAATATAGGTGATGACGTTAGCCTTAAAATAGGTTCTGCTTCAGAAAACATTACCGTAATTATTCAAATTGAAAAGAATTATAAAACAATAGCTACTCATTTAATAAAATTGAGTAACACTATAAAAACCATTAAAATTCCTGTTAACAAAGAAGATGTTGGTGGTTTTGCTGTAAAATATCACTTTGTAAATTACAATTATTTTAAAAGTGGTAGTTTATTGATAAACGTTCCTGAAAAGCAAGAATCGATAGATATTGAAACCAATATTTTTAGAGATAAATTACAACCAGGACAAGATGAAGCTTGGAGTTTTACCATTAAGGATGATAAAAAAAATACGGTTACAGCAGAAATTTTAGCATCTATGTACGATGCTTCTTTAGATGAGTTTAAACCTCATAATTGGAATTTTAATCCTATTACCCCAAAACCAAAATATTATTCTTATACAAATAGTAACGCCAATCATAGTTTTGGTACTGTTAATTTTAGCATCAGAAATAACCAAAAAAGATATTATAATTTTGCCACTAATTCTTACGATTCTTACAATTGGTTTGGCTTTAGTTTAAATGGAAACAGATGGCAAAATCAACAATATTTAAGAAACATCAAAAGAAAAATAGAAAGTACTAGAATCGATTTTGATGGAACAATAACTGGTTTTATTGCTGATGAAAATGGCGAACCTTTACCTGGAGTTTCTGTTATAATAAAAGGAACTTCTTTTGGTACAGAAACAGATTTTGATGGAAATTATTCCATCAAAATAAAAAAAGGAGATGTTTTAATTTTTAGTTATTTAGGCTTTACTTCTAAAGAACAAACAATTAGCAATCAAACAAATATTAATGTAAAATTAGAAGAAGATTCTTCTAATTTAGATGAAGTTGTTGTGGTTGGTTATGGAACCCAAATGAAAAGGCATATAACCGGAGCGGTTAGTCATTTAAACCCTGAAAATGAAGAAGCAGATATCAGTAACGTTTTAGAAGGTAGCGTTGCTGGAGTAAGTATTTCTGATGATTCAGAAAATACCCTAATTAGAGGAATGAGTTCTATAACAGGTACTAATAAACCGTTATACATTGTTGATGGTGTTATAGTAGATGAGATGAGTTTAAGTCCAGATCAGATTGCAGAAATATCTGTTTTAAAAGACGCAGCTGCCACTTCTGTTTATGGAGCAAGAGGTGCCAATGGAGTAATAATTATCACAACAAAAAAAGGAATAGACAAGCAATTATTACAAGTAAAAGCCCGTAAAAACTTTAATGAAACGGCTTTCTTTTTTCCACAATTAAGAACCGACAAAAACGGTCAAGTTCGTTTTTCTTTTACAATGCCAGAAGCATTAACACGTTGGAAACTGCAATTATTAGCACATACAACTGGGCTAAAATCGGCTACAAAAACATTACAAACAGTTACTCAAAAAGAGTTAATGGTTGTGCCAAATGCACCTCGTTTTTTACGTGAGGGTGATAAAATTACCTTGAGTGCTAAAATTACAAATCTGACAAATAATCAATTAAGTGGTTTTGCAAAACTAATTTTAACGGATGCCATTACAGGAAAAGAAATTGACACTGAATTAGAGAACTTAAATTCTAACAAAAACTTTACTGTTGATAAAGATGGAAATACAAGCGTTTCTTGGAATTTATCAATTCCGGAAACCGTACAAGCGGTTCAATATAAAATTGTAGCAAAAGCAGGTGATTTTTCTGATGGCGAACAAAATGTTTTACCTGTTTTATCCAACAGAATGTTGGTTACAGAAACTTTACCAATGTGGATTGGTTCTAACCAAACCAAAACGTTTACGTTAGATAAGTTAAAAAACAATACGTCATCAACTTTAAAAAACCACAAGTTAACGTTAGAAATGACGTCTAACCCGGTTTGGTACGCCATTCAAGCTTTGCCGTATTTAATGGAATATCCGTATGAATGTGCAGAACAAACCTTCTCTAGATATTACGCAAATACATTGGCTAGTTTTGTTGCTAATTCAAACCCTAGAGTTCAAGAAGTGTTTAACGCTTGGAAAACATCTGATGCTTTGTTGTCTAATTTAGAAAAGAATCAAGAATTAAAATCGTTGATTATTCAAGAAACTCCTTGGTTGCGAGATGCACAATCAGAAACCGAGCAAAAGAAAAGAATTGCTTTATTATTCGACTTAAATAAGATGAAAAATGAGCAAGAAAAAGCCATCAACAAACTAAAAGATATGCAGATGAATTCTGGTGGTTTTTCTTGGTTTAAAGGCGGACGCTATGAAAGCAATTTTATCACCCAACATATTGCAACAGGTTTTGGTCATTTATCAAAATTAGGAGTTACTGATTTTGATGCATCAACAAAAAATATGATTGAGAAATCTGTGCACTATTTAGATGGAGAATTGTTAGAACAATACGAAAAACTATTGGAAAGAGCAAAAGAAATTAAAGACAAAGCAAAAACTAAAAAGAAAGGTGAACAAGCGTATAAAGATTATTTATCAAAAAATAATTTAGGCTATTTTACCATTCAGTATTTGTATATGCGTAGTTTTTATGCTTCAATTTCTTTGGATGATAATTTACAAAAAGCAGTTGATTATTATAGAAACCAAGCAAAAACATATTGGAATGATTATAATTTATATGCAAAAGGACAAATTGCTTTATCGTTGTTTAGAAATGATGACAAAACAACCGCAAATAAAATTCTAAAATCATTAAAAGAAAACTCAATTACATCGGATGAATTAGGGATGTATTGGAAAGAAAATACATCTGGTTACTACTATTATCAGGCTCCGGTAGAAACGCAAGCTTTAATGATTGAAGTATTCTCTGAAGTTAGTGTCATTTCAAATGATCCTGAAAGTGCGAAGAGAAACCTCAATGATATAGACAATCTAAAAATTTGGTTGCTTAAAAACAAGCAAACCAATAGATGGAAAACTACAAAGGCAACAACAGAAGCGGTATATGCTTTATTATTAAATGGTAACGATTGGGTTTCTATTACAGAAATGGTCTATATAAAAGTTGGTGACAAAGAAATTAATCCAACAAAGTTGGACGATGTAAAAGTGGAAGCAGGAACAGGTTATTTTAAAACCTCTTGGAGTACTAGTGACATCAAAAAAGAAATGGCAGATGTTACCATCACCAAAAAAGGAAACGGAATTGCTTGGGGTGGTTTGTATTGGCAATATTTTGAAGATTTAGATAAAATTACTGCAGCAGAAACTCCGTTAAAATTAAATAAGAAACTATTCTTAAAAGTAAATTCTGACACTGGAAAAGAGTTGAAAGAAATTACAAAAGACACCAAACTAAACGTTGGCGATTTAATTACGGTTCGTATCGAATTAAGAAGCGATAGAGATATGGAATTTATCCACATGAAAGACATGAGAGCCTCTGGTGTAGAACCAATCAATGTAAACTCTCAATACAAATGGCAAGATAATTTAGGCTATTATGAGAGCACCAAAGACGCTGCAACAAATTTCTTTTTTGACAGATTACCAAAAGGAATCTATGTTTTTGAATATGATGTTCGTGTAAATAATGCTGGAGAATTTAGTAACGGAATTACAACTATACAAAGCATGTATGCTCCTGAATTTACTAGTCATTCTAAAGGTGTAAGAATTCATATTTTAAACAAATAACTATTTGCATTAACAAAACATTGCATTTTATAGCTTGTAACAAAATTTGAATAGTTGTATTTTCGCAAACTATTTAATAATAAAAAACAAAAAGATTATGAAGAAAATATTATTAGTATTTGGGTTTGCATTAACAGCTAGTTTATCTATGAATGCTCAAGATATTTCAGACCATGCAATTGGTGTGCGTATTGGTGGTGGAAATGGTACTGGAGGAGAAATATCTTACCAAAAAGCATTAGGACAAAACAATCGTTTAGAAGTCGATTTAGGTTTAGCTAATGAATTTAACGATTTTAAAGCAACCGGTTTATACCAATGGATATGGAATTTAGAAGAACGCCTTAACTGGTACGCTGGTGCTGGTGGTGGTCTTGTTTCTGCTGATGGATTAGGAATTTATGGTGCTGGTGTAGTTGGAATTGAATATAATTTTACTTCTCCTATTTTAATTTCTTTAGACTATAGGCCAGAACTTGGTTTTACAGGTAGTTTAAATGGATTAGCGTCTAATATTGGTTTGTCTGTAAGATATCAATTTTAAACTTATTTAACCTTTTTATAAGCCCTTCTAACTTAACAATTAGAAGGGTTTTTTATGCAATAAATTATTCGTTTGCACTAACATTTCATTGGATAAAGCTCATTAAGACCGAATCATAAGCATAAATTTGAACTATAATCAAAAACATATAAAATTATGAAGAAAACATTTTTAATTATTGGTCTTTTAATTGCTGGAGCATTTACGGTTAACGCACAAAGTATTTCTGAAAACGCCATAGGTTTGCGTTTAGGAGATAATGATGGATTTGGAGCAGAAGTATCTTACCAAAAAGCTTTAGGAGATAATAACAGATTAGAAATTGATTTAGGTTTAAGAAACAACAAAAACTACGATGGTTTTAAAGCCACAGGTATTTACCAATGGGTTTGGAATATAGAAGGTGGTTTTAACTGGTACGCAGGTGTTGGTGGTGGTTTAGGAAACTATAGCGGAAAAGACAACAAGGATGATTTTTCTGAAACATTTGCTTTTGCAGCCGGAGATATTGGAATTGAATATAATTTTACAGATGCACCAATATTACTTGCTTTAGATTTAAGACCAGAATTTGGTTTTGGAAATACTTATAATGATTTTGATAATGATATTGCACTAAGTATTAGATACCAATTCTAAAAAATCAATATATACTAAATCCTCTAAATTAATTTTTAGAGGATTTTCTTTTTTTACTCGCTTTTGCAAACGGATTAAAATCTAAAGCCAACTGCAACCAATAGTTTAAATTGGCCTCTAAATCTATGGCTTCGTCAGATAAAAAAACGAATCCTTTCATAGGTTTTCCTGTAAAATTCATTTTATTACAACCTTCTTTTTCTAGAGATTCATCATAAATATCAGGATGAATACGTGCCATAATTTCTTCTTTAATTACTGCAACATACATTTTATTGTCTACCATAAATAATAAACCACCCATCATTTTTTTTGTGATAAAAGAAACACTTTTTTCATTCAAAAATTGAGAAACTCTATCAGCCAAATACTCACTAAATGCCATTATTCGTTATTTTTTTAAAGGATAAGCTTCTAATATTTTATGAATAACTTTTTTAAAATACAGCTCTCTTTCTGCGGGTTTTCTTTTTTCTTTAATGGTTGATATTAAAACACCTTGCCAAAATAACTCATTGGTTTTAGCATCTACAAACTCTAAAGTAAGTGCTTCGTCCACTTTTTTTCCACCAATCGGAATTCCTCCTGCCACATTTAAACCACCGTTTCTACCTCCACTACCTAAACCAATGGCAATAGTATTGGTTATTTTAGGTGCTGATAACTTTGCTTTAAAATTGATATAAAAATCAGGATTTTCAACTTCTTTAAATCCTAGTGTTTCCATTTCTAATAAGATAGCATCAGCAGCTCTGTTTATATCAAATTGATTTAAACCTACTCCAATATCATCAAAAAAAGCATAGGTTTTATATGGCGCAAAATTGGTGTTATCATCATAATCTGTAACTACTTTAGATGATGAACATGCCATCAATAAAAACAAAAACAAGTATTTACTATTTTTCATCAACAACTATTATTTACCCTCTTTAAGTACAACTCTCGTTGGTGTATCCTTACCATTAATAATACTCTCTGTTCCTTTTGCAACCGCTTGTATGGTTTGTGTAATTACGGTGATATTTAACGTTTCTACTTCATCAGAAGCCTGATGATAATCTTTATCAACATCTATTGGTGTGGTAGAAAAAGTATGCGAAGGCACCCCTAATCTTGCCAAAGAAGCATTGTCTGATCTAAAAAATAAATTAAACTTTTTATACGGATCTGGAAACAATTGATACCCTGACCCCACTAAGTTTTTCTGAATTATTTTACCAAAATCAGATCTTTCAAAACCTGTTAACCAAGCTGTATTTGGTCCAAAACTAGGTGTTTTACCAATCATCTCTAAGTTAATACCAGCAACAAATTTAGTAGCATCAATTCCTTTTCCAAAATGAGTAGAACCAATTAAGCCCAATTCTTCTCCCGTAAAAGCTACAAAGAGAATCGTTCTTTCATTAGTTCCTTTCGTTTTAAAGTATTCTGCCAAAGCTAAAACACCAGTTACTCCAGAAGCATCATCATTTGCGCCATTATAAATACTATCTAATTGTCCTTCTTTTTTCTTAATTCCTAAATGATCATAATGTGCAGAAACAACTACAATTTCATTTTTCTTAGACTTTCCTTCTAACACACCAATAATATTACTTGTTGTAAGTTCTTTATTAGAACTTCTATCTGTAAATGTAAAAGTCTGTCTGTAATTTTCTAAAGTATCATACGTAGTTAACCCTATTCTTTTAAACTCATTTTCTATGTATTTAGCTGCTTTTTCAATTCCTGGAGTTCCTGTTTTTCTTCCTTCCATGTCATCAGAAGCTAGTGTATAAAGGTGTTTTTTAACAGTAACAGAATCTATCGTTGCTATCTTTTTTTCTGATTTAACAACATTAGAACTCTCTTTACAAGAAAAGATTGTTGCTACTAAAAGGATATAAACTAGGTTGATTTTCTTCATACGAATTGATTTTTAAAAGGATAAATATAGCTAATTTTATTTCGTATTTTTGTTGAAAATTTATAAAATGGATTTATCTCTTATACCAAACATAAAACACACAAAGTCTAACAACTTTTTTTTACTTGCAGGTCCTTGTGCCATAGAAAGTGAAGATATGGCAATGAGAATTGCCGAAAAAGTAATTACAATTACAGATAAATTAGAAATTCCGTATATTTTTAAAGGAAGTTTTAAAAAAGCAAACAGAAGTAGAATTGATAGTTTTACAGGAATTGGAGACGAAAAAGCCTTAAAAATTTTACGTAAAGTATCAGAAACTTTTAATGTACCCACAGTTACAGACATTCACGAAGTTTCAGATGCCATAAAAGCCGCAGAATATGTAGATGTTTTACAGATTCCTGCATTTTTAGTACGCCAAACAGACTTAGTGGTTGCAGCAGCAAAAACAGGTAAGGTTGTCAACTTAAAAAAAGGACAATTTATGAGTCCGGGTGCCATGAAACACGCCGTACAAAAAGTAAAAGATGCGGGTTCAGAAAAAGCGTGGATTACAGATAGAGGAACCATGTTTGGCTACCAAGACATGATTGTAGATTTTAGGGGAATCCCAGAAATGCGAAAATTTGCACCAACAATTTTAGATGTTACCCATTCTTTACAACAGCCAAATCAAGTTGCCGGAGTTACAGGTGGTAGACCAGATATGATTGAAACCATTGCAAGAGCCGGAATTGTAAACAACGTAGATGGTTTATTTATAGAAACTCATTTCGATCCTGCAAATGCAAAATCTGACGGAGCAAACATGTTACATTTAGACAATTTAGAAAGTTTATTAACCAACTTAGTTGCTATTAGAAAAACAATTAATAGTTTATAAAAGAGACATTTTTAGGGCGTTTTAACAGGCTTTCACTACTCGCTTTTTTTCTAAAAAAGAAAAAAGAGCTCAAACAAGCCGTTCAATCCTTAACGCATTTACTCAGTCTCAATAAAAAATAGTTACATAATCCTACAAGGTCTTTCTTTAGACCTTGTAGGATTATTTTTATCTTATAAAACTAAAAAAATATATAAAAATCACTTTCCAAAAAACCCTTTTGTAGTTTGTTGATATGCTTCTTCTAAAACAGAAATTAGCACCTTTGCATCAATATCATTTACCTTTGTATAACGAAGCGATTTTACTACTTTTCTTTTATCAGAAATTACAAATTCATTAAATTTTTGCAATTCGCTATTGGTATAAAACCCAACATCTACATATCCTTTCTTTTTAGACGGATTTAAATAACAAAGTGGTTTTTCGTTTAAATAATAAAAAGGCATTTTCCATTTAAACTGTAAACCAACCTCAGAAAAACTAGTTTCAATTAATAGTTGCAAATGCATTAAAATGGATTTGAAGGGCTCTGGTTGATCTAAGATATATGCTTCTGCTGGTTTCATTTTTGTATATTCGCGGAAGTTAAAAAAATACAGCTAAATAAAAGTTATATGACCGATAATTTTAAAATTAATTTCTCTCTAAAAGGAGTTGTAAGTATTATAATTGGTATCGCAATTTTTACCGCAGGTTACCTCATCGAAATTATCTTAAACAATTTTTTAGCAGATAAAAGTTCTGTCAGTAATTTATCTCCAGAAATATTAATTTTTGCCATTACTTTTTTTGTTTTTATAATTGCTACTGCAACGTTATTTATTACAGGAAAAAGACATGCAAAAAAAATAGAAACTCCACTTTTTAATGCTAAAACAAAAGCGGCAACCAAAAAATATTTTCTATTAATTATTATAATCTTTGCTGCTTTACTTCTATTATTTAATCTAGGTTTTATCAACTACCTCGCTCCTACTTTTTTAACTTTATACGGACTTTTATTATTTGTATTCAAAAATAAAGAACGAAAAAACCTATTAATTTTATCAGGAGTAAGTGTTCTTTTGGCAGTTATGTGTTTCTTAATCCCTTCTTATTGGGCTTCTTCTCTTTCTATTTTAGGGATTGCACAAGCTACTTACGGAGTTGTTGTTAAAGAATAATTTCTTTTTTAAATTGGTTTTATTAGCTAGCAGATTTATTCAAAAAACTTCAATAAAAGATCAAAATCACTTTTTTAAACTTTTTTTTGTACAATTCAAAATTTTATATTTACTTTGTAATTCAAAGTTCTTTAAAAAATGAGTCAAGAAGATTATTTAAGAGACATATCAGAAATTAAAAACTTAATGAGTAAATCATCAAAATTTATTTCATTGAGTGGTCTGTCTGGTATTTTAGCAGGAATTTACGCTTTAATTGGCGCTGGGTATGCATATTGGTTAGTAGCACAAAAAGGAGGTGGAATTCTTACTTTAGACGGCGAAGTTTTTCGTTTGGCACTAATAGATTTACTTTTAGTTGGAGCACTTAGTGTAGCAACTGCTATTTTTTTAACCACTAGAAAAGCAAAAAAGAATAATGAAAAAATTTGGGATCCTTTAACGAGAAGATTATTATTAAACTTTATGATTCCATTAGTAGCTGGTGCTATTTATATCATCATCATTTTAAACCAACAACGTTACGGACAAACAGGTGGCCTTATGTTATTATTTTATGGTTTGGCATTGTTTAATGCCTCTAAATATACTTTAGGCGATGTAAAATATTTAGGACTTACTCAGATTGTTTTAGGCTTGTTATCTGCTATTTTTCCTGGTTATGGTTTTTGGTTCTGGGTGCTTGGTTTTGGAGTAATGCACATTTTATATGGTGCTGTTATGTATTTTAAATACGATAGAAAATAACCTCTTTTAATAATAAATAGACCTCAGTTGAAAAATATAATTCTAAATATAAACAAAGCATTTGATCATCGAATACGACTTGGTATTATGTCTGTTTTGATGGTAAATGAATATGCAGATTTTAATACCTTAAAAGAATTATTAGGCGCAACCGATGGCAACTTAGCCAGTCATACAAAGGCTTTAGAAAAAGTAGATTTTATAAAAGTAGAAAAACAGTTTATTGGCAGAAAACCAAACACAAAATATTTAGCAACAGAATTAGGTAAAATGGAGTTTAAAAAACACATTGAAGCACTCGAAAAATTAATTAAAAATAAATAAACTTTTTTTTACATACTTACTTTGAATTTCAAAGTTCTTTTAAAAAACAATTAAACACAATCAAATAAAAAAAATCAATAACTATGGAAACGAACAAGCAAGAACAAGGAAAATTTGGTAAATGGGCAAAAACATCCATTACTGCAAGAATGTTAATGGTAGGAGTTTTAATTGTGGTTTTAATGATTCCGCTCTCCTATATTAAAAGTTTAATTTACGAAAGAATGATACGACAACAAGAAGTTGTTAGTGAAATCAATCAAAAGTGGGGAGAAGAAGTACTCATTTATGGGCCAATTTTAAAAGTACCTTATAAAAGATATTCAGAAAAGACCATAACAAACCCTACAACCAAAGAGGTGCAAAAAGAAACCATTACCAGCATAAAATATGCATACTTTTTTCCTAAAAAATTGGCAATAAATTCAACCATAAACCCAGAAGAAAAAACCAGAGGAATCTATAAAACTGCCGTTTACAAAAGCAGTATTGAACTAAATGGAAACTTCTCTAAACCCAATTTTTCTGAAATAGAAATTAACGACGAAGATATTCTTTGGGATAAAACAAGAGTCATTGTACAGTCTTCAAATTTAAAAGGAGCTGCTAGTTTGTTTGAAATCAACTTTAATAAAAACAAATACCAACTAACTTCTAAGAACTTTAAAAACATAGATGCTCATAAAACGTACAACACCAATTATGTAGATTTAAACGAATTAGAAAGTAATAATTTACGACTATTAGATGTCCCAAACGGAAAAGAAACTTCATTTTCTATGACCATAAAAATGAAAGGAAGCAAACAAATTCGTTTTATACCCATAGGACAAGAAACCGATGTTAGCATCAATTCTGATTGGAAAACAGCGAATTTTATTGGAGAATACTTACCACATAATTCAGATAAAATTACAGAAGAAGGTTTTAATGCAAAATGGAAAATTTTAGATATCAACCGACCTTTTTCTCAGCAATATTTTAACGGAATTCCTAATTTAAAAAATTATGCTTTTGGAGTTAATTTTTTAATTCCTGTAGATGAATATCAAAAAAGTGAGCGCTCTGCCAAATATGGGTTTTTAGTAATTGGACTTACGTTCTTAATTTTCTTTTTGATACAATCTATGAGTAAAATAAACATCCATCCGTTTCAATATTTAATGATTGGTATTGCATTAACCATGTTTTACACCTTATTAATTTCAATATCTGAACATAGTAGTTACCTAAAAGCTTATTTAATTGCAGGAGCTTCCGTGGTTTCTTTAATCACTTTATACTCTAAATCAATTTTAAAAAACATCAAGTTTCCAATTTTTATTGGAATTTCATTAACGGCATTATACACCTTTATTTTTGTCATTATTCAGTTAGAAAATTATGCATTATTAGTAGGCAGTATTGGTTTATTTGTAATTCTGGCAGCGGTTATGTTTGCTTCAAGAAAAATAGATTGGGAAAATAGTTAGTAGTCCGTTTTAATTAAGCAAAGCCTCTAACATACTCGAGGTTTTGCTTTTTAACAAAAAATAAAATGATCTTATTTACACTGTTAGCACTCATATTCTTAACATCAATATCTTATATAGCCTACTTAATTTCTAAATTGATAATATCAATTTTTAATATAAAAAATAGTGAGAAGAAAACGGTATTTACAATTCTAACAACCATCCTAATTATATGTGCTATAATGCTAATATTTTTTAACTACAAACCATGAAAATACACTTAAAATATTTTATCGCTTTTATTTTACTGTTGATAATAGAAATACTGATTGAAAGATTTGCTACTGGTTTTCTAAGATTTACAATTGGTGATTATTTAGTCGTTATGTTGGTCTATACTTTGATAAAAAGTATCGTTAAAATATCGATAGAGAAAGCTATTTTAATCACCTTTATAATCGCTTTTAGTATTGAATTTCTTCAATTATCAGATTTACAAACCAACTTTCCTACAGCATATTCTAAAACATTAAAAATAATACTAGGCACCTCTTTTAGTCTTGGAGATTTGGTTGCGTATACTTTAGGAATTATCAGTATAATTTTAGTAGAAAAACATCTAATAAAAACTAAAACTGACGTCTAATTTTTCTTATAATATCTTCTAATCCATTTAATTGAAGCTCATAGACTAACTCCATTTGTTTCCCTAATTTTCCGTTAGGGAAACCTTTGTTTTTATACCAAACAATGTAATGTTCTGGTAAATCTATAAGGTATTTGCCTTTGTATTTACCAAATGGCATTTTCATGTTTGCTAAATCTATCAAAAATTGTCTGTCTTCAGTCATTATTCTTTTCCTTCAATATAATCTTGTAAATAAGAAAAACGTGGGGTCAATTTTCCGTTTTCCGTCATTTTTGCTCGTTGTAAAACGCCCTCTTTGTCATTATTAAAAAAAGCAGGAATTACGTTTTGTAAAAACATTTCTCCAAAACCTTCACTGGCATCTTTTGGCAATTCGCACGGTAAATTGTCTACTGCCATGACAACAATAGCATCTTTGTCTTTATAATCAACTTCAGATTCTGTTTGTGCATTGTAACCATAAATAGGGTCTGCAATCGTTGATGCTTTTATGGTAGATGCTACCGGCCCATCTACATCACAAGAAATATCTGCCACAAATTTTATATGAAAGTCTTTGGCTTTTGCATCTTCTCTTGTAAACAAATAAGGTGCTCCGTTGCCGTAAAAATGACCAGCGATGAAAAAATCTGTTACTTTAGCAAAACGCATAAAATCAGATTCATACTTTTCTGGATGATCATAAAAATCAAAATTATCTAGTATTTGTCCGTCTATACGCTTGTTATAATCTAGCACATCTGCCAAACAATAAACAGGCTCGTTAAACGAGTTTTTTAAATATTCATCTACAGAAACTTCTTTAATAGACATTGCATCTAACATTTCTTTTGCTCCGTAAGCTACTTTTCCGTTACCTGTTAAAAGAATTTTGATGTTTGGTAATTTTATTTTCTTTAATTCAGAAATTAGTTCTTGTTGACTCTCTAAAGTTTCTGCTTTTGGTAAATTAAAGGTTTCGTTTGTTAAACCAATTGCTCTAAAACCATTGTAAGCACCTACTATACCTGCATAACGCCCAAAACCGATTAAACGCATTCCGTTTTCACCTACAATCGTTTCATGATCGTATAATTCTATATTTTTTTCTAGAATAGCTAATAACAATTTTCTATTATAAGGTTGTTTTTTTATTGTATGACTAAAGAAAAAATATTTTTTATTATTGATTAAAGCCTCAATTGGCACTTCTTTGACACCAAATAAAACATCGCAGTCTGACACATTTTCAGTTACCTCTAATCCTGCAGCTTTATAAGCCTCGTTAGAAAAGACTCTAATGTCTGAAGATTCTACTTTAATAACCGCTTCCGGATAGTTTTTCTTGAATTCTTGTAGCTTTTCTGGTGAAAAAACAACTCTTCTATCTGGTGGGTTTTTGCGTTCTTTGATAATGCCAAACTTCATAATTTTAGTGTTTTTAGAGACCTTGAAACAAGTTCTGTAGGATTGGTATAATATTTGCTCGAAGATATTAGAATTTATGGTGATAAGCAACTGTATTTTTTATACTTTTGCAGACCGCGTTAAGGATTGAAGTGACATCCTTTTTAATTTTTCATTAAAAAGATATAACGGAAAGCCTGACCACACTTTTTTGTGTGGTAACGCCCAAACTATTAAAACGGGGACGACTGGTTTTGACAGCGAGGACAGTGAATTTGTAAGCATACCGAGTTATGAAATAACACTCGTAAAACCTAATTTCAACTTTTTAAACGGCGAAGATAACTACGCTTTAGCTGCTTAATCCGAATCACAGTAGGATTGGCCTCGGCACACTAGGTGTGCAAGCTTTATGTCCACGAATAGCCTTGATTTACGGCGATTCACTTTTGGGCATCGTAAAAGTAAATATAGAAAATTTGAAGCTTCGGCAAATTTTTGAAACTAAAGAAGATAAGCTAAAGGCAGATTGTTCTTAATCAACCTTTAGTCGAAAATTAAGAAAGAACTAAGTATGTAGAAAGCTTTTTGGCTGCTCGTTTGGACCCGAGTTCGATTCTCGGCGTCTCCACTTTTAACCCTGTAACCATTTGGTTTTCAGGGTTTTATTTTTAAGGTGTTGTTTTGGGTGCTGTTTTTAAATTTTAGATTCTAGCTCTTTTGTAAAAATTAAGACTACTAATTATCTTTTATTCTTAAAAGTCAATACAATTTCATCAAGTATAAATTCATTTAAAGATTAACTATTCATCGTTAAAGCCATTAATTTATAAAATTAATCTTATCCCTTCATGTTATATTACAAATTCTAACGACATTATTAGTTAAACCAGCTTAACGAAGTGAAACAAGCAAAGATTTGAGATAAGGATATGCAACAACTTAGTGAGGGTTTTGCGAAGTTGAAGTAGGTAAGATTTTTAATTAGAAATAGTTAAGATTACAAAGGTTTTATGATTATGCCTCAATTACCTTTGTAATCTTAATGTAATTATATAAGGTTAAAGAATACCCGAAAAGAAGTCTTTATTAATAATACTCCTTAATATACCCATAGGCTCTCTCAAATAAAATTTGATCCTTATGTAACTTGTATTTTAATAAAGCTTTACGTAAAGATTTTTGTACTTCACGTTCACCAGAACTTGTTTTTTGCCAACCAGGAAAACGAACAATTCTTACAATAGCATCAATATCGGTAACGATACGTTCAACTACTGCAGGTGTTTCTTCATTTTTTAATTCTATAAATAAGTCAGTAAGTGCTGCTTTTGGTGTTTTTTCGACCAATAGAGCTTCTAACTCTTTTTCGGCTTCTACCGTTTCTTTAGCTAGTTTACATAGTTCCTTAATAAATTCAATTGAAGTAATTAATCCTTGTTCAGCTTTATCTCTTAAAGCTTCTAAGCGTTCACTTAAAGATTTGAATTTAGGATCACCCGCATGTTTCTTAAAACGTTTTATTAAAAGTTTTTCTAATTTTTTAGCACCAGCAGGATCTGGGTTATTAAAAATATCTTCAATAACATCTGCATCTAAAATAAATTCATCTAGATGATGTACTTCACCTACGTGAATATTTTCGTGAATTAATTTGGTAGTTTCTGCTCCCAAAGAAAACCATAATAACTTACCAATATTATCTGCAGCTGGCCTTACCGATTCGAATACTTGAGATAACCATTTATAATCTTCTTGATATAAATTTAAGATTGTGTCTGGAGATAAAGATTCCCATATTTTAGATAAAAACTTGTAGTCTTTAGCAAAAGCGTCCTTTTTATCATTATTCCCAATAGCGTTTTGTGCGACTTCTAAGCCTTCAAATCCTTCTATAGTTCTATCAACTCCTTCAAAATGAGATAACGCTTCTTTCATTGCGTTTGGAAGCTTCTCTCTTAATTCAGAAAGATTAGAAATAACTGTTTTAATACTTTCTTCATCAAATTGCAATGCTTTTGCAGCATCATCAAATACACCGAAATAATCTACAATTCTACCAAATGACTTGTTAGGAAACAATCTATTGGTTCTACAAATAGCTTGCAATAAAGTATGATCTTTAATCGATTTGTCTAGATACATTGTTTGTAAAATAGGCGCATCAAAACCTGTTAAAAGTTTCGCTGTAACGATGATAAATTGTAAATCTGATTGTGCATCGTTAAACTCGTCTACAATTTTTTCTTGCTGACTTTTATCAACTCCCCATTTTTGTTTAAATTCTATGTTGTCATTCGCTGATGTTGAAAACACAACACGACTCGCTTCTTCTGGAAAGTACCTGTCCAACTCTTCTTTGTATTGCACACAAGCATATCTGTCTGGAGTAACAATCATCGCTTTAAAACCATGAGGAGCTACTTTTTCTTTAAAGTGTGTTGCTATATCTTCTACTATTTTGGCAACTCGTTCTGGAGATTTTAAGAAAGCCGACATTTTAGCGGATTTCTTATTTAATGCATCAGCTTCTTCATCTGTTAAGGCAGTATTTTCTTTAAACTCTTCAAAGGCTTTATCTATAGTATCTTTATCTACATGTACATCTACTAAACGAGGTTCAAAATGTAATGGTAATGTTGCGTTATCTCTAATAGAATCATGAAATGTATAACGAGACATATATCCTCCTTCATCTTCTTCTGCTCCAAAGGCCCAAAACGTGTTTTTATCTGCCTTGTTAACAGGTGTTCCTGTTAATCCAAAAAGAAACGCATTTGGTAAAGCTGCTCGCATTTGTCTTCCTAAATCACCTTCTTGGGTTCTGTGCGCTTCGTCTACCAAAACAATAATATTATCTCTTGTATTCATATTTGGTTTCGCATCTCGAAACTTAAATATCATAGAAATGATAATCTTTCTAGTATCGTTTTCTAATAGTTTTTGAAGTTGTTTTATGTTGTCTGTTGTTTCTACATTAGAAATATCGGCAGCATTAAAAGTACCTGTTATTTGAGTATCTAAATCCGTTCTATCTACTAATACAATAACGGTTGGACTTTTTAAATTTTTTTCTTTTCTAAGCTTTTGAGCAGCAAAAACCATTAATAAAGATTTACCTGATCCTTGAAAATGCCAAATCAATCCTTTTTTGATTTTACCTTCTTTTACACGTGCTACTATTTTATTGGCCCCTTCGTATTGTTGAAATCTTGGAATTACTTTAATACGTTGTTTCTTTTTATTTGTGGTAAACAACGAGAAATTTTGTAAAATATCTAACAAGCGTTTTGGATGTAATAAATCGGATAATTCTTTACCAACTTCTCCTAAACCTAATCGTTTCGCAATAGCGTCATCATCATTTTCTAAACGCCAAGGAGCCCAAAACTCTAAAGGTGTTCTTATGGCACCATAATAGAGTTCTTTTCCTTCAGTAGCAAAAGATAATATGTTGGGTACAAATAATTGTGATACTGAGTTTTCATAAATATCATGTACCTCATGTGCGCCATCTAACCAACTTATTGCGGTTCGAATCGGTGTTTTTGCTTCACCAATAACTACTGGTAATCCATTAATAAATAAAACTACATCTGGTATTTTTGTTTCTCTATGACGAATTCGAAACTGAGTGGTAGCAATAAAAGTATTATTATTTAATTCATCAAAATCAATTAAACGAATAGGAACGTGTCTGTTATTTTCTCCAAAAGGCATTGTTTTATCACCTTGCAACCATTTAAAAAATTCTTCATTGGCACGAACCAAACCTACTTGATGTACAGACAATAATATAGCACGGAGTTTATAAATAACTTCATCTGCTAAATCTTGATTTTTTGTTATTTCTGGATTTAAACGAATTAAAGATTGTTTTAATTCTGTTTCTAACAAGACTTCGTTTACAGATCGATTTAATTCTTGTGGCGATTTGTATTGCCAAAAACCACCATAAAGAGTGGCGTCTTCGGATGCTTCGTTAGTATTTAAATTAACTCCTGTAAGTTGTTTAATGATGTAGTTTTCTACACTGTTTAGTTCGTTGAATGACATTAATTTTCTTTTTCAATTATTTTTTCAATTTTCTCAATTACAATTGGTATACGTTCTTCAATCATTAAAGGGTGAACATGTGCCATTAAAACTTCTTCTAATAAACCCATATCTATGATAAGCAATAGTTGTTCTATCAGAAATTCTTTAATTTCTTTTTCGGTATCCTGTATTTCTCTTACAATAGTTGTTCTGTTATCTAAAACATATACTATATCTTCTATATCATGACTTGTTCTATAATCTGAACCTCTATTACTATATGCTTCAAATTTGGTCGCTAAAAAACAAGGGGCTGATAATATTTTTACTTCTTGCTCATGTGCATTTACGGTCCATAAATCTTGAAACCCTATTTTATACCATCTGTTTGCTGGTCCCATCGGGCCATCTTCTGCAGACATAATATCTACAGGAATATCCTTGTACTTATAACTACAAATTGCATGTCCTTGTGGATCTGGATGAAAACCTAAAGTTGATAATCTTTCTTGAAGTGCTACCCAGTGCCCTAAATTGATTACATTTATGGTCATATCTACATCTTGTGTAGGCCGAATTTCATCTGCAGCAGGATCATCTGTATACAAACTAACTACAGCTCCACCAACAAAAACAATTTGTTCTTCTATGGTTTTTAAAGCAGCGGCAATTTCTGCTACTACAGCAATATTTATGATTCTATTTTCCAAAACCCAAACGTGATTTAATTTCAATAATTGCTAATTCTTTTTCTCTAGCTCTTCCTACTCGTAAAGCATCTACCAAAGCTAATAACTCATATAGCTTTGCGTCTTTTAAAGCGGCTTCGGGAACAGATGGATACAATGGAATTATACTCTGCCCTCTAACAGTTCCTTTGGCATAGGGCCAAACATAATGTTCTGTACTTTCTATTTTGTCTTTTAAAGGTACTGCGGAATGTGATGTTGGAATACCTCGAACTACTGCCCCTGGTTTTTGTGGAAATACGTAACGCAAACCAAATTGTAAAAATTCTAACAAAGCTAGTTTCATTACTTTTTTTCCTTTTGGATCTATCAATCCTGCATATTTAGAGCGGTTTAAAGATTTACTTATTTCAGACTGACTGATACCTAAACCTTCTGCCATAGATTTTTGAAACCATTGCTGACTACCATAACTTGCTATTTTTAATAAAATAACAATATCATGCGGACTCATTATTTGTTGTTTACTTTGCATAATATTCCATATTCGAATATGCAATATTAGTTATTTATTGTTTAATTATCAATTATTTATATATAATTATTCCGTATCGGAATATGGAATATTAGATCGTGATCTACATTTAAATTAAACCTATGAATTATTTTCCGATGTAGTTTTCTACGCTCTTTAGTTTCATGAGCTGATAAAGTTTAATTTTTCAAACTATTTACAATAGCTATTTCTAACTCATTAATAGACTTCCCTTTACTTTTAAGAAATTGATAATCAATACTACATCTAAAATCTGCGTTAAGCATTAATAATTTAGCTTCTCTAGATTTACTGGTACTTTCAATTACTTTTTTGTGATCTTCATAAACTGAGTTTAAAAAAGTTCCTGGATTTTGGATAAACTTTAAGTTTTTTAGAACATATGCTTCATCCATATCTTTAATATCCTTAGTTCTTTCAATAAGTGCAATACAATAATGTTCTATATATTTAGGATTTACTGCTCTTTCTAGTTGAGATATAGCTAGTTTTACCGAATCCGTGTTACCATTTTTAACAGATTTCATTTCAATATAAAATGATTGTCCTGTTTCTGGATTTGTAATTCTAAAATCATACGAACCACCTCCTGCATAAATAAAATCTACTGCTTCTAAATCTACCTTGTCAACTATGAGACCTAAATAATTATTCTCAAAAGCAGATTTAAATAGTTTTTCTACATCACTTCCAATTTTTGATTTGGTATCGAAATCACGTTTCTTTTCGCCTTCTTCTCTTGCAAAATCCATTATTTGAGAAGGTATTTTATTTGGAAAAAGCAATGAAAGTTCAGTTAACTGTTCTAGGTTCGCACCAGAATCAATTATATTAACTATTTGTTTTATATCTGAAATACTCTCAACTACCTTGTTTAATTCCTCCTCTGTAACATCTGACTCTGCTAGTTTTAACAAAGAATCTTGCTTACCACTATCACGAATTGTTATTGCTTTAACCTTTTCTTCATCATCGAAACTTTCAAGAAAAAAACTAGTATAGGAACTATTAAAAGTCGGGAAATAAATAGGTAACTCTGTCCAATTAGGAAAACCTTTTCTTTTAAGCCATTTCACAAGTAGAGTAAGACCATCTATTTCATTTTTTGTTAATTTAGAATTTGCGTCTAAACGTAATCTGAAAATTTCATCAATTTCTTTTGCAATTGTTTCCCAAGTCTTAAATTTGGCTTCAGGTAGTAAGTTTGAAACTTCCTTATTTATAGTTTTATTTAAAAGCTTAAACCTATAATTCTGATTTTTCATCTTATTGTAAACTTCTATTAAGTCTACATCAACTCCATTATCTGTAAAAATCTCAGCATCTCTATTTACAAAACTTCCTTGTTCTGATTGGCAAGGTATAATGTTGTATTTGGTAAGTAATCCGTTATCATTAACTTTCACATATTTAATAAAGGCTGCCAACCACTTAACAGTTTCTTCTTCATCTTTATTTATGTTTTCAGCTAGATGAACTAAATTTTGAGAATTTGCAACCATTTTAACTGCTGCTTCTAATCTAAATGGAACACTTTTAAATATTGTAAAATCAATATTTTTTAGCCAATTTAAATATTCTGATCTTGACGGAACTTCATTTATTATTAATGCTGAAACGGTATCATAGAATTCTAAATCTCTTGATTCTGTTTTATTTTCTGGTATAAAAGGAAGCTTCAGTTTAGCATAAGAAATAGGATTTCCATTACAATTAACAAACTCTACTTCATCTAAGACTACTTTGATTTCCTTTTCAATATTTTTCTGAAACCAATCGGAACCGTTTGGGAGTGCTTTTATTCTATCACTTTTTAACTGAACCAAATGATATAGGTTGCCAATTCCTTCTTCTGATAAATTAAGAAGCAGTTTTTTGTAAGCCTTTACTCCATTTAATAAATTGTTTTTATTTTCTATACTTACGTCCGAAAGACTGATAGCATTTCGCTCTGTTTCTGGTTTAAATGCTGCTGAGTTAATTGAGATTGGAAACGGGAACTTTTCCGAACCAATTAATGGTAGATATAGAAAAAGAACAGCAATTTCTTCTGCATATTCTGTTACAACATTATTTTTTATTTCTCGAGCTACAATTACATCTTGCTCTTTGGCATATTTGACCTTAATATCATTCTGCGGAACCGCATTAATTTTCAATCCTATTTCACATAATCCATTTTCATCACTTCTTTCCTTTTGATAAAAGTGTTTTTCTGGAATACCATTCTGAATAATCTTAACCGATTTAAGTTTTGGTAAAAAAGTAAATACTAATGGTAATACTTTTATGGCATAGTCAATACCAGACATTGCTATTTCCTTAGGTTTTATATTAGATAAACCTTGTGTTAAATCATAACTGAAAATAGTATCAAATGAACCTGGTAAATAATCGGACTCTTTATAGCCTTTTTTAAATTGATCTTCAGATTCTTGAATTGAATCAATTAAGAGCTTTTTAGAATTATAATTTGATCTATTTAAATCAAATTTAAATTTATAATGAACTTTATCTCTATACTTATCTTTAACTACACCTTGAACAGTTATTACAGAAGATAGGGCGTGTGTAGATATAAATCCACTTCCAAAACGACCAATATAATCATCATCAATATCTTCATCATCTTTATCTGAATCTGGTGTTATTAAATTTTCTACATCTACTATTTTAAAAGGTTGTCCGTTATGTCTAAAAATTAAAGTGTTTTCTTGGAGCTCTAATTCTATATCTACTTCCGAATTAAAATCACTAGCATTTTGTATTAATTCCCAAAACCAACGATATTTAAGTGACTCTATTTTACTAGGAATTGGTTCCAGTTTTTCCATCAACCTTTTTGCTGGAATACTTAGTTTCTTTTCAATTTCCGTTTCCTTGATTTGGTCTTCAAAAGACACGAAACTCTCTTGTGTTGATAAATTTTCTTCCATACTTTAAAACACCTAATTAATTAAACTATTTTCTCTTTCTACTTTTCTCATCCTCTTGCTATTTTCTTGCATTGATTTCTTAAAACCCTTACGTTATTTAATGCACCTGGATTTCCAGCAATATTCAATAAAGGCAAATGGGTTTTAATAAGTTCATCTTCAATTCCATTTAAATTATTAGAAACTTCTACCCAATTTATGACTAGATTTTCATCTATCCATTTTATAATCTCTTGCTCATTTTTAGAAGAAAATTTATAATTATTTTGATTCTTTTTACCTATTAGCGAACCCTTTTCTGGCAAGTAACCAAGTACTGCTCCTAAGCTTCTAAAAAAAGTACCATGACCTTTTGCTCTTAATTCTTGATTTAAAAATCGTTTTTGTAAACTTTTAGAAGCTATACCTATGTAAATAATGTTATGATTTCGTTCTGTTAAAATATTAGAAAAGACGGTGTCCAATTTTTTAGGATTCTTTATTCGTATGCAATACAGTCCTGCTGTATCAGGAATATCGTGCTCACAAACACTAATAGCCTTAAAATTCTTTTCATTCATTAAAACCTTCTTTAGCAAGTGCGCATCTTTAGTAATATGCTTTATAGAAACTTGCTTTTGGTTTGATGTTGCTTCTTTAGGAACAATACCTGTTTTACTTTTTAAAGAAATACAACCATTAGATTTAATAAATAGATGAGGATAATTTTTAACACGCGCACCAATCTGACTGCTTTTTATAGCAGAACCATCTTTTTTAGAATACCAGTTATTAGCATTTAAAACGGCTGCTATTTCAGATGCCGTTAATGCTTTTTCTATTTTTAATAAAACCTGCTGTATGGCTTCGTGTAATGTCATACCCTAAAACACCTGGTTAATTAAACTCTTTTGTAAGGATTTGGAACTTTGGATTTTGGATTCAATAATCTGTCTTGAATTTTCAATTTGAATCATTTCCTTTGTAATTTTTTGAATTAATTTATTTTCAGGGACCCAAATAGGAATATTTTCTAGTTCAGATTTATTTAATTTCAATCTTGTAGTACCAATAATATATTTCAAAATATTTTTGTGAACTAAGGAATAAAAAAGCCAATCTATTGAAATTGAATTTTCTTTAATAGCTAGAACATGAGCATGATTGTTGACCCAAGACTTACCAGAAACTTTATAAGCAATTTCTTTTTGGTAAAACTCTTTAAAATTCCCACCGTCTTCAGCAACTAATACTAAATCTTCATCGAAAATAAAATCGTTCAAATAATCAACTAATCCATTTGCTCCGTAATAAGGGATTTCACCTTTCATTTTATCTCTTTCAGATGAATTTATTGGTCTTCTCAAATTATCTTTAATAGTACAGACCTCACTTATTTTTTTATACTCTCCTTTATGAAGATATTTATCTGAGATGAATTTACACTTTGATTTAAATAGATAATCAGACTGTTTAAAGATCTCATTCTCCCTCTCAACAACCCCATCCATAGCCCAAAGTAATTCAGCAAGTTTGGCTTGTTGGTCTTTTGGTGGTAGTAGGAATTCTTGTTGTTTTAAATCTCCCCAATTTATGGTTGGCGATAATCCACCTACAGATATATCTACCATACGATGCATGAATTGGTCTGAATGTAAAAAGAACGGAAATAATTTAGGGTCTATAATTTCTTGGTTTGCTCTAAATACAAAAGCGTGAGCAGAACAAATACCATTAAAATCTACAATAGCTGCTTTACGTTGGTAAGCACGTCGTTTTCCAAAAATAACATCACCAGGATAACATCTTAACTTTCCTCCTTTAACATCAGCAGGAACACCTTTTCTACGGATGTGAATATCGTTTGCATCTATATGTTCTAGGCCGATATAAATATCAACTTTAGCTTCGTCTGGTTTTACTGTTTTAGATATTTTATGAGCAATATCTTCAAACTTAAAAGTTTCCCAAGTCGATTTGTCTAAATTATTTAAATCTATGCTTTGTGTAATACTTTCCATTTAATCTAAGATTTCAAATAATTCATTCATACTCTTTTCAAGTGTTTTAGATTGTTTTTTCCAATCAGAAATCGCGTCGTTAACAGATAAAACGGGCTTACTAGTATCTACATTACTTAAAAATTGTGCAATGTTTAAGCTTCCTTTATTTTCTAATATTTCTTCAATAGAAACAATTTTAGCAAAGTCATCAATATTCTTAAAGTCTTTGTATGCATTAAAAATAGTATCAATATGTTTTTGCTCTAAAAAAGCGATGTTCTTTTCTTGTTTTACTTCTTTTAAAGCATTTATAATTAAAACCTTGCCTTGTTTTTCTTTGCTCTTGTTGGTTTTGGTAATTAACAAACAAGCTTCCATTGGAGAATTGTAAAACAAATTTGGACCTAAACCAATCACACATTCTACCAAATCTTCTTCAATCATTTTACTACGCATTTGAGCTTCAGAATCTCTAAACAAAATACCATGTGGCCATAATGAAATAGAGCGTCCATTATTTCCATCTAAACTTTTCTGTATGTGTTGCTGAAATGCATAATCTGCACAACCTTGTGGTGGTGTTCCCCAAAGATTACGTCCAAAAGCATCGTTAGTAAATGCTTTTTGGTCCCACGCTTTAATAGAGTATGGTGGGTTTGCAAGTATAACATTAAATGTTTTTAGTGTGTCGTTTTCTAAAAAGGCAGGTTGTGCCAAGGTATCGCCACGTACAATACTAAACTCTTCTATACCGTGCATAAACATATTCATACGTGCTATGGCAGAAGTAATTAGGTTTATTTCTTGTCCATATAATTTCAGGGTTCTATATTCTTTGCCTTCATCGCGTAAATGCAAAGCGCAGTTTAATAGTAAACCACCAGAACCACAAGTTGGGTCGTACACAGATTCTCCTGGTTGTGGGTCCATAATCATGGTCATTAATTTTACAACCGTTCTGTTGGTGTAAAACTCGGCTGCTGTATGGCCAGAATCGTCTGCAAACTCTTTAATTAAGTATTCGTAAGCGTTTCCTAATTGGTCGTCTGGTACGTTCTCTAAATTTAGTTTGTGTTGCGAGTAATGTTCTATAAGGTTGGTTAAGGTTTCATCACTTAACCTATTTTTATTGGTCCAAGAAGCATCACCAAAAATACCATACAATGTTTCTGGGTTTGCTTTTTCTATGGCACGCATGGCATCTTGTATGGCAATACCAACATTGGTTGTGGTTTCACGTACGGTGTTCCAATGTGCGTTTTCTGGCACTATAAAATGGTGATTTTCGGCAAAGGCTGCGTATTCTAAATCGCCATCACTTTCTTCAAGTGCTTTCTCAAACTCTTCATCGTACACATCGCAAATACGTTTAAAAAACAACAACGGAAATATGTATTGTTTATAATCGCCTGCATCTATGGTACCACGTAAAGCGGTTGCTGCTCCCCAAAGGTATTTTTCTAAGTTTTGTTGGGTCATTTATATAAAATCTTTCAATATTGTTTTAAACTTTTGTTCTGCTTTTTGGCTTTCTGCCCAAGCTGTTTTTAAGTCTGATAACGCTTCTTCTACACTAGGTAAATTATCTTCTATAATTTTCTCTACATATAAAGGAATATTTAAGTTGAAATCATTTTCTTCAATATCTTTCATTGAAGCAACTTTCACATAATTTTCAACATCTTTATTCTGGTTACACCAATCGAACAATTGGTTAATATGTTCAGGCTCTAAATAGTTTTGAGCACGACCAACACGCACTTGATCTGATCCATCAATAAATAAAACTTTATCTTTTTTAGAGGCATCTTTGTTTTGCTTAAAAACCATAGCACAAGCGGCTAATTGGGTTCCGTAAAAAATATTAGGACCTAAACCAATAACAGCTTCTAACAAATCATCTTCCAACAATTTTTTACGAATTTTACCTTCGGCTCCTTTTCTAAACAATGCACCATGAGGTAGCACAACGGTCATACGACCAGTACTATTCATAGATTTTATCATGTGTTGTACCCAAGCCATATCTCCATTGCCTTTTGGTGGTACGCCAGCAATGTTTCTTCCAAAAGGATCACTCGCCCAATTTTCTGCTCCCCATTCTTTTAATGAAAAAGGTGGATTTGCAATTACACAATCAAATGTTTTTAAACCATCTGCAGCAAAAAATGCAGGTTGTCTTAAGGTATCTCCTCTTGATATTTGAAAGTCTTCAATGCCATGTAAAAACATGTTCATTCTAGCAATAGAGCTAGAGGTTAAGTTTTTTTCTTGTCCGAATAATTTAAGTGTTCTATAATCTTCGCTGTTTTCTTTTAAATGATCTACACATTCCAATAACATACCACCTGTACCACAAGCAGGATCGTATATGGTTTCTCCTTCGTGAGGATCTAATATGAGTCCTAATAAATGTACAACAGAACGCGGTGTGTAAAACTCACCTGCTTTTTTATTCGTTAAATCGGCAAAGTGCTTTATTAAATACTCATACGCATTCCCTAGAATATCTGGTTCTACTAAAGAATTTGATAAACTGTATTGAGAGAAGTGTTCTATTAAATCGATTAATAAACGATCTGATAATTTGTTTTTGTTACTCCATTGTGCATCACCAAAAATGCCATACAACAGTTCTTGATTGGCTTGTTCAATACCACGAAGTGCTTTTTCAATAGCTAGACCAACATTAGTAGTCGTTTCTCTAACGTCTTTCCAGTGGCATCCTTCAGGGATTTCGAATCTATGAAATTCTGGTAGTGATGCGTATTCGATATCTCCTTCTGATTCCTCCAATGCTTGTTGGTATTCTTCATCATAAACATCGGACAGACGTTTAAAAAATAATAAAGGAAAGATATATATTTTAAAATCTGAAGCATCTACAGGTCCTTTAAGAATCCAGGCTGCTTTAGATAAATACTGTTCTAATTGTGATAAAGTTAGTTTTTCTTTATTCATATTTTATGAAATACTTTGTGTAGTTTCTTTTTATTAAAGAATTTGATAATTACGTTTATCTACCATTTGCATAATACCTGCATGTTCAAATAATTTACCAACGGAATGAACATTGCATGGTTTTGCATTGAGTTCTCTTGGGAAATTTGTTTCAAAAATGGCTCTATTGCAGGTGTTGTTATTCAGTTTAGTAGCTTCGAAAATTGTTTCTAACATGTGTAGAGGAATATTCACAGAAGTATTTGTACCTACTTGAACTTTAAATTCTTCTGAATTATTATAGTTTTTACACGTATAAGGCGGAATTTCTCTTACTATTTTGAAGTTTTTTTCTGGCGTTAAGTGTAAGTCTAAACCAATATTAGATTTTAGTAATTGTTCTGCTTCATTCCATTCCATGCTAGCTGATTTTTCTTTTCTTTAAAATACGACTTCATTTTTTCTAGTGATTCTTTTCAGAAGCGTTTTTAAGTATTCATACAACAAATTTTCTTTAAAAATAATACTTTGAATTGATATATAATTACGGAAATCCATAAAACTATAAAACTTGATTTGTAGAAATGTATAAGAGCTAGATTTACAATCTCTTATCACCTGTAATACTGACTTTTTAAGACTGAATTATATTTAGGTAATAAGATTCAAAACGAACTATAGTATTATTCAAATGTTTTGTGAGTTAGAAGTGGAGTTAGAGGCTTTGAAGAAGTCTTTAGTTTGATGTAATTATACAAATGTCTAATTATACTTTTACACAAAAGTACATTTGTATAAAAGTAGATTTATATCTTTTAAACAAACGAAGGTAAATTATTCTAAAATTTACCTTCGTTTTCGGTTCAGTTGCAAAGTTTACCCTTTTGTTTTTAAATTAAAGTCAAAGTATTTTTTAGAGGTAAATAGACTTTGACTTTAATTACCTCGTTATTTTACTATTTGTTTGCTGATTAATCACAAAGTTTCCAACCATCAGTGGTTTTTCTAAAAGTGATTGTTTTTATAATTTCCTTGGGATTGCTTTTTTCATTGCTTTCTTCAAAGAAAGGTATTTCATTATAGCGTTCAAAAGCTACTTTTACTTTGGCTTCGTTACGATCTGGAATCTCTTGAATTTCAACAATATCACTGATTTTATATTCACAAGATTTAAATTGAGCAGATAGTTTCCCAAACAAGTTTTCGACTCTCCCTGCAAGATATTCCTTACCCTTTGATTCTAATGATATTTCTATCATACCATTTTTTGATTTGCCAAATTCACGCTTATCCTTTTTTGTGTCATTGATGCTCACAAACCCTAGTTCTTCCATTTTTTTATGCTTGTCTAAAAAATTAGAGAAGTTGGCACTGCTTGAATCTGGAATATCAATTATTCCATAGGTGTATTTATTCGTTTTGAATATTACTTTTCCCGACTTCTCTTGACATTGATTAATTATAGATTTAGCTTCATCTTTAGATAATTGCTTTGAACCACATGACAATAAAATAATAATTACAAATTTAGGAATTTATATTCCAAGTTATCTTTAATCGCTATTGTTCTTTTCTTTATTAAGCATATCGTACAGTTCTTTTTTATTATCTCTTATTGAATTTAAAAGTACATTAGCTACTTTAGAATTACTAGAAAAACTAAATGTTTATGTCTATTATCCATCTACACAAACTTGTTGCGGACAACCTTTGGGAAATTCAGGATATGAAGACGACTCAAAAGGAGCTTGTCAATTATTTGTAGAAAATTTTAAAGAATATGACTACATCGTTGCTCCTTCTGGAAGCTGCATTTATCACGTAAAAAAACACTTTGATATCTTAGAACAAACTCCAGAGGTAATTAAGGTTAGAAATAATGCTTATGAATTGTGTGAGTTTATCACCAAAGTATTAGGCAGAACAGATTTAGATGCTAAATTTCCTCATAAAGTAGGCTTACACAAAGGCTGTCATGGTTTACGTGGTTTACATTTAGGTTCTTGTTCAGAAAGAATGGACCCTTATTTTTCTACCGAAGAAGATTTACTAAATGCTGTTGAAGGCTTAGAATTAATGTCTTTAAATAGAAAAGATGAATGTTGTGGTTTTGGAGGAACGTTTTCGGTTTTTGAAGAAGCAATATCTGTAAAAATGGGAAAAGACAGAATTCAAGATCACATAGACAGTGATGTAGAAGTAATTACAGTAGCAGATCATTCTTGTTTAATGCATTTAGAAGGTTTAATCAACAGACAAAAAAAGCCTTTAAAAGTAATGCATATTGCAGAAATATTAAACAAAAGCATATAAAACACTATGGCTCATGCAGATAAAGCAACAGCATTTAATAAAAACGAAGCTAAAGTAAATTGGCACGACAAAGCTTTGTGGTATGTTAGAGAAAAGAGAGATAAATCGGCACATGGTGTTGTGGCCTGGGAACATTTAAGAGATGTTGCCTCTGGTATCAAAGCCAATGTTTTATCTAATTTAGACAACTACCTAATAGAGTTTGAAAAGAACGCCTTAAATAATGGAATAATAGTTCATTGGGCTTCTGATGCAGAAGAGCATAATGAAATTATTTCTAAAATATTAGCAGACAATAATGCTAAAAAAGTAGTAAAAAGTAAGTCGATGCTTACTGAAGAATGCCATTTAAATCCACATTTAGAAGCGCAAGGTATTGAGGTTATTGACACAGATTTAGGTGAATATATTGTACAAATTGCAAAAGAAACTCCAAGTCATATTGTTTTACCTGCTATTCACAAAACCAAAGAAGAAGTAGATGAATTGTTTCAAGAACATTTAGGCACAAAACCAAGTGGCGGAAATCCTGAATACTTAACAAATGCAGCAAGAAAACATCTTAGAAATAAATTTTTAAATGCTGATGTAGCTATCACAGGTGTTAATTTTGCCATTGCAAATACGGGCGGAATTGTAGTTTGTACCAATGAAGGAAATGCAGATATGGGTTCTCATTTGGCCAACGTTCACATTGCTTCTATGGGGATCGAAAAAATTATTCCAAAAGAAGAAAATTTAGGTATCTTTTTACGCTTACTTGCAAGAAGTGCTACCGGACAACCAATAACCACCTACTCTTCTCTTTTTAACAAACCAGCAAAAGGCAAAGAAATGCACATTGTTATTGTTGATAATGGAAGAACAGAGCAATTAAGTAGAGAAGATTTTAGAGCATCTTTACACTGTATTCGTTGTGGTGCTTGTATGAATACTTGCCCTATTTACAGAAGAAGTGGTGGACATAGTTATGATGCTACCATTCCAGGACCCATTGGCTCTATTTTATCACCAGGAAAAGATTTAACAAAATACAGTTCTTTACCATTTGCATCTACATTATGTGGGTCTTGTTCTAATGTTTGTCCGGTAAAGATTAACATTCATGAGCAATTGTACAAATGGAGACAAGTAATTGTAAAAGAGGTAAAACAACCCATTGTTAAGAAATCTATATTAAAGGTTGCAGGAGGCGTTTAGCCAATCGAAAACTGTATAATTTTACCGGTAAAATGACGCGATTTATGCTAAAAAATGCTCCTAGAGCAGTAATCTATTCTAAATTAAACACATGGGGAAACGCACGTGAATTACCTAAAATAAAAGATCAAAACTTTGATGAATGGTATAAAGTTAAAAGAAAGAAATAATGGGAAGAGAAGTAATATTAAAATCAATTAAAGAAAATAAACCAACAAGTATTCCTTTACCTCAAGTAGATTTAAATAACTTTATTGAAGACATCAATTTATTAGCAGAGTTTAAAGAAAAAGTACAACTAGTTGGTGGTTCAATTCAAGAATTATCACCTTCGGAAACACTTGAAGAAGCAATTAAAAACCAATATCCGAATGCAAAGGAAATTGTTGACGCTAGCAAGAAATTAACTTCTTTAAAAACAATCTCAATTTCTGAAGATACCAACCCAAAAGACTTACAAAATATCGATTTAGCGATTATAAATGGTGAATTTGGAGTTGCAGAAAATGGTGCTGTTTGGATTTCTGAAAATGTATTTCCTGTTCGCGTTTTACCTTTTATTACTAATGATTTGGTAATTATCTTAGAAAAAGAAAAACTGTGTTTACATATGCATGAAGGGTTTAGCTTAATTTCTGAAAGAGAAAGAACATTTGGCGTATTTATTTCTGGTCCTTCTAAAACAGCTGACATAGAACAATGTTTAGTTGTTGGTGCTCAGGGAGCAATGAGCTTATCAATTATATTAATATAAAAATAAAAAACCTCCAAATTTGGAGGTTTTTTTGTTTCTAATTTGCAGTTAGTTCTACATGTTTTGATTTTACTCTTTTTACAACTATTGATTTAAAAAAGTAAGGAACTTTTATAAATCTAGTTTTACAACTATGACAGCTATAAAGTTTAGAGTTAGGTATTAATCTTAAAACGAAATTACGAGCTAGTCTCTTTCTAAAACTAGACTTACATGAGGGACATTTAGGCATACTTTTGAGTGATTAGTTTATAATTGGTTGGTAATAAACAATCTTTCTCATTGCAATTAAACAAATTTACATTTATTTTTTTTTTAAAAAAACCTTGTAACAAAAGAAATAAGAACCGCTATGAATTTTTGTTATTTTAATAAATTAAAAGCCTATTTTTGTATTATATCATAAAAAATTGAAGAGAATAATTGTTTCTGTTACTAATGATTTATCAACAGACCAACGTGTTGATAAAGTTTGCTGTACTTTACAAAAAAATGGTTTCGAAATTGTTTTAATAGGACGAAAATTAAAGAATAGTACTCCTCTAAATAGAAGTTATACCACAAAAAGAATTCAATTAATATTTAACAAAGGTTTCTTATTTTATGCTGAATATAATTTTCGCTTATTTTTTGTCTTACTTTTTTCAAAAAAAAACATCCTTCTTTCTAATGATTTAGATACCTTATTGCCCAACTACTTAGTGAGCGTCTTACAACGTAAAAAAATAGCTTATGACAGTCATGAGCTTTTTCCTGAAATTCCAGAATTAGTACATAAACCTTTTGTTAAAAAATGTTGGACTAACTTAGAATCTTTTATACTCCCAAAACTTAAAAACAACTACACTGTTTGTAAGAGTATTGCTAATTTTTATACTAAAAAATACAATACTAGCTTTACCACAATTATGAATTTACCTACACAAAAAGAAATACAAGTAGGCAAATTACCTTTTAAATATTTTAAGCAAAAAATTATTTTATACCAAGGTGCACTAAATATAGGCAGAGGACTAGAATTAATGATAGACACCATGTTATATTTAGAAAATACAATCTTAGTAATTATTGGTGATGGAGATATTTCTGATACCTTAAAACAAAAAGTTACCAGTCTAAAATTAAATAATAACGTACATTTTTTAGGTAAACTTACTCCCAAAAAGTTACAAAAAATAACACCTTTAGCCAATTTAGGTATTAGCGTAGAAGAAGATTTAGGTTTAAATTACAGATTTGCCTTACCTAATAAAATATTTGATTACATACAGGCAGAAGTCCCCATTTTAGTATCGAATTTACCTGAAATGAAAAGAATTGCAATAGCTTATAAAGTGGGTGAAGTTATTAAAAACAGAAAACCAAAAGAGTTAGCATCACAAATTAAAACTTTACTAGAAAAAGATTTTTCTGTAGAACTAAAGAAAGCTAAAAAAGAATTAGTTTGGGAAAATCAAGAAGAAAAACTACTTACTATTTTCAATAATTTAAAATAACTATTTTTTATATTGATGAGGATTTTCTCTAATCCCTTTTTTAAACAACTTACGTAAACTAGAACGCATACTGTTATCTATTCTCAAGAAAATATCCTTCACTTTTTCGGAAGATCTACCTCTAAATGTTGTTATATGAAACGTATCTGAAACTAAAATAGGTGTATTAGAAAAATAATAATTAGACACACAACACCTAACATCATCTTTTAAAACTTTACTTACAGAATGCCAAGAATTTTGATGAGTTGTCATAACAACCAACCGATTAAACTTGCTTTCTAGAGTAGTTTGTTTGTTTTTTAATCCTTGTGGCCAAATTTCTAAATGACCTCCATTTTCTGTATTCCAATTAGGTGTTACGTAATACAAAAGGTTTAAAACTCGCCATCTATTTCTATCCTTATCATGAGAATTATCTAAATGCGGATTTAAAAAATTATCCTTTTCCATTAAAGATAATCCCCCAGCATATAAATGCTCATCTGCAAAAACTTCTTCTAATTGGCAAATTTTAGAAACTAATGCAACTACTTTTTTATCTTGAAATGCATAAATAACTTCTTCTAAAAGCGTATTATATTTATCCATTTGATAGGCTGTATACTTAAACTCTCTTAAATTCTTTTTTCTAATAGCTTCCTTTGTTGTAGGAAATTTATTGTGAATTTCTTGCGCTAATTCTTCCGGCAACAAATCATCAATAAAAAAATAACCAATAGTTTCTTTAGATTCTAAAAACTGAGTTTTTAAGACCTCTTTATTAGCAATTAATTTAGTGCAAATTAAATGAGCAATTTCATTTCTATTCATGCTTTAATTTTAAATGACACATATAACTTACTTTCATACAATTTAAGAAAAAAACAGACGATTTTTTAATAGCTAGTTTTTCAAAAAAGAGATGAAACATTCCAACTATTCTTGTCATTTTTACTGCTGATATTTTTCTAACCAAACCTAACAAAGGCATTTCTGTTGTATCAATTAAGCTTTGCTTATCAATAAAAATAAGGTTTTCCATTGCCTCTTTAGTTTTAGCAACAAACAAATCATTTTTATCTAAACCTAAATGATAGACTTCATTACTTATATGTTCAATATTATACTCTTTATTTATTAATTCTAAAGAAAACAATAAATCTTCTCTACCATATAAGATTAATTTTTCTTCAAATTTTACACTATTAAAAGCTTCTTTCTGAATTAAAAAATTAGAGGTAAAAAAATACTTATCTGGATTTTCAATGCGTTTTTCTACAGAAATTTCTTCATGTTTTTTACCATATTTATAGCGTAATAACTTAACGTTTTCTATTTTATCTTCATATAACAATCCTCCACAAAAAACAGTTTTATCTTTTGCGAAACAATTTATATATTTTTTTATAAAATTAGATTTTACAGGAATAACATCTACATCTAAAAATAACAACCAATCGTAAGTTGCTTTTTGGGCTAACAAGTTTCTAATAGCACTTCTTCCAATATTATGTTCTAGACTTTTAAAGCTAGAAAATGAAAGTTTATTTATTTCTTTATTTTTTACATTTAAAGGCGACTTAGAACCATCATCTAAACAAATAATTTCGAATGTTATGTTTTCTAAAATTAATTGTTGATGAATTTTTTTTACCAAAAAAAAAGCATTGTAATTATATGTTGGTATAAGTACAGAAAGCATTATACAGTTGCTTTTTGAGCAACCTCAAACAATTCTCCGCCTTCGCATTTCAAGGTTTTTTGCTTAAATTTTACAATTAATTGATAATCGTGCGTTGCCATTAAAATTGTTTTTCCGCTTTTATGAATATCGTTTAAAAGTTCCATCACCTCTAAAGAAGTTTTTGGATCTAAATTTCCGGTAGGTTCATCCGCTAAAATTAATTCAGGATCATTTAACAAAGCCCTTGCAATAGCAATTCTTTGTTGTTCTCCTCCAGAAAGTTCGTAGGTTTTCTTGTAAGCCTGCGCCTTCATTCCTACTTTATCTAAAACCTCGTCAATTTTATCTTTAATCTTAACTTTATCTTTCCAACCTGTTGCTTTTAAAACAAATTCTAAGTTACCAAAAACATTTCTATCACTTAATAATTTAAAATCCTGAAAAACAATTCCTATTTTTCTTCTTAAAAAAGGAATTTCCTTTTCTTTCATTGTTTTTAAATCAAAATCTACAATACTACCTGCACCTTTTTGCAGCTTTAAATCGCCATACAACGTTTTTAACAAGCTACTTTTTCCACTTCCGGTTTTACCAATTAAATAATAAAACTCTCCTTTTTGTATCGATAAATTCACATTAGATAATACCAAATTTTCTCTTTGGTAAATTTCTGCGTTTTCTAAAAATAAGACTGGTTTTTCCATAAAAAACTTGTTTTTACAAACTTAAAAGTTTCTATCGGTTTTATACTATGAATTATAAACAATTCTTATTTTTGATGTAAAATATTTCACATTTTTTCTTTGTCCATCAAACAAAACAAAAATATGTTCGTTATCCATTTTAAGTATCAAAAATAATTATATGAAGTTTGTTTTTTTAAAAAAACGTTTGCTTATTTTTTTCATGTTCCTAGTCTCTGTTGTTGCTTATAGTCAGCAAACAATTGTAGATACTAATATTTTTACAAAATATAATGATGCCATAAAATTATTTAATGATAAGGCATATGCCGCAGCACAAACTAGTTTTGTTAAAATCAGTAAAAAGGCCTCTAAAGGTTCTAACTTAAAAGCAGATGCAGCCTATTATGATGCCATGTGTGCTATACGATTAAACCAACCAGAAGCAGATAAAAAAGTACTTTCTTTTATTGAAGAGAACCCCAATAGTAGTAAAAAAAACACCGCCTTTTTTACCGTTGCTAATTACTATTTTGCAAATAAAAAAGCAGCATACGCCCTTAAATGGTATCAAAAAGTTAATGCTGATACTCTTTCTAAAGAAGATCAAAAAGAGCTTAACTTTAAAATGGGATACGCATATATAATTGCCAAAAACCTACCTTTAGCTAAAGAAAAATTTCTTCCTTTAATTAACGATGCTAAGTATGGTAACGACTCTAGATATTATTACGGCTACATTGCGTATAAATTAGAAGATTACGGTATTGCAGAATCTACCCTAAAAGAAATTGCTGATAATGAGACTTATAGAGTAGAAATTTCTTACTATTTATTAGATATAAGTTTTCAGGCAGGTAAATTTGAGCGCTGTATTTCAGTTGGTAAAAAACTTATTGATACCTTTAAAAGAAAAGATAGATCTGAAATTTCTAAAATAATTGGAGAAAGCTATTTTAATTTAGAAAAATACAGCGAAGCGATTCCTTATTTAAAAGGCTACACAGGTAAAAGAGGCAAATGGAATAATACCGATTTTTATCAACTTGGTTTTGCTTACTATAAACAGAATGATTTTGAAAATGCCATTAGTAATTTTAATAAAATTATTGATGAAAAAAACTTTGTTGCACAAAATGCCTATTATCATTTAGGTGAATGTTACCTTAATTTAGGTAAAAAAACAGAAGCTTTAAATGCATTTAAAACGGCTTCTGAAATGGATTTTGACACCACTATTAAACAAGATGCTGCGTTAAATTATGCCAAATTAAGTTATGAAACGGGCAACCCTTTTAAAAGTGTTGCAGAAGTTTTACAAGATTATTTAAAAGCCTATCCAAAATCTAAAGCCTACGAAGAAATTAACGATTTAGTGGTTTCTTCTTTTTTACATCAACAAGACTTCACAGGCGCTTTAGCATTTTTAAAGAAAAATAAATCTGTAAAAAATGTTTCTTTAATTTCTGAAATCTCTTTATATAAAGGTATTCAATTATTTAATGATCAAAAACTAGAAGAAGCACTTCCTTACTTTATAGAAAGTAAAAAAGCAACAGATGTATCTATCAACGAAAGAGCAAAATATTGGGAAGCAGAAACATTATATAGATTAGAGAAACCAAAAGAAGCACTAAATATATTCACAACTTTAAAAAAGAATCTAAAATCTAATAGTGAAGAGTTTTTATTACTTGATTACAATATTGGTTACAGTAATTTTAAGCTAAAAGATTATAGTAATGCTGTAGTTTCTTTTGAAAACCTCATAAAAAAAGATTCTATAGAAAAGGAAATAATAGACGATGCTTATATTCGTTTAGGTGATTCTTATTTTGCTCTTAGAAATTATCAAAAAGCAATAAAAACTTACGATAATGTTGTGAAAACTTTTGGTGCAGAAGCAGATTATGCTCAATACCAAATAGGGATGAGTTATGGTTTTACAGAAGATAATCAAGCTAAAATAAATGCTTTAAAAAAGGTTGTTAATGAGTATGAGGTATCTACGTTAAAGGACGATGCTTTATTTCAATTAGCAAATACTTACACCATCATAAAAGATAACCAACAAGCTCATTTTGCTTATGATCGATTAATAGAAAAACACCCAAATAGTGTATTTATACCGAAAGCATTGGTAAGACAAGGTTTATTATATTACAATGAAAATCAGAATGAAAAAGCTTTAGAGAAATTCAAAAAAACAGCAAGTCAATTTCCAAATTCTCCTGATGCTTTTGAAGCCGTTGCAAATGCAAGAAATATTTATATTGATAATGGTAAATTAAACGACTATGTAACTTGGATTACAGAGTTAAAATTTATTAATGTTACAGATTCTGATATAGACAATACCACTTTTGCTGTTGCTGAAAAAAAGTATTTTGAAGCTAACGATGGTAATGAAATTATAAAAGCCCTATCTAAATACACCATTAAATTTCCTGAAGGAATACACAAATTAAAAGCTAATTATTACTTAGCAAGTACTTTATTTAAGAAAAAAGAATTCGACAAAGCAATTCAATATTATCAAAATGTTTTAGAAGAAGAACAAAACGAATATAGCGAAGATTCTCTTGCTAAATTAGCACAAATATTCTTAGAAAAAGACCAATTTAATAATGCAATACCCGTATTAGACAGATTAGAGCAAGAAGCTTATACAACAGAAAATGTTTTATTTGCACAAAGTAATTTAATGAAAGGGTATTATGAAACCGCTTCTTACGAGCAAGCTGTAGATTATGCGAAAAAAATATTATTAAGAAATAAATTAGATAGTACATTAGAAAACGATGCTAAAATAATTATAGCTCGTGCTTCCTTTAAAAACGAAGATTTTTATACCGCAGAAGAATATTATAACGAGGTAGAAAAAACAGCTACAGGAGAAGTAAAAGCGGAATCTTTGTACTATAATGCTTACTTTAAAAATCTGCAAAAAGAATATGAAATCTCTAACAAAGTTGTACAAGAATTAATTGCTAATTTTTCTTCTTACAAATATTGGGCTGTAAAGAGTTATGTAATAATGGGTAAAAATTATTATGGCTTAAAAGATGTTTATCAAGCTACTTTTGTTTTAGAAAACATTATTAAAAACTTTACACAATTTGAAGATATTGTTGAAGACGCTAAGCAAGAATTAAAAAAAATTAAAGAAAACGAAGCCAAAACTAATAATTCTGTAACCCCTATTAAAGAAGAAATTACAGCTCCAAAAGACTCTAAAAAGAATAAAAATTAATGAAAAAAGGTTTCACATTATTTCTAATATATTTTGCTTTTTTAAGTTTAAACGCTCAAAAGAAGCAACAGGCTATAGACACCGTAAAAACAGAGGTTGTAAATATTGTTACAAAATACAACCCTAAAATTGCTGATGCTAAAAAAATCAACAAGCAACCCAAAATTAAATTGCTTAAAAACAGTGAAAAGAAAAAACTAGAATACACTATTTTTTCTGCTCCCGTTGCTTCTACTTTTATACCTAAAAGTGGTGTTGTAAAAGGAATTGATGTTGGTGTAAAAGAACGTGTTTATCAGAATTATTTGGCTGCTGGTTTTGGTAATTATACAACGCCTTATTTAGAAACCAATTTACATTATAGCACTCGTTTTGAAAGTGAGTTTGGCTTTAATGCAAAATATTTAGCGTCTCTAGACGATGTTAGAAGCTCTGTACTTAACAGTAACTTTTCTAACTTAAACATTGGGGCTTTTTACAAGCAACAAAATCGTTACTTTGATTGGAAAGTAACCTTAAACTCAGAAAGAAACCTTTATAATTGGTATGGTTTGCCAAATCAAAGCAACTACACAGCAACTACAACTGGTTTAATTGCACCACAGCAAACTTATAATTACTTTAACCTTATTGGTGAATTTGATTTTAATGACTCGTATATCGATTATGGAAAAATAAATCTAGCCTACTTTACAGATCAATTTAACAGTCATGAAATTCTTGCAAATTTTGATGCTAAACTAGCTTTCCCTTTAGAGTTTTTAAACCTAGGACTAAATGATATGCCTGTAAAAGCTGGTATCGAGATTTTAAAAGGGAACTTTAGCAACAGTTATGCTGATAAAAACACTATAGATTATTCTATTGTTACCGCTAAAATAAACCCAGAATACAAATTAACATACAACGATTTTTCTTTAAATGCAGGTGTAAAAATAATAGCATCATTAGATGCAGAAAACAAATCGAATAATATTTTCTTATTGCCAGACTTATTTATAGAAGGTCCAATAATAGAAAAATATTTAAATATTTACGGTGGTTTTTCAGGTGATTTACATACAAATACCTACAAGAATTTCACTGATGAAAATCCTTATGTTTCACCTACTCTTTTTATCACTCAAACGTTAGAAAAATCAAATTTATTTGTTGGGTTTAATGGAAAAGTAAACAGAGATATTAGTTTTAATATTAAAGGAAGTTATAAGAACGAAGAAGACAAACCAATGTTTTTAAGAAATGTATCTAAATCTAACGGAACAAGCAATTCCTTAAACGGATATACTTTAAGTGGTTATGAATACGGTAACTCTTTTAATGTGTATTATGATGATGTTAAAACGGCTTCTATACTTGCAGAGTTTGCTTACGAATATTCTAAAAACTTATCTTTTAGCCTTCAGGGTGCTTACAATAATTACACTTTAGAAAATGCATTAGAAGCATGGAACTTGCCTTCTTTTGAAGGGAGTGTTTCTGCAAAATATAAAAGAAATAAATGGTTTGCTTCTTCGGATATTTTTTATGTAAGTGAAAGAAAAGATGGACTTTATAACAACATATACCCTTCTAGTTTTAAAGGGATAGAAACCATTGCTTCTTTTGTAGATGTAAATTTAAACGGAGGCTATCATTTTAGTGATAAATTTTCTGCCTTTTTAAAACTAAATAATGTTTTAAACACAGAATATCAACGTTTTGCTAATTACGATACACAAGGTTTTCAAATATTAGGAGGAATTACTTACAAGTTTGATTTTTAAGACCTAAGAGCACAAAAAAACGTAAAATATTATTACATTTACATCATGTTCTATTACTATTTTATTATTGCCTTTCAAGTTTTTTGTGTGTATCATGCTTACAAGAATAAAAATAATTTCTATTGGTATTTTATTATCTTTTTTATCCCGTTACTTGGTTGTATTATTTACCTCTTAACACAGGTAATTAACAAAAAGGATGTTAGCAATATCACGGAAGAACTTACTACAATTATCAACCCATCTAAAAAGATAAAAGACTTAGAAAAAGCGTTAGAGTTTTCTAACACATTTCAAAATAAGATTAATTTGGCTGATGGTTATGCCGAAATTAAAGATTTTAAAAATGCAATAATACAGTATGAAGAAGCTTTAGATAGTAATTTTAAAGACGAACCATACACTTTAAATAAATTGATACGTTGTTATTTTGAAATCAAAAATTTTGATAAGGTTGTTGAATATTCACAAAAAATAAATTTAGAAAAAGACTTTAAAGACACTATCTATTTTTATGGTTTGGCTTTAGAACAAAAAGGCAAATTTGAAGAAGCAGAAATTGAATTGAAAAAAATTGATAAAAGATATTCTAATTACGATGAAAGGCTAGAGTTTTCTAAATTTTTAATTAGAAGAGATAAAAAAGCAGCTGCCAAAGAGGTTTTAAAGGAAATTATATCAGAAATCGGAGCAATGAGTAAGGTGAATTCCAGAAAACATAGAAACGTAATTTCTGAGGCAGAAAAAATATTAAATGCTCATTAAAGTTTTTATTAAAGGATTTTTGCACCTATTCATCTTCTTCACTCTAACAATGTTAACTCAAATTGGTGGGGTTATTTATTTTATTTCTTTACTTATTGTTTCTCATAAAAGCACAAAATACAAGCTTAAAAGAATACTACTTTTCATCTTTATATATGCAACAAGTACTTTTTTAATAATCCCTAAAGTTGCCCCAATATTTGGTCGTGTTCAAATTGAAAACAACAAACAGCTACAAGCACATAATTTTATAACGAAGCTCTTTAACAGAAATTATGTTACTCCTAAAATGGCTGCTGTTTTAACTACTGTTTCTTTAAGTATGCAAAAAGAGTATCCTACAATTAAAGTAATCTATTTAGATGCAAACTTCCCTTTTATAAACGGTTTTCCTCTGCTTCCGCATTTGAGCCATAATGATGGAAAAAAAATTGATATTTCTTTTATCTATCAAACTAAAAAAGGAAATCTAACAAATTTAAAACCATCAAATACTGGTTATGGTGTTTTTGTAGCACCATCAAAAAATGAAATACATCAAGCTAAAATTTGTAAAGAAAAAGGGTTTTGGCAATATGATTTTA
Source organism: Polaribacter butkevichii (assembly GCF_038024105.1). NCBI lineage: Bacteria > Pseudomonadati > Bacteroidota > Flavobacteriia > Flavobacteriales > Flavobacteriaceae > Polaribacter > Polaribacter butkevichii. The sequence goes on from NZ_CP150661.1 coordinate 1,753,807, forward strand.
CCAAATATATTACGCTAGGTAATTTTAATACAAACTTAAAACTCTCAGAAAAAGCTACCAGAAGTCTTATTACTCATATTTTAAAAAATAATGCAGTAAGTAAATTATTTATAGAACCTCATCTTACAGCTAGATTAAAACTTCACCATACTAAAATAAGATTTCATGGTTGTGCAGCTGTAAGGCATGATGATCATATTCATTTTCAAATTAAATAAATAGTCATTTGATTTTTGTAAATTTATATCCTATAATCCAAATACAATATGAAAAAAATTATTTTCTTATTTAGCTTATCAATAGCTCTTACTTGTTGCAAAAAACAACAAAAAGCAGATACAATTATCATTAACGCTAATATTTATACAGTAAATGATCATTTTGAAAAAGCAAGTGCTTTTGCCATTAAAGACGGAAAATTTATTGCTGTAGGAACATCCGAAGAAATCAAAAAAAACTACGATGCTTTAACTATTGTTGATGCAAAAAACAAAACAATTATCCCTGGTTTAATTGATGCACATTGTCATTTTTACAGAATGGGTTTACAACAACAAAAAGTAGATTTAATGGGTACAAAAAGCTACGATGAAGTTTTACAAAAACTGATAGCTTTTCAAAAAGAAAAAAATTCAACTTTTATTACAGGAAGAGGTTGGGATCAAAATGATTGGGTAGTAAAAGAGTTTCCTACAAAGAAAAAGTTAGACTCTTTATTCCCTACAATTCCCGTTGCTATTGGTAGAGTTGATGGTCATGCTTTATTGGTTAATCAGGCTGCTATAAACCTATCTAAAATAACAAAAGACACAAAAGTTTCTGGTGGAGAAATTATACTCAAAGACGGAGAGTTAACAGGTGTGCTAATTGATGCTGCTATGGATTTTATTCCTTTTCCAGAAACCACAAAAGAAGAAGCTATTCTAGGTTTATTAGATGCTCAGAAAATTTCTTTTTCTTACGGATTAACAACTGTTGATGATGCAGGAATTGATCAACAAGTAATTGAATTAATTGATAGTTTACAACAAGATGGAAGTCTAAAAATGCGTATTTATGCAATGATTTCTGGTGATAAGCAAGCACAAATTGATTATTACATAAAAAAAGGAAAACTAAAAACAGATCGATTAAATGTGCGTTCTTTTAAAGTGTATGGAGATGGCGCCTTGGGATCTAGAGGTGCTGCAATGCGTAAACCTTATACTGATAGAGATAACCATTTTGGAGCATTAATCTACTCACCAGAGAGATATCAAGAAATTGCCAAACAAATTGCAGCTTCAGACTTTCAAATGAACACACATGCCATTGGCGATTCTGCAAATACTTGGTTGTTAAAAACGTATAAAGAGGTTTTAAAAGATGCCAAAAACAGACGTTGGCGCATAGAACATGCTCAAATTATTGCTCCAGAAGATTTTGATTTGTTCGATAATATTATTCCGTCTGTACAACCAACCCACGCAACTTCTGACATGTATTGGGCAAAAGACAGAATTGGAACCAAACGAATGCAAGGGGCTTATGCCTATAAAGATTTATTAAAAAAATACGGAAAAATAGCTTTAGGTACAGATTTCCCTGTAGAACAAGTAAATCCTTTTTTAACTTTCTACGCAGCAACCATTAGAAAAGACATCAATAATTACCCTGAAAACGGATTTCAGATGGAAAATGCTCTAACTAGAGAAGAAACCTTAAAAGGGATGACTATTTGGGCTGCATATTCTAATTTTGAAGAACAAGAAAAAGGTTCTATTGAAATAGGCAAGTTTGCTGATTTTGTAATTCTAAATCAAGATATTATGAAAGTAGAAGGTGATAAAATTCCTAAAACAAAAGCAGTTGAAACATACTTAAATGGAGAAAAAGTGTATTAATAACAATGCAATTTTACAACAATTTACACACCTAAAACTTGTTTTAAAGTTTTAGGTGTTTTTATAAAAAAGCGAAATTAAAACAACCTTAGAGCTAAACTTTTTTAATGTTTTTCACCAAACTTTCAGACAAACTCAACAACCACCTAACTTGTTCAGAAATTAATTGTGTTTCATGTAATTGCGATCTCATTTCTTTAGAAATAGGTAATCCTTTTTTTATTTCGGCATCTCTTAAAGCTGATAAATTATGAAAATAATCTTCATAATTTTTTGTTGCCATAGTAAGCTCTTCACTATCTAAATTAGCAGTAGTTTCTGCATTATTTAAAATGGCTATTGCTTTATTTAACTGAAATAAAATATGCTTTATATAAATTTCAAATTGTTTTGGCACCTTACCGGTTTCATTAGTTCTTATATACATGCCTAATGAAGATAGAGAGGATAAATAGGTATTAAAAATAGTCATTAACTCGTAAAATATTACAATATTTTCTTGTTTAGATTTTGGTTCTTGTGCCAATCTTTGATAAGCTGCATTTAAGTTTCCTACTTGTAAAAAAGCTTCTTTTCTTGCCAGAGCATACTCGGTAGGGACTTCTCCTTTTTTATGATAAAACAAATCTATTTGTATCAATAGTTTAGAAAAACCTTCTATAGAATTTAAGAAAAACTCCTTAATATTCTTAGCTTCCCACGCTGGCCAAAAAAAGTAATTAGCTACATAAGCCAAAAGAGAACCTATTAAGGTATCAAAAACTCTAAACTTTATAACTGTTAAAATATTAGGATTCATTAAAGCATAAATAAAAATAACATAGAGGGTAATAAATGCAGCTCCGTTTCTATAGTTTTGTTTCACTAAAGAAAAACCAATAATTAAAGACGATACAGATATCAGACCATAAATAATTGGATTTTGCGTTAAAAAAACAATTCCAACACCTACCGTAGCGCCTATTAACGTACCTAATACTCTATGTTTTGTTCTTTCTTTGGTTAAGCCATAACTAGGTCTCATAATAACCACAATGGTTAATAGAATCCAATAAGGCTGTTGCATATCAATTGCAAAACCAATCATTAAACCAATAAGCATGGTAAGTGTTAATCTTAACGAATGCCTAAATATGGGCGACTTTAAACTAAAGTTTGCTTTTAGTTTTTTAAGGTCATAATCTTGAGGAGTTAAAAATTGTTCGGCATCTTTTATGGCCCTAATTTTATCGTTTTTAGAATAATTATCTAATACTCTAAAAATATCCATTAAATTACCAATTTGCTTTTCTTGATACGCTTTATAATTTAATAAAAAGATTACTCCTTCTCTAGATTCGGGCAAGCCAACAGTAACTTTATAGATTTCTATATGATTTTGTATTTTTTTAAGTAGAATTTTAAAATTATTATGAAAAGTAAGTTTTTCTTCTTTTAAAATAACTTTTGAAATGTGGTTTAACCTCTTTGAAACTTCAAAAATTAATAGTTTAAACTCATCTACTTTTTCTTGATGTTCCTTAAACAAAGCATCAAACTTGTCATAATCAACCGTGTTTGAAATAGCTAATTCATATATTTCTATAATTTTAGAAAAGATTAGCTGTTGACGTCTTGTTCTATTACTAAAAACCAAGCTAAACCTTTTTTCTAAAACAACTTCTCTTATCGTTTCATGCAGTTCATTAATATCTACTTGAAGTTTAAAATTTTCTTCTAAAAGGGCTGTTCTATTTTCTGTATCTACCAATAACTTTCCACGAATTTTTACAAACTCTGCCGTTTTTTCAATTAATTGAACAAACAAATAATCTACTTGTAATTTTGGTAACACTAACTCTGTTAAGGTGGTTAAAAATAAATACCAAATACCCCCCAAAGCAATAAGTAACGAATGCTCAAAAACAGAAATTTCTATACTATGGGGTGCCAAAGCCAAAACAAGTGAAATTAAGCCTGCAAATGAAATTAAAGATGCTCTAAAACTAAAAACAGAAAGATATGAAATAGAAAATACAAGAATAATTAATAAAGGAATTAAAACAAAGTAACTCGTAAAACTCCCAATTAATAGCGTTACTACAAAAGTTAAAAAAATGGAAGCAACAATACCAAAAAACTTATGTTTTAAACTTCCAGAAATATCAGATGGAGCACAGAAAATGGCTCCTAAGGCAATACTAAACCCTATCTTAAAGCTATCAAAAAAATAAATAGATATTAGTACAGGAATTACCATTGCTAAAGCAACCACCAGTGCTTTAATAAAATACACCCCTTTAAAATATCTAATTAAATTTTTAATCATACATAAAATTAATACTCAAATTTAAGAAGTTTTTTCTAGGTAAGTCTATTTATTTAATCATTTTAAATTGATAAATAAAAGAATGTTTTTATATACTAATTACAATATTATTAAAGAGAAAAAAGGCGAATTTTCTTCCCCTGATTATTGAAAGAAAATACCTCATTAAGTAACACATAACACCAATTTTCTCTAAAATACTATTTTTTACTATCTATGAGAACCATCACAAAAGGGTTCATTTTTAGTGGCTTTACAAGCACATAAATTTCTTGTTTCTGTTTTTTCTGCAGTAAACACATTTGGGCTCATTCCTGTTCCTTTATGCTTTCCATCACATAACGGTTGTTTTTCCGATAACCCGCAAGTACACCAAGCGTAGTTTTTTCCTTCTTCTAATGCTACTGCAATAGATGCATTTCCTGCTCTTTTTGGTAATTTCATATTTTTTATTTTAGAGTATCAATATAAGCAATTTTATGATTAATTTCTATTTTGAAGTTATAGAATGATTTGTAATTCTATTATATTAGCCAATAATTTATAAAATCATAAAATGAAATCATACGTATATCTATTTTTCTCTTTAATTCTTTTTACTTCTTGTGTTGGTAATGACTCTCCTACTTTTGAGCCACAAACGGAAGCAGACATCCTAGAATACATTTCAGAGAACAACCTAAACACTGCAAAAACTAATTCTGGTTTATATTACGTTATTAATAATGAAGGCACAGGAACAAGGCCAACAGAAAACGATATTGTAGAGGTTGATTACAAAGCCTATTTGTTAGACGGAACTATTTATGATGAAAGAGAATCTATTATATTAAATTTAGGCTTAGTTATTGATGGCTTAAGAGAAGGTGTTCAACTTTTAAAAGAAGGCGGAGACGCAACTTTATTAATACCTTATCAATTAGCTTTTGGAGAAAGTGGCAATAGCTCTGGTTCAATTCCTGGAGGTACTGTTTTAATTTTCGAAATAAAACTTAAGGCTTCTTATCCTGATTATAAATCTCAAAATGATGCTTCAATTTTAAAATATATTGATGATAATAATTTAGTAGCAACAAAAACAGATTCTGGCTTATACTATGTAAAAACCAAAGAAGGTGATGGAAATAAACCAGCAAGTAGCACTGCTAATGTTACTGTTACTTATAAAGGTTACCTATTAAATGGAAGTGTTTTTGACGAAAATTTAAACGGGTTTACCACAAACCTAAATAACGTTATTTCTGGTTGGACAGAAGGAATTCAACTTTTTAAAGAAGGAGGAGAAGGAATCCTTTTAATCCCTTCTAATTTAGCCTATGGTGAAGCTGGAAATGGTACTATACCCGGAGGAGCCGTTTTAGTCTTTGAAATAAAATTGATTAGTGTAAACTAACCCAATTTAAAACTCATAAAAAAAGCGAAACTGATTAAGTTTCGCTTTTTTTATTTTATAATATATACGTTAATTCAAATCTTGCAATAACACTTCAACGGCTTTTTTAAGTTGATCATCTTCTCCCCTTGCTTTCCAACCTGGTTTATTTTGCACTAAAACATCTGGTACTGCAGGTCCATTTTCCATATTCATACCAGATTCTTTAACATACCATGCTCTGTATGGCATTCTAATAGAACCGTCTTGTAATCTTTGAGAACCGGTAGAAATTACGGCACCAAATGTTGGTTGTCCAACAACTTTGCCTAGCTTAAAACTTTTAAAAGCATGTGCAAAAATTTCTGCGTTAGAATAACTGCTTTCGTTAGTTAAAGCAACTAAAGGCTTTGTATTTACAGCCAATAAAGCTCTTTCATTAAAAGGATAATTTCCTGCAAACTTCTTGTTATCTCTTTGTAAATTATCTGTAGCTCCTCTTGGTACTGTATAAGAATGTTGTTGTACCGTTAAAACTGCCATTAAACGATCTGTGGTCCAACCTCCACCATTATTTCTAACATCAATTACAATTCCTTTTTTACCATAACCACTTGCTTTTAGTTCTCTTTCAAAACGCTCAAAGCTTGGTAAATTCATACCCTGTATGTGAATGTATCCTAATTGTCCGTTAGAATATTCATCTACTAACTTTTTTCTAGAGTTTATCCACTCTTCATATCGTAAATTACTAATCGTTCTGGTAGATTCTGTTCTTACCACAACTTCTCTTTTATCAGCTAGATCTAATAAGATTTCATTTTCAGAACTATTTTTCAACAAACTATAAAAGTTAGTATTTTCTTTAATTTTCACTCCATTTACAGCAGTAATAACATCTCCTTTATGCAAAGAAACATTGTTTTTTGTTGCAGCAGAGTTTGGTAAAATAAAATTGATTTTAACGCCATTTTTCACATTAGAAACATCTAAACCTAACAATCCTATTTTATCATCAGAAACCTTTTCTGGAGTTGCTCCTCTATAGCCCATATGACTTGCATTTAATTGCCCTAACATATTATTAAACATAAAAGAATAATCTTGCTTGGTAGCTGCTGCCAAAACCATAGGTCTATATCTTTCTACAATCTTACTCCAATTATAACCATGATATTTAGGATCATAAAAACCTGCTGTTATAGCTCTAACTCCTTCTTCAAAAACTTGTTCATTTAATTTACTAAAATCCGTTGTATAGGTTGCAGAATGAGAAAAAGAAGCTACTTTATCTGTCTTTAAGTTTAATGATTTTAATTGTCCTTTAGAAGAATAATATAAATTATCCTTATGCAAACTAAATCCATTTACACTAGAAACATCTTTAACTAATTTTGCTTTACCTCCTTTTAAATCTATTTTATAATACCCATTTTGTTGTGTTGCTGGGTCTGTAGCAGAAATATACATACTTTTACTATCTGCACTAAAAAGTCTACCATACTCATTACCTGCCCAATTAGTTACCTGAACTAACCGATCGTAAATTTTATCTTCATCTATTTTTACATGTACAACAGGCTTTTCTACCTTGCTTTTAGCTTCTTCTTTAGTGCTATAATAATCGCCATCTTCAAAATCTGTTTTTGTTTTTTCCCAATCAGATTTTTCTAACCAAATCATCCAAGTATCATAATTTATTCCGCCTCTATCTCCTGCTCTATTAGAAACAAAAGAAAGTTTTTTTCCATCAGGACTCCAAACTGGAGAAGAATCTGACCTTGGATGCATAGAAACATTCATTTTCTTTGATGGATTTTCTATAGATTGAATATAAATTTCACTGTCAAAATTTAAGTCTTCTTGCGAGTAAGCAATGTATTTACTATCCGGACTCCAAGAAACGCCTTCTGCTGCTGCCCAAGAATCTGAGTAACTTTTTGGGCTTACTATTTTACCATCTTTTAAGTCTGCAATTATTAATTGACCTCTACCAACTCTGTAAGAAATTTTCTTTCCGTTTGGTGCTACTAAAGGTTCAAAAACATCTATTTTACTTTTTGTAAGTCTCGTTATTTTTGTTTTTAAACTTCTGCTTAAATCAACTTTATCATCAGTAGAAACCACTTTATAAAGTTCATTTTGACCATCTCTATCCGATAAAAAACCTAATGTATTATCATCTATCCAAAAAGGATTATCATCTTTAAAAGGATGCTTACTAACGTTATTGCTTTTTATTTTATCCTTATTATTTTCTTTTACAAAAATTTCGCCATTAATACTTAAAGCAATTAATTTACCATTAGGAGATACTTGTACATCTTTAATTCCGTTAGATACCGTTTCTGTTTCTTTTAACTCAAATCTATTATCTGTAGTTAAGTTTAGGTTTATTTTTGATGTTTTATGATTCTGTATTTTAAAAACATCTAACCCACTGTTGTAAACAACACTTCCATTATTACTTACAGAAAAAGATAATACTCCATTCACTTTTAAATCTGTTAATTTATTTTCAGTATCACTTTTACTTCCATCTACATTTAAGGATGTTTTGTAAATATTGTATCTACCGCTTTTAGAACCTATATAATACAGGTTGTTTTGAGCGTCCCAAAGTGGAGAGTGATCATTTTTATTACTAGTAGTAATTTGAAAATATGCTTTCGTTTTTAAATTATAAACCCAAATATCTCTTTGTGCAGGACCATTATAATCTTCTCTAGAAATTCTACAAGTTCCTTTTACAAAAGCAACAAAATTACCATTTGGAGAAATTGAAGCCTGACTACCTAAAGCGGTCATAAAACGATTTGGAGTTTCTCCGTTTTCATCAATTTTATAAATAGATGTTTCTCTTTCTGTTCCTTTGTAAATTCTATTACTAGAAAATATAATTTCACCATTAGAGTTCCATTGACTAGGTGTGTCTGTTGTTGGATAAAAGGTTAATTGCTCTGGAATTCCGCCACTTAAATTCGTTTTGAAAATATTGGTGTTTTTTCTTCTGTTTGATGTAAAAACTAATTGACTACTATTTGGATTCCATATAGGATTACTCTCATAAGCCTGATGAATGGTTAACCGCTTAGTTTGGTTAGTCATTAAATCTAAAACCCAAATATCCCCGTCATAACTAAATGCCATTTTAGAAGCATCCGGACTGATAGAAGGCATTCTTATAAAAGTGTTTTGGGCAGTTAAAAGAGTTGTAGTACAGAATACTACAAACACAAATAAAGTTTTTTTAATCATTATAGTAAGGTATTTAATGACTAAAATAAACTTTATTAAATGCTTAGCCTTTTTTAAAAGACTCTTTAAGAAATATTTAAGAATTCCTTAACTAATTATCGGTTTTATAAAATCATCAATCTTATCAATTCCGTTTAAACCTAAATTCTTTATAAATGCAGAACCAATTATAGTTCCGTTTGCATATTTACAAGCAGTAGTAAATGTCTGTTTATCAGAAATACCAAAACCAATAATTAGATTACTCTTTAAGTTCATACTTTTAATTCTTTCGAAATACGCAACTTGATTGTTAGAAATATCACCTTTTGCCCCTGTAATAGAAGCAGAAGCCACCACATAAATAAAAGCTTTAGAATAAGCATCTATCTTTCTAATTCTTTCTTCGGATGTGTGCGGAGTTATTAAAAACACATTTGTAAGTCCGTATTTTTCAAATAAATCTTTATAATGATTTTCAAATTCTACCATTGGTAAATCTGGTAAAATAACCGTTTCGATACCACAATCTACTACTTTCTGGCAAAATTTATCTTCACCATATTTAAGCATCTGATTTAAATATCCCATTAAAACTAAAGGTGTTTTATTGGTTTCTTTAACCGTCATTAATTGATCAAAAATAAGATCTAAATTAATACCGTTTTCTAATGCTTTCTGGCTACTATCTTGTATAGTTGGTCCGTCTGCTAAAGGATCTGAATATGGCAAACCTACTTCTATAAAGTCTACACCACTTTTTTCTAGTTCTGATATCACTTTAGTGGTATCATCTAATTTTGGATATCCACAAGTAAAATAAATAGATAATAAATTTTTATCTTTTCTCTGAAATAATTCTTGAATTGAATTCATATTTATGTTGTTTTGTCAGTTCGAGTAATTTTCGATTTTTTGAGAAAATTGTATCGAGAACTAATTGCATCTCGATACAAATTTATTCATTCCTCATAAATTCACTCGATGTGACATTAGTTTCAGTCTTCTAAGTGATTGATATACGTTTCTAAATCTTTATCTCCTCTACCCGATAAATTTACTACCACAACTTGGTCTTTTCTAAATTTAATTTTTGGTAAAACAGCCAAAGCATGCGCGCTTTCTAAAGCAGGAATAATTCCTTCTATTCTAGTTAATTCATAAGCGGCAGCCAACGCTTCTTTATCGGTTGCATCCATAAATTTGGCTCTTTTACTTTCATATAAAAAAGCATGTAAAGGGCCAACTCCCGGATAATCTAAACCTGCAGAAATAGAATAAGGCTCAACAATTTGTCCGTATTCATCTTGCATTAAAATGGTTTTAGAACCATGAATAATCCCTACTTCTCCTAATTGAGAAGTGGCAGCACTTTCTCCAGAATTCACTCCCAAACCAGAAGCTTCTACAGCAATAAGTTCTACATCTTCATCATCCATATAATGATAAAAAGCACCAGCAGCATTAGATCCTCCACCAACACAAGCAATTATTGTATCCGGATTTTCTTTTCCTGTTTTCTCTTTTAATTGCCATTTAATTTCTTCGGATATTACCGCTTGTAAACGGGCCACCATATCTGGATATGGATGTGGGCCAACAACAGAACCAATTAAATAAAAGGTTTCAGGATGCTGAATCCAATATCTTATTGCCTCGTTTGTTGCATCTTTTAAAGTTCTACTTCCGCTTAAAGCAGGAATTACTTTTGCACCCAACATTTTCATACGAGCAACATTTGGCGCTTGACGCTCAATATCTTTTTCTCCCATAAAAACAGTACACTCTAAGCCCATTAAAGCACAAACAGTAGCGGTAGCAACTCCGTGTTGCCCTGCGCCTGTTTCTGCAATAATTTTAGTCTTCCCTAATTTCTTAGCAACTAAAATCTGACCTATAGTATTGTTTATTTTATGTGCGCCTGTATGGTTTAAATCTTCTCGTTTTAAATAAATAAAAGCGCCATATTTTTCTGATAAACGTTTTGCCAAATACAACGGACTTGGGCGACCAACGTAATCTTTTAATAACGATTTGTATTCTTCTTGAAACTCATCAGATTCTAATATTTGAATGTAATTATCTTCTAATTCTTTCACATTTGGATATAACAATTCTGGAATGAATGCGCCTCCAAATTGTCCGTAATAACCGTTTTTGTCTGGGTGAAATTTTGATTTCATATTTTATAATATTCTGTCATTGCGAGGAACAAGGCAATCTCTTAATTAATAAGCAGATTACTTCACTACGTTCGTAATGACGTTCTTTTTAAATTTTTCTAATTCTTCTATTTTCTTAACTCCTGGTTTACTTTCAAACTGACTATTTACATCTAATGCATAAATTGGTAAATCTGATTTCATTATTTTTTTAACCTCTTCTACATCTTCCAATCCAATACCTCCACTTAAAAAGAAAGGTACATCAAAAGGATATTCCTCTAAAACAGACCAATCGAATTTTGTTCCGTTTCCTCCTCTTTCCTTTCCTTTTGTATCAAACAAAAAGAAATCTACAACTTCTAAATAAGGCTTTAAAACGTCAAAATTAAACTCGTCTTTAATACCGAAAACCTTAATAACCTCAACTTCATTTTCAGAAATGTAGTGCTTGTTTTTTTGCTTTTTGATACTTTTATTTTCTTCAATCTTTAGTTCTCGACTGCGCTCGAACTGACATTTTAATTCTTTTATATAATCAACAGATTCATCTCCGTGTAATTGAATAGCGTCTATTCTGTATTCTTCTACTAAAGAAATTACAATCTCTGGATATTCATTTACAAAAACACCTGTTTTTTTGATTGATTTTGAAAACTCTGGAATAATTCCTTCAAAATTTCTTTTTGATTTTTCATAGAAAATAAAACCCAAATAGTCAGGTTGCAAATCCGCAACTTGTTGGATATTCTCTACATATTTCATTCCGCAAACCTTGAGCTTCATTCTTTTTATGGTTTAATTGTGTAAATGTTTAATCGTGTAATTATTTATACTCAAACTCTTTTTTACACAATTCAACAATTACACGTTTACACTTTTTTTTAGTGTATTTGATTGATAAAATCTAAACAAGCTTCTCCCGGATTATCAGTTTTCATAAAATTTTCTCCAATTAAAAATCCTTGAAAACCAAACTCTTTTAATCCTGTAATAATTTTAGGATCAGAAATTCCGCTTTCAGAAACTTTTAAACACGTATCCGGAATTTGACCTGCTAACTTAATTGAATGCTCCAAATCGACTTCAAAAGTATTTAAATTTCTATTGTTGATTCCGATAATTTTATTGTCTAAATCGTTAATCTTATCTAAATCTTCTTGCGTATGAATTTCATACAAAACTTCTAAACCTAAATCTGTTGCTAAGTTTCCGTAGTTTTTTAATTCGGTTGCTGTTAAACAAGACGCAATTAATAAAATGACATCTGCACCAATTGCTTTTGCTTCTACAATCTGAAATCCATCAACAATAAAATCTTTTCTTAAAATTGGTTTTTGTTGGTTGATGATTCTTGCTTCCATCAAATCAGCCATAGAACCTCCAAAAAAAGAAGTATCTGTTAAGATAGATTGTGCCGCCACATTTGCATCTAAATAGCCATTAGTAACTTCTGCAATGGTTGCTTTGTCATTAATAATTCCTTTAGAAGGAGATTGACGTTTAAATTCTGCAATAATACCTGTAGAACCAACTTCTAACAACGATTTTTTTAATGAAAAAGTTGTTCTTCCAAAACTAGGGCTTTGTACTAATTTCTGAACAGGAACTTCGGCTTTTATCTTAGCTATTTCCTTCTTTTTAAATGCGATTATTTTATCTAAAATTGTCATATAATTAATTATGAATTTTAAATTATGAATTACGAGTTCTAGTTACATTAATTCATAATTCGTAATTGTTCATTAGTAATTGTTACTTACGAATTTGTATTTCTTACTGTTTTTTGAATACTTCCGATAATTTTTAAAATTTCGTCAATATCTGTCAATAATGATTCCGATTCTTTATCTGATAAAAAGTCAGTATCTTTTAATAAACGAATCCAATAATGAGATTCTCTTGCTTCCTTATAAGCAATCGTTAATTTAGCAAAAAAGTCTTTTCTACTTTGTCCTCCAATTGCTTCTTCAACATTTGCTCCAATTGATGTTCCTGAGCGTAACAATTGTTTACTCAACACAAACTCTTTCTTTTCTTGAGATAAATGTTTGTATAGTTTAACAACTCGAACTGCGAAATTATAACTTTTGATTTGAATTATATTATCCTTTTTCATAAGTCGTAATTTCTAATTCGTAATTGTTAATTATTTACTATTTATCTTATTATTCCGTCATTGCGAGGTACTAAGCAATCTGTTCATTTAAATTACAAGATTTCTTCAGTCACAAACTTCGTTTGAGTATCTTCAATTAAAAAATATTTTAATTTCAATAATCTTCGGAATGACGTTTTATTTATTACTATTTATTTTTTTATTTCTATAACTTAAGAAAAAGTAAATTACAACTCCAACAATCAAACCAACCAAAGTCTGTTTTATAACATCTTTTGTTTGAAGTCCTACTGCTGCTCCCATTATTAAAAAAGCAGGAATTACTAGAATTATATTTTTTTTCTTTTTTGCCATTTTATCTTGTTTGTCATTGCGAGGAACGAAGCAACCTTTTTTTATAAACAGATTACTTCACTCGTAACCTCGTTCGTAATGACGTTCTAATTATAAACTTACTAATTTTTCTAATGTTTGTTTTGCTTTCAATCCAAAAAGCGAATCTTTTGCTTCATTAAAAGCTGCATCAAAAGGTTTGGTTTCATCAACAATTGTTAACGCAAAAGCAGCATTTGTTAAAACCACATTATTCTGTGCTTCTGTTCCTTTTCCTTCTAAAATAGCTTTGAAGATTTTTGCTGCATCTGCCACTGAATTCCCTCCAAATATTTCTGATTGCTGAATTCTTTTCTGCCCTAAATCTTCTGGATTTATAATTTGTTCTCCGTTTTTAGTAAAGAACTTGAATCCGCTTGTTAACGAAATTTCATCATAACCATCTAACGCGTGAATAATACCATAATTGATATCTTCTTCTTGCAAAATGTAATTATACAAACGTGCAATTTCTAAATTGAAAGTCCCTAACATATGGTTTTTAGGTGAACTTGGGTTTACCAAAGGACCTAACATATTAAAGAACGTTTTTAATGCCAACGCTTTTCTTGTAGGACTTACAGCTTTCATTGCTGGATGAAATTTTGGAGCGTGTAAAAAGCAAATGTTTGCTTTCTCTAAATGTGCTCTCAAAATGTTTTCATCATTGGTGAAATTGTACCCAAAACTTTCTAACATATCAGAAGAACCAGACTGAGAAGACACGGAGTAATTACCGTGTTTAGCTACTTTTTGTCCTGTTCCTGCAACTACAAAAGAAGTTAGTGTTGATATGTTAAACGTATCTTTTCCATCGCCACCTGTACCAACAATATCTATGGTATTATAATCTGATAAATCTACTTTTATAGCCAATTCTACCAACGCATCTCTAAAACCAGCAAGTTCATCTGCAGTTATTGGACGCATCATAAAAACCGTCATAAATGATGCTAAATGCGCATCATTGTATTTCTCTGCAGCAATATCTTTTAAGATTTGTGTTGCTTCAGATTTAGACAATCTCTCGTGATTATATAATTTGTTAAGTATATTTTTCATTTATGCTGAATTTATTTCAGTAACTAATATGTCCGTTCGAGCGCAGTCGAGAACTAAATTAACCTCTCGACTGCGCTCGAGGAGACATTTTACTTATTTGCATTAATAAAATTAGTAACCAACTGCTCACCAACATCTGTTAAAATAGATTCTGGATGAAACTGAACCGCAGATATTGGAAATATTTTGTGTTCAATTGCCTGAATTAATCCATCTTCATCTCTTGCGGTTACTTGTATTTCTTTTGGAAAACCTTCGTCTGTTGCTGCCCAAGAATGGTAACGTGCCGCCATAAATGTTTCTGGAACATCTTTAAAAATAGTGGCTGAAGGGTCTGAGACCCTCATCTCTGTGGCAACTCCGTGAAAAACATCGTCTAAATTGATGATTTTTCCTCCGAAAACTTCTGTAATTGCTTGTAAACCTAAACAAACTCCGAATATTGGTTTTACACCGGCGTATGTTTTAATGACTTCCTTTAAGATTCCTGCTTCATCCGGAATTCCTGGACCTGGAGATAACATAATGATATCATACGTGCCTACATCTGCAATACTGATTTCGTCGTTTCTAAAAACTGCAGGAAAGTTTCCTGTAATTTTCTCTACCATATGAACTAAGTTATAGGTAAACGAATCGTAATTATCTAAAATTAATATTTTCATGTTTTTTCTAATTGTCATTGCGAAGCAAATTTTTCATTTGCTGTGGCAATCTGTTTATTTATTAAGAGATTACTTCGTCGGAAAAACTCCTCGTAATGACTTAAAATTGACTATCTGCGTTAGGGATTGAAACGGCATCCTTTTTTTCTTTTTCGGAAAAAAGATATAGTGGAAAGCCTATTAAAACGCCCTAAATATTTTCTGCTAAAATTAACGCTTTCTTTAAAGCTGCTAACTTATTATTTACTTCTTGTAATTCTTTTTCTTCGTCGGAATGAATAACGATTCCTGCGCCTGCTTGCGAATATAAAACATTGTTTTTACTAACAAAAGAACGAATGGCAATGGCCAAATTTACAGAACCATCTAAACCGATAATTCCGACTGCTCCTCCGTAAAAACCACGGGTTTGATTTTCATATTTATCGATCAACTCCATTGCTTTGTACTTTGGCGCGCCACTTAAGGTTCCGGCAGGAAAAGTGTCTCCAACAATTTCTATTGGGTTTCCTTTAATCTTACCTCTAACCGTAGAAACCAAGTGAATTACGTGGCTAAAATACTGCACTTCTTTAAATACCTCAACAGTAACTTTATCGGCATGTTTGCTTAAATCGTTACGGGCTAAATCTACCAACATTACGTGTTCTGCCGTTTCCTTTTTATCTTCGGATAATTTTTTACCCAACTTAATGTCTTCTGCCATATCGCCCGTTCTTCTAAACGTACCTGCAATAGGATTGATAGTGGCTTTACCTGCAGAAATTTTAATTTGTGCTTCTGGTGAAGATCCCATTAATTTGAATGAACCGTAATCGAAATAAAATAAATATGGCGACGGGTTTATAGAACGTAATGCTCTATAAACATTGAATTCGTCTCCTTTAAATTTTTGTTGAAATTGGCGTGACAAAACCAATTGAAAAACATCACCTCTTTTACAGTGTGATTTTGCTTTTCTAACATAATCGATAAATTCTTCTCCTGTTGTATTTGAAGTTTCTTCGCCTACAATTTCGAATTTTTGTGTATTAAAAGATTGTGCATCTATAATAGTTTGAACTTCTTTAATACGAGATGCTGTACCTTCTTCTACATTTTCTATCAGCGTCATTTCATCATTAAAATGATTGATGGCAATAATAAAACGGTAAAAACTGTATTGCATTTCTGGAATTGCAGAGGGTGCTTTTTTGTTTTTAAATTGAATATTCTCAAAATACTGAACAGAATCAAAGGTTGTATACCCGTACAATCCGTTGAACGATTTTAATTCGGCTGGACACTCTAAATCTATAGCATTGGTAAACTTATCAAACAATTCATAAAAGTTTTTGTTGATAGGTTGCTGATCTAGTTGTGTTCCTTTATGAGAAACAGAAAACTGATAATCGTCCACTTTCATCGTTAAAATGGGCTCTACCGCAATAAATGAAAAACTTTCTTCTTTACTATGATAATCTGAACTTTCTAACAACAAAGTGTTAGCGTATTTATCTCTAAAACGCAAATACAAACCAACCGGTGTAACGGTATCTGCAATCTTTGTTTTGTGAATTGTTTTAAACTGTAATTTTTTCATGTTACTTTTTGTTTGGTCTAGCGCAGTCGAGACCTTTTTAGAACCTCTCGAGAACTGCGTTCGATACTTTCAACCAAATATATTTTGGTTTTAGTAATGCTCGAGGGAACATTTGTCTATTCTTTTTTACTTTGGATGATTTAAAAAATCATCATAAAAAAAAGGCTTATCGTGAGATAAGCCTTTTTTAATTTATGTTATATATACATATAGGATTCTTCTCACTTATGAATTAAGAGAGTTCCACCACCAAGTATTTTTTGTATTGTTTTTCATTCTGAAACAAAAATAAGATAGATTTTTAAAATAGGCAATGTTTAGATAGATTTTATTTAAAATAAAATCATTATTAAACTGAAAAAGAATTGTTTAGTTTGATTGAAAATGGTAACTTTATGTACATCTAAACAATATATAATGCATCAATAATATTGATACACTATGTTAGCAAAAATAAAATGAAATATAAAAATATAACTGTTGCTGGAAGTGGTGTTTTAGGTTATCAAATTGCTTTTCAAATTGCTTTTCAAGGTTTTAACGTAACTATTTACGATATTAATGATGAAGTTTTAGAAAAAGCAAAATCAAAATTTAAAATAATCGCTAAGGCTTTTAAATCAGATTTAAACGCAACTCAAGAACAATTAGATATAACCTTTAAAAACTTAACTTATACTTCAAATTTAACAGAATCCGTAAAAGATGCTGACTTATTGATTGAGGCTATTCCAGAAAATATAGCAATAAAAATAAGTTTTTATGAGCGCTTAGCTAAAGTTGCTCCCAAAAAAACAATTTTTGCTACAAATTCATCTACACTTCTACCAAGTCAACTTGCTGATTCCACAGGAAGACCAAAGCAGTTTTTAGCTTTACATTTTGCTAATAATATTTGGAAACATAACACGGCAGAAATAATGGGACACCCTACAACAGACCCTAAAATTTTTAAAGACTTAATTATATTTGCTAAAGCAATAGGAATGTTACCATTACCTCTACACAAAGAGCAACCTGGATATATATTAAACTCATTATTAGTACCTTTATTAAGCGCTAGCTTAGACTTATTAGTTAAAGAAGTGTCTGACCCTTATACAATTGATAAAACATGGATGAAAGCTACTGGAGCTCCAATTGGTCCTTTTGCAATATTAGATACTGTTGGTATAAACACGGTTTATAATATTAACTTATCATCTGCAGAAGAAACACAAGAACCACTTGCCTTTAAAACGGTAAAATACTTGAAAGAAAATTTTATTGATAAAAATAAATTAGGTATTTCTACAGGTGAAGGTTTTTACAAGTATCCAAACCCTAGATTCTTAGATTCTGATTTCTTAAAAATAAAACCATAACAACTTAACTCTACTTATTAGCAGCTTAAATACTTAATCATAAATTTTGTCTTTAGTAGCTTTTAGGCTTTTTTTGAAGTGTGTTTTAATAAAGTCTGCCAAATATTTTTGATTTGACTTTACAAAAAAATTAAGTATTCATTTAACCACAGGCCAAACTTAGCCTTACTACATTTTTATTAGTTCTCCTTTTTAAATCATAGAAAACATCATATTTAACCAAACAAAAAAAATCTCGCTTTCGCGAGATTTTAATATTTTCAAGAATTCTTAAAAGACTATTTCCTTATAATTCTAACATTCATTTCTTCTACCTTTTTATCAGATAAAATTGAAGGTGCATTAAACAATAAATCTTCTGATGATCCTGTTTTAGGGAAAGCCATTACTTCTCTAATAGAAGCTTTCTTTTCTAAAATCATCATTAATCTATCTACTCCCCAAGCAATTCCTCCGTGTGGTGGCGCTCCATACTGAAAAGCTTTGTACATTGTACCCACACTTTTCATCATTTCTTCTTTATCATAACCCATATTTTTATAGGTTGCTTCTAAAATTTCTGCCTTATGTGCACGCACAGAACCTCCACCAATCTCATAACCGTTTAAGATTAAATCGTATTGTTGCGCTATAATAGTTCCTATTTCTTCTCCTTCTCCAGTCATGTGCTTTTCTAAGTCATAGATTGCTGGCATAGAAAAAGGGTTGTGTGTAAATGTCCATCTTCCTTCATCTGTTTTTTCAAACATTGGAAAATCTACCACCCACGCTGGTCTTAATTCTTTAGGATTTATCAATTTAAAAATGCGTCCCATTTCTTGACGAACAGCATCTAATGCTTTGTTTGCTGTTGCATAATCTGCTGCTGAGAAAAATACAATATCACCAACTTTAGCATCTGTAGCTTTTATAATATTTGCTGCAATTTCTTCTCCTAAAAACTTAATAATTGGCGACTGTAAATCATTTTCATTTACAATAATATATGCCAAACCACCTAATCCATTTTGTTGTGCAATTGCAGTTAAGTTTTCAATTTGCCCTTTAGAAGCTCTTTTATTTCCTTGTTCAGCTGCAGAAACTTTAATACATTTTACAATTCCGCCTTCTTCAATTGGTTTGCTAAAAACTTGGAATGTGGTATCTTTTACAATATCCGTAATGTCTTGCATTTGCAATCCGTAACGTAAATCGGGTCTATCACAACCATATTTATCCATTGCGTTTTTATACGTAATTACTTCAAAAGGATGTAAAACCCATTTTTTACCATAGATTTTCTTCACAATCTCATTAAACATTTTGGTATTTAAATCGATAATTTGCTGCATACTTGCGTATGCCATTTCTATATCTAATTGTGTAAACTCTGGTTGTCTGTCTCCACGAGAATCTTCATCTCTAAAGCAACGTGCTATTTGAAAATATTTTTCAAAACCACCCACCATTAACATTTGTTTAAATTGTTGTGGCGCTTGCGGAAGCGTGTAAAAAGAACCCGCTTGTTTTCTTGTAGGCACAATAAATTCTCTTGCTCCTTCGTCTGTACCAGCCGTTAAAATAGGCGTTTCAATTTCTAAAAACTCTTCTTCGTCTAAGATATCACGCATTAGCTTGATTACTCTATGACGGTTCACAATAGCTTTACGAACCTCATCATTTCTATGATCTAAAAACTTATATTGAAAACGAACATTCTCGTTCGATTTCATCGCTCTTTTTATTTCAAAAGGAAGCGTTTTAGATAAGTTTAAAATATCTAAAGCAGACGTTTCTAATTCTAATTTACCAGTTCTTAAACCTGCGTTATAATCATCTTCATTTCTTTTAACTACAACTCCGGTAACAGAAATTACAGATTCTGATTTTAACTTTACAAGCTCATCTAAGTTAGGAAATGTTTCTCTACTTAAACGTACTTGAAAAACTTGATTGCTAGAATCGCGTAAATCAATAAAAATTAATTCACCATGATCTCTAACACTAGAAACCCAACCAGATAAAGTAACCTCATCATTAATTGAGTCTTCCGATAATTGAGAAATTTTATGAGTTCTATATTCCTCTTTTATAATAATCGGAACTTGAGGTAACGTTTCTTCTTCTATTTTTGCTTTTGGCTGATCGCTAGTTGCTTTTGACTCATCAGCTACAGCTGCACTCGTAGTCGTTATAACATCCGCAGAACAAGCATTTAATATTTCTTGACGAATTACTTTCCCTGAAGCTCCTTTACCAATAATACCAATAACTTTACCAACAAGAATACCTGCTTTACCTTGGTTTCCTGCTTTAATATCGTTTGCAGTTGCTTCATTTTCTGAAACTACTTTTGCAACGGCATCTTTAATTTTATCTTCAGAAATTGTATTGTCTTCAAAGTACTTTTTATAATCGAAAGTTCTATCTTTTAAATACGATGTAATTCCGTTTTGCACTAAAACTGACGTTATTTTATCGTCTTTAAATAATTGAAAAATCTCAATTAATTGATCAACACTATGAATATTCTCATATTCATCTGCACCAATATTATTTACCAATGTTTTGGCAACGAAAGAAGCATCATTTATTTTATTATTGATAGCAACAAAAACTTCTGAACGCAAAGAATCTGCAGTAAAAAACTTAGCATCTTGTGGTAAAACACCCCCATTTATCAAAATAGATTCTACTGCAAAAGGCAATGAACTGATATCTACATCGATACTTTCTACTACTTTTTTAATGTTGACAAAAGGTAAATCTGGCTCAGAAATAAAACGATAATCTGCCTCAAACTCCTTTTTACGCATGGTTTTAGTCTGCTTTAAATCTGCATCCCATAAAACCGTTGTTTGGTCTGGTCTAAATGCCTTATTTTCTACGTAATAACTTAATTGCTTTTCAATTTCTTCCTTTAAAGCATCTACCATAAACTTAAAAGAATTTAAGTTTTTGATTTCTGTTCTTGGGTTTAAATCATACGTGTGTTTTTTACGAAGCGATACAGAAACATCCGATTTAAACTCCCCTTTTTCTAAGTTAGCTTCAGATATTTTTAAATTCTGAACAATTCTTTGAATATACTGTGCATACGTAGATGCATCTTCTATATGACGAATACAAGGATCTGTTACAATTTCTATTAACGGAACTCCTGCTTTGTTAAAATCTACTAAAGAAATTTTCTTTTCGTGCATTAATTTTGCAGCATCTTCCTCTATGTGAACTTGCGTTAAGCTCACTGTAAATTGCGAACCATCATTTCTATAACAAGAAACTTGTCCATCTGGTATTACAGGATTATGAAACTGTGTAATCTGAATGTTCTTTGGATTATCTGGGTATTCATAATGTTTACGATCCCAAGAAATAACTTCATTAGAAAAAGTAGATTTTACTGCTTTTCCAAAATAAATAGCTTTTGTAATTGCCTCTTTATTTATAGAAGGTAAAACCCCCATTTGCCCTGTACAAACTGAACAGATATTTTGGTTTGGTTGTTCTATTTCTTGATTTGCACAAGAGCAGAATAACTTTGTTTTTGTATTTAATCGAACGTGAGTTTCAATACCGATTACTAACTCTAAGTCGTGCTTTTTTATAAGCTCATTTAATTGTTCCAGTTCCATTATATCGTATCTTTTAAGAAGTTAGCAAACTTCAAAACAAGTTCGTCATTATTTTTTGCTGCCGTAATTTGTAATCCTGTTTCTGTTCCTTGTGGCACGGTTAACGTTGGCAATTGCCCTAAACTAAAACCAACCGTATAGGCATCCGACAAATACATTGCTAAAGGATCTTTTAAACTATCGCCAATTTTTGGTGGCGAATTTGGTGTTACTGGTGATAAAATAATAGCAACTTCTTTAAAATCTTTTTCAAAATTAGCTATAATTTGATCTCTTACATTTAATCCTTTTAAGTAAATTTCATCAGAAAAACCTTGAGATAATACTTGGTTCCCACCAACAATTCTACGTTTAGATTCTTCCGAGAAATTTTCTAAACGTGTAATAGAATATGTATCTTTTAAAGTATCGCCTTCTATTCTGTTTCCGTAATTGGTACCATCTAATCTAGATAGATTCGATGCTGTTTCTGCCATTGCTAAAGTATAGTAGGTAGAAACTAAGGTGTCAGACTCAAAGAAATCTAATTCTTTTACTTCAATTCCTTTGGCTTTTATTTTTTCTATGGTTGCTAAAAAATCCGCTTTTACTTTTGCATCAATCGCATCATTTTCGATGAAATTTTTAAAGTATCCAACAGTTTTTATTTCATCAGCATTTAAAATAGTTGCTTCAGAGATTGCTTCCGATTGATACGTGGTTTGATCTTTAATATCCTTACCACTCATCACATTTAAAACAATTCTAATATCTTCAATCGATTTTGCAATTGGGCCAACACAATCTGTAGACGATGCGTACGCCATTAATCCGTATCTAGAAATTCTTCCGTACGTTGGTTTTAATCCGTAGACATTATTATAACCTGCCGGTTGACGAACAGAACCTCCTGTATCTCCACCAATTGAAAATACCGTAAAATCTTTGGCTACATTTACTGCAGAACCCCCACTAGAACCTCCAGAAACTAAATCTGTATTGATTGCGTTTTTAACGGCTCCGAAAATGGTGTTTTCAGAAGAAGAACCGTGTCCAAAAGAATCACAATTTTCTTTTACTAATGGTATTGCGCCTGCATCAAATAATTTTTGAATGGCAGTTGCCGTGTAAGGCGATTTGTACTTTTTTAATAAATCTGAACTCGCCGTTGTTAAAGTTCCTTGTACCATGTACACGTCTTTAATTCCGAACGGAATTCCCTCTAACAAACCAATTTCTTGTCCGCTTGCAATTTTAGCATCTACTTTAGCAGCTAATTCTAGCGCCAAGGTATCTAAAAGTGAATTGACGGTATTGTGTGTGTTCGATTTTAATAAATCTAATCTTTCTTGTACCAGTTTTGTACACGAAATTTCTTTGTTCACCAATTGTTGGTGAATTTTATGTATTTGCGATTCCATAATTATTCTTCTATCACTTTAGAAACTACTAAAAAACCATTCTTTTCTTTCGGAAAGTTTTCAATAATTATTTGTTTTTCTGCCTGCGGACTATCAATAACAATATCTTCTCTTAAATCATCTAAAGTTACAGCATTGTTATGATTGGTATTCACGTTATTATCTGATGTATTTGCATTTTTAATTACCTCAAACAATTGATTCACCGATTCCGATGGCTCTGCTCCTTTAATACTAGACAAAATGTCTACCGTCATTATTTTGCTCATTTCTTTATTTTTTAATTAAGATTCTGAAACAAGTTCAGAACATGAAAAAAGCCTTCCGATTAGGAAGGCTTTATGTATATATCTATAAACAACAACCTCCCTACCCTAACAATTAGGATTATTGAAATTACGATTGTTATTATTATTTATCATTGTAACGTTATTGACGTCAAATATATAGAGAAAATGTCGTTTACAATCTTCTTTTTTAAGATTTTATACAACCTTTACAATATTTCTAATATATCCTTGTTTATTTATTGATATAACAAAATATTAAAGTTTATTTACAAGAAATCTACTAATTAAATAGTAGGTTCCTTATAAATACAACGGCAAAATTGGGGGACTTCACTATTTATAATAAAAAAAACTTACTTTCTTAAAGGAATTGCAATATTAGGATAATCTGTAATTAAACCATCTACCCCCATATTTAACAAGTTAATCATATCTTCTTTCTTATTTACTGTCCAAGGAATAACTCTCATATTATTTTTCTGAATATTAGCAACCTCCTCTTTATTTAACAACACAAAATATGGACTATAAATTGCTGGCACAAAACTTAACATCTGCATGTTTGTTTTAAAATCATTCTGATACGTTAAAAATGCCAACGTAAATTCTGGATACGTTTTATGAATATATTCTAAAACCCTAGGATCAAAACTTTGAATAACGATTCTTTCTACAGGTAATTTTGCTTTTTTTAATTGCGCTATTACAAGATCTGAAAATTTAGCTACAGTAGGTTGAAATCCATCTTTTTCATCCGTAGGCGTACTTTTAATTTCTATATTATAAAGAATTTCAGTGTTTTTAGTTTCAGCAAAAGCAATTACTTCAGACAACAAGGGCTTGTAAGCAGCAACTTTTTCTTGCTCAGGGAACTTAGGATTCCCTAATGAACCAACATCATATTTCTTTATTTTCTGATACTTATTTTTATACATATTAAAAGCAGCAGCATCTTTTTTTGTAATACGATTTCCTTTGGCATCTAACGTAATTTCATCATTCAACCAAGGCTCATGAGAAACCACTACTTTGTTGTCTTTACTAATAACCACATCTAACTCTATGGTATTTACACCTAAATTTAATGCTTTTTCAAAAGCTTGCATTGTATTTTCTGGTGATAAACCTCTTGCACCTCTATGCCCTTGCAATTCAAAATCATATTGCTGCTTTTTCTCTAAAATAGTTGCATCAATAAAAGCTACAGTTTCATTGTATACACTCTCCCAATCATTCGATCTTAAATCACACGCAATTACATGATTTCCGGCTTTCGGAAAAGCTACTTTCTTTTTTTTATCAACAGAAGTACCTATACCCTCATACATTTTTAGAATTGCATCCACAGAAACTACCTGATCTTGTTCTTCTTCATTCTTATAATAATACCCTACAAAAACAGGAATCTTAACTTTAGAGAATGTTTGCGGAGTCATGTTGCTGATTAACATTTTTATTAAAGCTTCATACCCATTAACATGATAAGAAGTAGACCAATATTTAGCTTCTTCTTCAGGTCTTTTTTGCTTGATAATTTCACCGTGATTCATTTTTATAAATCCGGCTTTTCCTTCTGGAGTTACAATGGCTGCAAATGCAGGATTTTTAAGTCCGATAAACGGAGAATACATTACCAATCCTAAAATAGAAGCATCTTCTGATGCTAATTTTAAACTTAAAGTTCCACCTGTTGATGTACTTACTAAAATAACTTTCTTACCAATCTTTTTTCCTATTTCTAAAGCTTCTTTAGCAGAAGCGATATAATTTTCTGGTGTTAAATTTATAAAGTTATCATCTCTACCCAAACCATGTTCTTTTAAACGAGATAGGTAAACATTTGCATTGTATTTCTTAGAAAGCATGCTCATTACCGGCTCCCCTTCTCTACCACTTGCACCAAAACCATGTAAATACACAAACGCTATAGGAGATTGTTTTTCCTTATAATTTTCTGACCAAATAATTCTGGCTTCATTTCCTGATTTCATTCCTTTAACATGAGCTTCTTTATCATTTATACTTTTTTCTAAAGCAGCTAAATTTACAACTTCTTGTCCTTTAACAACAGTAATAAACAGTATTAAAAAAAGAAACGATAAAATATTTTTTTTCATTGTTATTATAATTAAAAAAAAGACCACTAAAATTGTAAATACATTTTTAGCAGTCTTTCTTATTTATTTTTAAACCTTAAAATTTTATTTTTAATTGCGCTCCAAAGAACCTTGGTGGACCAGCAATAAAAGTCGGAATTCCGAAAGCACCACCTGTATTACCTGCATCAATAATGTATTGTTTATCCAAAGCATTGTTCATATAAAAACCTAGCTCATACATTTTGTTTATAGTAAGCCCTACTTTATAATTTAAAATTCCATAACCCTCTTGTGAAATATTAGGTAAATTGGTTTCTTCAAAAAACACTTTAGACTTATAGGTATATGTTGGTCTAAAAAAGAAATCTAAATTTTTGTTGATTTTTGGGTTGATATTAAAACCTAAAGAGAATGAGTGCTTAGGGGTTAATCTAAATGTATTTCCAGCTAAAGCTTGTTCATTTCCATTAGCATCTTTATCATCAAAAGAAGCATCTATATACCCATAGTTTGCAAAGAAACTGCTACTTTTTGTAAAAGCAAATTGCGTAGCTGCTTCAAAACCAAATGTACTTGCATTTCCACTATCCTCTGGCGTAGACACAAGTTTTCCATCTTCAAACTTGGTAATTGTTGTTTGAAAATTAGAATAATCATACATATACCCATTGATATCAAACTGTAATCTATTATTTAAGAACAACGATTTTGCACCAACCTCATAAGACATTACTGTTTCATCAGATAATATATTTGTTTCCGTTGCTGTAACACTAATAACGTTAGGTCTTCTTCCTCTTGCAGCTGTTCCGAAAAAAGTAATATTATCATTCACATCATAATTTACTGCGAAACGACCAACTGCTGATAAAAAATTATCACTTGCTTCTATCTTTTCTCCGTTGGTACTTGCAAATAATACATTTGGATGATTTCCTGTTAAATACCCTAAATTAGAAGGAGTAGCAGCATCTTCTACTTGATAAGCCGCATTAATGTTTTCCCAAGTAGCTCTTAACCCTAAAGTAATCGATAATTTATCTGTAACATCATAAGAAGCATCCGCAAAAACATCGCCAGAATAATTTTTACCAAAATTAGTATACGTTTCTTTATTATAAGAACTTAAAGGAGCACCTGCTATTGCACCAAATGTTGCAGAATCATTAGGTATGTTTGACAACAAAGTTGGCACACCATTCACAACAAAAGCAGTAGGATTTAAAAGTAACACACCAAAACTTCTCTCATCCAATTCCCATGGTACTTCTTGCGAACCATCTTCAAAGAAAAAATTTCCACCAAAGAAACCTCTAAACTTCTCATCTGTATCAAAATTAAATCGAACCTCTTGACTAAATTGTTTTCCTTTAGCAATTTCTCTAAAATAAAGAGCAGGAGCCGCAGTTCCATCAGCATCAAAAGCTTCATTAGAATCAAATTGTCTATAAGCGGTTGTAGAAGTAACACCCCAAACATCATTCAGCTCATGTTTTAAAATACCTGTAACACCGTAAACAGTTCTATCTAAACCTAATTCTTCTCCTCTTTCTAAATCAGCAAAAGTATTTGGGTTTGTATCGCCACCAATTGGCGCATAAGTTCCACTTTTAAAAGAAGTACCAGGAGGCGTATCTTTTTGCCAGTTTGCAATAACATCTAAAGTTGTATTATCATTTATTAGATATTTAAATGATGTTCTAAAAGCAAGTGTTTCTTTTCCGTTTAAATCTCCACCAGAAACATTTTCGATAAAACCATCTCTAGAATTGTAAATTGCGGCAGCTCTAAAAAACAATTTATCATCCACCAAAGGTGTATTGTAATACCCTGTTGTTAAAACCTGATTGTAATTACCATAACCAACTTTTACAGCTCCAGATGTTTCATTTTTTGCTTTATTTTGTATGATATGCATGGCACCAATTTGTGCTCCTCTACCAAACAAGGTTCCTTGCGGACCTTTTAAAACCTCTACACGTTCAATATCATACAATTCTACAACAGATCCTCTAGATTTACTAATTGAAACTCCGTCTTGAAAGATAGAAACTCTTGGTTCTACTCTAGAATCTCCACTATCACTTGTAATTCCTCTAATAACAATTCCGGGATTATTAACACTTTGAATCTGCACTTGAAAACCAGGTACATATTCTGATAAAGCATCATACTCAAAAGTCCCTTGATTTTCTATAAAATCTGTTCCGTAAGAAGTAATAGCAATTGGAACATCTTTATTCTTTTGCTCTCTTTTCTGAGATGTTACCACAACACCTTCTAACATATATGAACTTTCTTTTAAACTAAAGTTTTCAATTGTTTCTGAATTACTAATTAATACTTTCTTTATAATTGTATTATATCCTAAATATGAAACTTCAACAACATAAGACGCATTTGCAATTTTCTCTAATATAAATTCTCCATTTTCATTAGAAGTTGCACCTAAAGACAATTTTTTTATATAAACATTTGCCCCCACAATAGGTTCTCCTTGCTCTGTGGTTATAGTTCCTTTTAATACGCTAACATCTTGTGCCTTTATACTAATTAAACTAAAGAGTGTTAAAAAAGTAAATAAAAATTTAAAATGCATTTTATTGAGTTTAAAATTAATTAGAATGCAAATTTATCTTTGTGAAGCAAGACTCTTGTTAACTTAAAATCATACAATAGTTACTTTTTAAATAGTTAGACCCCATTTTTTACAAATAATTCACGAAACAATAACACAAAAAATTAAACATATTAATAGGGTTTGTTTTTCTCAGAAAAAACCTAAATATGTACAGCTGAATAACACCTACTTAATCATTTTACCGAGGCAGAAATCTTGTTCTAACAAAACGATACTAACTTACTCTATGGTAATAAATACAATCTAAATAATACGCTATTATTCCATTAAACAAAAAACACCCCCTATTTTACAATATAGAAACAAAAGATTTAAGCCACTTTTAATCATTCTGATTTTCAAGAAGAAACAAAAAATATTAAAATTAATTTTAAAACCATTTTTAAGCCATTTAAGCCACTTTTAAGAAATCAACAAATGTTGATAATTTTTAAACAAAATTGCTAAAAACACTTTAAAAGCACTTTAAAATCCGTAAATTTGAGATTACTGAAATTTATTTTTTAAAAACGAATTTCAGCAATCTAAAAAATTAATAATTCACTTTATATAATGAGCGAAGAGAATAAAAATAATTATGACGCTTCCAGTATTCAGGCACTGGAAGGAATGGAACACGTAAGAATGCGTCCTTCCATGTATATTGGAGACGTAGGAATACGTGGTTTACACCACTTAGTATACGAAGTTGTAGACAACTCTATTGATGAAGCAATGGGAGGTTATTGTGATACAATTGATGTTACCATAAATGAAGACAACTCAATTACAACCAAAGATAACGGTCGTGGTATTCCTGTAGGAATCCATAAAAAAGAAGGCGTTTCTGCACTACAAGTTGTAATGACAAAAATTGGTGCCGGTGGTAAATTCGACAAAGATTCTTATAAAGTTTCTGGTGGTTTACACGGTGTTGGTGTTTCTTGTGTAAATGCATTATCAGATCATTTAAGAGCAACTGTACACAAAGAAGGAAAAGTTTGGGAACAAGAATACGAAAAAGGTAAAGCTTTATATCCTGTTAAAACTATTGGAGAAACAGATTTTACAGGTACAATTGTTACTTTTTTACCAGACAAATCTATCTTTAAGCAAACCACAGAATTCAACTACGAGACTTTGTCTACTCGTATGCGTGAATTATCTTTTTTAAATAAAGGTATTACCATTACATTAACAGACAGAAGAAATACAGATGATGAAGGAAACTTTATATCAGAAGTTTTTCATTCTGATGAAGGTTTACCAGAATTTATTAAATATTTAGATTCTACACGTGAGCAATTAATTGGTTCTGTAATTTCTATGGAAGGTGAGAAAAACGGTATTCCTGTAGAAGTTGCCATGGTATACAACACCTCTTATGCAGAAAACCTACATTCTTATGTAAACAACATTAATACACACGAAGGTGGAACACACTTATCTGGTTTTAGACGTGGTTTAACAGGAACTTTAAAAAAGTATGCTGATGAATCTGGCTTACTTAAAAATGTAAAATTTGATATTGCTGGTGATGATTTCCGTGAAGGATTAACCGCTATTGTTTCTGTAAAAGTACAAGAACCACAGTTTGAAGGGCAAACAAAAACAAAATTAGGTAACAGAGAGGTAACTTCTGCAGTTTCGCAAGCAGTATCAGAAATGTTAGCTGATTACTTAGAAGAAAACCCGAATGATGCAAAAATCATCGTTCAGAAAGTAATTTTAGCAGCAACCGCAAGACACGCAGCACGTAAGGCCAGAGAAATGGTACAACGTAAAACGGTAATGTCTATTGGTGGTTTACCTGGTAAATTATCTGACTGTTCTGAAACAGACCCAGCACAATGTGAAATTTTCTTAGTTGAGGGAGATTCGGCAGGTGGAACAGCAAAACAAGGTAGAGATAGAAACTTTCAAGCCATTTTACCATTACGTGGTAAGATTTTGAATGTAGAAAAAGCAATGCAACACAAAGTTTTTGAAAACGAAGAGATCAAAAATATGTTTACTGCTTTAGGTGTTTCTATTGGTACAGAAGAAGACCCAAGAGCCTTAAACTTATCTAAAGTACGTTATCATAAAGTAGTTATTATGTGTGATGCCGATGTAGATGGATCGCATATTGCTACCTTAATATTAACGTTCTTTTTTAGATACATGAGAGAAATGGTAGAGCAAGGTTATATTTACATTGCAACACCACCATTATACTTAGTTAAAAAAGGTCAAAAAAGAGAATACGCTTGGGATGATAATCAACGTGATGTTATTGCACAGCAAATGGGTGGTAATGTTGCTATTCAAAGATATAAAGGTCTTGGAGAGATGAACGCAGAACAACTTTGGGACACTACCATGAATCCTGAATTTAGAACCTTACGTAAAGTGGTAATCGACAGTCCTACAGAAGCAGATAGAGTTTTCTCTATGCTAATGGGAGACGATGTTCCGCCTCGTAGAGATTTTATAGAAAGAAATGCAAAATACGCTAATATAGACGTATAAAATTTCAACCTAAATAATTTTATTTAACACACATTTCTACTCGTAGAAGTGTGTGTTTTTTTTTGATACTTTTATCAAGTTTCTTAGACAGCTATTTCTTTAAAAAGATACAGTTAAAAAATAAAAGCCTACTTACTACTAATGAAAAACACCCGTTTTTAACCGTTTATAACCTCATTAAACTTTACTTATTGATATATTTTTCTATTTTAGCCGATAAAGCCAGTAAATTTTAACCAATTACAAACTAAACTATATTACAAAATGAAAAAAGGAATTTTAATATTTATAGGTGTATTCACCTTAACATTTAACACCAAAGCTCAAGATGGTTTTGAGGAAATTATATTAGGAGGACAAGAGGATGCTAAAAAAATTCTTGAAGGCTATTTTGCTCCTGCAATGGAAGGTTTTATATACTCTATGAATAATGGATGGGCACACACTGCCAAAGTACATAAAGTTTTAGGATTCGATTTAACTATCGGAGCAAGTGGCGCTTTAGTTCCTTCATCTAAAGAAATATTTACCGCAACCGGACTTACACATAATACAAATAATGACGGGGTTTATACAGGGCCAACATTAATGGGAGAAGGTGAAGGAAACACGTATACCGTAACAAAAGATGGAGAAACAATCTCTATACAAATGCCAGGAGGTATTGCAGAAGACTTACCCGTAAGCGCTGTACCCGCACCAACATTACAATTAAACATAGGTTTACCTTACAAATTTGAAGCAATGGTTAGATATTTCCCTGAAACAGATTTTGGTGATGATGGAGGAAGCGCAAAAATGATAGGATTAGGTTTAAAGAAAGAAATTACCAGCTGGTTTGGACCTTTAGACAAACTACCTCTACATGTATCTTTACTTGCATCTTACACTACTTTAAACGTAATATATGGTTTTGAAAACACTGACAATGAAGAACTCGACATAGATAACGGAGCTGCAGAATTTGATTTAAAAGCATTTAATGTACAAGCATTGGCTTCGTTAAACTTTCCAATTATAAATGTTTATGGAGGTATTGGTTATGGTTCTGGAAACAGCGACTTTAAAATGACCGGAACGTATACTTACGATAAAGGAGGTTCTAATGAAGAAGAATTAACTCCACCAGATTTAAAATTTTCTGCAGCAAGTTTTAAAACAACTCTTGGAGCAAGATTAAGCTTAGGTTTCTTTAAAATATTTGCAGATTACACTCTACAAGAATACAATACAGTTTCGGCAGGTATTGCATTTAGTATTAGATAGAAAAGCTCGAAATCCTTTTCGCAAAAAGACACCTTTTTAAGGTGTCTTTTTGCTTTTAAAGAACTAAAATCTTAAGTAAATTTCGTATTTTTGTTAGAGTTAAAATTTATTATAAATCTTAAAATTATATATATGAAAGTTTCAGTAGTAGGAGCAGGTGCAGTAGGAGCAAGTTGTGCAGAATACATCGCAATTAAAAACTTCGCAGCAGAAGTAGTTATTTTAGACATTAAAGAAGGTTTTGCCGAGGGTAAAGCAATGGACTTAATGCAAACTGCCTCTTTAAATGGTTTTGATACAAAAATAACAGGAAGCACAAGTGATTATTCTAAAACAGCAAATTCTGATGTTTGTATAATTACCTCTGGTATTCCTCGTAAACCAGGAATGACACGTGAAGAATTAATTGGAATTAATGCAGGAATTGTAAAAACAGTTTCAGCAAACTTAATAGAACATTCTCCAAATACAATTATTATTGTAGTATCGAATCCAATGGATACGATGACATATTTAGTTCATAAAACTACTGGCTTACCAAAAAATAAAATTATTGGAATGGGTGGTGCTTTAGATTCTGCTCGTTTTAAATACAGATTAGCTGAAGCTTTAGGAGCTCCTATTTCTGATGTTGACGGTATGGTTATTGGTGGTCACTCAGATAAAGGAATGGTACCATTAATTGGAAAAGCAGCTAGAAATAGTGTTGTTGTTTCAGAGTTTTTATCTGAAGAACGTATGGATCAAGTTGTACAAGACACTAAAGTTGGTGGTGCAACCCTTACTGGTTTATTAGGTACTTCTGCTTGGTACGCTCCAGGTGCAGCAGTTTCTGCAATGGTGCAAGCAATTGCTTGTGATACTAAAAAAATATTCCCTTGTTCTGCATTATTAGAAGGTGAATTTGGTTTAAGCGATTTATCAATTGGTGTACCTTGTGTATTAGGTGCTAACGGAATTGAAAAAATTGTTGAAATTAGCTTAACAGATGCTGAAAAAGCAAAATTAGTAGAATCTGCAGCTGGTGTAAAAGCAACTAACGGTTTATTAGAATTATAAATCTATTAATAGATTTTATCTAACACCGCATTTAATATTTAAAAGCCTCAAAGACATTTTCTTTGAGGTTTTTTTATACTTCACTATTTGTTAGAAACAGCGTTTATCAAAATAAAAAGCTCCACTCCTATTACATTAAACTTAGTCCGTATACTTTTTCTAAAACCATAATAATTTCAAAGATTTATACTGTACTTAAAACATCAATAATCAATCTTCTTATAGATTTACAGATAACATGTATCTTAGCATTCTAATTATTGAAAAAGTGAAAAAGCAAACACATACTCTTTTAAAAAACATATACGGTTACGAGAATTTTCGTCCTTTACAAGAAGAAATTATAGACAGAACCCTAGAAGGAAAAGACAGTTTTGTATTAATGCCAACTGGAGGAGGAAAATCTATCTGTTTTCAAATCCCCGCATTAATTTTTGATGGAATTACCATTGTAGTTTCCCCACTTATTTCATTAATGAAAGACCAAGTACAAGCTTTAAAGGCAAACGGAATAAAAGCGGATTTCTTTAACAGCTCTAATTCTCCACAAGAGGAAAACGAAGTCATAAATAAAGCAATCAATCAAGAAATACAATTATTATATTTATCACCAGAAAAATTAATATCAGTAAGCAATACCTGGTTAAAAGAACTCAACATAAAACTAGTAGCTATTGACGAAGCCCATTGTGTAAGTATGTGGGGACATGATTTTAGACCTGAATATACACAACTAAAAGTATTTAGAAATTCTATACCACACGTACCTTTTATGGCATTAACCGCCACGGCGGATAAATCTGCTAGAAAAGATATAGAAACTCAACTAGGTTTAACAAATTCAAAATTATTTATTTCTTCTTTTGACCGAAAAAACTTAAGTATAGAAGTAAGAGGACAAGTACAGAAAAAGAAAAAACTACAAGAAATTACCAGTTTTATAAAACGAAGAAAAAACGAAAGCGGTATTATTTATTGTTTAAGCAGAAAAAATACAGAGGAAGTAGCAAACTACCTTAAAAAAGAAGGGCATTCTGTTGCATTTTATCATGCAGGAATGAATCATGAAGAAAGAGAAAGCACGCAAACCGATTTTATAAATGACGATGTAAAAATAGTGGTTGCCACTATCGCCTTTGGGATGGGAATTGACAAATCGAATGTTCGTTTTGTAATTCATTATAATTTACCAAAAAACCTAGAAGGTTATTATCAAGAAATAGGAAGAGCAGGAAGAGATGGATTACCATCAGAAACCATTTTATACTACAACATGAGAGATTTTGTGTTGTACAGCCAATTTGCAGATGGCGGCGCAAACAGTGCCATGCAAAAAGAAAAACTAAATAGGATGCTTCAGTTTGCAGAAGCAAAATCATGCAGAAGAAAAATATTATTATCCTATTTTGGAGAACACCTTACTGAAAATTGCGGCAATTGTGATGTTTGCGAAAATCCACCTCAAGATTTTGACGGTACTGTTTTAACTCAAAAGGCACTTTCGGGAATTGCTAGAATGAAAGAAAAAGACGGAATTACCATGTTAATAAATGTATTACGAGGCAGTAATAATGCAGACATTCACACAAAACAGTATTACAATTTAAAAACCTACGGAATTGGTAAAGATGTTAGCTTTTTTGATTGGCGAGATTATGTAATTCAAATGGCAAATCAAGGTCTTATAGAAATTATGTATAGCGAAAATTCTGCTTTAAAAATATCACCCATCGGGTGGGAAGTTTTAAAAGGAGAAAAAAAAATACGCTTAACCACCCCTGTAAAAATTGATGATAAACAGAAAAAAGAAAAAGCACCAAAAATTACCACTGAAGGAGAAACAAATAAAGATTTATTTACAGAACTTAAAAAAATAAGATACGCCATTTCTAAGGAAGAAAAAATGCCCGCTTACATTATTTTTAACGATAAAACATTAAAATTAATGGCAAGTGAGCTTCCAACAACAGAAAATGAATTTTTAGCAATTTCTGGGGTAGGAATGAATAAAATGGAAAAATATGGTGAGGAGTTTATGACTGTAATTCGTAAATTTAAAAACGTAGCCAAACCCAGAAAAATTACCACCATACAAAAAACTTTTAATTTATATAATTCGGGATTAAATCCTGCAGAAATTGCAGAAGAAAGAAGTTTATCTATAACCACTATATTTTCACATTTATCTCAACTATACATGGAAGGAAAAAATGTGAATTTAGAAAAACTTGTAGATAAAAAAGTGGTAGACAAAGTACGAGTTGCTTTTAATGAATTAGACAGAAAAATAGAACTGAAACCAATTTACGACAAACTAAACGAAGAAGTTTCTTACGGAGAAATAAGACTTAGCATTACGCTCATCCTAAAGAATGAATAGATCTGATTAAAAAAATAGACTCTCTAAAAACAAAAAAAGAGAAAACTCTATTTAAGACAATCCAGAAATAACACCATCATTATCAATTGTCATATTTTCTGATGCTGGAATAGTTGGCAACCCAGGCATTCTCATCATTTTTCCTAAAATAGGAATAACAAACTGTGCTCCTGCCGCAATTTCAATTTCTCTAACAGTTACCGTAAAACCTTCTGGCCTACCAATTAACGTTTGATTGTCTGAAAATGATTTTTGTGTTTTAGCCATACAAATAGCAAAATCATTAAACCCTAATCTATCAATTCTTCTTAAATTTAATTGTGCCAACTTACTATACTCCACCGCTACTGCTCCATAAATTTCTTTAGCTATGATTTCTATTTTATCCTTTATTGGGCTTTTCCAATCATATAAAGGTTTAAATTGACTTGCTTTATTTTTAACAATATTTACAACAGCTTTTGCTAAATTGATTGTCCCCTTTCCTCCTTTTGCCCATCCTTCAGCCAAAACAGCTTCAACACCTAAACTTGCACATTTATCTATTACAAAATTAACCTCCTCGTTAGTATCGGAAGTAAACGAATTAATCGCCACTACAGGCTCTATATGGAACTTTCTAATATTTTCTATGTGCTTTTCTAGATTTTTAAACCCTTCTATCACCTTTTCTAAATCTGGCGTATTGTATGCTTCTTTTTTAGCACCTCCATGATGACGTAAAGCTCTAATTGTTGCAACCAAAACCACACATTTAGGATTCAATTTTGCAAAAGTAGATTTAATATTTAAAAACTTTTCCGCCCCCAAATCTGCACCAAAACCAGCTTCTGTTACCACATAATTAGACAAAGACAACCCCATTTTTGTAGCTATTATTGTATTGGTTCCTTGTGCAATGTTTGCAAAAGGTCCGCCATGAATAATTGCTGGATTCCCTTCTAACGTTTGTACAAGGTTAGGTTTAATAGCCTCTTTAAGCAAAATAGCCATGGCATTTTCTGCTTTTAAATCACGTGCAAAAACGGGTTTATTATCAAAAGTAAATCCTATAAAAATATCGCCCAAACGTTTTTTTAGATTTTCTAAATCAGACGCCATACATAAAATAGCCATCACTTCAGAAGCCGGTGTAATATTAAAACCATCTTGTCTTGGCACACCATTAGAAGTCCCTCCAAGCCCTATCGTTATATCTCGCAGCGCTCTATCATTCATATCAATAACCCTTTTCCAAAGAATAGTTCTAGGATCTATATTTAAGTTATTGGTTTTACTCTGTATATTATTATCAATTAAAGCAGACAATAAGTTATTTGCTTTTTCTACCGCATTAAAATCACCTATAAAATGCAAATTGATATCTTCCATAGGTATTACCTGAGAATATCCTCCACCAGCAGCTCCACCTTTCATACCAAAAACAGGCCCTAAAGAAGGCTCTCTTAAAACCACTGTTGCTTGTTTTCCTATTTTATTCAACCCTTCGGTTAAACCAATAGAAACCGTTGTTTTTCCCTCACCAGCAGGAGTTGGTGTTAAAGCCGTCACCAATACTAAATTATTATGAGCCACTTTTTCATCATCAATTAAAGATAAAGGTAGTTTTGCTTTATATTTCCCATACATTTCCAATTCATCATCATCTACACTTAATTTTTGAGCAATTTTTGTAATATGTTGAATGGTATTTGCTTGTGCAATTTGAATATCGGTTAAATGTGTCATATTTATAATTTACGCCTCGTTACATTATCAATTTCAGTGATTAAATATAATCAATTTTAAAACTTTATAAAAATAGAATGTTTTTATATTAAAAAATTACAGATAACACAATTAACTAAAAAATTTTTATGTTAAAATAAGATGCTTTATTTGAGAAGTAGAAAGCAATCTTTTTTATATATTTGACACATGCAAGCAAAATGGTACTTTGGTACTTTATTTTTATTATTCATTTACTTCGGAGCATTCCAAGATCAGGTTTCTATACCTAATCAAGAAATTGCTTTAGAATTTGTTGACTCTAAAACAAACGATAAGGATATAGAAAACACTATTGCAAACGTAAAAGAAAAACTATTAAAAGTAGGTGTTGCAAATATAACCATCAACAAAACCCAAAAAGGTACTTTAAAAATTTCTTATTATAGTACTATTACTATTGATGCTGTTAAAAAAGAACTTGTAAAGGACACTCAATTCGTTTTAAATAAAGATTCTGACAACGAAGAACAAAGTGAAAATTCTTCTAATTACAATATTGATATCTATGAATTAAAAAATCAAACGGATATTTCTAATTTAGATGATAAATTTGTATTTGAAATTAAGTATAATTCAGACAGATTTACAACTTTAGATTATTATGCTCTTGCCAAAAATGTTGACCCATACAAAACAGATCAACTTTTTAAAACAGCCTACAAAATCAGTAAAAACCATCCATTTTCTAAGGATAGAACTTCATACAAAGAACCTGAAGTTAGAGCGGGACCCAAAAACTATACCAGCTAAAAAACATATTGACTTATGTTTTTTTCATTCCCTTTAAATTAATGAGTATCACACTCATAATCACACAAAAACAATCAACAAAAATAATTGTCAGGTTATACGAGAAACTATATATTTGCTCGTTTTAAAAAAAAGTCGACAATAAAATAAAGAACATGCAAAACAAAGGACTTATTAAGTTATTCGCAATCCTTTTTGGATTAGTGAGTTTATATCAATTATCATTTACGTTTTTAGCCAATAAGGTTGAAGATGACGCAGTTAGTTATGCAGAAAGTAAAGGAGCTGATACAGATGCAAGACAAAGAGCTACTTTTGAAAGAAAGTACTTAGATAGTGTTGCCAACAAAGACATCATAAACTTAGGTATTACACAATACTCTTACAATGATGTAAAAGACAAAGAAATGAATCTTGGTCTTGATTTAAAAGGTGGTATTAATGCTATTTTACAAGTATCTGTAAAAGAAGTTTTAAAAAGTTTATCTAACGATTCTAAAAACGTAGTTTTTAACCAGGCTTTAGAAGCGGCAGATGAAGCTCAAAAAAACAGTAATGCTACATACTTAGACTTATTTTTTCAAGAATTTGAAAAAGTTGCAGGAGACACTAAATTAAGTGATCCATCTATTTTTGGAACCAAAGCTTTAAGTGAGAAAATTACTTTTAATGAAGGTAATGCTACTGTTAAAGCAACATTACAAGAAGAAATTAACAGTTCTATTGGTACTGCTTTTGAAGTATTAAGAAGTAGAATTGATAAATTTGGTGTTACACAACCTAACATTCAAAGAATTGGAAATTCTGGAAGAATTCAAATTGAATTACCAGGAGCAAAAGATATTGAGCGTGTAACTAGATTAATTACTAGTAAAGCAGAATTACAATTTTGGGAAGTATATACCAATGCAGAAATTCAAAATTTCTTTTTTACAGCAAATAGTAAAGTTGCAGAAATTTTAAAAGACAACACCGTTTTAGAAAAAGCAATCGATTCTACTAAAAAAGATGATATTGATGATTTATTAGGTGAAACAAAAGATTCTACAGACGTAAATCAAAAAAACCTTTTTACGTATTTATATCCTAATGTAGCACAATCTCAACAACAAATGAGCTCTTTAGTTGCTCAGGCTAGAGTTTTAGATACTGCTACTGTAAATAGTTTATTAAAAAGAAAAGAAGTTAGAGCTTTATTACCTAACGAATTAAAATACGTTAAATTCTTATGGGACTATAAAGCCAATAAAAGTACAGACGGAACAGAATTAATAGGATTATATGCTATTAAAGGAAACCGTAACGATAGAGCTACAATTGAAGGTGATGTAATTTTAGATGCTTCTCAAGTATTTGACCAATTAAACAAACCAGAGGTTAGTATGACTATGAATAGTTCTGGCACTAAACAATGGGCTAAAATGACTACTGATAACCAAGGTAAATTTGTAGCTGTTGTTTTAGATAACTATGTATATACAGCGCCTTCTGTAAACTTACCTATTACTGGTGGTAGAACTTCTATTTCTGGTGGAAGTATGACAATTTCTGAAGCAGAAGATATTGCTACCGTTTTAAAAGCTGGTAAATTACCCGCAGCTGCAAGAATTATTCAAGCAGAGGTTGTAGGACCATCTTTAGGTCAAGAATCTATAGATCACAGTATTCAGTCATTTGGTTTGGCTATTTTCTTAGTATTAGTTTGGATGATTTTATACTACGGTAAAGCTGGTTTATACGCAGATATTGCCTTAGCAGTAAACATCTTATTTATTTTTGGAATTTTAGCTTCTTTCAACGCTGTGTTAACATTACCTGGTATTGCAGGTATTATCTTAACCATTGGTATGTCTGTAGATGCAAACGTTATTATCTTTGAGAGGATTAAAGAAAGTTTGTCTATTAAAAAAGGATTAAAACAATCTGTAGAAGAAGGTTTCTCTATTAAAGGAGCTTTATCTGCAATTATAGATGCAAATATTACTACTCTTTTAACAGGTGTAATTTTATATGTTTTTGGTACAGGACCAATTAAAGGTTTTGCATTAACATTAATGATTGGTATTGCTACTTCTTTATTTACTGCTGTATTTATTACACGTTTATTAATTGACAGAGCTGTTGATAAAGGTGGTAACTTAACATTTAACACTTCTATCTCTAAAGGATGGTTCCAAAACATAAATGTAGAGTTCTTAAGAAAACGTAAAATTGCATACTTCATTTCTGGTGCTGTAATTCTTGCCGGAATTATTTCTATATTCTCTATCGGATTAAAACAAGGTGTAGATTTTAAAGGAGGACGTTCTTATGTTGTTCGTTTCGACCAAACAATGAACGCAACAGAAGTTGCATCTACCTTAAAAGACGCTTTTGGTACTGCTCCAGAAGTAAAAACATATGGTTCTGATCATCAATTAAAAATAACAACGGTTTATAAAATTGACGAAGAAGGACAAGATGTAGATGACCAAGTTCAAAATGCATTATTTACAGGATTAAAATCTTATTTAGGAAACACTTCTTACGAAGACTTTAAGCCAGGTTTTGAAAAAGAAGGTTCTGGTGTAATGAGCTACATGAAAGTAGAACCAACCATTGCAGATGATATTAAAACATCAGCATTGTATGCAGTTCTAGGATCTTTATTAGTAGTTTTCTTATACATATTATTACGTTTTAGAAAGGTATCTTTCTCTATTGGTGCTGTAGTTGCAGTTTTCCATGATGTTTTAATTGTATTAGGTGTATTCTCTATTACTTACAACTTTATGCCTTTTGATATGGAAGTTGGACAATCTTTTATTGCAGCAATTCTAACGGTGGTCGGTTACTCTCTAAATGATACGGTGGTAATTTTTGATAGAATTAGAGAATTTACTGGTACACATCCTAACTGGAAATATAGTGAGGTTGTAGACAAAGCATTGAGCTCTACATTAGGGAGAACCATAAATACTTCTTTAACAACATTATTAGTAATGTTAGCAATCTTCTTATTTGGAGGAGATTCTATTAAAGGATTTATGTTCGCATTAATTGTTGGTGTAGTAGTTGGTACATATTCATCATTATTTGTGGCAACACCAGTAATGTTTGATACTTCTAAAAAAGAAGAAAAAAATAATTAAAATTATTTTAAGAGATATTAAAACCGTTTTTAATTTGTAACTATCAGATTAAAAACGGTTTTTTCATTCAACATATAGTTATTAAATTTGCAATCTAATGAGTATTATAAAACTTCAAGACTTACACTTTAAACCTTATATAGATCAGGAAGAAATTGCCGCTATTGTAAAATATTTAGCAATTCAAGTAAAAGCAGATTTGCCTAAAGGCGAAATTCCTCTTTTTGTAGGTATCCTAAATGGATGTTTTTTATTTGCTGCAGATTTTATTAGAGAATTTAACGGAAACTGCGAAGTTTCATTTGTAAAATTAGCTTCCTATAACGGAACCTCATCTACAGACAACGTAAAAGAGCTAGTTGGTATTAATGAAGACTTAACAGGAAGAACTGTAATTATATTAGAAGATATTATAGACACAGGAAATACACTTCAAGAAATTTATAATATCTTTAGAGATAAAAACGTAAAACAACTAAAAGTTGCAACGTTATTTTTTAAACCAGATGTATTTAAAAAAGAACTACCAATAGATTATGTCGGAAAAAGTATTGAAGATAAATTTATTGTTGGTTACGGATTAGATTACAATGGTTTGGGTAGAAATTACCCAGCAATTTATCAATTATCAACACAACCCAAAATGAAAAACATCGTATTATTTGGCCCTCCAGGAGCAGGAAAAGGAACACAAGCAGAATTTTTAAAAGACATGTACAAC
This sequence comes from Polaribacter butkevichii, assembly GCF_038024105.1. Classification (NCBI taxonomy): domain Bacteria; kingdom Pseudomonadati; phylum Bacteroidota; class Flavobacteriia; order Flavobacteriales; family Flavobacteriaceae; genus Polaribacter; species Polaribacter butkevichii. The sequence goes on from NZ_CP150661.1 coordinate 1,795,544, forward strand.
TTGGTACATATCTCTACCGGAGATGTATTCCGTTTTAATATTAAAAACCAAACAGAATTAGGGTTATTAGCTAAAAAATATATGGATGAAGGAGATTTAGTTCCGGATGAAGTAACTATTAATATGCTAAAAGCAGAAGTAGAAAAAAATGCAGATGCTAATGGTTTTATCTTTGATGGTTTTCCTAGAACAGAGTCTCAAGCAAAAGCTTTAGATACTTTTTTAGCTGAAAAAGGAGAACAAATAAACGGTATGGTTGCTTTAGAAGTACCAGAAGATGCTTTGGTAACTCGTTTATTAGAAAGAGGAAAAACAAGTGGTAGAACAGACGATACTGATGAAAGTAAAATTAGAAATCGTTTTAACGAATACAATACAAAAACAGCTATTTTAAAGGATTATTTTGACGCTCAAGATAAATACTACGGAATTAACGGTGTAGGTTCTATTGATGAAATTACACAACGTATTGCTAAAGTATTTGATACTTTATAAACCGTTTAACTGTTAAATTGTGTAAAAGTTTAATAGGTAAACTAAAATTAATTACACGCTTAAACAACAATTATGACTGAAGGAAATTTTGTCGATTACATAAAAATCTATGCTTCTTCTGGTAAAGGAGGCCAAGGTTCTATGCACTTGCATAGAGAGAAGTATATTACCAAAGGTGGACCCGATGGTGGAGATGGTGGACGTGGAGGACACATTATTTTACGCGGTGATAAAAATATGTGGACCTTGTTTCACTTAAAGTTTAAACGTCATTTTAGAGCAGCTAGTGGTGGTGGCGGAAGCGCTAGTAGAAGTTCTGGTGCAGATGCAGAAGATATTTATATTGATGTTCCTTTAGGGACTATTATAAAAGATGCAGATACAGATGAAGTAATTGTTGAAGTTACAGAGCACCAAAAAGAAATAATTTTATTACGCGGAGGAAAAGGAGGTCTAGGAAACTGGAACTTTAAATCATCTACCAATCAAACACCAAGATACGCACAACCTGGTATGGATGGTTTTGATGGTTGGTTTAGAATGGAGTTAAAGTTATTAGCAGATGTTGGTTTAGTTGGTTTCCCAAATGCTGGAAAATCTACTTTATTATCTGTTTTGACTTCTGCAAAACCAAAAATTGCAGATTATGCATTTACAACGCTAAAACCTAACTTAGGTATTGTAGAACATAGAAATCATCAAACATTTGTAATTGCAGATATTCCTGGAATTATAGAAGGTGCTGCAGAAGGAAAAGGTTTAGGACATCGTTTTTTACGTCATATAGAACGTAATTCTGCTTTGTTATTCTTAGTTCCTGCAGATAGTGATGATATTAATAAAGAATACGAAATTCTTTTAAATGAGCTTAAAAAACACAATCCAGAATTATTAGACAAAGACAGGTTACTGGCTATTTCTAAAACGGATATGTTAGATGAAGAATTAAAAGCAGAAATAAAAGCAGATTTACCTAAAGGTGTAGAAACCATCTTTATATCATCTGTAGCTGAAATTGGTTTACAAGAATTAAAAGATAAACTTTGGGCAATGTTAAACCAAACAGTGTCATAGTAAAAATTATTTTTTAAGAAGTTAAATTTAGAATCTACATATAGATTAAAAGGTTGTAATTCATGTATTTAGCATTAATTATAACCTTTTTTTTCATGGTAAAATTAGAAAAGAATAATAGATTACTTAATACTTACAGAAAACAAAAAGAACCTTTTTATATATAAAAAGGTTCTTTTTTTACTTGAAAAAAATTGGGGGAACTAAATATTTAAAAATCATACCACTGAGCAAGCATTGTAGTATCATCAACAGGTATTAAACCAAATGTATTTTGATTTGCATTTAAATTTTCTTTTTTCTGTATATAAAAACCACTATCTCTAAATAAGAACTCTAACAATGGTAATGCTCCGCTTCTTCTACTGGTATTAACAGGTACTGTTTCTAAAAGTTTGACAATTTTATTACCAATAGTTGTTTCTGTAATAGTATATGTACAAGGAAATCTCAAAGAAAATTCATTAGCCCCAGAAAAATAATAAATGTGTACATAAGGAGCTGTATCTAAATTTCGAATATAAACTCTAGAGATTCTACGCCCAGACTGAGTATCTATAAAATGTTGTACAAAATCATTAAAGAAATTTACAAAAGGCTCACTAGATTGGTCTATAGATGTAAAGTCACTATTTGTTCTTAAAACTCTAATACTATTATTACCACTCGGCTCATTTCCAAAATCATAAAAAGGTAATAAAAAATTTAACTCATCAGCATAATTTAAAGTCAATTTAACACCATCAACCTCTGCCACAAATTCATCACTTTCTACATTATAAACAAACTCGTTTAAAGTTACATTGTCTATTTCTAAAGCAGGACTAATAATAAACCCCGTAGGTGTAGGTGCAACGCCAAAGCTAAGATCTGTTTTCTCAGCATCTTTTGTTATTGCTGTAACGGTAGCAAATCTTCTAGCATCGTTAAAAGAAAAACTATATAAAGTAGTTTTACCACCACTTTCTAAAGTTAAGTTTCTAAAAACAGATTTTAATGGATCTATTGGAATATTGGTTTCTAACATTGATCTGTTTTGAGTTGTTAAACCAGCCCAATCTTCTTTAGATGCTTTAGAAAAACGGATGATAATATCTCTGTCTCTATTAGATTTAAAAAGAATATCTTCTCCGTCTGTTTTAAAGTATAAAAACTCGAAACTACCTTTATAACCTTGCCCTCTAAGGTCATCATCAGGATAATTATTTGAATCTGATAGCTCATGAATTACATTTTTTGTTGTAAAAGTAAGCTTAATGGTAGACCCCAATGTAATATCATACAAACTAGCTGTAGAAACGTCTGGTGTTCCAAAATCAGAATCCATAATAACTTCTGAATCACTTATAAAATCGAATAAAAAAGTAAAACCACCTAGTTCTGTATCATCTGTAAAATAAGTTGTTTTCCAACCATTTTCTGAGCTTTGTAGAGATGTTTTTAACTCGGATATGCTCTTTTCAATTCTAACTGTTGGTACATCATCAAACAACAGTTCTGGATCACTATTATCTTGACAGCTGTTAAACACTACAAGACAAAAAGCTAAAATTAATTGATATTTATTTATTTTAAATTTTTTCATGTTATTTGTTTTATTTAATTGCTTCTAAAATATTATCTGTAGCTAATTGCTGTAACTCATATAAATCTATATTAAAAGATTTCTTAAAGTACTCTGCAACAATTGCCTCTTTTGCTTTTATAAGCGCAATAGCATTATCTGCTTGTGGAGTTGCTGTTACGGTAGCGGCTTGTGTTGCAGCATCTTTTTCTGCTTGCGAAGCACTACTACCTAAATTGTCTAAAGCATTAGAAACCGCATTAGATATAATTCTACGTTTAATATTGTCTAGAAGTTCTTGATATTCTGTAGCATTATTAGTAAGCATTGTTTCTACCATTTCTGCAAAATCTTCATTCTCATTTAACCTAGCATAATCGGTAATAAAACCAAGACTGTTTGCAATATCAAACCTTTCTTGTTCATCTGCAGGATTAAACCATTGTGCAGTATAACCTCCTGGTGTTATTTGTTTAAATGCTTCTTCATCATAACGCACTTGCTGATTTAAAATGTGCGTATACTCATGCTGAATAGTTCTAATAAATTCTACAACACCGTTTTTACTTTTTACATCTACTAAATCAGTTTCAAATAAAACAATGTTTTTTCCTCCTTCAGCAAAACCTAAAGTTCTTGTTCCGCTTGGGTTTAAATTTAAACCACCAACTAAAACCATTTCTCTTGGTGCAATTTTTTTTACAAAATCTTCACCACCTAACTCAGTGTAAGTATCAATCCAAACTTTTTTAACAACCTCCATAACAGGCACAACTTTATTTAAAGTTGGAGGAAATAAATACCTATTTAAATCTACTCTACCTTCATCCCATTGATAGTTAACATCAATATTATATGGATTGGTAAAATTTTCTCTTAACCACAGATCTGTAGAATTTAAATCTGGTGTTTGAGTATTTAAATTGCTATCTGTTAAAGCCTCTTCTTGTTGATTACAAGCAGTTATAATTCCTAAAAATAGTACTGTAATGTATATATATAATTTTTTCATAATTATCTAGGATTTGGTGTTAATCCAAAGTTTATTGCAGACTCTGGTATTTGTAATTGTTTTCTTAAATCTTCTTTAGCCAATTCTACATCTCTATCCTCTTTTCTATAATATCTTTTTATGGCAATGTTAAATCGTCTAACATCAAACCATCTTACCCCTTCGTGATAAAATTCTTTTTGTCTGAATTTTAAAATAGCATTAATAAAAGAAATTTGTTTATCATCTTTAAAAGAATAAAAAGGCGTTAATTCATCTTTTGTTACAGGAAACATGTTAACCACCATCTCTTCAGTTAAAACATCTGTAGCACTATCATGTCCTTCTGTTTTCTTTGATAAAAAATCATTTAAATCTTTTAAACAGTTAGTATAATCTTCTAGCATAGCATAAGCTTCTGCTCTATTTAAAAGTACTTCATCATAACCAAATAAAACCTGACTAGTAAAACCTCTACCAGTACCTGCAGATTGATTTGTTATTTTAAAATACTCATCAAACTTAGGTAAATTAAACCCTTCTACAGAACCAAAAATATCATAAGCCCAACCTTTACCAAAAGGGTTGTCTGCCTCAAATATGGCATCAGAATTTAAATTTGATAACCCATAATTAGTTCTCCAAAAATTTCTTGCCCACCAAGACATTGTAGAGCTTACAAGAATATTTGAATCTTCTAAAGAATTGCTATATTGAAGTGTTCTTTGCGAATAAGATAAATTTTGATATGCAAGTAAATCTCTTATTTGCGATTTAGGATTGGTAAGAATTTTATTGGCATAAGAAATAACCTCAACCCAATCTCCTTTATATTGATAAAACCTAGTAGCAAAAGCATTTGCAGCTGCTTTAGAAAAATGAAATTTAGCATTTTTTTCTCTATCTTGTATTAAATCCATTCCCTCTAATAAATCTTTCTCTACCAAATCATACACTTCTGCAACTGTATTTCTAGTATAACTTTGTATTAAAGCCGTTTCTGGTTCTGTTACATAAGGAATTCCTAAATCTGATTCTGAAGTAGTTGGATTATAATGTTTACCCCAAAAATTAACTAACATAAAATGTGCATATGCTCTTGCTAGCAAAGCTTCTCCTTTTTGCGCATCTAAATTAGATTGTCCTTCTAATTCTTTTATAGAAGCTAAAGCTTGGTTAGCTTGTGCAATTGCTTCATAAGTATTAGACCAAAAAAATGTTGGTGTATCTTGGTCATCAGCTAAACTAGTACTCCAAGTAAACATTTGTTCTCCAAGAAAAACATTTATGTAACTTCTTATATTTGATCTAGAAGTAGCATTGTCTGACATTATTTCTGCCATTAATTGATAATTTCCTTCTGAATAAGCACCGGTAACTAAACCACTTATTTTTTCTGGAGAATCTATTTCTGCTCTATTATCTGGTAATTCAGATAAATAATCATCACAACTAATTATTAAAAATAAAAATATAATTGTGGTTATTTTTAAAATATTTGTCTGTATTTTTTTCATTATAATTTATTTTATAGTCCAATATTTAAAGACATTGTAAACTGTCTAGTTATAGGTAAAGCAACACCACCTGTGCCATAAAATTCTGGATCTTGACCATTTAATTTATCATCTGAATACAATAAAAACAAGTTAGTTCCTTGAAATTTTATTTTTAAATGAGAAAGGCTTAGTTTATCTAATACATCTTTATTAAAACTATATCCTAAAGAAATACTTTTCATTCTTAAGAAATCTCCGTCTGCAACTCTTGCATCAGAAAAATTATAAGCATTATAAGCTCTAGATAAATCGCTACTATTGTAAATATTATTATCTCTAACATCTATAACTTTAGGAATATTGGTAACATTTTCATCACCAGGTAAAAGCCATCTATTTACACTACTTTTTGTAAATACATTTGTACCAGAATAAAAGTTATCTAAAGAAGGGTTTAACCTTACCACATTACCACCAGATCCTGTAATTAACATATTCAAATCCCAATTTTTATATTTAAATGAATTTGAAATACCCCCCGCTATGTTTGGTAACACAGAACCATTGTACACTAAATAATCTGTAATATTAGAACTGTCTTGAAAATCTACATCGGTAACAGGGTTATCTCCTTCTGGTAAAACAAATGTTGGAATACCGTCTGAATTTAATCCATCAAATTGAAAAGAAAATAAAGAATTATTTGGATATCCTTCTAACTGCCCTCCTTGTAAACCAACAACATCTATTACTCTAGGTGTATTTTGAAGTTTTGTTATTTTTTGATCGAAAAAAGAGAAATTAAAAGAAGAAGTCCAACTAAAATTATCTGTTTTTACGTTTGTTGATGTTAAAGCAAATTCGATACCTTTTTGAGTGGTATCAGAATTGTTTCCTCTTTTAACAAATTCACCTCCAATACCAGAAGTTCTTACAAAATCTATATTATCAAAAATATCTCTTTTATATACATCTGCTGTAAATTGAATTCTATTATTAAATAAACCTAAGTCTACACCAATATTTAATTCGTTTTGTTTTTCCCAAGTTAATTCTGAGTTTTCTAAATCTTGAATATCTAAATACGTTTCTCTTTCCGTAGGTGTTAATCTATCTGTAATTTCACTTCTAAAAATAGCCAAAGAGTTGGTAGCAGGACCAGGAGAAGCACTTAAACCATAAGAAGCTCTAAATTGCAAGTTATTAATAACGTCTGATTTTTGTATAAAATTCTCTTCAGTTGCATTCCATTTTGCACTTACAGTACCTGTAGGCAACCATCTAGATTTGGTGCTTCTACCTTGTCTGTTAGAGCCATCATATCTTCCTGTTAAAGAAAAAACATATTTGTTATTGTAAGTATAAGTTGTTCTACCAAAGAAAGCTACTGTTCTTTCTCTATCTCTTCCTAAGCCAAAATAGTTTCCTCCTTCTGCAATTACTTTTTCTAATAATCTAGCATCTGTAAATGGTACAAATCCATTTTCATATTGCAAACCATAGCCTGTAAAATTCTCGTTATTTCTATCTACATATCTTAATTCTTGACCTAATAAAGCATTAAAATCATGTTTTTCATTAAACTCTTTTTTTAACTGAAAACTATTTCTAACATAATAAGAGGTTAAACTGTTATCAAATTTACGATATAAACCTCCTTCTGGAAAAACAGGAACAGGAACTGCATCTAAATTATTTGGATCTCTATATAAAAAGATATTTGCATTTGCTATTACACTTGTTTCATCGGCATTATAAGCTTTAACAACATTAGAGTTTTCTCTAATTTGATGCTCTCTAACACTATTTACGTATCTAGCAGATGCATTTAAATCGTATGTAATATTATCTGATATTTTATAAGAAGCATCTAATTGAAAACGAATATCTTTTACATCTAAATCTAATGTGTTGTTTTCTAATTCTTCTAAAATATTAAACGGTGCCCAATTATTTGTGTAATATTCTAAATTACCATCATTATCTCTTGGTCTTAAAGCTCTAGAAGTATTTAATGCATAACTAAATGGATTAATATCAAAATTTCTACTAAACTGACCGTCTACAACATTGGCTTCTCTATTAAAAGAACCTGGTGCTTTTTGATTTCTAACAGAGGCAACTGTAGCAATTGATAAGTTAAACTTATCTGAAAAGTAAAATGTATTCTTTAAATTAGTTGTTATTCTAGATACTTTATCGGCAACAGACCACCCTGGATCGTGTAAAAAACCTATAGATGCATAAAAAGAATTGTTTTCTCCACCTCCTGTAAAGTTTAGTGTATGATTTTGCATTAAAGACTGTCTAAACAATTTTTTAAACCAATTGGTATTTGCTAATTCATAATCCTTTAAAAAAGCACTTCTTCCTTCTGCCGTATTTGGCACTCCAAAACCACCATTAGAATAGCTATTAATTTTCTTTTCTAGAATACCATAAACTCCAGAAAATCTAGAATTACCTACATCTGGTAATCTTAAATAACCTTGACTTCTTAAGCCTTCTAAAACACCAATGGTTTCTTTAGAGTCTAAAATATCGTATTGAGAATACGATGGAATATCTCTTACTGTTTGTTCTAAAGTATAACTTACTTTTAAAGGGCTCTCTCTTTTACCACTTTTAGTAGTTATAACTACAACTCCATTTCTTGCTCTTGCACCATAAATAGAGGTTGCAGAAGCATCTTTTAAAATATCTATTTTTTCTATATCTGTAGCATTTACACCTGCAATAGAAGAACTAATTAAAGTAGAAGCATCCCCAGAAGTTAAGGCATCTAAATCTTGCTCTACAATATCTTCTTGCACCACACCATCTATAACGTACAATGGGTTATTGTTACCAAAAACAGAAGAAGAACCTCTAATTGTAATTTGAGGTGCTGCACCAAAAGTTCCTGTAATATTCTGTACAACAACACCGGCTACTTTACCTTCTAACATTCTACTTACATCATTTATACCATCAATTTTTAAATCTGCCGACTTAATTGTTGTTGCTGCTCCTGTAAAACTTTTCTTGTTAATTTTATCGTAACCTGTTGTGATAACAATTTCTGCTAAGTTTTCTGATGATTCTTGTAAGATTACCTTTATTACAAACAAACTACCAACCACAACTTCTTTAGATTGAAAACCTAAAGATTGAAAAACCAATACATCTCCTTTAGAAGCTGGTATAGAAAATTCTCCATTAAAATCTGTAGCCGTACCAACACCTGTTGCTTTTACACGTACAGATGCTCCCATAACCGGCATGCCTTTATCATCAACTAAAACACCAGAAACTTTTTGTTGTACTGGTTTTTTCTTTAATAAAATTGAACCATTTTTATTAAATTGATAAATAACATTACTTGCTTCTAAACTTTTATCTAAAAGATCTTTTACAATAATAATACCCTTGTGTAAACTAACTTTAGGTAGTTTTTTAAAGATACTGTTTTCGTAAACAAACGTGTAATCTGTTTGCTTTTTAATTAAGTCAAAAACTTCCTCTACAGATATGGTTTTATCTGTGTCTATTTTAATTTTTGCGTTTTGAGAAACTCCCTCGCTGGGCACAAATGCAAACGAGATTGCGCAGAATAGGTATATGAACGTTTTCATAATAGTTGTTAATAGCTTTTTTCGCAACAGAAAAAAGTCTCCAATAAATTTAATTTCCATAAATTTGTTAAGTGTTTAATTATTAATAAGCATGAACCTAAGGAATTGTGGTTTTAATATTGTGAGAGATAGGTAAACCACGTTCCTTTTTATTTTCTAAATTTAATTTTTGTATTATTTATTTCATAAGTAATATCTGTTGTATTTATAATTGCATCTAAGACAGATTTTATATCTTGCTTTTTACTTAAAACTCCATTAAATCTTAAATCTTCTATTTTGTGATTTTCAAAAGAGATGTTAACATCATAACATCTAGAAAGTATTTTTGTGATTTCTAACAAAGAAGTATTCTCAAAATTAAAATACCCATTTACCCAATAAATTTTATCTTTTGCATCTACGTACTTCTTTTGCATTTCTAATGTTAAGACATTTAAAGTTATCTCTTGATTAGATTCTAAATACATTTTATGGTTTTTATTATTTTCTACAACTACCTTACCTTCTATTAATGTAGTAGTTATTAAATGATCATCTGGATATGCTTTTATATTAAAATGGGTTCCTAAAACAGATACTTTCTGTAAAGAATTTAAAACACTAAAGCCATCTCCAAAATTATTTTTACTTGATGAAACTTCAAAATAAGCTTCCCCATAAATTAACTCTACAGTTCTTGGTTGTCCCTTAATAAAGTTTACCGGATATTTAAGCTTAGATTCTGAATTTAACCACACTTTAGTTCCATCTGCCAAGGTTAAAGAAAATTCTCCTCCTTTTTTTGTTGTTAGGTAATTGTAGGTAATTTCAGGTTGAGTTGTAACTTCTTTAGATTCCTTTGTACTGTTTTTTTTGTATGCAATACTTTTATCATCACTTTTAAAAAGAGCATTTTCTATTTTATGATCATTAGAAAGAAGTATTTCTTTACCATCATCTAAAGTTAATATAGCCTTGTTACTGTAACCTGAATGAATAGTTGTTTTTGACGTTTTTACTTTTTTATTTAGTGGATTTAACAAATAAGATATTGAAAATAATAATGCAATTGAAGCTGCTGCCGCATAATATTTCCAAATTGTTTTTTTTGTGATTTTTGCTTTACCCTTTATTGCATTCCAATTCTTTTCTTTATCAAAAAGGTATTTTTCAGAATTCTTGTTTGCTTGTACACTTTTAAAATACGCTCTATGTTTTTCAGATTCTGAATACCATTTATCAAACTCTACGTTTTCTTCTTCAGAAAGCGTATTGTTTATCTTTTTTATTATTAAGAAAAATTCCATTTTAAAAATGTCTTTTTTTAAGTGTAATTATAATTTGTAATTAAATACTATACACTAAAGACAATGTAAAACTAAAAAAGGGTGACAAAAAAAGCAATAAATTTTAAAAAAAATTCAAATTAAACTAACATCAAGACAAAAACATTGATAAATATTAACCAAAAAAGCAAAATCACTAAAGAATCATTAATCTTTATTTTAGCTCTTTTTAACTGTGTTTTAACCGTATTTAGAGAAATATTTAGTTCTTCTGCAATTTCATTATACTTATAATCTTCTATAAACTTTAATTTAAAAATTTTTTGCATTTTTAATGGCATCTCATCTACAATTGCTAAAACCTTTAAATAAAGAGTATTGTTCTCTTCTGTAAAATTAAGTATTTCTACACGATCAATTAAAGACCTACTATACTCTATGTAATCTTGGTTATCAGTAATTTTTATAGCTTTTAAATGATTCAAACATCTATTTTTAACCATCACAAATAAGTAGGCTTTAAATGATGTTTTTATTTCTATTTTTTCTGAGTGTTCCCATATATAAACAAATACTTCTTGAACAACATCTTCACTAACTGAAAAATCTGATACATATCTATTAGCAAAAATTACTAAATCCTGAAAAAATAAATCGTAACATTTTTTAAAAGCAACGGTATCTTTCTTTTTTATTTGCGCTATTAAAAAATGGTTGTTCATAAAAATTATACTAATTTACTTATTTCTAAAAATACTTTTGTCTTATAAAACAAGAACTTATTCTTATTTTATAAGACAAAGAAGGTTAAAAAGAATTTTTATTACCGTAAATATAAAACATTAAATATAAATTAATTTAATGTTACCATAATTCTCATTTTGTAAAGCAATTATTACGAAACCGCTATATTTACTATATAAAAATCATTTAAAAAATAAATTATGCACTAAAAAAAAAGCATATCTATAAAAAAAATAGCTTTAAAATAAAGCTATTTTCTCTATATTAAAAAAATAACTAATTAATAATAAATTCTATCTTTTTTATTCTTTTAATTGAATTCTAATTGGCAACCTATATTTTGTAGTAACGGGGATACCTCTTTTGTTTGCAGGATAAATTTTGGGCAATTTCTCTACACATGCCTTAAGTAAACTATCTAGTTTGGGCAATTCTCTTTTTATGGTATCTGAAGACTGAATAGCACCTAACAAGAAAACTCCTTCTGCATTTATAACTAAATCAACATAAATAATTTCATCAATAGACTCCTTGATAGACAATGAGTTTTTTTGCAACTCCGAACCTATTTTCTGATGAATGGTTGTTCTAAAACAATCCATTTTTTCTTGTTTATCAATAATCGCATCACAAGTTTTAAAAGAAGGAAAAGTATCTACCGAAGAAAAATCTACAATAGTATCTAAATCTACTGTATTTTTATCCTTTGGAGGACAAATTAAATCACACGAAGTGATAAAAACCAACATTAGTAAAAAAGATAAACCCCTTAAAAACATACTTTTATTTAGAGTGTGAATTTACTAAATTTTGTCGACTTGTGTTCTAAACTTTTTAGACAGAAAAATAAAGCCCTTTTTTAGTTTTAAAACAACTTATATTTAAAATAAAAAAGCCGAAGCTTACACCTCGACTTTAACTATTTCAAATAATTATACACTTAATTTTTCCTTTTCATAGATGTATTAATTTACTATTATTGAAACCGGAATTGAATATTTTACACCTACTCTTTTACCATCTTGTTCACCAGGAATCATTTTAGGCAACGTATTCATTACCCCAATAACTTCTTCCTTAAGATCTTTATGTGGTGCTCTTACATTTACATCTACTACATTCCCCTCTTTATCAATTTTAAAACCTATAAAAATCCTTTTCTTCCCTGCTTTTAAACCCAATTGATTTGGTAAATCTGCATTAAAATTTCTTGTAAAATGTTTTCTAACCATTATAGAAAAACAATCTTTATCACCAGATTCACAACCTGGAAAAGTTGGTACTTTATCTATAGCCATAAATGAAACTTCTTCCGTTTCTACCAATTGTTCCTCACTATTTCTTGGCATTTTAGAAAAATCAAGAATGGTTGCTAAAGTTTTTCTTCCATTTTTCTTTTTATAAATCTTATGTTTATACATGGTAGAATATTTTTCATTCTTTACAGAATTAAATCTATTCATAATTTCATCGTATTCCTCTCTTTCTTCAACAGTAAGGTCACTCACACTAACTTCTACTCCTTCAGGAATTCTAGATCCAAAATAAGAATCCAAATAAGTTTCATTTTTACCCTTTGTAGCAGTTACACCATCCTTCATTTCAAAGTATCTAGTTTGCAACTCTTTTTTTACAACAACATCTTCCTTTACTTCATTTTCTACACAAGAAGTGTAAAATAACATACTCGCCAATACCGGAATTAACACCAAATACTTTAACTGATTCATTTTTTTTGATTGTGTCTTTTTCATCATAATAATTCTTTTTTTGATTAAGGTTTTTTTATAAAATTGGTTCACAAAGGCAATGTTTTCAACTTGAAAAAAGTTGGATAATAAGTTATTGATATAAATTTCTTTTGTTTCAGACTTTGCAGCTACTTCGTCAGAAATATACTCGTGAATGAGTGTTATTCTCTTTTGATAAATAAAAATCATTGGGTTAAACCACATTAGGATTTTTAAAAATTCGAAGAATAATAAATCCAAAGAATGCTTTTGCTTACTGTGCACCAATTCGTGTGCAATAATTTGTGCTTGTTGAGACTTTGGAATTTCTTTTCCTATAAAGATAAAGTTGAAAAAAGAAAATGCTTTGGTTTGATTTGGTATTAGAACTAAAGTGTGATTCGCTTTTTTTACAAGTTCGCTTCTTCTAATTAGGTTTGTTATTTTAAACAATTTTATTAAAAAAAGCATCAAAAAAATACTGAATCCAAACCAAAATAAAAGGTGTGCATAATTTATAGATTGATACAAACTCGTTTCTTGAATAACATCCTGAATAACTTTTTCTGGTGATAAAACAATTTCTGGTAAATAAATAATAAACTCTTCTGGAACCGCTTTTTGAAACGTCGGAATTTTAATAAAGGGTAAAATAAAAGATACAATGGGTGTACTAATTAAATACCATCTGTTTTTTGTAAAAAAGGTTTCTTTACTTAAAAAGAAATCATAAATAGCCAAAAATAATACTTGAAATAATATGACTTGTAGAATATAATTTATCATAGCTTTTTTTTAATGTCATTTCGAAATGAGTCTTTTTAGACGATTGAGAAATCTAAAATGAGATTCCTCTTCGTATCTCATCAGAATGACAGGTTTTGTAAACTGCAAACTGTGACGAAATACTGCCAACTGAATACTGAAAGACTGCCTACTTTTTCTTATTCACTTCCTTTAAAATAGATTCTAATTCCGCAACATCCATTTTATTTTCTTTCACAAAAAAGGAAACCATACTTTTAAAAGAACCATCAAAATAACCGTTCATTAATTTGTGTAAACTCTGGTTGCTATATGCTTCTTTTTCTATTATTGGAAAATATAAAAAACCTCTTCCAACTGGTTTATGATCTACAAATTCCTTCGTTTCTAAAATTCTAACAATGGTAGAAACGGTATTATATGCAGGTTTGGGTTCTGGTAATTTATCTATCACTTCTTTTACAGATGCTTCTTGTAAATCCCATAAGACTTGCATAATCTGCTCTTCTGCTTTTGTTAATTGTTTGCTCATAATTATAACTAAGTTTTTAGTTCAATAATGCAAATATAACTAAATATTTAGTTTAAACTAATTTTATAGTTAATAATATTTGTAACAAAACTTAACTATAATCGTCTTATAATTAGAAAACTGTAATGTTTATAGACAATAAACCAGTATAATTATTAAAATTTTTATGGATATATTTTTATTGCTACTAGGCTTCCTTTTTGTTTGCTTAGGCATTATTGGGGCTTTTTTACCCGTCTTACCCGGACCTTTAACAAGTTGGGTAGGCTTACTTTTATTACATTCCACTAAAATAATTCCGATGGATTGGACTTTTTTAGGAATTACTTTAGCCGTTGCCATTCTAATTTGGATTCTCGATTACTTTATACCAGGAATGGGCACAAAACGTTTTGGCGGCACAAAATATGGGGTTTACGGTACTACCATTGGTTTATTTGTCGGTTTGTTCTCTCCTATTCCATTCGGAATGTTAATTGGTGCTTTTTTGGGTGCCTTTATAGGAGAATTACTTTATGATAGCAAAGACACAAACCGAGCATTAAAAGCTTCTTTTGGTGCATTTCTTGGTTTTTTAGCTTCAGCTACTATTAAATTTTCTATTGCAGCCATCTATTTTGTGCTATTTATAATTCAGTTTTGGAAATATAAGAGTATTTTCTTTTAGTGCTATTTCCATTTTTAAAAAATTATCAATTTTACAGAAATTAAGAGATTTCTAAGAAGTAAGCTAGTAAGCTATAAAAATAAAGCAACCTTAAATGTTTTCTATAAATAGGATAAAAAACAAGTTTTACTTTTCTACCTAAATGAAGTCGAATCATATAATTTTAAACAAAAAAAAGCTCTGAATATAAATTCAGAGCTTTAAATTTTAAACTAATAAAATCTTACATTGCAGCAACGTGCTTTGTTAATTTAGATTTTAAATTAGCTGCTTTATTTTTATGTATAATGTTATTCTTAGCCAACTTGTCTAACATAGATATAACCTTACCTAATTTAGTTTC
Source organism: Polaribacter butkevichii (assembly GCF_038024105.1). Classification (NCBI taxonomy): domain Bacteria; kingdom Pseudomonadati; phylum Bacteroidota; class Flavobacteriia; order Flavobacteriales; family Flavobacteriaceae; genus Polaribacter; species Polaribacter butkevichii. Next base: position 1,810,830 of record NZ_CP150661.1, read on the forward strand.
AGCATCAGCTTTATCTTCTACAGAACGTAAGTCTCTTACAGCATTACGAGTAGTTTTATGCTGATATTTGTTACGTAACCTTTTAGCTTCGTTACTTCTAATTCTCTTTAATGCTGACTGATGATTTGCCATAATTCTTAACTTATTAGTTTTTTATATTAAAACTTTGTAGTCCGTACGGGAATCGAACCCGTGTTACATGGATGAAAACCATGCGTCCTAACCCCTAGACGAACGGACCATAACAATTAAAATTTATAATTGCGCGTGCAAATATACAATGTTTTTTAATTCTTGCAAGAAAACATTCTAAAACATCGCTATTTTATTTAATAAAAATAATAAAACAAAATATCCCATACACAAAAAAAACACACAAAATACTCATTATCAGGTGGTAAGGTTGTTTTTAACTTAATTTTTTTTAAAAAAATAAATTGTTTTTTTTCTAAAAAATCACACATGAATATTAAGTTTAACCTAATAGATTAAGAAAGTCGTTTAAAATTAATCTTCATGTAAAAGAAAATTGTATTTAAAAAAAACAAAGAAAGTAAAACCTATAATTATTTAAAATAGATATATAAACAAAAAAAGCACCTCATAAATGAAGTGCTTTTCGCGGTCTGGACGGGACTCGAACCCGCGACCCCCTGCGTGACAGGCAGGTATTCTAACCAGCTGAACTACCAGACCGTTGCTTTTAGCGGTTGCAAATATACAATGTATTTTTACATACACAACATAAAATAAGAAAAAATTAATTATTTTTTTTTCTACTTATTAAATAAGCCGTTAAAATAGCATTATAGCCTGTATGAATATCTACCGGCACATAATCAATTTTATATTGTAAACATTTATTTTTCAACTCATTAAAATAAGTATCAACTAATTCTTTATATTTTTCCCGAACGTTTTCGGCATACACGTTAATCTCCTCTCCTGTTTCAACATCCATAAACTTTTTAGGAACATTATCAAAATTGAAGTTGTATTCTGTTTCCCCATCATAGGTATGAAACAAAATAACTTCGTGTTTGTTATATTTAAGGTGTTTTAAAGCTTCAAAAAGAATCTCATTATCTTTATAGGGCTGAAACATATCTGTAAAAACAAAAATTAATGAGCGCCTGTGTATCTTCTCTGCTATTTCATGCAAATATTTATAAGTTTCCGTAGATGTGCTAGATTTAGAAACTAATAATTGCTCTAATTGATGTAATAACATTTTTCTATGGCGCTCACTTCCTTTTTCTGGCGCATAGTACTCATAGGTATCAGCATAAATACTTAAACCAACAGCATCTCTTTGTCTTTTTAAAATTTCCATTAAAGACGCTGCTGCTATTGCAGAAAAACCAATTTTATTTAAAGAGTCTACCGTTTGCTTTTTAACAATAGGATAATGCATAGATGCAGAATTATCTATAATGATATGACATCTTAAATTGGTTTCTTCTTCATACTTTTTGGTATATAACTTCTCTGTTTTAGCAAATAATTTCCAATCTATATGCCGTGTACTTTCTCCTTTATTGTATAATTTATGCTCAGAAAACTCTACAGAAAACCCATGAAACGGACTTTTATGAATTCCGGTTACAAAACCTTCTACCACTTGCTTTGCCAACAAGTCTAGATTTTTAATTTCTGACGACTTTACTTCGGATAAATTCATATTTGCTTTAATATTTTAAGCTCTTCTTAAATTATCTGTAATCGCTTTTACTAATCAAGAACAAATCTTCTAAATACAATAATTACGAAACACCTAAAATAAAAAAAGGTTTGACGTTAGCCAAACCTTTATCTTATTAAAAAATGAATACTACTAATTATATAGCCGCATCAATTTTACCTGTATATACATTTTTAGGCGCAACACCTACTTGCTTATCTACAACCTCTCCGTTTTTAAAGATTAAAACAGTTGGTATGTTACGTACTCCATATTTTGCTGCAAATTCTTGGTTAGCATCAACATCAACTTTACCTACAATAGCTTTTCCTTCATACTCAGCATGAATTTCATCAACAATTGGTCCTACCATTCTACATGGTCCACACCAAGCTGCCCAAAAATCTACCAATACTGGTTTATCAGATTTTAATACTAATTCGTCAAAGTTTGCGTCTGTTATTTCTAATGCCATTTTTATATTTTTAAATTGTTATTTCTGTTTTGAGTTACAAAAGTAATCATTTTATTTACTTTCTTGTTTTCAAAAAAATTACTTTTTCTTATTTGTCTATAAATAGTACTTATCTTAAAAATAAAAAATTCATTAAAAAGCGACTAATACATGCCTTTTTTTTAATGAATTCTTATTTTAATATTTTCTTTTTTAAAAGAAAAACAATTTTTTATTTTTAAAATAATTCCGATGCGATTGCCTGTATATTATCACTCTTCCCCATAGAATAATAGTGTAAAACGGGCACTCCTGCTGCTAATAATTCTTTAGATTGTTGTATTGCAAACTCAATACCAACCTGTCTTACCGCTTTATTATCCTTACAACCATCTACAGCGTCTATTAAATCTTGTGGTAAATCTATTTTAAAAACTTGTGGTAAAACTTGTAAATGCCTTTTAACCGCTAAAGGTTTAATACCCGGAATAATAGGAACATTAATCCCCATTTCTCTAGCTGCTTTTACAAACTCGAAATATTTGTTATTATCAAAAAACATTTGCGTTACCACATAATCTGCACCTGCATCTACTTTTTCTTTTAAACGTCTTAAATCTGACACTAAAGAAGGTGCTTCCATGTGCTTTTCTGGATACCCAGCAACACCAATACAAAAATCAGAATAATGTTCTACAAGCACATCATCATGTAAATATTGCCCTCTATTTAAGTTTGCAATTTGACCTACCAATTCTGTTGCAAAAGCATTTCCTCCTTTTACAGGTTTAAAATACGGCTCATCTTTCATAGAATCGCCACGCAACGCCATTACATTATCCAATCCTAAATAATGACAATCTACCAAAACATACTCTGTTTCTTCTTTTGTAAAACCTCCACACAATAAATGCGGAATAGCATCTACCTGATACTTGTGCATAATAGAAGCACAAATACCCACAGTACCAGGACGCATTCTTGTAATTCTCTTATCTAAAAGTCCGTTTCCTTTGTCTAAATACACGTACTCTTCTCTCGACGTGGTTACGTCTATAAAAGGTGGTTTAAATTCCATTAAAGGATCTATATTGTTATATAAATCTTGAATATTTTTTCCTTTTTGTGGCGGAATTACTTCAAAAGAAAATAACGTTTTTCCGTTTGCATTTTTAATGTGATCTGTAACTTTCATTTATGCTGAATTTATTTCAGTATTTAATAGAAGTAAGCAACAACTAATGCAGAAAACGATAACAATAAAAACTGTAGAAGGAATTTTAATTCTATTCTATATCTTTTCATTTCTTAAATTTTCCGCAAAAATGTACTTTCCTATTGTATTATTTATTGATTTAAATGTAACAAATTGTTAATTTAATGTTTTATTCATTTTTTGGGCGTTACCACAAGGGTCGCGCTTTACACTATATCTTTTTTTAAACAAAAAAAGGATGCCGTTTCAATCGCTAACGCTACCTATTTAGTAGTTTTTTCACATCTTCAAAATCTTCTTTATACTCCCAATATATCCATCTTCCATCTACATAATCCGTTAAGATATATTTTTCGCTTAAAGATTTAATTCGTGATGTTGCTATTAATTTCTTTCCAAATTTCTCCGCAACAACATGCGTCATTATCTCTTTGTTATTTTTATCATAACCATGAGAAATAACATAACTGCCTAAATGTAACTCTATAAAACTCATACTTTATCTATTAAAAGAAGAACTAACTTTATTCTTCTGCTAAAATAGGGTGTAACCATTTTCTAGCCTTTTCTTTTGTAATTCCTTTTCTTGTAAAATAATCTGTTACCTGATCATCTGTAATTTTACCCAAACCAAAATACTTAGATTCTTTATTGGCAAAATAATAACCAGAAACAGCAGCTCCAGGCCACATTGCCATACTTTCTGTTAAAGTAACACCAATATTTTCTTCTACTTTTAACAGCTCCCAAATCGTTTCTTTTTCTAAATGATCTGGGCAAGCAGGATATCCTGGTGCAGGTCTAATTCCTTTATAACTTTCTTTTATTAAATCGTCATTTGTTAAACCTTCATCAATATCATATCCCCAATGTTTGGTTCTTACTTGCTTATGTAAATATTCTGCCATGGCTTCTGCAAAACGATCTGCAATGGCTTGTGCCATAATTGCGTTATAATCGTCTTCTTTTGCTCTATAGCTTTCTGCTAATTCTTGTGCACCAAAAATACCCACACAAAAGGCCCCCATATAATCTGTTTTACCAGTTTCTTTTGGGGCAACAAAATCTGCCAAAGCATGATTTGGAATTCCTTCTCTTTTCTTTAATTGTTGACGTAAGGTTCTAAAGATTGCTATTTCCTCTCCTTTTTTCTGAATAGAAATATCATCGTCATTTATAGAATTTGCCTCAAACAATCCAAAAATTCCTTTAGGTTTTAACAATTGTTTTGCTATGATTTCTTTAATCATTTCTTGGGCTTCGGTATACATAATGGTAGCCTGCTCTCCAACAACTTTATCTGTTAAAATATCTGGAAATTTACCATGTAAATCCCAACTTCTAAAAAACGGACTCCAATCTATAAATGGCAATAATTCTTTTAAACTTAGTTGTTTTAAAACCTGAATCCCTAATTCTCTAGGTTTTACAATTTCTGAAGTTTCCCAATCAATTTTATATTTTCTCTTACGTGCTTCTGTTATAGAAATATAAGATTTTTCTTTACCTCGTTTTAAAAACTTAGTTCTAAACTCATCATAATCTTTCTTTAACTTCGCAGTATATAAATGGCTCGATTTCTTATTTAACAAATCTCCCACTACCGTTACTGCTCTAGAAGCATCATTTACATGTACAACCGCATTGCTATATTGTGTATCAATCTTAACTGCCGTGTGTGCTTTAGAGGTTGTTGCACCTCCAATTAACAACGGTAAAACAAAATTTTGACGTTGCATTTCTTTTGCTAAATACACCATTTCATCTAACGAAGGCGTAATTAAACCAGATAAACCAATAGCATCAACACGTTCGCTAATGGCCATTTCTATAATTTTTTCTGGCGGAACCATTACTCCTAAATCTACAATTTCGTAGTTATTACACGCCAAAACAACACTTACAATATTTTTACCAATATCATGCACATCACCTTTTACAGTGGCCATTAATATTTTACCAACCGGCTCTTGCTTGTCTCCTTTTTCTGCTTCTATAAACGGATTTAAATATCCTACTGCTTTTTTCATTACACGAGCAGATTTTACTACTTGTGGCAAAAACATTTTTCCTGCTCCAAATAAATCACCAACCACATTCATACCAATCATTAAATGCCCTTCTATAACATCAATTGGTTTTTCTGCTTCTTGTCTTGCGGTTTCTATATCTTCAATAATAAAAGCATCAATACCTTTTACTAAAGCATGTGTAATTCTATCTTGTAAAGGGTTTTCTCTCCAAGATAAATCAACCGTTTTTTCTACTTTAGATCCTTTTACTGTTTCAGCAAAATCTAACAAACGCTCAGTAGCATCTTCTCTTCTATCAAGAATTACATCTTCTACACGTTCTAATAAATCTTTAGGAATGTTATCATACACTTCTAAAAGTGCAGGGTTTACAATACCTATATTCATACCCGCCTGAATAGCATAATACAAGAAAACAGAATGCATTGCTTCTCGTACTCCATCATTTCCTCTAAAAGAAAAAGACACGTTACTTACACCACCACTTACACTTGCATTGGGTAAATTTTCTCTTACCCAACGTGTTGCTTCAATAAAATCGATGGCATTTCGTCTGTGTTCATCCATCCCTGTAGCAACCGGAAATATATTTAAATCGAAAATAATATCTTCGCTAGGAAAACCTACTTCGTCTACTAAAATATCGTACGATTTTTTAGCAATTTCTATTCTACGTTCATAATTATCTGCCTGTCCTTCTGCATCAAAAGCCATTACAATTACGGCTGCTCCGTAACGTTTTATTTGTTTTGCCTCCCAAACAAATTTTTCTTTTCCTTCTTTAAGTGATATCGAATTTACAACACATTTACCTTGTACAACTTGCAAACCTGCTTCTATGATTTCCCATTTAGAACTATCAATCATAATTGGCACTCTACAAATATCTGGTTCTGCTGCAATTAAGTTTAAAAAACGAACCATTGCCTCTTTTCCATCAATTAAACCGTCATCAAAATTGATGTCGATAATTTGCGCACCACCATCTACTTGGTGTCTTGCAATATCTAACGCTTCATCAAATTGTTCGTTTTTTATCAATCTTAAAAACTTACGAGAACCGGCTACATTTGTACGTTCTCCTACGTTTATAAAATTGCTACTTTCGTTTAGAATTAATGGTTCTAAACCAGACAATTTCATGTATTTTGTTTGTTTCACTTTCATATATAATGTTCTACTGTTGGAAAAGGTTTATAAAAATGATGTAATAACTCTTTCCATTTTTGATATTCGTTAGATTTTCTAAAACCGTCTTCGTGATCTTCAATTGTTTCCCAGTTTACGAGTAAGATAAATTTATTTTCTTGCTCAACACATTTTTTTAACTGATGAGAAACATATCCTTTCTGAGTACTAATAACCTTTTCCGCTTGCTTAAAAGCCGCTTCAAAGTCTTTAGACAATCCTTCTTTTATATTTAAAATTGCTACTTCTAGTACCACTTTAATTTAAATTACAAACCACCTACTACTCTAGGTTTATATTTTGCTGCAATATTTGCAATCACTCTAATATGTTCTGGTGATGTACCACAACAACCACCAATAATATTAATTAAATCTTTCTTTAAATATTCTTCTATTTGTTCGCCCATTTCTTCTGGAGTTTCATCATATTCTCCAAAAGCATTTGGTAAACCAGCATTTGGATGTGCTGAAATAGCAAAATCTGTTTTATTTGCGATTGCTTGTAAATGAGGTTGCAATAAATTGGCTCCTAAAGCACAATTAAATCCTACAGATAATAATGGAATATGAGAAACCGATATTAAAAATGCTTCGGCTGTTTGACCAGATAACGTTCTACCAGAAGCGTCTGTAATGGTACCACTCAGCATAATTGGAACCTCTATATTTCTTTCTTCTTTTACTTGTTCTATGGCAAATAAAGCTGCTTTTGCATTTAATGTATCAAATACCGTTTCTACTAATAACAAATCTGCGCCACCATCTAACAAAGCTTCTGTTTGTTGTTTGTAAGCAATTCTTAACTCATCAAAAGTAACCGCTCGGTAACCTGGGTCATTTACATCTGGAGACATACTAGCAGTTCTATTCGTTGGCCCAATAGAACCTGCTACAAAACGTGGTTTGTGCGGCTCTTTTGCTGTAAATGCATCTGCTACTTCTTTAGCTATTTTTGCAGATTGATAATTTAATTCATATACCAAATCTTCCATTTGATAATCTGCCATTGCTATGGTAGTACCAGAAAAAGTATTGGTTTCTACAATATCTGCACCAGCTTCAAAATACTTACCATGAATGGTTTTTATTGCTTCTGGTTGCGTAATAGACAGCAAGTCGTTATTACCTTGTAAAGGTGTTGGATAGTCTTTAAAGCGTTCTCCTCTAAAATCTTCTTCAGTAAATTTATAAGCTTGTAGCATGGTTCCCATGGCACCATCTAACACTAAAATTCGTTCTTGTAAAGCTTTGTATATATTTGACATTTTTTGATATTTTTATCAATATGTCATCAGGAAAGGTAATTTTTTCGCTGTTATCTGTCTTTTAATTTTTAAAAACTAAAAGTAGAATGTAGCACCTTTCTCAAGATATGAGAGGTTGCCAAGGCTTCAGCGGGTCTAATCCCTCTGCCTTTCGTGATAACGTATCAATAAGTTTATGAACTGAACTGCAAATAAAAGGAATATTTTTTTATTTGCAGAATCTATTTGTAAAATCTACTCTTTTTCGAATAAAGTTGATGATAAATAACGATCTCCTCTATCGCAAATAATTGCTACAACTACACCTTTATCTATTGAATTTGCTACTTTTAATGCCGTTGCAACCGCACCACCACTACTCATTCCTGCAAAAATGCCTTCTTCTTCTGCTAAACGATGTGTTGCTTCTATAGCTTCTTCTTCACTAACCTCTAATACTTGATCTATTTTTTTAGGTTTAAAAATGGCTGGTAAATATTCTTGTGGCCATTTTCTAATGCCTGGTATTTTTGCACCATCTTTTGGCTGTACACCAATAATGGTAATATTTTTGTTTTGTTCTTTTAAATAATCAGAAACACCAGTAATGGTTCCGGTAGTTCCCATAGCAGACACAAAATGTGTTACTTCTCCTTCTGTATCTCTCCAAATTTCTGGCCCTGTTGTATTGTAATGTGCCTTTGGATTATCAAAATTATCAAACTGATTTAAACGAAAATATCCTTTCTTATACTTTAACTTTAGAGCATAGTCAATTGCTCCTTCAATACCTTTATCTGCTGGAGTTAAAATTACTTTTGCTCCGTAAGCACGCATAGTTTGTACTCTTTCTTTGGTAGAATTTTCAGGCATGGTAATAACCATATTTACACCTAAAACCTTTGCCATTAAAGCCAATGCAATACCCGTGTTTCCACTTGTTGCTTCTACTAAAGTATCTCCTTTCTTTATATTTTTTCTTTTAATTGCTTCAGAAATCATATAATAAGCAGCTCTATCTTTAACACTTCCACCTGGGTTGTTCCCTTCTAGTTTTAATAATAAAGTAACACCTTCTTTTTTAAAGATATTTCTAGCTTCTACAAGTGGTGTATTTCCAACAAAATCTATGATACTTTTAGTCTTCATCTTACTTTCTTTTTTGAAAAATATTATTTTCCGATTCTACTGTAACTACAGAATTTTCTACAACCGATTCTGTAATGCAAACATTTGCTCCAATAACAGAATTCTTACCAATAACAACATCTCCTCCTAAAATAGTTGCATTTGCGTAAATAACAACACCACTTTCTATGGTTGGATGTCTTTTGGTGGATGCTAAACTCTTCTTAACCTGGATACCTCCTAAAGTTACTCCTTGAAAAATCTGAACATTTTCTTTAATATGCGTTGTTTCTCCAATAACAATACCTGTTGCATGATCTATAAAGAACGAATCTCCTATTTCTGCACCTGGATGAATGTCTGTACCTGTTGTACTATGAGCAAACTCACTCATCATTCTTGGTAATACCGGTACTTCTTGTTTTAATAATTGGTGACTTAAACGATGTACTGCAATGGCATAAAAACCTGGATACGCTAAATACACTTCTTCTAAACTTTTTGCAGCAGGATCATTTTTTTCTGCAGCAATTGCGTCTAAATCTAATCTTTGTCTAATTTCTACAAAAGAATTTTCGAAAGTAGCCCAAATATCTTCACCATTTTCAATGGATAATCGCTCTAAAATTTTTAGAAATCTATGTTTTGTTTGCGCACCTTTTTCCGCCAAATGATTTGCATCAAATAAATTATTGATAATATCTTTGGTAAACGTTTCTACAGCATCTCTTAAACACATGCTGTAATCTTTAAACACTATTTTTTCTTCTGTTTGCTTCATTCTTAGCCCTTAAATTTCTGGAGCTAATGTAACTTCCAATCCTTCCATTTCTGGTGTCATTTGTATCTGACAGCCTAATCTACTATTGTCTTCTACATTAAATGCTTCTGCTAACATAGCATCTTCATCATCTGTCATTTCTGGCAATTCATGATCTGAATTTACGTAACACTGGCAAGAAGCACACATAGCCATTCCACCACAAATACCAATAGTACCCTCTTCTGCTAATTCGTAAGAACGAACCACTTCCATAAGATTCATTGCCATATCTGTAGGCGCAACAACATCATGCGTTACACCATTTCTATCAGTTATTTTTATATTGATGTCTTGCATCTACTCTTTTATTTTAAATATTCTTTCTGCAAAGTTACGTAAACCAAACAAAAATTAGTGATAACTAAAAAGGATTTAAATTCTGAAAACCTTTTTTACACACTGCAAGACTTTTAAAACCTTACAGCGTGTAAAACTTTAATTACTCTATAGCTTTTACAACAGCCTTTGGCGCTTCTTTTCTTGTTCCATCAAAACCATCTACTCCACCTACTGTTGTGTATTTCATTACATACTTTTTATTCGGAAAAATACGTTTGTAAGCACTTTGACACATTAATGTTGCTTCGTGGAAACCACATAAAATCAACTTTAATTTTCCTGGATAGGTGTTTACATCACCAATGGCATAAATTCCTGGAATATTTGTTTGATAATCTAATGCATTGTTTACTTTAATTGCATTTTTTTCAATTTCTAATCCCCAATTTGCAATAGGACCTAATTTAGGAGACAACCCAAATAAAGGAATAAAATGATCTGTATCTATAATAAAGGCATCTTCTCCTTTTTTCTCTACAGCTACGCCTGTTACTTTATCTGTACCAACAATTCCTTTTACCTCTGCAGGAGTTATCATTCTAATTTTTCCTAAATTCTTTAATTCTTGTACTTTTTCTACAGAATCTAAAGCGCCTCTAAACTCGTTTCTTCGGTGAATTAAAGTTACTTCTGAAGCAACATCCGATAAGAAAATTGCCCAATCTAAAGCAGAATCTCCACCTCCAGAAATCACTACTTTTTTATCTCTATATAATTCTGGTTCTTTAATAATATACTCTACCCCTTTATCTTCAAAATCTGCAATATTAGGTATTAATGGTTTTCTTGGTTCAAAAGACCCTAAACCACCCGCAATTGCTACAATTTTAGCATGATGTTTTGTTCCTTTATTGGTCGTAACAATAAAAGTTCCGTCTTCTTGTTTATCAATAGTTTCGGCTCTTTCACCTAATGTAAAACCAGGTTCAAATTGTTTTGTTTGTTCTATTAATTTATGCGTTAAATCTCCTGCTAAAATCTCTGGATATGCTGGAATATCATAAATAGGTTTCTTTGGATAAATCTCAGAACACTGCCCACCTGGTTGTGGTAATGCATCAATTAAATGACATTTTAGTTTTAATAAACCTGCTTCAAAAACGGTAAATAACCCTGTTGGTCCTGCTCCAATAATTAGTATATCTGTTGTAATCATCTTAAGATTCTTTTTTCTCTATTAATCCTTTGGTGAATTCGTTTAGCGTTTCCACTTTTTGTTCGAAATCTCCTTTTATTGTTTTTCTAAATTCGTTTAAATTCTTTACCAAATCGTCTACATTTTCTGGAATTACATCCTCAAAAAACTGACGTAATCTTTTGGCTGTTGTTGGCGATTTTCCGTTGGTAGAAATAGCTACTTTTACATTTCCTTTGGTAACAATTCCGCCCATATAAAAATCGCAATACGGTGGATTATCTGCTACATTTACCAAAATACTTCGCTTTCTACAATGCTTATACACCTTTTCATTTACTGTAGGAATATCTGTTGTTGCTACAACAATATGTTTTCCTTTTAAGTAACGTTTATGATATTTTTCGTTGATAAATTTTACGTTTCCTTTTGCTGCTAAAATTTTGGTTCCTTCTCTAAACATAGGCGAAACCATGGTTACATTTGCATCTGGACTCGATTTTAACAAGAAATTTAATTTTTCTTCTGCCACAAAACCTCCTCCAACAATTAAAACTTGAAGGTTTTTTGTTTTTAAAAAAATAGGATATAAATTATTTCTTTCTATCGTCATTTAATTTAGCTTCCAATTTTTAATACTCTTTTTCTTACCCCGTTTACGTACTTTCCGCTAGAAGGATAAACTCTATTTTTATTCATATTATTAGCAACAAGAGCTACTAAAAATAAAATAAGTGTTCCTGTTAATACTGGCGACAGAACGTACATATAACTTAATGATTTAATTTTTTCTGTACCAATAATCACTATTAATGCTGTTGCTCCACCAGGTGGATGTAACGTTTTTGTACACTGCATTACAATAATTGAAAGTGAAACTGCTAATGGAGCCGCAATCCAAATAATGTTTGGCACTAAATTATATACTGTTACACCTACAAAGGCAGATAATACATGACCGCCTATTAAATTTCTTGGTTGTGCCAAAGGGCTTTGTACTGCTCCGTATATTAAAACACAAGAAGCCCCAAACGAACCAATTAAAAACACATTTTCTACATCAGATAAATAAAACGATTGTATAAATGCAATTAATCCTATCCCAAAAAAAGCCCCTATAAAAGACCAAAAGCCTTCTTTATAATTAAAGGAAGTTTCTTTATAGACTACATATTTTGTAACCCTTATAGATCTGTTAACCTTTTCCTTCACCTTTATTAATTATTATAGCAACCTATTTAAAGCCTCTTTTTCTCTAACTTTATTTAACAGGTCTCTATGTTTTACAACTTCTCCTAACACAATAATTGCCGGATTTTTCAATTCATTATCTGCAACAATTTTTTCGATTGTATCTACGGTTCCTATTCCTACTTTTTCTCTAGAAGTAGTTCCTCTTTGAATAATTGCTACAGGTAAATTATTTTTACCTTCTGCCTGAAATAATTTTACTATTTGAGGCAATTTACTCATTCCCATTAAAACAACAATAGTTGCGTTAGACTTTGCAGCCAACTCAATATCATTAGATATTTTATGATCTTTAGTGGTTCCTGTAATTACCCAAAAACTTTCTGCACTTCCTCGTTTTGTTAAAGGTATATTTTGATATGCTGGCACTGCCAACGATGATGAAATACCAGGAACAACTGCAACCTCTAAACCTAAATTAGCTGCATACTCCATTTCTTCTGCACCTCTACCAAATATAAAAGGATCTCCACCTTTTAAACGAACCACATGTCCGCTAGCTTTTGCACGTGCAACAATTAACTCATTAATTTGTTCTTGTTGATACGTGTAACACCCTCTTCGTTTACCTACAAAAATTTGTTCTGCCTCCGGATTTATATACGCTAAGAGTTCTTCATTTACCAAAGCATCATATAATACTACATCAGCAGTTTTTAAAACCTTAATGGCTTTTACTGTGATTAAATCTACGTCTCCAGGGCCTGCGCCTACAACGGTTAACTTTGGTGTTTTAATACTCATCTTATTCCTTTATTGCTTATTATGCAATTGCTGTTTCTGCATTTCTAAAAGCTCTTACTTTTTGTAAAAACGTATTTGCATCATTTATATACTTCTCAGCAAACTCTGCTGTTGGCGCAAATTTATTGATTTGATATATCAATTCGGCAAAAGTAGACCCTAAATCTATTTTTTCTGTAGAAACAAACTCTTCATCAAATTGAGATACTATACCTGCATGGGTATTTGTTTTCTTATCTGCAGCTAATAATGAGGCCTTTGCAGAATTTACAATAGATTGATACGCGTAGTATATAGCGCCAGAATACACTTTATTTTCAAAAGCTTCTTTAGCATTTTCAATTTTTTCGTCACTTTCAAAAAATAACGTTGCAATTAAATCAATTACTACTCCTGCACACTCTCCTATACCAATTTCTTTTACGTATTTTTCTTCTTCTCCCCAATCGATAAAATCTTCTTGAGTTAAATTAGTTACATCTTGTAAATCGTTTAATAAATCATAAAAATAACGTTCTCCTGTTACTTTATAATACTCTACAAATGATTTTCCATTAGCATTTGCTTCAAAATCGTTAAAAATTCTACGCAATGCTTCTGGTCCTCTTTTACTTGGTACTTTTACTACCTTATCTGCAAATAATGCATTTCCGTTTCCTAAGTTTCCACCACCTAATAAAACTTGTAACGCTGGCGCTACCAATTTATCTGGCGTTCTTACTGTCATTCCTTGAAAACCTATGTTTGCCATATTGTGTTGTCCACAAGCATTCATACAACCACTAATCTTTATAACAAGATCTTCTCTTTTTAAATATTGAGGATATTCTGCTGCAATTACTTTTTCTAACTCTTCGGCAATACCTGTACTACTTGCAATACCTAAATTACAAGTATCCGTTCCTGGACACGCTGTAATATCTACTGCTTTGTTATAACCTGCCTCTACAAAACCTAATTTTTCTAATTCTTGATAGAAAAATGGTACTAAATCTTCCTTTACAAAAGGAATTACAATATTCTGACGCAATGTTAAACGAATTTCTCTAGCAGCATATCTATCTACTAAATCTGCTAACAATCGTGCTTTGTCTGTATAAAAATCTCCTAATAAAACTTTAATTCCGATTGCCACATATCCTGCTTGTTTTTGCGGAATAATGTTTGTTGATTTCCATAAATCAAAAGCTTCTTGATCTTTAATTACTACTTCTGGTGCTTTTACAGAAACAGGTGTTGATGCAACATAAGCATCAGCATCTATAGCAACCGTTTTAAACTCAATTGCTTTTTGTTCTTCTTCAATTAAGTTTTTAAAAGCATCTAAACCAATATCTTTTAGTAAGAATTTCATTCTTGCTTTGGCTCTACTTTTACGCTCGCCATAACGATCAAAAACTCTTAAAACTCCTTCCATTACCGGAATGATTTTATCTGCCGGTAAAAAACTATATAATTCTTCTGCATGTCTTGGTTGAGAACCTAATCCTCCTGCAACCATCACTTTAAAACCTCTTACTCCGTTTTCTATTTTAGCAATAAAACCTAAATCGTGTAAATATGATAAACCAGTATCTTCATCCGTAGAAGAAAAAGACACTTTAAATTTACGTCCCATTTCTTGACAAATAGGGTTACGTAAAAAGAATTTATACAAAGCATCTGCATACGGAGAAACATCAAAAGGTTCATCTACATCTATACCTGCAGTTTCTGACGCGGTTACGTTTCTTACAACATTACCACAAGCCTCACGTAAAGTAACATCATCTTTTTCTAATTCTGCCCACAATTCTGGAGTTCTTTGTAAATCTACATAGTGAATTTGAATATCTTGACGTGTAGTAATATGCAATCTACCTCTAGAATATTCATCAGAAACATCAGAAATTCTACGTAATTGATTGCTCATTACTTTACCATAAGGCAATTTAATACGAATCATTTGAACGCCTTCTTGACGCTGACCGTAAACTCCTCTAGCTAAACGTAAACTTCTAAATTTTTCTTCATCTATTTGTAGATTATTGAATGCAGCAATTTTATCTGCTAACTCAATAATATCTCTTTCCACAATTGGATTTTCTATTTCTGTTCTAAAACTTTGCATGGCTTAATATTGGTGGTTGGTGGTAATGGTTGGTTTGTAAATTGGTTTATTTTATAAAACCAACTCCTACTGTATTGTTTGTTTTTGGATTGATTAAAATAAAAGATCCATTAGATTTATTATTTTTATAAGAATCAAATAACAATGGCTTGCTCAATTTTAATTGAATATCACCAATTTGATTTAACACCAATTCCGAAGGATTTTCTTCAATACCAGAAAAATCGGTTTTAATAATACTAGATAACTGCGTAATTTTTGCTTGCGCATCATTTACACCATGTTTTATATAATATTTTTGTGATGCTTGTAAAGGCTCTTTATCCATCCAACAAATTGTTGCTTCTAGTTGTTTAGCAATTGTTGGTTCTTCATTTACTTTTACCAACATGTCTCCTCTACTTACATTTACATTATCTTCTAAAGTAACAGTAACAGAACTTCCTCTTTTTGCAACTTCATATTCTTTATCAAAGAAATTAATACTTTTAATTTTAGATTTTGTTTGAGAAGGCAATACGGCAATTTCATCTCCAACAGCTAAATCTCCTCCATAAATTTTACCAGCATACCCTCTAAAATCATGATATTCTTCTGTTTTAGGTCTAATTACTGTTTGTACAGGAAAACGAGTTTGAGAATCATCTGCAATATCATCTAGATCTAATCTCTCTAAATGATGCATTAAAGTTTCTCCTTTATACCAAGGCGTATTTTCTGATTTATGTACCACATTATCTCCTTGTAAAGCAGACATTGGTATAAACGTTAAATTTTGTCCTTTATACTCACTCTTACTTGCTAAATATTCTATTTCACTTTTGATTGTGTTGTATTTCTCTTCAGAAAAATCAACTAAATCCATTTTATTGATAGCAATTACAACATCTTTAATTCTCAATAAATTATTGATAAAAAAGTGTCTGTAAGTTTGTTCTATAACGCCGTTTCTTGCATCAATTAAAACAATAGAAGCTTGTGCTGTTGAAGCACCAGTAACCATGTTTCTTGTATACTCTATATGACCTGGTGTATCTGCAATAATGAAACTTTTTGATGGTGTAGAAAAATAGATATGTGCAACATCAATAGTAATTCCTTGTTCACGTTCTGCAACTAAACCATCTGTTGCTAAAGAAAAATCTAAATAGTCAAAACCACGTTGTCTACTTTTTTCTTCTATTGCTTCTAATTTATCGTCAGTCAATGATTTTGTATCGTATAAAATACGACCAATTAAGGTACTCTTACCATCATCTACACTTCCTGCTGTTGCTATTTTTAGTACTTTCATTTTTTAATGCTTTATGCTTCAAGCTATAAGCTTTAGGCAACTTGTATTATCTAATTTGTTTCTTGCTTAAAGCTTGTAACTTATAGCATAAAATTTGTTTCACAAATTTTAAAAATATCCTTGTTGTTTACGTTTCTCCATTGCTGCTTCAGAACGTTTATCATCTATTCTTGCGCCTCTTTCTGAAATTGAAGAATCTCTAATTTCTTCTACAACTTTTGCAATATCGACTGCGTCGGATAAAACAGCTGCTGTACAACTCATATCTCCAACAGTTCTAAAACGAACCATTCTTTCTTCTACCACTTCTTCTTCATCTCTAAAAACAACGGCATCATCTGCAGACCAAATCATTCCGTCTCGTACAAAAATCTTTCTTTTATGTGCAAAATAGATTGATGGTATTTCGATATTTTCTTGTTCTATGTAAGACCAAACATCTAATTCTGTCCAATTAGAAATTGGAAAAACACGTACATTCTGCCCTAAATCGATACGTCCATTTAACATATCAAATACTTCTGGACGTTGGTTTTTTTCATCCCACTGACCAAAATCATCTCTTACAGAAAAGATTCTTTCTTTTGCTCTTGCTTTCTCTTCATCTCTTCTTGCTCCTCCAATACAAGCATCAAAACCAAACTCTTCAATTGCATCTAACAACGTTTCTGTTTGCAACATATTTCTACTTGCATATCTACCCGTTTCTTCTTTTACTCTACCAGAATCTATATTGTCTTGTACATTTCTTACAATTAACTCAACACCTAATTCTTTTGCTAAACGATCTCTAAACTCTATTGTTTCAGGAAAATTATGACCTGTATCAATATGCATTAAAGGGAAAGGAATTTTGGCTGGGTAAAACGCTTTTTGCGCTAAACGTACTAAAGTTATACTATCTTTTCCTCCAGAAAATAATAGAACAGGTTTTTCAAACTGCGCTACAACTTCTCTAAAAATATAAATTGCTTCACTTTCTAAAGCATCTACTTGTATTATTTTATTACTCATAATTATGTTTTAGATATGTAAACCACATTCTCTGTTACTTTCTACTTTTGTTGGATCGAAATACGTAAACTCATTTGGTAAGTTTTTTTCTACCAAATACGCATCTAACTCCTCGTCTGTACTATTGTAAAAAGGACTTACTTTTATAATTCCGTCTTTGCTTACAGAAACAACATCTATACTGTCTCTAAAAGCTGTTTGACCTTTTCTTAGGTTTGTAAACCAAACATCTGGCTGATGCTCTTTCATTGCCCTAGCAAAAGGCTCTAACTTTACCTGCTCTGTAAAAAGTACATGTTTTGGATCTTCTATTGAAGGAACTCCTAAAACTACATTTCTATGAGCTGCCGTTTGTTTTGGTGTATATAACTGAATATTTAAATTCAATTTTTCTATAATTTCCTCTGCATGCTTATACGTTTGTACGGTATTATAACCTGTATCGCACCAAATTACTTTAATATCTTTTTTCACATCCGTAACCGCTTTTAAAATAACCACTTCATAAGGTCTAAAGTTGGTTGTAATTACTGGATTTTTTGCAAAAGAAATAGCCCAAGAAATAATTTCTGCTGGACTTTTACCTTTAAGGTCTTTGTTTATTTTATCTAAATCTAGGCTCATTATTTCCCCCATTTTATTTTATTCCATATCCTTTCGTGAAAGAAATACAAAATTAGTTTTGTTACAAAATCTACTGATGCTATTGAAGTTGCCAGGGCAATTTCCCCTGTTAAAATATAAGATACTATTAAGGTATCTAACGTTCCAACAACTCTCCAACTTAATGCCTTTAGCACACTTCGCAAAGGTTTTTCGGAAGACTTATCTTTCTCAAAACCTTTACTCTGTGCTTTTTTGCTAAAAATGATTTGGTCTAAAATCATAAAAAAAATTAATTCAAATAATTATCCTACTGCTTTAGTAGGGTATGCAAACATACATCAATTCTATATAAAAAGTCGAGATAAAATCTTAAAAATTACTTAAACCCTATAGATTTAGTAGATTAATAAAAAAAAGGTGTAAAATTTATGAATTTTTAACCACTACAAGGATATAGTAATAGAAATTATATAAAGTGATTGTAAAAACTTAATTATAAGTAAAAAACGCAAAGACACCTACCAATAAAAAGAACCATTAATTGGCTGTTTATTCTTGGTAAAGACAATAATAAAAGTAATTAAAAGGATGTTTTTAGCAGTTACATAAATCTGCCAAAGTTGTGTTTTTAAATATCTGTAAAGAACTATCTCTAACCTGAGCCATCAATTTATGCACAGAGCAAGCTTTTTCATCAGGGCAATCATCACACTTCTCATAAAAATTAAGACTCACACACGGAATCATAGAAATAGGACCATCTAAAATTCTCATAACCGTTGTCATTTGAATCTCATTAGGCTCTTTTAAAAGATAGTAACCACCACCTTTTCCTTTTTTAGAAGCTAATAATCCGTTTTTACGAAGTGTTAACAAAATACTTTCTAAAAATTTTAAAGAAATGTTTTCACTTTTAGATATAATAGAAATAGAAACAGGCGTTTTATGTTCCTGTCTTGCTAAATAAGTAAGCGCTTTAATTCCGTATTTTGTTTTTTTTGATAGCATACTACAAAACTACATAATTTAATAGAATTACTATACTAAAATAGTAGGATAAACTTTTTTAAGCAAAAAAAACATGACCTACAGATTTAATTACCTCTGCAGGTCATGTTTTTTTTATCATTAATTATAAATCTAAAGCTTGTTTAATATCAGCAATAATATCATCTGCATGCTCTAAACCTACAGAAACACGCACCAAACCATCTGTAATACCAACTTCTAAACGATCTTCTAAAGACAATCTTCCATGTGTTGTAGAAGATGGATGTGTTACAATTGTTCTTGTATCTCCTAAATTTGCAGATAATGAACACATTTTTATAGCATCTAAAAATTTTCTTCCAGCTTCAATTCCGCCTTTAATTTCGAAAGCAACAATATTCCCTCCTAATTTCATTTGATTTTTAGCTACTTTATATTGAGGATGCGATTTTAAAAATGGGTATTTCACAAACTCAACATTTTCATTGCTCTCTAAAAAAGCAGCCACTTTTAAAGCATTTTCACAATGCTTTTCTACTCTAATAGATAACGTTTCTAAACTTTTTGATAAAACCCAAGCATTAAAAGGAGACATTGCTGGCCCCGTATTTCTTGCAAAAAGATAAATTTCTCGCATTAAATCTGCTCTACCAACTGTTACACCTCCTAAAACTCTTCCTTGTCCGTCAATTAATTTAGTTGCAGAATGTATTACTAAATCTGCTCCGAATTTTATAGGCTGCTGAATGTAAGGTGTTGCAAAGCAATTATCAACAATAAAAATAAGGTTGTGCTTTTTAGCAATTTTACCAATTAAATCCAAATCTAAAATATCTACAGCAGGGTTTGTTGGTGTTTCTATATAAAGAATCTTTGTATTTTCTTTAATTAAGCTTTCTACCAAATCAACTTCATCAACCTTAAAATAAGAGGTTTCTATATTCCACTTTGGTAAAAACTTAGTAAACATACTATGTGTAGAACCAAAAACAGATCTACAAGAAACCACATGATCTCCTGCACTTAACAAAGCTGCAAATGATGAAAAAATTGCAGACATTCCGGTTGCAAAAGCATAACCTGCCTCTGCTCCTTCCATCGCTACAATTTTATCTACAAACTCTGTGGTATTTGGGTTTGTAAAACGACTGTATAAATTACGTTCTTTTTCTTCTGCGAAGGATGCACGCATGTCTTCTGCATCATCAAAAACAAAACTTGATGTTAAATATAATGGTGTAGAATGTTCAGAAAACTGACTTCTTTCTGTTTGTTTTCTAATTGCTTCTGTTTCGAAATGTTTGCTCATTGTTTATTAGATTGTTAGACCGCTATCGCTTTTAGAATCAAGAACAAAGACAAGTTAATCTATACACTTGTCTCTTTTTTCTTGACTATTTTTAGATAATCGTGATTGACTGAATACTGCTAACTGAAAACTGCCTATTGTTTTAATTATTATGTTTTGCTAATCTTAAAATATCCCCAAAAACACCTCTTGCCGTTACACTTGCTCCCGCTCCTGCTCCCTGAATTACAATTGGTTGTTCTCCGTAAGATTCTGTATAAATTTCAAAAATGGCATCAGAACCTTTTAACGAACCCAAAGGAGTACTTTGTTCTGTAGACACTAACTTTACCTCTAAGTTACCTTTATTTTGTGATAAATCTCCACTTAATTCTCCAATATAACGTAAAACGTGATTTGGTTGTTGATTCTCTTTTAACGTTTGATATTCATCATTCAATAGTTCTAAATTACCTAAAAAATCGGCAACAGAACCACCTCTTAAATTTTCTGGAATTAAATTTTTAATTTCAACTTCATCAAATTCGTTTTCTAATTCTAACTCTCTTGCAAGAATCAGTAATTTTCTAGCGACATCATTTCCTCCTAAATCTTCTCTAGGATCTGGTTCTGTAAAACCTTTATCAATAGCTTCTTTTAATATTTCTGAAAAAGGAGCATTTTTAGCTGAAAAATTATTAAATAAATAACTTAAACTCCCAGAAAAAACACCTCTAATTTTGGTGATATTCTCTCCGGATTCATGTAACAATCTAATCGTATCAATTAAAGGCAAACCTGCACCAACATTTGTTTCGTACAAGTATTGCTTTTTGTATTCTTTTAATTTAGCTCTTACTTCTTTGTAAAAATCGAAAGACAACGTATTGGCTATCTTATTACAAGACACCAAATCGAAACCTGCCTCAATAAAAGGAATATAATTACTTACAAAATTTACACTTGCTGTATTATCTACTGCTATTAAATTTTCGAAATGATTGGCCTTTGCAAAAGCAATAATGTCATCAACATTTACATTTTCTTCTCCTTTTTCTAACAAATTCTGTTTCCAATCTTTAGAAACTCCGTCTTTTTTTAACAATACTTTTTTAGAGTTTGCTACTGCAAAAACGTTTAATTGTAGTTTTCTTCTTTCTAAAACAGATTGTGTGTTTTCTATAATTTGATCAATTAAGGTTCCTCCAACCAAACCTTTTCCAAAAACGGCAATGTTTATTTTTTTGGTCACTCCAAAAACCTGACCATGAATTACATTTACGGCTTTATGCAATTGATCTTTTCTAACCACCAAACTTACATTTTTACCTGTTACCGTATTGTTGAATAAGACAGGTACAATTTGGTTTTTAATTAAGGCATTATAAGGATGATGAAACTCACTTAAATCTTGACCAATAATAGAAATTACAGCCACATTATTTACAATTGAAATATGATTTACATCTTGCGAATAAAAATCATTTTCGAATTCTCTTTCTAAAGCCGCAACTGCTTCTTGTGCTTTATCTGCATCAATAATTAACCCAATTCCTCTTTCTGAAGAACCTTGCGCAATAATGCTAATACTAATATTCCGATCACTTAAAGTTTTAAAAATACGTGCATCAACACCAACTTTACCTAACAAACCTCTACCTTCAAAATTCAGCAAAGCAACGTTTTCTATTGTAGAAATAGATTTAATTCCCTTAGCAGATGATTCTGCCGTAATTAAAGTTCCTTTATCTTCTTTATTAAATGTATTTAAAATTCTAAGATTGATGTTTTTCTCTAATAAAGGAATAATGGTTTTTGCATGTAAAATAGTTGCTCCAAAATTGGCCAATTCATTCGCTTCTGAAAACGATAATTGTTCTATTTTTTTAGCATCTGCTACTAAATCTGGGTTGGCCGTAAAAATACCACTAACGTGTGTGTAATTCTGCAACTCATCTGCATCTAAATAATTTGCTAATAAAGCAGCTGTATAATTACTACCGTTTCTACCTAAAGTAGTGGTTTCTCCTTTTTTGTTTGATGCAATAAAACCAGAAACAATATTAATAATCTTGTCATGCTCTTTAAAATAACTAATTACATTTTCTTTAGAAACCGCTGTAATAGGTTGTGCATTTCCAAAATTTTCATCCGTAATAATTAAAGATCTAGAATCTACTGCATTTGCAGAAATTTGTTCTTTTTCTAATAAACTTGCCAATAATTTTACAGATAATAGTTCGCCTTGTGCTAAAACTTCATCTTTAATTTTCTGACTATAATCTCCCAATAAAGAAACACCTTCAAAAATGGTTTCTAATTTCGAAAATTCTTCAGAAAAATCAACAGCACTATTTGGTGCTAGTTGATATTCTTTAAACTTATCAAACTTGGTTTTATATTCTTTTTTTGATGCCGCCTTATCTAAAATAGCTTCCAACTCGTTTGTAGAATTCCCTCTTGCAGAAGCAACAACTGTAATTTTTATACCGGCTTTATATTTACTTGCAATAATTTCTATTGCATTTTCTAATCCTTTGCCATTGGCTAAAGATTTTCCTCCAAATTTTAAAACTTTCATCTTCTTTTCTCTATAATCCTTATTAAAAATAGGCTCAATAATTTTCTGTAATTGGTCATATTCCATTAAAAAAGCATCATGACCATGCACAGAGTTTATTTCATTATACGTAACATTATCTTTTGTTAATGCTAACTTTTTATGCGTTTCTCTGTTTTCTTCCGCAGTAAAAAATAAATCAGAATCTACCCCAATAATGTGAATATTAGCATTCACTTTATCTAAAATTTCAATATCTTTTTTTCCCCCAACAGTAACATCAATCGTTTTTAATAATTGATTCATTAACTTGTAAGAAGATAATTGATACCGTTCTTGCAGCTTTTTACCGTGATGCAACAACCAACTTTCTACATCAAAAATATCTGAATTATCTTTTTTAGAACGATGAAAACGCTCTTTAAAAGACTCTGGTGTTCTGTAACACAACATTGCGTGCATACGCGCATCATGTACAGGATTGCTAGAATTTACTAAAAACTGTTCTTGAATCTGGCAATTTGCAATTAACCAATCTGTAGATTTCCAATCGGTTGCAATTGGCAAAAAGTGTTTGGTTAATTGGCTATTTAAAACCATCATTTCCCAAGCAATTCCGCCTCCTAAAGACCCGCCTATTAAAGCAAATAGTTTATCAATTTTTAAAACTGATAATCCTTGTAAAAAAATTCTCGCAACATCTCTTGCTATAAAATCTTTATAATTATCAATCAAAAAACCATCAAACCCATTTCCAGGAATATTGAAAGATAAAATGGTATAAACATCGGTATTTATAGCCTTATCTTTACCAACAATATCAATCCACCAACCATTTTTACCAGCAACATCACTATTACCCGTTAATGCATGGTTAATTAAAATAATAGGAGCATCTCCTAATTCTTGACCAAAAACTTGATAACTCAAGTTCATTTCAGAAATTAAAGCACCCGTTTCTGTGGTAAAATCTTTTATTTTGATATGTTCTAGTTGATGTTTCAATTATTGGCTAAATTTTAAATTTATGTGTCTGTTAGAGCGCAGTCAAGAACTCATTTGTTCTAATACAAAAACAACCTTTCGACTGCACTCAAAGAGACCTATTTATTATATTTTTGAAAAAGCTGCTTTTAAATCTGCTTTTAAATCTTCTAAATCTTCTATACCAACAGACAATCTAATTAAATCTTGACTAACACCTGCACTTGCTTGTGCAGCCTCATCTAATTGTTGATGTGTTGTACTAGCTGGATGAATAATTAATGATTTTGTATCACCAATATTAGCTAATAAAGAAAATACTTTTGTAGTATCTGCAATTACTTTAGCTGCTTCAAAACCTCCTTTTACACCAAAAGTTACCAAACCACTTTGCCCTTTTGGCAAATATTTATCTGCTAACGTTTTGTATTTACTGCTAGCTAAACCAGGGTAATTTACCCAAGCCACCTCTTCTTGCGCTTCTAACCAAGTAGCTAATGCCAATGCATTTTCTGAATGTTGTTTAATTCTAACTGGTAAAGTCTCTAAACCTTGAATGATATTAAAAGCGTTTGTTGGACTTAAAGCTGCACCAAAATCACGTAAACCTTCTAAAATTAATTTAAAAGTAAACGCTGCTGCACCTAGAGCTTCATGATATTTTAAACCATGGTAACCTGCAGAAGGTTCTGTAAATTCTGGAAACTTACCATTTGCCCAGTTAAAAGTTCCTGCATCAATAATAGCACCTCCTAAAGACGTTCCTTGTCCGCCAATATATTTTGTTAAAGAATGAATTACAATATTTGCTCCGTGTTTAATTGGGTTTAATAATGCTGGTGTAGCCACTGTATTATCTACAATAAAAGGAACCTCAGCTGCTTTAGCCTCTACAGAAATTGCTTCTAAATCTAAAACATCTAATTTAGGATTCCCTAAAGACTCTACAAAAAATGCTCTAGTATTATCTTGAACAGCTTTTTTAAACTCTGCTGGGTTAGATGCATCTACAAACGTAGTTGTAATACCTAATCTTGGTAAGGTAACACTTAATAAATTATAGGTTCCACCATATAAACTGCTAGAAGCCACAATATGATCTCCTGCTTTTAAAAGCGTTAACAAACCTGTTGCAATTGCCCCTGTACCAGATGCAAAAACTACCGCTCCGATTCCGCCTTCTACAGCTGCCAAACGATCTTGTAAAATTTGGTTTGTTGGGTTATTTAAACGTGTGTAAATAAATCCTAATTCTTTTAATGAAAAAAGATTTGCAGCATGTTCTGAGTTGTTAAAAACATATGATGATGTTTGATAAATAGGAACTGCTCTTGTTCCTCCATTTTGTGTTACATCATGTCCTGCATGTAATGCGTTTGTTGCTAATTTGTACGTACTCATTTTTCTATTTTTTTTTGAGTTAATAAATGATTAAACCAAAAGTCAAATGCATCAACTTTGTTGATGTACTTACTAGAAAAATGTTATTAAGAAAATTGAACTTTCCAGAACAGGAAATTTCGTTTTTGTTATCTATCCAATCGTAAAAATAATTGGGTAGAATGTAGCACCTTCTTTATTGCTAAAGGGTTGCTAAGGTTTCAATGGGTCTAATCCCTCCGCCTTTCTTGATAACATTTCAATAAGTTATTGAACTTCGTGAATGCAAATATATGCTTAGAAAAATTTAATATCCAAGTAAAAATCAATTTATTTTTAAATAAATAGAAATATCACATAAAAAGACGCTGTTTTATCTTTATCAAATAAATTATAAACAGCCTGTTCTATTTTATTGATAATACCATAATAAAATATTATTATGAAAAGTTATGATATGTAAATTTATAATGTAACTTTGCAAAGAATTTAAGAGGAAAAATTTGAACTGATTGCAACCTCTGACGCAGATTTTTTTTATCTGCCGAAACAAAAAATGCTAAAGCAGTAATTTTCTACTACTTTTAGCGACCAATGCAATCTCTTTTTATTTTTCTTTATTCCTGTTTACACAGGATAGACAAATTTTAAAGAACCCTTTTTGCTATGCATTAAGGAATCATTTTTAATACTATAAAAGAAGATTTATTATGTCATATTTATTTACCTCAGAAAGTGTTTCTGAAGGACACCCAGACAAGATTGCAGATCAAATTTCTGATGCTTTAATCGATAACTTTTTAGCATTTGATAAAACAAGTAAAGTTGCTTGTGAAACAATGGTAACAACAGGTCAAGTATTTTTAGCAGGAGAAGTAAAATCTAAAACATATTTAGATGTTCAAAAAATTGCTAGAGATGTAATTAACAAAATTGGTTACACAAAAGGAGCTTATATGTTTGACGGAAACTCTTGTGGAGTTTTATCTGCCATCCACGAGCAATCTCCAGATATTAACCAAGGTGTTGATAGAGCAAACCCAGAAGATCAAGGTGCAGGAGACCAAGGAATGATGTTTGGTTACGCAACTGATGAGACAGAAAACTACATGCCTTTAGCGTTAGAATTGTCTCATAGATTATTAATTGAGCTAGCTGAACTAAGAAGAGAAAACAAAGACATCCCTTACTTAAGACCAGATGCTAAAAGTCAGGTTACTATAGAATATTCTGACGATAACGTGCCACAGAGAATTGATGCTATTGTAATTTCTACACAACATGATGATTTTGACAAGTCTGATGATGTGATGTTAGCAAAAATTAAAAAAGACATTGTTGAAATTTTAATTCCTAGAGTGGTTGCTAAATTACCTGCTCATATTCAGAAATTATTTACAGATAACATTACTTACCACATTAACCCAACAGGTGTTTTTGTAATTGGTGGACCTCATGGAGATACTGGTTTAACAGGAAGAAAAATTATTGTAGATACGTATGGAGGAAAAGGTGCACATGGTGGTGGAGCTTTTTCTGGAAAAGATCCTTCTAAAGTAGATAGATCTGGAGCCTATGCAACAAGACACATTGCTAAAAACTTGGTTGCTGCCGGACTTTGTAAAGAAGTTTTAGTACAAGTTTCTTATGCAATTGGTGTTGCTAAACCAACAAGTATTAATGTTGAAACCTATGGTACTGCAACCGTAGATTTATCTGACGGAGCAATTAGTAAAATAGTAGAATCTATTTTTGATATGCGTCCTTACTTTATTGAAAAACGTTTAAAATTAAGATCACCTATTTATTCTGAAACTGCTGCTTATGGTCACATGGGTAGAACACCAGAAGTAAAAACAGTTACATTTACAAACCCAATGGGAGAAACTATTTCTGAGGAAGTAGAAACTTTTACTTGGGAAAAACTAGATTATGTTGACGCTATAAAAGAAGCTTTTAAATTATAGAAACTTCTGTATTAAAATAAAGAAAGCCTTTAGAATTCATTTTCTAAAGGCTTTTTTGTTATCAATAATCATTTAAAAAGAAAAACCGTTTTGTAAAAAATTACAAAACGGTTTTAAATAAATGTGGAATCCCCAATAAAATTTTAATTAGATACCTAATGCTTGACCACCACCAATTTGGATAGTTTCTGCAGTAATAAAAGCAGCATCTTTACTTGCTAAGAAAGCTACAACACCTGCAACATCTTCTGGTTGCCCTAATCTACCTAACATAATGCTATTAGCCCAAGAAGCAAACACTTCTGGTTTAGTAGCTTTAATTTGAGCATGGAAAGGAGTATCAATTGTACCCGGAGATACTGCGTTTACTCTAATACCATATTCTGCTAAATCTTTTGCCAAAGCTCTTGTTATTGCATGTACACCTGCTTTAGATGTTCCATAAATTCCAGCTCCTGGTCCACCTGCATTCCAAGCTGCGTTAGATGTATAGTTTATGATAGATGCATTTTCACTTTTCTTTAAAAATGGAATTGCTGCTCTAGATGCAAAAAATGCAGAATCAAGGTTTAAAGCCATAACAAATCTGTAAAATTCAGTAGTCATTTCTTCAAATCTAGATCTACCACCTAAACCACCAGCGTTGTTAACTAAAACATCAATTTTACCATATTTCTCACCAATCTTAGTAATGTTTGCTGTTACTTCTTCATCTTTAGTAACGTCAAAACCATAATACTCAGCAGTAATTCCTTCTGCAGTTAATTCCTTAACTCTTTCAGCTCCTGCTTCATCTTCAATACCGTTTAAAATTACAGTATAACCATCTTTTCCTAATCTTTTTGCAACTGCAAAACCTATTCCTCCTGTAGCTCCTGTAATTACAGCAACTTTATTTTCTATTTTACTCATGACTTTATATTATAATTATTGTTTTTATTAATTTTTATTCTTTATTCTTCTACTGATTTTATTTCTCGTGCGAAATAATAAATGGCTCCTAAACCTAATGGCACAAATGCAGCAATAGCAACAAATATTGGCGTGTAAGAAAATTTTTCTTGAATTATTGGCACTAAAAAGTTCATCAATATTACAGAAAACACACCAACCATACCTGCTAAACCAGCTAATGATCCTACAGATTTACCGCTAAATAAATCACTTGGTAATGTTTGTACGTTACCAATTGCAAACTGAAAACCAAATAATACAAAAAATACAATTGCAACAAAACGCTCTGGCGAATCACCAAATAACACTGTAGCAACTAAGCCTAAGAACATGATAACTCCACCAATTAATATTGTTAATTTTCGTCCTCTATCAATTGAATTTGTTTTTGATATAATTTGTCCTGAGACATATCCACCTGCAATACTACCTAGAGCAGCACCTACATAAGGCACCCAAGCAAACATACCCACTTCTTTTACATTAAAACCGTAAACATCTGCCAAGTAAAGAGGCATCCAACCTACAAATAACCACCAAATTGGTTCTAAAAAGAAACGCCCTACAACAATTGCCCAAGATTCTCTATGAGAAAGAATTTCTTTTAAGCTTTTACCTTTTGTATCTGCTGTTGCATTTTGATCTGCTTGACTTTGACCTTCTGAAATATATTTTTGTTCTTCTGGAGTAATCCAAGGGTGTTTTTTTGGTCCTGCTTTATTAATTAATAACCAAGGAATAATCCAAAGTAAACCAAAAGACCCCACTACCATAAAACTAGTTCTCCAACCAAAAGCAACATATAATGTAGCAATAAATGGCGGCGCAATTACCGAACCAATAGAAGCACCGGCATTAAATAATCCTTGTGCAATGGCACGTTCTTTAATAGGAAACCATTCTGCATTACTTTTAACTCCCCCTGGCCAGTTACCAGCTTCAGAAAGACCTAATGTACTTCTAAAGAATGTAAGCCCTACAATACCACGAACAGTAGAGTGAAGAAAAGAAGATAGCCCCCAAACACCAATACTAATTACATAACCAATTCTTGTTCCAACTTTATCAAATAGTTTACCAGAAAATAATTGTCCTAGTGCATAAAACACCATGAAAATATTTAAAATTAAACCATAATCACTTTTTGTAAGGTCTAATGAACCAGAGATTGAATTTGGCTGGTCATTACTTCCCCACATAATTGCTAATGCACTTCTATCAATATAATTGATTACAGTTGCTATAAAGATAAGTCCTATAATAAACCACCTTAATCCTTTTACTTTCATATTTATATACTTATTTATGTTAGACGTTATAACAATACATATAGAGCTCTTTAAAATGCTCTTTCATTTTTTGTTTTGCTAGTTGAGGATTCTTTTCTTTGATGGCATCAAAAATAGCTTGATGATCACTGATTCCTCTTTGTGCTAAGTCTGCATCACACACATGATGTTTCTTGAAATTTGTAATAATTTCTGGCGTAATAATTAGCATAAACGTATTCATTGTGCTATTACCACTTGCTTTTGCAATTGCTAAATGAAACAATAAATCTTCTTGTACAGCATCTTCTCCGTTTATTACTTTTGTTTTATATGCTTCAAGTGCTTCATTCAATTTAAGCAAATCGCCTTCAGTTCTTCTTAAAGCAGCTAATCTTGATGTTTTTAATTCTAATAATATTCTTGTTTCAACAAGAGATTTAAATTCTGGTTCATCTAACCTTATAATGTCTTCAATCATTCCGTTTAAGGCAGTAACACCTATATTGGCTACAAAAGTTCCACTTTGTGGTCTAGATTTTAACAAACCATAAAACTCTAATCTATGAATTGCCTCTCTTACATTACTTCTACTTACATTAAATTTTTCGGAAAGCATTCTTTCAGAGGGTAACTTGTCTCCCGGTTCTAAATTTTTATAATTAATTAAATCCCGGATACCAATAATAATTTCCTTTTGAACCTTTTGATTTTCATTTTTTGTAAGCACTTCTAACTTCATATTCTAGATTTTTAAT
Organism: Polaribacter butkevichii; assembly: GCF_038024105.1. Classification (NCBI taxonomy): domain Bacteria; kingdom Pseudomonadati; phylum Bacteroidota; class Flavobacteriia; order Flavobacteriales; family Flavobacteriaceae; genus Polaribacter; species Polaribacter butkevichii. Next base: position 1,841,241 of record NZ_CP150661.1, read on the forward strand.
AATAGAACTGGTTAACCAGTTTGACGGCGTAAATATATAAAAAACAAATCTCTTTTGTTGAACTTAATGACATACATAAATTGTATTTTAATTTTGCTGGTAAAAAATACCAGCAAAATTAAATACTTTGTTAACTACTCTAGTAACCAGTGTTTTGCGTAATTACTCCACGTGTTGCTAAAATTTCAGAAACAGGAATCGGAAACAATAAATAATTAGGATCTGTAAAACCTAATACAGACTGTGCTGTACCTGTTCTAACTAAATCAAACCATCTATGACCTTCAAAAGCCAATTCTAATCTTCTTTCATTTGCAATTGCTGTTCTAACTGCTTCTTTAGTTATTGCTGTAGAATTTGTTAAACCTGCTCTTTTTCTAATTTTATTTAATTGATTTAATGCTGCTGTTATTGCCACAGGAGTACTTCCATTTTCATTTAAAGCTTCTGCATACAATAAAATAACATCTGCTAATCTTATTTCAATCCAATCATGTTCTGGTCCTAAATCTCCCTCTTTTGGAAACTTTATCGCTGTTTTTCCATCTGCACTAAGAGTTACTTCTCTTCTTAAATCTGTATTACCACTAGCATCACTGGCATCAAAAGCTGCAATTAAATCTGGATCTACTGGATAATCTGATTTTGGATCATCACCAACAAACCAGTTCCAAAAGTTAGAAGCAGGAGAATACTCATCTTCTATAGAGCTAGATACTTGTGTAGAAAATATAATTTCTGAATTACCAATTTCATTTGCTGCTCCAAAAATATCTTTAAAGTTTTCTTTTAAGCTAATACCAGCACTTTCTGCACCATTTACAACAGCTGCAAGATGTGGCTCTGCACTAACATAATTTCCCATAGTAGCATATACTTTACCTAATAAAGCTTGCGCTGCAAATTTAGATGCTCTACCTTCTACTATTGTTGCATCTAATGCCATTGCATCTGTTAAATCTGGAATAATTACATTATTATAAATATCTATAGCAGGCTGTCTTACTAAGATAGAAGTATCTGTTGTACTTGGAGTTGCAGATAAATTTACAGTAACTGCTCCAAAAACTTTTACCAACTTAAAGTATGCTAAGGCTCTTAAAAATTTTGCTTCTCTTACTTCTGTTGCGTTAGTAGAGTTTTCAATTACATTATTAGCACTTAATATCGTTTTATATGAAGCTGCGTAAAAAGGTCTAAAGAATTGATCTTCCATAGTCGTTAAATTAGGACCATAAGTATCAAACTCTGTGTATGGAGCTTCGAACATAAATGCATTGTCTGCTCTAAAATCTCCCATAATTGCTAACGGAGTAACAGTACCTAATTGATAGAAATATGCTGCATTTAAAACCCCATCATAATCTGTTAATGAATCTGCACCGGCTAAATTTGGTGGTGTTTGATCTAAATCTGTCGAACATGCTGTTATAAAAAGCATTGACAAAATTAATATATATATTTTTTTCATTTTTTTTTAATTAAAAGTTAACATTTAAACCTATAGTAAAACTTCTTACAATTGGACTTGCACCTACTTGAGCACCAGATGTTGTTGGCCCTAAATAATCACTTCCTGCAGTTTGTATACCTTCTGGGTTATAAGAAGTATAATTGTCTGCCATAAAGTAAAGTAAGTTTGTAGCTGCACCATATAATCTTACAGAGCTTAAACCTATTTTACTAGTAATTTCATCTTTAATTGTATAACCAATAGTTAAGTTTCTTAATGCAATATAAGATGCATCTTGTATCGCTGCGTCTGTTTGATTTCTATTTGCTTCATAATGCATTCCATTATGATCTGCAATTCCATCATTGTTAGCATCAAAGCTATCTACTAATCTTCCTCCCCATTGAGAACCATAATAAAGTGGGTCTACATTATAAACTTCTGCACCATGAGATCCTTGAAATTGTAAGGACATATCCCAATCTTTATAGCTTAAATTATGCGTCATACCCCAATAAAAATCTGGTGTATTTTGTCCTATTTTAACTAAATCACCTCCATCTTCAACAGACCTTGTTCTATCAATTACACCATCATTATTCTGATCTACAACATAAGATTCTCCTGACTGATTGTTAGGGCTTCTTGTTCCATCTTCTAAATATAGCATTTCAACTTCTCCTGTAGTTTCTAATCCCCACATTTCACCAATTTCTCCACCTACATAATTTCTAAAAACAGCACCTCTACCACTTTGCCCGTAAACTTGTTGAGGTAATTCATCTAAACCACCTAAGTCTGTAATTTCTGTACTAACAGTAGATAAGTTAGCTCCCATACTCCATGAAAAATTATCATTGCTTAATATTTTTGCTGATAATTCAAATTCAACTCCAGAACTTCTTACATCTCCAGAATTAAGTACTACAGATGAAGTACCTAATACTTCAGAAACACTTTGGTTTATTAAGATATCTTTAATATCAGATGTATAATAATCTACACCAAACGTAAAACGATTGTTTAAAAATCCAAAATCAACACCAAAATTTGTTTCTGTATTTGTTTGCCAAGTTAAATCTGCATTAGCAACATTTTCTGGGATTAAAAATCCTGTACCATATATTGTTGCTGATGGGTCTAAAAGACTTAATGCATCATAAGAACCTAAGAAAGACGTTGTTCCTAAAGAACCTGTACTAAATCTTAATTTTAATTTACTTAATGTTTCGCTATCTTGTAAAAAAGATTCTTTATGTACATTCCAACCTAAAGATACAGCAGGAAAAACAGCATATTGCTTATTAGCTCCAAAACGAGAATCCCCATCTCTTCTAACAGATACAGAAGCTAAATATTTATCATCATAAGCATAAGTAACTCTACCAAAAACACTCTCTCTAGCTCTAGTTTCATCTCTTTCTGTTACCGTGATATCTGCTGGATTAAAAAGATTGTAATTAAGAATAGCATTGTCTGGTACATTAGCACCATCTAAACGAGTACCTTTAAATTTTGTTGTTTGAAACTCGATACCTGCAACGGCAGAAATATCATGCTTTCCAATTTCTTTTACATAACTTAAAGTAGTTTCACTTAAAACAGATGTTACCTTTAAATCTACTTGATCTCTGAAAGTTTGTGCAGATCTTGCTCTAGAATCAAACCCAATTAATCTGTGATCATAAGTTTGCGTATCTTTATAATCGCCACCTAATACTGTTTTAACTTTTAAACCTTCTATAATTTGATATTCTAAATAAGAACTTACGTTACCAAAAAATGTTTTTTCCCAACTTTCTGTATTGTCTAACTTTGCTGCAGGTCCTGCATCACCAGACCCTCCAATACCGTTATTTGATCTTCCATAATGCCAATCTTGAGCTGCCATACCTGGCTCTAAAGCATAAATACTATTTGCTTCATAACCAGAACCTCTATAACCTTTATCAAAACCATCAAGACCTAAAGCTTGTGCTTTCGTATCTAAATCTTGTACAAATGCAATAGATTCTGCAGTATGATAGATAGGATATACAGGTGTAGCTCTTAATAAATCTCTCATATCATGACCTAAAATATCTCTTTTAGAGGTAAAACCGTTAAAACTTATTCCTGCTTTAAATTTATCTCCTAATTTAGCATCTACATTTAAACGTGCATTTAATCTCTCGAAACCTTGAGTAATTACAACCCCTTCTGCATCTTGATACCCAATTGAAGCAAAAACACTAATGTCTTCAGAACCTCCACTTACACTAAAATCGTGACTGTTTGTAGATCCGTTTTGAAAAAGCCAATCTTCTGGACTTATAGCTCCTGGTGAATTTTCGTAAGCACTTAATCTATACTCTACAAATTCTGGATCAATTTGAGATAAATCCCATTTACCTGCAGCAATTTGTTCTCTAGAAAATGCAGCCCATTCTGGACCTGATTTAAGTATATTATCTCTATACTTACTAGATATACTTGTGTAAGCATTATAGCTAAATTTAGCTTTACCAGATTTTCCTTTTTTAGTTGTAATTAAAACCACACCATTTGCACCTCTAGAACCATAAATTGCAGCTGAAGCCGCATCTTTTAAGATTTCTAAACTTTTAATATCGTTTGAATTAACAGATTCTAAACCTCCTGAAATAGGAAATCCATCTACAACGATTAATGGGTTAGAGTTACCAGAAATAGATGAAGATGCTCTAATTTTAATTTTTGGAGCAGCTCCTGGAGAACCATCTTGGTTTTGAATTAACACACCTGCTAATTTACCCGCTAATGCATCATCTACACGAGCAGCCTGTACAGCAGCAACATCTTCTCCTCCTATTTTAGAAACAGAACCTGTTAAATGGCTTTTTTTACTAGTACCGTAACCAACTACTACGATTTCGTCTAACAAACTAGCATCTTCAGTTAAGACAATGTTAATAGTTTTTTGACCTGTAAAAGTTACTTTTTTAGAAGTAAACCCTAAATAAGAAAACTCTAATTCCTGACCCGATTTTACTTTTAATTGGTAATTACCATCAAAATCGGTACTTGTTCCTGTTGTTGTCCCTAAAATAATAATGTTGGCACCTAAAATCGGCTCACCATCTGTCTTGGACGTAACACTTCCTTTTACCATAATGCTTTCTTGCGCATAATTAATTGCACTTAAGAAAAGCATTGCAATAAATACTAACTTAATTTTTAAGTTCATAGTTAATTGTTTTGAATTGTTTTGAATTAATACATTAATCTTTAATTATAATGAGATCTAATAGAACATCTTAAATATAAATACTGCTACACTTACTACTTAATGTTTTATTGTTCTACAGAATCTCAAAACAAAATTTCTGGTTAACCAAATTGGTTGACCAAATTGGTTGACCAAATATATGCTTTTTTTTGAAATAAAAAAACTATTTGTTAATTATTTCATAAAAGACTAATTACTAAAGTAAAATAGCCATTATATAAAATTGGATATAAAAAATAAAGAGGGTAAAAAAAAGGAATGAGTTTAAATCTTTTTTTCAAAAAAAAATTACACACATTATAATTTTTATAATGTGTGTAATTTATATTTTATAGACATGTAATTGCCTATACTTATTTTATTATTTAAGGCAATATAAATTACACTTAAAATAATATAACATTCATTCTAAGAGTTAAAAACCAGGTGTAGTAATACTAATATCATCTAAATACACCTCACTAGAACTACTAATTCCACTAAATGGTACAGCATAAAACACTGCTGTTTCTGTAGTTGCTTTAAAAGTAAAAGTATATTCTTTGTATTTATTATCATTTCCTGAAACAACATAAACAGCATCACTATTACCAGTTAAATCACTTTCATCAGAAACCTCATTATTAAGCATATATATTGTAAAATCATCTGTAGTTTCTGTTCTAACAAACATAGAAATAGTATACTCTACTCCAACCTCAACCTTAAAAGGTTGATATGCTCTACGTTCTGCTCCACTAAACTTTAAAGCATGTGTACCAGTATTTTCTGATGTTGTAATACCTGCCGCCTTAATACCTGCATTAGATTTAAGATCTGAATTAGACCAAGCATACGGACTTTCTTGACCGTTTTTAAATTTAGAAGGAGGAACTGGTTCCCAAGCGTCATTATTATCATCTTTATGATAAACACCTGGTACCCATTCATCTATAGTACCATTCAAAATTACAGCTGCAAAGGTAGCATCTACACCTCCAACTGGCACTCCTTGAGTTATACTTTGAGAAACACCAGCTTCATTAGTTGTTGTTAAAGTTACATTATAAGTTCCTTTTGTTGCATAAGTATGTTTAGGGTTTAATTCTGTTGAAGACGTTCCATCTCCAAAATCCCAACTATAAGACACCGCAAATAAAGAAGCATCTGTAAATTGAACCTCTAAACTATTAACATCAAAAGTAAAATCTGGCACTGTAGACAACACCAATCCTTCTATATTTTTAGAAACTGAAACTTCTACATCTAAAAAAGTAGTTACCGTTAAAGTAGCTACAAATGTATCTGCGGTTTTATAAATGTAAGCAGGATTATAATCTGCATCTAACTCTGTATCTTCAGATTCCCATGTTACTGTTTCACCATCTCCAAAACTCCAAACTAATGATTTTGCACCAGAAGTTAAATTTTCGAAAGTTACTTTAGAATCTACACTTGTAAAGTTAAAATCTACAAAAACCGGTGCAACTATAGATGAATCTACAGCAACCAAACCATCTGTACTTGTAGTGGTTAATTTTACTTTATACTCACCACCTTTTGCATAGGTATAATCTGGATTTGCCTCTGTAGATGAGGTTCCGTCTCCAAAATCCCACAAATAAGAAGCTGCATCTGTAGAATAACTTCTAAACACCATGGTTAAATTATCGTTTGCATCTGTACTTGTAGTAAAAAGCGTGCTAGGTTGAATGTTATTTATGTTTCCTGTTGGTGGCACAAATTCTTCGTACCCATTATCATAACAAGACACAAAACCTAAAAGTATAAAAGATAGTGCCAAAACACTTCTATTAAATTTTTTAATAAATTTATAAATCATAATATCTAATTTTAGATTTAAATTATTGTTTAACTATTATATCAAATGAATCTATTCTTATTTCATCATTTTTATTTCGTCCATAAATGATAACAGTTTCATTGTCTCCTGCCTCAAATGTAATTGCGTGTTTTTTAAAAACATCTGCAACTCTACCTGAACCAGTATCCGTTCTAGACGCAATAATGTTCTCTGCTAACAAAGATTCTGTATAAGAACCCGTTGTAGGCACTAAAACAGATACTGTCATTTCTCCGTCTGCACTATCTAAATTAAATGCACTAAAATAAGTTAACACATAAGTTGCCCCTGGTGTAACTTCTATTTCTTGATACATAGATCTTGTACCGTCTGAAGGAAATTTAGCTGCCTGTGTACCTTCTGGTAAAATTCCTTCTGATTTAGTGTTGATTTGAAAAACAGAACCCCATAATGAAGAACTAGGTGCTCTCCAAGAATCTCTACCATCTCCACTTCCATCAAACAAACTATTGTCTTCAAAACCAGGCTCTCCTATTTCTGGTACTGCAATTGTAGGTACTGCTTGATTAACGGTTATTAATTTTTCTGTATATGCAGATTTACCAAGGTTATCTGTTACAGTTAAACCAACTGTATACTCTCCTGGTTCTGGAAATGAAAAAATTAATTCTTGATCTTGCAATGTTGCATCTACTAATTCATCAATTTGAGTTTCTAAACCTGCTACAATTTGTGCTGATTCTTCTGAAACCTCATCTTTAGCCAATTGCAATTGAACTTGTAAGTCTGCTATTTGCGCTTCTAAAACATCAATTTTATCTTGATTTGCTTCGCAAGGTATTTTAAACTCTAGTTTTGCAATTTCTTTTTCTAATGCCACAACCGAAGCTAACTCTGCATCTATTGATTGCTTTAAAATAGGTAAATCTTTATTGATTAAAGTAACTCCTTCTGAAGGAGTTACTGACCAATCATAATGTGTACCGTTTACTGCTAAATTAGAACCTGCTTGAAAATTGAATTCGTACTTAGCCCATAACTCAACATCACTACAATCAAATTCTGAAGTGGTTACGTCTGTTACAGTATAAAAAGGCGTTGGATTTGTAAAATCTTCTAAATCTCCAACTCCAGGTAAATCATCATTAACACAAGAGGCTAGAGATAAGAATGTCCCTAACACAATATATTTTAATTTAAACAAATGTTTTTTCATAATTATGCGTTTTTAGTATCCACTATTCTGTGAATAAAAATTAGGTAAATTGTCTATTTCTCTTTGAGGAAATGGAAGGTATTTTTTTGGACTTGTATAGTTTAAACTGTTTTCTGTAGAAAATTTTGTTAAAACCTCATCAGCAACACCAAACCTTACCAAATCATATAAACGTTGATTTTCATATACAAATTCAACCCTTCTTTCATCTAACAACTGTTGTTTTGTTAAGTTGGCAACTTCTTCTAAACCTGCTCTAAATCTAACTTCATTAAAAGCTTCAATTGCTCTAGAATCTGTAGTACTATCATTGTTTCCCATTATTGCTTCCGCATATAACAACAACACATCTGCATATCTTAAAACAATCCAATCATTGTCTCCTATTTCTCCGTCTGTAGGAAATTTAGCATTAAAAGTATCATTTGTAATGTTTGTAGGGTCATAAGATAAAGCATCAATACTTGCATAAAATCTTACGGGTTGTAATTCTGGATTCATAACCTCTAAGAAATCTAAAGTTGCAATATTTACACCGTTAGATGGTCCTTGCAAAGTCATAGCAAAACTATGTGATTCAGAATCTGTTTCCACTTGGTCATTTAAACCACTATCACTAGTTACATAATTATCACTACTTACTAAGTCATAAGCGATAGAAAATATTACTTCGTTATTAATTTCAAATCCTGCATTGTTAGACCAAGATCCATCTAATACTCCGTCTGTGTATCCATCAGAAATTTGATTTCCGAATACATGACCATAATCTATAATTAGGTTTGCGTAATATTCTTGATCCGTTAAAACATCTGTGTTACCATCAAAATCTGCAGCATTACTTCGCTCTGTATACAATAAATTATATCCATAAGTACCATTGTTTTCTACAACAGATGCTAATAAAAGCTCTGCTTCAGAATAATTTGGATTCGGTTGACTTAAATATGCTTTAGCTGCTAAACAAATTGCTGCTCCTTTAGAGGGTCTATATCTATTTCTAGGCGCATCGTTTAAATAAGCTATAGAAGTTTTAAAATCATTTATAATTTTTTCATAAACCTCTGCCTCAGGCAATTGAGGATAATCTAATGCTTCTTCACTTGTAATATCTAAAACCTTGTCTATAAAAGGTACGTTTTGGTACGCTCTTACTAAATTAAAATGACATAAAGCTCTCATAAAATAAGCCTCACCAACAGTATATTGCTGACTTTCTGGAGCCAAAAATCGGTTATCGATAATAGTATTTGCATGTTTAATGGCATGCATATTATTAGAATAATATGTTGCAACATCTCCATTATTTGGATCTACATTATAAGCACTAATTGCAGGGAAATTTCCGTTTTCTGAATTTGCTCTTACATTATCTGATCTTAACTCTGTTAATAAGAATTCATTTGCAGGAATTTTTTGATAAGCATCTAAAACTCCGTTAGACAATGCTATAAAACCATCATCAGTTTGCAGTAATTCTTCTAGAGAAAGCGCCGTAGGGTTACTAAGGTCTAGTTCTGTTTCACAGCTTGTTAGCAAAGCCATAAAAGAAAAACAAACTATTATATTTTTATATATATTTTTCATAATTGATTAAAATTGAAAGTTAATACCTGCAGAAATTGTTTTAACCACGGGACCATCTCCTCTTTGATAACCTGCGGTTAACGGAGTATTTGCGTTATCTGATGTTTGACCAGCTGCTTCTGGATTAAATCCTTCATATCCTTTAGCTGTAAAGAATAATAAGTTTTCTCCTGTTAAATAAAATCTTAATTTATCAAAATTATATTTTGAAGATAATGATTCTGGTAAAGTATATCCTATTGTTAAATTTCTTAAAGCTACAAAAGAAGCATCTTGTATGTGATCATCTGTAAATCTTCTATGAACCGTCATATCTTTATCCGGAAAATTAGAAACTTCATTTACTGCAGATTCACTCTCAAAATATAATTGATCTAAATCTGCTACTCTTACTTCTGCACCATGAGATCCTTGAACTTGAAAAGAGAAATCAAAATCATATAACGTAAAATCAGAATTAAATCCCCATTCGAAATCTGGATACGGACTACCTAACTCTGTTCTATCATCATCATCAATTACACCATCACCATTTAAATCTTTTACATATACATCTGCATATTTATTGTTAAATCTATTAAAAGGATTGTCTACCCATTCTAACGGAATTTCTTTATCATATACCCATCCATAAAAAGAAGTAATTGGTTGCCCAACTTTAGCAATAAACTCTGTAGGTCTTGTATCTTGATCTATTCTAGAAATAATTTGCTCATTATTACCTAAACTTTCTACGGTATTTCTATTTAAAGAAAATTGTCCAGATGCACTCCAACGAAAGTTTTCATTAGAAATAATTCTAGAACTTAATTCTAGCTCTACACCTTCATTTTTTACCTCACCAAGATTTTGCAACCAGTTATCTGTACCATAAGTAGCAGAAGTAGGTGCAAATAATAATAAATCTTCACTTGTTCTTGTATAATAATCTGCTGTTAAGCTTAAGAAACCTCCTCTACCAAATCTAACATCGATACCTGGGTTAAATTCTTTTAATTTTTCCCAACCAAGAATTTGGTTTGCCAAAGTAATTCCCTTAACACCAGTACTACCATTATAACTAACAGTACTAAATGCTTCTTCAAATCTGTATAAAGATTCAAAAATATTACTAGATATTTGATTCGATCCAGAAACCCCATAACTAGCTCTAATTTTAAGAGATGAAACGATATCATTTGATGGAAAAAACTTTTCGTTAGTTACTACCCAACCTAAAGATGCTGCTGGAAAAAATCCTGTTCTAGAATTTGGACCAAATCTTGTACTTGCATCACTTCTTACCGATAGTTGAAATAAGTATTTTTCATCATAATTATAATCTAATCTTCCAAAATACGAAACAAGTTTTTCGCTTGCGTTATCGGTATAAGTAGTACCACCATCTGCAACTGCAATATTATTATTAAAGTCGTTGGTATATCCTACTGCTTCAGATTCTTGTCTGTAATTATCACTCTGCATATATTCGAATCCAATAACTGGACTAAAGTTATGTTTTCCGATAGTTTTCTTATATCTAAGAAGCGATTCAAATGTATATTGATTTAACTCATCTCTTCTTTCTAATCTATAAGCTTCTTGATCTCTATTTTCTTGACCATATAAATAGTCTGCTTCGTTAGATTTATTATGTCTAAAAACTCCAGATACCGTTTGTTTAAAATGAAGATCGTCTGCCAATTCAAATTCTATATAAGAAGACGCGTTTAAGCTTAATTTCTTTTTGGTTCTAGATCTTTCTAAAAAGTGTACTAATGGGTGTACGTTTTTAGTTGTAGACAAAGTTAAACCTCCAGAAGTTAAAGGGCTAACTGTTGGTAAACCTGTATTAGGATCTCTTGCAATTGCTCTAGGATTGTTTGGATCTACTGTAAAAACATGATCGAAAGCTCTAGAAAAACCATAACTACCAACACCTAAGTTTTCAAATAATTTTCCTGCATCAGTAGAAACACCAACATCGGTAGAAAAATTAGTTACATATTTTAAATGCTCTTCATTTAAATATAAAGGCACATGCCCCATTTGTCTTAATGGATCTGTAAATCTAGCTGGTAACTTTTTTTGATCGTTATAATTTACACGAATACTAGCCCCGTACTTAATTTTTTTATTTTTTGATTTACTGTCTATTTTTACCCTAACATTATATTTATTAAAATTATCTGTTAGTGCAATACCTTCATCTTCTAAATACCCTAAAGAAGCAGAATAACTTGTTAATTCAGACCCACCTCTTACTGCAAAAGAATGACTCTTTGTAAAACCACCATCAAAAACTTCGTCTTGTAGGTTTCTTTCTCCACCTCCTAATGATGCAATAAAATCCATAGCTTCTAACTCTGCATAAGCTGTATTATAATCGCCAATAATTCTACTATAGTTAATACTGTTTGGAGAAATTGCATCTACTGTACTTTGTAAACCATCTAATCTAGATCTTTCTTGAGCGATGGTTGTATTAAAGTTGTCGTTATTATCTGCATATCTATACCCTATATAAGTATTGTAAGAGAATCTTGTTTTACCAGCTATCCCTTTTTTAAGGGTTACTAATATTACCCCATTTGCACCACGAGAACCGTAAATAGCAACAGAAGAAGCATCTTTTAAAACACTTATAGACTCTATATTATTATTATCTATAGAACCTAAAATATCAGAATCTGTACCTAAAATAACACCATCAACCACAATTAAAGGAGAAGATGAACCAGTAACAGAACCAGGTCCTCTTAAAGTAATTTTAGGATCTCCACCTGCTTCTGAAGATACTACTTGAATTCTTAAACCTGCAACTCTACCTTTAAGAGCATCCTCTACACGAGATACTGCTTGGTTTTGAAGATCGTCTCCAGAAACCTTTGTTAAAGCACTTGTTACATTTTTTTGTTTTTGATTACCGTAACCAACCACAACAATTTCATCTAAAATATTAGAATCTTCTTCTAGTGCTACGTTAATTGTTTTTTGATTTGTAAAAGTTACCGTTTTAGTTTTGAAACCTAAGTAAGAAAACTGAATAACATCTCCAGGTTTAACGCTAATTTTATAATTACCATCAAAATCTGTACTTGTTCCTTTTATAGTTCCTACAAGGATAATATTGGCTCCTAAAATGGGCTCACTATCCGTTTTAGACATAACATTACCTGTAACTGTAACACTTTCTTGTGCAAAATTTACCGCACTAAAAAGAAGCATTGCAATAAATACTAGTGTAATTTTTAAGTTCATTATTAATTGTTTTGAATTATTTTTCTTTAAAAAACATTTAATTTTCAAAAAAAGTCAATCTCCTTTTTAAATTAAATACTGCTAAATTTAAGTATCTATACACTATCATTTATTCCATAAAAATCTCTTTAACAGGAACAAAAACAGCTATTAGTATATCTACTTTTTTACATGCTGCATCACAAAATACATGAGGCGGAAAATCAACTGAATTTCCATATTCAAATAAAACTATTTTAACCTCTTGTAATGGCTAGCAGATTTTTCTTAATGATTCTATGCCTTATCTCCAAAATAAGATGGGCCTTCACCTGTTAAGAAATCTTCTCTTACCGGACTAAATGTATCTATTAATTGTCCTGCTTCTAAACAAACTGCACTGTGCAATAAATTAGGCTCTATGTAAACACCATCTCCTGCTTCTACAATTTTCTTTTCTCCATCAATTTCAAATTCGAATTTACCAGATACACAGTAAGTAGCTTGCGTATGAAAATGTTGATGTGGTGCACCTAATGCTCCTTTATCAAATTTTACACTTACCATCATAATTTGATTATCGTAACCTAAGAATTTTCTTGATACTCCACCTCCAAGTTCTTCCCATTCTAATTCTTTTGAAATAACATATTTGTCACTGAATCTATTCATTTTTCCCATTTTATTTTATTTTAAATTTATTTGTAATAATAAGAACCTACCCAAGTAAAATTCTTGTTGTTGATTTTTAAAGTATGTTTTGCTTCTTTAGAAGCATTTGTATTTGCTGTTATAAATAGTTTTGTATTACCTTTTAGAGTTGTAATAGAAATTACAGTATAGTCTACAGTATCTAAAACCACTTTTATTTCTTTAATATTACTTTTAGAGTTAATTGCTGATTCTGAAACAGGACTATAACTACCATGCGCCTCTATTGTTGATACAAAAAGTGTGTTTTTGGTGTTTTTTCTCCTTAGCATTATTGCAGCTTCTCTTCGTAAATTAAAATCTGGGTCATTAGCACCAATTCTTGTAAAAAGTATTTCATCTTTAGCATTAGAAATAGTTGATAAAGTATAAAACTTACCTTTATTTAACCAAGAGAATTTAGCGTTGCTTTCTTTAGATTTACCATTACCTTCTAGATATAAATGTTGATATCCATTTTTACTCCCTAAAGGTTTTAATGTTTTTGGTATGGTATACTCGAAATTAGTATTTAAAACCTGACCTAAAAAATAATATGGAAAATCGTACTGATTTGCTTTATCAGAGCTTACTTTCATAATATCTAATACGTAAGGTTTTTCGAAATCTTCATCCTTAATAACCGCTACCGTTCTTTGCATATCTGTACCAGGATAGGTGTTGGTTACTTTTGCACTTGATGCTTGTACATTTTTGTTATCCGAAGAAAAATAATGCAAGTCTGGATGATTTTGACTTCCTACTTCATATTTACCACCATAATGAGAAGTTTCATTTTGGGTTACAGTATTATGCGCAATGGTTTGTTTTGCCCAAGTTTTGTTTTCTTTTAAATAATTTCCACCACCTTTTTGTTCAATATTTACAAAACGAGCTAAACCATAATCCTGAATAACTTCATCTCCTTTTTCGTATAATGAGTATGATAATTTATCATAATGACCATGACTAGAACCTTGTGATGCATATTTAAAAACAAGCTCAATATCTTCGTTTCTTAAAATGGCTACACCACCTTGTTTACCTTCTGGTCCGTCAGATAAATTAATAGACTTTTTTTCGAAAGGTTTTGCTTTTCCATTTTTTATTCCCAATGCCACAGCTAAACCAGAATCGTCTAATAAAACTTTATTTTGCTCTGATGCAATTGTTAATAAACCCGCATCTTGTTTACCAAAATAATAAGAAATATCTACCGCAGTAACCAAAGCATCGTTGTAATAAGACATCCCTTTTTGACCATCATTCAATGGAAAAAAATCTCCATCTGCATCAGATAAATTTAAAAGTGCATTAATCGATTTTAAAAGCACTCCTTCTTTATATTCAAAAATCTTTAACTCTGGCTTTACGTTATGTAAACCTTCTGCAAAAACTAAAAAAGGATACATAGCATAACGTTGATAATAAGGCCCTTCATTATAATATCCGTCAGGAGAAAAAGGTTCTTCTATATTTGCTAAAAAACCTGCTTTACCATTTTTATTTAAAAAACCACCATCATCATCTTTTTCTTTGGTATCTAATTTTAAATCTTTAATTCCGTACAAAGCACGATCAATTAATTCTGCATCATTCATAACCAAACCAATCATACCAACCGCTGCATTACCCCAAGTACTATGATTGTGAACTCTTTGGTAAAACTGAGGACTATCTACAGAAATATGATCTGCAAAGGGTTTAAATAAGTTTGTTTCTAATTTATTGCGTTCTTCTTCTGACAAATAATTATACACACAATCATAAGCTTGACTTACATAAACCAACCAGTTTGCATCGTTTAAACATTGCCAAAACAACTTACCTCTTGCATACGATCTTGTTTTTGGGTGCAATGGTAAAGTTTTATACATCGCTTCATATTGCATTAACATGTCTTTTACATACTTTGCATATTTTTCGTCATTTAAAATTTGATATAAAACACCTGCTTTCTGTAATACTATCATGTTACGTTTATGACGAACATGTGTATAACCACCAGAATAATCTAAAGGTATTGGAGTCTCTATTCCCAAGGCAATTTCTGCGTCTATTTCTTCTTTAACCGCTTTTAATGTATTATCAAAAACAGGAATAGTACCTAATTGCGCTCTAATATCTTTAACTCCTTGTGCCGTTAAAATTAAATTAGGATGTTGGTTTGAAGTTGAAGTAGCCTTTTTGCTATCTGAAACAGTCGTTGTTTCTTTATTGCATGAAAACATTGTAAAAACAATGATTACAAGTGCAAAATTTAATAGTATGTGCTGTTTTAATTTCATGTTTATTTTTTAGCAATAATTTTTATATCTTTTTATCAATTTCTTATCTTAACCAAGTATTTTTTGCTTTTTGTAACACAAAATTTGCTAAATCTATAAAGCAACCAATTGCTACATATATTACAAAAAACTTATTACTCTAATGTATTTACCTTTTCTAAATCATTTTTAGAGTTAAATTCCAATAAACCTACTCAAAAAAAACTATAATAATTGATGATAAATCTATTAACTACAGCATAAATATTAAATTGGTTTACCAAATTGGTTTACCAAATATATGCTTATTTGATATTTTAACAAAATAATAAGATAGAAATAAATGGATTTAACATAAATAAGCTTGTAAAAAGTAACTTTTAATAAAAAACACAGCAAAAAAAAGCCCATCTAATAAAATAAATGGGCTTTATAAAGTAACTAATTCAAAAAATTACTTGATAAATATTTTTACGGAACTAACTAATCCAATTTTATAAATTAAAACAAAAGAAAACTTCTAATTAATATCATAAAAAATGGGCGGGGGAATGAGAATTAATACATCAATTTCATTACTAAATTTTCTTCAGTTTTTATTTTACCAGAATTACTTAATGTATTTTTAGATTCTACATTATTTTTTGCTCCCCATAAAATAGAAACATATTTAACTTTATTATTTTTAAATACATTTTTAGTAATATTAACATTTACAATACCTCTATGATTTAATAACATACCGTTTTTTTCTTTGCTTCCACAATTTGTAAAAGTACTATTAGCTATTAATAAGTTTCCACCAATAGTAGACTCATCATAACCACCTCTATAATAATCTATGACGTTTTGCTGTACGTTTATAAAGTTGCAATTTTCAATAGTTAAATATTCTGTATTGTAATCTCCTCTATCATTTGTTTCTTCAGATAATTCAATTCCGTTTTCACAATTAGAAATTAACGTATTTGTAAAAGTAATTGTTTCTGCAAATGTTTGTTTGTAAGCTTTTAAAACATAATTAAAGTTATTAATTTCACATCCGGTTACACTTAAACCAAAATGATTAAACATGTTTTCTTTTAAACTTGCAAAAAGTAATTGTTTACCATTTCCTGTAAGTACAATGTTTTTGATATTTAAAACACCATAAGGATTCAATTCAAATGCTGGTCCGTTCTCTAATCCTGTAAAAACAATTTCTGCTTTTTCATTTTCTTTAGATTGAATGGTAATTGTTTTATTAATTACAATCGATTTATCAACCGTATATTTACCTGCGCTTAAAGCTATAATATCTCCTGGATTTGCTGCTGCAATTTTTTCTTCTAAATCTCCTTTAGCAGTTGTAACCACAATAACTGTAGGTTCTTTAACTTCTATTACATTAGAATACCAGTTTGCTCCATATTTTGTTTTATCTAAAATTAAAGGGTCTTTTAACTGACCTTGAATGGTTGCTCCAATAGAATTTGATTTTGTTCTAGAATTCCCAAAAAGATCTTCGGTAATGGTATCAAAACCAAACCCATCATAAATCTCTAAACCACTTTCTAATTGAGGAATGTAGATGTTTTCACTTAATTTTGTTAACTCAAATTTACTTGCTTGTATTCTTTTAGCATTATCAAAATCTACACCCTGATTATTAATAATGTTATTTTTAAAAGTTACACCATCAGCTTTATCATGTTCTATAATAGGGTTTTTATCTCCTGTTTTATTATAAATTACATTATTTGCAACAACAGTTCTTAATGCTCTTGCAGAACGAATTTCTGATTTTGGCAACACTGCGGCTTGTGCAATATTTGTTCCAACACCAAATTGCCAAGGCGATTTACAGTTTACATAAGTATTATATGCCACTACAACATCTGTTACTTGATTGTATCTGTTTAATGGAGATTTAGGAATTCCGTTCATAACGGCTAACGGACTTCTAAAATTTTCTCCAATAATATTATAAAAATAGTTATTGATAATCCAGTGACCTGTGTTTACAATTCTAATTCCACCAAATTGTTTATTAATACCGTCACCAATAAAATAATTACCATCAATGGTAGCATAATTACCATGACGAGTAACTACAGAACCCTCACTTTTATAGAAGACATTGTTTTTAATGATATTAAAATTTGTTTTACTAGAAATAATTTCAACTTCACCATTACATTCTTCAAATAAATTATTTGCAATCGTTGTGTTACTTGGAGACATAGATGTAAAACTACTTCCTAATTGTATAGATTCTCCTCTAGCTCCACCTTTTCTTGGTCTTGGCCCAAAATGATTATTTATAATTTTGTGGTAATTTCTAATACTTTGGTTTCCTTTTAAATCTACTCTTACTGTTGGTCCTCCGTTTGTTTTACCAGCAATATAACAATTACTTAATTCGTTGTGTGTACCATAAAACTGAACCCATAAATCATCTTTATCTCTCTGTAATTGGTTATAATCTAAAATTACACAATTAGTAACTTTACTATAATTTGCTACTTTATGTTCTGTTACTCTAAAAGCAATAGCGTCTTTTGTTGGCGAATACCCTTTTCTAAAATAAAGTCCGCTTACTTGCAGGTAAGAACCACCAATTTCTAAATTAGAAACCCCTTCTATAAAAACTTTACCTGGTGTTTCTGCTTTTAAAACAATAGGCTTTTCTTTTGTTCCATCACCTATAAACTCTATTTCTACATTTTTGTAGGTGCCGTTCTTAATAACAATAACATCACCTGCTTTTGCATTTTTTGTTGCTTCAATTAATTCTGAATTATTACCTACTATAATTTCATTTGTAACATTTTCTTTACAAGAAAGAAGTGTTAAAAATAAACTGATAATTAGAAATGATTTTTTCATAAAAATTTATATAAATGATTAATGTGATACTGATAAAGAATAATATTTTAATTTAGAAAAAGCACCCGAATCTGTTGTATTCAGATAATTTCCTGCTTTGTAATAATTTTGAAAAGGCCATTTGGCTAAACTTATGTCTTCATAAATATAAGGATTTTCATTGTTTAGTTGTAATTCGATTTTTCCTTTAGTTGCCTTAATACTAAATTGAAACTCATTAAAACCTACGGTACCCATATTGTATTTTTCGTCAGTCCAAGTACTACTAGATACATCTAATAGATTATTTCCTGTTGTATTTTCGTTTACCAAAGATTTTTTATAAACCCATAAATCTCCATCAATCCAGGTCATTTTTATTAAAGGTGGACCATTATTTGATGAAAAACCATGTTTTTGCATATCTTCAATAGAAATAACACCATGAATTTGCATTACAATTACTCTATGATATTCACTAGAAGATGATTTGTCTTTAGAGACTTCTAGCATTTTCAATTTCCCCACTATAGTTCCACCAGTTTCTAAAGTCCAATTAACTTTAGAGTCAGAAGGCTTAATTAACTCTCTTAATTCAGTTCTAGAATACTTACTATTAGCTGTAGCGTTTAATGGAAATGCATAAAAAACAATAGAAGCATCTGTTGTATCATCATACATGTAGGGTTGTACAGCTTTTATAGTTCTGTATTTTCCATTTATTAATTCATCTGGTTTATATTCATCCGGACTACCATTGTTATCTTCATCTACAGGTAAAGTTACTTTCCAAATAGAAAAATCTATATCTGCATAATTTACCAAATTGTCTCCCTCATTATTATCTTCTTCTTCAATTTTAACGGGTAATTCTTCTATAGCATCATCTTTAGAAGTACAACAAATCAGTGTAAAAAAACTTAAGAAAGTAAAAACTAAAACTGTTTTTTTGAGAATCATAAAAAATGCATATAATTGGTTTACCAAATTGGTTTACCAAATATATGCACTTAATTTGATTTTAAAAAATTTAGAGCGGAAAATTTAGAGCAGATGTTGTTTTCATGCCTTAATCATCAGAAAAAATAACAAATTGATTATTAAGTAGTTTTAAATAAAAACAGTCCTTAATTAATGAGACCTATCGTATCAATATTATTATTTTTCTTTAATAATAAAGATTTTTTACTAGGGATAAAAAGAGCTTTATCTTCCCATTTTGGGTTTTTATAAAGTATATTTTCTTTTTTAGCTTTGCCGCTTAATTTTACAAAACCGCTGTTATAAATTAAACAATTAGAAATACTATTATTTGATCCTTTTAAAGAAATAGGAGTTGTAACTTTAAAACTGTTTTCAAAAACAGAATTTGTAATTTCTACACTTCCAATTCCGTCTGTTCTAATAATTTTACCTTTTTCATCATTATAAACATTACTAAAAATAGAATTTTTTACAATTAAATTTCCTCCTGGTATTTCTGGGCTTACCGTTTTTCTGTAATAATTTATAGCTGCTTCTTCAATATTTTCAAAAATAGAATTGTCTATAATAATAGTATTTGCATTGTATTTACCCATAATATCTTTATCATAAGATAAATTTAAACCCCTATAATTATTTTTAAAACTAGCGTTTTTAAAACTTAAAGTATCTGCTTGAGTACCATTATAAGCCTTAAAGACACTTCCTCCTTTTTTGTTTGTAAAGTTTTGAAACGTAACATGTTCTACAAACAAGTTATACAACCCTGC
Source organism: Polaribacter butkevichii (assembly GCF_038024105.1). Classification (NCBI taxonomy): domain Bacteria; kingdom Pseudomonadati; phylum Bacteroidota; class Flavobacteriia; order Flavobacteriales; family Flavobacteriaceae; genus Polaribacter; species Polaribacter butkevichii. Next base: position 1,861,325 of record NZ_CP150661.1, read on the forward strand.
TTCTTGTTTATCCGGAGAAACAATAGCATATTTTAAATTAGAATTTTCTCCATCTAAAATAGCATTTTTAAGATTTAAATGAACTCCTTCGTTAACTCTAATAAGATAATCAATAGGTTTATCTAAATCTTTTTTTGCTTTTATAATTGTTTCTCCATTTTTGTCTCCAACAATTGTAATATTTTTAGAAACTTTAATTTTCTTTTCTAAAATATACTCTCCAGAAGTTAAATTTAATATAGATCCTGGTGCTGCTTTATCAATTGCTTTTCTTAGTGTTTCTATACCTGGTGCCACCGAAATTTCAACAGGTTTTACAATTGGAGCAACAATAGTAGGTGTCCAAGTTGTACCTGCTCTTAACTTTAAAGCTTTGGGTAGTTTTTTAGAATCTAAATTAAAAGCACCTGCAGTAAACACTGTACGAACAGCATTGGTAATATCCTTATTAAAACTTTTATCATTTTTAGAAGTAACTAGTAAATTTTGGTTATTTGCTGTAGGTATAAGAAAAGCCCCAAGTTCCTTCCAATCTATTTTTGTAGCGATAAAACCTTCTAAATTTTGTTTTGTAGGTACATCTATATAATTGTTCTTAAAGTTAATGCCAGAAACATCATCAACAAACAAAATGTTATTCCCTGTTTTGGTATTATAAATTAAGTTATTAGAAAAGTTAGTATTAATAGGAGCTAACGTTTTTTCGGAATCTTTACCTTCTCCAAAAGAAATAGGCCCCGAATTTATAATTGTATTATTCTGAATATCTACATTTTTAACTTGTTCATACCTATTTAAAGGCGAATTTGGTACACCATTCATAACTACAATTGGTCCTCTAAAACCATCACCTTCTAAACCAACAAATAAATTATTTCTAATGATATGATTAGAATTTATAATTCTAACTCCCCCTGTTTTAGAAACACCATTTCCTAAAAACACATTTCTTTCTACTAACGCATTATCACCATGCCTAAGAGTTAAAGCACCTTTACTACCTACAAATAAGTTATCTCTATAAATATTGTCTCCAGACTTGTTAGAAATAATTTCTATCTCTCCATCACAATTGGCAAAAACATTTCTTTCTACTAAAGTTTTCGAAGATTTTTTAGAGTTGGTACTGGTACCAATTCTAATGGTTTCACCTCCATTTGTACCTAATTCTTCTCGTGGTCCAAAAATATTATTATCTATTCTATGATTATTTTCTGTATGTTCTTGTCCTTTAAGCCAAACAACCAAAGTTGTACCCGGACTCGTTTTTCCTGTAAAGTTATTATGATCAACTCTATTATTCTTACCCCAAAGGTCTACCCAATGATCTTTTATTCCATCATCAACGGTAACATAAGAAATAGTACAATTTGTTAAACGGCAGTTGTTAGCAAAAGTTTTTGAATCTTTTTTAAACTGTACAACCGATTTATAGGATGAATGCCCATCTTTAAACCATAAACCAGTAACAATTACATATTCTCCATAAATGTTTAAAGTAGAATTACCTGTTATAATTACTTCTCCAGGAACTTCCGCTTTTATTAAAATTGGTTTTCCTTCTTCACCTTTTCCAAATGCATTTAATTCAACATCTTGCCAAACTCCTTTTTTTAACACAATTATATCTCCGGCTTTTGCTGATTTAATAGTGTTATTGTATTCTGTAATATTAGACACTATTTGTTCTTGAGCAGAAAAATTAACAGTTCTTAAAGTAAAAATAATGATAAGTATAAAGACAATGTTTTTCATAAAAATGATAATTAGATATAGATATTGTAAATCCAAAAAAATAAATCTGTTTCAAAAAACAAACTGGTAAACCAATTTGGTTAACCAAACATACAAATTTATATCAAATAAAAAAAAACACTACTTTATCATTTCTAATTTAACTAAATCTTCCCATTTAGTGATTAGTTTCTAAAAATTGTTTAAAATAAGTAGAAACTAATACATTCCTTCAAATATGCATATGCTACAAAAACAACTATCTCTCTAGTTACTAAGCAATAAGAATACTCTAAACAACTACAATTTATAAAACAGTGTAAATACCTTTATTAAAGGAGGATTCGCCTGTACTTAGAGTTAAAAGAACAAACTAAATTTGAAAAACTAATCAAATACCTAAAAATCATGAAAACACAATTGAATAAGAAATTATCAAATTTAAAAACAAACCAAGAGTTTGTGTACAAAAAACATCATTTATAAAAATAAGTATTTTATAAAACAAACACAAAGACGGTATCCGAAAAGTCTTCAATTAAGAGTAGGAAATTTAAACCAAACATTATGAAAACAACTACACAATTTATCCTTGTAGCACTATTACTAATAACCAATGTAGTAAGTGCACAAATTTACAAAGACACTATTATTCAAATAAAAGAACGTAAATTAAACTACGAATATGATATACAATGGACTAAACCAAGATTAGCTAAAGAAATTAATATTTTTATAGAAGATCAATACAAACCAACATTAAAATCTTCTGCACAAATAAAATCTATATTAGATAAAATTCCATTATCAGAAAATGCATGTAAAAATGGTGGTTTCGAAGATGATTATGCTGGATGGACAGGTATAGGATTAAAACATTCTATACAAACGTTACCTATAGAAAACGGATTAATTTTAAACCCAGGTGTAGCAGCTTTACCTTTTACAGGTCCTGCACATGGTCAAAATCATACATCCATTCAGCTTTCTGGTCTAGACCCTATAATATCAACAGCTAGTCCATCTTATCCGTTACAAAGAACTGCACCCGGTACATCAGGAACAAAATCTTTACGTCTAGGTAATGATGCTGCAGGTCACAGTGCAGAAGCTGTGGCAAAACGTTTTGTAGTTACAGCAGAAAATGCTAAATATTATTTTCAATATGCTATAGTAATGGATAAAAGTCATTCTGGAACCAATGGAGATGCCAACGGATCTGAAGTGTTTTTTGCCGCAGAAGCAGTAGATATGTCTGGTAATACTATAGATAAAATAATAGATATCGGTAACCCAAGTAACCCATTTATTAATGCCGTAAATTCTGGAAGAACTTATTATAGAGACTGGCGTTGTGCATATTTAGACTTATCTAGTAAAATAGGTCAAGAGGTTGTGGTAATGTTTATTAATTCAGATTGTTCTGCAGGTGGTCATAAAGGGTATACCTATATAGATGATGTATGTAAAGAATGTAAAAACACCAATGAAGGATATATCGATTTAGATTTAAAAGGAAAAGAATGTATCGATGAAAAAAACACTTATGGTGGTAGTTTTGATGTTCCTAAAGGTGCCGTTAATGTAAACATATCGCTAGATATTTATCAAAGCAACGCAATTGTTGCAACAAATAATACACCTACAATTACATCAAATAACTATTCTTTTAATATAGCAGCAGCATTGTTTCCAAACCAAACTTCTGGTACATGTTACGATATAGTAACTAAATTAACTTTTGATTTAGTAGATTTAAATGGAAATTTACAAACAGTAACACAATATTCTTCAAATCCAGTATTAGGAGTTCAAGATGGACAAACACCTGGAATAAATAATGATGTTTGTTTTTGTGATAATAATGATGGAGCTTATTGTTGTGATGCTACAAACTTAGTCGACAATGCAAATTTTGAAGCAGGAAACACAGGTTTTTCTAGCGATTATTCTCAAACAGCTACAACATTTCCAGGAGAATACAATGTAACAACAACAGCAACCGCTTTCGGAGCAAATATTAAAGATCACTCTTATTGCTCAGACCCAACAACCTATGCTAGCAATAATAAATTTTTGGTAGTAAACGGAAAAACACAACAAGCAGGTTCAAGCATCGTATGGGAACAAACATTAACAGGATTAGAAAAAGGTAAAACATATAAAGTATGTGCTAATTTTAAAAACATGCCTCAATGTACCTTTGATATAAAACCACAAGTAACCTTAGAAGCAGCAAGTTCTAACGCAATGTTTACCGTTAACATGGCAACTACAGACCCTTGCGCATGGCAAACAGAAACAATTAACTTTACTGCAACAGGTACAACAGAAACTGTAAAGATAATTTTAAATGAAACAGGTAATGGAGATGGAAATGATTTAGCTATAGATGATATTTATGTAGGCGAAGTAGAAGACCCAAATTTAGCAATTACAGTAGAACATGATGGTCTTACAAAAGCTATTACAGGTTCATTAAATTCAAACGGAACAACAGATGATAAATTACATGGTAACTGTACAGATTATCATTGGTATGTTGCAGAAGTATCTTCATATCCTTCTATAGTAATAGATTGGAGCACCTTTGCACATGGTAATAACACTGGTAGTAATTTGCCTCCTTTTGCAGGTACAACATCAACAAATACATGGAGTTTAACAACTAATTACCCTGGTTATACTTTTAATGATAATAAGTTATATATCATAGGAATGTATACACCTGCTTGTGGATGTTATGATAGCGGTTTTACATATCAATTAACCTTTAATAGTAAAACAAATCAAAATGCAGGATTAACAGACGCTCAAGAGCAAGAAATTATAGATGCTATATTAAATGGATTAACACCTAATGGTCAAGAATCAACTAAAAACACAAACACTCTACAAAAAGCAAGTGTATATCCCAATCCAATTATAGATAATACAATAATAAGACTAGAAAATGATACCATAGAAAGTATTAAGATAATAAATACAAATGGTGCTACAGTATTTACAGAAAAATATAAATCAGATGAAGAATCAGTAGGTTTAAACTTCTCAAAATACACAAACGGACTCTATTTAATAACAACACAAGGTACAAGCGGTAAAACATATACCAAAAAAATAATAAAACAATAATTTTATAAAAAAATAATTAAAGAAGCAAACCTGATACATATTGTATCAGGTTTTTTTTATGATTAAAGATTATCTCTACCATAAAAAATCAATTAATTAATATCTAGGGCGTGCCCATTTTTTATTGAAGAATCTTAATAGAAATAATAATTCGTAATAAAAATGGTCAGGCTTTACGTTGCAAGTCCTCGTTCGTACCTCACTGTGGGCTTTTCACTGCAATCCTTCACGCAAAAAACAACCATAAGTTATAGAAAGATATTTAAAAGGCATAATAATGTACCCAAATAATAGAAAACTTGCCCTCATAAAATTAAATACTTTTTTACATCAAAACAAACGATAAAAATTATTATAAGATTAATCAATAATTTTATACAGAAAGTGCTAAAAGAAATTAAATCTATAAAAAACACAATAAGAATTCAATTTTACGATTATGTAAACTATATATGATTAAGTTATTACAAATCACCTATAAAAGTAACAGACCACACAAGTATACACCTTAATAGTCTAAAAAATGGAGTCAAACTATTTTTGGTAGTGTAAAATCCTAATATACCCTTAATTTTCATGCATAAAAAAACCTCAATTCGTTAAGAATTGAGGTTTAAAGATACGGACATTAGTCCGTATTAAAGAAAGGCGGCGACCTACTCTCCCACATAAATGCAGTACCATCGGCGCTATTGGGCTTAACTTCTCTGTTCGAGATGGGAAGAGGTGAGCCCCAATGCTATAACCACCCTAAGATTTTAGTTCTAAGTTTAAAGTTCCAAGTTTTAAAGTTTTCCAACTCATAACTCAACACTTATAACTCATAACTCTTTAGCTTTTGCTAAAGTATAAGTTAACATATGGTAAAATAATATCTAAATCGTCTTATAAATAAAGAGTCTGTGCTCCCGCCTTTCGGCGGGAAGCGTACATAAGTCTATGGGTTATTAGTATCACTTGGCTATGACATTACTGCCTTTACACCTATGACCTATCAACGTTGTAATCTCCAACGACCCTTTAAAGAAATCTCATCTTGTGGTGGGTTTCGCGCTTATATGCTTTCAGCGCTTATCCCTTCCCGACGTAGCTACCCTGCTATGCTTCTGGCGAAACAACAGGTACACTAGAGGTCAGTCCAACTCGGTCCTCTCGTACTAGAGTCAGATCCACGCAAATTTCTAACGCCCACAGCAGATAGAGACCGAACTGTCTCACGACGTTCTGAACCCAGCTCGCGTGCCACTTTAATGGGCGAACAGCCCAACCCTTGGGACCTTCTCCAGCCCCAGGATGTGACGAGCCGACATCGAGGTGCCAAACCCCCCCGTCGATATGAGCTCTTGGGGGAGATCAGCCTGTTATCCCCGGAGTACCTTTTATCCTTTGAGCGATGGCCCTTCCATGCGGAACCACCGGATCACTATGCTCTTGTTTCCAACCTGATCGACCTGTATGTCTCTCAGTCAAGCACCCTTATGCCATTGCACTCTACGTACGGTTACCAAGCGTACTGAGGGTACCTTTAGAAGCCTCCGTTACTCTTTTGGAGGCGACCACCCCAGTCAAACTACCCACCAAGCACTGTCCTCATCTCTGAGTTAGACTCTAGATAAGCAAAGGGTGGTATTTCAAGGACGACTCCACAACGCCTAGCGACGCCGCTTCAATGTCTCCCACCTATCCTACACATTACTTATCCAAAGCCAATACTAAGCTATAGTAAAGGTTCACGGGGTCTTTTCGTCCCGCTGCGGGTAATCGGCATCTTCACCGATACTACAATTTCACCGAGCTCATGGCTGAGACAGTGTCCAGATCGTTGCACCATTCGTGCAGGTCGGAACTTACCCGACAAGGAATTTCGCTACCTTAGGACCGTTATAGTTACGGCCGCCGTTTACTGGGGCTTCATTTCAGATCTTCGCCGAAGCTAAACCCTCCACTTAACCTTCCAGCACCGGGCAGGTGTCAGGCCTTATACATCATCTTTCAATTTAGCAAAGCCCTGTGTTTTTGATAAACAGTCGCCTGGACCTTTTCACTGCGGCCCTGTATTGCTACAGGGCGACCCTTCTCCCGAAGTTACGGGTCTATTTTGCCTAGTTCCTTAGCCATGAATCTCTCGAGCACCTTAGAATTCTCATCCCAACTACCTGTGTCGGTTTACGGTACGGGTTCTTATAATCTGAAGCTTAGAGGTTTTTCTTGGAAGCCCTTAGGCACACTATCCAATTGTCCGAAGACGCTTGGTACTATCACACTTCACCTAATTCTGCGGATTTACCTACAAAACTAATAGCTACATGTTTCAACGAACTATTCCGTCAGTTCGCGGTGCTTTCATTACTCCGTCACCCCATCGCAATTATAAGAAGTACAGGAATATTAACCTGTTATCCATCGACTACTCCCTTCGGATTCGCCTTAGGACCCGACTAACCCTCAGCTGATTAGCATCGCTGAGGAAACCTTAGTCTTTCGGTGTGGGGGTTTCTCGCCCCCATTATCGTTACTTATGCCTACATTTTCTTTTGTAACCAGTCCAGCATGCCTCACAGCACACCTTCTACCCAGGTTACAATGCTCCCCTACCACTAACGTGTCTTTCAACGTTAATCCATAGCTTCGGTAATATGTTTATGCCCGATTATTATCCATGCGAAATCGCTCGACTAGTGAGCTGTTACGCACTCTTTAAATGAATGGCTGCTTCCAAGCCAACATCCTAGCTGTCTAAGCAATTTCACCTCGTTTTTTCAACTTAACATATATTTGGGGACCTTAGCTGATGGTCTGGGTTCTTTCCCTCTCGGACATGGACCTTAGCACCCATGCCCTCACTGCTGAGAAACATTTTATAGCATTCGGAGTTTGTCAGGAATTGGTAGGCGGTGAAGCCCCCGCATCCAATCAGTAGCTCTACCTCTATAAAACTTTTACTCAACGCTGCACCTAAATGCATTTCGGGGAGTACGAGCTATTTCCGAGTTTGATTGGCCTTTCACCCCTACCCACAGGTCATCCAAAGACTTTTCAACGTCAACTGGTTCGGTCCTCCACTGTGTGTTACCACAGCTTCAACCTGCCCATGGGTAGATCACTCGGTTTCGCGTCTACTACTACTAACTAAAGCGCCCTATTCAGACTCGCTTTCGCTACGGCTCCTTGACTTAATCAATTAACCTTGCTAGAAACAGTAACTCGTAGGCTCATTATGCAAAAGGCACGCCGTCACAACTCGAAGTTGCTCCGACCGCTTGTAGGCGTACGGTTTCAGGTTCTATTTCACTCCCTTACTTAGGGTTCTTTTCACCTTTCCCTCACGGTACTAGTTCACTATCGGTCTCTCAGGAGTATTTAGCCTTACCGGATGGTCCCGGTGGATTCATACAGGATTACTCGTGTCCCGCACTACTCAGGGTACCACTATCTTAAATTTGCTTACTTTTACGGGACTATCACCCTCTATGGTCTGTCTTTCCAAACAGTTCTAATTCACTTATCTTCGAATATCGTGGCCCTACAACCCCAAAATTGCCGTAACAACTTTGGTTTGGGCTAATCCGCGTTCGCTCGCCACTACTAACGGAATCACTATTGTTTTCTCTTCCTCCGGTTACTTAGATGTTTCAGTTCACCGGGTTTACCCCACTTACGTGGTGACATGTCTTCAACATGACGGGTTGCCCCATTCGGATATCTACGGATCAAAAGGTATGTGCCCCTCCCCGTAGCTTTTCGCAGCTTATCACGTCCTTCGTCGTCTCTGAGAGCCTAGGCATCCGCCATACGCCCTTACTTAACTTATTGTACTTTTTGCTGTAGAATTGCTTCTACAATGAACTCTTTTATATTTTTATAAAAAAATTTTTGATTAGATAAATCTAATCGTTCTCTATCTATTTGATTCTTACGATATCATTTTACCAATATGTCAATGAACTTTCTTTCAATTAAACAATTATCAGTTAACAATTATCAATACAAAATTGATCAATGTTAAACGGTCATTGTTAATTGACCTGGTGGAGAATATCGGAGTCGAACCGATGACCTCTTGCGTGCAAGGCAAGCGCTCTAGCCAGCTGAGCTAATCCCCCATTATGAAATTCAGAATAAATCCTAAATTATGAATGTAGAATCCTCTTACTTCCAGAATTTCCTTAGTATTTTAGTTATTTGTAGTCCCGGGCAGACTCGAACTGCCGACCTCTACATTATCAGTGTAGCGCTCTAACCAGCTGAGCTACGAGACTAGAATAGCTTAATACTTTTTTATTTTAAAATTAACAGCAAAGAGTAAAAAAAACCTTTTTTTGTAACTCACCATCTTTCTCTAGAAAGGAGGTGTTCCAGCCGCACCTTCCGGTACGGCTACCTTGTTACGACTTAGCCCTAGTTACCAGTTTTACCCTAGGCGGCTCCTTGCGGTGACCGACTTCAGGCACTCCCAGCTTCCATGGCTTGACGGGCGGTGTGTACAAGGCCCGGGAACGTATTCACCGGATCATGGCTGATATCCGATTACTAGCGATTCCAGCTTCACGGAGTCGAGTTGCAGACTCCGATCCGAACTGTGATATGGTTTATAGATTCGCTCTCTGTTGCCAGATGGCTGCTCATTGTCCATACCATTGTAGCACGTGTGTGGCCCAGGACGTAAGGGCCGTGATGATTTGACGTCATCCCCACCTTCCTCACTACTTGCGTAGGCAGTCTCGTTAGAGTCCCCATCATAACATGCTGGCAACTAACGACAGGGGTTGCGCTCGTTATAGGACTTAACCTGACACCTCACGGCACGAGCTGACGACAACCATGCAGCACCTTGTAATCTGTCCGAAGAAAACTCTATCTCTAAAGCTGTCAGACTACATTTAAGCCCTGGTAAGGTTCCTCGCGTATCATCGAATTAAACCACATGCTCCACCGCTTGTGCGGGCCCCCGTCAATTCCTTTGAGTTTCAGTCTTGCGACCGTACTCCCCAGGTGGGATACTTATCACTTTCGCTTAGTCACTGAGCTAATGCCCAACAACTAGTATCCATCGTTTACGGCGTGGACTACCAGGGTATCTAATCCTGTTCGCTCCCCACGCTTTCGTCCCTCAGCGTCAGTACATACGTAGTAGACTGCCTTCGCAATCGGTATTCTGTGTAATATCTATGCATTTCACCGCTACACTACACATTCTATCTACTTCCATATGACTCAAGTCAACCAGTATCAAAGGCAGTTCCATAGTTGAGCTATGGGATTTCACCTCTGACTTAATCGACCGCCTGCGGACCCTTTAAACCCAATGATTCCGGATAACGCTCGGACCCTCCGTATTACCGCGGCTGCTGGCACGGAGTTAGCCGGTCCTTATTCTTACAGTACCGTCAAGCTGGTATACATACCAGTGTTTCTTCCTGTATAAAAGCAGTTTACAACCCATAGGGCAGTCTTCCTGCACGCGGCATGGCTGGGTCAGAGTTGCCTCCATTGCCCAATATTCCTCACTGCTGCCTCCCGTAGGAGTCTGGTCCGTGTCTCAGTACCAGTGTGGGGGATCTCCCTCTCAGGACCCCTACCTATCACAGTCATGGTAAGCCGTTACCTTACCATCTAACTAATAGGACGCATAGCCATCTTTTACCAATAAATCTTTAATTAATTAATCATGCGATTAATCAATACTATGGAGCATTAATCTTCATTTCTAAAGGCTATTCTCCAGTAAAAGGTAGGTTCTATACGCGTTACGCACCCGTGCGCCGGTCGTCATCTGTGCAAGCACAATGTTACCCCTCGACTTGCATGTGTTAAGCCTGCCGCTAGCGTTCATCCTGAGCCAGGATCAAACTCTTCATTGTATATTTTAAATATTTTAATGAATAAGTTTCAAAAGAATTTTACATTAATCTAATAATGTGGTTATTCTACTCTTTAATTACGCTGTCAATTTCAATATTTTCAATGAACTGTGCCGAGTCGGCACCGACAAGTCATAAAACTCAATCTTTACCTTTAACTCAACTTTGTAGAAATGTTAGAATCGAACTAACTAATCGTTTTAATGATTATTCCAAATTTTCTCTGATCGTTTTGCTGTATTTCTTAGCGGCTGCAAACATACAAACTATTTCTAATCTGACAATAAAAAAATAAACTTTTTTTTATTTTATTTTACCTGTAAAAAAACACTGAACTTTTTGCCGAAATTTTCGGACTGCAAACATACAACGTTTTTTACAAACCAACCTAATAAAAATTAAAGTTTTTTTTGATAAAATTTTTGCAAATTTACCGGTTTAACTCCTTAATTTTCACTCGATTTACAAACTCTCAATGAACGTGACTAACAAACTAATATTGCTGTTAGCGGCTGCAAACTTACAACACATTTTTAATCTAACAACTATTTTTTAACCCTTTTTTTTTGTTTATTTTACATACTTCTCCTAATTATTTTGTTTCTAGTAAGTTACATGAAATATTTTTTTGGTTATTTTTTTAAGGTTACTGTGTTTTATCTGGGTTTTGGGGATAATTGCTACTTTTTACAACATAAGAACATTAAAAAAAGGAAAGAGTGTCAGCTGAAAATTTAGTCTAAATAGGTTTCTTGTTCTCTAATTTTAGATAAAACGACTACTACTCTCGTCAACTTTATCTTTGAAATAGCTTCACCTAGTTACTTGGATTTGTTTTTTTGCTTTTAAATAAAGCCTGTAAATGATTGTTTTTTAATTTTAATACAACGAAAATCGTGAAAAAGGTCTCTTATAGATGAAGTAGAAACTTTGTAAACAGAATTAAATCTAAAAAAAACGGATTACTAGAAGACAAGTATCGTGTAAGTTTCTGTTGAATACATAGGCTTCGATTTGCTCAGAAGCTTAATTTACTAGAATAAAGGGATTGCTTCGTGCCTCGCAATGACGTTTTTTTATATGAAGAACAAATGGGGTGGCTATTTGTTGAAATTGTTCTTTGTAGGCTTGTTTTCTTCTTGCTAATTACAATTACAGGCTTTGTGTTAGGGATTGAAACGGCATCCTTTTTGCTTTTCGCAAAAAGATATAGTGGAAAGCCCGACCTTTTTTATTCTATAAGTTTATTTGAATTGAAAAAGTGTACCTATATATATAAACCCTACTCTTTTTTATATCTCAACAAAAAAAGGGAACACCAAAAAGGAAAACCTGATTATATACAAAGAAAAACCTTACTAAAATTGTTATTAATAATAAGTACACATATATATTGTATGAAATATTGTTTTCTAATATCTTTGCATTCTCAAATATTAGACATTAAATGATTAAAATTACTTTACCTGACGGAACTATTAAGGAGTTTGCTAAAAATAGCACTCCGATGGATGTTGCAAAAAGCATTAGTGAAGGGTTTGCTAGAAATGTGATATCGGCAAATTTTAACGACGTAACTGTTGAGACCACTACCCCATTAACCACGGATGGTTCTTTAATTTTATATACGTTTAATGATGCTGGAGGAAAGAAAGCTTTCTGGCATTCATCTGCACACGTTTTAGCCCAGGCTATATTAAGTTTTTATCCGAAGGCAAAATTAACGATTGGACCTGCTATTGAAAATGGGTTTTATTATGATATTGATTTAGGAGATGATGTTATTTCTGATAAAGATTTTTCTAGTATAGAAAAGAAATTTTTAGAGATTTCGCGTGGTAAACATGAGTTTTCTTTACGATCTGTATCTAAAGCAGATGCTTTGTCTTTGTATAAAGAAGAAAATAATGCGTATAAAGTTGAGTTGATTGAAAACTTAACGGATGGGGATATTACTTTTTGTGATCATAGTGATTTTACGGATTTATGTAGAGGAGGACACATACCTAATACTGGGATTATAAAAGCTATTAAAATAATGAGTGTTGCTGGTGCTTATTGGCGTGGTGACGAAAAAAATAATCAGTTAACGCGTGTTTATGGAATTAGTTTTCCTAAACAAAAAATGCTTACTGAATACTTGGAATTATTGGAAGAGGCTAAAAAACGTGACCACAGAAAACTTGGTAAAGAGTTAGAGTTATTTACTTTTTCTCAGAAAGTAGGTGCAGGTTTACCTTTATGGTTACCTAAAGGAGCTGCGTTAAGAGGACGTTTAGAAGATTTCTTAAAAAGAGCACAGAAAAAAGCGGGTTACGAGATGGTAATGACGCCTCATATTGGTCAGAAAGAATTATATGTTACTTCTGGGCATTATGAAAAATATGGCGCAGACAGTTTTCAGTCTATAAAAACACCTAAAATGGATGAGGAGTTTTTATTGAAACCAATGAACTGCCCTCACCACTGTGAAGTTTACAATTTTAAACCTTATTCTTATAAAGATTTACCAAAACGTTTTGCGGAATTTGGTACCGTTTATAGGTATGAACAAAGTGGAGAACTGCATGGTTTAACACGAGTTAGAGGTTTTACGCAAGATGATGCGCATATTTTTTGTACACCAGAACAATTAGACCAAGAGTTTAAAGATGTTATAGATTTAGTTTTATATGTTTTTGGTTCTTTAGGTTTTGAAGATTTTACAGCACAGGTTTCTATTAGAGATAAAAGTAACCCAGATAAATATATTGGTGATACTGAAACATGGGAAATTGCTGAAAATGCAATTATAAGTGCTGCAACAGATAAAGGTTTAGATTTTGTGATTGAAGAAGGTGAAGCTGCCTTTTATGGTCCGAAATTAGACTTTATGGTAAAGGATGCCATTGGAAGAAGTTGGCAACTTGGAACGATACAAGTTGACTATAATTTGCCAAAACGTTTTGATTTGACCTATAAAGGAGCAGATAATCAATTGCACAGACCTGTTATGATACATAGAGCACCGTTTGGTTCTATGGAGCGATTTATTGCAGTATTGCTAGAGCACACGGGAGGAAACTTCCCTCTTTGGTTAACTCCAGATCAGGTTATCTTATTGCCAATCAGTGATAAATATCAGAAATATTCAGAAAAAGTTTTAAAATCGTTAGAAAATTCCGAAATTCGCGCCCTCGTAGACAACCGAAGTGAAAAAACTGGTCGTAAGATTAGAGATGCAGAAGTTAGCAAAACACCATTTATGGTTATTGTTGGTGAAAAAGAAGAACAAGACGGCACAGTTTCTGTAAGAAGACACGGTGAAGGGGATTTAGGAACATTTACAATTGAAGAATTTATTTCTTTAATTAAAGCAGAAGAAAGTAAAACATTGAAGAATTTTTAATTAATTTTGAAATTCATCAAGAACATAAAAAGGTTGGAAAACAACCATAAGTTAAACTTAAAATTTATAAGTCATAGCAATTCGTAGAAGCAGGTCAAGAAGACCGTTAAGAGTAATCAAAGAAGATCAACATAGGATTAATGAGAAAATAAAATATGTTGACGAAGTTCGTCTTGTGGGCGAGAATATAGAAGTTGGTGTATATCCTTTAGATAAAGCTAAAGAATTGGCCAGAGAACAGGAGTTAGATTTGGTTGAGATATCACCAAAAGCTAAACCACCTGTTTGTAAAATTATTGATTACAAGAAATTCTTGTATGAGCAGAAAAAACGTGAGAAAGCCTTAAAATCTAAAGCAACAAAAGTAACGATTAAGGAAATACGTTTTGGACCTCAAACTGATGAGCATGATTATGAGTTTAAGAAAAAACATGCCGTTAAATTTTTACAAGAAGGAGCTAAGTTAAAAGCATTTGTATTCTTTAAAGGACGTTCTATTATTTTTAAAGAACAAGGCCAAATTTTATTATTAAAATTAGCCCAAGAATTAGAGGAATATGGTAAAGTAGAACAGTTACCAAAATTAGAAGGTAAACGTATGATTATGTTTATTGCCCCTAAAAAGTTAAAATAATTATTACAACATAGCTACAAGGGTTAAAAACTTTGTAGGATATAAAAAAGTTTCTGAAACTTGTTTCGGAAATAATGTCTTATAAGCAAGATAAAAACGAAGGAGAGATGCCTAAAATGAAAACAAAATCTAGCGCCAAAAAACGATTTAAAGTTACTGGTACTGGAAAAATCAAAAGAAAGCACGCGTTTAAAAGTCACATCTTAACAAAGAAGTCTAAAAAACGTAAATTAAAGTTAACTCATGATGGTTTAGTACATAAAGCAGATGAGTCTAACATTAAGCAAATGTTAAACTTAAAGTAAGTTTAACCAGGGAATTTAATTATTAACCATGGAGTTAGGCCAAAAATAAAAAGTATTCTTAAATGAATCGCCTACTACAAAACACATTGAAATTATGCCAAGATCAGTAAATTCAGTAGCCTCAAGAAAAAGAAGAAAAAAAATCTTGAAGGCTGCAAAAGGTTACTTCGGACGTAGAAAAAACGTTTATACAGTAGCAAAAAATGCAGTTGAAAAAGGTATGCTTTATGCATACAGAGACCGTAAAAACAATAAGAGAAACTTCCGTTCTTTATGGATTGTGCGTATTAACGCTGCAGCTCGTTTACACGGAATGTCTTACTCTCAGTTTATGGGAAAAGTGAAAGCTAATCAAATCGAATTAAACCGTAAGGTTTTAGCAGATTTAGCTGTAAACAACCCAGACGCTTTTAAGGCAGTTGTAGAAAAAATTAAATAAATAATAATACTTGCTTATATTTAAAAACCCAAACATAAAGTTTGGGTTTTTTTTTTATAAATTTACGCACGTAAAAAAAACTAACAATGAAATCATTTTTAATAACTTTATTATTACTAGTATCTACTTTATCTTTTGCACAAGAAAACACAGAAGAAGTAACCGAAAACAACTCTATTGAAGGTCAATTTGATAAGATTTACAGAACATCAACTACATATCAAGTATATAAAGTGATCAGTAGAGATCGTTATCAACGTTTAAAATCAAACGTTTTAGATTCACTTAAGTCTTCAAAAAAAATAATCTCTGAAAAAAATAATTTATTAAAAGCAGAAAAGGACAATATTGAAAAAAATAAAAACCTTTTAGCTAAAACTAAATTAGAATTAGATGCCGCTTTAATAAAAGAAAATTCTATTTCTATTGTAGGTATACAGTTAAGTAAAACAACTTATAACCTTGTAATATGGAGCTTAATTTTATTATTAATTTTAGCGTTATCCTATTATATATTTAAGTTCTCTAGAAGTAATGTGCTTACAAAAGAAGCTAAAGAAAATTTAGCTGAAATTGAACAAGAATTTGAAAAACATAGAAAAAACACATTAGAAAAAGAACAAAAACTTAGAAGACAATTACAAGACGAAATTAATAAACAGAGAAATAGTTAATTTTTTCTAATAAGGGTTCACATATAAACATATTCAATAAATTCTAGCCATAATTTTATAAAGACCATAGAAGATAACATCTTAATATTAAGAGTTTCATAATAATAGAGATTCACAAATAAAATGTTATACTTTTTTTAGTACATTAAATAGTATTTTCTTATCTTTTGATGCTTAAAATAACTAATCGAATTTAATTACTAAAATTTTATGAAAGCCCTTTTTTATACTAGAGAATTTCCTCCTTACGTATATGGTGGAGCTGGTGTTCACGTAGAATATCTTGCAACAGAATTAGCAAAACTTATGCATGTTGATGTAAGATGTTTTGGAGACCAAAGTGACACCGTTAACAATCCTACTGTAAAAGGTTTTCCTTACGAAAATCCTATTTTTGAGAATTCTGATGATAAGCTTAAAGCTGTTTTTCAGACTTTAAGTACAGGTCTGCACATGAATGCAGACCCTATAGATGCAGATGTTGTGCATTGCCATACTTGGTATTCTCACTTTGCAGGAATCGTTGCCAAACTTTGCTATGGCATACCATTAGTAATTACTACACACTCATTAGAACCTTTAAGACCCTGGAAAAGAGAACAACTTGGGCGTGGTTACGACGCATCTTCTTGGATAGAAAAAACAGCTATTGAAATGGCTGATGCTTTAATTGCTGTTTCTGAGGAAACCAAACAAGATGTTTTAAAACATTTTAACGTAGACGAAAGTAAAATTAAAGTAATCTATAACGGTATTAACTTACAACAATACATTACAACACCAGAAACAACCACACTAGATGAATACGGTGTTGATAAAAACAAACCTTACGTACTTTTTGTTGGAAGAATAACTAGACAAAAAGGAATTATTCATTTAGTAAATGCGATAAAATATATAGACCCAGATACTCAAATAGTATTGTGTGCTGGGGCGCCAGATACACCTGAAATAGGTAAAGAAATGAAAGACGCCGTTAACGAAGTTAAAAAAACTCGTAAAAACGTAATCTGGATTGATAAAATGGTTACTAAAGAAGAAATTATTCAATTATATTCTCATGCCGATGTATTTTGTTGCCCTTCCATTTACGAACCTTTTGGTATTATAAATATTGAAGCAATGGCATGTAACACTGCGGTTGTTGCAAGTGCTGTTGGTGGCATTAAAGAAGTTGTTGTACATAATGAAACGGGGTTACTTATACCTGTAGAACAACAAAATTCTGCACCATTTGAACCTATAAACCCAGATAAATTTGCTAAAGATTTAGCTGAAGGAGTAAATAAAGTAATTAATAATCCTAAATTAAGGGAATCTATGGCTCTGAAAGGAAGAAAGAGAGTTGAAGAACATTTCGATTGGATATCAATAGCAAAACAAGTAGAAGCATTATATAAATCACTAAAAAAAGAAAGCGATGATAAATAATAAAGTATTAGGAATTATTCTTGGTGGAGGACAAGGTTCAAGATTATATCCTTTAACAAAAGATAGATCTAAACCTGCTGTACCAATTGCAGGTAAATATAGATTGGTAGACATCCCTATTTCTAACTGTATCAATTCTGATATAAAAAGAATGTATGTATTAACCCAATTTAATTCTGCTTCTTTAAATGCTCATATTAAAAATACTTATCACTTTAGTTTTTTTAGCTCTGCTTTTGTAGACGTATTAGCCGCAGAACAAACAATTCATAGCGACAAATGGTTTCAAGGTACCGCTGATGCAGTAAGACAAAGTATGCTCCATTTTTTAGAAAATGATTTTGAATATGCCCTAATTCTTTCTGGTGATCAATTATATCAGATGGATTTTAACCATATGATTGAGAAACACGAAGAAAGTGGTGCAGAAATTTCTATTGCCACTTATCCTGTAAATGCTAAAGATGCTACACAATTTGGTTTATTAAAAACAAATGACGAAAATATAATTACATCATTTATAGAAAAACCAGCTGCTGAATTATTGCCAGATTGGACTTCTGATGTAGGTGATGCAATGAAAGCGCAAGGTAGAAATTACTTAGCCTCTATGGGTATTTATATATTTAATAGAGATCTATTAGTTGAATTGATGAAAAATCCAGATACCAATGATTTTGGTAAAGAAATTATTCCGCAAGCTATAGAAACACACAAAACATTAAGTTATCAATACGAAGGATATTGGACAGACATTGGAAATATTGATTCTTTCTTTGAAGCAAATTTAGGGTTAACAGACGATGTTCCTCAATTTAATTTATATGATGAAAAAGGAATATACACAAGACCAAGAATATTACCAACTTCTAAAATTGCAGGTTCTATTTTAAATAAAGCTGTAATTGGAGATGGATGTATTATTCATGCTGAAAAAATAGAAAGATCAGTAATTGGTATTCGTTCTAGAATTGGTAAAAACTCTCTAATATCTAACACCTATATGATGGGAAATGATTCTTATGAAACTTTAAATGAAATTTCTGAAAATCATATTGAAATTATGATGGGAATTGGAGAAAGATGTTACATACACAACTGTATTATAGATAAAAACTGTAGAATTGGTGATGATGTTAGAATTAACGGAGGTCCACATATACCAAATATAGAAACAGATACTTATATGGTTAAAGAAGGAATTGTAGTTATTAAAAAAGATGCTACTATACCAAAAGGAACCAACATCGGATAAAATAAATTTTTACTTTTTTATTATTTAAATGAACCTAATTAATGCAAAATCAAAGTAGAATTGTAATAGAAAATATTGCCCCACAATTAAATAGTGGAAAAGTTAGTATTAAACGTGTTGTAGACGAAATTGTAAATGTAACTGCAGATGTTTTAGTTGATGGTCATGATGTACTTCAGGCTAATTTATTATTCAAACATGAAAAAGATAATAAATGGTCAGACATTAGAATGACACCAACTTGTAATGATGAATATACTGCATGTTTTCAAACATCAAAACAAGGTTTTTATTCTTATAAAATTGAAGGATGGGTAGACTATGCCTTAAATTGGCAACATGGTTTAGGTAGAAAAATTGATGATTCTCAACATGTAAATTCAGAACTTTTAGAAGGTGCAGAACTTTTAGTTGCTATTGTAGATAAAGTTGCCCCTGAAGAAAAAGACTATTTATTACATTTAATTTACATTTTTAAAAATGATAAAACCTATTCAGAAGCCATTAAAGAAGCTGTTTCAGAAAGATTAACATCAATTTTAAAAAAATATCCTGAAAAATTTTTAACAGAAACTTCTCAAGAATATAATGTTTATGTAGACAGAAAAAAAGCAAGATTTAGTACTTGGTATGAATTCTTTCCTCGTTCCGCATCAGAACAAGAAGGAAAACACGGTACTTTTAACGATTGCCACAGAATATTACCAAGAGTTGCCCAAATGGGGTTTGA
This sequence comes from Polaribacter butkevichii, assembly GCF_038024105.1. Classification (NCBI taxonomy): domain Bacteria; kingdom Pseudomonadati; phylum Bacteroidota; class Flavobacteriia; order Flavobacteriales; family Flavobacteriaceae; genus Polaribacter; species Polaribacter butkevichii. The sequence goes on from NZ_CP150661.1 coordinate 1,880,911, forward strand.
TACTTTATACTTCCCTCCTATTCATCCTATTGGAGAAGTAAATAGAAAAGGAAAAAACAACACCACAGTTGCACAAGATGGCGATGTTGGTTCTACTTGGGGAATTGGGTCTAAATACGGAGGTCATAAAGACATCCATCCTGAGTTAGGTTCTTTAGAAGATTTTAAAAACTTAGTTGCAAAAGCAAAAGAATTGGGTATTGAAGTAGCAATGGATTACGCATTGCAAGCTGCCCCAGATCATCCATGGGTAACAGAACATCCAGATTGGTTTAAATGGAGGCCAGATGGTACTGTGCAATATGCAGAAAATCCACCAAAAAAATATCAAGACATTCTACCAATTTATTGGGAAAGCAAAGATTTTAAAAATCTTTGGCAAGAATGTTTAGACTCGTTATTCTATTGGATAGATTGTGGAATTAATATTTTTAGAGTTGATAACCCACATACAAAACCGTACTTTTTTTGGGGTTGGATTATTGCAGAAGTAAAAAAACAACATCCCGATGTATTGTTTTTAGCTGAAGCATTTACCAGACCTAAAGTAATGCAACAATTGGCAAAACAAGGATATACACAATCGTATACTTATTTTACGTGGAGAGAATCTAAGCATGAATTAATTGAGTATGTAAACGAACTCACCAAAACAAATCAAAAAGAATATATGAGACCTAATTTCTGGCCAAATACGCCAGATATTAATCCGTTTCATTTACAAGGTGCTCCAGAAAGTAAATACTTACAACGATATGTATTGGCTGCAACCTTAAGTTCTAATATTGGTATCTATGGCCCTGTTTTTGAACAAATGATAAGCGATCCTATTCCTGGAAAGGAAGAATATTATATGTCAGAAAAATTTCAACTTTGTCATTACGATTGGTTTAAACAAAATAAAGTGACTACTTTAATTACTAAAATTAATCAGATTAGAAAAGAGCAAGAATCTTATCAACAAACAAATAATATAAAGTTTGTAGAAACTGGTAATGATCAAATAATTGCTTTTTATAAATGGAATGATACCAGAAGTAATGAAACCTTAACAATTATAAGTTTAGATGCTTATAATTCTCAATCTGGTTCTATACAATTACCACTTCATGACCTAAAAATTCATAATGGTCAAAAAGTGCAAGTAGAAGATTTGGTAACAAGAAATTGCTACGATTGGTATAATGAATGGAATTATGTTGAATTACATGCAACACTACCATTTCATATTTTTAAAATCAACAAGTAATTATAAAAACTACCAAACAAAACTATATTTTAAAAGATAACTTATGGCACAAACAAAAGTACACAGTCTTTTTACAGAATTTGATATTAGCCTTTTTCAGGCAGGAAAACATTATCGTTTATACGAAAAATTTGGTTCGCACATTATTACTGTAGATGGTATAGAAGGAACTTATTTTGCCGTTTGGGCACCAAGTGCCAAATCAGTATCTGTTATTGGTGATTTTAATTTCTGGTTAGAAGGAGAACATCACCTAAATGTACGTTGGGACGGAAGCGGTATTTGGGAAGGTTTTATACCTAATGTAGGTAAAGGAGCTATTTATAAATACAAAATAAGAAGTGCCAATAACAATATTACCACAGAAAAAGCAGACCCTTTTGCTAGAAGATGCGAACATCCACCAAAAACAGCTTCGGAAGTTTGGGAAGATGATTACTCTTGGAAGGATAAAAAATGGATGAAAAACAGAAAAAAGAATAACGCTTTAGACGCGCCTTTTTCTGTATATGAAGTTCATTTAGGTTCTTGGAAAAAACAAATTGAAGAAAATCGATTTTTAAGTTATAGAGAACTAGCCGATGAATTGGTAGATTACGTATCTGAAATGAATTTTACACATGTAGAATTTATGCCAATTATGGAATATCCTTACGACCCAAGTTGGGGATATCAATTAACAGGTTATTTTGCACCAACATCTCGTTTTGGTTATCCTGATGAATTTAAATATTTGGTAGATACGTTTCACGAAAAAAACATTGGAGTCTTGTTAGATTGGGTTCCTTCTCATTTTCCGTCAGACGATCATGGATTAGGATTCTTCGATGGTTCTCATTTATACGAGCATCCAGACAGAAGAAAAGGATATCACCAAGACTGGAAAAGTTTAATATTTAACTACGGAAGAAACGAAATAAAAGCATTTTTAATTAGTAATGCTATCTTTTGGCTAGACCAATATCATGCCGACGGATTAAGAGTAGATGCGGTAGCTTCTATGTTATTTTTAGATTATTCGAGAGAAGAAGGAGAATGGGAACCAAATGAGTTTGGTGGTAGAGAAAATTTAGATGCCATAAATTTTATCAAGGAAATGAATATGGCTGTTTATGAAGCCTTTCCGGATGTACAAACAATAGCAGAAGAATCTACTTCTTTTCCTAAAGTATCTAAACCAATTTATGATGGTGGCTTAGGTTTTGGTATGAAATGGATGATGGGCTGGATGCACGATACACTAGATTATTTTGCAAAAGAACCTATTTACAGAAAACATCATCAAAATGAATTAACCTTTAGTTTAAATTACGCTTTTACAGAAAATTTTATGTTGCCATTATCTCATGACGAAGTGGTATACGGTAAAAAATCTATTGTAAATAAAATGCCAGGTGATGAATGGCAAAAATTTGCAAACTTAAGAGTCTTATATAGTTTGATGTTTACACACCCAGGAACTAAATTATTATTTCAAGGAGGTGAATTTGGTCAAACTTCTGAATGGAATTTTAATGGTAGTTTAGATTGGCATTTATTAGATTACGATGTACATAAAGGAGCACAAAATTTAGTAAAAGACTTAAATAAATTATACCAAAAAGAACCTGCTTTACATGAAAAACAATTCTCACACGAAGGTTTTGAATGGATAGATCATGGAGACCACGAAAACTCTGTAATGTCTTATATTAGAAAAGGAGTAAACGAAAAAGATAATGTAATCGTTATTTTAAATTTAACACCAGTACCAAGAGAAAACTATAGAATTGGGTTACCAAAAACAGGAACCTTAAAAGAAGTTTTTAATAGTGATGCTAAAAAATATAACGGAACAGGAAACTATAAAAATAAAAAATTAACTTCAGATAAAAAGGTATGGAATAATAGAGAGCATTCTATTGAATTAGACTTACCTCCATTAGGAATGATAGCATTTAAGTACAAATAACAACAAATCCTCTTTTTTATATCCTTTTATTATGATAAAAAAGAGGGTTTATTTTTTTATAAATCACAAAAAAAGAAGTCAATTTTAAGACTTTAAAAAATCTTTCAACAATACATGAAAGAAAATGTATTCTGTTTATTTTTAAATAAATAAACAATATTTTTACTTCTTAAATAGACAAATACATTATCGAAAAAAACATAAAAAGCAATGTTGTTACATATTTTTTTTTCGAATTTTACAAGATTTAATAAACAACCAAAATTATGATTGTTAATACAGAGTTAGAACAAAAAGGAAATTTGTTTCCTTCAGAAATTGTGAGCTACAAAAAAGATGTAGACACATTATATTTTACCACAAAGAATAATGTAATTTTACAACTAACTGTAGTTAGAGATAGTGTTATCCGTTTTAGATATTCTACAACAGGTAAATTTGAAAATGATTTTTCTTATGGTGTAACAATACACGCTTCTAGAGGATATTATTTTCTAGACGTTACCGAAGATGAAACGCATTACATTGTTACAACATCAAAATTAATTTGTAAAATAGAAAAAAGTAGTTTACAAGTTAAACTTTTTGATGCCATAGACTTAAAACTAATTAACGAAGATGAAATTGGTTTTCATTGGGAAGAAAGCTATGAATATGGTGGTGACATCGTAAAAATGAGTAAAGCGTGCCAAAGAGCAGAAAGCTTTTACGGTTTAGGTGATAAACCTGTAGACGTTAACTTAAAAGGAAAACGTTTTGAAAATTGGGCAACAGACTCTTATGCTTTTGGTAAAGATACAGACCCTATTTACAAAGCTATTCCTTTTTACACAGCTATACAGGGTGGTAAATCTTATGGTATTTTCTTTGATAATACGTTTAAGTCTCATTTCGATTTTGCACACGAAAGAAGAAATGTAGCTAGTTTCTGGGCACAAGGTGGTGAAATGAATTATTATTTCATTTACGGTCCACAAATGGACGACGTTGTTAAAAATTATACAGACTTAACAGGAAAACCTCATGCTTTGCCTCCATTATGGGCTTTAGGATTTCATCAATGTAAATGGAGTTATTATCCAGAGAGTACAGTAAAAGAAGTTACCAACACTTTTAGAGATTTAAAAATTCCGTGTGATGCTATCTATTTAGATATAGATTATATGGATGGTTTTCGTTGTTTTACTTGGGATAAAAACTATTTTCCAGACCCAAAAAGAATGGTAAAAGAACTAGAAGACGATGGGTTTAAAACTGTTGTAATTATAGATCCAGGTATTAAAATAGATTTAGAATACGATGTTTTTAAAGAAGCTTTAGATAAAGATTATTTCTGTAAACGTGCAGATGGACCATATATGAAAGGTAAAGTTTGGCCTGGAGAATGTTATTTTCCAGATTATACAAAACCAGAAGTTAGAGAATGGTGGTCTGGATTGTTTCAAGAGTTAATTGAAGATATTGGAGTAAAAGGTGTTTGGAATGACATGAACGAGCCTGCTGTAATGGATGTACCAAATAAATCTTTTCCAGACGATGTTCGTCATGATTTTGATGGCAACCCTTGTTCTCATAGAAAAGCACACAATATTTATGGAACTCAAATGGCACGTGCTACCTACCACGGTTTAAAAAAATATGCATACCCAAAAAGACCTTTTGTAATTACTAGATCTGCATATTCTGGTGCACAACGTTATACTTCTACTTGGATGGGTGATAATGTTGCCACTTGGGAACATTTATCAATAGCAAACAACCAAGCACAAAGAATGGCAATGTCTGGTTTTTCTTTTGCAGGATCTGATATTGGTGGATTTGCAGAACAACCTCAAGGAGAACTTTTTGCACGTTGGATTCAGTTAGGTGTATTTCATGCCTTTTGTAGAGTGCATTCTTCTGGAGATCATGGAGATCAAGAACCTTGGGTTTTTGGTGATGAGATTACAGATATTGTAAGAAAATTCGTAGAACTTAGATACCAATTGTTACCTTATTTATATACTGCTTTTTGGAAATATATAAATGATGGAACGCCAATCTTAAAATCTTTAGTTTTATACGATCAAGAAGATACATCTACACACCATAGAAGTGATGAATTTGTTTACGGTGAACAGATTTTAATTTGTCCAATATTAGAACCTAATGCCAAAGGAAGAAGAATGTATATTCCTAGAGGTAAATGGTATAACTTTTGGACAGAAGAACTTGTAGAAGGAGGTAAAGAAATGTGGGTGGATTCAGATATAGACAGCATGCCAATATTTATTAAAGAAGGAGCTGTTATACCAAAATACCCTGTTCAACAATACGTTGATCAAATAGAATTTGATGAAATTACTTTAGACCTATATTATAAAGAAGGTAAAGAATCTTCTCAATTATATGATGACGCACATGATGGTTATGATTATAAAAAAGGTAGATTTAGTTTACGTACTTTTAAAGTAACAGGTAAAAAAGAAGAATTAATTATACAACAACACAAACAAGGAGACTTTGATGCAGCTTATACCAAGTTTAATATTGTATTCCATAATTTACCGTTCGAAATTACGACTGTACAAATAGATAATGTAAAAATTCCGTTAAACGAAGCAAATCTTACTAAAAACCAGTCTATACTTATAGATAAAGGATTTACAGAGTTACATTTATTAGGAAAATAAAATTTAAATCTCACCATTTTCAGTTAGTAGACTCACTGAAAATGGTGAAGTAAAAAACCCCATAAATGGGTATTGTGAGGTTTATAGAACACATATATATTTGTAGTGTAAGCAATCTTTACCCCCAAACATAACACAACTTGTTTAAGATTCCTTAATCTTTGTTAAATGTAAAAAAGTGATGAATAGTTTTAATAAAACTTTCATCACTTTTTATTTTGTTTAAGATCATAAAAAAACCTCAGAACTAAGTTTTGAGGTTTCTTTTTATGAAAATATTTAAAGAGAACTATATTCCGTCTCCTAATCCTTTTAATTTTTGTGTATTCTCTGCAAGCATTAATTCATCTATAATTTTTTGGATATCACCATTCATAATATTAGGTAAGTCATATAATGATAAACCAATTCTATGATCTGTAACTCTACCTTGTGCATAATTATAAGTTCTAATCTTAGCACTTCTATCTCCAGAAGAAACCATAGAACCACGTTTTAAAGCATCTTCGGCATTTTTCTTTGCTAATTCCATATCATACAAACGAGAACGCAACACTTTAAATGCTTTCTCTTTATTTTTATGCTGCGATTTCTGATCTTGACATTGTGCCACCAAACCTGTAGGAATGTGCGTTAAACGTACTGCAGAATAGGTTGTATTTACAGACTGACCTCCAGGACCTGAAGAACAGAAAAAATCGATACGTACTTCTTTTGGATTAATCTCAACATCAAATTCTTCTGCTTCTGGAAAAACCATACAAGTTGCAGCAGATGTATGTACACGACCTTGAGTTTCTGTTTGCGGAACCCTTTGTACACGATGCACACCGGCTTCAAACTTTAAAATTCCGTAAACATCATTTCCAGAAACTTCAAACTGAATTTCTTTAAAGCCACCATTTGTTCCTTCAGAATAATCTACCGTAGAAACTTTCCAACCTTTACTTTCGCAATATTTAGAATACATTCTAAACAAATCTCCTGCAAAAATACTGGCTTCATCCCCACCTGCTCCTGCACGTAATTCTACAACAGCATTTTTAGAATCTTCAGGATCTTTGGGTATTAATAATACTTTAATTTCATCTTCTAATTGAGGAATTCTAATATTGGCTTCTTCAATTTCCATCTTCGCCATCTCATTCATTTCGGCATCAGAACCATCTGCAAGAATTTCTTTTGCTTCTTCTATATTGTTTGTTAAATTTAGGTATTCATCCCCTTTTTTAACAACATCACCTAAATCTTTATATTCTTTCATCAATTGCGCATAACGCTTTTGATCCATGATGATTTCTGGCTGAATAATTAAATCAGAAACTTCATCATAACGCTGCTTTACAATTCTTAATTTATCTAACATCTTCTGTCTTTTCTTGGATTGCGAATTTACAATTTTTATGGCTATATTTGAACAAAGCAAACTATTTTTATGAAATTACTACTATTTTCGTGTTGTTTTTTATGCTTGATTTCTTGTCAACAAGAAAAAAAGAAAGTACAAAGACCAACTTTCTTAATTGGAAATTGGGTACGTATTAACGATAAAGAAGGTAGTATTACTTATGAAACCTGGCATAGAAACCTTAAAGGTTTAGGTTATACCTTAAAAGAAAAAGACACTACTTTTAAGGAAATATTGAGTATTGTTACCATAAAAGACACTCTTTTTTTAAAAGTAGAAGGCCTAAATGAAAACCCAATATTATTTAAATTTACACAACAATCTGCTACTTCTTTTGTTTGTGAAAATTCGAAGAATGAATTTCCAAAAAAAATAAAATACTATTTAGAAAATAATCAAATTAAAGGCAATTGTTTCTGCTGATGATTTTAAAATTGATTTTGTTTTTGAAAGATACAATACCAAATTCTTATAAAGAATTGGGTATTTTCTATTAAATGTAAAACATAAAAAACTCCTTATTTAAGATTTAAATAAGGAGTTTTCATTTTTTAATATAACTAAGATTAAAAACTAGAAACTTCTGCTTCTACTTTTTCCCAATCCTCCATTTTAGCATCTAATTTTGCTTTTTTAGCTTTGTATTTTTCAAAGAAATTAGGTCTTGCCGAAACTTCATCATAATTTTCAGCTAATTCCAAATCTATTTTTGCAATTTCTTTCTCTAAATCAGCAATTTCAGTTTCTATATTAGACAATTTGTTCTTTAGCTTCTTTAATTGCTTTTCTTGATCTCTAGATAATTGATGAGATTCTTTTTTAGACGAATCCTTTTCAACTTTTACAACCGTTCTTTTTTCTGCCTCTCTAAGATTTTCTATTTTATGTTGCTCCAAGAAATAATCAATATCTCCTAAATACTCTTTAATCACTTTGTCTTTAAAACCATAAACAGTTTCTGTTAATCCTTGTAAGAAATCTCTATCATGAGATACTACAATTAAGGTTCCGTTAAACTGTTTTAAAGCTTCTTTTAATACGGTTTTAGAGGCAATGTCCAAGTGGTTGGTTGGCTCATCCATTATTAAAACATTAAAAGGTTGTAATAATAATTTACACAATGCCAATCTATTTCTTTCCCCTCCAGAAAGTACTTTTGCCTTTTTATCAACAGCATCTCCACCAAATAAGAAAGAACCTAACATATCTCTAACACGCATTCTGTTGGTATCAGTAGCAGCATCTTCCATTATCTCTAATACCGTTTTTTCTGGCGGTAATTCCTCAGATTGATTCTGAGCAAAATATCCTACTTCTACATTATGACCAAGTTTTAAATGTCCTTCAAAAGGAATTTCTCCTACCATCATTTTAGCCAATGTAGATTTTCCTTGTCCGTTCTGACCAACAAAAGCAATTTTACTATTTCGCTCAATCAATAAGTCTACATCTTCTAAAACATGCTTATCTCCATAACTTTTGCAAAGATTTTCTGCTTCAACAATAATTTTACCAGGTTCTTTAGAAATGGCAAAACGTACATTCATAGCAGCATTATCGTCTTGGTCAACCTCTATTAACTCAACTTTATCAAGTTGTTTCATTAAAGATTGTGCCATAGAAGCCTTACTTGCTTTTGCCTTAAACTTATTAATTAAGTGTTGCTTTTGCTTTATTTCTTTTTCTTGGTTTTTCTGAGCTTGTAACTGCTTTTCCTTAATCTCTCCTCTTAATAATAAGAACTCAGAATATGGTTTTTTATAATCATAAATCTGACCTAAAGAAATTTCAATAGTTCTATTAGTTACATTGTCTAAAAACATTTTATCATGCGATACCAATACAATAGCACCAGAATATCCTTTTAAGAAATTCTCTAACCAAATAATAGACTCAATATCTAAGTGGTTGGTAGGCTCATCTAATAACAAAATATCATTATTCTGTAACAATAGTTTTGCCAACTCAATACGCATTCTCCAACCTCCAGAAAAAGTATCAGTTTTTTTATCAAAATCTTCTCTCTGAAAACCTAAACCTTGTAAAATCTTTTCGGTATCACCTTGGTAATTATACCCACCAAGTAATTCGTAACGCTCTGTATTGTCTGTTAAATCATGAATCAGTTCTGTATACCCTTCACTTTCATAATCTGTTCTTGTAGCCAGTTGCTCATTAATTTCATCAAGTTTAACTTCAATTTCTTTAATTTCAACAAAAGCTTGGTACGCTTCTTCTAAAATAGTTCTTCCTTCAACAAAATCTATATCTTGTCTTAAAAATCCCATTCTAATATCTTTATCAAAAGCCATGGTACCACCACTACTTTCTATATCTTTAGAAAGCACTTTTAAAAGTGTAGATTTTCCTGCTCCATTTTTTCCAATAAGACCAATTCTATCTCCTTTGTTTAACTTGAAAGTAATTCCCGAAAATAAATCAGTTCCCATAAAAGAAACTGTTAAGTTGTGTACGTTTAGCATCTAATGTAATAATTGTTACTTAAAAAAAAGTTTAAAACTCTATATTTGCAAAAGTATACAAATTTATAGTCTATTATGTTTAAAAAAGGAACCAAGTTATATAGTATTTTTAATGCTAAGTGTCCTAGATGTCATGAAGGTGCATTCTTTGAGTATAAATTTACACTAAACCCCAATAAAGTTACCAAATTACATGAGCATTGCCCAAATTGTGATTTAAAATATATGATGGAACCATCATTCTTTTATGGAGCAATGTACGTAAACTACGGGTTAACAGTTGGTATTTCTATTGTTGCCTTCTTAATTTCTGTACTCATATTTGGAGCAACACTATTGCAATCTTTTGCAGTAATTGTAATTTCATTGTTGGTATTAGCACCAATTAATTTGCGCTTATCTAGAATAATATGGATAAATATGTTTGCGCATTACGACAAAAAATTCTCTAAAAAAGAAAAATAATGTCTTTTTGGGCGTTTAAACAGGCTTTCGCTACTCGCTTTTTTTAGTGATAGTTCTCGATACAAATTTGCTGAAAAACAAATTCACTCGAACCAACACTAAAAAAGAGCTCAAACAAACCGCTCTATCCTTAACGCATATTGCAAACCTAAAAGATAATTGTAGTAATTAGCCTTTTTTAGAATTCTTAACGTTTAAATGTTTAAAACGAACAATATCTATTTCTTCATCTAAACTTTCATCATTATATAAGTGATTGTAAAGATTTTTAGCAACTGTTGGTGCAATCATAACACCACGAGTACCTAAACCGTTTAAAACGATTAAATTGGCATAATCTGGATGAATCCCCACCAAAGGTCTTCTACCAGAAACGGTAGGTCTTATTCCTGCAGATTGAGATACAATTGTATAAGGAACAGTAATTACTTTCTTTAACTTTTCTACCAATTCTTCTTTTCCTTCCTCCGAAGGGTCAGATGTTTTGTCTGTCCAATTAAAAGTAGCGCCTACTTTATAAGTATTGTCTCCTAAAGGCATTACAAAAAGTGTTGACTTTAATAAAAAATCGATATTTAATTCTGGTGCATGTATGGTTAATAACTCACCTTTTGCCTCATTAATCGGTAAATAATTAAAATATGGGTTTTGTTTAATTCCGAATCCTTCGCAAAACACAATTTTAGAAGCTTCAATATCTTTATAGTTTACAGATTCTTCACCAATAATTAGTTCGTCATGTTTAAATTGTTCAAAACGAATATGATTTTCGGATGCTAAATAGGCTCTGTAAGCAGTTATTAACTTTTCTGTATCTATTCTTCCTGTTTCATTTACATTTCCAAAACTAAAATCGGCAATAACTCCATGATAAGAGTTTTTATCTAATTTCGGGTCTAAATATGCCACTAACTTTGGTTTATCTAAAGCTCCAAACCAGTTATTTTGATCTTCTATAGATTTAAAAGATTTCTTGATTACAAATTTTTGATCAACAGTAATGTTTAGTTTTTCTTCTAAACCTTTATAAAAAGGGAGTGCAACTTCTAATTGTTCTTTAGCGTTCCAAACAGGTGTAAACCTTTTTAAAATTACCGGATTATAAACGCCACCAGCAACTAATGAAGAGGTTTGAGAATCATCTTCAAAGACTAAAAATGTTTTTTTTGCGGCAATTAATTCTTCTACAAAAGCCAAACCAGCTAAACCTAAACCAACTATTATGTAATCTATTTTCATGGGATAAAAATACGTGAATTTGAATTAATTATTACTGGTCTTTCTAAAATGTTTAGCCCTGATTGAAACGGCATCCTTTTTACTTTTTCTGTAAAAAGATATAGTGGAAAGCAGGAAATAGCTACAAAAAAAAACGTCCCAAATAAATTGGAACGTTTTGTATTTTTAAAATATTGAAATTTTAGTAATTCCACATATCCATTTCTCTATTTCTAATGTCTTCTTTAATCTTATTTGCTTCTAATAATTGGAACAAAGAATTACCTCTTACATAATCTGAAATAGATCTGTTACCGTAAATGTTTTCTTCTTTTACAATGGTACTGCTAAATCTTCTTGCATTTAACATGTGATCGAAAGAAATTGGTTGAGATGCATTCTTTGGATTAAACACTTTTGCTTCGTGTAAAACGTCTCTTGCAGATGGGTAAAAAATCCAAAATAACTCATACAATTGTTCGTCTTCTATATCTTGAACACCTAAAGTTTGTACATCTTTCCCCATTGGAGCTAATGCCAACAATCTATATTTTAATTCACCTTGACGTTTATCAAAATACCACATTCCTTTAATCATATAGCCTTCTACATCTTGAGATTGTAATCTAATAGTATCGCTATAACCGTTTTCTTCTCTAATGCTAGACATTCTAGATTGTATTTCGTTTTCAGAAATTTTTGAAGTAAAGAAAGAATCTGAATAAGCATCTTTTATTTTACCTTGTTTAATACCTTTAATAAGGGTATCAAATAAAGATCTTCTATTCGGAGAAATATTAGATTTATCTATAGGAAAATAATATGGTAAATTTATTTTTTGATTTAAATCAATAAATTCCCACACAACTTTAGACCATAATACATCTCTATCGTCTACATATCCATAGGCTAAAGGTGCATCATTATCTGCAGCAATTTGTTGCTCGTTTTTCTTTCCTATTTGATCTACTTCTTTAGCATTCAATAAGCCTATTTGTGCGTTTATTGAACCACTTATCATCAAACCGAAAAATAATAGTAAACAATTTTTAAACATATTTTATTTTTTAACTTCTAGTTTGTTAACTCTATATTAACTGGTAATACTTTTTTAAGATTATACCCATTAGCCGTAGCTTTAATACCATAAATATTAATGATATCTCCTCTCTTTGCTTTAGACAATTTTTGTTTTGCCGCTGCATTTAAACTAGATCCATTTACAATAATTGTTAATTGACCTGGTACTTTTATTTTAAAACTCTGTACTTTAATATTTAAATCGAATTCAAAATCTGGCAATCCTGCTGCAATTGGTGCAGAAGACAAACCTGATTTAGGCATTCTAACGGTTCCGTATTGTCCTCTTACAGACCCCATAGCTGCTGGTATATCTTTAATTCTAAAAGTAGCCTTAGAATTTACAGATTTACCATTACTTAAGGTAGCACTTACGTTAATGGTAGCTACATTTCCTCCTGCAGGTCTAATACTATATTTACCTCTACCTCCTTTTAAAGTACCTCCACTAGCAGAAACTCTTAAGTTATTGTCACTTACACCTGGTAATGAAACTGAAATAGGGTTATCTAAACCTCTATACACAACATTCATCTTATCTGCAGAAACAACAGCATCACCTGGTTGTGGAATTACAGAATAAGAACTTTCGAAAGGAACTTCTACTACTTCTCCATTTTGTGTAAAAGCAATTTTTCCTTTAATATCATGATTTCCAATATTACCAGACGGCATATCAATAATTACTTGACCCGATTGAATGTTTTTATAATCTTTACCATTTAAAGTTACATTATCCGGAATCATAGTAGCATCATAACGACCTAATACGATTTTACCTGTAACTTTTTCTCCTGCAAAATATGCGTTTTTATCTAAAGCAACAATACCCTTATAGTTGTTTAAAGACAACGCTTCTTCCATTTTACCACCTAATAAATCTGATACAATATCACTTTCTGTGTTTTTGATATCAGCTTGCATTTGCGTTAAGTTTGTTAAAGAAGCAACTAAAGGAAACCCTTTATATCTATAATCTAACCATTTAATAGTTTTTCCATCTCTATTTTTTACATCATCTGTAGAGAATCTCTTTGCTAATATTGGCGCAAACTTACTATCTTTCCCTAAAGCATTTGTTACGTCTGTTCTATATCCGTTTACTTTATCTAAAAATTCTTGCCCTTCCGCAGTAAATTTATCACCTTTAAAGAAATGTTCATCTAAAAAGGCTGTTTTATCCATAGATTCGTAATCCTTTTTATCTTCTATATCTGCAGTCATTTTAGATTTTAATTCTTCTAAATATGCATAAAAATTTGAAGAATACTCTTTAATCTTTACCGCCTCTTTATTTAATTCTGCAAATTTTGCAGCTTGTTCAGAAGCTTTAGTTGCTAAATTAGCATACGCTTCATTGTTCTTAGCTGTAGTTGAAATATTATTTTCACTCAACTTTTCGTTCATAAAACCAAAAGATGATAAAACTTCTTTACTCATATTCATTGCCAACATTGCAATAAACACAAGATACATTAAGTTAATCATTTTCTGTCTTGCGGACATTTTTCCTCCTGCCATTCTAATTAGTTTTTTTAAGTTAAAATTATATTAGTAAACTAATTATTATTTAGACATTGCAGAAAGCATACCTCCATAAACACCGTTTAAAGAAGATAAGTTTTTTGCTAAAGATTCCATTTGCTCTTTTAGTTTTTCTGTATTTTCTACAATTGATCCATTTAATTCAGATTGTTTTGCAGTATTTTCTACCTGTACTTTATATAAGTTATTTAAAGTTTCCATTTGAACGGCTGCCATAGAAACTTGCTCGTTATATTTATTTGTTGATGAAATAGATTCTGATGCAGCAGATAAACCTTCTGCAGCTCCTTGAAAATTTTTCATGCTATTACCTAAACTAGCCATTAAAGAAGCATCTATTTTTGCGTCTTTTAATAAATCATCTAATTTTTGAGATAACATTCCTTGTGTACCTACTTCTTCTTTTTCTGCTTTTAAACTGTCTTCTCCTAACTCAGGATATACTTTAGACCAGTCAAAATCATCTTCTGGAGTATCAAAAGCTGAAACAGCAAAAACGGCTGCTTCTACCAATAAACCAATTGTTAACATCATTCCTCCAGTAATAGGACCCAAAGTCATATGCTGAATTTTAAATAATGCTCCAACAATTACAACTGCCGCTCCCATTCCGTAAACGAAATTCATTGTTTTTTTGTAAGATTTTGATTGTGCCATAATGTAATTTTTCTTTTTTTTTGTTATTTTTTTTATTATTTATTTGTTTGTTGTACCAATATAGTTTTGTACGGTTCTAAAGCCAATATAACTTCTAGCGGTATCTGCATACTCATAATCTCTAGAACTTACTTCTAAAAAGTAAGCTACATCTTTCCAAGAACCTCCACGAATTATTTTTCGTTTATTTTTTCTATCTTCTACATTAGGGTTCATTGTTGAAGCCATATAATAAGAAGATAAATTATAAGCAGTGCTTGTCCATTCAGATACGTTACCGGCCATGTTGTATAATCCGTAATCATTTGCATTAAAAGATCTTGCCTCCATCGTATATAGCGCTCCATCTACTGCATAATCTCCTCTTACAGGTTTAAAGTTTGCTAAGAAACAACCTCTATCACTCGTTGTACCACCGGTTCCCCAAGGATAAGTAGCAAATTCTAATCCACCACGTGCAGCGTATTCCCACTCTGCTTCTGTAGGCAATCTAAAATCAGGAACCGCCGTAGCATTTTTCTTACTTTTTAGATAATCATTCTTTTTCTTAGTTCTCCAATTACAAAAAGCATTCGCTTGTCTCCAATTTACCCCAACTACAGGATAATCTCCATAAGATTGATGATAAAAATAATCTTGATGCATTGGATCATTATAAGAATAATTAAAATCTTTAACCCATACCGTAGTATCTGGATAAATATTTAATGTTTCTGTTTTTACAAAGTCTCTTCTATTACCACCTTTTCTTGCAGCATTATCTCTATCAAACCAAGTGTATTTATATTTTAAATATTTTACATTAAAAGAACGAACACCATCAACAGCTTCTTCTCTAGGAACAAATAATGAATCCATTACCTCTACATAATCTACATCTGGAAAATCATCTTTTTTCCAAATAATTTCTGGCTCCCAATTTAAGGGTCTAATAGAATCAGAATCAAACGCTAAACTTGTGTAGTTATCAAACATATATCTTTCATAAGCATTTGCACCTGTTGTATCTTTTACAACGGCAAATGCATAATCATTGATACCTCCAGTAAGTGCTGTTTCTCCTGGATCTGGAGCCCCCATCATTGCAGAGAATTCTTGTTGATAACCTAATCTAGTTCTTACTACAGAATCTCTAACCCAAAATACAAACTCTTTGTATTCATTGTTTGTAATTTCTGTTTCATCCATGTAATAAGGTCTAACAGTAACTGTTTTAGTTGGCGAGTTCATAGTACCAATAATATCTTGATCCTGTTTACCCATTGTAAAGGCACCTCCAGGAATTAAAGCCATACCAAATGGTTTTTCTGAAAACCATTTTTTCTTAGACTTAATTCCTACCAACTCTCCTCTATCATTAGAGCCACAACTGTAAAAAACTACTATTAAAAGTGCAAATATTGCTGCTTTCTTCATATTTTAAAATGTCTTTACTATAAAGTCCGTAAACCTATTATTTTTTTTGTTAAAAAACAATAAGCAAATTGCTTTTTAACGTTCTATTATTCTAATATCTTTTTTATTACACTAATTTCCGCATCGCTTTATACCATTTTTCAGGAATAATTTGCTTGGTTGCATCTATATAATCATTGTATGTACATGGTATTAACGCATGTCTTTTGTATTTATTATCTGATAAAATTTTTATCTCTATCCACCATCGTCCAGATTTATTACTTTTATAAAAAGTTAAAGGATCATCATCTTCTAATAACACGGTAAATTTCTGATAATTTTCCTTTCCTGAAAAAGGATAATCTTTTACTCTAAAATTCACTCCTTCAACAAAATACCAAATCATTTGCGCAATTAAATGTGCTGTTTGATGGTTGTTATCTAGCTTAGAATTGTACTCATAAATCCCGAATGAAGATACTTTATCACTTAAACCAGCATACCTAGAAATAGCACAAATTTCTTCTCCATAAAACCCATTTGGAGAAGCATTATTGTTTGCAGGTGCCTCACTTTGTCTTACAGAACCCAAATCTATAGAAACAATATCGGCATTTCTAAAAACAGGCTCAATATTTTCTAATTGTTTTGCATTTCCTAATCTGCAAGCATCAAAAAATAAGTTATCTAATAATTGAATTTCTTCTTGAGAGTTAAAATAAGTTTGATAACCTACATTACTGTAATTAAACAAGTTGTTGGGTTCTTGCATAATTATTTTACTCAAATAAGACTGCGAAGTTAACTCATCATCTAAATTACCTAAATCGAAACGACTATCTACAGCGGCAATATTTACAGTTTGCTCTAAAGAATCGTAGGCTCTATAATTTACGTAGGTAAGATCTTGACCGCCACCTATAATAACCGGAATAATATTTTTTTTAAGTAAGTCTGTTATAATTTTTGAAACCGCAAAATAAGTATCAGATACGGAGTTTCCTTTTAAAACATTTCCTAAATCGGCTATTTGAGTATTCCAATTCCCTGGAAATAATTCATATAATTTTCTTCGGATAAAGTGTAAATCTTCTCCACATCCAAAATTATTTTCAGAATTTCGATCCTCTTGCACTCCTAAAATTGCAATCTGAACGCTCTCCAAATCCGGAAAACCTTCTTCTTCTGTGTGAATTCTAATTTTTTTCCCCAGGCATGCAGGAGATTGCAACGCTAAATGCGCTACAACCGAATCTTTTACGGGGGTTAAAAAGTCTTGGTTCATCAATTTTTTTTAATACGAAAGGCAAGGTAATAAATCCTTACTTCTTTTTTGTTGTTTTTCTTACCGTAGTTTTCTTTTTTGCTGCAGGCTTCTTTTTAGCTACCTTTTTCTTTGGGGTTTTGGCTTCAATCATTTTTACAGCCTCTTCCTTAGAAAGTTTTTCTATTTCTGTAGTTTTGGGTAATTCTATTTTAATCTTTCCTTTAATTACATTAAAACGCCCCCAACGTGCTTTTTCTACACGAATGGCAACATCTTCCCAATTATGAATTACTTTATCTATTTCTTTTTGTTTTTTAACTTCAATTAATTCAATAATATCGTCATCAGTAAGGTTATCAAAATCGTATTTTTTACTTACGTTGATAAAAATAGAATTCCATTTTAAGAAAGGTCCAAATCGTCCAACTCCCTTTTGTACAGGTAAATCTTCATAGAAATAAATTGGCGCATCTGCTTTTTGCTTTGCAACAATTAGCTCTATTGCTCTTGCCAAATCAACTTCCATTGGGTTTTCTCCTTTATCCAAAGAAACAAACATAGTTCCGAAACGAATATAAGGTCCAAAACGTCCGTTAGAAACAATAACTTCTTCATCTTCATACGCACCTAACGTTTTAGGAAGCAGAAACAATTCTAATGCTTCTTCCATGGTGATGGTTCCTAAGTTTTGATCTTTATTTAGGCTTGCAAATACTTTTTCTTCATCTTCTGGCGCTCCTATTTGTGCAATCGGTCCAAATTTACCTAGACGAACTAAAACCGTTTTCCCTGTTTCCGGATGTTTTCCTAAAATACGCTCACCACTTTCTCTTTCTGCATTTTCTTTAACATCCTCTACATTATCATGAAACTTTGTATAGAAACCTTTAATCATTTCTATCCAATCTTCGTTTCCTTCAGAAATATCATCAAAAGAACTTTCTACTCTTGCAGTAAATCCGAAATCTAAAATATTAGAAAAGTTAGCAACTAAAAAGTCGTTTACAATGTTTCCAATATCCGTAGGAATTAATTTATTTTTATTTGAACCTGTTTTTTCTGATAAGGCTAAACTTTTTACAGTTCCTTCAGATAAAACCATCTGTTCATAATTTCTTTCCACTCCTTCATCTTCTCCTTTTTCTACATAACCTCTTCTTTGTACTGTAGAAATTGTTGGTGCATACGTAGACGGACGTCCAATACCTAGTTCTTCTAGTTGCTTAACCAAAGAAGCTTCAGTAAAACGGTAAGGCGGACTTGTAAAACGTTGTGTTGCATTTATAAAAGAGTAGGTTAATTCTTCGCCAACTTTTAAGTTAGGCAACATACCTGCTTGCTCCTCATCTTCATTATCGTTCCCTTCTAAATACACTTTTAAAAACCCATCAAATTTTATCATCTCTCCATTAGCTGTAAAGATTTTTGCGTTTTCTGAATTTGATATCTTAAAATTAGTTCGCTCTAATTGAGCATCACTCATTTGAGAAGCTAGTGTTCTTTTCCATATTAAATCATACAATCTCGTTTGATCGTACTCAGTAGCTATAGAGTGCATTTTCATGTTGGTAGGTCTAATTGCCTCATGCGCTTCTTGTGCCCCTTTGGCTTTCGTCTTAAAAACACGTTGTTTACTATATTCTTTTCCGTAATAATTGGTAATTTCTTCCTCAGCTGCATTTCTTGCATCAACAGATAAATTTAAACTATCTGTTCTCATGTAGGTAATTAAACCGGCTTCATATAAACGCTGTGCAACTTGCATTGTCTTTGCCACAGGAAAACCTAATTTCCTAGAAGCTTCTTGCTGTAAAGTAGACGTTGTAAATGGAGCTGCTGGAGATTTTTTTGCTGGTTTTTTTGTTAACTCTGCAATAGAAAAATCTGCATTGGCACACGATTTTAAGAAATTTTCGGCTCCTTTTTTAGACTCGAAATTCTTTGGTATGGTTGCTTTAAAAGTTTTTCCTTCTACATTAGAAAACTCTGCAACAACCTTATAATGTGTTTCTGCATTAAATTCTTGAATACTTCTTTCTTTTTCTACAATTAAACGAACTGCTACAGATTGTACTCTACCGGCAGATAAGCCTCCTTTAACCTTACGCCATAAAACTGGCGATAACTCATACCCAACAAGTCTGTCTAAAACTCTACGTGCTTGCTGTGCATTTACCATATTATAGTCTATATCTCTTGGATTTTCGACCGCTTTTAAAATGGCATTTTTTGTTATTTCATGAAAAACAATACGTTTTGTATTTTCTTCTTTTAAGTTTAATTGTTCTTTTAAGTGCCACGCAATTGCTTCTCCCTCTCGATCCTCATCACTCGCTAACCAAACAGTATCTGCTTTCTTTACTAACGCCTTTAACTTTTTTACTACTGGTTTTTTATCATCAGAAATAATATATTTTGGACTAAAATCTCCTTCTACATCAATACCCAATTCTTTGGATGGTAAGTCTGCAATATGACCATAACTCGATTCTACTTGAAAATCTTTTCCAAGGAATTTTTCGATGGTTTTTGCTTTTGCTGGTGACTCTACAATTACTAAATTCTTTGCCATTTATCTTTCTTTTGTCGCTAAAACGCTTTAAAAACGTACTTTTTTCAGTTGCAAAAGTAGTTAGTTTTTTGTAAAAAAAAATTATTTCATCAATTTTCAATAAATTATTATTAAAACAAGACCCATAATTTTTCTGCCAATTTGTCACAACAAATCAAATTTGGTTGTATCTTTGCACACCTTCAAATGATAAATTGATAGATGGAACACGTAGAAAAAATCATAGACGACAAAATACAAGGAAAAGCACTTGTAACAGAAAATAAAAAACATAACACTAAAAAATTATTCATAGAAAGCTATGGCTGTCAAATGAATATGAATGATAGTGAAATTGTTGCGGCCATTTTAGACAAAGAAGGCTACAATACAACTCAAATTCTTGAAGAAGCAGATTTAGTATTGGTAAATACTTGCTCTATTAGAGAAAAAGCAGAAACAACGGTACGTAAAAGATTACAGAAATACAACGCTGTGAAACAAGTAAACAAAAACATGAAAGTTGGTGTTTTAGGTTGTATGGCCGAACGTTTAAAAGAAAAATTTTTAGAAGAAGAAAAAATAGTAGACTTAGTTGTTGGTCCTGATGCTTACAAAGATTTACCAAATTTATTAGCAGAAGTTAATGAGGGTAGAGATGCGGTTAACGTTATTTTATCTAAAGAAGAAACTTACGGAGATATTTCTCCTGTAAGGTTAAATTCTAACGGAGTTACAGCATTTGTTTCTATAACAAGAGGTTGTGACAATATGTGTACTTTTTGTGTAGTTCCGTTTACTCGTGGTAGAGAAAGAAGTCGAGACCCTAAGAGTATTTTAGAAGAAATTCAGACTATGGTCGATAGAAATTTTAAAGAAATTACACTTTTAGGTCAAAATGTAGATAGTTTCTTATGGTTTGGAGGCGGCTTAAAAAAAGATTTTAATAAAGCTACAGAAATAGCACAAGCAACTGCCGTAAATTTTGCACAGTTGTTAGATATGTGTGCAACTCAATTTCCAAAAACACGTTTTCGTTTTGCTACTTCTAATCCTCAAGATATTAGTTTAGATGTTATACACACCATGGCAAAACACAAAAACATCTGTAAATACCTTCATTTACCAGTTCAGAGCGGAAGTAATAATATGTTAAAAGCTATGAACAGACAACACACACGTGAAGAATACATAGAACTAGTTGATAATATTTTTAGAATAGTTCCAGAAATGTCTTTATCACAAGATATGATTGTTGGTTTTTGTGGAGAAACAGAACAAGATCATCAAGATACTTTAGAGCTAATGAAATATGTAAAATACGACTTTGGTTTTATGTTTGCATATTCTGAAAGACCGGGAACTTTAGCTGCTAAAAAAATGAAAGATGATGTTCCTTTCGAAACAAAAAAACGAAGATTACAAGAAATAATCGACCTACAACAAGAACACGCATTATATAGAACCCAACAACATTTAGGTAAAGTAGAAGAATTTTTAATAGAAGGTACTTCTAAGAAAAACCCAAATGAATGGAAAGGTAGAAATACACAAAACACAGTTGCCGTTTTTGAAAAAGGTAATTACAAATTAGGAGACTTTGTAATGGTAAAAGTAGAAGATTGTACGTCTGCAACCCTAAAAGGAACCGTCATTGGGTATTCTGACAATAATTAGAAGCTATTTCCTGCTTGGAGTTCATCTTGAGCGTAGCCGAAAGGTTATATCTTTTTATGAAAAATAAAAAGGATGTCACTTCAATCAGGGCTAAGCATATTTATAAAAAACACAGCATTAAAAAATTGAATTGAATTTTTGGTATCAATTAACAAAAAAGCAACATTATAATCCTGTTTCAAAAAAGAGAAAATGGAAAACTTACAAGCATTAAAACAACGTTTTGGAATTATCGGTAACGATATTCACTTAAACCGAGCTTTAGAAAAAGCACTTAGAGTTGCGCCTACAGATATTTCTGTTTTAGTTACCGGAGAAAGTGGTGTTGGTAAAGAAAGTATTCCTAGAATAGTACATCAATTATCACACAGAAAACACGCAAAATACATTGCTGTAAACTGTGGTGCAATTCCAGAAGGAACTATTGATAGTGAATTATTCGGCCACGAAAAAGGTTCTTTTACAGGAGCAACACAAGACAGAAAAGGATACTTTGAAGTTGCAGATGGCGGTACTATTTTTTTAGATGAAGTTGGCGAATTACCTTTAACAACACAAGTACGTTTATTACGTGTTTTAGAAAACGGAGAATTTATAAAAGTTGGTTCTTCTAAAGTAATTAAAACAAACGTTAGAATAGTTGCTGCAACCAACGTAAACATGTTGTCTGCCATACAAAAAGAAAAATTTAGAGAAGACCTATATTATAGACTAAGTACAGTAGAAATTAATTTACCTGCTTTAAGAGAACGTAATGAAGATATTCACTTATTATTTAGAAAATTTGCAGCAGATTTTGCTCAAAAATATAGAATGCCATCTATTCGCTTAGATGAAAATGCTGTAAAAGTTTTATTAAACTATCGTTTTCCAGGAAATATCCGTCAGTTAAAAAATTTAGCAGAACAAATTTCTGTTATAGAAGAAAGTAGAACCATTACAGCAGCAAAATTACAACAATACCTCCCAAATAATAATGGAAATTTACCTGCAATTATTGGAAGCAAAAAAGAAAATGATTTTTCTACCGAACGCGATATTATGTATAAAATTTTATTTGATATGCGTAATGACATCAACGACTTAAAAAAGTTAACGTTAGATTTAATGAAGAGTGGTAATGTAGAAGAAGTGCAAGAAGAACATCATCAATTAATAGAAAAGATGTACGAAAACAAAGACATGCACGATCATAACGTAGAAGTTATGAACATTCCTCAAAACACTGCCACAGAAAAAGATTATGATTTTATTGAGACTATTGAAGAGGATGAGTCTTTATCTTTACAAGACAAAGAAATAGAAATGATAAAAAAATCTCTAGAAAAAAACAGCAATAAACGCAAGTTAGCCGCCAAAGAACTAGGGATTTCTGAAAGAACATTATATAGAAAAATTAAACAATACGACTTATAAAACGCACACAATTGTTTAAATTTAAAACGTTTAAGCGTAAAAAACACCCCTCGAGTGCAGTCGGGAGGTTATAATAAGTAACTATTTTAGGTCTCGACTGCGCTCGACCATACAAAATCGATGAAAAAAATATTTTACATAACGCTATTTACAATTAGCTCGTTACTATTAGTGGCTTGTGGCGCTTATTCTTTTACAGGAGGAAGCACAGGAGACGCAAAAACTTTGCAAATAGATTTTTTTCCTAACCAAGCACCTTTAGTAGAACCTAATTTAAGTCAGCGTTTTACTCAAGAAATGCTCGATTTATTTACCAGACAAACCAACTTAACTACAGTAACTTCTAATGGAGATTTATACTTTAGTGGAGAAATTACAGGATATAGAATTACACCAATGAGTGCAACGTCTGACCAAACAGCAGCGCAAAACAGACTTACCATTACGGTTAACGTTCGTTTTGTAAATAAGCTTGTAGAAAAAGACGACTTTGAAAAACAATTTTCTTTCTACTCAGATTTCGCTGCTGATGCACAACTTACTGATAGTGTTTTAGAAGCTGCTTTTGATGAAATTTTAGAAAGAATTACACAAGATATCTTTAACGCTTCTGTTGCCAAATGGTAAACAAAGCAAGGTTTAACCTTCAACATTGAAAAAAGACACAATTTGAAAACAGCCACTTTTATAAATCTAATAGAACACAAAACTAAAATTCAGGAAGTAGAAACTGCTGAATTAAAAGCTGTTGTTGAAAAATATCCGTATTTTCAAACAGCCAGAGCCCTGTATTTAAAAGGATTAAAAAACCAAGATAGCTTTAAATATAATAACGAATTAAAAATTACCGCTTCATACACCACAGACAGAACGGTTTTATTCAACTACATTACTTCTAACGACTTTAACAATCAAAAAGAAGATATTCATCAACAGATTGTTGAAAAAATATCAGAAGAAAAAATAAATAAAATAAGTTCCACAACAACAGAACCTGCTATAAAAAAGCCTATTGAAGCTTCAGAAAAAACAAATGAAATAAAAGTAGAAGAAATAAAATCTGAATTAGAAATCGGAAAACCAATTCCTTTTTCATCAACAGAAAATCACTCCTTTAGAGAATGGCTTCAGATTTCTACCAGAAAACCAATTGTAAGAGAAGTAAAAGAAACCATTAAAAAGGTTGAAAAACCTAACAAGAAAGAAGAATTAATCAATAATTTCATAGAAAACAACCCTAAAATAACCCCTTTAGCTAAAGATAAAATAGTAACAGTACCCGTTGCAAAAAACAGTCAAGATTCTTCTTTAATGACCCAAACTTTGGCAAAAGTTTATTTAGAACAAAAAAAGTATGAAAACGCAATGCAAGCTTATAGAATTTTAAGTTTGAAATATCCAGAAAAAAGTGGTTTCTTTGCAGACCAAATTAAAAGAATACAAATTTTACAAAAAAATAAATCATGAGTTACACAGCATTTTTAATTCTAATTTTGATTGTAGCCATTGCATTAATCTTAATAGTGATGGTTCAAAATCCTAAAGGTGGAGGGTTATCTTCTTCTTTTGGAGGTGGTGGAGCACAATCTTTAGGTGGTGTACAAAACACTAACAATTTTTTAGACAGAACAACTTGGACTTTAGCAATTGCTATGTTTGCATTAATTTTATTAGCAAATTTTGCAATTCCAAGAGATGGAGACAACAATTTTGAGTTAAAAAATACTTTAGATGGTATTGAAACTACAACTCCAGTAGAAAACACAACTCCTGCAACGAACGATAGTTTAAAATAATTATCCGTTAAAACAACTTTAAAAATGCCAACGAAAATGACACGTTGGCATTTTTTTATGCTTAAAATTCAGCAATAAAATCAATCAAAGAAAAATTGTCAGTTTTAACGTAATGGCACAATTTCTGACCATTTAACAAACGTAAAACATATTTTAATTAATCAAAATTTATAAAAATGGGATTAAACATTAAACCTTTAGCAGACAGAGTTCTTGTAGAACCTGCTCCAGCAGAAACAAAAACAGCGTCGGGATTAATTATACCAGATAACGCAAAGGAAAAACCACAACAAGGAACTGTTGTTGCCATTGGTAATGGTAAAGTAGATGAACCTTTAACCGTTAAAATTGGTGACACTGTTTTATATAGCAAGTATGGTGGAACTGATTTAAAGTTAGAAGGTAAAGATTATTTAATGATGCGTGAAAGCGACATTTTAGCAATTATTTAATTCGCTTTAAGCCTTATGCAATAAGCTTTAAGCTATGAAAGATTTTAAAAAATATGATATTTGGAAACTAAGTCATGTATTTACATTAAAAATATATGATGCCACAAAGTCTTATCCTAAAGATGAAATATATGGTCTTGTTTCCCAAATAAGAAGAGCCTCATCTTCAATACCAACCAACATTAGTGAAGGTTGTGGTAGAGATAGTGACGCTGAATTCAATCGTTTTTTAACAATAGCTTTAGGCTCTGCATCAGAAGTTGAATATCAATTAATTCTTTCAAAAGATTTAAATTATATTAATGAAACATCATTTATTAATTTAACTGAAGAAATTAATATAATAAAAAGGAAAATTTATTCCTTAAAACAAAAATTAAAATAATAAACTAGCTTTCGGTTTTTGCTAACAGCATATAGCCTAAAGCATAAAGCATATTTAAAAAATGGCAAAACATATAAAATTTGATATTGAAGCAAGAGACGGATTAAAACGTGGAGTTGATGCTTTAGCAAATGCAGTAAAAGTAACTTTAGGTCCAAAAGGAAGAAATGTAATTATTTCTAAATCTTTTGGCGCTCCAACCGTTACTAAAGATGGAGTTTCTGTAGCAAAAGAAATTGAGCTAGAGAATGAGTTAGAAAATATGGGTGCGCAAATGGTAAAAGAAGTAGCTTCTAAAACCAACGATTTAGCTGGTGATGGTACAACTACTGCTACTGTTCTTGCTCAAGCAATTGTAAAAGAAGGTTTAAAAAATGTTGCTGCAGGCGCAAATCCTATGGATTTAAAACGTGGAATAGACAAAGCTGTAGCTGCAATTATTGCTGATTTAGAAAAACAAACTAAAAAAGTTGGTAATTCTTCAGACAAAATAAAACAAGTTGCTGCTATTTCTGCAAATAACGATAACACTATTGGCGAGTTAATTGCTACTGCTTTTTCTAAAGTAGGTAAAGAAGGTGTTATTACTGTTGAAGAAGCAAAAGGAATGGAAACTTATGTTGATGTTGTAGAAGGTATGCAATTTGACAGAGGTTATTTATCTCCTTACTTTGTTACAGATGCAGATAAAATGATTGCTGATTTAGAAAATCCTTATATCTTATTATTTGATAAAAAGATTTCTAACTTACAAGAAATTCTTCCAATTCTAGAACCAGTTTCTCAATCTGGAAGACCATTATTAATTATTGCTGAAGATGTAGACGGACAAGCATTGGCTACTTTAGTGGTAAATAAATTACGTGGTGGTTTAAAAATTGCTGCTGTAAAAGCTCCTGGTTTTGGAGACAGAAGAAAAGCAATGTTAGAAGACATCGCAATCTTAACAGGTGGAACCGTAATTTCTGAAGAAAGAGGTTTCTCTTTAGAAAACGCAACTTTAGACTTATTAGGTACAGCAGAAACAATTACTGTTGATAAAGACAATACTACTATTGTAAATGGATCTGGTAATGCAGAAGCTATTAAAACAAGAGTAAACCAAATAAAAGCACAAATAGAAACTACAACTTCTGATTACGACAAAGAAAAACTACAAGAACGTTTAGCTAAATTAGCTGGTGGTGTTGCCGTTTTATATGTTGGCGCTGCTTCTGAAGTAGAAATGAAAGAGAAAAAAGACAGAGTTGATGATGCTTTACATGCTACAAGAGCTGCTGTTGAAGAAGGTATTGTTGCCGGTGGTGGTGTTGCTTTAGTGCGTGCTAAAAAAGTTTTAGAAAAAATTACAACTGATAACTTAGACGAAACTACAGGTGTACAAATTGTAAATAGAGCAATTGAAGCTCCTTTAAGAACAATTGTAGAAAATGCAGGTGGTGAAGGTTCTGTAGTAATTAATAAAGTTTTAGAAGGTAAAAAAGACTTTGGTTACGATGCTAAAAACGATGTTTATGTTGATATGCTAGAAGCAGGAATTATAGACCCTAAAAAAGTAACTCGTGTTGCATTAGAAAACGCTGCATCTGTTGCAGGTATGATTCTTACAACCGAATGTGCTTTAGTAGAAATTAAAGAAGATACTCCTGCTGCAGGTATGCCTCCAATGGGTGGTGGAATGCCAGGAATGATGTAGAAACAAAGAACTACAGATAAGTTTTTTACTATTTTGTAAAAAATGAGAATAAAAAAATCCGATAGAACTATTTCTATCGGATTTTTTATTTAAATAAATTAAATTACTGTTTCTTTTGTTTTTTCAAATCTCCATTATGGTCTAAGATAATTTCTTCATCTCTGTATTTACAACAAGGATGTACAGAATTATACGCTTCTGTGGTTGCCACAACTTTTTTATCATCAGCATCAAAAACATCATGACCAACTGCTAAAATATTTTGTTGCACAGTTGCTACATCTGTTTTACGCTCATCTAAAATTAAATTTAACTGATGTGTTTCTACACTCCAAATTGCAAATTTTACGCCTTTAGTTTTTAAAGCAGCAGTTTCTATTCTTTTTTTACACATACCACAAATACCATCTACCTCAAAGGTAATTTTTGCACTTTTTTTCTTTTTTACTTCTTGTGATTGAACCGAAAACCCGATCAAAAACAAACTGAATACTAAAATTATTTTTTTCATTTTTATTGATTTTATTTATAAGAACTACAACTCAACATTCTGTGTGTTTTATTACGTTAATGAAGTTGCTTTGTTCCTCTTAATTATATTTAATTATTACTTAATTTTAAATCGTAAACCAGCATACATTGCCCTTCCAAAAATTGGCGAGTACACAATGGTACTATCAAAATACGAACCAAAAGGATCATCACTTGCTAAAATAGGATTTTCTTGTTGAACGTTGGTCAAATTCTCTACACCTGCATACATTTCAAATTTGTTTGAAAACACCTTGGTTATCTGAGCGTTTAACAATTGGTAAGAATCTGAATGTGACGGCAATTGATATTGTGCAGGATTTGAAGCTGTATTTGGTAAACGTTGTTTACCTATATTATTAAAGGTAACGTCAAATTTCCATTGAGCCCCAGTTTCTTTCGCCGGAGTTTCATAAGAAAGATTGGCAAAAAACCTGTTTTTAGGATGCATTGGTTTTTGCAAATTACCAGCTATATATTCTGTAGAAATATCGAAATATTTATACGCGGTTCTAAAATTAAAATACGGCGCAATGTTGTAATTTACTTCTACTTGAAAACTATTGGCAATACTATTTCCTTTTAAATTATAAAATGATATTTCTTGCGGATTCTCCCAGTCTACTACTACTTGGTTTGTAAAATCTGTTTGATAAAAATCAAAAGTAATATCTCCTTTTTTATCAAAAATATTAAATTTCTGCATGTAAGAAACACCATAATTCCAGGCAACTTCCGGATTTAACCCATAGACATTACCACCAACATCATCAACCTTTATTTGTCTAGAACTTGCAAAAAATTGTTGATTTTCCGCAAAAATATTTGCGCTTCTTTTCCCTCGTCCAGCTGAAGCCCTAAAAACACTATTTTCCCAAGGTACATATCTTGCATGAATTCTTGGCGTTACAAAAGTTGCTAATAAATTATGAGTATCTATACGCAAACCTGCCGTTAAACTAAAATCGTTTAGATTATCAAAGGCATATTCAAAAAAGGCACCTGCAGATGTTTCTTTTCTATCATAATTAGTAATACTTACCAATTCTTCGTAATTATCATGCGTAAAACTAATACCTGTTTTAAACTTATTTCTGGTATCTCCTATGATTGAGTTAAAAATAATGTTAGAAAAGATACTTTCATGTTCTATCTCGTAAGTTCTTAGTCCAAAATAAGAATCTTGTTGATGATTGCTATAGGCAAACTGAAGACTCACACTTTGAAAAGGCAACTCAGGAAAAACATAGCCTAATTTTGCTGAAGTTTCAAAACGTTTTGTGTCTATTTCACTTCCCCATGCATTTACTGTCCCTTTATCTAATGTAGGATTAAAATTAAGCTCGCCTGTTTGTTTTTCATCATTTAAAAAACGAACATTTATAAAACTCACCCAACCTTTTTCTACATCAATATATTGCCATCTATTCATAACATTAATCTGATTAGCCAAAGGACTGTCTAGAAAATTATCGTTGTTTTTATCAAACTTTTCTCCTCTATAGTTTCCATGAATATAAACACCTGTAGCCCATTTATCGGATATTTTTTGATTAAAATGTGTGTTTAGTTCTAACCTACCATTTAAAGAAGAATAGGCATTTAAAAAGAATTTATTATCAGAAAAAGGCTTTACCAATTCTGCATTTATTTGTCCGGATATACTCTCATAACCATTTACTACAGAACCCGCTCCTTTTGTAATTTGAATACTTTCTACCCATGTACCAGGTGTAAATGTCATTCCAAAAACCTGACTCGCACCTTTTACCGAAGGAATATTTTCTTGTGTAATTGACAAATACGGACTTGTTAAACCTAACATTTGTATTTGCTTTGTACCCGTTAAAGCATCAGAAAAACTAACATCTATAGATGGATTGGTTTCAAAACTTTCTGCCAAATTACAGCAAGCAGCTTTTAATAATTCGCCTGAATTAACAGTAAACATATTAGTCGTTGACAAGAACGATTTATAAGTTGCCTTCTTTTTAGCTTTAACAATTACCTCTTTTAACTCACTTTGTTCCGTTAAAAAATGATGAATAGCTTTTAGGTTTGTTATTGAAATTGTATCGGTTTTATAACCTAAATAATTTACAACTAATTTCTTATATTCTTCTTTATAAGGAATAGAAAACCATCCTTTTTTATTTGTAATAGCACTAACATTTGTATGCAACCAATGCACACTTGCTCCTTCTACCCCTAAATTATCTTTTGGGGTATTTTTATCCATAATCATCCCTTTAAAAGTTGTTTGAGAGAAAATTATGAATGGAAAAAGTAGAAAGAAACTACTTAATATCTTTTTTATCATTATTTAAATTTTATTAATCACACTTCTAAGTTTCCTTTAAAAAAAGGAATCTATCTGAAATAATAATTTAAAAATCAAATTAAAAAAGATTGATACAAAACCTGATAATCGCTGTGAACATTTGGCGGACAAAGGTCTTTATAGTGGGTTTTCTGAGATTCTTTTTCTACAAATAGATTGCTGTAAGCTACGTCTAAAGCAACTAAAAACTGTTGTTTAGAAAAATCAAAATCATCTATTTGAGTTTGTCTTAACTGGTCTTGACCTTTAATATGATGAACTTCATCTTTGCAACAATTTTTCTTTACATTAATTGCTTCCATTTCATCTCCACAACTATCTACATTCCCTACAAAAGAAACATCCATTAAAGAATCTCCACAATAATGTTTTTCTACCGTAAAAGAAAAGGTAGAAAACAACACTAAAAGTGCTAATAAAAAAGACGCTATTTTAGAAAAAAACTGTTTCATTGCTTTTGCAAATTTACAACAAGATAATTTAATTATCTATTACTTAATTTTTGATAATAAAATGCAGGTAATAATATTAACAAAAATATTGGATGAATGATAAATCTACGAATATAAAAAGGGAGTAAATAACCGCTTTGAAAATTATCACGAATTAAAAATACAAAAACCACAATAAGAATCATAAAGGCAATCATCAGGAAAAAACTAGAAAATTTAAGATAATCTTTTCTTTCAAAAAGCACCCAAATTAAACTTAATGATATTATCGAATTTAACAAATATCTATAAAACATATTTACAGTTAAACGCCAGATATCTACATTATAAACACTTTTATATAAATAATCATTTTTAAAATACACTACTAAAGGATCATAAAATAATTCTGAACTAACTGATCTTACCACAAATAGTAATAGAAAAAGAATTAAAACGAGTGCTATTTTAATGTATTTATTCATTTTTTGAAATTAGAAAATTTATTAACCCACACTACCCAAAGTAGAAAAATAGTACCATAAATAATTGCAGGAAAAACTAAATCATGTAAAAGCCCTACTTTATGTGGATATTTATAAATCATAACTGTTAAAAAAGCTATTCTTAACACATTAACTATATAAATAAAAACACTACCAAAAACGGCAAATAGAAAAGTAGCTTTAAAAGCCCCAGAAAAGGCTATAATAAATGAAATAAATAGAATAATTAAACTAATAGAATTACACCCCTCGATAACCCTTGCTGTATATTGCCCTTCTATAATTAATTTAACAGATACTTCTTTATCATGCTGAATAGCCGCTACCTGATAACCAAAAAAGGAAAGCACTTTAACAGTTTGATCTGCTACCGCTTTTGTTATTGATGAAGTTTTAAAAACATCACCTTTTTGCTGAGACTTTTGTAAGTAACTATTATAAAAAGTTACTAATAAAAAATAAGTAACAAAAAACTTAATCAGAAAAATGATGATACTTTTATTTTTTTTCACAATAATTTTTAATTTAATTTAGCCATTTATATCTAGAACGAATATACAAAATGAATATAGAAATTTTACAAGAACAAATAGACAAAATTATTTTATCTAATAAAACAAAAGATGAAAAGCTACAAGCTATCTGTGATTATTTAGAAAAAGAAATCTCTTACTATGATTGGGTTGGTTTCTATTTTAAAAACGGAGATAAAAACGAATTAAAACTAGCGCAGTACACCGGAGAAGAAACTGAACACACCATTATTCCTTTTGGCAAAGGTATTTGTGGTCAGGTTGCTGTAAGTAATGAAAACTTTGTAGTACAAGACGTTTCTGCACAAGACAATTATATTTCTTGCGGATGGAAAGTGAAATCTGAAATTGTAATACCTATTTTTGTGAACGGAGAAAATATTGGTCAAATAGACATAGATTCTCATACTGCAAATACATTTTCCGCAAAAGACGAAGCTTTTTTAGAGTACATTTGCAAAGAATTACCAAAGATTCTTTGATTTTATTGATTTTTATTTAAATTATTCTTAGATTTGATGAATATAATATAATTTCTAATTATCAAGTCTTAAAACAATGAGAAAACACGAATCTTCTGCCACATTTCTTTCAAAAAACTCAGAATCTAATCCTGATATTAAAAACGACTCTATTTTAGATCATTTTATTGTTTGGTTTCGAGATTTTTTAGACAATGCTGAGTAGCATTTTTCTGTTTTCTCATCATAAAAATATCATTAATCGTTTGTTGTTAATTACTTGCTTGTTTTGTTACTATCTTTTATTGTCTTAGAAGATTGGTTTTCCTAAATTTGCACGCTTAACAACACAACACTAAATGAGCACTTCAAAAACAATTAAATCCGCATTAATTTCGGTATTTCACAAAGACGGTCTAGAACCAGTTGTAAAAAAATTAAATGAATTGAATGTAACCATCTATTCTACAGGTGGAACAGAGAAATTTATTAAAGATTTAGGAATCAACGTAATTCCGGTAGACGAGGTTACCTCTTACCCATCTATACTTGGTGGTAGAGTTAAAACATTGCATCCAAAAGTTTTTGGAGGAATTCTAAACAGACAAGACAACGAAAGCGATGTTGCAGAGTTAGCAGAATATAATATTCCACAAATAGATTTAGTAATTGTAGATTTATATCCATTTGAAAAAACAGTTGCTTCTGGAGCATCTGAACAAGATATTGTTGAAAAAATTGATATTGGAGGAATCTCTTTAATAAGAGCTGCTGCAAAGAATTTTAAAGATACTTTTATTGTTTCTTCTATGGATCAATATGATGGCTTTTTAAACATTATTTCAGAAAACAACGGAGAAACAACAATTTCTCAAAGAAAGAAATTTGCTGCAAAAGCATTTAATATTTCTTCTCATTATGACACTGCTATCTTTAACTATTTTAACGAAGATGAAATCGTTTATAAAGCAAGTGAACAAAACTCTAATGTTTTACGTTACGGAGAAAACCCTCATCAAAAAGGATATTTCTTTGGAGATTTAGATGCTATGTTTGATAAACTACATGGTAAAGAATTAAGCTACAACAATCTATTAGATGTTGATGCTGCCGTAAATTTAATTGGAGAATTTAAAGGAGAAGCACCAACTTTTGCAATTTTAAAACACAATAATGCTTGTGGTTTTGCACAAAGAGAAACCTTAAAACAAGCTTACGTAGATGCTTTAGCAGGAGACCCTGTTTCTGCTTTTGGTGGTGTTTTAATTGCAAATACAGAAATAGATAAAGAAACAGCAGAAGAAATTCATTCTTTATTTTGCGAAGTTGTAATTGCACCTTCTTTTTCTGAAGAGGCTTTAACTATTTTAAAAGGAAAGAAAAATAGAATTATTTTAATTCAGAAAGACACTGCATTACCTACTACAACTGTAAGAACTTGTTTAAATGGTTCTTTAGTTCAGGATAAAGATAGTATTACAGACAAATTAGCAGATTTAAAGTACGTTACTAACAATAAACCAACTCAAAATGAGTTAGATGATTTGTTATTTGCTTCTAAATTGTGTAAAAACACAAAATCGAACACTATAATACTTGTAAAAAACAAGCAATTATTAGCAGGAGGAACAGGACAAACAAGTAGAGTTGATGCTTTAAACCAAGCTATTGAAAAAGCAAATTCTTTTAAATTAGATTTAAACGGATCTGTAATGGCAAGTGATGCTTTTTTCCCTTTTCCTGATTGTGTAGAAATTGCAGATAAAGCAGGTATAAAAAGTGTTATTCAACCTGGTGGATCTATCAAAGACCAATTAAGTATCGATTATTGTAATGAGCATAATTTATCTATGGTTATGACAGGAACAAGACATTTTAAACATTAATGATTAATATGTAATTTACACTCAGAATTTTAGTAAGTTTGTAAGGTTACATCAAAAATAAAACACAAAGATATTTTATGGGTTTTTTCGATTTTATGACTGAAGATATTGCGATTGATTTAGGAACCGCAAATACTTTAATAATTCACAATGGAAAGGTGGTTATTGATAGCCCTTCTATTGTTGCAAGAAATAGGATTACTGGAGAAATTATTGCAATTGGAAAGGAAGCCAATTTAATGCAAGGAAAAACCCATGAAAATATTAAAACAATCCGTCCTTTAAAAGACGGAGTTATTGCAGATTTTGAAGCTTCTGAGCAAATGATTAAAGAATTTGTAAAACAAATTCCATCTATCAAAAAGAAGTTATTTCCACCAGCATTAAGAATGGTTATTTGTATTCCATCAGGAATTACAGAGGTAGAAAAACGAGCTGTTCGTGATTCTGCTAAACACATGAATGCCAAAGAAATCTATTTAATTTACGAACCAATGGCTGCTGCTATTGGTGTAGGTATAGATATTATGGAGCCTAAAGGAAACATGATTATCGATATAGGTGGTGGTACAACAGAAATTGCTGTGATTGCTTTAGGTGGTATTGTTTGCGATCAATCTGTAAAAGTTGCAGGAGACTTGTTTACAAATGATATTATGTATTACATGCGTACGCAACACAATTTACATGTTGGAGAAACAACTGCAGAAAAAATAAAAATTACCATTGGTGCCGCTACAGAAGATTTAGAAACTCCACCAGATGAAATGTTGGTTCAAGGTAGAGATTTATTAAGCGGAAAACCAAAACAAGTACAAGTTTCTTATAGAGAAATTGCCAAAGCATTAGACAAATCTATTTTAAGAATTGAAGATGCTGTTATGGAAACTTTATCTAAAACGCCACCAGAATTAGCGGCAGATATTTACAACACTGGTATCTATTTAGCAGGAGGAGGTTCTATGCTAAGAGGTTTAGATAAACGTTTGTCTAGAAAAACAGATTTACCTGTATATGTAGCTGAAGACCCGTTAAGAGCTGTAGTTCGTGGAACAGGTATTGCTTTAAAAGAATTAAAAAAATACAAAAACGTATTAATGAAATAGTGTTTTTTAAGTTCTAACAATGCAACAGATTATCTATTTTTTTCAGAAGTTTAAGTATTTTCTGTTTTTTTTATTGTTAGAGCTCATTGCGCTAACATTTACTTTTAATAACCTTAATTTTCATAAGAGTAAATTTGTAAACTCTGCAAATAATATTACAGGTGGGCTTTACACTACTCTAGCTAACTCTACAGAATACCTAGGGTTAAAGACTGAAAATGAATTTTTATCGATAGAAAATACAAAGCTTAAAAATCAATTAGAAAAAAATAAATTGTTTTTTTCTAAGGATTCTATGATTGTAGATTCTTCTAAATACCATCAAAAATACACTTATACCCAAGCAAAAATCATCAATAACAACTATTCGAAATCTTTTAATTTTTTAACCATTAATAAAGGTAAAAATCAAAAAATAGACAAAGAAATGGCTGTAATAAATAGCAGAGGTGTTATTGGTATAACAGAAAATACTTCTAATAATTACACAAGAATTCAATCTATTTTAAATAAGAATAGTAAAATTAATGCCCGCTTAAAAAACAGTAATTACTTTGGAACTTTAGGATGGGACGGTAGTAATTATAGAACTGTACAACTTTCTGACATACCAAGACAAGCTCCATTAAAAATAGGAGACACCATAGAAACCGATGGTAAATCTACAATTTTTCCAGAAGGAATACCTATTGGAACCATTTCTAAAATAAACCACGGTAATACCGCAGACAACAAAGTAGACGTACAACTTTTTAACGACATGAGTAATCTTGGTTATGTTTATATCATTAGAAATTTAGATAAAGAAGAAATACAATCTTTAGAAAACACAAGTAATGAATAAAAGTATTAATCAAATTTTCTTTTTTTTATTCTTGCTGTTTTTGCAAGTTTTAGTCTTAAATAACATTAATTTTTTAGGTTACATAAACCCATATTTATATATAGCATTTGTATTTCTATACCCCGTAAAGGAAGAAAGATTTACTTTCTTATTCGTTTCTTTTCTACTAGGGTTATTTGTTGATTTCTTCTCAGATTCAGGAGGAATACATGCATTTGCAACGTTGTTTATCGCTTATATCAGATTATTTTTTATAAGAGTTTATTTTAGAAAAATGCCTGCAGATTACCCTTTCTTTACTTTAAAATCAGAATCTTTTGGTAAAGTTTTTAACTATGTAGTAACTTTAACAATAATTCATCACCTTATCTATTTTTCTTTTGCTAATTTTAGCTTTCTAAATTTATCAATGGTTTTTTTTAATACATTATATTCTAGTGTATTTACTTTGATATTATTTTTTATAGGAACCTATATTTTTACCAAAGACGAATAATGAAGAGAAGTTTTTTACTCTATTTTTTAATTACACTTATTGGTATCATTTTTATTGGAAGACTTTTTCAACTTCAAATAATTAGAGGTGATAGCTATGACCCAATACACAATTCTGCTGTAAAAATCGAGTACAATTATCCAGAAAGAGGTTATGTATACGACAGAAACGGAAAGCTATTAGTTGCAAACCAACTTTCTTACGATGTTATGGTACAACCCAACCAAGTTAAACCTTTAGACACCATAGAGTTTTGTAACCTATTAAAAATAGACAAAGAGGACTTCTTAAAAAGGTTTCATAAAGCAAATAATTACGCCTCTTATTTGCCTTCTGTTTTTTTAAAACAATTAGCAAAAGAAGATTTTGCTTTTCTTCAAGAAAAATTACATAAATACACCGGTTTCTTTATTCAAAAAAGAATTATTAGAAAATATCCAATAAATGCAGCTGCAAATGTATTAGGGTATATTGGTGAAGTAAATGAAACGTTAGCAAAAGAAAATCCTTATTATCAACCAGGAGAATTAATTGGAAAAGATGGAATTGAAAGACAGTATGAAGATTATCTTAGGGGAAATAAAGGAAAAAAATACCTTCAAAGAAACAATTTAAATAGAGTTACTGGATCTTATTTAGATGGTAAATATGACACATTACCTCAAAACGGAAAAGACCTTACTTTAACTTTAGACATAGAATTACAACGTTATGCACAAAAATTAATGAAAGGAAAAAGAGGTGGTATAGTTGCTATAGAACCTGCTACCGGAGAAATTTTAGCTTTGGTAACAGCTCCCTCATACAACCCTAATATGTTAGTTGGTAGAAAACGATCTAAAAACTCAATACTACTTTTTAACGACACCATTAGCAAACCCTCATACGATAGAGGCTTATTGGCTACCTATGCACCTGGATCTCCTTTTAAAATGATGAATGCCTTAATAGGTCTTCAAGAACGTGTTATTACAGAAGAAACGGGTTTTAAATGTTATCATGGTTTTAAATACGGAAACAGAGCTGGTGCTTTTATGGGCTGCCATTGCGGAATTGTAGGAAGACCCATAAAACTAAAAACAGCTATTGCAAAATCTTGTAACACTTACTTTTCTAACACGTATAAAAGAATTGTAGAAAAAGACAACAACCCATCAGAAGGATTAGATACCTGGAAAAAACACATTAGCAGTTTTGGTTTGGGTAATTATTTAGGCTACGACTTACCGGCAGGAAGCCCAGGTTTAATACCGAGTGGGAAATATTATGATGGTGTCTATAAATACCATTGGAATGGATCTACAACAATATCAAATGCAATAGGACAAGGTGAAGTACTAACAACTCCTATTCAATTAGCTAATTTTACCGCTGCAATTGCCAACAAAGGCTATTTTTACACACCACATGTATTAAAAGAAGTGAATAAGAAACCTATAAAAGATTCTACATATACCGTTGCAAAACACACAACCATAGACAAAAAATATTTTACTCCGGTTATTGAAGCAATGCATGAAGTTTTTAAAACAGGTACAGGAAAATACAACCAAGTAGAAGGTATTGAAATTTGTGGAAAAACAGGTACTGCAGAAAACTTTATAAGAATTGATGGTCAAAAAATTCAACTTCCAGATCATTCTATATTAGTTGCTTTTGCACCAAAAGAAAACCCTAAAATTGCTTTGGCTATTTTTGTAGAAAACGGAGGTTACGGTTCTACTATAGCGGCTCCTATTACCAGTCTACTCATTGAAAAATATTTAACTGGTAAAATTTCTAAAGCAGACAAACATAGAGAGCAACGCATGTTAAACTTAAGTTTAGAAGATATTTACGCCAAGATAAATCAAAAACCAAAAGACATTGCGACAGGAACGGAATAACATTTTTGCAGAAATCGATTGGATTTTAGTTTTTTTATTCACCATACTTGTTGGTTTTGGATGGATGAATATATATGCTGCGTCAAAAACAGAAG
Organism: Polaribacter butkevichii; assembly: GCF_038024105.1. Classification (NCBI taxonomy): domain Bacteria; kingdom Pseudomonadati; phylum Bacteroidota; class Flavobacteriia; order Flavobacteriales; family Flavobacteriaceae; genus Polaribacter; species Polaribacter butkevichii. The sequence continues at coordinate 1,919,393 of NZ_CP150661.1, forward strand.
AAAATCATCAGATATTAGATTTTTCAACAAAATACGGAAAACAAATTCTTTGGATAACCTTAAGCGTACCACTAATTGTTATCATCCTTTTTTTTAATTCAAAATTTTACGAAAAATACTCTAGTATACTCTACATCATCTCATTAATAATATTAATTCTTCTATTTCCACTAGGAAAAGAAATAAATGGTGCAAAATCTTGGTTTAGCTTTGGAGGCATGAGTTTACAGCCCTCTGAGTTTGTAAAAGCCTTTACTGCCCTTGCCGTTGCCAAACTATTAAGTGATAGACAATACAATTTAGGATTAATTAAAAACCAAATAAAGGCTTTTATAATTATTTTTACACCTGCACTTTTAATTACTTTACAACCAGATGCAGGTTCTGCTTTAATTTATCTAGCCTTCTTTTTTGTTTTAAACAGAGAAGGATTAACACTTAACTACATCATTTTTGGATCGTTATTTATACTCCTTTTTATTTTAACCATTTTATATGGATATCTTTCTGTTTTATTGTTCTTGTTTATTTTAATTACAATGGCAGTTATTTATGCTGTTTATAAAGGTGGTAAAAGATTTCTCCGTTTTAATTGGCACAAAGTTTTAGCCATATATGTAATTACAACTCTTTTTACATTTGGAACTGACTTTGCGTACAATAATATCTTTAAACAACACCATAGAGATCGTTTTGAAGTATTATTAGGCTTAAAAACAGACAAAACCAATATCGGTTATAATTCTTATCAATCTGAATTAACAATTAGTTCTGGAGGATGGGCAGGTAAAGGTTTTTTAAGAGGAGATATTACAAAAGGAGATTTTGTGCCCGAACAACACACCGATTATATTTTTAGTACTGTTGGTGAAGAATGGGGTTTTTTAGGCAGCAGTCTTGTTATTATTTTATTTATGTTGATGATGTATAGAATAATTTACCTATCAGAAACTCATAATAATAAATTTGGACGAATATACGGCTACAGTGTTGCCTCCATTCTCTTTTTTCATGTTATAGTAAATATAGGGATGGTTATAGGCTTATTACCAACAGTTGGTATTCCGCTACCATTTTTCAGCTACGGAGGGTCTTCTCTGTGGGGGTTTACAATCTTACTATTTATCTTTATTAGATTAGATGCACATAAAAACTACGATTGGTAAAAGAGAGCCTTATTTATTAAGATGTCTCTTTAATTTTGTTTTTATATCAATAAACTATATTCAAAAGAAAAGATTACCACAACTTTTTGACTTGATCCCTTGATCCCTTGAGTCCCAAAAATATTAAAATATTAATTCTTAAAAACAAAAAATCCTTTACATAAATGTAAAGGATTTTACTTTGGTGGGCAATGAGGGATTCGAACCCCCGACCCTCTCGGTGTAAACGAGATGCTCTGAACCAACTGAGCTAATTGCCCTAAAGCGGTTGCAAATATAGTATAGATTTTAGATATACCAAATAAAAAAACAAACTTTCTTCAAATAATTTCTGCCACCACAAAAGTACTTCCGCCAACATAGATGATATCTTCCTGATTAGCTTCTAGTAATGCTTTTTTATAAGCAATTTCTACTGAAGAATATTTTTCTCCTATCAAACCAAAATCTTTCGATTTTTCTTGTAAAACAGCCTCACACATACCTCTGGGAATGTTTGGCTTGCAAAAATAATACGCTGCTTCTTTTGGAAAAAGTGGTAAAACCTCTTCTAACTTCTTATCAGAAACTACTCCTAAAACAAAATGTATTTTTTTAAAGGATTCTTTTTTTAATTGATTAAGCACAATACTTAATCCGTCTTTATTATGTGCCGTATCACAAATTACTTTTGGGTTCTCTTGTAAAATCTGCCATCTACCTTTTAGATTGGTGTTTTTTACAACATTCAGCAACCCTTTTTCAATATTTTCTGTAGATATAGAAAAACCAGTTAACTTCTTAATAGCAGCAACGGCTGTTTTTGTGTTTTTTTGCTGATAATCTCCCAACAAATCCGTCTTATAGCTTTTATTATCATCCGAAGCAAAATAAATAGGCGCATTGCATTCATCCGCTTTAGCGATAAAAACACTTTTTACGGCTTCTTGCTCTTCCCCTATTATAACAGGAATCTTACTCTTAATAATACCTGCCTTTTCAAAAGCTATTTCAGGCAACGTTTCTCCTAAAAATTGTGTGTGATCTAAACCTATATTGGTAATTACAGAAACTTCTGGGGTAATAATATTTGTAGAATCTAATCTTCCTCCTAAACCAACTTCAACAATAGCAATATCTATTTTTTCTTCAGCAAAATAATCAAAAGCCAAACCCACCGTCATTTCAAAAAAAGACAGTCTTTGTTTTTCTAAAAAGTCTTTATGTTGTTCTATAAAGGATGAAACTTTCTTTTCGGAAACTTCGACTCCATTAATTTTAATTCTTTCGGTAAAGTTTTTTAAATGAGGAGATGTATACAAGCCCACTTTATAACCGGCTTCTTGCAAAATAGAAGCTAACATATGGCTTGTAGACCCTTTACCATTGGTACCACCAACGTGAATTGATTTAAACTTTTTTTCTGGAAAATTTAATTCTTTAGAAAGTACTAAAGTATTGGTTAAGTCTTTTTTGAATGCTGTTTTACCTTCTCTTTGGTACATCGGTAATTGTGCAAACATCCAATCTAATGTTTGTTGATAATTCATACGACAAAAATACGTGATTATTTAGACAAAGAAAACTTATAAATAATAGTTCCTACTTGGTTTGCAGGTGCTTTTTCATCTGGATTCCATTTGGTTCTTAAGGCTGCTTCTTTTGCTGCTTTTAGTAGACAAGAAGCCGTATTTGTACTTCCTTTATAACCTGGTTTTGCAAAAATTACTTTTCCGTTTTTACCTACCTGAATCTGTACAACAACCGTACCTTCTTCTTGACAATCGGGTTGTACTTTTGGCTTAGAAAGTGCTTTTCTACCCGCTAAGTTATAATCGCCACCAGAACCACTTCCTGTATTTCCATAATATTTAGAGGAGCTTGGATCTCCATCTACTTTTCCCTTTACTCCGGGTTTGTCATCATCTCCTTCTCCCTGAGGCTTTCCGTCGGAAGCATTCCCGTTTAATAAATTATTTAAAGCGTCTTGGGTTGCTTTTGATGGTTTCGGTTTTGGCTTCTCTTTAGGAATTTCTTTTTTAACCTCTTCTTTTACTAGTTTTTTAACTTCCTTCTTTTTTTCTACAATCTTTTTAACAGGTTCTTTTTTTACCTCTTTTACTTTTTCTACAACAGGTACATCTTTAACTGTTTCTTCTGTTATAAGATCTTCTTTAACAATTTCTTTCGGCGTTTCTTTTACTTCTTCTTCAACAACTTCCTCTTCTACAACCTTTTGTTCTTCTACTTCTTTTGGGGCAGAAATTTTCTTAGTATCCTCCACAGGTTTACCGCTTCCTACCTCTGAAGTTCCAAAATTAATTGCCACTCCATATTCTTCTGGCGGGTCTAAATAATGCATTCCGTAGTTAAAAATCCCGAAGATTAAAAGCAGCAGAATAACCGCTGTAATTACAGCAGATTTACGTTTGTATGTGGTATCTAATATTTGCATTTATATTGTGTGCTAGAAAACTTATTTCCCTTTTACAGCCAAAATCATTTTTAATTTGTTCTTATTAGCAATGTCAATTACTTGCATTACATTTTTATAAGGCACATCTTTATCCCCTCTAATTATAATGGTTTTCTTTTTATCTGCACCAACACTTTTTAATATTTCATTTTCTAAATTAGAGGCACTTACTTTTGTTTTATCTATATAAAACAAAGATTCACTTGTTATAGATACTGCCACAGATTTGTTATTTTCTGTTTTACCACCTGCTTTTGGCAACAAAACATCAATAGCACTTACTGTTACTAAAGTTGATGTAAGCATAAAAAATATCAACAATAAAAAAACAATATCTGTCATTGACGACATATTGAATGTTGGGTCTACTTTATTTCTTCCTCGTAAATTCATACTTTGTATTCAAAATTTAAAATTCAATATTCAAAAAATTAAGGTTCATTGTAAAACTTTAAACCAGAAATTTTAAACCTTGAGCTTTTTATACTGGTTCGTTTAATAAATCTAAAAACTCAACAGATTTTGCCTCCATTTGATACACTACCTTGTCTGTTCTTACCACTAAGTGATTGTATGTAATATACGCTATAATACCTACTATTAAACCAGCAACGGTAGTTGTCATTGCGGTATACAAACCATCAGAAAGTAATTTTATATCTATTTGACCGCCTGCATTTGCAATTTCATGTATCGCTACAATCATACCTATTACAGTTCCTAAAAAACCAATCATTGGAGCTGCACCTGCAATAGTTGCCAAAACGCTCACATTTTTTTCTAGTTGATAAACTTCTAGCTTCCCTGCTGTTTCAATGGCTTTATTTATATCATCTAAAGGCTTTCCTATTCTAGAAATTCCTTTACCAATTAACCTTGCTGTTGGTGTATTCTTACTTTTACAAAGTGCATCTGCAGATTCTAATTTTCCGTTAGAAACAAAATCTTTAATTTGATTCATAAAGTTTTCATCTATTTTTGATGCCGCTTTTATTGCAAAAAAGCGTTCAAAATAAATATATATACCAACAGTTAACAATACAAATAGAATTGCTATTATTATTTGGCCTCCTAAGCCACCATCCATAATTAAGTTATAGATAGAAAGCGTTTTTTCTTCTGAAACAGCTTCTTCTAAAATTTCTTTATTCTCTTGAAAAAATGACAACATTTAATTCTCTTTTTAAGTTCTAATTAAGTAACGACTATTCCTTTTTTAAATTGTTTCAATAGAAAAGAATAGATTTTTCTTTATATCAAAAAAAATGCCATTCTGTATGAAAACAAAATGACATTTCTATATTTATTTTTTATCAATTAAAAAAGTGTTCTTGTAATCATAAAAGTAGCTGAACCTACTAAAAACCCAGTTAACGCTAACCAAGATATTTTTTTAAAGTACCAGAAAAAATCTATTTTTTCCATTCCCATTGCCACAACTCCTGCAGCAGAACCAATAATTAACATAGATCCTCCTGTACCTGCAGAAAATGCAATAAAGTGCCATAATTCATTATCTATTGGCTCAGAAAACATACCTAAACTAGCAGCTACTAAAGGCACATTATCTATCACTGCAGAGCCTACACCTAATAACAATACTACTAAATCAGATACACCTGTAACACCTGGCACATGTATTTCTGTTCCCATCATTGGCACTGTATCTTGTAATGTTGATGCAAAATCATATAAAATACCTAAAGACTCTAACGCTGCAACTGCCATTAATATACCTAAGAAAAATAAAATACTTGGCATTTCTATCTTAGACAAAGAATGATGTACAGGACTATGGTGCGCACCTGCTTCTGCTTCATTATCATAATCTGTTAAAGAGAATTTAGATCTACTATAAATTTCTGCAAAAGTAGCAACAACTGCTAAAGACAACATCATACCAACATAAGGAGGTAAGTGAGTTATGGTTTTAAAAATTGGCACAAAAACAATAGCACCTAATCCTAAATATAACATTCTTGCACTATGCTGACTTTTTGGTTTATCTACTTCTTCCTCAAAATCTATTTCACCTTTAAAGGCTGGTAAAAAAGAGGCAATAAAAGTTGGTACTGCCATACATAAAAATGATGGTAACAATAAATATTCTACTAATTTTAAGGTAGTTACTTTTTTACCAATCCAAAGCATTGTTGTAGTAACATCTCCAATAGGAGACCAAGCACCACCTGCATTTGCAGCAATAATAATTAAACCTGCAAACCAAATTCTTTCATCTCTATTTTTAACAATTTTCTGTAAAATAGAAATTAATACAATTGTAGCAGTTAAGTTATCTATAATTGCAGATAAAACAAAAGCAAGGATAGAAAAAATCCATAAAATTTTAGACTTCTTTTTGGTCTTTACATAAGTTTTTATTGTAGAAAAACCATCGAAATAATCAATAATTTCTACAATTGTCATAGCTCCTAAAAGGAAAACTAAAATTTCGGCTGTTTTACCTAAGTGATGTAATAAGGTTTCTTCTACCATGTGTAATTTTTCTACATGATCAAAAGAAGCAAATCCATCTACCAAACTATGTTTACTAGAGTCAAACCATTGTGTAAAATTATCTACCCCAAGTGCTACTAATGCCCAACAAAACGCCATCATTATTAAGGCTGGGATTAATTTATCTAATTTTAAATTATGCTCTAAGGTAATGGCTAAATACCCCATTACAAATACAATAATAATTACTGACTCCATTTTAGTTACTTGTTTATTTAATTTATATCAATTCTTTAAGCGCTATTTCAAACGCTGTTTCACTTATTTTTGTTTTTGATGCACTTCTAGCAAAGGTTCTTTGCAATGCTCTTTTTATTGTATTTGATGTGTCTTCAAAAATTGCTTCGTCTGTCATTTCTACTCTTCTTTCCATAAAATAGGCAAAAACTCTTGCCATTCCGCAATTGGAAATAAAATCAGGAATTAGACTCACTTTTTTATCCGTATCTTCCATTATCGACCCAAAGAAAATTTCTTTATCAGCAAAAGGCACATTCGCTCCACAAGAAATCACTTCTAAACCTGTTTCAATCATTTGGTTAATTTGCTCTTGTTTAATTAACCTAGAAGCCGCACAAGGTGCAAAAACTTCACAAGACAAACTCCAAATTCGCTCATTAATTTCTTTAAAAGGAATCATGTTTTCTGCAACCAATGTATTACCATTTTTATGTAAAAACATTTTTTTTATCTCCTCAAAAGAAAAACCATCTTCATTTATTACACCACCTTCTCTATCTATAATCCCTACAACTTTTGCGCCCATTTGCGCTAAATAATAAGCTGCTGCAGATCCTACATTTCCAAAACCCTGTACAATTGCTCTTTTATCAACAATGGTTCCTCCATAGATATCATAATAATGACGTGCAGCTTCTGCAACACCAAAACCAGTTATCATATCGGCAACTGTAAATTTAACCGAAATATCAGGAGAATATTTTTTGCTTTCTATGACTTTTATCACGCCATGTCTCAATTGTCCTATTCTGTTAATTTTGTCAGCTTCAGTTGGTTTAAAATGACCATTAAACACCCCTTCTTGAGGATGCCAAACACCAACATCTTCTGTCATTGGTATTACTTCATGAATCTCATCTACATTTAAATCACCACCTGTACCGTAATAATTTTTTAGTAACGGAGACACCGCTTTATACCAACGTTCTAACACTCCTTTTTTTCGAGGATCATTCGGGTTAAAATTTATCCCAGATTTTGCACCTCCTATAGCGGGCCCAGAAACGGTAAATTTAACCTCCATTGTTTTCGCTAAAGACAGAACTTCATTCATATCTAAACCCTCTCTCATTCTTGTACCACCACCTGCGGCACCTCCTCTTAATGAGTTTATTACTGTCCAACCTTCTGCTTCTGTTTCAGAATCTTTCCAATTAAAAACTATTTCCGGCTGCTTATTCTCGTATATCTTTAGTAATTCTTTCATAATAAAATTTTATATAAATTAACTTTTCTTTTTGCTTTTTCAAACAATTTTAATTTGCTATTAAAATCCCCTTCAGGGGAAAAGTTAAAGTTGATTCATTAAATTTTATTTAGATTATTATTAAGTTCATACCCTACAAACTTACAGTAAAAAAATGATTGTTCAAATATTTTTATTTTCTATTCGGATAAAAAATTTCGCCTGAAGAATGATTTTTACTAGCACCTGTTACAGACTTTAAACAATTTACCTTTCCATCACTTCGTAAAAGCCCTAAAAACGCAAAAATAAGCGCTTCTTTAAAGTCAATTATTTTACTACTTGTTAACGTAATTTTAATATGAGCATAAAAAGCTATTCTTTCTAGTAAAAAGGAATTAAAAACACCCCCACCTGTTATTAACACCGAATTGCTACCTGCAATTACACTACCTATTTGCATGGCAATATGCTCTACAAAAGTTCTTAATATCGATGAAACATTTGTTTCTAATTGATCTATTAATGGAAAAACCACTTCTTGCACCCACTCTAACCCTAAAGATTTTGGTGGTGCTTTTGTATAAAACGAAAGTGCATTTAATTTTTCTAAAAGCTCTTTATTAATTTTTCCTTTTGATGCAATTTTTCCAGATTCATCATAATCTACACCTAATTTATTGGCATAAAAATTTAAAACAATATTTACCGGACAAATATCGTATGCAATTCTGCTACCCTTTTTATGAAAAGATATATTAGAAAAGCCTCCTAAATTTAAACAAAACCCATAATCAGAAAACAACAATTCATCACCAATTGGTACTAAAGGAGCTCCTTGACCACCTAACTGTACATCTTGCGTTCTAAAATCGCAAATAACCTTTAGATTGGTTGCATTTGCAATGGTTTGCCCATCGCCTACCTGAAGCGTAACTCCGTCTTGTGGTTGATGCAAAACCGTATGACCATGAGACGCTATAAAATCGATATTATCAATATTAAATTTATCAATAAAACCGTTAAGTACCTCTCCCAACAGTTTGCCATAAGCAATATCTAAACTTTTTAAAGCATCCGAAGAAAAAGCAATTGCATTCTGCAAAGTAGACTTCCATTTTTCTGAATAAGCAACCGTTTCCGAATGTAAAATATCAAAATCTTGATATCTATTTTTATCAAACTTCACATACACCAAATCAATTCCGTCTAGAGATGTACCAGACATTAAACCTATTACAAAAACACTACCTATATTCATATATGTAAAAATAACAAAACCTTATTGATAATATGTTACGAAATCGATATCTTTGAAACAAGATTTTACGAATATAACAAAAATATATACAGATGGATTTTAGTTTAACAGAAGAACACATCATGATTCGGGATGCCGCAAGAGACTTTGCGCAGACAGAATTATTACCTGGCGTAATAGAAAGAGACAACAAGCAAGAATTTCCACAAGAATTAGTCAAAAAAATGGGAGACCTTGGTTTCTTAGGTATTATGGTAGATCCAAAATACGGAGGAAGCGGTATGGACACCATCTCTTACGTACTAATTATGGAAGAACTCTCTAAAATTGATGCCTCTGCCTCTGTAATTGTTTCCGTAAACAACTCATTAGTTTGTTACGGATTAGAAGCTTATGCAAATGAAGATCAAAAGCAAAAATATTTAACAAAATTAGCAACAGGAGAATTTGTTGGCGCCTTTTGCTTAAGCGAACCAGAAGCTGGTTCTGACGCAACCTCACAAGCAACCACCGCAGAAGACAAAGGAGATCATTATATAATTAACGGAACAAAAAACTGGATTACAAGTGGTGGTCGTGCAGATGTTTATTTAGTAATTGCACAAACAGACAGAGAAAAAGGTCATAAAGGCATCAACGCTTTTATAGTAGAAAAGGGAACTGAAGGTTTTCACATTGGTCCAAAAGAAGACAAATTAGGAATCCGTGGCTCAGACACACACACCTTACAATTTAACGATGTAAAAGTACCCAAAGAAAACAGAATTGGTGAAGATGGTTTTGGCTTTAAGTTTGCCATGAAAACACTTTCTGGAGGTAGAATTGGCATTGCCGCACAAGCCTTAGGTATTGCTGCCGGCGCTTACGAACTAGCCTTAAAATACTCAAAACAACGTAAAGCTTTTGGCACAGAAATTTGCAACCACCAAGCAATTGCTTTTAAATTAGCAGACATGCACACAGAAATTGAAGCTGCAAGAATGCTGGTTAGAAAAGCGGCATGGGACAAAGACCAAGGTAATAATTACGACATGTCTTCTGCAATGGCAAAACTATACGCAAGTAAAGTTGCCATGGAGCACACCGTAGAAGCCGTACAAATTCACGGAGGAAACGGCTTTGTAAAAGACTACCACGTAGAACGCTTAATGCGCGATGCTAAAATCACCCAAATTTACGAAGGAACTTCTGAGATTCAGAAAATTGTAATTTCTAGAGGAATAATCAAAGGATAAACAACACCTATATATAAGTTATAAAAAAATCCATCTTACTATAAGGTGGATTTTTATTTTGGGCGTGTTTTTGAGAAAAACAAAAACCGCGCTATTCACTATATCTTTTTAAATACATTATCGCAAAGTTTCCTCTTTTTTGCAAAATACTCACAATTAAAAAGCAAACTACACTTATTTGCCAACCTTTTAAAAAGGATGCCGTTGCTATCGCTCACGCAACTACTTGCCATCAACATTTAAATAACCAACTAATTTTACCGCCCTAAAACACAAACAAATATCCGCCACAATACACAAACCCTACTTAAAACTCCAATTCAACATCATACAACTGCAAACCAGAAGAAGGCGCATTGTTTCTCATATACTTCCTATCGTTATCTTCTTTTAAGGAAGCTTCAATAAATTCTAAATCTAAATTTCCTTTTCCTACTTCAAAAAGCGTTGCCATCATCAATCTAATTTGATATCGCAAAAATCCTTTTCCTCTCACCTTAAATATATACGATTTTTCAGGAAAAAAATTAGCCGTTAAAACATCATTTTCTACAATTTCACAACTATCAATCACTCTTTTAAAAATCGTTTGTGCACTAGGTCTTGTGCAATATTTATGAAAATAATGTTCTCCCTCAAAAAGATTTGCTGCTTTTAACATCAAATCAAGATCAAGATTTTCATCAACATTTACAATAAAAGGCGCCGAAAAGGGATGATTCTTCTCGCCAAAAGAAAAATAATAATGATACTCCTTTACCTTAGCACAGTTAATCACATTAAAACTTCGATCTACTTTTTTTATAGAAACACCTCTAAAATCGGGAGAAAAATTAGCATTTAAAGAATCTATAAACCCAATTTCACTAACAAGCTTATCTGTAAACATCTGAATATAATAGGTATTTGCAGAAACCTTAGCGTCCGTTCTACCTACACCAATCGTTTTGTAATTAACATCTTCAAAAACAAAAGACAAGGTTTTATCTACCATATCGTGCAATGTTTTAGCGTTTGTTTGTTTTTGCCACCCAGAAAAACGAAAACCGAGAAATTGTAACTTAATTATATAAGAAAATGAATATTTCATAGGTGCAAATGTACAATAATTGCATTTTTTTTCACAAAAGGTTCATTTTTATGAATATCCTAAAATTTTGACACCCATTTTTACATACCCAACATTTTACACCCTACAAAAACTTCAAAATGAAGTTATCTCAAATTAACCCCCCTTTTTTTGAGGGTCTAAACTCAAAAACAAGTATTTTTAAAAACACACCCCTTGCCAGTTTCAATTTAATATTTACTTTTGACACAGTTCAATTAATAAAAATTCATTTAACACAAAAAGAACAAACATTATGAAAAAAGTAATTTTTACATTATTATTAGCAACAAGCTTAATAGTAACTGGACAAGAAAAAGAAGACGAAGGAACTTTCACATTAAGCGGAACAGTTGACGTATACGGAACTACTAATTTTACAAAAGACCCAGGAACTCCTGGTATATTAATAGCTAACCCAGAAAACGCAAACGCTTTTGGTTTAGGTTTTGCAAATACTGTATTTGCTTATGAAAAAGGAAAAGCAGGAGTTGTTGCTGATATTGCATTTGGACCTAGAGCAGATGATGCAAACATGGCAGGAGCAATTAATCAATTATACGCATACTACAATGTAACTGATAAATTAACACTTACTGCAGGACAATTCAATACCTTTTTAGGATATGAAGTTATCAACCCATCTGCTAACTTTAACTACACGGTATCTTACTTATTTAACGCAGGACCTTTTTCTCATACAGGTATAAAGGCAGATTACGCTGTTTCTGAAGATTTATCTCTTATGTTAGCCGTAACAAACGCACACGGAATTTCTAGTGCAGACGGTAACCTTACAGACGACACTCAATTAGGAGCTCAAATTGGATACAAAGGTCAATACTTAAACTTTATTACTGGTGCATACGCTGCAGGTTCTGCAACAGACTGGATCTTTTTAGATTATACAGGTGGTTTTGATTTATCTGACACTTTTTACGTAGGTATCAACGCAGCATACGCAAATTCTAGCGACGATGATGAAGGATACAAAGGAGTAGCACTTTACTTACAAAATGCTTTTTCTGACAAATTTTCTTTAGGATTAAGACCAGAATTTTTTACAACTTCTGCAGGAAGTGCTGATAGTAATGTAACTGCATTTACCTTAACTTCTAACATCAACTTAACAAGTAACTTAAAGTTTATAACTGACTTAAGATTTGATTCTTCTGACGATTATATTATTGAAGCTTTTCCTACAGAAAAAAGCACTTCTACTTTAACAATGGCTGCAGTATACTCTTTCTAAGAAAAGAACACAAAGCACTTTACTAACTAAAATTTATAAATATGAGTTTATTTTTAACATTATTTCAAGATACTCCAGCAACAGAAGTTACAGCAGCTGTTGAACAAATAAACGGAGATATGGGAATGCTTTGGATGCTTATTGCAGGTATCTTAGTATTCTTAATGCAAGCAGGATTTACATTAGTAGAATCTGGTATGACAAGATCTAAAAACGCAGTTAACATTGCAATGAAGAACTTACTAGACATTTGTGTTGGATCTTTAATTTTTTGGTTAGTAGGTTATTCTTTAATGTACGGAGACACCTCTAACGGATGGTTCTTCTGGGGCGGTTTATTTCAAGGAGAAGGAGCTGATTTATTCTTCCAAACAATGTTTGCTGCAACAGCTGCAACAATTGTATCTGGAGCTATCGCAGGAAGAACTAAATACACAACCTACATTGTTTTCTCTATTGTAATGACAGCAATAATCTACCCAATTGCAGGTGGATGGCAATGGCAAGGTGAAGGCTGGTTAACTAAACTAGGTTTCATTGACTTTGCAGGATCTTCTATTGTACACTCTGTTGGTGGATGGGCTGCTTTAGTAGCTGCATTTATGGTAGGACCTAGAATTGGAAAATATGTTGACGGTAAAGTTTTACCAATATCTGGTCATAACCAAGTATTAGCAACTTTAGGGGTATTTATCCTTTGGTTTGGTTGGTTTGGTTTTAACGGAGGATCTCAATTAGCTTGGGGTGGAGCAGATTCTATTGCTGCATCAAACGTAGTTTTAGTTACCAATTTAGCAGCAGCAGCTGGTGGACTAGGTGCTTTAATTACTACTTGGATCTGGTACGGAAAACCAAACTTAGGACAAACATTAAACGGAACATTAGCTGGTTTAGTTAGTATTACAGCTGGTTGTGGAAACATGACAACAGAAGGAGCTGTATTAACAGGATTATTAGGTGGTGTTTTAGTAGTATTCTCTATTGAATTCATTGAAAAGAAATTAAAGATTGACGACGCCGTAGGTGCCGCATCTGTACACGGTGTAGCTGGTGCTTTTGGTACGTTAGCTATTGGTCTTTGGGGGGTAGATGGTGATACTGCTATTGGTTTATTTAATGGTGGTGGAGCTTCTCAATTGGGTGTTCAAGCAACAGGAGTTTTAGCATACGCGGTATGGTCTATTACTTTATCTTTTATTGTTTTTACAATCTTAAAAAAGACAATGGGATTACGTGTTACCAAAGAAATAGAAATCGAAGGTTTAGATGTACATGAACACGGTTCTATTGCTTACCCAGGAGTAAGACAAAGAGAATTTGATGACAAATAAAATATAAAAAAGAAATTAGCAGTTATTCTTTTATAAAATCACATAACTTATTCAATTAAGTTATGTGATTTTAATACGAAAAAAAACAATTAACAAAAAAAACAATTAATTCTATCATGAAAAAAATTGAAGCAATTATTAGAAAGTCAAAATTTAGAGCAGTAAAAGACGCTTTGCTTGAAGTTGGTGTAAACTTTTTCTCTTACTGGGATGTTACCGGTTTAGGAAACGAAAAAGAAGGCCATGTTTACAGAGGTGTTAGCTACAGTACAAGCGACATACAAAGAAGACATTTAGCCATTGTTGTAAATGATGATTTTGAAGAAATTACCGTTAATACAATTATAAAAGCAGCTTCTACAGGAGACGTAGGTGATGGTAAAATTTTTGTAAGCGATGTAAAAGAAGCATACAGAATAAGAACAGGAGAAAAAGGCGGACAAACTTTAAAATAAACGATTACAAATTTTTATTATGGAATTATTAACAATAAACAATGTATGGATGATGATCTGTACAGCACTAGTTTTCTTTATGCACACAGGTTTTGCATTTTTAGAAATTGGTTTAACAAGACAAAAAAACACACTTAACATATTATTTAAAAATATATTTATTATCACCATTGGATTACTACTATACGCATTAGTTGGTTTTAACTTAATGTACCCTGGTTTTGCTGATGGATCTTCTGGAATTATTGGTTTTGCAGGATTTGGATTATCATCTCCACTTACCGCAGAAGGCGCTCTAGACCTTACCTACAACTCTGGATATACATACTGGACAGACTTCTTATTTCAAGGAATGTTTGCTGCTACAGCTGCAACCATCGTTTCTGGTGCCGTTGCAGAAAGAATGAAAATTCTTCCTTTTATGATTTTTGCTATTTTATACGTAGGCTTTGTGTACCCAATTGCAGGTTCTTGGAAATGGGGTGGTGGATTTTTAGATCAATTATCAACACCTTTTTACGATTTTGCTGGTTCTACTTTAGTACACTCTGTTGGTGGATGGGCTGCTGTAGTAGCTGTTTGCCTTCTAGGATCAAGAATTGGAAAATTTAAAAATGGAGAAATACAAGCTATCCCTGGACACAACATTCCTTTAGCAACTGCCGGAGTTTTAATTCTTTGGTTAGGATGGTTTGGTTTTAACGGAGGTTCTGTTTTATCTGCAGACCCAACATTAACCTCTTTAACTTTAGTTACTACTTGTTTATCTGCTGCTGCAGGAGGTGTTATAGCTGCAATTGTATCTACAATAATGTATAAAAATTTAGATTTAACAATGTTCTTAAATGGTATTTTAGGAGGATTAGTTGGTATTACTGCAGGAGCAGATCAAATGTCTCCTACAGATGCAATTTTAGTTGGCGCTATTGCCGGAGCTTTAATTGTTTTTGCTGTTAGTTTAATCGATAAATTAAAATTAGACGATCCTGTTGGTGCAATTGCTGTTCACTTAGTATGTGGTATCTGGGGAACCCTAGCTGTTGGATTATTTGGTAACCTTGCAGGTGTAGATCAGTTTATTAGCCAACTAATAGGAGTTGCCTGTTATGCGGTATTCTGTTTAGTAACTTCATTTATCATCCTATTTACCTTAAAGAAAACAATGGGTATTAGAGTAAGTGAAAGAGAAGAAATAGAAGGCTTAGATGCACATGAACATGGTATGGAAGCATATCCTGACTTCCGATTAAACGAGCATTAATCACCCAAAAAACATAAAAGAAGAGTCTGTAAATTTAATTATTTACGGACTTTTCCTGTTTTTATGAATTTGATAATAAAAATGCTCCACATTGTCATAAGTAAACTTTTTGCTATGTTTTATTGATTTCATCATAAAAATCACATTAAAATAACAATAACATTGAGTCCTTTTCAATAAAATACATAGATTTGTATATATAATTGAACACAATATGGAGAAACAAGGATTATACTTACCAGAGTTTGAACACGAAAATTGCGGTGCTGGTTTTATCTGTAATTTAAATGGAGAAAAGACAAATCAAATTATACACGATGCACTAGAAATTCTAGTTAAACTAGAACATAGAGGTGGTGTTAGTGCTGATGGAAAAACAGGAGATGGAGCCGGAATATTGATAGATATTCCTCACGACTATTTCAAAAGAGTTTGTGACTTTCCTATTCCAGAGCAAAGAGAATATGCGGTTGGTATGGTATTTCTTCCTAAGGTTAGCAATCAATACGATTTTTGTAAAACCACGTTTGAAAACGAAATTAAAGAACAAGGACTCGCCATTTTAGGATGGAGAGAAGTTCCTGTAGACTCTTCTCAATTAGGAGAAATTGCTTTAGCTTCTGAACCAAATATTGAACAATTATTTATAGGTAAAACAGAAGAAATAGACGAGGCTACTTTTAAAGCTAAGTTATATGCTGCTCGTAAAATTGCAGAACATGCCATCAGAAAATCTAAAATTTCTGAAAGTAAATATTTCTACATTCCGAGTTTATCATTAACCACTATCATCTATAAAGGTATTATTATGCCAGAAGATATTGGTCCTTATTATAAAGATTTACAAGCAATAGATTTAGTAACACGTTTGGCATTAGTACACCAACGTTTTTCTACCAACACAATGCCAACTTGGGAGTTAGCACAACCATTTAGACACATGTGTCAGAATGGAGAAATTAACACTTTACGTGGTAATGTTAGTAGAATGCGTGTTCGTGAAGAAATCATGAAAAGCGATGTTTTTGGTCCACAAATAGAAAAATTATTTCCAATTATATTACCAGGAAAATCAGATTCTGCTTCTATGGATATGGTTGTTGAGTTGTTAACTCACACAGGCCGTTCTTTACCAGAAATTATGATGATGATGATTCCTGAAGCTTGGGAAAAACACAAAACCATGTCTAAAGAGCGTAAAGCTTTTTACGAATACAATGGTTGTATTATGGAACCTTGGGATGGTCCTGCCTCTGTACCTTTTACAGATGGAGACTATATTGGAGCTTTATTAGACAGAAACGGATTAAGACCTTCTAGATATACCGTTACCAAAAGCGGTAGTTTAATTATGTCATCAGAAATTGGTGTTGTAGATGTAGCACCAGAAGACATCAAAGAACATGGTAGATTAGAACCAGGAAAAATGTTCTTGGTAGACATGAACGAAGGAAGAATCATTGAGGATGAAGAAATAAAAAGTAAAATTGTTTCTGAAAGACCTTATCAAGAATGGTTAGATAATACTCGTTTACACTTAAAAGACGTACCTTATAACGGAGAAACTTGCCCTATAGAATCTATTGATGTAAAAACGCGTCAACGTTTATTCAATTACACTTTTGAAGATATTCAGGAAGTAATTACACCAATGGCAATTGTTGGTAAAGAAGCTTTAGGATCTATGGGAATAGATACACCTTTAGCTGTTTTATCAGACAGACCTCAATTAATATCTAACTACTTTAAACAATTATTTGCACAAGTTACAAACCCTCCTTTAGATGGTATTCGTGAAGAAATTGTAACAGATATTAGTTTAAATTTAGGAAAAGATAGAAACATTTTCAGCATTACAGACAGACAATGTAGAAAATTAAGAATTCAGAATCCGGTTATTTCTAATGCAGATTTAGAAAAAATTAGAAACATAGATATAGAAAGCTTTAAAGCAGCAACAATACAAATATTATATCCAAAAGCACAAGGTTTAAATGGTCTTGAAGATGCTTTAGATAATATTGTTATTCAAGTTGAAAAAGCTTTAGAACAAAAGAATAATATTATTATTCTTTCAGATAGAGGTGTAAACCAAGAGCTTGCTCCTATCCCAGCTTTATTAGCTTGTTCTTTTGTAAACCATCAATTAAACCGTTTACGCAAGCGTTCTCATTTCGATATTATTATTGAATCTGCAGAACCACGTGAACCTCATCATTTTGCTACTTTATTTGGTTACGGCGCAAGTGCCGTAAACCCATATATGGTAAATGAAATTATTAGAATGCAAGTTAAAGAAGGCTTCATTACTGGTATGGATGAACAAAAAGCAGTTGATAACTTTAACAAAGCAATTGGAAAAGGAATCTTAAAAGTAATGAACAAAATAGGAATCTCTACTTTACATTCTTACAGAGGTTCTCAGATTTTTGAAATTGTAGGTTTCAACTCTCCTTTTGTAGAAAAATACTTCCCTTATACTGCTTCTAGAATTGAAGGTATTGGTTTGTATGAAATAGAAAAAGAAATAGATCAACGCTACAAACAAGCATATCCAGATAATCAAATTGACAAAAACTTAGGTTTAAATGTTGGTGGAGATTATAGATGGAGAAGAAATAGTGAACGTCACTTATTTAATCCAACAACAGTTGCTAAACTACAGCAAGCTGTAAGATTAAGTGATCAAGGAAGTTATAACGTTTACGCAAAAGCAATTAACGAACAGTCAGAGAATTTAATGACAATTCGTGGTTTGTTTCAGTTCGACAACTTAGACCCAATTCCATTGGAAGAAGTAGAACCTTGGACAGAAATTGTAAAACGTTTTAAAACGGGTGCAATGTCTTACGGATCTATCTCTAGAGAGGCGCACGAAAACTTAGCGATTGCTATGAACAGAATTGGTGGTAAATCTAACTCTGGTGAAGGTGGTGAAGATAGAAAACGTTTTCAAAAAGACATCAATGGAGATAGTAGAAACTCTGCTATTAAACAAGTAGCATCTGGTAGATTTGGGGTAACTTCTCATTATTTAACCAACGCAAGAGAAATTCAAATAAAAATGGCTCAAGGAGCCAAACCTGGTGAAGGTGGTCAATTACCTGGAGCTAAAGTTTTACCTTGGATTGCTGCGGCAAGAAATTCAACTCCTTTTGTAGGATTAATTTCTCCTCCTCCACATCACGATATTTATTCTATTGAAGATTTAGCACAATTAATCTACGATTTAAAAAATGCAAATCGTGAAGCTAGAATTAATGTAAAATTAGTTTCAGAAGTTGGTGTAGGTACAATTGCAGCAGGTGTTGCAAAAGCAAAAGCAGATGTTGTTTTAATATCTGGTTATGACGGTGGTACAGGAGCGTCTCCTCTTACCTCTTTAAAACATGCAGGTTTACCTTGGGAACTTGGTTTAGCAGAAGCACAACAAACATTAGTTCTTAATGATTTAAGAAGTAGAATTGTTGTAGAATGTGATGGTCAGTTAAAAACAGGTAGAGATGTTGCTATTGCTGCATTATTAGGTGCTGAGGAATTTGGTTTTGCAACCGCTCCTTTAGTAGCTTCTGGTTGTATTATGATGCGTAAGTGTCACTTAAATACATGTCCGGTTGGTATTGCAACTCAAGATAAAGAGTTACGTAAAAACTTTAAAGGAACACCAGAACACGTAATTAACTTCTTCTACTACATTGCAGAAGAATTAAGAGGAATTATGGCACAACTTGGTTTTAGAACATTAGCTGAAATGGTTGGTCAAACTCATAAAATCAACGCAAATCACGCTATTAAGCATTATAAAGCAAAAGGTTTAGATTTATCTAGTATTTTACACAGACCAACTTCTTATAGAAGTATGACGGTAAGAAATACAGAAAGTCAAGATCATAATTTAGAAAGCGTTTTAGACTTTACTATATTAAAAGATTCACATAGAGCTTTGTATAGAAAAGAAAAAATGAACCTAGCATATCCAATCAAAAACACAAACAGAACTGTTGGAGCCATAGTTAGTAATGAAATCTCTAAAATTTACGGTCATTTAGGTTTACCTGAAGATACCTTAAACATCAACTTTACAGGTTCTGCAGGACAAAGTTTTGGAGCTTTTGGTGCACACGGATTAACGTTCACCATAGAAGGTAATACAAACGATTATTTAGGTAAAGGTTTATCTGGAGCCAAGTTAATTGTTAAAAAACCAGCAAGAGCAGATTTCTTAGCAGAAAACAATATTATTGTTGGTAATGTTTGTATGTTCGGAGCAGTAGCAGGACAAGCTTACATTAACGGAATTGCAGGAGAACGCTTTGCAGTTCGTAACTCTGGTGCAACTGCTGTTGTAGAAGGAGTTGGAGATCACTGTTGTGAATATATGACCGGTGGTAAAGTAATTGTTTTAGGAAAAACAGGTAGAAACTTTGCAGCAGGTATGAGTGGTGGTATTGCATATGTTTACGACCCTGAAAACAAATTTATAAATGGACTTTGTAATACAGAAACCATAGAGTTTGAAGAAATTAGTAAAGACGATGCAGCAGAATTAAAAGCAACTATAGAAAAACACGTTTTATATACAGATAGTAAAAGAGGTGCTGCTTTGTTAGCTGATTGGGATACAAGTTTAAAAAACTTTGTAAAAGTAATGCCTACAGAATACAAGAAAGCATTAATACGTATAGAAACAGAAGAACCAATGTTCGAAGAATTAACAATAGCATAATCTCATGGGAAAAATAACAGGATTTAAAGAATTTGAAAGACAAGATGAAGCCTATACTTCTGTAAAAGATCGTGTAAAAAATTATAAGGAATTTACGGTTCCTCTTTCTGAAGACGAAATAACAAAACAAGGTTCACGTTGCATGGATTGTGGTATTCCTTTTTGCCATAGTGGTTGTCCATTAGGAAATCTAATACCAGATTTCAATCATATGGTACACCAAGGAGAATGGAAAAAAGCTTCATGGATATTACATTCTACAAACAATTTTCCAGAATTTACAGGTCGTTTATGCCCTGCCCCATGTGAACAAGCATGTGTATTAGGTATTATAGAAGATCCAATTTCTATTGAAAACATAGAAAAAAACATTGTAGAACGTGCCTTTAAAGAAGGTTGGATTAAACCTCAACCGCCAAAAAATAGAACAGGAAAAACAATTGCTATTGTTGGTTCTGGACCAGCAGGTTTAGCAACAGCACAACAATTAAACAGAGCTGGTCATACAGTTACTGTTTTTGAAAGAGATGATGAAGTTGGTGGTTTATTACGCTACGGAATCCCTAACTTTAAGTTAGAAAAAGGAATCATAGACAGAAGAATTGCCATCTTAGAAGCAGAAGGAATTACATTTAAAACCAACGTAAACGTAGGTGTTAATTACGATGTAAAAGACCTAAAAGCTTTTGATAGTATTGTTTTATGTGGTGGATCTACAGAAAGACGTAGCTTACCAACTCCAGGTATCGATGCTGATGGAGTTGTACAAGCAATGGATTTTTTAACACAACAAACAAAAGTAGTACTTGGTAAAGAAGTAAAAGAGCGAGTACTTGCTACCGACAAAAACGTAATTGTTATTGGTGGTGGAGATACAGGTTCAGATTGTATTGGTACTTCAAACAGACACGGAGCAAAATCTGTTGTTAACTTTGAAATTATGCCAAAACCTCCAGGACACCGTTCACCTACAACTCCTTGGCCTTTTTGGCCATTACAATTAAAAACCTCTTCTTCTCATAAAGAAGGTGTAGAACGTAATTGGTTAATCAACACAAAGGAATTTGTAAAAGATGAAAACGGAAAATTAATTGCCTTAAAAACAATTAATGTAGAATGGAAAATGGTTCCAGGAGAAAGACCACAATTAATTGAAATTGCAGGTACAGAAAAAACTTGGCCATGTGACTTAGCTTTATTAGCACTAGGTTTTACAGGTCCAGAAAG
The DNA here is from genome assembly GCF_038024105.1 of Polaribacter butkevichii. Taxonomy (NCBI): domain Bacteria; kingdom Pseudomonadati; phylum Bacteroidota; class Flavobacteriia; order Flavobacteriales; family Flavobacteriaceae; genus Polaribacter; species Polaribacter butkevichii. The sequence continues at coordinate 1,940,813 of NZ_CP150661.1, forward strand.
TACTTTAGCAGACAAATTAGGTCTTAAAACAGACGCTCGCTCTAACTACAAAGCGGAATACGGAAAATATCAAACAAACGTAAAAAACATTTTTACTGCCGGAGATATGCGTCGTGGACAATCTTTAATTGTATGGGCAATATCAGAAGGTAGAGAAGCTGCCAGACAAGTAGATTTATTCTTGATGGGTAAAACAGAATTACCTACCAAAGATGCTTCTGGCGATTTAGTAGCTATGTAAGAATCTAAAAATATATTTTATAAAAAGGCATCAGTATTAACTGATGCCTTTTTTGTGTTTATAGAAACTATTTTTTTAGGGCGTGCCCATTTTTAAAAAACACAATTTATAAACATTAAAATATCGCTTAAAAATGGTCAGGCTATCCATTACAAGTCCTCGTTCGTACCTCACTGTGGGCTTTTCATTTCTATCCTTCACGCAAAAAAAGTTAACATAAAAAAACCTTCTACAAGATCCAAATTATCCTTATAAAAACAATTTACTTAACAAAACAATCATCAATTTAAATACTCACTAAAAAGCTTTTAAACAAAGCAATTAGTCCTAATTTTAAATAGCACAAAAAAATAAAGACATAAAAAAAAGCGTCCCGTTTCAGGGAAGCTTTCCATTGGTTAACAAAACCACGACGCTTTTACTAAAGCGCCAAAACAACACAACTAATGCTGCCCTAACAAAAAGCAGCCGACAAATATACGATGTTTTTAAATATTCTCAAATAAAGATGTTGTTTTTTATTTTATTCTCAATTGTCTATTAATTCATTTGATTGTATCTTTGCAATCTTAAATAAACATCAGAAAACTAAACAGCAAATGCAATTATCAGAACAAGAAGTTGTACGTAGAGAAAAGCTCGTAAAATTACGCGCTTTAGGCATCAATCCTTATCCTGCAGATTTATATCCTATAGATTCAAATTCGGCAAAGATAAAGCAAGAGTATGCTGAAGGAAAAAAGGTAATTATTGCTGGTAGACTAATGTCTATTAACATACAAGGAAAAGCTTCTTTTGCACAACTGCAAGATGGAGAAGGTAGAATACAAGTGTATTTTAACCGTGATGAAATTTGTATTGGTGAGGATAAAACGTTGTACAATGATGTTTTTAAAAAATTACTAGATTTAGGTGATTTTGTTGGTATAGAAGGGGAATTGTTTACTACTAAAGTAGGCGAAAAAACAGTGCGTGTTAAGAACTTTACATTGTTAAGTAAGTCTTTAAAACCATTGCCTTTACCAAAAGTAAAAGACGGTGTTACTTATGATGCTTTTACAGATCCTGAATTACGTTACAGACAACGTTATGCAGATTTAGTGGTAAACCCACACGTAAAGGAAGTATTTATAAAAAGAACTAAATTGTTTAACGCAATGCGTTCTTTCTTTAATGATGCTGGTTATTTTGAAGTTGAAACTCCGGTTTTACAACCAATTCCTGGAGGTGCAGCAGCAAGACCTTTTATAACACATCATAACTCATTAGACATTCCATTATACATGAGAATTGCTAATGAATTGTATTTAAAAAGATTAATTGTTGGTGGTTTTGATGGTGTGTATGAATTTTCTAAAAACTTTAGAAATGAAGGAATGGACAGAACTCATAACCCTGAATTTACAGCCATGGAAATCTATGTATCTTACAAAGATTACAATTGGATGATGGATTTTGCTGAGCAACTTTTAGAGCATTGTGCTATTGCTGTAAACGGAACTTCTGAAGCTACTTTTGGTGAACACAAAATAGACTTTAAAGCGCCTTATGCAAGAGTAACAATGGCAGATTCTATTAAACATTTTACTGGTTTTGATATTACAGGTAAAACAGAAGCTGAAATTAGAGAAGCTGCTAAAGGCATGAATATTCCTGTGGATGAAACAATGGGAAAAGGAAAATTAATTGATGAGATTTTTGGTGAGAAATGTGAAGGAAACTACATTCAGCCAACTTTTATTACCGATTATCCTAAAGAAATGTCTCCGCTTTGTAAAGAACATAGAGACAACCCAGAGTTAACAGAGCGTTTTGAGTTAATGGTTTGTGGTAAAGAAATTGCCAATGCATATTCTGAATTAAATGACCCAATTGACCAACGTGAGCGTTTTGAGCATCAATTAAAATTAGCTCAAAAAGGAGATGATGAAGCAACTGAGTTTATTGATGAAGATTTCTTAAGAGCTTTAGAATACGGTATGCCGCCAACGTCTGGAATGGGAATTGGAATGGACCGTTTAATTATGTTCTTAACAAACAACCAATCTATACAAGAAGTTCTTTTCTTCCCTCAAATGAGACCAGAGAAAAAAGCGGCTGCAGTAGAATTAAATAGCGATGAAAAAGCTGTTTTAGCGATTGTTACCAAAGCAGAAAAAATAGATCTAAACGACTTAAAAGTAAAGTCTGGTTTATCTAACAAAAAATGGGATAAAACCATTAAAGGTTTAACAAAACATAAAGTTGCAAAGGTGTCTAAAACAGATGAAGGTTTGTTTGTAGAGCTTGTGTAACAATATTATTTATTACTAAATGTCTTTCCGAAATGAGCCTTTTTAGGCGATTGAGGAATCTCATAAATTACAAAAGGAATTACAGCAATGTAGTTCCTTTTTTTTATGATGTCTTTTTATGTTGTTTCTTACATAATTTTAGAATAGGTTTGTGATTACTAAGAACATCAATAAGAATGGAGAAGTATCAAAAAATAATTGAGGACGTTTATTTAGAAGTAAAAAATACACCTCATAGTGGTAAAGTAGCCAATTATATTCCTGAATTAGCCTTTGTAGATCCTGAAAATTTTGGTGTAAATATTACAACTATTGATAAAGAATCTTTTGGTGTTGGCGATTTTAACAAAAAGTTTTCGGTACAAAGTATTACTAAAATCTTATCATTAACCTTAGCGTATAAATTTGAAGGCGGAAAATTATGGGACAGAGTAGATGTGGAACCTTCTGGAAATCCGTTTAACTCCTTACTACAATTAGAAGCCGATTTAGGTAAACCTAGAAACCCTTTTATAAACGCTGGTGCAATTGTAATTTGCGATGTATTGGTAAGTCACCTTAAAAACCCAAAAGAAGACTTTTTAGACTTCTGTAAAGAAATTTCTAACATTTCTACTTTAAAATATAACGAGAAAGTAGCACTCTCAGAAAAAGGTTCTGGATATAGAAATGTGGCACTTTGTAATTTTATAAAATCTTTTGGCAACATTAAAAATGATGTAGAAGAGGTCTTAGATTTTTACTTTAATATGTGTTCTTTAGAAATGACTTGTAAAGAACTTTCTAAAACTGTACTTTTTTTAGCTGATGATCATTTTGTAACACATAAAGGAGAGCGCGTTCTTACGATGAGTCAAGCAAAAAGAATAAACGCTATTTTACTTACTTGTGGTTTTTATGATGAATCTGGCGAGTTTGCTTTTCGGGTTGGTTTACCAGGAAAAAGTGGTGTTGGTGGTGGTATTGTAGCCATTCATCCAGATCAATATTGTATTGCCGTTTGGAGTCCGAAGTTAAACATCAAAGGAAACTCTTATAAAGGAATGTTGTTTTTAGAGAAATTTACCTCTAAAACTACTTCTTCTATTTTTTAAATAATACTTAAAAAGTTTAAAAATTCCTTTAAAATATTTATCCAGATTCTGTTGTAGGTTTCAAAAAAAAAGAGGAACTTTCTACTTTCAATCTTATATGAAATGGAACAAGCTTCTATAAAATTTTCTTCTTTTGAAGAATACCCTACAACAGATAAAAGTCTTTGGTTAGACTACTCTAAAGAAAAAACTACTTTTAAAATTTGGTCTCCTAAAGCAACTGCTGTAAAACTAAATTTATATAAAACAGGTAATGATTCTGATGCTTTTGACACTGTAGATTTAATTGAGCAAGAAAATGGTATTTGGCTAAAAACTATAGACGGAGATTTAGACGGAACCTATTATACGTATCAAACCTACATTGATGGATCTTGGTTAAATGAAACTCCCGGAATTTACGCTAAAGCAGTTGGTGTAAACGGAAACAGAGCCATGGTTTTAAATGCTGATAAAACGAACCCTAAAAATTGGGAGAAAGACAAATATGTGTTATTAGACGTGCCAAACCATGCGGTTATTTACGAACTTCATATCCGAAATATAACCATTCAAAAAGAAGCCAATTCATCCTACCCAGGTAAATATTTAGGTCTGATTGAAAAAGGCGTAAAAAGTACGCAAGATGTACCTACCGCTATAGATCATATAAAAAGATTAGGAATTACACATGTGCACTTATTACCTACTTTTGATCAATATTCTATTGATGAAACCCATTTAGAAACCCCACAATTTAATTGGGGCTACGATCCTCAAAATTACAATGTTCCAGAAGGTTCTTTTTCTACAGATCCTTTTAAAGCAGAAGTACGTATTAACGAATTTAAAACTATGGTACAGGCTTTTCATGAAGCAGGTATCGGAGTTGTTTTAGATGTTGTCTATAATCATACTGGTGTAAAAGAAACCTCTAATTTTAACTTAGAAAACCCAGGTTATTATTATCGATTTAATGAAGATGGTAGTTATTCTAACGCATCGGGTTGTGGTAATGAAACTGCCTCAGAAAGAAAAATGACTCAAAAATTTATGGTTGAGTCTGTAAAATATTGGACTGAGGAATATCATTTAGATGGTTTTCGTTTTGATTTAATGGCAATTCACGACATAGAAACTATGAATTTAATTGCCAATGAAGTAAAAAAAATAAACCCCAATGCACTTATCTATGGTGAAGGTTGGGTTGGTGGTAGCTCTCCGCTACCAGAAGAAAAGCGTGCTTTAAAAAAACATATTTCGCAAATGCCACAAATTGCTGCTTTTTCTGATGATATTAGAGATGCTATAAAAGGAGCCGTTTTTGAAGATGAAAGTACAGGTTTTGTTAGTGGTGCAAAATTTACCGAAGAATCTATTAAATGCGGAATTGTAGGTGCCATAGAGCATCCACAAGTAAATTATGAATACGTAAATTATTCGAAAGCTCCCTGGGCTCAACAACCTTGGCAAGCAATTAATTATGTTTCTTGTCATGATAATTTTACCTTATTCGATAAATTAAAAATATCTAGACCAGATGCTTCTGCAGAAGAAATTAAGGCAATGCATAAATTGTCTACCGCCATTGTAATGACTTCTCAGGGCACGCCTTTTTTACACGAGGGTTCAGAAATAATGAGCACTAAAAAAGGAGATCATAATTCATACAAATCTCCTGATGCTATTAATGAAATTGATTGGAATTTAAAGATTGTAAATGCTGATGTTTTATCTTACTACAAAAACCTTATTAAATTAAGAAAACTGCATCCTGCTTTTAGAATGCCAACAGCTAAGGAGGTTCAAGACAATTTAAAATTTAAAAAAATAGACGATGGTTTGGTTTCTTATCTGCTAAAAAACAATGCAAATAATGACTCATGGTCTAAAATATTGGTAATTTTTAACGGACAAAATCGAGATATAAATTATGAGCTAAACCAATCTTATAAAGTTGCAGTAATTAAAGATTCTTTTGATTTTGAAGGTAAAGAAAGTGTTAGCGACACTGTAACTGTTCCTGCTATTTCTATGATGATTTTGTTTCAGAAAAAAATGAATGCCAAAGAAATATACTATAAAGAAAAACTTTTAGGTTTGGTAGAAAAACTTTTTATTGAAACTGGTGATGCTAGAAGTAGGTTTATAAATTGCGAAGAAAGGTTAAAAGCTGCTTATGCTGCTTCTAAAATTGAATCTAACTCTAATGATGTTATTGCTTTTTGGGATAATCTATGGAATGATTTAAACGAAAAAGAAGCACTTTATAATAATACCATCGAACTTAAATCTTCTTTTTTAATGACCGTTCAATCTAAAGAAAATGATGCTTTAGAAAAATATTTGTTATTCTTTTTAAAAGAGGTATCAAGGTTAATTTATTTCTAAAGTAAAAATTTATCAATTAAAACAATTATACATCAACACAAAGCTCTAAAATAATATGATTCATTTGGACCTACCAGAAAATCAAATTCAGCAGGTTAGCAATTTTAAAGACCTTGCTTCTATTCCTTTTCAAGGACAAATAAATGCAATGTGTTGGAGCCGTAACTTAATGGGTGATTTTTCTGAAATTGTTAAAAAAGCACCAATCTCAGAAAACATGGCAGAACTTACTCCAGAAGCACTTTTAGAACTTCAATTGAGTAAAGAAGGCCAATTGGCACGTACTATTCTTTTAAACGACTTTCAGTTGTTAAAAAGTCATGGTGCATCTCCTACAATTAATCTTATTAAATGCTATGAAAGAGATGATGCTTTTCCGTTTTTACCAACCGATGTATATTCTTTTCATGTAGATCGATCACCAATACCAACCGATACTTTTTTATGCACGTATCATGGTGAAGCAAGTGATATTTTATCAAATGCACAAGCCACACAGAAAATACTGATTCCAGAAATAAGAACAGAACTCAAAAAATTATATGATGGAGATGATGCTGGTTTTGAATCTTTTTTAAGTGAATTTTTCTTTGATTTACATTATCAAGCAAAACCAGAGGCACAAATAATTAATTTAGGCATAGGTCATTTATGGAAACTAGCCATCGATCATCCAGAAAGCAAAGTACTTCCTTGTCTTCATAGAGCTCCAAAGGAAAAAAAGGGAGAAACCCGGTTGATGTTAATTTGTTGATTAAAAATTCCAATTATTTACCATTGTAAGCCGTAAATAAAAAAATTATCATAAATAGAATGGTAGATGTAATGGTGCAATTTCCTAAATTAATAGAACGCCCAATTATTGTTAAAGGAGATAAAGCTGTTCTTAGAAGACCAATAGAAAATGTAATTAAATTACTCGCCAAATAAAGCAAACAACTTGTACTTAAAGCCAGCAGTATTAAATTTAAAAACAAAAAATCCTTCACAAAATGTGAAGGATTTTTACTTTGGTGGGCAATGAGGGATTCGAACCCCCGACCCTCTCGGTGTAAACGAGATGCTCTGAACCAACTGAGCTAATTGCCCTAAGCGGCTGCAAATATAACATACATTTTAGATATACCAAACAAAAACATAAAATATTTTTTAATTTTTCTATTAATTAAACAACAAATCATTAAAGGATCTATTTTATAAGTTAATCTATAAATGTATTTTGTTAATTTACCATTTCAAATAACTCTGCATTTTTTTTCAGTCATCATTCTATATTGATAAATATCTTCAATGGTAACAACCTTCATATTTTGTTTGTTTGCAAAATTACAAATTTCCGGAAGTCTAGACATTGTTCCGTCTTCATTGGTTAATTCACACAAAACAGCAACATCTCTTAACCCTGCCATTTTCATTAAATCGATACTTCCTTCTGTATGACCTCTTCTTTTAAAAACACCTTCTTTTTGTGCCAATAAAGGAAATACATGACCTGGATGTGATAAATCTTCTGGTTTTGCTTTTTCTGAAATAGCTGTTTTAATTGTTTGTAATCTGTCTTTTGCAGATACCCCTGTAGTAACCCCTTCTTTTGCTTCTATTGATACCGTAAATGCCGTTTGATTTTTACTGGTATTATCAATAACCATTGGTTTTAAATCTAGACTTTTACATTTATCTTCCGTTAAACAAAGACACACTATACCACTACATTCTCGGATCATTAAAGCCATGTCCTTTTCCGTCATTTTATCTGCAGAAAAAATAATATCACCTTCATTTTCTCTGTTTTCATCATCTACAAGTAAAACTCCAAAACCTTTTTGTAATTTTTTAACAGCATTATTAACTCTTTCTACGCTGTTTTTTCCAAATGCATTTAAATTATTCATCTTTGCTACTTTTAAGTATTTATATTAATTCTTCTGAGCAAAGTGTACAACAATACAATACACAACTAATTTACATCAATTGTATAGTTAAGTAATAAACCTTTTCTTCTCTCATCCAGACTTTAACTGTCGGTTTTGGAGTTTCACCAAATCAGTCCTTTTTAAGGGAGTCGCGGACTTTTACCGCCGGTAGAGAATTACACTCTGCCCTGAAGAAATTCACTACAAATTTAACCAATAATTTTCTATTTAGAGAAACTCTTAAACCTTAAAAAACTTTTTTAACATTAAAGACAAACACATAAAATAGTTATAAGTTAACCCATAAATCTATTTATAAATAGCAGCCAAACTACAAACAGAATCATCAAACAAAGACACTTTAGATAAATTATTAAAGAGGAATAAATATTTACGATATAAGACTAAAGCAAATAATGTCTTCAAAATAAATTTAATAGAACTAAAGCTCTACTTAAAATACATCTTAATACTAAAAGAAATACAAACTACATCAAAACAGAACTTAGAAAGGTTATTAACTATAGGAATGAGTTTTAACCAGACCGCTCTAACTTTGTTAGGTTTATTTAAATTTAAAGCAAAAAAAAACTCTGAATATGAATTCAGAGTTTTAAATTTTAAACTAATAAAATCTTACATTGCAGCAACGTGCTTTGTTAATTTAGATTTTAAATTAGCCGCTTTATTTTTATGGATAATGTTATTTTTAGCTAACTTATCTAACATAGAAATAACTTTACCTAATTTAGTTTCTGCATCTTTTTTATCTTCTGCAGAACGTAAATCTCTAACAGCATTACGAGTAGTTTTATGCTGATATTTGTTACGCAACCTTTTAGCCTCGTTACTTCTAATTCTCTTTAATGCTGACTGATGATTTGCCATAATTCTTAATTTATTTAGTTTTTTATATTAAAACTTTGTAGTCCGTACGGGAATCGAACCCGTGTTACATGGATGAAAACCATGCGTCCTAACCCCTAGACGAACGGACCATAACAATTAAGCATAACTCAATTGCGGGTGCAAATATACAATGTTTTTTATATCTTGCAATAGTTTTTGAAAAAAAAATGTTTTTTTTTCAAAAATTAATACGCTTTTGCAAAAAGCACCCTTTTAGAAGACGGTTTTCCTGTTAAAACGCAAACACCTTTTTCTTCTTTAGCATCATTAGGTATACATCTAATGGTAGCTTTTGTATATTCTTTTATTCTATCTTCAGTTTCTTCTGTACCATCCCAATGGGCAGAAACAAAACCACCTGTATTTTTTATTGCTTTTTTAAACTCGTCAAACGTATCAACCTCTGTTGTGTGTTCTTTTCTAAAATCGATTGCTTTTTTAAATAAGTTCTCTTGAATTTCTTCTAAAAGATTTTCAATATAAGAAACTGCATCATCTTGCGCAACGGTTTGCTTTTCTAAAGTATCTCTTCTTGCAATTTCTAAAGTTCCGTTTTCTAAATCTCTGTTACCAATAGCTATTCTAACAGGTACCCCTTTTAATTCATACTCTGCAAATTTTGCTCCAGGTCTATAAGTATCTCTAGTATCAAACTTTACAGAAATTCCTTTTAAACGCAATTCTTTTACAATTACATTCATTTTCTCTGAAATAGCCTCTAATTGATCTTCTCCTTTATAAATAGGAACAATTACTACTTGAATAGGCGCTAACTTAGGAGGTAAAACCAAACCTAAATCGTCTGAATGCGTCATAATTAAACCACCTATCAAACGAGTAGACACTCCCCAAGAAGTTGCCCAAACATACTCTTGTTTCCCTTCTTTAGAGGTAAACTTTACATCAAAAGCTTTTGCGAAATTTTGTCCTAAAAAATGACTTGTTCCTGCTTGTAAAGCCTTACCATCTTGCATTAAAGCCTCTATAGTATAAGTATCTTCTGCACCTGCAAAACGCTCGCTATCAGATTTTACTCCTTTAATTACTGGCATTGCCATAAAATTTTCTGTAAACGTAGCATAGACATCTTGCATTTGTCTAGATTCTTTTACTGCTTCTGCTTTTGTTGCATGCGCTGTATGCCCTTCTTGCCATAAAAATTCTGCTGTACGCAAAAATAAACGTGTACGCATTTCCCAACGTACAACATTTGCCCATTGGTTAATTAATAAAGGTAAATCTCTATAAGATTGAATCCATCCTTTATAAGTATTCCAAATAATCGCTTCAGATGTTGGTCTTACCACCAATTCTTCTTCTAATTTAGCTTCTGGATCTACTCTTAATTTACCAGGATTGTCAGGATCGTTTTGCAAACGGTAATGTGTTACAACAGCACATTCTTTAGCAAAACCTTCGGCATTTTTTTCTTCCGCCTCAAACAAACTTTTAGGAACAAACAGTGGAAAATAAGCATTCTCGTGCCCTGTTTCCTTAAACATTCTATCTAGTTCTGCTTGCATTTTTTCCCAAATGGCAAAACCATAGGGTTTAATAACCATACAACCCCTAACTGCAGAGTTTTCAGCTAAATCTGCTTTTACTACTAACTCGTTATACCACTTAGAATAATCGTCGGCTCTTTTCGTTAAATGTTTACTCATAATCAAAAGTTTGGCACAAATATTGTTACCTTTATTGTGTAAATGTTCGTTAAAAATTAGTTATATTTTACAAAAACAGTACAAAACTACTATAATTAAAAGAGTTTTAACTACATTTAAGTAATAAAATAAGTATTCATCTAAATATATTCATCATGAAACTACCATATATAAATCTCAGCCTAAGTCAACTATTAATTTTACTAACCACAAGTTTAGTAATGGTTTCTTGCGGAACTTATCAAAGTACATTTAATGATGATGGTATCTATGGAGATGAAACGGTACATAGAGAATCTAAAAAAGTAATTGTTGTTGACCAAGATGGATATGATGACTACAATGATAATTATTTTTTAAACAAACTAAATAGTTTAGAGAACTCAGGTACAAATGATGTTTTTACAGATGTTGATGAATACAATTCTGTAGATACTATTTATATTGATGAAGATGATATTGATGAAACATTAAACTATAAGCAAAACCAACCTTGGGGACAAAATGACAACAATGACGTAGTTGTAAATGTTAATGTGATTGATAGTCCTTATTGGAATAATTACTACGGTTATAATACTTTTGATACTTGGGGATACAGAAATTGGAACTACAGAGGTTACGCTTGGAATTACAATCCTTATTGGCACCCTTACCATAATTATTATGCTTGGAATGTAGGTTTTTATACACCATATTATTATCAACCTTATTATTATGGCTATAGAAATGCTTACAGGTACAATAATAGATATGCCAATTATACTTACAGAAACAATAACTACGGAAGAAGAAATACAAGTAATAGTTCATATAGAAGAAACAGTACTATTAACTCAAGAAATAGAAGTACAACAAGTAGAAGAAGTAGTACAACAACTAATAGTAGAAGAAGTACAACTACAAGCAAACAACCTACAAGTACATCTAGAAGGAGAAGCAGCACCACTACACCAAGTAGAAGCTCTACAACCACAAGAAGAAGCTCTAATACTACTAGAAGAAGTACCTACCCTACAAGAAGTACCAGAAATAGCTCTTCTACAAGAAGAAATAGCGCTAGTGTAAACAGCAATACAAGTACTAAAAACAACAGACAAGTTGTAGTAGTTAGAAGATCATCAACACCTTCTACTTCTAGAAGTGCTAATTCATCTACAAACAGAAGAAGCACCAACACTTCTACCAGAAGCACAAGTAGACCAACAACAACGAGAAGTTCTAGTTCTACAAGAAGCACAACAAGAAGTACTTCTCCAAGAAGAAGCACGACCACTTCCTCTAGCAGAAACAGTACCTACACACCTTCATCAAGAAGTTCATCTTCTACAAGATCATCTTCTACAAGAAGTTCATCAACAAGAAGTACCCCTAGCAGAAGTAGTTCTAGAAGTTCTTCAACATCATCTAGAAGAAGAGGTTAATAAAACACTTATTTCTCTTTAAAGAATTACAAACAAATAGTAGTATGAAAAAAATCATAACAATAGCAACCTTATTTATAGTCTCTATTACATCTTATGCCCAATCTTTAGGATACCAAGATTTAGGTGTTTTATTTTCTCAAAATGATGATAATGGATCTGCGCGTTTTACATCTATGAGTGGTGCCTTTGGTGCATTAGGTGGCGATGTATCTTCTATAAACATAAACCCTGCTGGTATAGCCGTTTTTCAAAACAGCACATTTTCTGGAACGTTTAACTCTAGAAATACAAATATAAATACTAACTATTACGGAAATTCATTAAAAACAAAAGATCAATTTTTTAATCTTTCTCATGCGGGAGCCGTATTAGTTTTTGATAGTGCTTACAAATCTGATTGGAGTAAATTTGCCATTGGTTTTAACTACAGAATTACAAAAGATTTTGAAAACAGTTTTATAGCGCAAGGAAATAGTGGTACCGCTACATTTAGAGATTTTCCTTTAGATAACAACACACCTACCCTATCTTATGATATTGCTGATGAACAACGTTTTGCAAATAATTATGGTGGAGAAATATCCGAATTTAATGTTGCTTTTTCTTCTGTGCATCAAAATAGATTGTACCTAGGTTTAGGTTTAAATTTTTACGACCTAGATTTTAGTCAACAATCACTATTAACAGAATTTAATAATGATGGCAACGGTAATGATTTAGACGCAAATTATTATCAAGAAAACAGAACAATAGGAACTGGTTTTTCTGCTAACGCAGGATTTATTTACAAAGTAAATTCAAATTTTAGATTTGGACTTGCCTACCAAACTCCTACTTGGTACTCAGAAATAATTGAAAGCACAAACATTACAGAAAATGAGGGTAATAGAATAAATGAAATCCCCTTTTTTGGAGATACAGAAATAGCGGTTAGTAATAGTAATGACGTTTACGATAACACTTCTGGAGGATACTTTCCAACCCAAGAATTATTATACAAATTAAAAACACCAAGTAAATTAACCGCAAGTGCCGCTTTTATTTTTGGAAAAGATGGTTTAATCAGTTTAGATTACATTAATAGAAGCTATCAAAACATGAAATTGAAAGGTAGCAATTTTACTGATGAAAATCAATTTTTTGAAAATGATTTAAGAAACACACACTCTTTTAATTTAGGTACAGAATGGCGTTTTGATAGAGCTAGTGTTAGAGCTGGTTATAAATACGAGCAAGACCCAAGCAAATTCACTGAAGGTAAAAACAACCTAAAAGGTTATTCTTTAGGGGCTGGTTATAATTTTGGTGGCTTTAAATTAGATTTTGCTTTTAGTGATAACAATAGGACTAACTTATACAATTTCTACTCTGGATTTGACTCAGTAGACCCAGCATCATTAAAAATAGACAATAAAACAATTACAGCTACTGTTACTTTAAACTTGTAAGCTTTACCTATAAATTTTTATTCCGTTAAAAGAGAAAAAACAACTCTTTTAGCGGAATTTTTATTTATCATATCAAAACCAATTCTATTTCCCTTTTTTCCCTTAATTTTGCAATTCAATTTTTAGTATGACACAAGATATAAAAATTACCATTCAAGAAACTACAAACAATACCATTATAAAATTTAATACCAATCAAATTTTAATTAATGGAGGTAGTTACGAGTATAACAACATAGACGACGCTAAAAACTCTCCTTTAGCACAACAATTATTTTATTTACCTTTTGTAAAGAAAATTTTTATTACCGCTAATTTTATTGCGATACAACGTTACGATATTTTAGAGTGGATAGATGTTCAGGAAGAAGTAAAAGAACAAATAGAAGCTTATTTAAACGATAAAGGTGTTGTGGTAAATGAAGCACCAACTTCTAAAAAAGAAGCAATTGAAGTGTATGCAGAGGTTACTCCAAATCCTTCAGTTATGAAATTTGGAAGTAATAAGTCTTTAACACAAACCGATGTTGAATATAAAAATATAGACGAAGCGAGCAAATCGTCTCCTTTAGCGCAAGCTATTTTTAACTTTCCTTTTGTAAAAGAAGTATTTATTTCTGATAACTACATTTCTGTTACCAAATATGATATGGTAGAATGGAATGAGGTTTTTACAGAAGTAAGAACTTTTATCCGGGAATATTTAGTTTCAGGAAAAACCATTATTAAAGAACTACCATCAGAAGAAAAACCAAGTTCAGAAAATAAAGTTGAAGTACCAGAAGTAAAACTAGAAGGTATCTCTGCACAAATTTCTGACATTTTAGATGAATACATTAAGCCTGCTGTTGCTAGTGATGGAGGTAATATTGCTTTCCGTTCTTACGACGAAGAAAACAAGGTGGTACGTGTAGTTTTACAAGGAGCTTGCAGCGGTTGCCCATCATCTACAGCTACCTTAAAAAACGGAATAGAAAGTTTATTAAAAGAAATGTTACCAAATCAAATTAACGAAGTAGTAGCAATTAACGGATAAAAAATATGTCGAAAACAATCAAGCCTTATAAAAATTCAGCATTAGGAAAAAAAGAGCAAGTTGCTCAAATGTTTGATAATATTTCTGAAAACTACGATGGTTTAAACAGAGTTATTTCTTTAGGGATTGATGTTAAATGGCGTAAAAAAGTAGTAAAAATTATTGGACAAAACAATCCAAAACAAATTTTAGATATCGCTACAGGTACTGGAGATTTAGCAATTATGATGGCTGCTTTAAATCCAGACAGAATTGTAGGTTTAGATATTTCTGAAGGAATGCTAGAGGTTGGTAAACAAAAAATTGCAAAAGAAAATCTTTCTGATAAAATAGAAATGATTGTTGGCGATTCTGAAGAAATGCCGTTTGCAAACGACACTTTTGATGCGATTACCGTTTCTTTTGGCGTTCGTAATTTTGCAAATCTAGAGAAAGGAATTAAAGAAATAGCTAGAGTTTTAAAACCAACAGGTGTTTTGGTTATTTTAGAAACCTCTAACCCAACCAAGTTTCCTTTTAAACAGGGCTACAAATTATATACTAATTTATTTTTACCTGTTGTTGGTAAATTGTTTTCTAAAGATAAAGTTGCGTATTCATATTTATCAGAAACTGCAAATTCTTTTCCTTTTGGCGAAGCTTTCAACAATATTTTACAAAAAAATGGGTTTACACATACAGAAGATACACCAGTAACTTTTGGGGTAGCTACAATTTATACAGCAAGTAAATAATGATGAGTAAGAAATTTATAATATTCGGTTTTTTCCTTTTAACTTCTATTGCTTTTTATGCGCAAAGAGAAAAAGTTGAATACCTACCTACTTTTGATAAAAGAACATTGCATTATGGTTTTTATTTAGGCTTAAACCAAAATGATTTTAAATTTAGTTACAACAAAAATTCTGGAATACCCGATGCAGACATTACAATTGAAACTTCTGCTGGTTTTAATGTGGGGTTAATTGCCGATTTGCGTTTGCATAAAAATTTAAACTTACGTTTAGAACCAGGTTTAATGACCAATTCTAAGAAAATTTATTTTAATCATATAAAAAACTACAGCTCTGTGCCTTTAGATAGCGTTAGAGACGTTAGCTCTACCTATTTACATGTACCTTTAATATTTAAATTTAGTACAGACAGGTATAAAAACATTAGACCTTATGTATTAGGAGGAGTTTCTTATAACTATAATTTTTCTAGTAACGAAAATAACTCTGACGATAATGCCCAAGGACAATTTAGAATGAAGACTCATAACTTTATGTATGAGGTGGGCGTGGGAATAGATATTTACTTATACTACTTTAAATTCTCTCCTTCAATAAGAGGTGTATTTGCACTACCAAGTGAATTAAAGTACGATAAAGATGTTAATAGCCCTTGGACGGCACCCATAAATTATTTAGGAACTCGTGGTGTGTTTCTAACCCTTGCTTTTGAATAAAAAAAATTGTACAATTTAAAAATAGTTACCAAGTTATTCAACCTAAAATTATAGCATCCATAAATACTATACTCCACGTTTAAACTCACTCAATAAAATTGCCGTTGCAGTAGCAACATTTAAACTTTCTGTTTCTTGAGTCTTACCAAATCTAGGAATAGATATTTTATGAGAAATTAAGGTTTTTATTTCTTCAGAAACACCGTTTGCTTCATTCCCCATAATTAAGATACCATCTTTTGGTAAATTTGCTTTATATACATTTTCCCCATCCATGTCCGCAATAAAAGTAGCTAAATTCGTTTCAGACAAATAGTCAGTTAAATGTACATAGCGAATAGAAACCCTTGTTAAAGACCCCATGCTTGCTTGCACTACTTTCTGATTGTAACAATCTACCGTATCTTTAGAGCAAATTAATTCATCAACTCCAAACCAATCGCACAAGCGAATAATAGTACCTAGATTTCCCGGATCATTAATAGCATCTAAAGCAACTATTAAACCATTGTTTGTAAAAGGTTTTTCATCAGGAATCTTAAAAATCCCTAAAACTTTATTAGGTGTTTTTAGATTACTAATTTTCTTTAAATCAGTTTCAGACACCTGTACTACCTCACCACCTGAAACATCAAAAGTAAAATCATGAGTACAAAAAAGTGTTTCAAGGTCAAATGAAGAATTTAAGAGTTCTTGCACAACTTTTACCCCTTCAGCAATAAATAATTTATGCTTTAGTCTATACTTTTTTTGAGATAAACTTGTTATTAACTTAAGTTGATTTTTAGATATAGTCATTAATTGATTGTAATTGGAAATAAACCGGCGAAAAATACTATTTTTGAAATTGATAGCACTGCTAAATTAATGAAAAAACTTTCTTTATCATTTTTATTCTTACTCATTTTAGTTTCATGCAATTCTACAAAGCATGTAGCTGAAGATGAACACATGCTTACTCAAAATTATATTTATGTTGATAGCATTAGAAATAAAAGCAGCGATATTCAAAAATATATCCTTCAAAAACCGAATTCGAAGTTTCTAAATTTACCTGTAGGATTGTACTTTCATAATATAGGAAACCCGAATAAGCCAAAAACGCCCTCTGAATGGGGTGAAAAAAACCCTCGCTCTTATAATTTTATTAAAAATGTTTTTTCAGAAAAACAAAGTATTGCATACGCAAAATCTTTTATCGGCTTAAATAAATGGTTTTTAAATTACCAGGGTCCCGCAATTATTAGCGAGAGAAAAATAAAAAATACCGAAAATAATTTATTAACGTATTACAAAAATCAAGGTTATTTTAAATCTAAAGTTACCTCTAAAATAAATAAAGATTCTCTTCACAAAAAAGCAACTGTAACCTATAATATAAAAAGAGGCAGACCTACTCTACTAGACAGTATAAACTTTAAAATAGAATCTCCTGTATTAGATTCTATTTACACCAATTCTAGCACATCTTCTTTGTTAAAAACAGGCAACCAATACAATGACAAAATATTTAGAAACGAGGCTGGTAGAGTTTTAAAACTTTTTAGAAATAATGGTATTTATAATTTTACAGAATCTGCAATTGGTTTTTATGTAGACTCTACAAGGACAGATTATAAAACAAATGTAGATTTTTTAATATCAGGCAATAGATTAAAAGAAATAGAAGGAGCCTATATTAACACTCCATATAAAGTACAAAAAGTAACAAAGGTAAATGTTTTTACAGATTATTCTTTTGTAAAAAAAGGAGAAACACCATCTAATACTATTAATTATAAAGGAATCAATTTTTCAGCATATCGTAAGCTAAAATACAATCCAAAATATTTAGCACAATCTATTTTTTTAAAACCAGGCAGCATCTATAAAGATACATTAAGAAATTTAACAAGAAACCATTTAAAATCTCTTAAAAACTTTAAATCTACCAATATCAAGTTCAGCCAAATTTCAGGAACGGACAATGAATTAAAAATGGATATTTTTTTAACCCCTATAGAAAAATATACTTTAGGTTTCGAAACAGAAATAACACATTCTAATATTAGAAACATTGGTTCTTCTGCCAAGTTTTCTATAACCAATAGAAATGCCTTTAGAGGTGCCGAATTGTTAAAACTTTCTTTTTTAGGCTCTTATTTTAATTCTAACAGTGGCCCAGGTTGGGAAGCCGGAGTAGATGCTTCTTTAGAAATACCAAGATTTATTGCTCCTTTTGGCTTAAATAAATTAGTCCCTAAGGAAATGTCTCCAAGAACCTTATTTTCAATTGGATCTAGCTTTCAAAAAAATATTGGTTTAGACCGACAAACATTTACGTTTTTAACCGATTACAAATGGCAATTTAACGCCAAAAAAACAATTCAATTAGAAATTTTTAACACACAGTACATTCAGAATTTAAACATTGGTAGTTATTTTGACATTTACAGTTCTGAGTTTACTAACCTTAACAAAGTAGCAGAAGCTTACGATATTGCTAATAACACTACAACAAATTACCCACTTTCGTCCGATTTAAGCAACCAAGTAACAGAGGCGCTTTCTTTTATGGGTAAAGTAGCCGACAACACAACAGGTTTTAAAACTACAAATCCAGACGAATACAATACTGCTTTAAATATCTTAAACAGATATAATATTATAACATCAGATTTCTTAATACCTGTTCTTGCCTATTCCTATACATTTAACAGTCAAACAAACTTTAACGATAATAATTTTTCATTTTTTAAAATTAGGGTTGCAAATTCTGGAAATATATTAGGGCTACTATCAAAAAAAACAAACGCAAATAATAAAAAAACATTTGCAAATATCCCCTTGGCACAATACTTTAAAACAGACTTTGAGTACAAACAATTTTGGGACGTTGGTGACAACTCTGTTTTAGGTTTTAGAACATTTTTAGGAGCAATAATTCCTTACGACAATTCAGATATTCCTTTTACAAAAAGCTACTTTGCAGGAGGCTCTAACGATATTAGAGCATGGCAAACATACGAATTAGGCCCAGGAAGCACCAACACGGGTTTAGAATATAATGTAGGTAGTCTTAAATTCTTAACAAGTGCAGAATATAGGTTTGATGTAGTTAGCAAACTAAAAGGAGCCTTATTTATAGATGCAGGAAATATATGGGACATAACCGGATCTGATTTTGTTGATGAAAAATCGAAATTCAATAATTCATCATCTTTAAAAGATATTGCCATTGGTTCTGGTTTTGGCGCAAGGTTAGACTTTAATTTTTTAATACTACGCTTAGATGTTGGTTTTAAAACATACGAACCTTATTTAACTGGAAATAAATGGTTTAAAAACTACAACTTTGCCAACGCCGTTTACAATATTGGTATCAACTACCCCTTCTAAAATCTACTACAAAGCCTATAACGTTTTCGTTATTTTATGTTTATATTCACCTGTATTTTTAGTACTTTTGATGAGTAAATTAATGATAAAAAAAAATAACCATGAGTCATAATATTAAACCTGGAGTAGCAACAGGAAAAGAAGTTCAAGAAATTTTTAAGCTAGCTAAAGAAAAAGGATTTGCATTACCAGCAGTAAATGTTATTGGTTCTGACACAATAAATGGTGTTTTAGAAACAGCAAGAGATTTAAATGCACCCGTAATCATTCAGTTCTCAAATGGTGGAGCTCAATTTAATGCAGGTAAAGGATTGTCTAACGAAGGAGAAAAAGCAGCTATTGCAGGTGCTGTTGCCGGAGCCAAACACATTCATGAATTAGCTGTAGCTTACGGAGTACCAGTAATTTTACACACAGACCACTGTGCGAAAAAATTATTACCTTGGATAGACGGTTTATTAGATGCTTCGGAAAAACATTTTGAAGAAACAGGTAAACCTCTTTATAGTTCTCATATGATTGATTTATCTGAAGAACCAATCGAAGAAAATATTGCAATTTGTAAAACATATTTAGCTCGTATGAGTAAAATGGGTATGACTTTAGAAATTGAATTAGGTATTACAGGTGGTGAAGAAGATGGTGTAGACAACTCTGATGTAGATGACTCTAAACTATACACACAACCAGAAGAAGTTGCTTTTGCTTACGAAGAATTATTAAAAGTTTCTCCTCAATTTACAATTGCAGCAGCATTTGGTAATGTACATGGTGTATACAAACCAGGAAACGTAAAATTAACTCCAAAAATCTTAAAAAATTCTCAAGAATTTATTACAAAAAAATATGGTGTAGAAGAAAATCATATCGATTTTGTATTTCACGGAGGATCTGGTTCTACTTTAGAAGAAATTAGAGAAGCAATTGGTTACGGTGTTGTTAAAATGAATATTGATACAGACTTACAATTTGCATTTACAGAAGGTATTAGAGACTACATGCAAAGTAAAGCAGCTTATTTAGCAACTCAAATTGGTAATCCTGATGGAGCAGACCAACCAAACAAAAAATACTACGACCCAAGAAAATGGTTACGTGAAGGTGAAGAAACTTTTAAAACACGTTTAAAACAAGCCTTTACAGACTTAAATAACATTGATACTTTATAAAAAGTTATCATTTTAAATAGAAAAAAAGAGCACTTTGATACTATCAAAGTGCTTTTTTTTATGACTTTAGACATCAAAAAGGGTACTTTAAATAAAAAACTTTTACATTTGTGCTTCCAATTTATTTTTTGATAAATTAGAAAGAACATAAAACAAAACAACTAGTATGGCTTGGTTTAAAAGAACGGATAAAGGAATACAGACTTCAACAGAAGATAAAAAAGACACTCCAAAAGGGTTGTGGTATAAAACACCTAGCGGAAAAATAATAGATACAGAAGAATTAAAAAGAAACTTGTATGTAAGTCCAGAAGATGGATACCATGTAAGAATTGGTAGTAAAGAATATTTCGAATTGTTTTTTGACGAAAACAAGTTTAAAGAATTAGATGCAAACCTTACATCTAAAGACCCTTTAAAATTTGAAGACACCAAAAAATATCCAGACAGATTAAAAGCAGCCCAAGAAAAAACAAAATTAAAAGATGCCGTTAGAACTGCAGTAGGTTTATCCTTAGGAAAAGAGATTGTAATTGCAGCCATGGATTTTGCTTTTATTGGAGGATCAATGGGGTCTGTTGTTGGAGAAAAAATAGCAAGAGCTATCGATTATTCAATAAAAAATAAGATTCCTTTTTTAATGATTTCAAAATCAGGTGGAGCAAGAATGATGGAAGCTTCATTATCATTAATGCAATTAGTTAAAACATCTGCAAAATTAGCACAATTAGCAGAAGTTAACATCCCTTACATTTCATTATGCACAGACCCAACAACAGGAGGTACTACAGCATCTTATGCCATGTTAGGCGATATTAACATTGCAGAACCAAATGCATTAATTGCTTTTGCAGGACCAAGAGTAGTAAAAGACACCACAGGTAAAGATTTACCTGAAGGGTTTCAAAAATCAGAATTTGTTTTAGAACATGGGTTTCTAGATGCAATTTACGAACGTAAAAACTTAAAAAAACAAGTTAATTTGTATATCGATTTAATACAAAACATACCTGTTAGATCATAAAACAAAAAGCTAGCATTTGCTAGCTTTTTCTATTTTACAGCAAAACAATTAAAAGAACAACTTCGGTAGCATTTCTATTTAAAAAAATAATTATATATTTGCAGCTTCAATGAAATCTATCATTGATATACATAATAATCATTTAAATAATATTGGAATGTATTTAACTAAAGAAGTAAAAGAAAGCATCTTCGAAAAACACGGTAAAGGAAAAAACGATACTGGTTCTTCAGAAGGTCAAATTGCATTATTCACTTACAGAATTAACCATTTAACAGAACACTTAAAAAACAATCGTAAAGATTATAATACAGAGCGTTCATTAGTAATGTTGGTTGGTAAACGTAGAAGTTTATTAGATTATCTAAAGAAAACTGATATTGTAAGATATCGTGAAATAATTAAAGAATTAGGAATTAGAAAATAATTCTTACAAAAAGAGGCTCTATAAACGTGCCTCTTTTTTTTTACAATAAATCCTTGTAGCTTGCTACAAAATAGTAAATTTGTATTCCCTATTAAAAGGAATTAAAAAAATAATATATTCTGACTAACAAACAGAATTTATATAAAAAAGGTTAAATTTATTAACCACTATTTCTGTAAAAAGCAGAAAAAAAAATCAAAAATAGTAACAGCATTTTTGAATTTCCATTGTAACAACATACAACAACACAACAACAAACAAATTAAAAAAATTAGAATTAAAATTTATGATTCCAAAAGTATTTAGAGAGGTTATAGACCTTGGAGATGGAAGAACCATCTCGTTAGAAACCGGTAAATTAGCGAAACAAGCGCACGGTTCTGTTGTTGTTCAAATGGGAAAAGCAATGTTATTATGTACAGTTGTTTCTAATTACAAACAATCAGACGTTGATTTTTTACCACTTACAGTAGATTATAGAGAAAAGTTTGCTGCTGCAGGTAGATATCCTGGAGGTTTCTTTAAAAGAGAAGCAAGACCAAGTGATGGAGAAGTATTAACAATGCGTCTTGTAGACCGTGTTTTACGTCCATTATTTCCAAAGGATTACCACGCAGAAGTACAAGTTATGATTCAGTTAATGTCTCATGATGAAGATGTTATGCCAGATGCATTAGCAGGTTTAGCAGCTTCTGCAGCTATACAATTATCAGATTTCCCATTCGAATGCCCTATCTCTGAAGCAAGAGTTGGTCGTATTAACGGAGAATTTGTTATCAACCCTAACAGAGCGCAATTAGCAGAATCTGACATCGATATGATGATTGGAGCCTCTGCAGATTCTGTAATGATGGTGGAAGGTGAAATGGATGAAATTTCTGAAGAAGAAATGGCAGATGCAATTAAATTTGCCCATGAAGCTATTAAAGTACAATGTGCTGCTCAAATTAAATTAGCAGAAGCTTTTGGTAAAAAAGAAACAAGAGTATACCAAGGAGAAAGAGAAGATGAAGAATTAGCAGCTAAAATAAATGAACTTACTTACGATAAGTGTTATGCAATTGCTAAAAAAGGAACTTCTAAAGTAGAGCGTACAAACGCATTTGCTGAAATAAAAGAAGAAGTAATAGCTTCTTTTACAGAAGAAGAATTAGAAGATTACGGAGATTTAGTGAGTAAATATTTTAATAAATCTCAAAAAGCAGCTGTTAGAGAATTAACTTTATCTGAAGGTTTACGTTTAGACGGACGTAAAACAACAGACATTAGACCAATTTGGTGTGAAGTAGATTATTTACCATCTGTACATGGTTCATCAATCTTTACTCGTGGAGAAACGCAAGCATTAGCAACCGTAACTTTAGGAACATCAAGAGATGCAATGAAAATAGATATGCCATCTTACGAAGGTGAAGAAAATTTCTATTTACACTATAACTTCCCTCCTTTTTGTACAGGTGAAGCAAGACCTTTAAGAGGAACATCTCGTAGAGAAGTTGGGCACGGTAACTTAGCACAACGTGGTTTAAAAGGAATGATTCCTGCAGATTGTCCTTATACAGTGAGAGTAGTTTCTGAAGTTTTAGAGTCTAACGGCTCTTCTTCTATGGCAACTGTTTGTGCAGGTACAATGGCATTAATGGATGCTGGTGTAAAAATGATTAGACCTGTATCTGGTATTGCAATGGGATTAATTTCTGATGGAGACCGTTATGCAGTTTTATCTGATATTTTAGGCGATGAAGATCACTTAGGAGATATGGACTTTAAAGTAACTGGTACTACAGAAGGAATCACTGCTTGTCAAATGGACATTAAAGTAAAAGGTCTTTCTTACGAAATTTTAGTAAACGCACTAAAACAAGCAAGAGATGGACGTTTCCATATTTTAGGAAAAATTACTGATACTATTGCAACTGCAAACGGAGAAGTAAAAGATCATGCTCCGAAAATGATAAACAGACGTATCCCTAACGATATGATTGGTGCATTTATTGGACCATCTGGTAAACATATTCAAGAATTACAGAAAGAAACAGGAACTACAATTGTTATAACTGAAGACGCTGTAACCGAAGAAGGAATTATTGAAATTTTAGGAACCGATCCAGCAGGAATAGAACAAGTAATTGCTCGTATAGAGTCAATGCTATTCAAACCACAAGTTGGTAGCGCTTATGAAGTTAAAGTAATTAAAATGTTAGACTTTGGTGCTGTAGTAGAATATGTTGAGGCTCCAGGAAACGAAGTTTTATTACACGTAAGTGAATTAGCTTGGGAACGTACAGAAAACGTAACCGATGTAGTAAACATGGGTGATGTTTTTGATGTGAAGTACTTTGGACTTGACCCAAGAACTCGTAAAGAAAAAGTTTCTAGAAAAGCATTGTTACCAAAACCAGAAGGTTATGTAGCAAGACCACCTAGAGATGACAAACGTTCTGGTGGACGTGATAACAGAAGCAGAGATAATCGCGGACGTGATGACAGAAAACCAAGAGCACCAAGAAAAGAAGAATAAATATCATGCTGAACTAGTTTCAGTATCTTATTCATAATTTTAAAAATCGCCAATTAATTTTGGCGATTTTTTTTGTTTATAGCTAATTATCTAAATGCTTTTATTTTCTTTGTATCGCTTTATGAAAATACATCGAACAACATATTTATCTTTAGGAACAAACCAAGGTAATAAAATAGAAAACCTACAAAATGCTATTAATTTAATAGATGATGGCATTGGTGTAATTCAAAAAATATCATCAATATATAAAACGCCTTCTTGGGGCTTTGATGGAGATGATTTCTTTAATATTTGCATCAAAATTTCTACCAATCTACAACCTGAAGCCTTAATGAGTTCTCTATTAAAAATAGAAAATGATTTAGGAAGACAGCGCTCTTCTAAAGAAGGATACCAAAATAGAAACATAGATATAGATATCTTGTTATACGATAATGACATACTCTTTTCTAAAACACTAATCGTTCCACACTCTAAAATGTTGCAACGAAAATTTGTAATGATTCCATTAGCAGAAGTAGCTCCAACCGTTATTCATCCAACAGAAAAAAAACAAATTGATGACTGTTTACAAAATTGCAATGACACTTCAGACATCACAAAAATAAAAGACAAATTACAAAGACCAATTCCTATTTCCGAAAAATACAATTATATAGCAATAGAAGGAAATATTGGAGCCGGTAAAACTTCTTTAGCAAAAATGATTTCTGAAGAATTTAATGCTAAAATGGTTTTAGAACGTTTTGCTGACAATCCTTTTTTGCCAAAATTTTACGAAGACAAAGAACGATATGCATTCCCTTTAGAGATGAGTTTTTTAGCCGACAGATATCAACAACTAACCGATGACTTAGCACAATTCGACTTATTTAAAAACTTCATTGTATCGGATTACTATATCTTTAAATCTTTAATTTTTGCGCAAGTTACATTACAAAAGGAAGAATACCTTTTATACCGTAAAATGTTCGATTTAATGTATAAAGAAATTACAAAACCAGATCTTTATATTTATCTATATCAAAACACAGATCGACTATTAGAAAATATTAAAAAAAGAGGTAGAGATTATGAACAAAAAATAGAACCTAGCTATCTAAAACGAATACATAACGGTTATAAAAGTTTTATTAAAACTGAAAAAAGTCTAAATTTATTAGTTATAGATGTATCAGAAATGGATTTTGTAAATAATAAAGAAGACTATAGTAATATTGTTAACAAAATAAAGCATTTCTAATAAAAAAAAATTATATTTTTGCGGGAATCATTCCCCTGTATTGTTTAAAACAAAAAATCAAATTAAAATGAGGAGAATTTATTTATTTATTCTATTTAGTACTATTATTATTGCTCAATCTTTTGGTCAATCTAATGATGGCAAAATTATTCACAAAGATAGTACAGATGTAAAAGTTACAGATGTTATTAAAGAGAGTAACACATGGGCTATTGGAGGTGGATTTAGTAATTTTATTATGCATGGAGATTTACGCTCTATTGGTACCAGTGATGATACTAATTATTGGAATTTTGGAGGGTATGTTTATGTAGATAAAATGTTTAATCCAATATTAGGATTAGAATTTAAAGCTACCTACAACAAAATGTCTGGTGGAGCTCAATATTTTTCTAACACATACAGTCTTGCTTACGTACCAAATGGTGTTATTAGAGACAACATGAAATTTGAAGGGAGCGCTTATGGTGCAGAATTAAACTTAATTGTAAGTTTTTCTAACCTTTATAGAAGAGACACAAGAAATTGGAATATTTCTGGATACTTTGGTGTTGGATACCACCAATACGATTCTGCTTTATTTGATAGATTAGCAGATGGTTCTTACGTAAAAATCTCTGATGCAGATTTTGGATATAACCCAGCCAGAAATAGTGTAAGTGAAGCAAGTTCTATCTATTTATCTACACAATTAGGTATTAAAAGAAGAATAAGCAGACGCTTAGATGTTGAGTTTAGAACAGGAATGTACTTTAATAATGAAGATCATTTAGACGCAGCAATTTCTGACAAACAAAACTGGGAAAACTTTTTTGTTACTAGTTTAGGGGTTGTTTTAAAATTAGGAAAGAAAAAAGAATACATCATTTGGGCTAAAGATCCAGTTCCTGGAGATCAATTTAAAATTATTGACACAGATAATGACGGTGTAATGGATCAATTAGATGTAGAACCAAACACACCTAAAGGTGCAATGGTATATGGTAATGGTCAAGCTGTAGATGCAGATAAAGACGGATTACCAGATTATAAAGATAAATGTCCTTTAGAGTATGGTCCTGTTTCAAATGAAGGTTGTCCTTTAAACGAAGATTCAGACGGAGATGGTGTAATGGATGCAAAAGATTTATGTCCAAATACTCCTGGTCCTGTAGAAAACAGAGGATGTCCTAAGCAAGAAGCCGTACCTCCAGTTAATATTACGCAACAAATTGGATTATTAGCAACTAGTATTTATTTTGATACCAATAGCGATAAAATTAAATTAATTTCTTACAGTACTATTGATCAAATTATTATGTTAATGAAAAAAATACCAGATGTTAAATTTGTTATTGAAGGTCATACTGATGATAGAAATAGTGATAAATACAACTTGTACTTATCTCAAAGAAGAGCAGAAAGTGTAAGAAAATACATGATTAAGCAAGGTATTGCTAATGACAGATTAACACCTAAAGGTTATGGTGAATCTAGACCTAAATTCTCTAACGCTAATGCTGGCGGAAGACAATTAAACAGAAGGGTTGAAATTAAACCAATTGATGCAATTGGACCTGTAGAAAGAATTGATGAATAATTAATTTATCTTATAAAAAAGGGGAGACTACAATGTAGTCTCCCCTTTTTTTTTTTGATGAGATTTTAGTTTTTAAAAGATTAAATAAACTCTTGTAAGCACAAAAAAATAAGGTTATTCAAATTAATTGAACAACCTTATTTAATAAGAATAATATTTTACTTATTTCAACTCTAATTTTTCTGCAAAGTAATCACAAAAATCTCTCATAGTTGCACTCATTTTTTGATCATCTGTTGCACGCTCAAAAGAATTTGCCATAGAAACTAATGTTTGATGATAAAATTGTTTCATCTCATCTATAGGCATATCTTTTGTCCATAAATCCATACGTAAAGTATCTTTTTTCTTATGATCCCATACGGAAATCATAATAGCTTTTGATGCTTCATTATGTATATCTCCATCTTTTGCTGTCCAAGAAATTTCTTCAGGAACTTTGTTTTCGTCTAAACCAATTTCGAAATTAATTTGTGAATTATGTTTTACTGACATTATTTTTTAGGCTTGTATTTTGATTTTTTGAATAACTCTTCAGAATCAATTATTAATAATTCTTGCAAAGATACATCATTATTTTGCATATATGACCTCACTATTTGCCATCCTAACCACACTCCTATTCTTCCTGGAGATTGCGTATCGTTCTGTAAGTAGAACTTAGAAAAAGGAGCATTCTCTAAAAATCTTTTATTTAACTTTGTGTCTGTGCTAAATAACAATTTCTTTTCAATAAAATATTTCCAAATATCCGTTTCATTAGCAAGTACCCAATCCATTTTTTCTTTTGAATATCCTATTTTTAATTTATCTGAAATAATTGGTAAATATAAATCTAATAGGTACATCTTTTTCCCTTCATAAATCATCTTATCCATAAAACTTCTTTTAGGTAAAGACACTAATTGTTTTTTTATGATAGAATTTGCAACATCAACAATTATGTTTTCTTTAGTATTATTCTCTTTAATATACTTTGGATAATCTGAATAAAATTTATGTGTTTTTCCTAAATAAACATCTAAAGAAATAAACAACAAACTATCTGCATAAATAACTCTATTAACATAGTCAATGTTAGAAATCATTGTAACTACCTTAGGTGCTTTAAAGTTGGTATTGTAATATTTAATATGCTTAAAAAGATCTAATAACTCTATTTTTAATTTAGAAACATCTTTATACAACTTTTGAGTTTCACTAAATAATTCCTGTTCATCTTTATTATTTAACTTAGCAATTGCCAAACTATCTGTAAATGCTTTTGGAAACAAATACGGATACTTTTTTTTAAGAATTGGTAAATCATTTTCTGTTGAATTATAAAAATCAGCTTCGTATCTTTTTACCGAAAAATCAACATTTATAGTTGAAACATCAATTTGATTATTTTTTTTATCAGAACATGAAAAAAACATACAGAAAACCATTAAATTCATAAAATAAAATCTCATATTCTTTGTATCTTAGTCTTTATATTTAAGAACGCTAAAAATACTAAAATAGTTTATCAATGAAGACGGAAAAGGTTGCCGAATATATCATAAAATGGTTAAAAGAATATGCTGAAAATGCAAAAGTAAAAGGATTTGTAATTGGAATTTCTGGCGGAATTGACTCTGCTTTAACATCTACCTTGTGCGCAAAAACTGGATTTCCTACTCTATGTGTAGAAATGCCCATTCACCAAGCACCTAGTCAGGTTACTAGAGCACAAGAACATATTACCCAGTTAAAAAGTAATTTTAAAAATGTATCTGATGTAAAAGTTGATTTAACATCTACTTTTGAAGATTTTAAAAACGTAATACCAAACGTAGCTCCTTCTGCAACGGTAGATTTATCACTTGCAAACACTAGAGCAAGACTTAGAATGACTACTTTATATTATTTAGCAGGTTTACACGGTTACTTAGTGGCTGGTACGGGTAATAAAGTAGAAGATTTTGGTGTTGGTTTTTACACAAAATATGGTGATGGAGGTGTAGATTTAAGTCCTATTGCAGATTTAATGAAATCTGAAGTTTATGAATTAGCTGCTTTTTTAGGAGTACCAAATTCTATACAAGAAGCACAACCAACAGATGGTTTATTTGGAGATAGTAGAACAGATGAAGATCAAATAGGAGCTTCTTACGATGAACTGGAGTGGGCTATGAATATGCAAGAGTTAGGGAAATCTGAAGAAAATTTTGAAGGAAGAAATCAAGAAGTCTTTAAAATTTACTCAAGATTAAATAGAATTAACCAACATAAAATGTTACCAATTCCTATTTGTGAAATACCAAAAGAAATAAAATAAAATTCTTATATAAAAAAACCTTAATTTGGTTAAATTAAGGTTTTTTTAAAGACTTTTGTTACAAAATATTTGCCGCAACCATCATTTTTTTAATCTTCATGTAAGCTCTTTTCTTAGAACCTTTCGAGATTTCAAATGGTAGCAATATGAATAACTGAATAATCTTTAGTAATTGTAATAGTGTTTTCATAGTAATATTGGCTTTTCTTTCTGCGGGTGCAATATACAATAATTCTATCTAATTATAAATTGCAACTACGGGGTTAAACACCCTATTTTACAATTTATTAATATTACACTACTCTGTTCAATTTTTCAAAAAGCCTCATTTTCAGACTTGTATAGTTTTTTATAACTTCTAAATCTATAGTAGCCCCTTGGTTTTTAACAGCGTCATCCATCAACTCCTCTATCTTTTCACCAATTAACACTCTTCTTAAATTATAAACAACATCGTTTACATCTTTTGCTAAAACTTCTAAGGCAGATTTAACTTCTATGTTTTGACCTTCCCAATCACTTAACTGTCTATTTGGATTTTCTTTCTCCATTAAAATAGAAGTTACAATGGTAGAAATCTCAGAATTCTTATGATTAATTAAACCATCAATATCTAATTTTTCTAATTGGTTTAATTGATGAATTATCTCTGTATAAATTTCTTGAAAAAGCGGATTAGAAAATTCTATTTCATCTTCATGCAAATGCACATAAATTTCTGCTGAAACTGTATTTTCATATTTTCTTGTACCAATCTCTTCTCTTCCTTCTTCATCTACATGAATAACTTCTTCTACAAACTCTACCTCTTCGTTACCGTATAAAAGTAAAATTTTAATAATTTCATTTTCTAAAATTGAAAGTTGATCAATTTTTTGAGAAGTAGCAGCTCCTCCTTTTACCAATCCCATTTTACCTTTACCTTGCTCCATAAAATATCCAGGAGGTGGCTGATTTGGGTCTTCTTGAGTATTATTTTGCTGTCTGCTAACTTTACTTTTTTCTTGCGCTCCTTTTTTTAATAACTGTGCCAATTCACTAAACAAAACACGTTCAGAAATATCCATAATTCTAGAACATTCTTGCACATAAACTTCTCGTTGAATGCCATCTGGAATTTTAGAAATACTGGTTACAATGTCTCTAATAACGCCTGCCTTTTTAATAGGATCGTTGTTAGAATCTTTTAATAAAAGAGATACTTTAAAATTGATAAAATCTTGTGCTGAATCTTCTAAATATTTCTTTAATTCTGCATTTGAGTTTGCTTTAGCAAAACTATCTGGATCTTCGCCATCAGGAAATTGAACTACTTTTACGTTCATTCCTTGCTCTAAAATTAAATCGATACCACGAATAGAAGCTCTAATACCTGCTGCATCTCCATCAAAAAGTACCGTAATATTTTTGGTTAGTCTGTTTATCAATCTAATTTGATCTGGAGTTAAAGCGGTACCAGAAGAGGCCACCACATTTTCTACACCAGATTGATTAAAAGAAATTACATCTGTATATCCTTCTACCAAAAAGCAATTGTCTTGTTTGGCTATTTCTTTTTTTGCTTGGTATAATCCATATAAAATTTTACTCTTATGGTAAATATCACTTTCTGGTGAATTTAAATATTTGGCTGCTTTTTTATCCGCAGTTAAAATACGTCCTCCAAAACCTAAAACTCTACCAGACATAGAGTGAATCGGAAACATTACACGTCCTTTAAAACGGTCGAACTGCTTGTTTTCTTTTACAATGGTTAATCCTGTTGATGCCAAAAACTTTAAGTCGTATCCTTTTGCTAAAGCTGCTTTTGTAAAATTATCCCATTCATCAATACAATACCCTAATTCGAACTTTTTAATAGTTTCATCCGTAAAACCACGCTCTTTAAAGTAAGACAACCCTATTGCTTTTCCTTTATTGGTATTTAACATTACATTATTAAAATAATCTTTGGCAAAAGTAGAAACCAAGAACATGCTTTCGCGTTCATTCATATGCTCCTTCTCTTCAGAAGTTTGCTCTGTTTCTTCTATTTCTATATTGTACTTTTTTGCCAACCACCTTAGAGCTTCTGGATACGTATAATGTTCATGTTCCATTAAAAAGGAAACAGAATTACCTCCTTTACCTGTAGAAAAATCTTTCCAAATTTGTTTTACGGGAGACACCATAAAAGAAGGCGATTTTTCATCTGTAAAGGGGCTTAACCCTTTAAAGTTACTTCCTGCTTTTTTAAGCTGAACAAATTCACCAATAACCTCTTCTACTCTTGCAGTTTCAAAAATGCGGTCTATGGTACTTCTTAATATCATGAATTTAATTTATTGGAAAGGGATTACAAAGATAAGAATTATCTTATTTCATATAATTTATAAAACTAAAAAACCTCACTAAATTAATAGTGAGGCTTTATCATTATTTTTCTTAAATTTTAAGAAGCTGCTTTTAACTTTTTTAAAGCTGAATTTGTCAATTTTGCTTCTGCATATTCTTTGGTTACATTAAATTCTTTTTCATTAGAACTTGGTAAATCAAACATAGCGTCTGTAAAAATTGCTTCACATAAAGAACGTAATCCTCTTGCTCCTAATTTATATTCTACTGCTTTTTCTACAATATAATTTAAAGCTTCCTCTTCTATCGTAAAGGCAACATCATCCATTGTAAATAACTTAGAATATTGCTTAATAATAGCGTTTTTAGGCTCTGTTAAAATAGCTCTTAACGTTTTAGCATCTAAAGGATTCATGTAGCTTAAAACAGGTAAACGCCCAATAATTTCTGGAATTAAACCAAATGCTTTTAAATCTGAGGGAATAATGTATTGCAACAAGTTTTCTTCATCTACCTTATCTTCATCTAAAGAGGCTCCAAAACCTACAGCCTGCATGTTTAAACGCTTGCTTATAAATCTTTCGATTCCTGCAAATGCACCACCAGCAATAAATAAAATCTCTTTAGTATCTACTTCTATAAATTTTTGCTCAGGATGCTTTCTTCCACCTTTAGGTGCAACATTTACAACTGTACCTTCTAATAATTTTAATAAAGCTTGCTGTACTCCTTCTCCAGAAACATCTCTAGTTATTGATGGATTATCACCTTTTCTGGCAATTTTATCTATTTCATCAATAAAGATAATCCCTCTTTGTGCTTTTTCTACATCGTAGTCTGCAGCTTGCAATAATTTACTTAAAATACTTTCTACATCTTCACCAACATAACCTGCTTGTGTTAAAACGGTTGCATCTACAATTGCAAAAGGAATGTTTAGCATTCTTGCAATTGTTTTTGCTACTAAAGTTTTCCCTGTACCTGTTTCTCCAACTAAAACAATATTTGATTTTTCAATCTCTACATCATCTTCATCTTCTTTTTTCTGTAATAATCTTTTGTAATGATTATAAACAGCTACAGACATTGCTCTTTTGGTTTCTAACTGACCAATAATATATTGATCTAAGAATTCTTTTATTTCTTTTGGCTTTTTTAGCATTAAATCTTTAGACAAATCGCTCGATTTTGCATCAGAAATTTCTTCTTGTACAATACCATGCGCTTGTTCTATACATTTATCGCAAATATGAGCATCCATTCCTGCAATTAGCAAGTCTGTTTCTGCTTTTTTTCGTCCGCAAAACGAACATTCTAAGTTTTCTTCTTTTGACATTCTAAATGGCTTTAGGCTTTATGCCTTATGCCTTACGCAGCGCTTACTGCATAAAGCCTATTGCTTATTGCTAAATAATTACTTCTTTCTTGCTAAAACTTCATCAATCATTCCGTAAGCTTTTGCTTCATCTGCTTTCATCCAATAATCTCTATCAGAATCGTTGTGTACTTTTTCTACAGATTGACCAGAGTGATTTGCAATAATATCATACAACTCTCCTTTTAACTTTATAATTTCTCTTGCAGTAATTTCGATATCTGAAGCTTGTCCTTGTGCACCTCCTAAAGGTTGGTGAATCATCACTCTAGAGTGTGGCAATGCAGAACGTTTACCTGCTGCTCCTGCACACATTAAAACGGCTCCCATAGAAGCTGCCATACCTGTACAAATTGTTGCTACATCTGGTTTTATAAACTGCATAGTATCATAAATACCTAAACCTGCATAAACGCCTCCTCCTGGAGAATTAATATAAATTGAAATATCTTTGTTAGCATCTACACTTTCTAAAAACAATAACTGAGCCTGAATAATATTTGCTACTTGGTCATTAATCCCTGTTCCTAAAAAGATAATTCTATCCATCATTAAACGAGAAAAAACATCCATTTGCGTAATGTTCATCTGGCGTTCTTCCATAATATATGGCGTTACACTACTTGTAATCTTACCGTAATAGTTGCTGTTAATTCCGTGATGTTTTGTTGCGTATTTTTCGAACTCTTTTCCGTAATCCATTTTCGTGATGCTGTTTTAAGTTTAATACTGTAAATATAAGAACTATTTCTTACTATTTTGTTTGAGTTTGTCGCTAAAAAAACCTGAATCTAACAACTCAGGTTTTTTATCTTTTATTATTTAAAAACCTCTCGACTGAGCTTGAGGTGACATTAAAAAACAATGTCTTATTTATATACTTCTTTAATAAAGTCTTCGTAAGAAAGCTCTTTCGATTTAAAATTCATGTTCTCTTTATAAAAAGTTAATAATTTATTACTAATTAATTGAGATTGTAATTTTTGAGCTTCTTCTTGATTTTGTAAAATTCTACCGGCAATATCATCCAATTCTTTTTCTTCTGGATTCATGTTACCAAATTGAGCCATTTGCGTGCGGATAAATCCTTTTGCATAGTCTACCAATTCTGCATAATCGATTTTGATGTCATTATCTTTCATCACTTTTCCTTCGATTAATTGATAACGTAAACCTTTTTCTGATTTATCATATTCTGCAGTAGCTTCTTCTTCTGTTAAAGGTTTTTCACCTGCTGTTCTTAACCATTTTTTTAAGAATTCAGAAGGTAAATCAAACTTTGTATTTTCTACTAAATGCTCTGTTACGGCGTTTAATAATTGTTGATCTCCTTGTTGTTGAAATTGCTTTTCTGCGTCTTCCTTAATTTTTTCTCTTAATTCAGTTACAGAAGTTACACTTCCGTCTGCAAATAATTTATCAAACAACTCTTGGTCTAACTCTGCTGGTTCTGTTTTTGTAATTTCTTCTATCGTTAAAGTTACAGTTACATCTAAATCATGAATTACATCATGCTCTACACCTAAAATGTGTTGTAATTTATGATCGTCTTCAAATAACTTTTTAGTTTCTAACTCAATTACGTCACCAACCTTAGCGCCAATTACTTTCTTTTCGTTCTTCTTTCCTTTAAGATCGTTTACTAAAAAAGTAGATTTTTTGTTAATTCCGTTTTCTTCATTAACAAAAGTTCCTGTTACATTAGATTGTTCAGTAGCTTCATCTATAGCAGTTACTTTACCGTAACGTATTTGAATGTTCTTAACTTCTTCGTCAAGTAATTCATCTGTTGCTATAATATTATATTGTGTTACTTTGTCTTTAGATTTTAAATCTACATCAAAAACAGGTGCTAAACCTAATTCAAATTCAAAAGAAAAAACATCAGCATCCCAATTAAAATCTTCAGTCATTCTAGGTAAAGGATTACCTAACATTTCTAATTTTTCTTCTGCTATAAATTTATTTAAAGATTCTTGTAAAAGCTTATTTACTTCATCTATCATAATAGATTTACCGTACTGCTTTTTAATCATCCCCATTGGTACATGTCCTTTTCTAAAACCAGGAACATCTGCCTTTTTACGATAATCTTCTAATAAACCTGTTACTTTTGCTTGATAATCATCAGCAACAATATCTACTTTTACAACTGCGTTTAACGCATCAATGTTTTCTTTTGTAATATTCATTTCTTGTCTTTTATCTTAAAAAAATCGAGTGCAAAATTAATCATTTTAATTGATTGCACAAATGTTAAATACTTCTATTTCAGTAATGTTATTTAGTTTTCTATTGATCTACGATCCTCTTTTAGTAATGAAAATAATGCTGATCTAAAAATAGATAGCAAAATACTGAATAATAAAGCAGTAAAGAATCCTGATACCGCAAAACCATCTACTAATTTATCTGCCAATAAAATTATACAGGCATTAATTACAAACAAGAATAAACCTAAAGTAACAATGGTTGCTGGTAACGTAAAAAAGACTAAAAGCGGACGCACAAACATATTTAATAACGAAATTACAATTGCTACAATAATTGCAGATGTATAGCCTGCCACAGAGATGCCTGGTAAAATATTAGCCAAAACAATAACTGCTACAGCGGTTAATAAAATTTTTAAAAATGTTTTCATACTCTTTTAATTTACAACATTAAATGCGAAAACTATACCAAAGGAAAAAGTCTGCATTTTTGTCATGCTTTGTAAATAATTGGTTTGTTTTTAAACTTAAAACAGATACCTTAGCTACACGTATTAAATTAAATTTATCAACTAAACGGTTAAAAAAATGAACACAAACGATCCTTTAAAAAATCAGATATTTGAAATTATTGAAAATCAAATTAGAGAGAACAATCCAAAAGAAGCAAGCATAACTTATAAGAGGTTAATGGATCTAGGTTACAATAAAACAGAGTCGAAACAATTTATGAGCCAATGTATGGCTATAGAATTATTAGATGTTTTAGAGCGTAAAAAACCGTTTAACGAAGTTAGATATATTAACAACTTAAAAGCATTGCCTAAGGAGCCTTTTTAATAAAAACCTAATTCAAAAAGCTTTACTAGCCAGTAAACATAGTCAATTTTTATTAGTTTTACTTAAACTCTAAGTTTATCATACCATCTTATAAAAGATCAAAACACCTATTCTTTCTTCGGATGAATGCAATACTTAAAACCAACAAGATTACCTTCAAATACAAGTGATAATTAAACGTTTTTAACAACTTAATTATCACAATTTCAGCTACATCTAAAAATGTAAAAATAACCACTTCTCCTTATTAAACCCTATATAATTTGACTGTGGCATATGATTTTTGTACCTTTGCGTACTTCTAAGCAAGGATACAAAAACTGAATAATTTTAGAATATTCAATTTTTAGTAAGAAGTTTTTAGAAATCAGTCTAAAAACTTACACCTTCTTTTTTTAGTTAAACAAACAGTTCGTTTAACACCTTTTTACATAGCTTTTTCGGCTTTTCATTATTTATCGTTTTAGATAAATTAAATCAATACATATAATGATTATCAAAACTTTTGACTCCTTTACAAGGATGTCATACTTAAATATCAATAAAATTTTAAAGTTTTTACACGAACATTTAGAAGGTTGTAAAAATGAAAAAAGTGCTATTCGAAAATCACTTTTATATGCTGCAAAAGAAACTTCTAGTCTAGGTGGTTATGCTTTTATTATAGAAGAAAAAGACAAAATAATTGGCGCAATTATTATCAATAAAACAGGCATGAATGAGTATCAAGCAGAAAATCTGATAACTTATCTTGCTGTTCACAGAGATTTTAGAAAACAAAAAATTGCAACAAAATTAATAAAAAAAGCAACCAATTATTGCAACGGTAACTTATCGCTAAACATACATAAGGATAATAATGCCATTGAATTATTTAAGAAAAACGGGTTTGAATCAAAAAAAATTCAAATGACATTGCACAAATAGTTTACAAAATAAAAAGCTAAAAATAGTAATACTTAAAATAAACAAAATGAAAATATTAGTAATTGGAGCAGGTAATATGGGCTTAACATATGCCCAGGGAATGTCTAAATCTAGATTGTTAAAGAAAAAAAACATCATGGTTTTAGATAAATCTACAGAAAAGCTAGAAGAATTAAACAAAATATCTCACTTTGATGCCTTTAAGGAACTAGAAGACTGTGTACCCAAAGCAGACATTATCTTTATTGCAGTAAAACCATATCATGCAGAAAATCTATTTAAAGCACTAAAACCATTTACAAAACCGGGTCAGGTTATTGTATCTATTATGGCGGGTGTTAACATAGAAAACATCAAAAAATATTCTGGACTAAACAAAATAGTAAGAGCAATGCCAAACCTACCAGCACAAATTGGTAAAGGTTTAACCTCTTATGTAACTTCTGCAGAAGTATCTAGAATAGAAAAATTAACTGTAGAAAGCCTATTAGATACCACAGGTAAATCTATGGAAGTAAGTAGTGAAAAATTGATTGATGCATCTACAGGGATTTCTGGTAGTGGGCCTGCTTATGTATTTTACTTTATGCAAAGTATGATGGAAGCCGCCTTAAAAATGGGGTTTTCTAAAAATGATTCTTCTGTATTGGTCAGTCAGACTTTTACAGGTGCTATAGAATTGTTTAACCAATCTAATTTATCGCCAAATTCTTGGATGGAAAAAGTAGCTTCTAAAGGCGGTACAACACGTGCTGCGTTAGATTCTATGGAAGATAATAATGTAAACGAATTAATTAAAGACGCCGCTTTTGCCGCTTTTAATAGAGCTGTAGAAATGGGTAAAGAACATTAAAATGTATAAAGAAAGAATCGTAATAAAAGTAGGTACCAACGTTATGACAAACAAGGATAACAGAATTGTTAGACCTGTTTTAAGACGCTTAGTAAAACAGGTTGCAGAATTATATGAACGTGGAATTATTTGTATCCTAGTTTCTTCTGGATCTGTAATTGCTGGTAAAGAAGTTTTAGGAGCTTCTAATATAGAAAACGAAACACAAAGAAGACAAGTATATTCTGCTATTGGACAACCAAGAATGATGCGTCATTATTACAATATTTTTAATGATTACGGAATGAAATGTGCACAAGTTTTACCAACAAAGAGAGATTTTACTCCGGGTGTACACAGACAAAACATGATTAATTGTTGTGAAGGTTTATTGGCCGAAGGAGTCATTCCCATCGCCAATGAAGATGACGCAGTCTCTGTTACCATGTCTATGTTTTCTGACAATGATGAGTTAGCGAGTTTAATTGCTCAGTTAATAAATGCTGATAAATTAATTATTCTAACAGATATTGACGGACTCTACACAGGACATCCAGAAGCAGAAAGTAGTAATTTAATTACCAATGTAAATCCGGATGAAGATTTAGATAGATATATAAAAGACAGTAATAAGAAACCCGGTGAAGGCAGAGGCGGAATGGGCTCTAAATTAGATTATGCACAAGAAGCAGCCTCTAACAACATACCTACTTATATAGCAAATGGAAAAAGGGATAACACGATTATTGATATTATTGACGGAAAGTCTGTCGGTACAAAAGTGGCACTTTAAAACCTATAAGATGAAATTATTACATACAACCATTAAAAATAACGTATTAAAAAGCATGACCAGAATTCTTGATGAAAATCGAGAAGCTTTGTTAAAAGCCAATAAAAGAGATTTAGACGCTTTTAACAAAGAAGATCAAGCAATGTTTGAACGTTTGATTTTAAATGATCAAAAAATTGATGGAATGATAAAAGCCATCAATGAAGTAAAAGCGCAAGAAGACCCAGTAAATCAAATTATTAGTCATAAAACCTTAGAAAACGGATTAAAAGTTACTAATAAAACGGCTCCGTTTGGCACCATTATGATTATTTACGAATCTAGACCCGATGTTACCGTAGAAGCTGCCGTTTTAGCTTTTAAATCTAATAATAGAATTTTACTAAAAGGTGGTAAAGAAGCCATACATAGTAACAAGTTCTTAGTAGCTCTTTGGCACAAGGCATTAATCGAAAATAAGCTAAGTGAAGATTATATAAAGTTCTTACAAATGGACAGAACAGAAACACAAGCGTTTTTAAAAAACCCAACAGAACAATTAGATTTAATTGTACCTAGAGGTGGCGAACGCTTAATTAGTTTTGTAAAAGAACATGCAACTTGTGCAGTTTTAATTAGCGGTAGAGGAAATAACTTTATATATATTGATAAAAGTGCAGAATGGAACAAAACTTTAGCCGTTATTATTAATGCAAAAACAGCTAAAATCTCTGCATGCAATGCTTTAGATAAAATCCTCATCAACAAAAACATAGAAGATTACACTAAAAAATTAAAAGAGTTGGAAGCTGTTTTAAAAGAAAAAAATGTAACTATTTTGGTTGATAAAAGCGTAAAAGAAATATTAAAAGACGAAGCTATTATTTCTGAAGAGAGTGTTTGGAAAGAAGAATTTTTAGCTTTAAAATGCTGTATTGGTGCTGTAGAAAATTTAGACGAAGCTACCGAAAAGATTAATAAATATTCCGGAGGACATTCTGCAGCCATAATGACCACAAATGATGAAAGTGCAGAAAGTTTTATGGAACAAGTAGATTGTGCTGCTGTGTATAAAAATTCATCTACAAGGTTTACAGATGGAGGTCAGTTAGGTGTTGGCGCAGAATTAGCTATTAGTACAGACAAGTTGCATCACAGAGGTCCGTTAGGGTTAAAAAAATTAGTGACCAATAAATATTATATTATTGGAGATGGTAACGTACGTGTATAAGATATTTTATGAACTATGTTCGCTTTTGATTTCCCTATTTAATAAAAGGGAAATCAGAAGTTTATAAAAATAATTAGAAAACTTATTTATATAAACAAGCTCGCGTTAGGGATTGCAGTGAAAAGCCCACAGGGAGGAACGACCGAGGACTTGTAACGTAAATCCCGCCACCTTTTGGGGAACGCCCAAATAAAAATTAGTTTTATTACTTATTTTGCATTTCTGTAGCCTTACGCTCTAACTCTGCCTGAAATTCTTCCATCACAGGTTTTACAGTGCTATCTGGTATGTCGGCCACTTTAATATACATTAGTCCATCTACTGCGTTATTAAATTTAGGGTCTACATTAAAGGCCACCAAGCGTGCATTTTGTTTTACGTATTTTTTAATTAACACCGGAATTCTTAATGCTCCTGGTTCTATTTCGTCGATAATTTTATCGAACTTTTGCATGTCTGCTTTTGTAGAATCGAACACAAAATCTTTATCGGCATCTTTTAATTTTACCTTAAATTCTTTCTTCGGATAAATATATTGGGCAATATATGGGTCGTAATAATGAGATTTCATAAACTCTATCATTAACGATTTAGAAAAATCTGAAAACTGGTTACTAATAGATACACCACCCATTAAAAATTTATATTCTGGATAACGCAATGTAACATGTACAATTCCTTTCCATAATAAAAATAATGGCATTGGTTTCTGTTGATATTCGCCTATAATAAAAGCACGCCCCATTTCTATGGTGTTTTCCATCATCTGAAAAAGCTCTGGTTCTATTCTAAATAAGGTTTGAATATAGAAACCATTAATACCAAATTTCTTATAAATATCTTTACCAAGCCCCATTCTATAAGCACCAGCTAAACATTTTGCTTCTCTGTCCCATAATAATAAATGGTGATAATATTTATCGAATTTATCTAAATCTATTGCCTTGTTTGTTCCTTCGCCTACATCTCTAAAAGTAATTTCTCTTAACCTACCAATTTCATGTAATAAATTAGGAATTTCTTTTGCACTTGCAAAAAACACTTCGTAGTTTTTACTTTCTAACAGCCTACCCTCTCCTTCTCTTAAAGCAGCTACTTCTTTTACAAATAGATCTGTACTTTTTTGAGGTGTAATTTTTTTAGCTGATTTTTTTATTTTGATGTTTTGCGTAGAAATTAATTTACTAGCTTTCTCAAAAGGATTTGCCAACATGTAGGTTTTCTTTCTTAAAAACTCAGAGTAAGAAGAAATATCTTTATACTCTTCTTGGTCTTTTACAGAAATTGGTTTTCCTATTCTTACCTTAATAACTCTACCTCCTTGTGAGATAACTTCTGATGGTAATTTTGCGGTTCTTAACGTGTCTGATATTTTTGACAAAAAGTAAAAAAGACGGCTGTTTTTTGCGTGAAAATAAATAGGAATTACAGGTACATTTGCATTTTTAATAAACTTTACAGCGCCCTCTTCCCAAGGTTTGTCTACATTTAACTTTCCGTCTTTATAGGTAGAAACTTCTCCTGCAGGAAAAATACCTAAAGGATTTCCTTCTCTTAAATGTAACAATGCACTTTTAATCCCCGAAACACTAGACTTTACATCTTTTCTATTTTCAAAAGGGTTTACAGGCATTACATAAGGCTTTAAAGGCGCTACTCTATGCAATAAAAAGTTGGCTATTATTTTATAGTCATCTCTTTTTTCTATCAGTAATTTTAACAGTAAAACACCGTCTATACCACCCAAAGGGTGATTAGAGACGGTAATAAAAGGTCCTTCTTTAGGAATTCTTTTTAAATCTTCTTCAGGAATTTCAAAATTGATATTGCAATCATCTAAAATACCGTTTAAAAAATCTAAATCAGTCTTATTTTTGTTTTTTTCGTATATTCTATTGATCGCAGAGATGCGGAGTATTCTTAACAGAACCCACCCAATAAAAGTTCCCAAAAACCCAAGTTTATGTAAACCAATTACTTGTGCAATTTCTTTAGATGTTACTAATGCCATAAATTATAATTAGA
Source organism: Polaribacter butkevichii (assembly GCF_038024105.1). Taxonomy (NCBI): domain Bacteria; kingdom Pseudomonadati; phylum Bacteroidota; class Flavobacteriia; order Flavobacteriales; family Flavobacteriaceae; genus Polaribacter; species Polaribacter butkevichii. The sequence continues at coordinate 1,982,854 of NZ_CP150661.1, forward strand.
CGGAACTGCAAACATACTAAAAAAGAATTATTACATTATTAATTTGCAGCTAAAACAATTTGAATTGTTTCCTTATTCACTTGCGTCAATAAAGATACTCCTTTTTCTTCAATACTTGTAATTGCTTTATCATCAAAATGACGAACCGTAAATAAATCTACTCCTTTTTGAACATCAATTTTAAACTGAGTTTTTAACTCTTCATAAAAAGCATCGAACTTATTAAACTTATTATCGATACAAACAGAAAAACTAAGAGCCGAATTCTGAATTAAGTTTACTTTTAATTGATATTCGTGTAATTTCTTAAAAATATAACTAATATTATCTTCTACCATAAAAGAGAAATCTACCGCAGAAATAGATACTAAAATTTGATCTTTCTTTACAATAAAACAGGGTATATATGGTACTAACCTAGTTCCTTTAGAAACTCTTGTTCCTTTTTCTTTTGGGTTGATAAAAGATCGAACCAACAACGGAATGTCTTTTCTTTCTAAGGGTTGTAAAGTTTTAGGATGAATTACAGAGGCTCCGTAAAATGCCATTTCTATTGCTTCTTCATAAGATATCTGTTCTAATAAAGTAGTATCTGTAAATACTCTTGGATCTGCATTTAAAACTCCTGGAACGTCTTTCCATATAGTTACATTTTCTGCATCTAAACAGTAGGCAAAAATACCTGCAGTATAATCAGACCCTTCCCTACCCAAAGTGGTGGTGTTTTCTGTATCATTGGCAGCAATAAAACCTTGTGTTATATTTAATTTTTGCTTGTCTATTTTATTAGTAATAATATTTTGAGTTAAATCCCAATCTACTTTAGCATCTCTATAATTACTATCTGTTTTTATGTAATTTCTAACATCAAACCAGTTATTTTCTACACCAATTTTTGTTAAATAAGCACTTACTATTTTGGTTGATAAAAGCTCTCCAAAACAAATAATTTGATCATATACATAATTATATCTTTGCGAAGTGTTTCTTGCTAAAAACCAACTTAACTCCCCTAAAAGGATATCTATTTCTTTATAAATTTCATCATCTTTATCAAATAAATCATTCATTAAGTTTTTATGAAAATCTTCTACAATACCTAATTTTTCTGACAATAAATCTGTCTTATTATAGTAGGCATCTATTACTTCTTCAAAAGCATTGGTTATTTTACCCATTGCAGAAATTACAACTAATGTACTTTCTGTTCCTTCACTTTGTAAAATTTCAGTTACGTTTTTTACACTAGCTGCATCTTTTACTGACGCTCCACCAAATTTAAAAATTTTCATTTTAATTATTTTGAATAAATTTTGATAAGTTTTCTTTGTTCATTTGTACCACAGACCAATCATTTAAGTAAGTGGCTCCTGTACTTTTATAAAATTCTACTGCATTGGTATTCCAATCGATAACTTCCCAAGCAACTCTATTAAAATTATTGTCGTACGCATATTTTAAAACAGCAGTATATAATGCTTTTCCTGCCCCTATTTTCTGCTTACTTTTTGTAACTATTAAATCTTCTAAATGAATAGATCTACCTTTCCATGTAGAATAACGTTCATAAAACAAAGCAATACCAATAATTTTATTTTCTTGTTCTGCAACAAAAATTTTAAACTTAGGATTCTCAGAAAAACCATCTTTTTTTAAATCTTCTACAGTTATTTCTACGGCATCCGGTTCTTTTTCAAAAACGGCTAATTCTGTAATTAAATCGAACACAGATTCCATGTCATTTTCTACTCCTTTTCTTATAATAAAATCCATTTTTTACAAATTTTAATCAAAGATAGTTCTTTTCATATCCATTAAAAATATTTGAATATTTTATACAATATTTTTTGATTTGTTTAAAAATTTCAAAATAAATAGCAATTATTACCCAAAAACAGATACAAAAAGTCAGATAATAATTAAAAAAAATAGATATTTGTTAAAAAAATAACATTTTAAGCAACATGGCAGTAAAAAAACAAACTTTAGGTGAATTTATTATTGAAAATCAACATGCTTTTAAATATAGCTCTGGAGAGCTTTCAAGTCTTTTAAATTCAATTAGATTAGCAGCAAAAGTGGTAAACCACGAAGTAAACAAAGCTGGTTTAGTAGATATTATTGGTGCAGCTGGAGATACAAATATTCAAGGTGAAGATCAACAGAAATTAGATGTGTATGCCAATGATAAATTTATTCAAACGCTAACCAGAAGAAACATTGTTTGTGGTATTGCTAGTGAAGAAGAAGACAGTTTTATTTCTATTAATAGTAACGATGAAAACCATCAAAACAAATATGTTGTTTTAATAGATCCTTTAGACGGTTCATCTAACATTGATGTAAATGTTTCTGTAGGAACCATTTTTTCTATCTATAGACGTATTACTCCAACAGGAACTCCGGTTCAGTTAGAAGATTTTTTACAAAAAGGTAGTGAACAAGTTGCTGCAGGTTATGTTGTTTACGGAACCTCTACAATGATTGTTTATACCACCGGAGACGGTGTTAATGGCTTTACATTAAACCCTGCAATTGGTTCATTTTATTTATCACACCCAAACATGGAGTTTCCAGAAGACGGTACGATGTATTCTGTAAATGAAGGAAACTATTTAGATTTTCCTTTAGGAGTAAAAAAATACATAAAATATTGTCAGGAAGAAGAAGGAGACAGACCATATACAAGTAGATATATTGGCTCATTAGTTTCTGATTTTCATAGAAATATGATTAAAGGAGGAATTTACATGTACCCAAAAGGTTCTAGAAACCCAAATGGTAAATTACGTTTATTGTATGAATGTAACCCAATGGCGTTTATAGCAGAACAAGCAAACGGTAAATCTTCTGACGGTTATACAAGAACTATGGATGTAGAACCTACTGAGTTACATCAAAGAGTCCCTTTTATTTGTGGAAGTAAAAACATGGTAAACCAACTAGAAGAATTTATGCAGATTCACGGAGAATAAATCTTCTTTATACTGTAATAAATTATCACACCGTAATCTTCTTGTAAAACTATATTTTTATAGTTAATTTTACGGTTCAATATAATATACTAACTTTTAAAAAATATAAAAAAATGGCTTTTCAATTACCAGAATTAGGATATGCTTACGATGCTTTAGAACCTAATATAGATGCAAGAACTATGGAAATTCACCATACAAAACATCATCAAGGATATACAAACAACTTAAACAATGCAATTGCAGGTACAGATTTAGAAGGAAAATCTATTGAAGATATTCTTGCTAATTTAGATATGAGCAATGGAGCTGTTAGAAATAATGGTGGTGGTTTTTACAATCATTCATTATTCTGGACAGTTTTAAACCCAAATGATAGAGGATATTTATCTGGTGAATTAAAAGATGCTATTGAAGCGGCTTTTGGTACTAAAGATGATTTTATTGCCGCTTTTTCTAAAGCAGCAGCTACTCAATTTGGTTCTGGTTGGGCTTGGTTATGTGTTTTACCTGGAGGTAAAGTAGAAGTTTGTTCTACTCCAAACCAAGACAATCCATTAATGCCAGGTGTAACTTGTGAAGGAACTCCTATTTTAGGATTAGATGTATGGGAACATGCATACTACTTAAACTACCAAAACAGAAGACCAGATTATATTAATGCATTTTTTAATGTAATTAACTGGAACGAAGTTGAAAAACGTTACGCAGCAGCAAAATAAGCAACACAGTTGCTTTAAGCAATCATTAAATCTTAACGGATAAAGTGATTTTACTTAAATTTCATATAGTAAAAAGCATCCTTAATTTAGGATGCTTTTTTTATTAAGAATATATGGTTACCAGATGATCTCTAAAAAACATCTTACTTATTCTTCTTGATAAAACACCTTTAACAATTACTTTTAAAACACTATATTTAACTCTAATTAAAAAATATAGACCATAATCATACGTTATCAATTCATTAAAAAAAAACCGTTAAAAAACTTTTTTTTCATAATAAAATTTAATCTTTAAGCAAGGTTATTTTGACAAACTAAAGAACTGATTATACAATTTTGACTACTCTTTAAATTAAAAAAAACTATTCGTTTAGTAAGCAATTCAAACTTATTAAAAAAAACAAAAAAAAATTAAATAAAAATTTGCCAAAACAATAAAAGATATTATATTTGCACCGCTCTTAGAAATAAGAGTAACAAAAAGAAAAGTTCTTTTAAAATAATGACTGCGAAAGTAGCTCAGGGGTAGAGCATCACCTTGCCAAGGTGGGGGTCGCGGGTTCAAATCCCGTCTTTCGCTCTGTTCAATTTCCATGCTGAAGTGGTGGAATTGGTAGACACGCTGGACTTAAAATCCAGTGGTCAGTAATGGCCGTGCGGGTTCAAGTCCCGCCTTCAGTACAATAACCGTTGTTAATCTTACGATTTTCAACGGTTTTTTGCTTTTACAAACTTAAAACTTCCTTCTTTTTTTTAAAAATTCAATAATTTTAAGTTTTTATATTTTTTTTAAAAAAGTTAAACACATAGAAATAAACCAGTTACCACCTAAACAAAAATTACTTCTTAAAAAATAAAATAAAAAGTGTTTTTTTATCTTAAAAATCGTGATTTTATAATAAAAAGACACTATATTTGCACCTCTCTTAAAAACAAGAGTAATAATAAAAGTTCTTAAAAAAATAAAGTAAAAAGTATATCATATTAAAAATGTATATTTTTTTTGCTTTACTACATAAAATACCAATGCTGAAGTGGTGGAATTGGTAGACACGCTGGACTTAAAATCCAGTGGTCAGTAATGGCCGTGCGGGTTCAAGTCCCGCCTTCAGTACAATAACCGTTGTTAATCTTACGATTTTCAACGGTTTTTTGCTTTTAGGAGCTTTCGGGCTAACCCTATTTAAAACTCACTATTTTCCATTGACGAGAACTAAGTGAGTTTAATTATTAAGTTGTTAATTCTATTAGATTAAGAAAATCAAAAACATTAAATACCCCTAACAAGTTTTATATAAACTGAAAAAACTATCACTTTAAAGTAAGTTCATATAGATGATAAAACCATCTTAAAATAAGACAAAAAAAAAATCCAACTAAAAGCTGGATTTTAAATGATTCTATTTCATTATCTGAAGATTAGAAACCTCTAAATTGGTTAACTCTCTCCATCTACCTCTTGGTAAGTTTCTTTTTGTTAATTCGGCAAAAATAACTCTATCTAGTTTGTTTACTTTATAACCTACATGTTCAAAAATCTTACGAACAATTCTGTTTCTACCAGAATGTATTTCGATACCTATTTCTGATTTTGGCTGACCATCTACATAAGAAACAGCATCAATAAACACTTTTCTACCCTCAATAATAACTTCTCCTCGTAATTTCTCTAAATCTCTTAACTCTAGTTTTCTATCTAAAGATGCGTGATATAATTTACGAACATTGTGTTTTGGATGCGTTAGTTTCTTAGCTAAATCACCATCATTTGTAAACAACAACAAACCTGTTGTATTTCTATCTAATCTACCTACAGGATAAATTCTTTCTTTAGATGCATTTGAAATCAATTCCATTACGGTTTTTCTTCCTCTATCATCATCCATAGTGGTGATGTAATTTTTAGGCTTATTTAAAAGAATATACCTCTTTTGTTCTGGCGTAATAGAAGTTCCATCAAAACGAACAATATCATCTGGCTGAACTTTATACCCCATTTCTGTTACAAGCTTTCCGTTTACCTCAACACTACCATGCTCTATATAAGTATCTGCCTCTCTACGAGAACATACTCCTGAATTTGCAATGTATTTGTTTAAACGGATTCCTGATGTTTCATCAGATTTTGGAGTTTCTTTAATTTTGGTAAAAGTTTTTTTAGGACTCTTTCTAGCTAAAGGTTTACTTTTTCTACTTAGTGGAGTGCTTTTTTTACCTTCTTGTCGTCCTCTCGACGAGTTTTTATTTGAATTCATTACTTAAAATTTTTGCAAAAATACGCATAAAAAATCTTAATTCAATCTGTCTATTACTTTTTCTACAATTAGAGAGGTATCAATAAAAATTAAAGAAAAAACACCTATTAAAAGCAACACTTTCAAAACATTATGCATCATTCTATATTGTTTTGTTTCTGTAGATTTCCAAAGATAAAACCCTAAAAAAACCAACACAATTAAAGCAAAATAAAAATAATATCTCATATAACTTAACGCAGGATAACTAAACAAAACAACTACAGGAAACAAAGTTAATAGCAATAAAAATATTGATAACTGTTTTGTTTTTACCTCTCCGTAAACTACCGGAAAAGTATCATAATCATTCACTATTGCCCCTTTCATGTTCTGTAAATCTTTTAGTAATTCCCTTACCATAATTACCAAAAACAAAAAAATTGCATGCACAAAAATTATTTTTGAGAAGTTTTGAAAGTACACAAATACAGCAAAAAAAGGAAGAATTGTAAGTATAGTGGCAGAAACCAACCCCGTAAAAGGATACTTTTTTAACTTATGCGAATAAAACCAAATAGCAAAAATATAGATGGCAAAGAATAAAGCTGCCCTACCAGAAATAAGAAGACCAAAAATAAATCCTAAAAAATTTAAAGTAAAATATAGTTTTAGTTTGGTAGACTGCTTTACATAATTATCAATGCCTGTTTTTAAAGGTCTATTAATTCTATCTACTTTTGCATCATAAAAATTATTGATAATATATCCTGCTGCAACCACACAGATACTTGCCAGAACGATGTATAATAAATCTACATCAAAAACAACACTTCTAAGTGTGTTTTTAGGTGAAAAAATAAAAATAGCCGCTAAGTATTGTGCTAAAACTAAAACAAGAATATTATAGCCTCTTATAACTGAAACTAAACTAAAAAGTTTAAAAAGGAATCTTTTTGCTTTAAAACTGGGCATAAAACTAGAATCTATAAACCAACTCTAACTTGTAATTTTTAAGACTTATTTGAGCTTTCTCATAATCTTCTGTAAAACCTAAAATATAACCACCACCTCCAGAACCACAAAGTTTCAGGTAATAATCGTTACTGATAATTCCATTTTCCCAAACTTTATGAAAAGCATCAGGAATCATCGGTTTAAAGTTCTTTAAAACAATTTTAGACAATGATTTTACATTACCAAATAACGATTTTACATTTCCGCCTAAAAAATCTTCAATACAAGCGTCTGTTGTTGTTGCAAACTCCTCGCTAATCATTTTTCTAAACCCTTCATTTTTCATCTTATTCATAAAGATGTTTACCATTGGCTCGGTTTCTCCTATTTGTTCTGAATCTAACAAGAAAACGGCTCCTTTACCTTGTTTTTGAGAAGGAATACCTGCAGGCTCTATATTGGTTTTAGAATTTATTAAAATAGGCAAACTTAAGTAACTATTTAAAGGATCTAAACCAGAACTCTTACCATGAAAAAAAGATTCCATTAAAGAAAAAACTTCTTTTAACTTTAACAACTTATCTCTTGTTAAGTTTTCTAATACCGTTATTTTATCAGCTGCATACTTATCATAAATAGATGCCACTAAAGCTCCAGAACTACCAACACCATAACCTTGTGGTATTGATGAATCGAAATACATACCGTTATCTATATCCTTTTTTAATTCTTTTAAATTAAAAGAAACTAAATCTGTTTTTAAAGAAGATAAGTGTTTATAAAAGCGTTCTAAATTTTGATTGGAAACTTTAGGCTCTCCAGATAAATTAGAATCAGTTTTTAAAACTCCTCGGTAGGCGTTAAACGGAATTGCTAAACCTTTAGAATCTTTGATGATTCCGTATTCTCCGAAGAGAAGGATTTTAGCATAAAATAATGGTCCTTTCATTTTTCTTTTTTATAGTACTGCAAAAATACAACATATTATGTTAAGGTGGTATTATTAAAAATTCTTGTAAAAAGTTTTCCAAACTCCTACCTTTTCTCCTTTTACATATTTCCCTTTTTCTTTATTTTTTCCGTTTTTATAATAGGTTTTCCAAACACCTTCTTTTAATCCGTTTTCATATCTGCCAGAAGTTTTTAACTCACCAGACTCATAAAATTCAGAAAAAGCCCCATCAAACACTCCTTTAGAATAGCCAATATTTCTAAAAATACTACTACTTTTGTAAAAAAAAGTTACTTCTTTATTATTTGAAGAAATTACTTTATAGTAAACAGACTTTGCCTGATTAGTTTCTTTTAAATTAGCGTCTAACCAAGTGGTTTTCTGTGCCGCTACGGATATCGTAAAAAGAAAAACGAGCATTGGCATAAACTTTACAAAAGTTTTCATTTAAGAGTGTTTTTTTATTATTTTTTTACATTTTTTTCGCTCCAAACCCCACAGAATCATAAATATACTGATTTTTTTGACAGTATTTAGAAAGTTCTTTTTCTATAAATTGATTTACAGCTTCTTTTTCATTCTCCGGATACAAAACATGTACGTTTGCACCAGCATCTAACGTAAAACAAATATTGCTATTGTTTTCATTTCTGTATGCCCAAATACTATTGATAATCTCTAACGTGTTTGGTTTCATCAAAATAAAATACGGATTACTTGTCATCATCATTGCATGCAATGTTAAGGCTTCACTTTCTACCAAACCGATAAAAGCTTTTATATCTCCGTTTTTAAGAATCTCTGATATTTTTGATAAATTATCATTAGCCTGTGTAAAACGACTTTCTGCATACGGATGCTCATGCATTAAATTATGACCAACAGTACTAGAAACTTGCTTTTCGCCTTTGTCTACTAAAAGAATAGCATCTTGATAATTCTCGAAAACCGAATGTACTTTGTAAGGAAATTTTACACCAAACAAATCTGAACTGCCTTCTATTTCTGGGTGATTTCCCCAAACAACCATTGGTCCTTCTATACTTCTACTTGCGCTTCCAGAACCTAGACGTGCTAAAAAAGAGGCTTTTTGGTTGATTTCTTTTGCTGATAAATCAGGATTTAAGGCAGACTCTAAACTCATTAAACACATAGCAATGGCACTTAATCCGCTTGCGGAAGAAGCAATACCACTAGAATGCGGAAAAGAATTCTCTGAATTAATGGTCATTTTATAATCAAAAATATACGGACAATATTCTTGTATTCTTGTAAAGAATTCTGCAATTTTTGGTTTAAAAGCATCTTTCTGTTTTCCTTCAAAAAACAAATCGAAATCTACTTTTTCTGATGTTTCTTTTTTCTCAAAATCAATTGTAGTAATGGTATGACAATTGTTTAACGTAAAACTAATAGAAGCGTTTTTTGGTATTTGCGGATTGCTCTTTCCCCAATATTTTACCAACGCAATATTACTTGGTGTTTGCCACGTAAAGCTTGCTTTTTCTACCGAATTGTTATTTGATTTTGAAATAAATTGTGCTGTATCCAAACTTCTAAAATTTGCCTCAAAGATAAAACTATTTCAAAGAATTTCCGTTTAACTTTTTAAGTACATTTTCTTTGTACGTTCTACTTATAGGAATTGCATTTTTTTCAATTTCAATAAATTCATTCGTATAAGAATCAGCCTTACTTAAATTGATAATATAAGATCTGTGGATTCTTAAAAATTGTTGAGAAGGCAATTTCATTTCCAAATTACTAATCGTTTCTCTAGTTACTAAAACGATGTCTTTTGTATGAATTTTGATATAATCGGATAAACTCTCAACATATAGAATATCATCAAAATTAACCTTTACCATTTTACGTTCTGAACGCACAAAAATATAATCATTCTTAACTGGCACTTCCTCAACATCCACTTGTTTCACAATAACAGTTTGCGTTTCAAAAAACTTATTAACGGCTTGTAAAAAACGATCAAAAGCTATAGGTTTTAACAAATAATCTACCGCTTGCAAATCGAAACCATCAACAGCATATTCTCTGTAAGCAGTTGTAAAAATAATTTTAGACTTCTTGTTTATTGATTTAGCCAAAGACAAACCAGAAATGTCTGGCATATTAATATCTAAAAAGAATAAATCTATATTATTAGAATTTGCGATCTCGAAAGCTTCCATGGCGTTTTTGCAACTTTTTACTAAAGTTAAATTCGGAATTTTAGCCACAAAAGTTTCTATAATTTTTCTTGCGACTGGCTCGTCATCAACAATAACACAATTAATTATATTCATTTTTATACTGTATTTGATTAAATAAAATGAGATTTCTCATCATCCGTACCTCATTCTATCGAAATGACAAACCGGGTAAAAAAAACCTCCAAAACTTGTCTTGTCACTTCGAACAGCGTGAGAAGTCGCATAACAGTGATAACACAATGTTGAGTTACTTTATGTGATTTCTCCCAAAAGGTCGAAATGACAATCTCTATTAAAATTCAATTTTTAAAGACACTTTAAATACATCCTTTTTATCAATTATTTCTAGTTGATGTTTCTTCGGATACAACATTTCTAGTCTTTTTTTAATATTCTCTAAACCAATTCCGCCATTTATATCTTCTTTTTCTTTGGATGAGTTTTCTATTTCAAAAAACAAATAATCAACATCAACTTTAAGTTGAATGTCTACTTTTAAAATTCCATCAATAATTACACCATGTTTAAAACTATTTTCTACAAACGGAATTAATAACATTGGCGGAATTTGAAGAGAATCATTTAGTTTCTCTTTTATAAAATTAACGTTTAAAGTATCATGAAAACGCATTTTTTCTAAAGAAATATAGTCTTCTAAATGATTTACTTCTTCTATTAAAAGTACTTTAGGTTTATCAGCTTGATATAAAATATAATCTAACAAATTAGATAATTTTAAAATCATTTCTGGAGCTTCATCCGCTTTAGCGATTGCAAAACCATAAATAGTATTTAGAGAATTAAACAAAAAGTGCGGATGAATTTGCATCTTTAAAAACTTTAATTCTTGTTCTTTTAGTTGGAGTTGGGTTTCTAAAAACTTACTTTTTAAATCGTCTGTTTTAACTTGTGCTAAATAATTGTATCCCACTAACCCAATAACAATAACAAATAGAATAACCATATAAACTCCAAAAATTATATTAGGTAAACTTTTAGTTAAAGGAATTACAGCCTCTTTATCTGGGTTTTCTAACAATACAAAGCCATATAAAACAGACAATATTAAAAAGCTTGTAGATATTATAAACGAATAGATACTGTATATAACAAAAGAAACATATTTCTTTTTTTGAAGGTATTTAGGAATTAAATAATATAAAAAAAAGTAACAAACAACTATTGTACTAGGCATTAAAAATCCAGAAAATGCATTTACATACTTTATATTATCACTGCCATAGCCTAAAAAATAGGTGTAAAAAAAATATACAATCACCCAAAAAAAAGTGTGCAAAACTATTTTTAAAATCAAGCGAACAAAAGGACTTACATTTTTCATTAATGGGCAATATCTATATTTTATTAATACTTATGCTATTTTTGCGACGAAACTCTAAAAATAAAGGTTCATTTACCAAATTAAGCCCTTTTTGTTAAAAACAGTAATTATTTGGTAGTTTACAGCGCTATGATCTAAAAACATCGTTTTTTAAAATATAGAAAGTTACTTTAAAATACTTTTGTTTTATATTAACACTAAAAAACAACTTATTATGAAATTCTTAATTATCAATATTTTTAACGATGGTGGCCCATTATTTATGTATACAATTTTGGCTGCTCTTTTAATTTGTATCTCTTTAATACTTAAAGCGCTATTAAAGGGCGATGCAAATGGAAAAGCATTAAAACTGATAAAATCTGTTAGTTTATTTGCCTTAGTTTGGGGCTTTTTAGGGATGATGATTGGTTTAATTGGTGCCTTTGATGCCATTTCTATAACCGATGGAATTTCTCATGGAGTTTTAGCTGGTGGATTAAAAATAGCTTTGCTATCTCCTGCCTTTGGTATGGTAACTTTTTTAATTGCAAGACTTGGAATTATAGGACTTATTTTAAAAGAAAAATAAACTCACTTTTAAACGTTTATTATTACCCATTTCATTAATTCTGAAATGGGTATTTTTGCATTCTATGCATACAAAAAAAGTTTTTCTACTTCTAAACGGAGAACCTCCAAAAGCAATTCCTAATTTAGAGGAATATGAAATTATTTGCGCTACAGATGGCGCTTATCAATTTTTAGAAAAGAATAAAATGAAACCTAATTTTATTAGCGGCGATTTTGATTCTATAGAAAACCTACCAGAAAATATTGAAATAATTCATACTCCGAATCAAGATTTTACAGATTTTGATAAAATGCTGAAAATCCTTTTCGATAAAGGTTTTAAAAACGTTGATGTTTTTGGTGCAAGCGGAAAAGAACAAGACCATTTTTTAGGAAACCTGCACACAGCAATTCAGTGGAAAAACAAATTAAAGCTTACTTTTTTCGATAATCATAGTCGTTATTTTTTAGCGGATAAAAGCACTTCTATTTCTAACTGTGTAAACAAAACAATTTCTTTAGTTCCTTTTCCTAAAGCAAAAAACATTAGCACTTTAGGATTGCAATATCCTTTAGATAAGGAAGATTTAACTTTCGGAGAAAGAATTGGCACAAGAAATAAAGCAATAACAAATAATATAAAAATCACTTTTGAAAGCGGAGAATTATTCATTTTCATCAACCATTAAAAATAAAAAAATTGAGTAGAAAAATAAAATTATTGTGGGATTTTAGAGGGCCTGATGCACAAGAAACCGCAAAACATCATACCATTCATTTAAAAGAATTTGCAGCTTTAGAAAACTTAACTTTTCATGAAATTGATATTGAAGAAAAGAACCCAATGTTGTTTGCTGCTTTTATTACTGTTGATGAAAAAGACATGAAAACCTATAGAGATGCCTTAAAACCTCATCGAGGTGAAGTTGGTTAATCCGGTTACATTTTACAATAGACCAACAACCTCGCCCCAAGGGTACGAGGTATGCTTCCGAAACATGTTTTTTCATTTCGAGGCAAACCTCGGGGAATTAAACCCTTGGCTATCGCCCTGCGATTAAATATTTTATAACAAATACACTTTTTAATTTATTCTGTTGTAAAAAAAACTAAATTTGCAGTGTCGTAATTTGTATGACAAAGAAATAATGAAGAAAAAGCATCAGATATTTAAAGTAATTCTACTCATTGCAATTTATTGCTCTGGAATATATCTATCTGCAAATACACTTCCTTATTTAGGTACGCATAACGTTTCTACCAATACAGAAAAAGCAACGTTTTCTACCACTGCTTCTAAAGTTTTTTATACACATACACAGCAATCAGAAAACTCAATTTCTGAGCTTGTAGAATTTTCATTACCTAATTTCGAATTGTCTTCAGACGATTTTATCGCAATTTCTTATGCGAATAAATTAGACTTTAATTCTAAATTTAAACAGTATAAAAACTACTTAGACAATACTTTAATCAGACATAGAAAGTCTGACCTTATTTTTCCTTTCCATAATTTTTGGTAATACTTCTTTTTTATTAGAACTATCATTTGCATAGTTACATTAAAACACTGCTATGTTGCGAATTATCGTCTCATACAAAAATTAGTATCTCAAAAAAATTAAAAATAAATAACATGGATTTAGGAACAGCTATTATAGGATTAATATGTATTGCCGTATGTGCATTACCATTTGTATTAACAAACAACAATAAAAAGAAAAAACAAAAAGAATTATTAAACACGCTTAAAGACTTTGCTAAAAAAAATGGCTCTGAAATAACACAACATGAAATAGGAGAAAATTATGCCATTGGTGTAGACACCTCTAAAAACACGGTTTCATTTTTACAAAAAACAAAAGAAAAAGTAAGCCTTCAGTTTGTAAACCTTACAACTATTAAAAATTGTGAGATAAACAACATTAGTAAGTCTTTAGGAAAGAACGAAACAACACTTGATAAATTAATACTTAAGTTAAGTGCCATCGACAAAAAAAAACCAAGCATTGTGCTAGAATTTTACAATTCTGACATTAGTTTTCAGCCAGGTAACGAGTTCGATTCTATAGAAAAATGGAATAAAACAATTAATAGTCTGCTAATTAGCAAACAACAAAGTAAAGCAGCATAGTCTGCATAAAAAACGAATCTTACTTACCTAAAAAATGGCCTGTAAGATTCGTTTTTATTTTTTTATAATACATAAAACTATTTCCACTTAATACCACACCCCATACTTGGTTTTTGGTTTTCTAAAGCAGGTTTGTTTTCTAATAAATTATCCAAAGAAGTTCTTAAATCGATACCTGTAACTGGTTTTCCGTTTCCTGGTCTAGAAGCATCTAATTGTCCGTGATAAACCGCTTTTAAATCAGCATCAAACACATAAAAATCTGGCGTACAAGCAGCATCATAGGCTTTTGCTACTTCCTGAGTTTCATCATACAAATACGGAAAAGGATAGTTTTCTTCTTCAGCCAATTGCTTCATCAATTCAGGCGAATCTTGCGGATAATTATCAACATCATTAGAGCTTATTGCAATAAACGCAATTCCTTTTTGCTGATAGTCATTTGCCATTTTCACCAACTCACTATTTACATGAATTACAAACGGACAATGATTACAAATAAACATAATTACAGTTCCTTTTTCTCCTTTAGCTTCGTTTAAAGAAACAAAAGAATCATCAACTGTATTTAATAAAGTAAAATCAGGTGCTTTTGTTCCGTTTTTAAACTCGTTAGATTCTGTTCTTGCCATAATAATTATCTTTTGATTTGTCATTGCGAGGAACGAAGCAATCTCTCTTTTAAACAGTAGATTGCTTCGTTCCTCGCAATGACATTTTTAATATTTTAATCCTCTGCCAAAGCATTTGCACAGATAAAACCACCTGTCCACGCATTCTGAAAGTTGAAGCCTCCAGTAACGGCATCAATATTTAAAACTTCACCTACAAAAAAGAGGTTTTTATGTTTTCTACTTTCAAAACGTTTAAAATTAATTTCTTTTAAATCTACTCCACCAGCAGTAACAAATTCATCTTTAAAAGTAGTTCTTCCGTTTGCATTAAAAACTCCTTTTGTTAACTGATTTGCTAAACCTTCTAACTGCGCATTCTTTAAATCTGCCCAATTCTGAGTTGCTTTAATTCCTGCTGCAATTACAAAACGTTCCCACAATCTTTTAGAAACCTCAGCAAATGGCGATTTTAAAATAGCTGTTTTTCTAGGTTCTTTCTTTTTTAAATTTAAAAGCACATTTAAAACTTTATCTGTTGGTCTAGACAACCAATTTACTGCTACGTTGTATTGATAATTTTTATCCGCTAAAATTCTTGCGCCAAAGGCGGATAATTTTAAAACTGCTGGTCCACTCATTCCCCAATGCGTAATTAACAAAGGTCCGGATGCTTCTAATTTTGTTCCAGCGATCGTTACGGTAGCGTTTGGTACTGAAGTTCCCAATAAATCTACCAAACGTTTATCATTGATATTAAAGGTAAATAAAGACGGAACAGGTTCTATAACATCATGGTCTAAAGTTTCGCACAATTCCCACACTTTTTTAGAGCTCCCTGCTGCAATTACTAATTTATCTGCTTCAAAAACTTGTTCTTTTGTGTTAATAACCCATTTGTTATCTTGTTGAGAAACTGAATTTACACCACAGTTTGTGAACACTTTAATACCTAAGTTATCAACAGCATTCTGAAAACAATCTATAATTACCTGACTCTTATTTGCTTCTGGAAAAACACGATTATCATCTTCAATTTTTAAAGGAACGCCTCTATTTTCGAACCACTCAAAAGTATCACCTGTCATAAATTGATGAAAAGGTCCTAGCAATTCTTTTTCTCCTCTTGGATAAAATTTCACCAATTCTTTAGGTTCAAAACAAGCATGTGTTACATTACATCTTCCACCTCCAGAAATTTTTACTTTCTGTAAAACGTCTTTCCCTTTTTCGAGAATCGTAATATCTAATTCAGGATTATTTTCTTTTGCGTTTATCGCTGTAAAATATCCTGCTGCTCCACCTCCAATAATTATTACTTTTTTCATTTTTTCTATGTTGTCAGTTCGAGTGATTTTGATTTTTTTCAAAATTGTATCGAGAACCTTATATTAAATCATCTTCATCTCGATACAAATTTATTTCATTCTTCAATAAATTCACTCGATGTGACATTATGTTATAAAACCATTTCTTGATACCTAAGAATGGTTGTAAATCCTTTATTTTTAAAATACGTTGGCGTATCAGCATTTCCTGTTACTAGCACAAAATCTCCTCCCCAAGCGCCTAAACTTTTTATGGCTCCAAAATAATCTGGAAATAATTTTTCTTTTACCGGTTTCAATTTGATAATCGAACTAATAATTTGCTCATGTTCTACAATTAACGCCTCAAACTTTTCTAAGGATTCAACTTTTAAAAAGGCATCAGAAATCTCTGAAATTCTTTTTATTTTTCCTTGAACGTCATGTCGAGCGCAGTCGAGATGTTCTCTAAATTTTGCAATTCCTTCTTTAGAATCTTGTTTCTGATTTAGATGCACAAAAAACAAATTCTCTTTAAAAATAGGGTTAAATTCAACAGGTGCTACAACAGGTTTTTTATTTTCTATTTGATAAAAAACTGGTGTATCATTCTGAGCACAAGCAATATCATAACCACTTCCTTTAAAAGAATTCCAAAGTAATTTAAAAGCATCTACTTTTGCCCAAGCAGCAATAGAGTTTATTAAAGTTGATGATGTACCTAAACCCCAATTTCTTGGAAATGTAAGGTTTGTTTTTACCATAAACCCATTTTCTGACTTTAAAAAATCTGGATTTAAGTTTTTTGCTTCTACCAAAATACTTAACAACGTTTCTGCTATTACATCAGCATTTCCTTCTTTATCAGCATTAAATGTACAATTTACTAAACGTAGTTTTTGTAAATCGAAAACAGCTTCGAACCAACATGCTCCTGTATGCGTAAAACTTCCCCAAATAATTTGAGGTTCTTTTATTTTTTCAACACTTAAATCTTGTCCAAATTTAGTTGGAATTGCTAAAGATTTAGCTCCATCTAAAACTAGATATTCTCCTGTTAGTAAAAGTTTTCCGTTGGAATAATAGTTCTTCATTATTATTTAATTTCAATAGATTTCAACCTATTGATTTTTATAAATTTATTAATTACAATCTTCTGCTGAATTGCATCCAGCTTTAGCTGGATGACAAAATAAATTACATACAAATTGGCTTTAGCCAAATTAAACATTCTAATTAAAATATTTTGGCTCAAGTCTATTATTTGTAAATTAAATTTTACAATGGGTTGAAACCCATTGCAATTCAAAAACAATCGCTGGAACCCATTGTATTTTATTATTAATCATCAAATCTCTTAAAATTATATTTTTTAATAAACTCTTCATACTCTTCTTGAAAAGTTTTTTTACTGTGATGTTCTTCTTGATTTTTAATATAGGTTCTAACTTTGTCAAGTATAGATTCAGAAACTGAAACTGCAAAATATTCACTTTGCCATTGAAATTTTTCTACAGTTAACTTTTCTTTATTGATCCAAAAAGAAGATTCTCCTTTTATTAATTGCATCACTTTTTCTATTGTTTGATTAGAACCTAGAGAAACTAAACAGTGGCAATGATCTGTATACCCGTTTATAAAATCTATAAAAATTCCTTTTTCTTTTGCATTCTCCTTAATATGTGCCCAAACTTTTTGTCTAATTTCTTTTGTAGCCAAAAACGGAATTCTGTTTTTGGTACTCCAAACAAAATGTATGTAGACTTTTACAAAAGGCATAATTTTAATTTCATATTAGAATTTGGCTAAAGCCAATCATCAATTTTATTATTTATTACAATGGGTTGAAACCCATTGCTATTTAATTTAAAAACTTGAATTACATCCAGCTTTAGCTGGATGACATAAACAAATTACATACAAATGGCTTTAGCCAAACTACACATTCTCATTATAAATATTTTGGTTAAAGCCTATTATTTGTAAATTAATATGTATCAATGGGCTATAGCCCATTGCAATTCAAATTCAATTAATGCAAAGAAAACATTTAAACCAATCCGAATTGTTTAAAATGGTGTGTAAAATGTTTTACATGAAATTTTTGCCAATAAGCATAATCTAATTCACCAAAAAAAGGATGATTTTCAGCTTTCGCTGTTTCAAAATGAATTTTAAAATCATCAATTTGAATAAATAAATCATTGATTGCTTCACCTACAGAATTAAATTTTAAATCATTTGGTTCTTCAGACAACAAAGGCGCTTTAAAACCAACTTGTAATTCACCTTCTGTATTTAAAAAAGGTTTTCTTCTTGCCGATTTTTCATCAGAAACATAATAATCGGCAGCTACTTTTCCGTTAGAAATCTGAAGTAAAAAACTTAAATGTTCTATCATTTGTTGCCCATTCATTTTTCCAAAAATAGGTTTTGAATTTTTATCAATCATAGATAATTTAGACCTCACTAAATTTTTATCAGAAAAATCAACCCAATTAATGGTTGGTTTTCTTAAGGCATCTATTTTATCTACTACAGCGGAATGCGTAACAGTTCTTTTATCAAAAAAAGCAGTAATTATTTCTTTTTCTTCTTCGGTTGCATTAAACTGATTTAAGATATTCTGCAAGTGCATTTTCATGTGTCCATGCTGAATACCCTTAGTTGTTAACGCTCTTAAAGCTGCAAAATTCTGAGCCAAACCTGCTGCAGCCATTACTTGCATTAATGTTCTTGCAGATGGTTTTTGCAACATCTCTAAAGACAGTTTTGCCATTGGATGTAAAGCTGTTAAGCCTCCAACAGTACCTAAAGCTAAAGGAATTTCTATCCAAAATTTAAAAACGCCATCATCAATAGAACAATGAGATAAACTTCTATATTGTCCAGATTTTGCTGCATAGGCATGCGCACCAGCTTCTACTGCTCTAAAATCATTACCAGTTGCTAAAACAACGGCATCAATTCCATTCATAATTCCCTTATTATGCGTTACCGCTCTGTAAGGTTCTATTTCTGCAATTTTTACTGCTTGGTAAAATTTCTCTGCAAATTTCTGCGGATTCTCTCCTCCTAATTCTTCTATTTTACAACTCACTTCTGCCCTAACCACACATTCTGGAACGTAATTAGACAAAATACTCATTACAATTTCTATATCGTCTTTTTCAAACTTTTTAGCAATTGCTTCTAAACAAGAATTTATAAAATTTGCACCCATTGAATCTTTCGTTTCAAAGGTTGCGTGTAGTTGGTAATAGTTTTCTAATTGATCAGTTTTATCAACTAATTTAATATCTAAAATTCCGCCGCCACGTTTTTCCATATTTTTGGTAATGGAAGCCGTAGCTGCAAATAATTCTGTTTTATTTTTATTGAAATAGGTTTCAATTTCAGTTTTATCGCCAGCATACATAAAATGGACTTGCCCAATTTTTGTTGTACCAATAACCGTTGTTTTAAAACCACCTCTTGTACTCCAAAATTTCCCCACCAAAGAAGCTGCTGCAACCACAGAGCTTTCTTCTACCACCATCGGAATTACGTAAGTTCTATCATTAATTACAAAATTTGGTGCAATACCAAAAGGCATGTAAAAGTTAGAAATTGTATTTTCTATAAAATCATCATGCAGTTGTTGTAAATCTTTATTGTTGTTCCAATACTGCTTAATAATAGCTTTAGTTTCTGATTGATTATGGAAATAATTCTTGGTTAACCAGGTAATCTTTTCATCTTTAGTTAACTTAGAAAAACCTGAAATAAGTTTGTTCATTCAATTGGGTATAAAAGTATCAAGAACAAAGATAAGTCAAACTGTTAAAACATTAAGGGATATTCAAGTTTTCTGATTTTTTAAGATATTTTTTATGGATTTTTCCGTAAACTTGGCAAAGTTTTATCAAATCTCAAGGTCTACAATGAAAAAAAGAATCTTTTTTGTAACTATTCTATTATTAACAAGTTACATATCCACAGCACAAACAACACCAAAACAAACATCAAATTTAAAAGAAATTACGCTAGAAGAAATCTGGAACGGAACGTTTTCTGCGGAAAGAATGAATTCTTTAAACTCTATGAATGGCGATTTTTATGCTGTTTTAGACTATAATAGACAAACTAGATCGGTATCTGTAGACAAATACAGCTACAAAACGCTAGAAAAAGTAGAAACAATTGTTAATAGTGCCAATTTAAATGGCTTAAATAGCTTTTCTTCTTACAGTTTTAATAATGATGAAACGAAACTAATTCTAGGTACTAACTTCAAGAAAATATATAGACATTCTTTTAAAGGAACTTTTTATGCGTATGATATTGCTTCAAAAAGTTTAACATTAATTGAAGAAAATATTCAAGAACCTGTTTTTTCTCCGGATAATAAAAATATTGCCTATGCAAAAGACAACAATATTTTTATTAAAAACCTAGCCTCAAATAACATTACTCAAGTTACAAACGATGGTAAAATAAATGAAGTAATTAATGGTATTACAGATTGGGTTTATGAAGAAGAATTTGCCTTTGTAAGAGCTTTTGAATGGAACAAGACAGGAACTCACTTAGCTTTTTTACGTTTTGATGAAACAAATGTTCCTACGTTTTCTATGGATATTGTTGGTACTGAATTATACCCAACACAACAAGTTTTTAAATACCCAAAAGCCGGAGAAAAAAATGCAGATGTAACGTTACACATGTACACATTATCAACAGCAAGTACAAAGAAAATTTCTTTAGGCGATTACGAATACATCCCTAGAATTAAATGGTCTAATGATGCAGATGTTTTGGTAGCAACTACTTTAAACCGTCATCAAAATAATTTAAAATTACACAAAGTAAATCCTGTAAAAGCAACAACAGTTTTATTATTAAATGAAACTGACAAAGCATATATTGATATTACAGACAACCTTACTTTTTTAGCTGATAACAGTTTTATTTGGACGAGCGAAAAGGATGGTTACAACCATATTTATCATTATGATTTTAACGGAAAACTCATCAACCAAATTACAAAAGGGAACTGGGAAGTAACTAATTACTATGGTTTTAACGAAAAAAAGAAAACCATTTACTATCAATCTATAGAAAATGGCTCTATCAATAGAGGTGTTTATGCTATCAATTTAAAAGGAAAGCATAAAGAATTGTTAAGTAATGTAAACGGACAAAACACGGCTGCATTTAGTAAAAATTTAAACTTCTTTATCAACACACATTCCTCAGCAAACACTCCTCCTGTTTATTCTTTATATACAGCTAAAGGAAAAATGTTAAAGGTGATAAAAGATAATGTTGCTTTAAAAGAACGATTATCAGCATATAAAATGAGTCCGAAGGAGTTTTCTACCATTAACATTAATGGAAACGACTTAAATATGTGGATGGTAAAACCTTTAGATTTTGATGAGACAAAGAAATATCCACTTTTAATGTTTCAATATTCTGGTCCTGGTTCTCAACAAGTTGGAAATACTTGGAACGGGAGCAATGATTACTGGCATAATATGTTGGCACAAAAAGGAATTATTGTAGTTTGTATTGATGGACGCGGAACAGGTTATAAAGGTGCCGATTTTAAAAAGGTTACTCAGAAAGAATTGGGTAAATACGAAGTTGAAGATCAAATTGCAGCTGCTAAAAAATTAGTAGAACGTTCTTATATCGACAAAAATAATGTTGGTATTTGGGGATGGTCTTTTGGTGGATTTATGAGTACCAATTGTATTTTAAAAGGAAATGATGTTTTTACAACAGCAATTGCCGTTGCGCCGGTTACTTCTTGGCGTTTTTACGATTCTGTGTACACAGAACGTTATATGCAAACTCCACAAGAAAATGCAAGTGGTTATGATGATAATTCGCCCATTAATTATGCCGATAAATTAAAAGGAAACTACTTATTGGTTCATGGAACTGGTGATGATAATGTACACGTACAAAACTCTTATAGAATGATAAATTCTTTAATTGAAGCGAATAAACAATTTGATATGTTTATTGTTCCAGACAGAACACACGGAATTTATAAAGGAAGAAATACGCGTTTAAATTTGTTCACAAAAATGACTAACTTTATCGATGCGAATTTAAATAACAAATAAAACAAATAAAAAGAATAAATATATGAGCAATACTGCTAAGTTACCGCACCAAAAAGAATTATTTGGTCACCCCGTTGGATTATACGTTTTATTTTTTACAGAAATGTGGGAACGCTTTTCGTACTATGGGATGAGAGCCCTTTTAGTTCTTTACTTAACCTCTAAAACTACAGATGTAAATCATGGTCTCGGATGGTCTCAAGGAGATGCATTAGCTCTATACGGATGGTATACAGCACTCGTATATATTATGTCTATTCCGGGTGGTATTTTAGCAGATAAATTTTTAGGTCAAAAAAAATCGGTAATTTTAGGAGCAATACTCTTGGTTTTTGGTCATTGCGTGCTTGCCTATGAAGCTATGTGGGCATTTTACACAGGATTGGTTTTTATAATACTTGGCGTTGGATGCTTAAAACCAAATATTTCTACAATGGTGGGTGGACTTTATAAAAAAGGAGACGTACGTAGAGATAAAGGATTTACCCTTTTTTATATAGGTATTAATGTTGGTGCTTTCTTATCTGGATTAGTTGTTGGTTATGTAGGTGAAGTTCATGGATGGCATTATGGTTTTGGATTAGCTGGATTACTAATGATTATAGGTTTAATTCAATTTGTTGCTGGTCAAAAATATTTAGTTCACGTAGGTAATTACTTAGGTAAATCTGATAACGTAGAAGATCAAGAAGCCTACAAAAGACCTCTTAATAAAGTTGAAAAAGACAGAATTATTGTTTTAATGATTTCTTTTCTATTGATCATTGCTTTTTTTGCAGCATTTGAACAAGCCGGTGGTTTAATGAATATTTATGCTAGAGAAAAAACAGATAGAATGTTAATGGGGTGGGAAGTACCAGCTACTTGGTTTCAATCTTTAAATTCTTTTTTTATTATCTCTTTAGGAGTTGGAATTGCTGCTTTTTGGGCTAAAAGAAAATTAAAAGGAACCGAAGCTTCTTCTTTATATAAAATGATTCTTGGTTTAGGAATTACTGGTATCGGATTTTTATTTATGTCTGCTGCCGCAGCTCAATATGATAGTACAGGAACTTCTGCAATGTATTGGTTAGTATTAGCTTATTTATTTCATACAGTTGGAGAATTATGTTTATCTCCGGTTTCACTATCATTCGTTACCAAATTAGCACCTGCCAAATATGCATCTATAATGATGGGAATTTATTTTGCAACAACAGGTTTAGGAAATAAAGCCGCAGGTTTACTAGGAGAATCTTCTTCTCTTTTTGGAGAGTTTAAAGTTTTTACAGGGATCGCAATTTTCTGTGTAGTATTTGCCTTCTTAGTTTACCTCTTTTTAGGAAAACTAAAAGCGCTTACACATGGCGCCGAAGATAATGAAACAGATTTCAGCACCAAAGAAGCTGAAGGCTTTGAATTAGCCGAAGAATAATTAAAAAACAAAAAGCCTCATAAATTAAATTTTTATGAGGTTTTATATTATTATAATTTCAATTACTTTTTATGAATACAGCTAAATACAGGTTTGAAGGTTCAGAAATGAACAGTAAATTATTGATGGGACACCCATCTGGATTATTTGTTTTATTTTTCACAGAAATGTGGGAGCGCTTCTCATACTACGGAATGCGCGCTATTCTAGTACTTTTTCTAACTTCTGCTTTGATAGATGGTGGTTGGGCTTGGTCTAGAGAAGAAGCTCTTGGACTCTATGGAACGTACACCATGTTAGTGTACTTTTCTCCTATACTTGGAGGATGGTTAGCAGACAAGTTTCTTGGCTACAGAACAGCTGTTGTTTGGGGAGCATTAATTATGGCTCTTGGACATGCAGCAATGGCTTTTGACACTCCTTTTAGCTTATACATAGGTATTGGATTGTTAGTTGCAGGTAATGGGCTATTTAAACCAAACATGACATCAATAATTAATGGTATGTATGTAAATGCACAAGACAAAAAAGACGGTGCATTTACCATCTATTACATGGGAGTAAATGCAGGTGCCTTTTTAGGGATATTACTTTGTGGTTATATTGGCGAAACACATGGTTGGCATTTCGGTTTTGGTCTTGCAGGTGTATTTATGTTCTTAGGTACTCTACAATTTTGGTTAGCACAAGGTATTTTTGGTAAAGTAGGTTTATCTCCATCTAAAACCGTAGAATACGAAGATGCTATTCAAACAAAAACAACTACAGATACACAAGAAAAAGTACCTACTAACGTTCAAAGAGACCGTTACATTGTTGTAGGTGTTTTAGCTTTTTTTACAATATTCTTTTGGGCGGCTTTTGAGCAAGCCGGAGGGTCTATGACTATTTTTGCAAAGGACTATACCAATAGAGTTCTAGAAGGCGATGCAGCAAATATTTTTAGAGTAGCAAACACGTTACTTACCGTAGTGCCTTTAATGATTATTACCTACGTATTATTAAAATTATTTAAAATTACTTTTAAAAAATATGCGTTATCTAATCTCTTTTTAGGAACTAGTTTTGTAATTATTTGGGCAATTGTACTTTGGATGTTAAAATCTCAATTCTCTGAAGTAGAAACAGAAGTTCCTGCATCTTGGTTTTCTATTTTAAATTCTTTTTACATCATTACGTTTGCACCTCTTTTTTCTAAACTATGGGAAAGCAAATACAATCCATCTGCAACTGTTAAGTTTGGCCTTGGTTTGGTACTTTTAGGATTAGGGTTTGGTATTTTAGCATATGGTTCTGCAAGCATACCACAAGGAGCTCAAACCGCTTCTGTTAGTATGATCTTTTTAATTTTAGCTTATTTATTACATACTTTAGGAGAACTGGCTTTATCTCCTGTTGGCTTGTCTTATGTAAGTAAATTAGTGCCTGCAAGTAAAATAGGGTTAATGTTTGGACTTTGGTACATTGCTATTGGAATGGGTAACAAAACAGCAGGTTCTATGGGAGGAATGATTGATAAAATTACGGCTGCTTACGATATGAGTACCTTCTTTTTAATTTTTACCATTATACCAATTGCGGCAGGAGTAATCTTAATGGCTTTAACACCAATCATGAATAAACTAATGCACGGAGTAAAGTAATTTCTTTTCTTATAACGACTTAAGTAAAGCATCGAAATTCGGTGCTTTACTTTTTTTTGTAAATTTGACATCCCTATTTCGACCGATTACATATGAAAAAACTTATTCTACTTATTGCAATTTCACTATTTTATTTAAATACAAATGCACAAGAAAACATTAAATGGTTAGGTTTTGAAGAGGCCATTAAATTAAACAAAGAAAACCCTAAACCTATTTTAATTGATGTGTATACAGATTGGTGTGGCTATTGCAAAAAAATGGATTTAAACACTTATTCTAATAAAACTATTCGCGATTATATTAATAAAAACTTTTATGCGGTTAAATTAGATGGTGAATACAAAAAGGACATTGTTTTTAATGACCACACATTTAAATTTCAAAAAGAAGGAAGACGTGGTTATCATCAACTTGCAGCGACTTTAATGAACGGAAGAATGTCTTACCCAACTACTTTGTTTTTATCAGAAAAAGAGGAATTATTAGACAGAATTCCAGGGTATTTAGATACAGAAATAATGGAAAAGGTATTGGTCTATTTTTCTGAAAAACTGTACGAAACTAAGAAATGGGGTGAATTTGATAAAGAGTTTAAAAGTAATTTGTAATAATACTTATAAACTATTTCCATTTTGTCATTCCTGCGAAGGCAGAAATCTATAAAATTTTACTCTTGGTGAAAATATTTTTTTAAGAAAAATAAAAAGCTTTATAGAAACTTTAATCAATAATGAACGCGCCATTTTGACCTGTATAATGAAAAGGAATTTGATTCTTTAAACACAACTTTTCCCAACGTGTTACATAACTTTTATAATTAGAACCATCTGCAATAATTTGCGATGGTTTTATTGTTTTTATCAACCTTGTTAGGTTTATTTTAGGCGAATATTGCATCACAATAATTGGGCTTTGCAATCCCGAAATATTATAAACGCCCAAACTATCTATCAACAAAATATCTTTATTAGAAAACTTAACAAAGTTGTTAAAATTGGTTTCCTCTACCTTCTCAATACCTTCTGAAACGCTATACGATTTAATGCTATTTTCTTTTTTAAACCTCACACTATCTATATCGTGTTGCAAAAATAGTTGCGCTCCTACCCGCTTTCCAATCATAGAAAATCGACTTTTATGAAATACAATTAATTCTTCTTTTACATTATTTTGATTCGATTCAATTAGAAAAACACCTTGTAATAATAAAATTGAAATAAAAAAGTAAATGAGTTTTTTTGATGACTTTTCAATGAGAAAATAAACGCCTAAAAATAGCACTACATACCAACACAACATTGCAATAAATGAAATTGAAATTTCTTTAAACAAAAATTCTTCTTGATGAGAAACCCAACTTACAAAGTCATTCATTCCAGATATGATACCTCCATAAATATCCGCTAAAAATTGTGGTAAAATTTGTAAAAGTGATGCAATAATGACTAAAATTCCTCCGATTAAAATAGCACTTAAAAAAGGAATGATGACCAAATTTGAGGCTAAAAATAACCCCGGGAATTGTTGAAAATAATAAATACTCAAGGGTAAAATTCCTATTTGCGCTGCAATAGATACGGTAAACAATTGCCAAATTTTTTCATCTATAAAAAATCTTGGATTGTAAACTTTATACAATTTTGGTTGCACCCAAAGAATACCAAAAACAGCTAAGTAACTTAGTTGAAAACCAACATCAAACAGAAACATGGGTTTTATCAAAAGTAAAAAAAGCATAGAAGATATGAATGAAAATTCTACAACATTTTTTCTTTTTAAGGATAAACCAACTGCTAAAAAAGTAAACATAGTAACGGCTCTAACTACTGATGCCGAAAGTCCTGCAATAAAAGCAAACATCCAAAGTAATAAAACAATGATAACGGTTTTTAAAAACAATCCATATTTAATCCTTTCTAGAGGTTTAAAAATAAAGGATAGAATCCATAAAATAACACCAACGTGTAACCCAGAAACTGCCAAAATATGGATGGCGCCTGCTCTTTGATAATCTACAATCAATTCTTTAGAAATATCTTGTCGTTGTCCTAACAACAAAGCGTTAATTACCGCTAACTCATTATCCTTAAAATGGTATTTCTTTAAAGATACTTGAATTTTATTTCTAAACTTTGCTGACAATCCAAATAAAGTAAAAGACTTAAAATTCAACCTTAAAAACTGATTTTCTGCAACAAATAACTGATGATGAATACCTTGTTTAGCTAAATAAGATTTGTAGTTAAATTGATGCGGATTTAAAGGAGGAATTAACTCTTTTAAGCTTGGTTTTAAGAGTAATTGATCATCTACAAGCAAAGAACTAGAACAACTATCTTTTTGAATGTTTAACAAGACGGTTCCTATTGTACTTAGAGAATCTACTTTAATAATATTAGCTTCATATTTTCGATAATAATTGCCAGGTTTTAAAATTTTATGAATCTGTAAAACAAGAGTCTCATTATCTTCTAAATGATGTTCATAAAAAGAATTGTAATTCCTATCATCATGTAAATAAACCGATGAAACACCTACAAAAAAGAATAAAACAAGCGCAATACTTGTTCTTATCACTTTATTTTTTATCAGAAAAACAAGTATCGCCAAAACCCCTAAAAATAACGAGGTTTTTAGAAAATTAAAAGTCCAAAATTGAGTGAAAAATTGAAAACAAATTCCAATAATTAAAAGCACAACAAAGTGCAAGGGTATATAATTGTACAACCTTTTCATAGCAAGCTAAAGTTACTAAAAAAAACGTTAACTACTAATTATAAGATGGTTGTTGCTTTTACAAATGCTTTTTTCCAGTATTTCTCTGATAAATTAGAAACAATTACACCTCTAGAAGTTGTGGCATGTACAAACTTAATTTGCCCTTTTGTATGAGAAACCACCAAACCAACATGATTAATGCTTCGTTTACTTTTACTGGTTCTAAAAAATAATAAATCGCCTTTTTTAACTTTACTTAAAGAGATTTTTTCACCTCTTTTAGCCATGTCTCTAGAAATTCTTGGCAGTTGTACATTTTCGCTATCAAAGGCAACATGAACAACACCAGAACAATCCATTCCTTTTTTTGTTGTTCCTCCAAATTTATAACGCACCCCTTTATATTTTAAGGCATTAGATACAATTCTATCTACTTTTGTAGTTGGTTTTGTGGTCTTTTTAACAACCGTTTTAGTAGAGGAACAAGAACTTAATAGTAAAGAAATTACAACTAATAAAAAACCCCATTTCTTCATATTAAATATTCTTTTACGTATAATGTGTACACTTAGTTAAACTTCTTCTAAAACTGATTTCCCACTTGACATATCTCCAGAAGTCCACTGCCAATTTTCATAAAGCCTTATTTTTCCATTAGACAATATTTTAGGTGTAGAATTACAAATACCTGTCATTAATTCTCCTTTAAGATTTACTTGGTGGTAACGCATTTCTATATTCCCTTGTGCATCAACAAGACCTATTAAATGACCTTTTACTATTTGTCCGCCTTTGTATTCACAAGTAAGAATAGTACCCTTTTGTTGATATTTAAAAATGGTTTCTCCTGATGTTTCACCATTATCGGTATTCTGAACTACTCTAAATTTTTTACAATTATAATTCATCCATTTTAAAGCTAGTTTGCTTCCTTTTTTAAATCGCTAACAATTTGTTTGGCCACTTTTTCTGATGCTCCTTTTCCACCGAGTTTCTTTTCTAATTCAAAATACTCTAAAAACAGTTTTTCTCTGTAGTCATTATCTAAAATTTTTGTTAACTCTGCTTTTAGATTTTTTTTATTAAAATCATTCTGAATTAATTCTTTTACTACTTCTTTATCCATAATTAAATTGACCAAAGAAATAAATTTTAAAGTGATAATTCTTTTCGCAATCTGATAAGAAATATTACCTCCTTTATAACAAACTACTTGCGGTACTTTAAACAAAGCGGTTTCTAAAGTTGCAGTACCAGAACCCACTAAAGCAGCGTAAGAAAGACTTAATAAATCGTATGTTTTATTGCTGATAAAGCTTACTTTTTTATCGCCAATAATATGTTTATAGAAACTTAAATCTTGACTCGGAGCACCTGCAACTACAAATTGATAGTCAGAAAAATCATCAATTAAAGACAACATTACAGACAACATTTTGGTAATTTCTTGCTTTCTACTTCCGGGTAACAAAGCAATAATTGGTTTGTCTGTTAAGTTGTATTCTTTTCTAAAAGCAACTTCACTTACTTGTTTTCTGCCTGCAATTCCGTCTATTAAAGGATGCCCTACAAATGATACTTTATAATTATGTTTTTCATAAAATTCTTTTTCAAAAGGAAGTATTACAAACATTTTATCAACATCTCTTTTAATGTCTTTTACTCTACTTGCTCTACTTGCCCACACTTGCGGAGAAATATAGTAATTGGTTCTAAAACCTTGCTGTTTTGCCCATTTGGCAACACGTAAATTAAACCCAGAATTATCAATAAAAATAAGAACGTCTGGTTTAAATTCTGTAATATCTTTTTTACAAAATTTAATAAAACCTAACACTTTAGATAGGTTCATTAGCACTTCGAAAAAACCCATAAAGGCTCTTTCTTTATAATGACTTACCAAAGTTCCTCCAATATTTTTCATTAAGTCTCCACCCCAAAACCTAATGTCTGCATTTGTATCTTCTTTATACAATGCTTTCATTAAATTAGAGCCATGTAAATCTCCAGAAGCCTCACCAGCAATAATATAATATTTCATAAGTTTTTACTTGTCTGGTCGAGCGCAGTCGAGACCTTATTAAACCTCTCGACTGCGCTCGAGGAGACATTATCTCTATTAAATAAATTTTAAAACCAAAGTTGTTAATGCTATTAAAATAGTAGCCAACAAAACTCCTTTTGCCCTGTTATCTTGTTTCTTTTTAATAAAAATAAAAAATACAAACAAATTAGGAATAGCAGCTAAAGACAATACTTTACCATATAAATCTCCATCTTTTATTAAATCTATGGTTTCATAAAATCCATATTTAGAAATGTATTCTAAATACAAAAAGACACCTCCAAAGGTGGCAAATAAGGAAACTAAAATGCCTATTAAAATATCTTTTTTTACAGTTCCCAAGCGTTTAGTTTTTGAATCATGTGATGTGCTGTCATATCAAACTGAACAGGAACTACAGAAATATATCCGTTTTCTAACGCAAAAAGATCGGTGTCTTGCCCTTTATCTTTGTTTACAAACTCACCAGAAAGCCAATAATACTCTTTTCCCATTGGGTTTTTTCGTTTATCAAAAATCTCTCTCCAATACCCATTTGCTTGTCTACAAATTTTAACTCCTTTTATTTCTTCCTTTTTTAATTTTGGAATATTTACATTTAAAACAATCCCTTCTGGAATACCGTTTAACAAGGCATTTAAGGTAATATTTTTTATAAAATCTGCTGATTGTTTAAAGTCTGCATGCCATTTAAAATCTAATAAAGAAAAACCAATTGCAGGTATTCCTTCTATTCCTGCTTCTATAGCAGCACTCATGGTACCCGAATAAATAACACTAATCGATGAATTTGCTCCATGATTAATCCCAGAAACACATAAATCTGGTTTTCTATTTAAAATTTCATTTACCGCCATTTTTACACAATCTGCAGGTGTACCAGAACAGGTATATTCTAATTGTGGGCCTTCATCAATTGTTATTGGATTACAGGTTAACACATTATCTACTGTAATAGCATGGCCCATCCCACTTTGTGGACTATCGGGTGCAACAACAACCACTTCACCAATTTTATTCATTATGCCAATTAAAGCTCTTAAACCAGGAGCTGTAATCCCATCATCATTTGTAATTAAAATTAAAGGTTTGTCTTGCATCATTTTCGTTTAAAGTTCAAAATTAAGAATTCAAAATTACAGGAAGTTTTCAATTTAAATATTGAACTTTAAATTTTGAATTATTTTAAGCAAATATAATTGATTTTACACGATTTTCTTTTTAACATTTTGTAAAGAATAGAATTTCTCTTTTTTACGTAATATTGTAATAGTCTAATCTGTTTTTCTAATTAAAAAATATCAAACAGTTGTAAAAATTATTTCTGAATATTTTATAAAAATCGATAAAAAGAGAACGAAATAAAACTTCCTAAATAATTTTGGCATTATTTTAGTAGATTAGCAAAGCAGAAGGAGTAATTACAGAATTAGAATCACGACATAAAATTTATGAAGACAAAATATAAAATTACCACATTTTTATTAGCAACCTTGCTATTTGTAACTAGCTTGCAAGCTAAAAACACAAACATAACTCCCAACTCAGATCCTGAAAAGGATAAAATTTTAGTGTACATTTTAAGAAACATTCTTACAAGAAGTCATTTTGTTGTAAAAGATATGAATGATGATTTTTCTGAATATGTTTTTAATGAATTTATTGACGGATTAGACCCAAATAAAAGATATTTTACACAAGAGGATATTAAAGAATTTTCTAAATTTAAATATGAAATTGATAACCAACTATTAAAAGAAGATGTTTCTTTTTATAACTTGGTATATGATCGTTTTTCTAGCAAAATTAAAAATGCAAAATCTTATTATGGTGATCTGTTAAAACAACCTTTTAACTTTAAGAAAAACGAAACGATTGATGTTGATTACGAAAAAGTTCCGTTTGCTAAAAACGAAAATGAATTAATAGACTACTGGCGCAAACAGCTAAAGTTAAGTACACTAATTAGAATACAAGACAAATTAGAAAAACAAAAAGCTAGCGTAGAAAAAGATAAAAATTATAAGACTAAAAACTTTAGTGAACTAGAAAAAGAAGCTCGTGAAGAAGTGCTTAAAAACATGGATGATTTATATATTAGAATCGAAGAATTAGAACATGAAGATTGGTTTTCTACTTTTTTAAACACTGTAGTTGGTGCTTTTGACCCGCATACAACGTATATGGCACCAAGTATAAAAGAACGTTTTGACCAAGATATGTCTGGTAAATTAGAAGGAATCGGTGCTCGTTTGGTAAAAAAAGGAATTTATACAGAAATTTTTGAATTGGTTTCTGGAGGTCCTGCTTGGAAAGAAGGAAGCTTAGAACCTGGTGATATTATTTTAGAAGTTGCACAAGCAGACAAAGAACCATTAGATATTGTGGGCATGCGTTTAGATGATGCAATTAAATTTATTAAAGGAAAAAAGGGTACAGAGGTTAGATTAACTGTTAAGAAAAAATTAGACGGTTCTACCAAAGTAATTTCTATTATTAGAGATGTTGTAGAATTAGAGGAAACTTTTGTAAAATCTAGTATTGTAGAAAAAGATGGTAAAAAGTTCGGAATTATAGATTTACCAAAATTCTATATAGATTTTGACGAACAAAACTATAGAGACTCTGCAAAAGATATGGAGCAAGAAATTGCAAGGTTAAAAAGCGAAGGCGTTACTGGTTTAATTGTTGATTTAAGAAATAATGGTGGTGGATCTTTAAAAACAGCTATAGAAATTAGTGGTTTATTTATTAATGAAGGTCCTATTGTACAAGTAAAATACAGAGGAGAAAACCCTATTATTAAAAAAGATATCGACCCTAAAATTCAATGGGATGGAGCTGTAGTAGTGTTGGTAAATGAGTTTTCTGCTTCTGCATCAGAAATTTTTGCTGCTGCAATGCAAGATTACAAAAGAGCTGTAATTATGGGAGGAAATCAAACTTACGGTAAAGGAACAGTACAAAGTGTATTGCCTATTAATCAATTTACTAAATACGACAAAGATTTAGGTGCTTTAAAAATGACTATCCAAAAATTCTACAGAATTAATGGTGGTTCTACTCAAATAGAAGGCGTGTATTCTGATATTGCAATGCCAGACAGATATAGTTATATGAAATTTGGTGAAAGAGATTTAAGTGGTGCATTAGCTTGGGATAAGGTTAAACAAGCAGACTATGTGCAAACAAATACTTATCAAAATTTTTCTGATGTAATTTATAATAGCAAACAAAGAATTGCTACAGATACTAAGTTTAAATTGATAAACGAATATGCAAAATGGTTAAAAAAGAAACAAGACGACACTTCTTATACCTTAAATTATAAAGTATTTGAAAAAGAAAATGCTGCTAATGAAAAAGACGCTGAAAAATTTAAAGCAGTTTTTGATTATAAATCTGATTTAAAGTTTACTTCTCCAGAGTATGAAGTTCCATTATTTAAAAAAGACACCGCATTAGCAGATAAAAGATTGGCATGGCATAAAAACCTATCTAAAGACGTTTATGTTTATGAAGCTTTAAATGTTTTAAGTGAATTAAAAATGAACCCTAAAAACCAGATTGTAAAACACTAATAACAAACTATTTAATTATAACAAACCTGATAATGTACACATATATTATCAGGTTTTTAAATATCTATAAAGATGAGTTTTAAAGTAACATTTCACACAAAGTGGTCTGACTTTGACCCAAACAGACACATGCGTCATACGGCATACAATGATTATGCTGCAGAAGTAAGAGTACGCTATTTTAGAGATCAAAATTTTTCTATAGAAGAGTTTACAAAACACAATATTGGTCCTATATTATTTACAGAAGAAACTTCTTTTAGAAAAGAAATTCATTTAGGAGAAAACATTACGGTAGATTTTAAAGTTTCTGGCTTATCAGAAAAAAACGAACGATGGAAAATTACACATCAGGTTTTTAATGAAGCAGGCAAGCTATCTGCCATTATAAAAGTATATGGAGCTTGGATAGATTTAACAAAAAGAAAACTTACCGTACCTCCAAAAGAAGCACAACACTTGTTTGATATAGCAGAACGAAGTGATAACTACCAAGCTATACCACTTACTAAAAGTTAGGTAGCTTTAAATTAAAAACAAAAAAACGTCTAAATTTCTTTAGACGTTTTTTTGTTTTTAAATATTTGTAATTTCTACCAGAACAAAGTGTATAACACAACCAATAAAATACAAATAACGATAGACCCAATATTAAACAATGGTGTTGTTTTAAATAAGTCTTTGGTAATTTCAATTCCTTTAGAATCATCTGCACCTTTATTTTGCATTTGACTCAAAACCATTATAATAACCATACTTAATACAGCTGTAATACCCATTTGATGCATCCAAGGTTCTAAACCAGGAATAGGAATAAACTTTAATGCCAATGCAATTGGAATTGATAAAACGGCACCCCAAATTGCTGCATTATTTGTTGTTTTTTTCCAGAATAGACCTAAAATAAATACCGCTAATATACCCGGACTTACCATACCTGTAAACTCTTGAATATATTGAAACGCTTGATCTAAACCACTTAACATTGGCGCAATAATTACGGCAATTAATAAAGCAACACCCGCAGAAATACGACCAACATTTACCGTCTTTTTATCATTTGCATTTTTATCTATATATTGTTTGTAAATATCCATTGTAAAAATGGTAGATGTAGAGTTTAACATAGAAGCTAAAGAAGATACAACTGCAGCAGCCAAAGCAGCAAAGGCAACACCTTTAAGACCTGTAGGTAAAAATTGCAACAACCAAGGATATGCTTTATCTGCTTGTTCTGCAGATGGTATATTTAACATACCAGCACCCCCTAAATTAGCCATAATACTTGGGTCGTTTACCATTACATACGCTGCAATACCTGGTACAACAACAATTAACGGAATAACTAACTTTAAAAATGCTGCTAACAAAATTCCCTTTTGAGATTCTTTTAAAGATTTAGCCGCTAAAGTTCTTTGAATAATATACTGGTTAAAACCCCAATAATATAAGTTTGCAACCCATAAACCACCAACTAATACCCAAATACCAGGTAAGTTTATATAGTTATCATTAGACTCATCTAATATCATATGAAATTTTTCTGGTGCAGCTTCCCAAACTTTAGAAAAACCAGCCAACATACCTTCTCCTCCAGAAACCGTATTTAAAGCTAAATACGTAGTTACTAAACCACCTAATACTAAAAACACAACCTGTATAACATCTGTCCAAGCAACAGCAGACAAACCTCCATAAAGAGAATATGCTGCAGCAAATAAGGCCAAACCTATAACTGCATATATCATATCAACCCCCATTATTGTTTCTATAGCTAAACCACCTAAATACAATACAGAAGTTAAATTTACAAAGATGTAAAGCGCTAACCAAAATACAGCTAAAATTGTTTTAAGGTTGGTAGAAAATCTTTTTTCAACAAATTCTGGAATTGTGTATAATCCTTTTTCTATAAAAATAGGTAAGAAATATTTACCTACAATTATTAAAGTTAATGCTGCCATCCACTCATAAGAAGCAATAGCAATACCAAGCGCAAAACCAGAACCAGACATTCCTATAAATTGTTCTGCAGAAATGTTTGCCGCAATTAAAGAGGTACCAATGGCCCACCAAGGCAAAGATTTACTTGCTAAAAAATAGTCTTCTGCATTTTTCTGATGACCTTTCTTATCTCTAGAAACCCATAGACCAACACCTAAGATTAAAATGGCATATGCAATAAAAACTACATAATCCCACATATGAAAACCTGCTGTCATAATTGTTATTTTTGTTTAAATTAATTATTTAATGCTCAAATATATAAACATTAATCTAAGATTAATAATAAAATTAGTATTTTTAACAAACTAGTAGGTACTGGTAGTTATTTGTTGTAAAATTTTGTACATTTGTATACTGTATGATTGAAATTAAAAATAAAATAGGCGTTCCAAAGTACAAACAAATCATCCGCAACATTGAGGATGCAATAAATAACGGGCAACTAAAAAAAGGAGATAAACTACCTTCTATTAACGAAATCAAAAAACTTAATAAACTTTCTAGAGATACTGTTTTAACGGCTTTTAACGAACTAAAAAACAGAGGAATTATAAAACCTGTAGTTGGTAAAGGTTATTATGTATCTAGCGAAAACATAGATGTACAACAAAAAATATTTTTGCTTTTTGATGAGTTAAACTCTTTTAAAGAAGATTTATATAATTCTTTTTTAGAAAACTTAACACCCAATATTCAGGTAGATATTTTCTTTCATCACTTTAATGAAACTATTTTTAAAAAACTAATTCAGGATAATGCTGGTGATTACCATGCATATGTAATTATGCCTGCTAATTTTAAAAACACTAGTAGTACTATTGATGTTTTGCCAAAAGAGAAAGTTTATATCTTAGATCAAATTCATGAAGACTTAGAAGATTATTCTTCTATTTATCAAAATTTTGAAAAAACGATCTATACCAATTTACAGACAATCTCTAAATCTATAAAAAAATACCAAAAACTAAATTTTATTGCCTTAAATCATAATCAGCCTAAAACTTTAATTAAAGGTTTTATTAAGTTCTGCGAAGAAAAAAACATCCCATTTGAAATCGTAGAAAAAACCTCAGAACAACTTTTAATAAAAGGCGAATTATTTATAATTCCTGATGATAAAAGTTTATTACGAATTATCAAAAAAATGAAAAAGCAAAACTTTGTATTAGGGCAAGACATTGGCGTTCTTTCTTTTAACGACACCATATTACATGAAATTGTAGAAGGAGGTATTACAACAATTACTACAGATTTTAATAAAATGGGAAAAAGATTGGCTCAAATGATTTTAAATAAAGAACAAATTAAAATAGAAAACCCTAATAAATTAATAATTAGAAACTCAATATAACATACAGTGTATACTATAAATCACAACTCAGAAACAAACAGCATTGAAGTTAAAAACACTAAAAATACTGTTTTCGGTAAAATTTACTTAGACCTAGGAGCTAGTTTGCAAGAATTAACTTTAAACGGACAAGCAATTATTAAAGATTTACATCCATTAGAATACGATTCTACCTATGCTTCCTCTATTCTATTTCCGTTTGCAAATAGAATAAAAGATGGAAAATACTCTTTTAATAATGAAGATTTTCAACTAGAAACCAATCAAAAAGAAGAAAGAAACGCGCTTCATGGTTTTGTTTTTAATAAAACCTTTAAAGTAGTAGTAAAAGAAGCTTTAGAAAATACTGCTAAAATAACTTTAGAATATGTAGAGCTAAAAAAAACAGCCGGTTTTCCTTACACTTATTCAATACAAGTAACCTATATTTTTAATGATGATAATGTAAGTGTAGCTCTAAATGTAAAAAATACAGACACTAAAATTTTTCCTTTTACTTTAGGATGGCATCCTTATTTTATTAGTGATAATTTATCTGAAAGTTCTATAAATTTTGATTGTAATCAAAAACTAATTATTGGAGATAGAAATATTACTACAGGTGTTGAAGATGTTAAATCTAAAGTGGTTTTAAATATAGAAAACAAACAATTAGATGATTGTTGGGTTTTAAATACCGATAAGGTTCAATTTAATACTCCTAAATATCAATTAAACTTTTCTTCTTCTGTAAAAGATAACTTTTTACAAGCCTATACGCCACCTAGATTAAATACAATAGCCATAGAACCTACAACCGGAGTTTCTGATAGTTTTAATAATAAAATAGGGCTACAAACATTAAACCCTAATGAAGAATATTCCATCGTTTGGAAAATAAATATCAATAACAATTAACCAAGCAGACATGAGTGCAAAACTAATTAAGGATGTAAAAGAGGCATTTATCAACAAATTTAAAACAGACCCTTTATTAATTTTTTCTCCTGGAAGAATAAATATTATTGGAGAACACACAGATTATAATGATGGTTTTGTATTTCCGGCAGCCGTTAATAAAGGAATAGCAGCAGCTATTCAAAAAAGTGATTCTGGTTGTTCTACAGCTATTGCCTTAGATTTAGATAGTACCATTGAGTTTGCGCTAGATAAATTAAAACCTTCTAAAGAAGGAAGCTGGGAAAATTATGTTTTTGGTGTTGTTGCCGAAATTCAGAATAAAAATAAAGTAATTGGTAATTTTAATATTATCTTTAAAGGTAATATTCCTGGAGGTGCAGGTATGTCTTCTTCTGCAGCTTTAGAAAATAGTGTGGTTTTTGGATTAAATGAAATATTTAATTTAGGTCTTACTAAACACGAAATGATTTTAATATCTCAAAAAGCAGAACATAATTATGTGGGTGTAAATTGTGGTATCATGGATCAATACGCAAGTATGTTTGGTATAAAAGACAATGCTTTGCACTTAGATTGTAGAACGGTAGCATCTAAACCTTATAAAATAGATTTTAAAGATCATCAATTAATGTTGATAAACACCAACGTAAAACACAGTTTGTCTGATAGCGCTTATAATGATAGACGATCTGCTTGCGAAGGCGTATCTGAATTATTAGGTATAAAAGCCTTAAGAGATGCTACTGAAGCAGATTTAGAAACAATTGCAAACAAGATAACACCTGCAAACTACCAAAAAGCACTATTTGTAATTCAAGAAAACGAAAGAACTCTAAAAGCAGCAAAAGCAATCGAAAATAATGATTTAGAGTTATTAGGTTCTTTAATTTATCAATCGCACGAAGGTTTGTCTAACCAATACCATGTTAGTTGTGACGAATTAGACTTTTTAGTAGATCAAGCAAAGAAAAATAAACACGTTTTAGGCGCAAGAATGATGGGTGGCGGTTTTGGTGGTTGTACTATTAATTTAATTGATAAAAGTGAAGCAAAAGCATTTGCAGAAACGGCAGCTAAAGCATATAAAAATAAATTCGACCACGATTGCTCAGTTTATTTTATTGAACTTTCTGAAGGAACACATATCGTAAAATAATCAATTACAAGACTAAAAAGATGAGTAATACAAATTTACAAGACTATTCGCATAAACGTTTTAATATTCTTACCGGAGAATGGGTTTTAGTTTCTCCACACAGAGCAAAAAGACCTTGGCAAGGGCAAAATGAAGCGGTAAATAACGAAAAAAGACCATCTTATGATAAATCTTGTTATTTATGTGCAGGAAACACAAGAATTAATGGAGAAATAAACCCAGAGTATAAAGATGTTTTTGTTTTTACAAACGATTTTGCAGCCTTACAAAACGACTCACCAACATTTAATGTAAATGACGGACTTTTAAAGGCACAAAGTGAAACTGGTATCTGTAAAGTAATTTGCTTTAGCCCAGATCACTCAAAAAGTTTAGCAGATATGTCTGCATCAGAAATTCAAAAAGTAGTTTTTGCTTGGCAAAAAGAATTTACAGAATTATCTAAAAACCCAAACATCAATTATGTTCAAATTTTTGAAAACAAAGGTGCAGTTATGGGATGTAGTAACCCGCACCCACATGGACAAATTTGGAGTCAGTCTTCTTTACCAAACGAAGTTGATAAAAAGAACACACAACAATTAAACTATTACAACAATAATAATAGTAGTTTGTTAGGTGATTATTTAACGCAAGAATTAGAAAAGAAAGAACGTATTATTTTTGAAAATAATGGGTTTGTAGTTTTAGTTCCTTTTTGGGCTATTTGGCCTTTCGAAGCCATGATTGTTCCTAAAAAACACCAAGCCAATATTTTAGAAATGAATGATGAACAAGCTTTACAATACGGAGAAGCAATTGCTGTTTTAACCAAAGCTTACGATAAGATTTTTAACACCTCTTTCCCTTATTCTAGTGGTATTCACCAAGCGCCAACAGATGGAAATGCAAACAAGCATTGGCATTGGCACATGAGTTTTTATCCACCATTATTAAGAAGCGCTTCTGTAAAGAAATTTATGGTAGGTTATGAAATGTTCGGAACTCCACAAAGAGATATTACAGCAGAACAAGCTGTAAAAATGATCAAAGACTGTTTGTAAATATTACTCCCCCCTTTTTCAATAAAAAAGCTTCTCATTAAGAGAGGCTTTTTTTTTATCAATACGTAAACAATCTCATCTCCCTAAAGAAGAAGAATTCATATAATCATATAAAAACTATAACTGTTTATTTTTATCTTTTGGCTTACTAAATTCTGATTGATATTTTTCTAAAAAACGCTGCTGTTTCTCCATCATTTTTTGAGTTATTCTATCAATATCCATAAAATCCTTACCAAAATCACTTCTAAAAAAATCGTTATTAAAGTAATGTTCGCTAAAAAGAGAATCTTTAGAGAAGATATCATTAAAACCTTTACTTTCGAAACCAGAAAAATTGGTAAAAAATCTTGATTTAAATGATTGTAACAAACTATCTTTATCTACATTAGAAAGATCGTTTAATTTACTATTAGACGACCAAGAATAGATACTATCATATCTAATTAAATTACCGTTATCATCAAATTCTTTATCAACTTTCCAAGCACCTTTAGGTTGTTCTGTTATATTATTTTCTTTAGACTCTGTTTTTTTAGATTCATTTTTTTGACCACTACAACTAATACTTAATAAGCCAATTATAGTTAATAAAACATATTTTTTCATCACTTTAAATTTTGAGTTAAACTTAAACTAGGTGTTGTTAAAAAAGTTTTAAACAAACCACCTGTTTCTATTGTTTTAGTTAATTTATTTTGATGATATACTTTAGATTTTCGTTCACCATTTTTATACCAAACACACTCTAAATAACTATCGTAATCAAACAAACCAAGAACTGAATCTTTTTTTTGAACATATTTAAGAACTTGCATTTTAGGAGCAATTAACTTTCCTTTAACCCTTACCCAATCTCCTGATTTAAATTTTCTAGCCATAACATTAAAAATTAAAAAATTAAACATTTTTAGCAATATAGAGGAGACCAATTACTCAGCCTCCCTCTATTTACTACCTCCTTAAATTTAAAAATTTAATGCATCAATTATGTAATCTTAATGCTTCTTGCAGGCTTTTGTTTTGCCTCTTCTTTTTTAGGTAATAAAATATTTAAAATACCTTCATTATAGCTGGCATTAATTTTTTCATCATCTACACTTTCTGGCAGTGTAAAAGTTCTTTTAAAAGAAGAATAACCAAACTCTCTACGAGTATAATTTTCTTCTTTCTGTTCTTTTTCTTCTTTTGTTTCTGTAGAAATAGATAATACTTGATTATCTATATTAATATGGAAATCTGATTTTTTTAATCCCGGAACTGCCACTTCTACCGTAAAAGCATCAGCAGATTCTTTGATATTTACTTTTGGTAACGTAAGACCAGAATTAAAGTTTGAAGTAAATACTGATGGTAGATCTCTATTAAAAATATCATCTAACCAATTAGATAAATTTGGGAAGTTTTGATTTGAATTACTGTTCGCTAAACTTCCGTTTTTAGGAACACTTACTAAATTGTTCATAATTACAAGATTTTAAATTAAACATTATTTCAAATTTGAAATCTTTTAATGATTTCGACTTCAATAAAACAAGAAAAATGCCAAAATGATTACCTCTTATTTTATCATTAAATTTCAGTTATAATTTTGTGTTTTACTGTCAATTTTACAGAAAAACAATCCATTTTTATTAAAAAAATGTCGAATTGACATTTTTAATATATCCATTAAAGAAGACCATTTATAACCACATTTAATATTATCAAACGCCCCACAATGTTTCCTTTAAAATTAACTTTTAACAAGATTCAGAAAAAATTGATAAAAAGTGAATAATAATATAACTGAAAAAAAATAATATTTAATTGCTTTCATTTATTTTCATTAAATTTAACTTCTAAATGAAAAAGAATGAAAAACTCACAGAAAAACTACAGTTTACACAAAAATACAAGAACGTTTGTAGTCTAAAGTAAATTCTAAACGAACATGATAATAAAAAGTAAAAACTTTTATTATCCGGAAGAATTTAACCAATAATCAATATATTTGATTGCATATAACACGTTGCAAAAAACTGGCTGAAAATATAATTTAAGAACAAAAGTTATTTTAAAATATATTTTATTTTACAAGTTAGAAAACTCAAAAGGCGGAAAAAAGTTTGAAAAAAATGCTGCGGAACACTCTCTCGAGATTGGAAAATTCTGAAAGAATTTTATTAATAATTAGTGTTTCAGAACGTTGAAAAAGTTGGTCAAATTTAACTAGTTTGAAAATTAGTGAAAACTTGAAACTTATTTACTGTTTGAAAAGAAAATTAAGAAATTAAGCAAAGTGTTGAATAAATGTTGGTGAAAATAACTCTCAAACACAATTTTAGAAAGGCTGAGAGATTTAGAGAACAAACAAAAAGGTTTACTCACTTTCGGAATTAAATGCGACTAAAAGCACGAAAAAACTAAAATGAGAAACTGAATAAATTGCGGAATTAAAATCTTGGCGGAATTTACTCTTAAACCCAAAAAATAGAAATTGAAAACATAAAAACGAAAATTAAACCCGCATTTTGCAACACCTTGTATAAAAAATTGCTTAATTTGGCTTAATCAAAGTTTGTTGCATTTTTGTAAACTTCTGAATTTCCGTTGGAAATTCCTCGTTCACAAAACCGCAACTTTCCATACAAAACAACGTTGGCATTAATTTGAACAAAATCGAGTGAATATTAAAAACTTTAGAAATATATTGACTTTTGGAATTGGAATATTAATATTCTCATTCTCTGTTTTTCTTACGATAAAAATTGCACAAAACACTTCTGGAAATTTGACCTTAGCGATTATTTCTCTAATAATTTTCTATTGGTTAAGTTATTTATTTATTGCAACGTCATTAATCAGAATGGAATACAGAAAATCCGAAAAAGGAATTAATATTAAAATCAACAATGAGGATAAACAGCTAGTTATAAAAAATACTGGAAACGGAAAATCAGAAGTAATTAATAACGACAATGTAAAATCTATTGAATTATATTATTCTTGGAACACAAACCCTTTCTCTTCTGACTTAGGATACTCAAAAATTATGCTGAATAACGATTCAAAAATATTCATTACTCAAGACAAAATAAGTCAAGCCGAAATTAAAAGCCTATTTCGAAAAAAAGTAAAAAAGGAAAAAAGTCGATTTATGAATAAACTGAAATAAATAAAAAACTAATGCCAACACCGTGTATATTTAATTGCTAGGTCTAGCCTACTTACGAATATTCCTGCGGAATATTCTATTTATGATTTATTTGCTAAATTAGTTGCTTAACCACGCAACTAACCATACACAACAACGTTACCACACATTTGAGAAAAACATTCCGCTGATTTAAAATGGGAAGAGAAAATTGGACAAGTGAAAAGATTTTTGAGCGATTAGTGAATAACAAATCGGAGAAAACCTATTGGAATAATATTTCGGAATTAAGAAAAAGAGCGACCGAAGAAATTTATGACAAAGCTTATGAACTTGCAAAGTCCGAAATTGATAAAAAGAAAATTATCGGAATAAATGTTTTGGCTCAATTAGGTTTTGACCCAAGAATTAGACAACAGAAAACTGTAGAATTGTATTTCAAGTTATTGGAAAATGAACAAAATGATGACGTTCTTTTTTCTCTATTTTTTGGAATAAGTCATAACAATGAAAATCTTACAGAAAAGCAAGTTTTAAAACTGACTGAATTCAAAAATTCTAAAAATAAAGATATTCGTTACAGTTTAGTATCTGCCCTATCGACAGTTGAAGACCCAAAAGCTATCGAAACTTTAATTGAACTTTCGGAGGATAAATACTCATCAATACGGAATTGGGCAACATTCGGAATCGGAACTTTGTGTGAGCAAAATAATGACCGAATTATTAAAGCTCTGTGGAATAGAATTAAAGACAAACATCAAGAAACAAAACTTGAGGCAATAGTTGGATTAGCAAATAGAAAACAAGTTGCTGTTAAAGACCAAATAATTGACGAATTAAAAAGTGGCAAATATGGAACTTTATTGTTTGAAGCAATCGAAACGCTAAATGACAAAGAATTTATACCACATTT
Organism: Polaribacter butkevichii; assembly: GCF_038024105.1. Taxonomy (NCBI): domain Bacteria; kingdom Pseudomonadati; phylum Bacteroidota; class Flavobacteriia; order Flavobacteriales; family Flavobacteriaceae; genus Polaribacter; species Polaribacter butkevichii. The sequence continues at coordinate 2,026,902 of NZ_CP150661.1, forward strand.
AGAAAACAACTTAAAATCTGCTAAAAATGATAGCGGAATAAAAGAAGAATGGATTGCGGATTTGAAAAAATGTTTGAATAAACTAAGTGCATAAAAACGTGTGGTAACAACGTATATAGCTCATAGCTAATCAGTTGCTTAAACGAAGTTAAGGCATATTTGGAAAGTCGCCAAATTTTTAAATTTGACGATTTCCAATAAAAAAATTAATTAGTAAAATTTAAAAATCTGGCTTGTGCTCAACCGAAAATAATTTTCTAATTTGCACGCTACAAGCCATATACAAGACCGTTGGCAATAATTAAAAATGAACCCAAGAAAACTAACTTTATTTAGAGAAAAAAAAGGAATTTATATTTCGCCGGAAAATATTGTTGCTATTTCTTGGACTGCTTTGATTTTCCTAATTTATTATTTAAAACATTCTTTCGACTATAATTTTAGAGGTATTGAAACTGGAATTCTTATTATTGGAACTATCTATATAATCGGTCTTTTAATTAGTACTTTTTTTCGATATGAAAGAGAAATAGGAGAATATTGTGGAAGAATATCTTTTTATGAAAATCACATAAATATTGAGAACAAAGATTACGACCTTGAAGAAATACAGAAGTTGGAATTTTACTCAACATTTGACATTAAAGGAGATTTTACAAATTACCTTTTAGAATTTGCACCTCATTTATCTAATGGTTTGAATAATCGTTTTATTTTGACTTTGAAAAACGGAAAACAGATTGAATACAATTTTTTACAGACCAAATCTGAACAAATTAAATATTATAAAGACGTATTAACGAATTATCACAAAAAAGGAATTATAAGCTGGTTGGAATTGTTGAATATTTTGAAAATTGAGGATTATAATGAAATTCAGAAATTTAAAAAAGAAATAACTATTGCCAACACCGTATAAATTTTATTGCTAGTTTTGGCTCACTTGGGAAATTCCTTCGGAATTTCGCCGTTCGTGTTTTATTTAGTAAATTCAGTGCTTAAACAACGCAACAAAGCTTATACAACAACGTTGGCAAACATAAAAATGGAATACAAATTTAGAACAATTTCAATTTTTTATTTCATAACTGTACTTTTGACCTTAATACTTGTTATTGGAATTACGGGAATGAAATTAGTTGGAATAATGGAATCTATTCCAGCATTTTTATTTACAATTTCAACGTTTATAATATCTTATTTAATTGCTTCTAAATTAACATTCGGAAAAGCACAAATTACATTATCAAATAAAAAAGTAGAATTCTTGTGGGTTGAGAAACCAATTTTGACAATGCAAAAAAATGAATCTGTTAACATAGAAGATATTGAAAGTTGGAAATATAGAACTGAATTTCAATATCGTTATTTTAAGATTTACAATCCTTCAGAAGTTATTACTGTTATGAGACTTCCAAATTGGAATCCTGAAAAAGATGAATTTGAAAATTTCCTATTTACATTTAAAAAAAGAATTGAAAATCTGAACAAAAAGAGAAAAAGAAGAACTGAAAATCTGAATGGAAATAAAATTAAAGGCACAAAAAATGAATTAATAATAGACAGAGAAGAAAAACATTATAAATCTAATATTGGAAAAATATTGTTTTTTATTTACATAATTTCTGGAGTTTTAGGAATTAAATATGTCTACAACAACTGGAATACAGGAAATGCTAATATTGGAATAATAATATTCGGAATTTTAGGTTGCCTTTTTTATATCAGTAAATATAGAAATTTAGGAAATAATAAATAACGTTTGCCAACACCTTGTATAAAAAATTGCTAAATTTGGCTTAATCAAAGTTTGTTGCATTTTTAATAAACTCTATTTTTCCTGCGGAAAAATGCCGTTCATATAAAACGCAACTTTCCATACAAAAACACGTTGTAAAAAACTACTGAATCGCGCCATAAACAACTAATTTATTTTAAATTAACTTTTGGCTTTTAAGTTTGAAAACCTAAATGTTGGAAAATAAATTTTCAGAAATATGGAACACTTTCTCGCGAGTGAAAATTTGTCTAAATTGGAAAGTGTGAGAAATTTAATAAAAAGGTTTTACTCAAATGCTTGAGAACCAAAATTGCGGAATTCTTACTCAACCTCTAAATTTATAAAGTTTGAGAAATTCAGCAAAATACTAAAAACTAGTCTTGTAAAATTGGAAAGTTTTAGTATTAAAAAAAAAATACTCAAACTATGAAAACCAAAATTGCGGAAAAAAAATAAAAATGTTGGAATTCTTACTCAAACGATAAATTTGAAAATTTAGTAAAATACCAAAAATCAGAATTGCTGAATTAATTCTTAAAAATAAATCTAAAAAAATAAAAGCTGAATTAGTAGAAGCTGAAAAAAACCAAAAATATGGAAAAATTAAACACGCATTTTACAACAACTTGTATAAAAAATTGCTACTTTTAGCTAAAACAAAAGCTGTTGCATTTTTGTAAACTTCTGAATTTCCGTTGGAAATTCCTCGTTCACAAAAATCGCAACTTTCCATACAAAAATACGTTGTAAAACATTAAAAAAAAATGAAGAAAATAATATTGTTTACATTAATACTTATTACCATTAATTCTTGTTGTAATGGAGATGAAGATGTAAGTATAAATACTATAGAATCTGCACGAGGATTTATATATTCTTATGATGAAAACGGAATATATCCGTATTTAGATGAATTTAATCCAAACGAATTAGGAATTGGAGTTTCTGCGGATTCAATAACAAATAGAATGGAAATGGGCGATGGTTGCGGACCAACTGATGTTATATACACAAATAATATAGATTCATTAAATGTAATCACCATTTATGATTTCAATGACAACTATCTTGCTGGAAGTAACGTTAACGATATACTTTTAGGACAAGACGGTCTTGGCGGAACATATACTACTATTATAAACAATAATTCTTCCGTATCTCATACTTACAAATTTTCTGTAGTTCCTGAAAATGACTCTTTGCAATTTAAAGTTTCCGGTAGAATAACTGATAAAGGTAATTTTACTAATTTAACTGATTTAATAATAATCGATTAACATTACGAAAAAAACGTTTTACAACACCGTGTATAATTAATTGCTTGGTTCAGGTCTACGTGGAAATTCCTGCGGAATTTCCTCTGGTTCGTTCCATTTTTGTTAAATTAGTTGCTTAAAACCACGCAACTAACCATACACAAAACCGTTGTAAAAAACTACTGAATCGCGCCATAAACAACTAATTTATTTTAAATTAACTTTTGGCTTTTAAGTTTGAAAACCTAAATGTTGGAAAATAAATTTTCAGAAATATGGAACACTTTCTCGCGAGTGAAAATTTGTCTAAATTGGAAAGTGTGAGAAATTTAATAAAAAGGTTTTACTCAAATGCTTGAGAACCAAAATTGCGGAATTCTTACTCAACCTCTAAATTTATAAAGTTTGAGAAATTCAGCAAAATACTAAAAACTAGTCTTGTAAAATTGGAAAGTTTTAGTATTAAAAAAAAAATACTCAAACTATGAAAACCAAAATTGCGGAAAAAAAATAAAAATGTTGGAATTCTTACTCAAACGATAAATTTGAAAATTTAGTAAAATACCAAAAATCAGAATTGCTGAATTAATTCTTAAAAATAAATCTAAAAAAATAAAAGCTGAATTAGTAGAAGCTGAAAAAAACCAAAAATATGGAAAAATTAAACACGCATTTTACAACAACTTGTATAAAAAATTGCTACTTTTAGCTAAAACAAAAGCTGTTGCATTTTTGTAAACTTCTGAATTTCCGTTGGAAATTCCTCGTTCACAAAAATCGCAACTTTCCATACAAAAATACGTTGCAAGTAATTGGCGGAAACCACTCAGACACCTGAAATTTGCGGTTCAAAACTCTTGAATTTAAAAACGGAAAAAAGCTAGACACTCTCTCGCTCGGCAAAATTTGTAAAATTGGAGAGTTTTAGAAATTTAATCAAAATCAATTTACTCAAACCTTGAAAACCCAAAATTGCGGAATTTAGCAAAATGCTGGAATTTTCACTCTAAACCGGAATTTAGCAAGTTTGCGGAATTTAGCAAAACACGAAAAATATAAAACCTGAAATTCACTCAAACCTTGAATTAAAAACTTGGCGGAAATACCACTCAAACGTTGATTTTTGAAAAAATAAAAAAATGATACAAACTGAAAAAAAACCAACTACTTGCAACACCGTTTATAAAAAATTGCTAAATTGTGCCTTATCAAAACTAGTCGCGTTTTTGTAAACCCCTATTTTCCTGCGGAAAATAGCCGTTCACTTTTAAACGCAACTTTCCCATAAACAACAACGTTGCCAAAAATTATCCAGAAACACTCAAACCGTTGGAAAAAAAACAATAAAACTCTTGAATTTTAAAATGTTAGACACTCTCTCGCGAGTCAAAAATTTAGTTTTATATAAAAATTAAAAAGGTTGAAAATATAGAGATTCTTAAAACAAAGTTTGTGGAATTTTTACACAAACTTAAAATTTAAAAAAGGCGGAGAAATCTCGTTTTTTAAGAATAAAAGAAACCACTCAAATGTTGAATTTCCAATTATTGCGGAGTGAAAATCTTTGAGGAATTATCACTCAAACACTTAATTTTAAAATACGGAAAGATCTCGAAAATCAAAACATGAAAAAATACTCAAATGTTGAATTCCAAATATTGCGGAATTGAAAATGTTGGCGGAATTATCACTCGAACGCTAAATCTCGAAAATAATAACCAAACTAGGAAAAACAAAAAATAACTTTAGGCAACACCGTGTAAAAAAAATTGCTTAATTTTAGCTTAATAAAAATTAGTGGCTTTTCTATAAACTTCTATTTTCCTTCGGAAAATAGCCGTTCATTTTAATCGCAACTTTTCATAACACAACAACGTTGCAAGTAATTGGCGGAAACCACTCAGAAACTTGAAATTTGCGGTTCAAAACTCTTGAATTTAAAAACGGAAAAAGCTAGACACTCTCTCGCTCGGCAAAATTTGTAAAATTGGAGAGTTTTAGAAATTTAATCAAAATCAATTTACTCAAACCTTGAGAACCCCAAATTGCGGAATTTAGCAAAATGTCGGAATTTTTACTCAAACCCTGAATTTAGCAAGTTTGAGGAATTTAGCAAAACACGAAAAATCTAGAGCGTGAAATTCACTCAAACCTTGAATGACAAACTTGGCGGAATTACCACTCAAACGTTGAATTTTGAAAAATGAAAAAGTACTACAAACTGAAAAAAAACCAACTACTTGCAACACCGTTTATAAAAAATTGCTAAATTGTGCCTCATCAAAACTAGTCGCGTTTTTGTAAACCCCTATTTTCCTTCGGAAAATAGCCGTTCACTTTTAAACGCAACTTTACCATAAACAACAACGTTGCAAGTAATTGGCGGAAACCACTCAAGCACTTGAAATTTGCGGTTCAAAACTCTTGAATTTAAAAACGGAAAAAAGCTAGACACTCTCTCGCTCGGCAAAATTTGTAAAATTGGAGAGTTTTAGAAATTTAATCAAAATCAATTTACTCAAACCTTGAAAACCTAAAATTGCGGAATTTAGCAAAATGCCGGAATTTTCACTCAAACCCTGAATTTAGCAAGTTTGAGGAATTTAGCAAAACACGAAAAATCTAGAGCGTGAAATTCACTCAAACCTTGAATGACAAACTTGGCGGAATTACCACTCAAACGTTGAATTTTGAAAAATGAAAAAGTGCTACAAACTGAAAAAAAACAACTACTTGCAACACCGTTTATAAAAAATTGCTAAATTGTGCCTCATCAAAACTAGTCGCGTTTTTGTAAACCCCTATTTTCCTGCGGAAAATAGCCGTTCACTTTTAAACGCAACTTTCCCATAAACAACAACGTTGTAAGCAAGCTGTCCAAAAAAAAATCTATGAGAATAATTACTTCGCTCTTGATATTTTACAAAAAACTGATTGTACCTTCGTTATTAATGGCTCTATTAAGTGGATTTGCATATAAGTATGTTTTAATTGCAATGGGGAAAATAGATTCTGATGCAATTCCATTATTTTCTTCTGGTGCTGCTGCGGGAGCATATTTTATTTTTTCGCTTGCATTTCAATTCTTTATATACGAGATAAAAAACGCAAATGAATACTATTTTTATTATAACCTTGGCTTGACCAAATATGTATTATGGATTAGTAATTTGATTATTAGTCTAATGTTAACATTGTTAATTCTGACTTTATGAAAAAAATGCATGTTGACAGCGTATTAAAAAGTTATAATAATAGACAAATCTTATCTGATGTGTTTATATCCTGTGAGAAAGGCGAAATAATTGGGCTACTTGGTAGAAACGGTATAGGAAAATCGACTTTATTAAAAATTATTTTTGGTTCTATAAAAGCGGAGAATAAATTTGTGAAAGTTGATAATAAGTACATTAAAGGAATATTTTACAATCGAAATTTAATAAAATACTTACCTCAAAATAATTTCCTACCTAATCATATCAAGATTAAGACAATTATAAAATTATTTTGTGATAAGAAAAATGCAACAATAATTTCTAATAATCACTTAATAAAACAATTCCTTGATAAAAAAAGCAATCAACTATCTGGAGGGGAAAAGAGAATTATTGAGATATTTTTAATTGTTTTATCAAATGCTAAATATATATTGATAGATGAGCCATTTAATGGCGTTGCTCCTATTCACAAAGAGGAAATAAAAAAGTTAATAATTGAACAATCTGAAAATAAAGGCTTTATAATAACAGACCACGATTATCGAAATATTTTAGATATTGCAACAAGAACGGTAATAATTTATGATGGAGGAACAAAAGAAATTAAGAATAATGAGGAATTAATACAATATGGATATATTCCTGAATAGAAACAAACGCCAGCTTACAACAATGCGCATAAAAAATTGCTTTATTCAGTAAAATAGAATGGTTCTAAATCAAAAAAATAATATATTTATACGCCTGAAAAATTACGATTTCAAAACTCGCAACTTTTCATGCTCAAACCCGTTACCTGCAAGCTGAAAAAACTTACGAACTAATGAAATACATTTTTTGGACATTATTAATTCTACCACTTTTCAGTTCATACGGACAAAATGCAATTCGGATTTATAAAGTTGAAAGCAAAACTTTTGAAATCGAAAAAAAATATGCAATCCAAGAAATAATAATATATTCAGATTCTACATATTGTCATCGGAATTTTAGACTCGACGATAAATCACAAAAAGACGATTATCGATATTTTAAATCTATTGAGACAAATGGTACTTTCAGAAAAGACGGAGAGTTTTATTTTTTTAAGCCAAACAACGAGAGTTTCGAAGTTGGACGTTATAAAATAAGTGATGAAGATATTATTTATTACTACGATTGAAAAGAGGAAAAAATTAGAAAAGGAGCAAAATATAAAAGAGTAAAAAGCCAAGATTTACCAGATATAACTATTATTCGAGAGATTACCGAATATACTTACCATAGAAGTATTGATAATGAATTGGAATCATCAATTACGGAAGGAATAATTGAATACGGTAAAAACTTTGATAAAACTGGTGGTTTTGAATATTACCAATATTATTACCCTGAAAACAAGGACTTAATACGAATTGAATATTCAGCCTCTACAGACAATTATCTGACCGAAAACTATTATTACAAAAATGGTTTATTAATCTATGCGGAAAGGGTAAACAAGCAATCAAATGGAGAAAATGAAAAAAAACGGGTTTACCTAAATAATGGATTTATAATTCACGAATCCAAAACTGATTTTATAAATGCAAAATACTTAATTGAACAAGGAAATAAATATTTAAACGAATATAAAGCCAGCAGGTAACACCGTATATAATTTATTGCTAGTTCTAGCCTACTTACGAAAATCCTCGCGGATTTTCTATTCGGTTTTTATTTGCTAAATTAGGTGTTTAAACCACGCAACAAACCATATACAACAACGTTGCAAGTAATTGGCGGAAACCACTCAGACACTTGAAATTTGCGGTTCAAAACTCTTGAATTTAAAAACGGAAAAAAGCTAGACACTCTCTCGTTCGGCAAAATTTGTAAAATTGGAGAGTTTTAGCAATTTAATCAAAATGAATTTACTCAATCCCTGAAAATCCAAAATTGCGGAATTTAGCAAAATGCCGGAATTTTCACTCAAACCCTGAATTTAATAAGTTTGCGGAATTTAGCAAAACACGAAAAATCTAGAGCGCGAAATTCACTCAAACCTTGAATGACAAACTTGGCGGAATTACCACTCAAACGTTGAATTTTGAAAATGAAAAAGTGCTACAAACTGAAAAAAAACCAACTACTTGCAACACCGTTTATAAAAAATTGCTAAATTGTGCCTTATCAAAACTAGTCGCGTTTTTGTAAACCCCTATTTTCCTGCGGAAAATAGCCGTTCACTTTTAAACGCAACTTTCCCATAAACAACAACGTTGGCAAAAACTCGGGAAAGGCGCCGAAATAAAGTCTGTTTTATAAATTTACTTCTTGCTTTTCCTCTCTTTTCAAAACCCAATTTCGGAAAATGTAGAAATTTAAAATTTATGGAACAGTCTCTCGCTCGTGAAATTTTGTAAAAATTGGAGAGTTTTAAAAATTTAATAAAATGGAATTTACTCAAACCCTGAAAATCCAAAATTGCGGAATTTTTACTCAAGCCTTGAATTTAGCAAGTTTGCGGAATTTGGCAAAATACGGAAAAACAAAATGGTGGAATTCTTACTCAAACTCTGAATTTAGCAAGTTTACGGAATTCTCACTCAGAGTTTGAATTTTGAAAAAAAAGAAAATTGTGAAAAAGTTGAACGTAATAAAAAAATCACGCATTTGCCAACAACTTGTATAAAAAATTGCTACTTTTAGCTTAAACAAAGGCTGTTGCATTTTTGTAAACTTCTGAATTTCCGTTGGAAATTCCTCGTTCACAAAAATCGCAACTTTCCATACAAAAATACGTTGTGCCCAATTAAAAAAATCCGTTACATTAAAGAAATATAATTAAATGATTGTATCTTTGATAATATCAAATGATAGTATCACGAATGAAACCACCTTACGAAATAACATCTTCAATTTTAAAATTAATAACTTCTATTTCAGAAAAAATAGGTGAAGTAAACGCTAACTTATTAAACAAACCTTCTCCTAAATTAAGAAAACAGAACAGAATTAAAACAATTCATTCCTCTCTAAGAATTGAAGGAAATACACTTACAGAAGAACAAATAACAGCACTTCTTGAAAACAAAAGAGTTATTGGTCCAAAAAAAGATGTTGTTGAAGTTTTAAATGCAATAGAAATCTACGAGAATTTAGATATTTACAAACCATCTAATGAAAAGTCATTTTTAAAAGCACATAAAAGCTTAATGAAAGGCCTTGTTGAAGATGCAGGAACATATAGGAAACAAAGTGTTGGAATTGTAAAAGGCACTAAAGTAGAACATGTAGCTCCACCTTTTGGAAACCTTCCATACTTAATGAAAGACCTTTTTGAATATTTAAAAAAGTCAGACGAAATTGAGTTAATTAAAAGTTGTGTTTTCCATTATGAAATGGAGTTTATACATCCATTTTTAGATGGTAATGGAAGAATGGGAAGATTATGGCAAACTCTAATATTAATGGAAAAATATCCAATATTTGAATTTTTACCTTTTGAAACTTTAATTAGTAACGATCAAGAAAAATATTACCAGGCTTTAGCTGAAAGTGATAAATCTGGAAAATCAACAAAGTTTATTGAATATATGTTAGGAGTAATTGATATTTCAATAAGTGAATTATTGAATTTCAATAATCGAACATTAAATGAAAAAGACAGATTAGAATATTTTGTTTCTTTAAATAAAATTCAATTTACTAGAAAAGATTATATGGATATATTTAAAGATATTTCTGCTGCAACTGCAAGTCGAGATTTGAAAAAAGGAACAGAATTAAAAATATTTGAGAAAACAGGAAAACTAAATAAAACAATATACAAACTAATAACTGGGCACAACACCGTATAAACTTTATTGCTAGTTTTAGCTCACTTGGGAAATTCCTTCGGAATTTCGCCGTTCGTGTTTTATTTACTAAATTCACTGATTAAACCACGCAACAAAGCTTATACAACAACGTTAGCATACATTATGAAAAAAATTACGTTCTTATTAATATTCATCTGTTCATTTGCAAATGGACAAAATATCAAAGAACTCTATACCGAAAAATTTGAAAGCGATTGGAAAGTGTACGAAGATGAAAACTATGTAAAAAAATTTATCGACACAACTGTTATTTACAAACTTAAGAGTGGCAGAAGTCCTGAACAAGAATTATTATATAAAGCAAAAGAAAACCTCAAAAAAAGAGCTGAAAAAATTTCTCAAATATTTTCGAATTTAAAACTGAACTTAAAGGAATTTGACTCTCTTGTTTTTATAGAACAGCGTTCGACCAATGTAAACCTTGAATATGATTTTGTAAAAAAAGGAGCGATAATCACTAAAGATAGTATTTATGGGTTTACGTATGACCTAAATAAAGAAAAAGTAGAAATTGAAAAATATGATTATTTTAAAAGCTCAGAAAACGAAACAATAAGTCAAGCCAAACAAATTATCGGAAATTTAATATTATCTGCTAAAACAAATTATTTAGACACAATTGCAAAAGTGGAATCTGATATGTTTGCTGGTCCTTTAAAAGATGTAAGACCAGAAACCGAATTTGAAATTTTGATTTACAATAAGAGGAAAGCTAACGAATTAAGACGGATTTATTTACACGAAACATTTGTTCGAATAATGAATCAAAAATAACGTATGCTAACACCGTGTAAAAAAAATTGCTTAATTTTAGCTTAATCAAAGTTAGTCGCATTTTTGTAAACTCCTATTTTCCTGCGGAAAATAGCCGTTCACTTTAAACGCAACTTTCCTTAACACAACAACGTTACCACACATTTGAATGAACATCGAAAACAGAACTAAATTAGAGGAATGGCTCGACCAAAATTATTGGTTCGAAGACGGATTTATATCTGAAATTAATGATTCAAAAAACGGACTTGAAATTGTAGTCGGATATCAAACAGTTGGAACATATGTCGCAGGAGAAAAACAAGAATTAAAAGAGTTTAGTTTAAAACCAATCGGACTTACGAATTGGACTTATAAAAAAGAACAATTCTCACCAACAAAAGAATCTTGTATTAACAGAATTGACTTAACGGAAAGAGGAATTGGTTTAAAATTCGATACAGAAAGTGTGTTTGAATTGAATTGTGAATCAATAGAAATTAGCGAACCGAAAATCACTCAAACCTATACAAAACCTTGGATTAGTAACCGTGAGATTTATATCACAGCAACCGAAAAGGAAGTTCCAACAGCCAAATATTGGATTGAACAATTTGAAAAAAACGGAATTGAAACAGGTTTTAGATATTTTGAGAGCGAACTTATTCAATCCGAAAAAGTTCCATATCCAGATTATAGTGGATATTTTATACAAATTCTAAATAAAATAAGTGAAACTCAAAAAGGTCTGTTCTTCAAATTTGTCGGAATTGAAAAAGGCGAATTAAGAATCGGATTTGAAAATGGAGATGAAAATAAAGAGTTGTTTAAAATCGTTCAATTAATAGTTTCAAATTGGAAAAACACAACAATTAATTCTGGAAATGTAAAATTTCTTGGAAAGGAATTTAAAGAGTTTTTAGAAAACGGAATATATCCTGAACGAATTGAAAAGATAAAAAACGTGTGGTAACACCGTATATAATTTATTGCTGGCTTCTCGCCTACTTACGAAAGTCCTCTCGGACTTTCTTGGTCGGTAATTATTTACTAAATTAGTTGCTTGAAACACGCAACAAACCATATACAAACACGTTGGCAAACATTTTGACCAAACCCAAAACTGAAAGAAAAAATTGAAAGCTGAATTTATTTACCAACCTACTTCTGGAGAATATGAAGAGAAAACTTTTGACTTAAATACAGTTTGGAAAAGTCAAATTTGGAGTTGGACAAAATTCACAACAAAAGACGGAATTGAATGGATTGGAGCTTTTCGTGGAGAACCAAAGAAAACTGTAATTGCGGAAAAAATAAATCAAGTGGCTGTTTTGACAAGTGATGGACTTTATATATTGGATATTGACAAAAGAGAAACTCTCTTTTTTGACCAACAAACTGAATTTAGAGAATTAGCCGAATTACCAACAAAGGACAAATTCATTATTGCGGATTATGACCAAATTGGAATTATTGACAAAGATTTTAAAACAAAATATCTAAATCTCGATTTCGGAATTGACAATATTGTGTTTAGAAATTATATCGGAACGAAATTGAGAATTAATTTTGAGAAACTACCTGATTATGATATAATAGATGGAGTTTTGAATACTGAAAACTGGAAAATTGAGACGGAATAAAAAACGATTTGCCAACACCGTGTATAATTAATTGCTTTGGCAAGTGCTTATTTGGAAAATTCCTTCGGAATTTTCTCGCGTTCGTTTTTGTTTACTAAATTAGTTGCTTAAACACGCAACTAACCATACACAATCACGTTGGCTGTAATTAAAAACCGAAATCAAAATTAACATATGAAATTAAAAAGAAATTTATTTACAATTCTATTTTTGACAATTAGTGCAATTGGAATTGCGCAAGATTATAAAAATGAACTGAAAAAGGAATTTAATGATTATTTGAGTACAATTGTAAATATGGAATTTGAAAAATCTATGGAATATATTGTTCCTGAATTTTTTGAAATTATTCCGAAATCGCAAATGATTAAGGTTATGAAAATGACTTTTAACAATCCAGATATGGAATTTGAAATAAAAAATCCAAAAATCTTGAAAGTTAATGACAAAAAGGAAATTGAAAAGAAATATTATTCACTTCTGACTTATTCAAATCAAATGAATATGAAAATAAAAGGAGAAGAAGGAGAAACAAAAGACGAAAAAACAACGAGAATAAACTTGACTAAATTGTCATTGGAAAGCACTTTTGGTTCTGAAAATGTCGTTTATAACGAAAAAACTGATTTTTTTGAAATTCAGTCTCAAAAAGACGTTTATGCAATTTCTGAAAGTGGAGAAAAAAACTGGAAATTTTTAGTAATTGAAAAGAAACAGAAGATGATTTTGGAAAAATTACTACCAAAAGAATTGAGTGAAAAAATATAAAAAAACTACAGCCAACACCATATATAATTTATTGCTAGCTTTTTGCTTACTTACGAAAATCCTCGCGGATTTTCTTTGTTAGTAATTATTTACTAAATTAAGTGCTTAAACCACGCAACAAACCATATATAAATACGTTGCCAAAAATTGTCCAGAACCACTCAAACCGTTGGAAAAAAAACAATAAAACTCTTGAATTTTAAAATGTTAGACACTCTCTCGCGAGTCAAAAATTTAGTTTTTTATAAAAATTAAAAAGGTTGAAAATATATAGATTCTTAAAACAAAGTTTGTGGAATTTTTACTCAAACTCAAAATTTTAAAAGGCGGAGAAATCTCGTTTTTCAAGAATAAAGGAAACCACTCAAATGTTGAATTTCCAATTATTGCGGAATGAAAATCTTGGCGGAATTATCTCTCAAACGTAAAATTTGAAAATTAGGAAAGATCTCGTAAGTCAAAACATGAAAAAACACTCAATTGTTGAATTCCAAATATTGCGGAATTGAAAATATTGGCGGAATTATCTCTTGAACGCTAAATCTCGAAAATAATAACCAAAATAGGAAAAACAAAAAACAAATTTAGGCAACACCGTGTAAAAAAAATTGCTTAATTTTAGCTTAATAAAAATTAGTCGCATTTATATAAACTTCTATTTTCCTTCGGAAAATAGCCGTTCATTTTAATCGCAACTTTTCATAACACAACAACGTTGTGTGTAATGCACAGAAACAACAGTAATAACAATTAAATTATGATTTTCAACATATATTACATCAATTTCCCAAAGGTTTACGAAATCAAAATGATGTTAAGTAATGTTATTGCTTTAAGTCGTGAAAAACAGTCTGACAGTAGTGATGGAAAAGAGGTCGATTATAGAGGTAAACTAGGAATTAATTTTCTAAATTTCTTCAATATTGCAGGAGCATCGATTGAAGGCGAAGCTGGACGAAAAAATTTTAATTCAGATTCTCAAAAAGTTCTTGAAACTTTTGAAATTAAAACTACAAAATCAGTAATTTTAAGTGAAATAATTGAAAAAAGTCAATCCGTAAATAGTTTTACAGACTTGAAAGAAGGCAGTTTAATTAAGCTTGACAATGTCAATCTTTCTTTAGAAAATGAACCCGAATTAAGAACAGTAAAACTGTTCACAAGTGGTTCTTTTAAAGGAATGAATATTCCAGGAGCTAATGGTTTTGATATTAATAATTTATTCAACTCTATGTTCAAAGATTATTCATATAAAATGAAAGGAATACTTGAAAATAGTAATGACGAACTATTAGTTAAAATACCTCTAACATTTGAAAGTGAATTTGAAAGTTCTTATAGCGTTGATGATTTATTTATTGGAAAGGTTTCAATCGTAGGTCTATATAAAGGAAAAATAAAAGTTGATTCATTAAAAAACTCTTTCGAATTCTTTCAAGAGTTAGGAACTATGCAAAATATGGCTACCAACAATAATGACGAAACAAAAGAAATTCAAGACAGCCAATATACAACCCAAAATAAGGATTCTAATTTGATATTTGCTAGCTCAAAAGATGGAAACAAAGAATTCCATTATATTGATTTACTTGCTATAATTCAAAATGTTGATATCCCAAAATAATTGATTAGATGGATAGACAACTTTTATTTTTTGATAAAAACTATTTTGCCTTTTACAAAAAACTAAAAAAAGAACAAGGCAAAGAAATAATAAGTATCTCTGATGGTTTACATAATTTTAATAAAATTGATGAACTAGATGAATATTCTCAAATAGTTGATATTTCTTCTCTAGCTGGACTTGAAAAACTACAATACAACGCTGAATTAGTAATTCCAAAATATCCTTATGACACCATTTTTATTGCCGATAAAAACCATAAGGAGCTATTTGAATTTAATTTAAGGTATTTGTTTGACAGTTTTTTAGATATCGACGTAGTAGAAGATATTGAAATAGAATATAATCAAGTTGACGGCACAATAAAATCAAATGTTTTAAAGCATAAAAAAATTATAGATTTAGATTCAGATGATATAAATAAATTTTCAAAAACATTCGCCAAACAAATATATGGACACGAAAAATTTAAAGATGATTTTTCAGAACTAATAAGGAATTTTGGTGTTTTTAATAAGTTAGGAGAACACAAAATTTTATCTCTTTTTTTAATGGGAGATTCAGGTGTTGGTAAGACAGAAGTTGCAAGAGCAATCCACAAATCCCTTGGAGGAAAAAAGAAGATTGCTAAAATTAATTTTGGAAATTATAGTAGCGATAATTCCTTAAATTCACTTATCGGAAGTCCTAGAGGTTATATTGGAAGTGATGAAGGAGAAATATTTATAAGAGTAAAGGAATCTGATACTGGTTTAATTCTAATTGACGAGTTTGAAAAATCAAATTCAATGCTTTTCAACTATTTTTTGGATGTTTTAGAAAACGGAAAAATGGTAAGCTCTATGGCAGAAGAAATTGACCTAAATGGCTTTATAATAATTTTCACATCTAACATAAGTAAAGAAGATTTTCCAAAGAGAATATCACCTGAATTAAGGTCAAGATTTGATTACAAAGGCTACTTTATGCCATTATTTTATAGTGACAAAAAGAAATTTGTGGAGTTTCGTATAAAAAACATAATTGAAAAGTTTAATGAAAATTACGAGGTTGACCTTCCTAGGAATATAACAAACGATATCCTGAATAGAATCAATGTAAGTAATTTTAAAAATATGCGAGATTTGAACAAAAACATAAAAGATACTTTTGTAAAATATGTGATGGAAGTATTAATAACGAAAGGATAGAAAAGCACTACACACAACACCGTATATAATTTATTGCTTGGTTCTAGCCTACTTACGAAAATCCTCGCGGATTTTCTATTCGGTTTTTATTTGTTAACTTAGTTGCTTAACCACGCAACAAACCATATACAAACACGTTGGCAAAAACTGGTGAATCGAGCCGAATACAAGTCGTTTAATAAAGTATAATTTTGGCTTTTTTTTTAGTTTGTAAATCGGAATTCTGAAAAAAGTTAAACACTCTCTCGCGAATTAAAATTTTGAAAAATCGGAGAGTTTTCTAAATTTTACAAAAAAGGAAAACACTCAAACGCTGAAAACCAAAGTTGCGGAATTTTTACTCGGAATTTAATTTATCAAGTTTGCGGAATTGGAAATGCCTGAAAAATGGAATTTAATGAAATTACTACTTGTAAATTAAAAATAACGTGAATATTAAACGAAATATGAAAATGGAAATAAAATAACGCATTTGCCAACACCTTGTATAAAAAATTGCTAAATTTGGCTTAATCAAAGGTTTGTTGCATTTCTGTCAACTCCTATTTTCCTTCGGAAAATAGCCGTCGACTTAAAACGCAACTTTCCATACAAAACAACGTTGGGCACAATATAAAAAATGAACGTTAAGACAAGTAACATTTTATTTTACAGTGGAATTTCTTTACTTGCAATCGGAGCATTTGGATTGACATTTGCTGCGTTTTTTGTAATAATTGGATTGCCAATTTTTGTGATTGGAATTGTACTAATTTTAATTTCAAAAAAAACTTGGAAACAAAAATTAATTCCTATTGGTCTTTTTATTGTCGGAATAATTGCATTTTGGCCAATTTGGAGAAACATTAATACTGTTGGACCAGAAACATTCTTAATACCGAATGACTATAGAGGAAGAGTCAATATAATTCACAAAAAAGATTGCGGAATCTTACTCGAAAAAACGGAAAACGGACTGATTTATGAAATTCCAAATGACGGAATTTTACTGTTGAGTAATGACCAAAAATATGGCTTTATTGACCATAAATATTACTTAATTGACCAAAACGGAAAGAAAACTGAATTACCGAAAATGGATGTCAGAGATTTTAACGAAGAATGGACAACCGAGAAAAATCCTAATGAACCACCAAGAGACAAACTCGGAGTTTTTTATTGCGGACGAACAGGAAGTTCGGGAATTATAAGGGACGAAAATGGAATTGTGACAAATGAAGATGAACAATATAAATTTACAGAGTTTTACTTATCAACTTATAGTGACTTGACAGAAAAGTTTAATTTCAAATATGAACGGAAATTTGACTCAATAAGAGATATTAAAGTAAAAAAATGCAAATAAATACTGTGCCCAACACCTTGTATAAAAAATTGCTATATTTAGCTAAACTAAAACTTGTTGCTTTTTTGCCAACTTCTGAATTTCCTACGGAAATTCCTCGTTCACAAAAATCGCAACTTTCCATACAAAACAACGTTGTAACACATTAAAAATAAACATTGAGATTTAACAGAAAAATATGGCTGAATTGGAAAACAAAAAAACCTTGTCCAACTTGTGAAACAGGTGTTTTGTTATCTAATAATAAAGCCAATCAATTACGGAATGAAACGAATAAATCCGAAGAAATGAATTCATATGGAGGATATCATTATTCAGATTATGTCTTTTCAATTCACTATGAATGTTCTGAATGTAAAGAAACTGTTGTAGCTTCTGGAGAAATGTCTGAGGAAAATTATCCTTCAGATGAAGAAATTGGAATCCAAAGAAGTTTTATGCCAGTTTCCTTTTATCCAGCACCTAAAATTATATCAATTCCAAAATCTTGTCCAAAGTCTGTTTCAAATGTCTTAAATAAATCATTCGGCTTATATTGGATGGATTTAAGTTCTTGTGCCAATAAAATAAGAATTGTTGTAGAAGTACTTTTAGATGAATTAAACGTTCCTAAACAGCATCAAACTAAAAAAGGACTTAAGGACACTCAATTACACCAAAGAATTGAAGTTTATGAAAAAACGAATCAAGAAGTTGGAGGTTTTTTGCTGGCAATCAAATGGATTGGAAATGCAGGAAGTCATTATGCTGATATAACAAAAGAAAACATTTTAGATGCCTACGAACTTTTAGAATATTCGTTAGAACAACTTTTTACAGATAAAAAAGATGCTTTAGTAAAACTAAGAGACGAAATCAATCAAACTAAAAAACCTCGTAAAAAATAAAATATGAAAATTAAAATATTTTTATATGGTCAAGAATATAATGAAAAACCACCTACTCCAAGCGGAATTAAAACACGAATTGGAAATCTAACAAATAAACATATTTATGCTCTGAACAAACTTGAAATAGAAGCTGAAGTGACTATTAAGTTTTCTTCAGAAGATGGAAGAAAAGCCACAAAAGAAGAAATGGAATTTTTAGTAGAGGCAGAAAATAAAGCAGATAAAGATGAAATTTGGAATACTATAATAAAAACAGAAAATAATATAACAGAATAAAACGTGTTACAACACCGTATATAATTTATTGCTGGCTTCTTGCCTACTTGCGAAAGTCCTCGCGGACTTTCTTGGTCGGTAATTATTTACTAAATTAGTTGCTTGAAACACGCAACAAACCATATACAACAACGTTGTATGCCATTATAACCAAGATCCGATAATATACCAAGATGATACCTAAACCACAACTTATACTAGGATATAATGAATTTTTTAGTGAAGAAGTTCCTGAAAATAGATTAGACATTATCAGTTTTATAGATAAAAAAAGTTTAATTGCAGAATTTACAGGACTTAACTATAGACTTAAACCTAAAAATCGACTGTTTTATGATAAAACTTTGGAGTCTCAAAGTAAGGAATTAAAATACTTCTGTCCTATAGATGAAAACCTATATAATGATTATTTAAAGGTTACAGAAAAATATTCAAATAGTAGTACTGATTTCCCCCTTATTTTTACTCGACGAACTTGTCTATATGCCTTAGAAGAAATTATTTCCTCAGATATACCTATCAACGATAAGTTTGTAATGAGAAAGGTAGAGGTTTGGGATGCCTTATTTAGATATATTCTATTAATAAATTCTACAATAACTGAAATCGAAGACGATAAATCAAAAGAATCTATTGTAGATTTTGAAACATTAAACTCGAAATCTATTCCATTAAATGAATCTATTATTGATTCAGAACCAATGTATATTGCTTATAGAGGTTACCATTTACTTAACTATTTAGATAACACAGATCATTTCAAAGGATTAGTCTCTGAATATATCAAAGAAAAATATAATTTAGAACCTAACAAGTTTATTTTTGAAATTTTAAGTATGTTCATTGCTAATAATTCTTCCAAAGAAATGTTAGATTTTCACTATTCGCTAAACCCAAAAGATCATCGTTCAATTTTATTCGAAGAATTATCAGAAAAAATGGAAACAAATGATTTTCATAAACTATTAAATATTAGAAAAAATCCATTTTATAAATTTGATAAAAGCACATACGTATTAACTGATAATATTTTTTTATTAGAAAAAACATACTCTCAGTTTATAAATGATTTTTGGTTTGAGAAAATAAAAATTAATATTTCAAAAGAAAATAAAAAAACATATAATATAGCAAACTTTAGGTCAAATGTTGGATATTTTTTTGAAAATTATGTTGATAGTATAATTAAATATTCGTTTCAAAAAGCTAGTAAGTTTAAAATAAAACTTTTTGAAGATCTAGAAAAATCTGGTAAAGAATTCTCTGATATTTATATCAGAAATAAAAACAAAATAATACTAGGAGAGGTAAAATCTACAGGTTTATATGATGCAGAAAAATATTCTCTAGATATTGATAGTTTTTATAAAGGAAATCGAAATTTATTTTTTAAAAATTTCGGTATTAATCAAGTTGTAGAATCTATAAAAAATTTTAGAACGGAAATTAACAAGTTTGATAATCAAATTAGTAGTAAAGGCTATTATATAATATATCCAATAATTGTTTTCAATGAAAAAGCTCTTCAAACTCCATTAATGTCAATTATATTTCAAAAAAGATTTGAAGAATTAATTACTGACTACAAAGATAGAAAGCTGAAGATAAAACCACTATCTATTATTCATATTAGTGACTTAGAGCGTATGGAAGGCTATATAAATAAAAATCCTCAAAAAATATTTGAGATATTAAATAAACATTGCTACAATTTAGATTTTATACCTCCTTTCAATATAACATTGAATATTATGAATTTAAAAATTGATTATAAAAAACCCAAAGCTCTTTTTAAAAAATTAATAAGTAAATATAAATAAAACGGCATACAACACCGTATATAATTTATTGCTGGTTTATCGCCTACTTACAAAAGTCCTCGCTGTCTTTCTTGGTCGGTAATTATTTACTAAATCAGTTGCTTAAACCACGCAACAAACCATATACAACAACGTTGTGCAACATAAACCGAAATACGAAAATGAATAAAAAATTGACTTTATTATTTTCAATTATTATACTATTAAGCTGTAATGGAATTAAAAAGGAAAGGAATATTGATGGAAACTGGTATTCGAGTAGTTTAATAAAACTTGAAAATGGAGAAATTGACTATGCAGAAATTTTTATAAAGAACGATACTGTTCATATTTGCTCGGAATATGTCTTAATGATGTTTCCAAGAAATATAATTTTGGAAAAAGATTCACTATTCTTCTTTTCAAAAATGGACTCTAATTTCAAAGGAAATATCTTAACGCAAACAAAAAACAGTTTTGAATTAGGTATAGATAATGAACATAAAAGAATCTATTATAAATTAGAAAACGTAAAGAATCTTGAAAGTTTAATCAACGAAGAAATAACAGAGAAAGAATTCTATTTTGAATTTAATGAACGGAGAATTAACAGATATGAAAAGTTAGGAATTAAAAATTAAATAAAATTACGTTGCACAACAACGTGTAATAAAAATTGCTTAATTTTAGCTTAACCAAAAGTTGTTGCTTTTTTACTCACTTCTATTTTCCTGCGGAAAATAGCCGTTCATAAAAATCGCAACTTTCAATACACAAACACGTTGGCAAAAACTCGGGAAAGGCGCCGAAATAAAGTCTGTTTTATAAATTTACTTCTTGCTTTTCCTCTCTTTTCGAAACCCAATTTCGGAAAATGTAGAAATTTAAAATTTATGGAACAGTCTCTCGCTCGTGAAATTTTGTAAAAATTGGAGAGTTTGAAAAATTTAATAAAATGGAATTTACTCAAACCCTGAAAATCCAAAATTGTGGAATTTTCACTCAAGCCTTGAATTTAGCAAGTTTGCGGAATTTAGCAAAATACGGAAAAACAAAATGGTGGAATTCTTACTCAAACTCTGAATTTATAAAGTTTACGGAATTCTCACTCAGAGTTTGAATTTTGAAAAAAAAGAAAATTATGAAAAAGTTGAACGAAATAAAAAAATCACGCATTTGCCAACAACTTGTATAAAAAATTGCTACTTTTAGCTTAAACAAAGGCTGTTGCATTTTTGTAAACTTCTGAATTTCCGTTGGAAATTCCTCGTTCACAAAAATCGCAACTTTCCATACAAAAATACGTTGCCAAAAATTGTCCAGAACCACTCAAACTGTTCGAAAAAAAACAATAAAACTCTTGAATTTTAAAATGTTAGACACTCTCTCGCGAGTCAAAAATTTAGTTTTTTATAAACATTAAAAAGGTTGAAAATATAGAGATTCTTAAAACAAAGTTTGTGGAATTTTTACTCAAACTTAAAATTTAAAAAAGGCGGAGAAATCTCGTTTTTTAAGAATAAAAGAAACCACTCAAATGTTGAATTTCCAATTATTGCGGAATGAAAATCTTTGCGGAATTTTCACTCAAACTCAAAATTTGAACATTAGGAAAGATCTCGTAAGTCAAAACATGAAAAAACACTCAATTGTTGAATTCCAAATATTGCGGAATTAAAAATATTGGCGGAATTATCTCTTGAACGCTAAATCTCGAAAATAATAACCAAAATAGGAAAAACAAAAAACAACTTTAGGCAACACCGTGTAAAAAAAATTGCTTAATTTTAGCTTAATAAAAATTAGTCGCATTTATATAAACTTCTATTTTCCTTCGGAAAATAGCCGTTCATTTTAATCGCAACTTTTCATAACACAACAACGTTGCCAAAAATTGTCCAGAACCACTCAAACCGTTGGAAAAAAAACAATAAAACTCTTGGATTTTAAAATGTTAGACACTCTCTCGCGAGTCAAAAATTTAGTTTTTTATAAAAATTAAAAAGGGTGAAAATATAGAGATTCTTAAAACAAAGTTTGTGGAATTTTTACTCAAACTTAAAATTTAAAAGGCGGAGAAATCTCGCTTTTTAAGAATAAAAGAAACCACTCAAATGTTGAATTTCCAATTATTGCGGAATGAAAATCTTTGCGGAACTTTCACTCAAACGCAAAATTTAAAAATTAGGAAAGATCTTGTAAGTCAAAACATGAAAAAAACACTCAAATGTTGAATTACCAATATTGCGGAATTGAAAATGTTGGCGGAATTGTCACTCGAACGCTAAATCTTGAAAATAATAACCAAAATCGGAAAACAAAAAACAACTTTAGGCAACAACGTGTAAAAAAAATTGCTTAATTTTAGCTTAATAAAAATTAGTGGCTTTTTAATAAACTTCTATTTTCCTTCGGAAAATAGCCGTTCACTTTAATCGCAACTTTTCATAACACAACAACGTTGCCAAAAATTGTCCAGAACCACTCAAACCGTTGGAAAAAAAACAATAAAACTCTTGAATTTTGAAATGTTAGACACTCTCTCGCGAGTCAAAAATTTAGTTTTTTATAAAAATTAAAAAGGTTGAAAATATATAGATTCTTAAAACAAAGTTTGTGGAATTTTTACTCAAACTCAAAATTTTAAAAGGCGGAGAAATCTCGTTTTTCAAGAATAAAGGAAACCACTCAAATGTTGAATTTCCAATTATTGCGGAATGAAAATCTTGGCGGAATTATCACTCAAACGCAAAATTTGAAAATTAGGAAAGATCTCGTAAGTCAAAACTTGAAAAAACACTCAAATGTTGAATTCCAAATATTGCGGAATTAAAAATATTGGCGGAATTATCTCTTGAACGCTAAATCTCGAAAATAATAACCAAAATAGGAAAAACAAAAAACAACTTTAGGCAACACCGTGTAAAAAAAATTGCTTAATTTTAGCTTAATAAAAATTAGTCGCATTTATATAAACTTCTATTTTCCTACGGAAAATAGCCGTTCATTTTAATCGCAACTTTTCATAACACAACAACGTTGCAAGTAATAGGTGGAATGAATTACAGAATTCTCCATTCACTAAGATAAAATATGAAAAAAAAAATATTACTTCTGAGTATTGGAATATATATCATTTCTTTAACTCAAAAAAGTTATTGTACAAGTGGAGGAACTTGTGAGTATTTTTCCGGTTTATTAAACTTAATATTTGGTTGGATTGGTGTATTTAAGTTTCACTTACCTGCTTTTCCTTGGATTGCTAACCTAATACTTTTAATATCTTGGAAAACATTTTATAAGAATACAAATATTTCATTTATTCTGAGTATTTTAACTTTTCTTACTATGCTTTCATTTTTATTTGTAGATGAAATTATTGTAAATGATGGAAGTACGAAATCAAAAGTTATTTTTTATGGCTTTGGTTACTGGATGTGGCTAGTCAGCTCATTTATTATGCTAATAGGAAACCTTATTATATATAAAAAAGAGAAATTAATCTAAGAATAGAACACTCTCTTGCTAATAAAATTTAATAAAGTATTATAATTTTGGAAGACGGAATTTATTCAAAGCGAGAAAATCAAAATTAGAAATAAAATCAGTACAAATTCTGTCATTAACCTGAATTAGTCAGTTTATAGAGAAACTAAAATTGCGGAATATTTACTCAATCTCTGAATTTCTAAAAATGGGAAAAATAAATTGTAATATAAAAAAGCTACTACTTGCAACACCGTATAAACTTTATTGCTAGTTTTTGCTCACTTGGGAAATTCCTTCGGAATTTCGCCGTTCGTGTTTTATTTAGTAAATTCACTGCTTAAACAACGCAACAAAGCTTATACAACAACGTTGTGCATCATTTAAAAAAAGAGAATATGAGATTTTGTGTAGATAAATATAAAAATAAGAGGTTAATAATAGTCATTTCTATTATTCTGGTTTTATCAGTTAGTTCTTGTAGCATTAGATTAACAGATAAAAATAGGACTAAGCCCAACATAGTCATTATAAACATTGATGACATGGGTTGGAAAGATGTTGGTTTTATGGGAAGTGAATATTACGAAACACCTAATATTGATGCGCTCTCTACCAAAGGTATGGTATTTACCAATGGTTATGCTGCATCAGCAAACTGCGCACCAAGTAGAGCCTGTTTAATGACTGGAATGTGGACCCCACGTCATGGAATATATACGGTGAATTCTTCTGAAAGAGGACAAGCTAAAGACCGTAAATTAATTCCAACAAAAAACACAAACCTCTTAGCTTCAAAATTCACTGTAATTCCTGAAGTCTTAAAAAGTAATGGGTATACTACCTGTCATGCAGGTAAGTGGCACTTGAGTCATAACCCACTTGAAGATGGTTTTGATATAAATATAGGTGGTAGTCATGCAGGCCTTCCAAAAAGTTACTACCCGCCTTATAAAAACGTGAATATTGCTAATGGGAAAAGTGAATATTTAACTGATTTGGTTATGGAAAAGGCTATAGAATTTGTTGATAATATTGCTTCTCCATTCTTTTTATACTATTCTCCCTATGCAGTACATACCCCTATAATGCCAATAGATAGCTTGTTACCTAAATATAAGAATAAGGCACCTTGGAATGGTCAAAAAAACTATGAGTATGCTACCATGGTAGATAATCTAGATAGAAATATTGGGGTGCTTATCAAAAAATTAAAAGACAAAAATATTTTTGATAATACTTTGATTGTATTTACTTCAGATAACGGAGGTTTGTATGGAATAACCAAACAAAAACCTTTACGAGCAGGAAAGGGGAGTTATTACGAAGGCGGTATTCGAGAGCCCTTTTTCTTTGTTTATAATAACAAAATTAAACCGAATACAAAGAGCGATGTACCAATAACCAATCTCGATATCTTTCCAACTATTTTGAATTATGCTGGTATTGAGAATACCCAACTGGAATTAGATGGAGATAATATCTCTTCGGTGCTAGAAGGAAAAACGGAAACACTAGAACGCCCATTATTTTGGCATTTCCCAATCTATTTGGAGGCTTATAATAGAAAAGACAACGAAAACAGAGACCCTTTATTTAGAACAAGGCCTGGTTCTGTGATACGCAAAGGCAATTGGAAAATGCATTACTATTTTGAAGATGATGCCATTGAATTATTTAACTTGTCTGAAGATATTGGAGAGCAAAACAACTTAGCAGAAGTCAAGCCTGAAAAGGTAGAAGAACTTTTAAAGGATTTACAAAAATGGTGGAAAGATACTAATGCCCCAATTCCTACAAAGTTGAATCCTAAATATAGAGATTGACAAAAAACGAATGCACAACACGCGGTATAAAACATTGGGGTTTAGGTGGTTATTCAAACATTCTACCACGCATCAAGTTCGGTGTAACTCGAAAGGAAAGTAGCCCGCAATCCCCAACGATTTCATACCGCAATTCGTTGTGGTGCATTTCTCACTCGAACCCAAAAAATGAAGGAAATAATAATTATAGTCTTGACTTTATCATTTTTTTCTTGTTCACAAAGATTCAAACCAAGGACAAATGAAAATGAATATTTTGAGCTAACTGAATTAAATACAAAAGACACATTATTTAGAATTTCGAAAAATCAATTTTATGAAATGGGAGATGATTTTGCTTTTGTAAATCGGAAAGGAGATACTATAATTACGTCTGAAAAAATATACTACACATTTAAAGATACAATCACAACATTCGGAATTGTTCTTAAAAAAGAAACTTATGATTTAATTGGAATAAATCGGAAAGGACAAAGAATTTTTGAAGTCTATATGTACGACAATGGACCTGATTATATTTCCGAAGGTTTATTCAGAATCAAAAAAAACGGAAAAATCGGTTTTGCAAATGAAAATGGAGAAATTATAATTAAACCTCAATTTGAATGTGCTTCAAGCTTTGAAAACGGAATTGCTACAGTAACTTATGATTGTTATTTATATTATGATTTAGATAACCATTTACGATCTAAAAGCGAAAGTTGGTTTAAAATTGATAAAACTGGAAAAAGAATTGAATAAAAAAACGACACCACAACACCGTGTATAAAAAATTGCTTAATTTTAGCTTAACCAAAAGTTTGTTGCATTTTTATAAACTTTGATTTTCCTGCGGAAAATCTGCCGTTCATAAAACCGCAACTTTTTATAACACGTATTCCAAGATCAAATCCTAATAAAATTTAGTTTTTTTTAAGCCATATGATTTTGAAGTACAACATAGGGCGTTCCTCTTTTAACAACCGCAAATGCTCTTGCTATTAGTTTATTTCTCACATTGTTTATCGCTAACATTTTATCTTTTCCTTCTGCTAATTTTTTTTGATAATATAACTTTAGTTCACTATCATGTTGTATAGCAGAAACACTTGCCATACTCAACAAACTTTTCATTTTTCTATCTCCTAAATAATGACACTGTTTTCGCCTATGAATACTGGTTCCAGAGCTATGTTCAAAAGGTGCGGTTCCACAATAACTAGAGAACGATCGCCAGCTTTTAAACCTCGTAAAATTACCTGTATGATAAATAAGTTGACAAGCAACAACAAAGCCAATTCCTCTCATGCTTCTAAGTAATTCGTAGTTTTTACTCATAGAAATATCGTCAAAAATTATTTCTTCAATTCTAATTTCTATTGCCTTGACTTGTTTTGTGAGATAGTCAATACTTCGTTTTAAACTGATACAACCTAAATCTGTTGTAGAGCTTGTTAAAAGTACTTTCATCTCTTTTAAAGTACCTTTTAAACCTGAATTATTTCTAACCAACTGATCTCTTAAAGCTAACAATCTACCCAACTCTAAATGAGCGCTACTTTTAACAGTACTTGGAGTTAATTCCTCCCGGTAAAGCCAACCATACCTAGCAATTACCTGAGCATCTAACTTATCAGTTTTTTCTTTTACAATGCCAGATGAACGTTTAATTTTTAACGGACTCTCCTCTACGTAAATAACTTTTTTACTGTGTAAATAAAGTGCCAACTTTAAGGAATAATAACCGGTATTCTCAAAACAATAAAAAACAGCACTCTCTTTTGTTGCTTTTAAAACCCATTTTATTAGGCTTTTGTAACCAGTTAAATCGTTCTTAAACTCTTTGTGTACTTGGGCATGATAACAATAAGCATCAATCGTCTTTTTTGACACATCAATTCCTACTACTTCTTGGTAATTTTTCATATTTTTACAATTAGAATGATTAAATATGTTGCAAAAACTACTTCCTTTATCGGGGTTTTATACGCCTGGTATTCCAAATGGTTCTTTGCAACTTTATAGAAACAGAGGACTCGTACGTGTAAGGGACCTTCAAATCTAAAACACGTTATAGTTCTCCTCTGTTACTACATAAAGATATTTAATACAAACTAAAGAAACACGTTGGCAATAATATGAACAATGAAGCGTCCTGAAATAGGTTGACTAAAAATTAAACATTTAATTATAGTCACTTATGAAAACACAAAAAGAACACTGGCGAAAAAAAAGCTATCAAAAAGCAACACTTGAACTCAAATTATCTGTCGTTGACCAAATTCAAAATGGCCAGATTTCTACTAACTTTGCTTCCAAAAAATATGACGTTCCTAGAACTACAATTGGGTATTGGATCAAAAAATATAGTACTTTAGTCCAACAAAACGCAGGTATGAGTAAACTAGACGAAATTAAAAAACTAAAGGAACGTATTGAAGAACTGGAGTTTGTAAAGGACTTTCAGCAAGATATTATTGCTGATATGGAAATCATTACTGGCGTCGATTTGTCAAAAAAGTCGCTACCCAAAACATTAGCAAAAGAGATAGAACTAAAGAAGAAAAAAATTTTAAAAGAAAATGGCTCTATCAATGTTTTGGGATTAGTAAACAAGCCTTTTACAAAAGAGAAAAAGTAAAACAAACTAAAGCGATAAACGACACTAAAATAATTACGATGGTCAAAGAATATCGTAAAAAAGTAAGCTCCAGAACTGGGGGTAAAAAACTCTATAAAGAACTTAAAAATCAGTTGATAGAACAAAGAATTAAAATCGGTAGAGATAAGTTTTTTGATGTATTAAGACTGCATAATTTACTCGTCCCTAAACTCAAAAACTACATAACTACCACAAACTCTAATCATCTATTTAAAAAATATAAAAACCTCATTCAAAACAAAATACCTACTAGACCCGAACAACTTTGGGTAAGCGATATTACATACATTAAAACAGAAAAAGGACACAACTATTTAGCAATTGTAACCGATGCATACTCTAAGAAAATTATGGGATATAAATTAGATGACCATATGAGGGTATCACTCTGTAAAGATGCTTTAAAAATGGCTTTAAAAAACAGAAAATATCCATCAAAAAAATTGATTCATCATTCTGATAGAGGTATGCAATACTGTTGCCCTGAATATACCCAGTTTGCTGAAAATAATGGAATAACAATGAGCATGACAGAGCAATATGACACATATGAAAACGCTATTGCTGAGAGAATCAATAGAACTTTGAAATATGAATACGGACTTAGAAACTGTCTTAAAAACACTCATATTGCTCAAAAATCAGCTAAACAAGCTGTAGATATTTACAATAATTTAAGAACACATTTTAGCCTAGACTTAAGAAAACCAGCAGAAGTACATTTAAATCCAAACATCAAATACAAATCGTATCGAAAAAATAATGTAAATTTGACGGAACTTACAATTTAAAAACAAACATAGTTCAAAATATTTTTTGCCTTCTAAACGGCTAAAAAAATAGTTTGAACGGTATAAATTAACCTAAAAAAAGGTCAACCTATATAAGCATAATACATAAGTTAGAAAATAATAATTAAAAATTACATGAAAAAGAATCTAATTACTCTATATATCTTAATTTTAACTTTTAATTGCTACTCTCAAATAAAGTTTGAAAAAGGCTTTTATGTAAATAATGATGGGCAAAAAACAGAATGTCTAATTAAGAATATTGATTGGATGAATAATCCAACTGAATTTCAAATTAAATTATCTAAAAATAATAATGTTAAAACAATTACAATAGATAACATAAAAGAAGTAACAATTTATAATGTATCAAAACACATTAGAGAAAATGTAAAACTTGATAAGTCCTCGGAAAACTTGCAGCATTTAAGTCACGATAGAAATCCTATATTTAGTGATGAACTTTTATTTTTAAAAGTATTAGTTGAGGGGAAAGCATGCTTATACTATTTTGAAAACGAAAATTCAAAACGATTTTTTTATAAAAAAAATAACTCTAAAATTGAGCCGCTTGTTTTCAAAAGTTATTTACTAGCTGATAATTCAGCAAAAAAAAATAACAATAAATTCAGACAGCAATTATGGATTAATTTACAATCTGAAAACATTTCAAAAAATGATATTGAAAAGATTAATTATAATAAGAGAGATTTGGTTAATTTATTTGTTAAATACAATAACTTGGAAATAGTTAATTTTTACAAAAAGAAACAAAAGGATTTATTTAACTTAAATATTAGGCCTAGCATTAATAATTCTTCATTAACACTAGAACATTCTAACTCTATTTATGGTGATACCAATTTTAATAATAAATTAAACTTTGGACTTGGAATTGAAGCTGAGTTTATTTTACCATTCAATAAAAATAAATGGGCTATCATAGTAGAACCAACATATCAATATTTTATATCTAAAAAAATAATCGAAACCAACAATGTTTCTGGAGGAAAACTTATTATAAATTCAGATTATAAATCCATTGACATTCCTATTGGACTTAGACATTATTTTTATGTTAATGAAAATTCAAAAATTTTTATTAATTTTTCTTTTATAGTTGATCTTAATTTAAACTCATCAATTGAACTATCTAGATTAGATGGCTCAAATTTAAATACATTTAATATTCAGACAGCTAGAAACACAGCTATAGGTTTAGGTTATAAGTTTAATGAAAAATATAGTATAGAATTGAGATATCATACAAATAGAAAACTTTTAAACAAATATAATTTCTGGAGTTCTGATTATAAGAATCTATCTATAATATTTGGATATTCAATATTTTAAAACAATCCACAACAATGCGCATAAAAAATTGCTAAATACAATAAAATATAATGTTCCAAACCGAATCAAAACAAAAAATTGTGGAGTAGAATAAAAAATAAAAACTTTGTTTTTTTAATTCTTACTAATTTGGACACTTCAATTGCTATTTCTAAATTATAATTATTAGAAGTAGTACTAGTAGATTATTTTAAGCTTACCAAACATAAGTTAAAATAAGGAGTTCTTTATTTCTATTTTACACAGAATTAAATACGATTCCAGAAGAATTAAAAGCCCTTAAATTAAGCTCTAAAGACTTTTTTACAGAGTCTACAGTGCAAGATTTTCCAATCCGTGGTAAGTTTCTCATCTACTCTTATCTTTAAGATTTTTAGTTTTATATTAATACACTAGCCTAGGTGTTATAAATTTAAAATTGACTTATTCTGATATTTCAGAAAGAATTAAAAATGTATTTGTATCTCCAAACTGCATTAATTTATCTAGCAGTTTTTGTAAACATATTTGATTTTCTACAACAACTTTTAAATGAATATTTTGATTTCCTGTAATGCGATGAGCTACTGTAATTTCAGGAAATTCATTAACTTTATCAATTACATATTTCAACTTTCCAGGAAAAACTTTTAATAAAATGAATGCTTCTAAGTCAAAGCCCAGCATTTTATTGTTTATTTGAATATCATATTTTTTAATAACACCTTCTTCTTCTAGTTTTTGTACACGCTCTCTAACTGAAGATGGAGATAAATTTATTTTTCTTCCTAGATCTGCAAATGATAAGCGAGAATTTTCTTTTAAAATATCCAATATTTTTTTATCTGTATTATCTACCATTGAATCGTTAGTTTTTTATTGTATTTCTGTTTTTTAAACGGTAAATATATTAAAAATAACAACTAATCAATTTTAAAGCATAGGTAGTAGGTTGTATTTTTGATGTATTATTAATAATAATATCAATATTTTATATATTCAACAAGTAAAAAAGCAAAATACATTAATTAAAAGACAAATGCTGCGATATGATTGCGAATTTAAAAACTACAGTGTTAGATGAGAAATTTAAAGCACTTGAGGCTGAAAATGCTCCAGGTCAAGAAGTAAGACAAGACTTAAGTCTACTTGACAATGTAATGAAAGGTAAGAAACTCGATGGAATACCTGTTGATTTTTCTCATGGTAATGTGGATGCGTTTCCTCCAACTCCAAATTCTGAAAATTATTGGTTAAATGGCTTTAAACAAGGAGGAGCTCAAGCTTACACAGAGTATAGAGGTGCTTTTGATATAAGAAAAACTTTAGCAAAACACCTTGGAGACTTTACAAAGAAGCCAGTACTAGCTGATAGTGAGTTAATTTTAACACCTGGAACGCAAGGCGCATTATTTTTGGCTCTTGGTGCAACTGTAGCTACTGGAACTAAAGTAGCTGTTGTTGAGCCTGATTATTTTGCTAATAGAAAATTAGTTAAGTTTTTTGGAGGAGAAGTAGTACCCGTTACACTGCGCTATTTAGAGTCGCCTTCTAAAAGTGGTCTCGATCTTAATGAGCTAGAAATGGCTTTTAAAAATGATACTAAAGTTTTAGTTTTCTCTACACCTAACAACCCTACAGGGTTAGTATATTCAAAAGAAGTAATAGACAAAATAGCTGTTTTGGCCAACAATTATAAGGTTACTGTAATTGTAGATCAATTATATTCAAGAATGTTGTATAGTGGTGAGACATACACGCACTTGCGTTCTTGTAAAGTACAGCCAGAAAATCTTATTACAATAATGGGACCTTCTAAAACAGAATCTTTAAGTGGATATCGCCTTGGAGCCGCTTTTGGAACATCAAGTATAATTGATAGAATGGAACGCCTGCAAGCTATTGTTTCTTTAAGAGCGGCAGGTTATAATCAAGCTGTTTTTAAAACTTGGTTTAACGAACCTGATGGTTGGTTGGAGGATAGAATTAACCAACATGAAGCTATACGGGATGAGTTGCTCAAGATTTTTAGGGATGCAAATCTTCAAACAGCAACACCTCAAGCAGGAAGTTACTTGTTTCCTAAATTACCAGCATTAAGTGTCGATTTAAATATGTTTGTTCGCCTGTTAAGATATCAAGCACATATAACTGTTACGCCTGCATCAGAATTTGCGCCTCATTTAAACGATAGTATTAGGCTTAATTTTTCACAAGACCATGATGCAGCAGTTGAAGCAGCAAAACGAATTGTAAAAATGGTTGAAATATATTCTTTATGAAAGAAGTAAATAAAAATCCAATACCACAAGGTAAGTATATTCCAGCTGTAAGGCATGCTGATGTTATATATACATCGGGCATGACACCTCGAAAAGATGGTGTATTACTTTATTCTGGTGAAATAAAAGCTTCGGTTCCTGTAGATGCATACAGGGAAGCTGTAGAGCTAGCGACACTAAATGCGATGGGAGCTGCTCTTAATTGTTTAGAATTGAATGAAAAAATAGCTTCAGTGTTACAAATGAATATTTTTTTAAATACAGAAGCAGGATTTACAGCTCATTCAAAAATAGCAGATTTTGCATCAGAGATTGTTATAGATGTTTTGGGAATTAAAAGTATTGGAAGCCGCGCAGCAATAGGTGTAGCATCTTTACCCTCTAATGCCTCAGTTGAAATAACATTAGTTTGTAGTGTTAATAAGGTTTTTAAATAAAATTAATAAATCATTAATTAAACCATTGAATCCTTTTTATTAAAGTTTATAAAAGTTGTTTCACTCAAAAAAAGTTTATTTTCCCTAAAAATCGACTTTTGAATTATATTTAATAAAATTACCTTTATGGTGTTAAATTATTTAAATATGTACGATTGTAAAGAATAAAATATATCAAAAATTAATAAGTGTTAAATTATTAATAATATGATTTTTATTCAGATCATTAAAAAACTATCATCTATGAAAATTAAACTTCAGCATGTTTTAAAGAAAACATTATTAGTTACAGGTTTGTTTTTAACATTTTCTCAAAGTTATGGTCTAAAGCGTAGCAAGTATGCTACAGGTAAAGACATCGATTTTTTTGAAGAAAAATGGAAAGAATCAAACTTAAAAGTCTTTCAAAAAACTATTAAGGGCATCGTTACAGACGAAAGTAATACACCTTTATTAGGAGTTACTGTTATTATAAAAGGAACAAACAAAGGTGTAACTACCGATTTTGATGGTAAATTTAGATTAAATACAAGAGTAGGAGACGTATTATTGTTTTCGTATTTAGGTTATGGAGATGTGGAATTAACCGTAGATAGCAGAACAAGTTATGATATAAAAATGAGCCCTTCAGCAGAAGAATTGGATGGGGTAGAAATATTTTCTACTGGGTATCAAAAGATTAGTAAAGAGCGCGTAACCGGATCTTTTGCAAAAATTAATACTAAGGTTTTAGAGCGAAAAATAAATCAGAGTATTATTGGCAAAATTGCAGGAGAAGCTCCAGGTGTGCAATTTGATCCTTTTATTCAGGAAAAAAATAATATTGGTCTAGTAATTCGCGGTAGAAGTTCTATTAATGCTACTACCGAGCCTTTGGTTGTTGTTGATGGATTTGCTATACCAGGAGGTTTTGGTACTATAAATCCAAATGATGTAGAAACTATTACTATTTTAAAAGATGCTGCCGCAACATCTATATGGGGAATTCGTGCTGCAAATGGTGTTATTGTGATTACTACTAAAAAAGGAAAAAAGAATAGTAAACTCTCGGTAAATCTTTCTATAAATTCCTCAGTAACTTTAAAGCAAGATATTTTTCAAGCACCTTATGCAGACCCAAGTACTCAGGTCGATTATCAAATTGAGTTGTTTAACTTTGAGCAGTATTCACAGCAAAGGAAATTATTTGATGGAACCCTAAATGAGTTTTCGTTATATCAAACCAACTCGGTTAGAGAAACTTTACTTAGGCTTCAAAGAGGTGATATTGATATTGCTACCGCTGATAGCAGAATAAATGCTCTTAGAAACAATGATGGTAGAGAGGAGTATTCAAGACTATTTTTAAGACAACGCCTGTGGAACCAATATAACCTAAGTATATCTGGTGGTACTGAAAAATACAATTTTAATTCGTCACTTGTTTATAATCAAAACAAAGGTGAAATTGTAAATGATAAGTCCGATCAATTTATTTTAAATGTTGCTGGCAATTACAAGTTTACAGATAAGTTGCAAGCTAGATTTTCTAGTAATATTTCGCAAACCAAAAGTAAAAATGGTATTGGTACAGGACCTGTAGATTACTTAATAAATTACCCAATATTTGAACGTATTGTGGACGATAATGGTAATTATCTGCCTATGCAAGGTGGCGTAAATATAGAAAGTTCTCAATTAGCTCAAAGACAAGGTTATCCGTATCCTTGGACGTTTAATCTTAAACAAGAGTCTGATAATGTTGATAATACATCAACATCAACAGATATTCGTATTCAAACAGGACTGAATTACGAAATATTAGACGGCCTAAAAATAGACTTAAGTTACCAATATTTATGGTCATCATTTTTTGGTAGAAATCTACTTAACGAAAATAGATTTACAACTAGAAATTTAGTAAACTCTTTTGCTCAAGTAGATGCCAATGGTCAAGTTATAGAAACACCTGTTTCTTTAGGATCATTATTAGATATGTCTACAAGAAGTACTACAGATAATACTTTTAGAGGTCAATTAAATTATTCAAAAAGTTTTAATGACGGACTTCATAACATTGATGCCATAGCTGGGTACGAGGTACGAAAACAAATTACAGAGTTTAATAGAGATAGAAAGTTTGGATATAACGATCAATCTTTAATTTTTACACAACCTAATTTAAATACACTCTATCCTAGTCCAATTTTTGGCGGACAACGATTGATTAATTCAAACTCTAGATTAACATTTAATGAAAATAGATTTCTTTCATACTATATTAATGGTGCTTATAATTTCGACAAACGTTATACCATTTCGGGAAGTATGAGGTTGGATGATACTAACTTATTTGGTGCGTCGGATGATTTTAGAAATATTCCTTTATTTTCAGTAGGTTTAAAATGGAATATAACTAAAGAAAATTTCTTTAATTCAACGTTTTTCGATAACCTTAATTTAAGAGCAACCTATGGTTCTGGCGGAAATGTAGATAGAAATACATCGCCGTTTTTAGTAGCCAGACAAGGCAGAGACCAAGGAAGTTTTTTAAATAATTATCTTACTATTTCAAACCCTCCTAATCCAACATTACGTTTAGAGAAAACAAAAACTTTTAATTTGGGTGTTGATTTCTCTATGGCTAAAAATAGAATTTATGGAAGTGTAGAATACTATGACAGAAATAGTAAAGATTTACTGGCTAGACGTAATATAAGTCCAACCTATGGTTTGTCTTCTTCTTTTCTAAATGTAGCAGAATTATACAATAGAGGTATTGATATCGATTTAGGTTTAAGAATTATGGATACTAAAGATTTTAAATTTGATACAAGAATACTTTACAGTCAAAATAAAAATAAAATAACAAGTATAGACGAAAGTAATCCAGGAGAAATTTTCCTTTTCACACAATATGATGCTAATTCATATGTAGTTGGTGATCCTATTGATAATTTTTATAGCTTTAGATATGCTGGTTTAAGCACAACAGGTAATCCATCATTTTTTAATGAAAATAACGATATTGTAGAAGTAGGTGGCGATATTGGAGCCATAGAAGCTTTAAAAAGCGAGGGGTCTAGATCACCTACTCGTACAGGTTCTTTAACCAATACCGCTACTTATCAAAATTTATCATTACGTGTGCTTACGGTATATTCTGGTGGAAATAGATTTAGATTCGAAAAAAATTATGATCCTAGATTTTTTCAAACTAATGTATATAGTGATTATATTAGCAGGTGGCAGCAACCTGGTGACGAGCTACTCACAGATGTGCCAAGACTTACATCGCCAAATGAAACCCAAACACCACTTTATTTATATCTAAATGAATCGGATAGAAATACCGATGATGCTTCATATATTCGTTTAGCTCAAGTAAATCTATCCTACCAGTTTCCAGAAAGTTTGACTAAAAAATTATCGATGAATAGCTTTACTGTAAGCCTACAAGCAGATAACCTAAAAGTCTGGAATTTTAACAAATGGGATGTCGATCCTGTAAGTCGAACAATACCAATTCCTCCAACTTTTACACTTAATATAACGACAACATTTTAATATCCATATTTATGAAAACTACAAAATATATCATTATTATATTAGTATCGATCGTATTAACGGGATGTACTAGAGACAATTTCTTAGATTTTCAACCAAAAGGACAGGTAATACCTTCTAAAGTTGAAGAGTTTAGAGCTTTATTAGATCAAGTAGAACCAGACCCAAATGTAAACTTTACGCAAGGTTTTGGTACGCATCATGATTTTACCATTATCGCCAGCGATAATTACTTACTTACAGAACAGGTACGAGCTAGTTTTGGTATAAGTCCAGAAGAAATAAATCTGTATTTATTTAAAGAACAGATTTCTACAGAAAATGGCGATGATAACAATTGGATTAGATATTATAATCAAATTTACGTTGCAAACGTAGTGCTTGAAGGTTTAAAAACGGTAGAGAATGGTACCCCAGAAGCTATTGCAGAAATTAGAGCTGATGCGTCTTTACAACGGGCCTTTGCTTATTTTAATTTAGTAAATATTTACAGTGTGCATTACAATCCTGAAACGGCAGATAGAGATTTAGGAGTACCTATAAGAGAAGGTATTGAGCTAGAAGGATCAGACTTTACAAGAGCGTCAGTTGCCGGGGTTTATGATCTTATTCTTAACGATATTAATAATAACATAGATGCTTTACCAGATTTACAACCAGCAAACTTAAGTTTTAGACCATCTAAAGCTGGAGCCTATACCTTTTTAGCACGAGTTTTAATTTACCAAGCTAAATACGAAGAGGCGTTAAAAGCAGTAAATAAAGGTTTAGCTTTAAAAAACAACCTAAGAGATATTAATAATGACAGTGCAGACCCAAGAGATGCAAATGTATTAGCGTATCCTTTGGCTGTTCAAGACGAACAATTAATTTGGTTTAAAGATTCTGGAGGATTTACCATAGTTACCTCACCAGAATTTTATAGCTTGTATGATGATACCGATCAAAGAAAAAAATGGTTTGCAGATGCTAAAACCTATTTCTTTGCAGAGATAGAAAACCCTGTATTTGTTGCCCATAGAGCTAATAATAACACCAATGTATCTTTAACAACCGCCGACCTTTATTTAATGCGCGCCGAATGTAATGCTAGATTAGGAAACATTGATGCTGCAAATAACGATTTAAATACTTTAAGAGTTAATCGTTTTGAAACTGGAACTTATTCACCTATTAACATAACAAACCAAGATAATTTAATTGCTTTTGTAAAAGATGAAATTAGAAGAGAAAAAGC
Organism: Polaribacter butkevichii; assembly: GCF_038024105.1. Taxonomy (NCBI): domain Bacteria; kingdom Pseudomonadati; phylum Bacteroidota; class Flavobacteriia; order Flavobacteriales; family Flavobacteriaceae; genus Polaribacter; species Polaribacter butkevichii. The sequence continues at coordinate 2,064,864 of NZ_CP150661.1, forward strand.
AATGAGTACATTAAGAATTTTTGATATTAAACGTTACAATCGTTTTGATAATGCCAACATAACTGTTACACATAGCTTTAATGGAGAAACAGCATCCTTAACTCCAAACAGTCTTAATTGGGCATTACCTATAGCAACCAATTACATTAAGGCCAATCCAGAAATAGAACAAAATCCAAGACAGTAAGTCGAGAATATAAAAGATATAATTATGAAAAAAAAATTAAAATTTATAATAGGTATATTTATCTTATCCATTTCCTTTTCTTGTGATGAGTCTAATGATAATACCTCAGAGGTATCAGTAAACACTGAAGATTTTACAATTGAAGCACCACTTGTAGTTAGAAAACTAGATACCCTAGGCTTTTTAAAAGGAAACTCAAACAAAGGCGAAGTAACATTTTCTTTAATTTCTCAGGTACCCGAAAATAGTGTTGTACTGGGGTTGCGATACGGAGAAATAATTGTTGAAAACCCAGAGTTTTTTAACTCAGATATTACAGACGAAGTTAATCTAGTTATTGAAGTTAAAAAACTACAAGAAACAAAAATATCCAACGTAACCATTCGTAGAAATTTAAACGACCCAGACGGAGATGGTATAGAAAACAGCATGGACAGCGACCCAAACAGCCCATGCTTACCTTTACAAGATGTAAATTATACCGGATACAATTCATATAATAGTATTTGGCGTGAAGCCGATTGTGACCAAGATGGGATTTCTAATATAGATGAATTAAATAGCGGTAGTAATCCTTATTTTGATGAATCATCAATAGGAGATACCGATGGTGATGGTCTTCGTGATGATGTAGATTCAGACCCGAATAATCCATGCTTACCAGAACAATTTATTGGGTATCAAGGTTTCGATGCGGAGAACGAAGTTTGGGCAGCTGGAGACTGTAATGGTAATGGGATTTCTAATGGTGATGAAGTTGCTGCTGGAAGATCGCCTTATCCTTTTCCAAATTTACCGTGTAACGACATATTTAACTTCGAGCTAGAAAATTACGCCAGAGAGTTAAGAACGGTAGATTCTAACAACGGAGAAGGTGTAACTATAGGTGTTATTGGAGGAAATTGCGGCACCATCTCATTCACTGGTGGCGGTATATTTAATCAAGGATGTTTTAATGATAATGTGAGTATACCATTCTTTTTTGAGCCTGTAGATCAAACATCATCAAATGGTAGAGTATTTGTAGAGCGTACAGAGTATTCTTGCTTAGCAGAAGACAGGGTATCTTCAAGAACCTTTACAATAGAAGGCATAGGAACCTACGCTGGTGCTTCTAGAACGGTAGAGTTAACATATATCATTACACAACTAGGAGACGATATTCCAGATGATGAAAGGGTTACTACAGGAACACTCATTATTAGACCATTATAATCAAAAATAACAAGAAATATGAAAAACAATATAAATATAAAATGGCCTTTTGTGTTAGTTATTTTCACAATGGTTTTCAACTATTCGTGTATAGATAATCATGAATTTATAAGTAGCGCAGCGGATAATGATGGTGATGGCGTGCTTAATAGTTTAGACGAATTTCCTGACGATCCATGTTTACCTGTTAAAGACGGTACATATACTAATTTCAATGTTTTTAATGCTGCTTGGCAAAACGCAGATTGTGATGGTGATGGGGTATCAAATGGAGATGAGTTTGAAGATAAAACGCGTAATCCCTACGTAAACGAGGATACCGATACCGATGGAGATGGGGTGCCAGATTTCTTGGATGAGGCACCACAAAACCCATGTGTACCAGAACAAGAAAAAGGATATGTTGGTTTTAATTCTGATAATGACATATGGGGAAGTTCAGATTGTGATGATGATGGAATATCTAATATAGACGAGTTTATTAATGGTACAGACCCATATAAAGGTTGTAATTTAGATTTCGATTTTAGTAATTTTGAAGGCGAACTACAAGCCAGAGACTCAAACAATGGAGAAACCATTATAGTAGCATCTTTATTACCAAGTTGTAACGAAATATCTATAAGCGGAGACTTTTTAAATTTAGGATGTACCAATGAAAATATAGAGTTTATACTATTCTTAGAGCCTTTTGTAGAAGGCGGAAATGAAGGAAACGCTATTATTGAAAATGCTACTTTTAATTGTACTAATGAAGCCGGAGATACCGTAGAATACACGTTTAATGCCACTGGTTTTTTTAGTGGTAATGATGGGTTTATGGAGTTTTTTGGCTACACCCTTACAGGAGATGGAGAAAGTATTACAGGAAACTTATTTATCGAACAAATTACAGATGGTGTTGGAGATGAAAGAGATAGGTGTGGTTTTGAAGGAGAATATAGTAGCATTGTAAATATTGATGGAAACGAAAGTTTTGGTAATGGAAAATTAACTCAAAATCCAGAAAACTGTAATGAATATATCCTTTCTGGAGATTTCTTAAACCTAGGTTGTAATAATGATTTTGAATTAGGGGTATTCTTTGGAGAAGAAGATGGCGGATCAGAAGTTATTATAGCCGAAAAAACCTTTACATGTGAATCGGATAGTGGAACCGTTGAATATACATTTAAAGCCTTTGGAAGTTACTCAAATTCCGAAGGATTTATAGAACTGTCTCAATTTACTTTAACAAAAACTTCAGATGGAAGCGAAACTACGGGAACCATATTTTTTGAAGCCTTGTAAATAAAATAAATAGATAAATTAATAAAGTATCGAAAGAATGAAAAAATATATTGTCATAACCTCTTTAATGGCGCTTGTAGTGGGGTGTAAAAATATACAACGAAACGATTCGTCGCAAAATGATATGTCTAAAGTTGCTCATAAAATAAAGGAAGAAACAAAACCTTTATTTAGAACCTCTATTACGGCAACAGAAATAGATTTTATTAGAGAAACCGATAATGATGCATTTCTAAATCTTAAATACATTGGTCAACATACAAAAGAAATGCCAGGTGGACTTTCAGATGAAGGTTTAATTGATAATGGCACTTATGTGTTTAAAGCTCATTTTTCCAATGATAAATCTGTTGAAATTTGGTTGCACAGTAGTTTTGGTAATAAGAAAAAAGCCAAAGCATACGCAGATAAATTAACAAGTAGGTTGGGTAAGTTACCGTCATTTATGCGTAATACTTTAAACCATGTCGTGATTCATACCGGAGATCATACGGCTTTTGCTGAAGATGTGGGTGGTTTTTTTGTGCTGTATTCCGATAATATGGATACAAGAATACGCAATAACGATTTAGAAGAAACGGTTTTTCATGAAACAAGCCACGTAACATTCGATTTAAAATATGCGAAAAGTAAAATGTGGAAAAAAAATCAGGCCACAGATAAAGCATTCATCACAGAATACGCTAAAAGCAAACCCTATCAAGAAGATATTGCGGAAACGGCATTATTTGTTTACACCATGAAAACAAATCCAAACAGATTATCAAAGGAAATAGAACAATGGATAAAAATTAATATACCCAATAGATATAAATTTTTAGAAATGTTCTTTTAAAGAATAGCTTAATAAAAATATAAATTATGAAATTAAATAGTTATTGTAGTATTTTTTATCTGTCGATAATATTAGTATTTACTAATTGTACCTCAGATGAAAAAATATTTGTAAGAGATGATCTTAAAAATCAAGAAAATGGTGGTGATGGCGAAAATACCAATGAGGGAGATAATACACCTTTATTTGAGTTTTCGGTATCTGGCACTGGTATCGATTATATAAAGTCTACAGACCCAGACACATTTTTAAGTATTGATTATTTAGGACAGTTTGAAAAAGAAATACCTGGGGTAGATCCCACACTAGACTCAAACGCTTATGTTTTTGAAGCGACGTTTACTGGTGGTAAAAAAATTGGTATTTGGTGCCGTAGTAATTTTGGAACTTTGCAACGGGCCACCGAGTATGCTAATAAATTAACAGACAAATTAGGTAAGTTACCTGTTTTTATGAGGGATGAATTAAATCATGTAGCCGTATTTTCTGGTGAGAGTAGAGCTTCTGCTGAACCCGATGGTAAATTTTTCTTCATCTCTGATGAGAGAATAGATGAAAGAATAGCGGATAATCAACTCGAAGAAACGGTTTTTCATGAAACTGTACATGTTTATTTTGAAAAAAGGTATGGAACAAGTACAGCCTGGAAAAATGCCCAAAACGCAGATGGCATTTTTGTAACGGAATATGCGGAGGATAATCCAAACGTAGAAGACATACCTGAAACAGCTATATTCGTATATACTATGGTTAATTATCCAAGACGATTATCTCAAAATATTGAAAATTGGGTAATAGAGAATATACCTAATCGGTATGAATTTTTAGAAACATTTTTTGAAGATTAAAATACTGGATGTGAGGGTTAGTATTAATTACGATGGTATAAAAAAATGTAAAAAGTTTAAAGCATGAATATAACAAAAACGATATACGTTCTTGTGTTTTTTTTCTCGCTAATTTCGAGCTGCAAAAAAAATGACGGGTCTGAAGCACGACAAGATTTAAGGAAAGAATACGAAATTTCTAATAATACTGTTAATGTCATCTCTAAGGATACCTTAAGAATACCCGTTGTACATCATATATCTAGAAATAACAATGGTAATAATGCAGCCGTTTCTGAACAGCGTATTAAAAAAATGATGGGCGATATAAACGGAAACTATAAATCTGGAAAAATTCAATTTTTTACTAAAGCCATAAAATTTATTGATAATACGCAATGGAATACCGAGTTTGTGAAACAAGATGATTTTACGGAAAGTAAATTTTTAGCGCCGTTCGAAGACGAGAAAGCATTAAATATATTTTATTTTATCAAATTATTAAATAGACGAAATGGAGAAATTATCGGCGGATTGGGCGCAACAGCGCTGTTTCCAAATCAGGGTAATAATATAAAATTGAGTGCATCTTCTGTAGAAATTCAAAATATTGCAACAGCAACGCACGAAATAGGACATTACCTTGGACTTTATCATACAGATGATGATTTTAAAGATAGCCAAGGAAGAATTGAGTTAGTCGACGGGTCTAATTGTGCTGAAGCAGGTGATAAAATTTGTGACACACCTGCTTCACCAGGTCTTAATGAGTCCAACATGAGAGATTGTGTTTATATTGGAACAGAAACAGATCCTATTGGTGTAAAATACAATCCAGATACTTTTAACTTTATGACTTCATCAGGAAGAACAAGAGCAGATTCTGCTGGTTTATGCAGAAGACATTTTAGCCCAGGCCAAATTGATAAAATAATTTCAGTATTAAATAATGAAAGGGCGTATTTAATAACCAGAGCGGAATAATATTTTTCTATTCAGTAAGTTTAAACCTATCTAAATTAAAATAAGATATAAATGAGAATACTATTTAGCAGCATAATTTTTATCTTTTTAACTATAACTGTTTATAGCCAAGAGTCTTTGTATATGCCTAGGGAGTTTAAAGAAGCCTATAAAAACAAAACACGCGCTCATAATGGAAATCTAGGGGAGCATTATTGGCAAAATTCTGGTAACTATGTTATAGAGGCAGAAATAATTCCTGGGAGTTGGAAAATTATAGGAAAACAAACCATATTATATACTAATAATAGTCCAGATAGTTTGTCGGAAATTGTTATTAAAATGTATCCTAATCACTATAAAAAGGGAGGAGTGCGTGCTAATAAAATTCCTCTAAAAAATTTAACCGATGGTATGGTTATTTCAAATTTAATGGTAAATGGTGAAGTTGTTAATTTAAATATGGATGCATCGGTGAGTAACTTAGCCCATGCTACTAAGGAAAAGAATAAAAACAGCAATATATCTGTTAGTTATAATTCAACGTTCCTAACGTTAGAATTCAATCAGCCTATACCTCCCAATTCAACTACAAAATTTTCTATGGATTGGGAGACAGAAATGCCTTCAATTTATGTTAATAAAATAGGAGCTTACGATGGTGAAAGTGCTTTTATGGGGTATTGGTATCCTCAAATAGCAGTTTATGATGATATTGATGGTTGGGATAAAAATGAATATACAGGCGCCCAAGAATGCTATACAGATTTTGGAGATTTTAATGTAAAAATTAAAGTACCTAAAGGGAATTACGTATTTGCGACCGGAGATTTATTGAATCCTAAAGATGTATTTAGTTCAGAAGAATATTCTGCTTACGTGTTATCAAAAACTAGCCCTGAAAACACCAATATTTTAAATCATAAAACAACGAGTAAAGCTCTAAATTCCGAAGCTACATGGTTTTTTAAAGCTGAAAATGTTAGGGATTTTGGATTTGGTGTAACTAATAACTTTAACTGGGTAGCAAATGCAACAGCTGTTGAAAATAAGGTTGTTTCGTCCAATATTGTTTATAGTCATAAAGATGAAAAAAATCTTAGAGATCTTTTAAATACGCAAAATAAAAGTATTCAATATTTATCGAATAAATTACCTGGTGTGGCTTATCCATACAATAGCTTTACATCATTTATAGGTGTGCCTGAATTTGATGGTATGGAATTTCCAATGATGGCAAATAACGGTTTTTCAAACAGAGAAATAAGTAATAACCTCATGACGTTTCATGAATTAGCACATACATATTTACCACATTGGGTGGGAATAAACGAGGTGAAATATTCTTGGATGGAAGAAGGATGGGCAACATTTTTAACCTTTAAGTTTTGCCAAGATTTTTACAGAGACACAGCATTTGAAAATTATGAATTAAATCGTGCTATAAGTAGTTATAATAGAAGCGCAGGTAAGCAATGGGAAACCCCTTTGTTTAGCCCTTCAAATTATATGGTGGTTAGAAATATGCATTTTCAACAATCATATCGTAAACCGGCTTTTATGTATTTGGCTTTAGAACATTTATTAGGAGAAAAACTGTTTAAAATTTGCTTAAAAACGTATCTAAATAGATGGAAAGGTAAGCACCCAACACCATTTGATTTTATGTTCACTTTTAATGATGTAAGTGGAAAAAATTTAAATTGGTTTTGGAAAAAATGGGTTTTTGAATATGGTTATGCCGATTTGGCGTTAACTAAAATAGAGAGCTCAAAGGTCGTTATAGAAAATATAGGAGGCTTGCCAGTACCAGTGTCTTTAAAACTAACCTATGCGAATAATAAAACATCGATTATTAATAATTCACCAGAAATTTGGTCATCAGGAAAGTCTAACATATTAATAGAAATTATAAATGCGGAAGATTTGATTTCTGTAGAGTTAGTTACTGATACATTTCCAGATGTAAACCCTTCAAATAATTTATTAGAGATAAAAATATAAGAGAATAATGCTGTTTTTGTTTTGCTTATATGCGTCATAGAAGTTCTTAAAGATGTCTGTGTTATATGAGATTTCTTTAAATAATTAGGCTTATAAATAATTTAAAATAGGATATGAAAAAACTTGAGCTGCATTGGCAAATAATGATTGGAATGGTTGCTGGTATTCTATTTAGTTTAGCATTAACTCAAGTAGATTGGGGGCCGCAATTTATAGACAATTGGATACAACCTATTGGGAATATTTTTGTAAAATTTTTAAAATTAATAGCCATTCCTCTCATATTGGCATCCTTGGTAAAAGGTGCTTCCGTTTTAAAAGATATCTCTAAGTATAGAAATATTGGTCTTCGTGCCATAGTTATTGGATCAATACAAGAAATTGTGGTGTAAATTAAAAAATAAGAACTTTGCAATCTAATAAACCACTATTTTGGACACTTCAATTGAACTAACAAAACTATTATTACCAGAAATTCTTGTTGACTATTTTAAATTAACGAAACACGAAGTTAAAAATGGAGAACTTCATTTCCATTTCACAGAATTAAATACGATTCCTGAAGAATTTAAAGCACTTAAATTAAATTCTAAAGGTTTCTTTCCTGAAGCTACTATTCAAGATTTCCCTATTCGAGGTAAAAACGTTTTTCTACACGTTATTAGACGACGTTGGGTTGAAGAAAATTCTAAAAAAGTAGTTACTAGAGATTGGCAATTAGTAGCAAAAGGTACTAGAATAACTAGTGAATTTGCTGCTTTTTTAAAAGATATCAGTCAGTAATAACGCTACTAGTACTACTACTGTAGCTAATTTCTACGGCGTAAACCCTAGAAGTTTACAAAGACAGTATAAAGATTATTTAAGTGACTTTAAAGCTTGGGATCAACAGAAGCACGCAACAGACTGGTTATTGTTCGCAAAGAATTTAGGAACTCACTTATCACTTGACGAAACTGCCTTTTCTAACGGTGATTTATATACCATAATAACAAATAAATTAGCTAAAGGAAAGAAAGGCGCAATAGTAGCCATGATCAAAGGAACTAAAGCCGAAGTTGTCATAAAAATACTTCATAAAATTCCTTTAAAACATAGGAAGAAAGTTATGGAAGTAACCTTAGATATGGCGGGAAATATGGGGCTTATAGTCAAGAAATCCTTTCCAAACGCTGCCTTAGTAATAGATCGTTTTCATGTGCAAAAATTAGCATTAGATGCACTGCAAGAAATAAGAATTAAACATCGATGGGAAGCGATTGATACTGAGAATGATGCCATTGAAAACGCCAGAAGTAAATCTTTAAAATACACCCCAAAACTATTACCTAATGGAGATACACTCAAACAACTATTAGCTAGAAGCAGATATCTATTATATAAATCAAGTAGTAAATGGACTAAAAATCAATCTATAAGAGCAGAAATACTGTTTGAAAAATATCCTGATATAGAGAAAGCATACAAGTTATGCCAAAATCTATCTTGGATATTCAATAACACTAAAGATAAAACATCAGCACTTATAAGACTTGCTAAATGGGATGAATAAGTAAGACAGGCACAGTTTAAAAGCTTCAATACTATAGCTAGAACAATGTCCATACATTACAAAAACATCTTAAACTATTTTGATAATCGAAGTACGAATGCATCAGCAGAATCATTCAATGCTAAAATTAAAGCCTTTAGAGCACAGTTTAGAGGCGTCAGAAATGTGGATTTTTTCTTATATAGACTTACTACTATTTTTGGGATCAACACAAAAAGTTGTGGAGTAAATTAAAAAGCATGAACTTTGCTTTCTAATAAACCTCTATTTTGGATACTTCAATTGAACTAACAAAACTATTATTACCAGAAATTCTTGTTGACTATTTTAAACTAACGAAACACGAAGTTAAAAATGGAGAACTTCATTTCCATTTCACAGAATTAAATACAATTCCAGAAGAATTTAAAGCACTTAAATTAAGTTCTAAAGGTTTCTTTCCTGAAGCTACTATTCAAGATTTCCCAATTCGAGGTAAAAACGTTTTTCTACACGTTATTAGACGACGTTGGGTTGAAGAAAATTCTAAAAAAGTAGTTACTAGAGATTGGCAATTAGTAGCAAAAGGTACTAGAATAACTAGTGAATTTGCTGCTTTTTTAAAAGATATCAGTCAGTAATAACGCTACTAGCACTACTACTGTAGCTAATTTCTACGGCGTAAACCCTAGAAGTTTACAAAGACAGTATAAAGATTATTTAAGTGATTTTAAAGCTTGGGATCAACAGAAGCACGCAACAGACTGGTTATTGTTTGCAAAGAATTTTGGGACTCACTTATCACTTGATGAAACTGCCTTTTCTAACGGTGATTTATATACCATAATAACAAATAAATTAGCTAAAGGAAAGAAAGGCGCAATAGTAGCCATGATCAAAGGAACTAAAGCTGAAGTTGTCATAAAAATACTTCATAAAATTCCTTTAAAACATAGGAAGAAAGTTATGGAAGTAACCTTAGATATGGCGGGAAATATGGGGCTTATAGTCAAGAAATCCTTTCCAAACGCTGCCTTAGTAATAGATCGTTTTCATGTGCAAAAATTAGCATTAGATGCACTGCAAGAAATAAGAATTAAACATCGATGGGAAGCGATTGATACTGAGAATGATGCCATTGAAAACGCCAGAAGTAAATCTTTAAAATACACCCCAAAACTATTACCTAATGGAGATACACTTAAACAACTATTAGCTAGAAGCAGATATCTATTATATAAGTCCAGCAGTAAATGGACTAAAAATCAAGCCATAAGAGCAGAAATACTGTTTGAAAAATATCCTGATATAGAGAAAGCATACAAGTTATGCCAAAATCTATCTTGGATATTCAATAACACTACAGATAAAACATCAGCACTTATAAGACTTGCTAAATGGGATGAAAAAGTAAGACAAGCACAGTTTAAAAGCTTCAACACGATAGCTAGAACGATGTCCATACATTATAAAAATATCTTAAACTATTTTGATAACCGAAGTACTAATGCTTCTGCGGAATCATTCAATGCTAAAATTAAAGCCTTTAGAACTCAGTTTAGAGGCGTCAGAAATGTCGATTTTTTCTTATATAGACTTACTACTATTTTTGCCTAATCCTAAAATCCCACAACTTTTTGACTTGATCCTTTTTGACTTGATCCAGCGTGTTCCAAATCGTGTTCAATTTTAGACGTAAAGGTAATAAATTCGTAAATTGATTGCATAAAAAAACAGTTTAGCGAACTAAACTGTTGTTTTATAAAGATTTAAAGTAGTAGCGGGAACTGGACTCGAACCAGTGACCTTCGGGTTATGAGCCCGACGAGCTACCTACTGCTCTATCCCGCGTTGTAATTTCAAAAATAACTTCTTAGCTTTTAACTTTCGATTCATAAACTCGACCCGTTATTTCCGGCTGCAAATATACAACAGAAAGTAAGTACCAACCAAATTTTTTTTGATTTTTTTTTAATTATTTTTTAATCTTCTAAATTCTAATCAAATAGAAAAAGGAATTATCTTTGCAGCATGACGCATAAAGCAGGTTTTGTAAATATTATAGGAAATCCTAACGTAGGTAAATCAACATTAATGAATGCATTGGTAGGTGAAAAATTATCTATCATTACAGCTAAAGCACAGACTACGAGGCATAGAATCTTAGGAATTGTAAATGAAGACGACTATCAAATCGTGTTTTCTGATACTCCAGGTATTTTAAAACCTGCCTACGAACTACAATCTTCTATGATGGATTTTGTAAAATCTGCCTTTGAAGATGCAGATGTACTTATATATATGGTAGAAGTTGGTGAGAAAGAATTAAAAAATGAAGCTTTCTTTAAAAGAATCATCCATAGTGAGATTCCGGTTATTCTACTTTTAAACAAAATAGACAAGTCTTCTCAAGAAGAAGTAGAAGAAAAAATCGAATATTGGAAAAACAAAGTTCCCAATGCAGAAGTGTTTGTAATTTCTGCGCTAGAAAAATTTAATGTTCCTGCCGTTTTCGAAAAAATAAAAGAATTATTGCCAGAAGGTCCTGCTTTTTATCCGAAGGACCAATTAACAGACAAACCAGAACGATTTTTTGTAAATGAAAAAATTAGAGAAAAAATTCTAATGCATTACAAAAAAGAAATTCCGTATTCTGTAGAAGTAGAAACAGAAGAATTTATAGAAGAAGAAAACATTGTTAGAATTCGTTCTATTATCATGGTAGAAAGAGAAACTCAAAAAGGAATTATTATTGGTCATAAAGGATCTGCCCTTAAACGTGTTGGAGCAGAAGCAAGAAAAGATTTAGAGAAATTTTTTGAGAAAAAAGTTTTTATAGAACTATATGTAAAAGTAAATAAGAATTGGCGTAGTGATAAAACGCAGCTAAAACGTTTTGGTTACAACCAAAACTAACAATTGATAATAGTTATTAAGAAATCGTGTAATTCTTTCATTTGGTTTTTACCGGTTTCTTTTCCTATACTTCCTAAAAAGTACAGCAACAACCATATTAATGGCAATGCTACCAAAACAGCAATAGGAAACACCAAGTTTTCACCCAAACGATGTTTTACATAAGCAAACACCGAAAAGCCTAAAAACAACGTTGCCACAACAAAGTGAACAAACATAAAAAGTGTCCAAACTTGTGGTTTTGGTCCAAATAAACCTTTTATGGTTGATGAATTTTCATTTTTCGCTACAATTTCAAAATGCAATTGTGGAGACCAAAAATGACTTTTCTTAACAGGTATATCAATAAAAACATGCTTTTCTGCCACGCTACTCCTATACACACAAGCATCACTTTTTAGATATGTTATAATTCTTTTTAATAACTCATCAGCATTTTCTTCTAGATCTATAGAAAACCTCGGACGTAAAAAAAGATCGCTATTTCTGGTTTCTTTAACACTCATGTGGTTATATATTATTTTTTAAAAGTAATCAAAAATTACGTTTTGTTAACAAATCAATTAAAATTCAAGCAAAAAACAATCTTTTTCTTTACAAACAGACCAAAATACTAATATTTACTTATAATTCTCTTAACACTAATTTCAAGATTTGGAAGCACTTTTGCAAAAAATAAAAACCAAATAATGAAAATTTTACAAAAACTTATTTTAGGAACCTTAATAACCATAGCAATTAGTTGCCAACAAACCGGCGATCCTATATCACCTCCGGTAAACACCTCTGTTAATTTTCAACACAAAACTACCATAAATGTAGGTGATGAAGGCGCATCAGAAATTACTGCATTTGATAAAACATCAAAAAAATTGTTTACAGTTAATGTTGAATCGAATGAAATCTCTATCAATAACATTAGCGATTTAAATGCTCCAATAAAAGAAACATCTATCAATTTAGATGCATATGGCTCTCCTAATAGTGTTGCTGTTTTTGATGGTAAATTAGCCGTAGCTGTAGAAAATCATGTAAAACAAAATCTTGGAAAAATCTTAGTTTTTAGCACTTCGGATAATTCTTTATTAAATGAATATACCGTTGGTGCTTTACCAGATATGGTTACCTTTTCTCCTGATGGAAAAACAATTGTTTCTGCCAATGAAGGAGAGCCAAGTGATGATTATACAAATGATCCTGAAGGAAGTGTAAGTATCATCAACCTAGAAAATAATACGGTAACTACTTTAGATTTTACAGCTTTCAATGATCAAGAAACAACTTTAGAAAGCAACGGATTTAGAGTTTTTGGCCCTAATGCAGATTTAGCAAAAGATGTTGAGCCAGAATACGTAGCAATTTCAGAAGACTCTAAAACAGCTTGGGTTTCTTTGCAAGAAAACAACGGAATTGCTAAAATAAACCTTGTTACAAAAAGCATCGATAATATTTATCCTTTAGGTTATAAAGACTATTCTTTAGCAAATAATTCTATTGATGCAAGTGATAAAGATGATGTTACCGAGTTAAAAAACTGGCCAGTAAAAGGTATCTACATGCCAGATGCAATTGTGTATGTAAAAATTAATGAGGTAGAATATATTATTTCTGCAAACGAAGGTGATTCTAGAGATTACGACGGTTTTAGCGAAGAAGTAAGAATGGATGATTTAACGTTAGATGAAACCGTTTTTCCTGCTGCAAATGATTATTTAAATAAAACAAATTTAGGTCGTTTAAAAACTACAACTACTTTAGGTGATGCAAATAATGATGGTAAAGTAGAAGAATTATTTAGCTACGGAGCGCGTTCTTTTAGTATTTGGTCTGCAAACGGAAGTTTAGTTTATGATAGCGGAAATAGTATTGCAACAGAAACGTTGGCTTTAACACCAGATAGATTTAATGATGGTGATAAAAGAAGTGATGACAAAGGTGCAGAACCAGAAAGTGTAGAAATATTAAACCTTGGTAATGAGCGCTATATTTTATTTGTAGGTTTAGAAAGAAACGATCAGGTTTTAGTGTATGATATTACAAATCCTACATCTCCTCAATTTTTACAAATCCTTTCTCATTCTGGTGATGAAGCTCCAGAAGGCTTATTAATAATTGATGCAAATGATAGCCCTACAGGCAAAGACTTACTAGTTGTTTCTAACGAAGATAGTGGTACAATTACTATTTACGAGAACAACTAAAAAGCACTAAATTTATAAGTAATCAAACCAGCAAAGAAATTTGCTGGTTTTTGCTGCTTAAAGACTTTTTTTTTAGTATCATTCTTACAACCTTAAATTGTATCTTTGCAAAAATTTCAATTCAAATGAATAGTATTGTTGCCATTGTAGGAAGACCAAATGTAGGAAAGTCGACGCTTTTTAATAGATTGGTTCAAAGAAGAGAAGCCATTGTAGATTCTGTTAGCGGAGTTACAAGAGACAGACATTATGGAAAATCTGACTGGAATGGAAAAGAATTTTCTGTGATTGATACCGGTGGATATATTACTGGTTCTGATGATATCTTTGAAGGTGAAATTAGAAAACAAGTAAACCTTGCCATAGAAGAAGCAGATTTAATTGTTTTTGTAGTAAATGTAGAAGATGGTATTACACCTATGGATGCAGAAGTTGCTAAACTTTTACGTAAGGTTAAAAAACCAATTTTTACCGTAGTAAATAAGGTTGATAACGCAATGCGTGAGCCAGACGCTATAGAATTCTACAACCTAGGTTTAGGAGAATACTATACAATTGCCTCAATTAACGGAAGCGGAACTGGAGATTTATTAGATGCATTAGCAGAAAAAATGCCAGAACCAGAAGAAGTAGATTTAGATTCAGAAAAAGAAGCATTACCAAGATTTGCCGTGGTTGGAAGACCAAATGCAGGAAAATCTTCATTTATAAACTCTTTAATTGGGCAAGATAGAAACATTGTTACCAATATTGCTGGTACAACTAGAGATTCTATTGATACAAAATACAATCGTTTTGGATTCGATTTTAACTTAGTAGATACCGCTGGTATCCGTAAAAAATCTCGTGTAAAAGAAGATTTAGAATTTTATTCTGTAATGCGTGCAGTACGTTCTATAGAATATTCTGATGTTATTGTTTTAGTAGTTGATGCCACTCGTGGTTTTGAAGGACAAGATCAAAATATATTTTGGTTAGCAGAAAAAAACAGAAAAGGAATTGTTATTTTAATCAATAAGTGGGATTTGGTAGAGAAAGAAACCAACACCATGCGAGATTTTGAAGCAATGGTAAGAAAACAAATTGAGCCTTTTACAGATGTGCCAATTGTATTTATCTCTGCATTAACAAAACAACGTTTGTTTAAAGCCATAGAAACGGCTGTAGAAGTTTTTCAGAAAAGAAAAACTAAAATACAAACAAGTAAGTTTAATGAAACAATGTTAGAGATTATTAAAAACTCTCCGCCACCAGCTATAAAAGGGAAGTTTGTAAAAATTAAATATTGTATGCAATTACCTACACAAACACCACAATTTGTGTTTTTCTGTAACTTGCCTCAATATGTAAAAGATTCGTACAGACGTTTTCTAGAAAACAAATTAAGAGACATTTACGATTTCTCTGGAGTCCCAATTACTATCTATTTTAGACAAAAATAACGTCATTTTGTAACATTTGTTACCGTAATACGTCTAAATGCTTAGTAACATTGTAAATAAATTTACATTTATAAGGAATGAAAATTATAAAATCAAATTTAATTTCAGAAGCGGAATTACCACTACAACTAAACGTATCTTTTAACAAGGTTTTTACCTTGTTTAAAAAATATGCCGATACAGAGTATGCAAAACATCCTTTTCATAGCTCTGCAAAAGAAATGGTAACTTTAATTAATCTGTATCCTGAATTAAATGATGGTTTTTCTGATTATACCTTATTAGAAAAATATAAAGATCAAATAAATTTATTATTAAATCCCTTATTTCCAGAACCTTTATTATTAAATGAAATAAAAGCAGCAAGTATTCCGTTTTCTTTTACTTCTTTTAAATTTACAGATCGTTTTGAGGATATTTTAAAAAATGCAGGAGACGATTACCAATTAACTGTTCGTAATTTCGAAGATGACAGCATGTACATTATGGCATGTACATTTATTTTAGGCTATGTTTATGGTTTTAAGGTAGATGTAAAAAGACCTTTTTATTTTGATATTCCAGACAAAACAACTGGAACAATGAAATACTACAGAACCACTTTTAATGCAGATTTTTCTGAAATTACAGCAACAGATAAAGCACCTTTATTAACAGAAAAAGACTTTAAAGAATTACTTAATAATTTTGATAACATAGCACTTTGGAAAGAAAAATTCCCTCCAAATAGCTATATTTTTAAAGGCTTTGGTCTTATTAGTTTATTTGATGTTACTTCAGAAGAAATGCTTTCTTCTATTAAAGCAAATTTACTAGAAGGTGCCACAGATTTAATACCTAAACTACAAAGTAATTTAAGAGATTTCTACAGCATAAAAGACTTAAAACTTGGCTATTCTATTTTTGATAATATCAATACAAAAATTTGTGAGACTAAGGTTAATAAATCTAACAGTTTAATCTTAAATCATGGTGCCGAAATAAATTGTAACTCTGGTTACTTTTGTAATGCTATTATGGAAAAAGTGTTTGAAAACCATGAAACCTTTATCATTTCTGATATAGAACAATACGGTATAAACACAAATCATAATCCTTTTTCTCAGAATCTTCAAGAAAACGGAATTCAGAGTATCATTTTAATTCCTATTAAAGCTACCAATAATGGAGATTTAGCTTTATTAGAAATTGCATCACCAAGAGCTTATGATTTAAACTCTGTAAACATCAACAAATTAAAAGATATCATTCCTGTTTTTGAAGCTGCTGTAAAAAGAACTTCAGAAGAGCGTCAAAATATTTTAGAAGCTACCATTCAAGAAAACTACACCTCTATACATCATTCTGTAAAATGGCGTTTTTATGAGGCTGCAGAAAAATATCATGTAACACGTCAAATAGACAAGAATGCAAAATTAGACGAAATTGTATTTAATAATGTATATCCACTATTTGGTCAAAGTGATATAAAAGGGTCTTCAGAAGCAAGAAATTTAGCCATAAAAGAAGATTTAACAACACAATTATCGTTAGCTATTACGGTATTAAAAGACGCTTGCCAATCAGAAAAATTACCTATTTATAACGAATTAATGTTTAGAGTTGCATCTTACTTAAAAGATGTAAAAAAAGGGTTATCTGCTGGTGATGAAGTAAGTATTCTAGACTTTTTAAGTAGAGAAATCTACCCCGTATTTAATCATATAAAAAATATAAACAAAACGCTTTCTCAAAAAGTAAGTATTTATATGAATCGTTTAGATAAAAAACTAAACGTTGTTTATGAAAAAAGAAAAGAATACGAAAATAGTGTTACATTATTAAATGATAAACTAGCAAAATTCTTAGACAACAAACAAATACAAGCGCAAGAAATGTATCCTCATTATTTTGAGAGATATAAAACGGATGGTGTAGAATACAACATGTATATAGGCCAATCTATTACAAAAAGTAAAACTTTTGATAGTCTATATTTATACAACCTTCGTTTATGGCAATTACAGACTACCTACGAAATGGAAAATCTAGCCTTTTACGAGCGTAAAAACATGAAACACGATTTACGTGTTGCTTCTCTAATTTTAGTACATAGTACCGCTATGGCGATAAAATTTAGAATGGACGAAAAGCAGTTTGATGTAGATGGTGCTTATAATATAAGATACGAAATTATTAAAAAACGTATTGATAAAGCACATATAAAAGGCACCAAAGATCGTTTAACCGTACCCGGAAAAATAGCAATTGTTTATTCTCAAAACAAAGATGCATTAGAATATGTAAAATACATAAACTACTTACAGTCTAAAAAACAATTAGGAACCATTGAGTTTTTAGATTTAGAAGACCTGCAAGGAGTTAGCGGATTAAAAGCATTAAGAGTTGAGGTTTTATATCAAACAAATTTTAATGAAAACCAAACAATTACTTTTAATGATTTAATGAAAGAAATTGAAGCTTAAGAAGCTGTTAAATCTAATGAATAAAAAGAAATAGCAAAAGCCAATACACTTACTAAAATACCCACCATAAAAACAGTGTAGGTAATTCTTAATATCTTATATTTTCTATTTAAAACCAATCCCAAAAAATACAAATCTTTGGTTAGAGAACCATATAAATAATCTCTGTCTTTCATCATTTCAGAAATACCCCATTCAAAATCGGGTAATTTCATTTGATGAAAATTACCAAAAAACAATAAATTAACGTCTTTATTAGCTACATCTTTTTTAGTAAACTTACCTTGTGTTATATTGGGTCTTGTTGCTAAAATTGATAAAATAATAGACGCCACCGTAAAAATAATAAATATAATTGCGGGTATAATTAAGTAACTATTAGAGGGTTTATCTAATTTTGGAAATAAATTAGACAGTGCTAAAGAAACAATAATAGCATTTACAGATAGTAAAATATTGGCCTTAGTATCTGCAATATTACTTAAAGTCATATGATTTTTTAGAGCAATCCTAAACATAGTTTCTACTCCTCTTTCTGGCACCTCACTTTTGTTCTTTTTAATATCTAAAGCTTCTTGCTTTTGTTTATTTTTTTTAAAATCTGTTGCCAAATCCTTCTGACTCTTTATCAATTTAGACAAATTTTTCTCTTTGGTTTTTGTCCAATTCTTTAAAGCATAAGCGGTATTATAACGATGACATTGTGTAAAGAAATCGATATTCCCTTCAACCCATTCTATATCCGAAACATTTTTAAAACCAGTTAGCTCCCACTCTTTTCTTAATAACGAGGTATATTCAAAAAAGTTTTTCGAGGCCAAATGCGCACAGTCTGCATCTGCTATAATTTTTTCTAAATCATCTTTGGGTTGATAATTTATTTTAGTTGCCAAAATAAGTCTCGTAATTACATCAATTCTATCCGCTTCAATTTTATTTTCTTTTAAAAAAGCGGTAGCAATTCTTACACTTTCTTCCTCATGGTTTTCAGCTCCTTTTACAAAACCTGTATCATGAAACCAAGCAGCAATTTCTAAATTTTCTGCAGCTTCCTTATCTATTTTTAACTTCTCTACAAGTTCTTGCGTTTTTTCTACAACACGTTGTGTATGTGCTAAATTATGATAGATATAGTTTCTTTCTAAATCAATATTTAGTAACTTAAAAACATGCTTTTCTGCATTATCAATTAATGTGCTCATTGTAAGATTATTTTATAAATAAATAAGAAGAAACTATAATTCCATTCATTACTTTGTCAATATTGGTCGTAAATTTATCATTTGCTTTCAACAGCTTACAAATTAACAATTATTTGTAAGGAAACAAGCGTTTTTACGCCTAAAAACGCAAAGCTATCATCGTACTAATTTAAAAAAAAGGAAAGAAATATGCTTACTTGGAAAGAAATAATAAACTTTAGTGTAAAAGGCAACCCGATTCCGGATAAAAGAGTAGAAAAATCAGAAAAGGAATGGAGAGACCAATTAACCCCAGAGCAATTTAGAATTACAAGACACAAAGGTACAGAAATACCAAATTCTGGTGCCTTATGTTCTATTTATGATGAAGGCCAATACAACTGTGTTTGTTGCAACACTCCCTTGTTTGATTCTACCATAAAATTCGATTCTAGTTCTGGTTGGCCAAGTTTTACACAACCTATAAAAGAAAATGCCATTAAATATCATAAAGATGTTTCTTTCGGAATGGTACGAGTAGAAGTTATGTGCAATACTTGTGATGGTCATTTAGGGCATGTTTTTCCGGATGGACCAGCACCAAGCGGTTTGCGTTATTGTATTAATTCTGAATCGATGAAATTAGAAATTTAAAACGTCATTGCGAGTTTACGAAGCAATCTATTATTAAATTAAAGATTACTTCGTTATTCTTCCTCGTAATGACAAAAAGGTATAAAATGAATAAAAATTTACAAACTACCACTTTAGGAGGTGGATGTTTTTGGTGTACAGAAGCTGTATTTCAAGAAGTAAAAGGTGTAGAAAAAGTAGTTTCTGGTTATACAGGAGGGATTGCTCCAGGCAAACCAACATACAGAGAAATTTGTTCTGGTTTAACAGGGCATGCAGAAGTAATTCAAATTACTTTTGATGCAAATATCATTTCTTATGAAGATGTTTTGGTTATTTTTATGACCACTCACGATCCTACAACCTTAAATCAACAAGGTGCAGATAGAGGAACTCAATATCGCTCTGTAATTTATTATCATAATGAACTTCAGCAAAAGATTGCTGATGAAGTTGTAAAACAAGTACAACCTTATTATGATGATAAAATTGTAACAGAAATTAGTCCGTTAGGTATTTTTTATGAAGCTGAAGAAGAGCATCAAAATTATTACAGAGAAAATACCCAACAAGGATATTGTAGTTTTGTAATTGCTCCAAAATTAGCTAAATTGAGAAAATTACACGCAGATAAAATAAAGTAATTAATGTCAGTCCGAGCGCAGTCGAGAACAAACAAAACCTTTCAACTGCGCTCAAAGACAAACGAAATGAAAAATAAAATCAAATTATTTGGCACAGAAAAATGCCATAAAACTCAATATTATAAAACATTTTTAGAAACGCGTAATTTAGATTACGCGTTTTTAGATATAGAAAGGTCTTTAGAAAATGCAGAGGAATTGCGTAACTTGTATGCCAATAGAAAGCTAAATTTCCCTACTATTACTATTAATGATAAAAAATTAAGAAACCCTTCGGATAAAGACCTTCTTAAATGGATTGATACATTATGATGAACCTAAACATAAAAGACACTTTTACGGCAGAAAACCCTTCGGATGTTAATTTAGAAAACACAAGAAGACAGGTAGAAAACGCTGCTTTTTCTTATGTAAACCCAAAGAAAACAGCAAAACCAGAAGTGCTACACGTTTCACCAGAAATGCTTACTGAATTGGGTATTTCTGAGGAAGACGCACAATCAGAATTTTTTAAAAATATTGTTACAGGAAACGAAATTTACCCAAATACAAAACCCTATGCCATGTGTTATGCAGGACATCAATTTGGCAATTGGGCAGGACAATTAGGCGATGGAAGAGCTATTAATTTGTTTGAAGTAGAACACCAAGATAAGAATTGGAAAGTACAATTAAAAGGCGCAGGCGAAACTCCGTATTCTAGAACGGCAGATGGTTTGGCGGTTTTACGATCATCCGTTAGAGAATATTTGTGTGCCGAAGCCATGTTTCATTTGGGTGTGCCAACCACAAGATCTTTGTCTTTAAGTTTGTCTGGCGACTCGGTACTACGAGATGTTTTATACGATGGAAATCCGGCTTACGAAAAAGGTGCAATTGTTTCTAGAGTTTCTCCTTCGTTTTTGCGTTTTGGTAGTTTCGAAATTTTTGCAGCTAGAAAAGACCTTAAAAACTTAAAAGGTTTGATGGATTATACCATCAAACATCATTTTACGCATTTAGGAAAGCCATCCAAAGAAACTTATATCAACTTTTTTAAAGAGGTTTCTGAACGTACTTTAAAAATGATTATTGATTGGCAACGTGTTGGTTTTGTACACGGAGTCATGAACACAGATAACATGTCTATTCTTGGTTTAACCATAGATTTCGGGCCTTATGGTTGGTTAGAAGGCTTCGATTTTGGTTGGACGCCAAATACAACCGACATTCAGCATAAACGCTATAGATACGGAAACCAACCCAATATTGGTTTGTGGAATTTGTATCAACTAGCCAATGCGTTGTATCCAATTATTGAAGAAGTAGACCCTTTAAATGCTATTTTAGAGCAATATAAAATCGATTTTGAAGTACAATCTTTACAGATGATGAAATCTAAATTAGGTTTATCTACTTCGGATGAAGACGATGCTAAATTGATTCAGAATTTAGAGGATACTTTACAATTGGTAGAAACAGATATGACGATCTTTTTTAGAAATTTAAGCAATTTCACAGATGATACATCGGGTTTAGAGTTGATAAAAGAAGCTTTTTACGATTTTGATAACATTTCTGATGAAGTAAAGAATAGTTGGAATTTGTGGTTCAAAAAATACGATGAAAGACTTCAAATAGAACGTGTTTCATCCGAAGAAAGAAAAGAAAAAATGGATTTGGTTAACCCTAAATATGTGCTTAGAAACTATATGTCTCAAATGGCAATTGATGAAGCAGATAAAGGAAATTACGCTTTAATTGATGAATTATTTCAACTCTTAAAAAAGCCATACGCAGCACAACCAGAAAACGAAAAATGGTTTGCAAAAAGACCAGAATGGGCAAGAAATAAAGTAGGTTGCTCTATGTTGTCTTGTAGTTCATAAAAACAAGACCTCAGAGGTTTAAAAAAACCTGCGAGGTCTGTGAAAAATAATATCAAAAAAATTAAAAAATATGCAATTAGGATTAGGAACCGCAGCTTTAGGAAGACCTCAATACATTAATGTTAGAACAGAAACTTGTGATAATTCTGACTTAACGGAATTTAGAAACCAAAGTTTTGCTGTTTTAGAAGAAGCCTATCAATTAGGGATTCGTTATTTTGATACCGCTCCTGGATATGGTTTAGCCGAAGAATTATTGTTAGAATGGATACAAACCAAAAGTGACAATTCTATTGAAGTTGCTACAAAATGGGGATATACATACACGGCAAATTTTGATGCAAATGCAACGATTCACGAGGTAAAAGAACATAGTTTATCTAAATTAAATGAGCAGTGGAATTTCTCTAAACAGCTGCTACCCTATTTAAAAGTGTATCAAATTCACTCTGCAACTTTAGAAACTGGAGTTTTAGAGAATACCGAAGTTTTAGAACAATTGGCTTCTTTAAAAAAGGAACATAATCTAAAAATAGGATTAACCACAACAGGAACCAACCAAGTTGAAGTTATTAAAAAAGCTTTAAATGTTTTGGTTGATGGAGCGCCGGTTTTTGATTTATTTCAAGTAACCTATAATTTTTTAGACCAAAGTTTCATAGAAATTTCAGCGGAATTAGTTCGTCAAAATAAATCGATTGTAATTAAAGAAGCTTTGGCAAATGGAAGGGTTTTTAAGAATGAAAACTATCCGAATTATACAGAAATGTATGCTACTTTAGAACGTTTAGCAAAAAAACACAACGTTGGTGTGGATGCTATTTCATTAAAATATTGCGTTCAAACAATTCCTGAAAGTACCGTTTTAAGTGGTGCTAGTTCTATTGAACAATTAAAACAGAATTTAGAAATGAATTCTTTTACCTTATCTGCTGATGATATAGAAACCTTAAATTCTTTAAAAGTTTCTCCAGATGCATACTGGACAGAAAGAAAAAAATTACAATGGAATTAACCAAAATTGCTTTTGGTGGTGGTTGTCATTGGTGTACAGAAGCTGTTTTTCAAGCTTTAGTTGGGGTAGTAAAAGTGGAACAAGGTTGGGTTTCGTCAACAGAAACAAATAATAGTTTTTCTGAGGCTGTTATTGTTCATTTTAATGTTGAAAAAATCAATTTAAAAACGCTTATTGAAATCCATTTATTAACGCATAAAAGTACGAGTAACCATTCTATGAGAACAAAATATCGGTCTGCGATCTATTATTTTTCTCATCAACAAAAAGAAGAAAGTATACAAATTATTGAAGAATTACAAGCAAGTTTCAGTGATAGCATTATTACTAAAATAGTAGAATTTAAAAATTTTAAACCTTCTACAGAAGCATTTCAAAATTATTATCAATCGAATCCAGATAAGCCATTTTGCAAGAATTATATCAACCCAAAGTTGAAACTTTTATTACAACAATTCTCTAAAAACGTAGACAAATGTAAAGTTCGTCACCTTATTTCGACTATTTAAAAAATCAAAAAAAGAATGAACACCGTAAGATTAGAAATTAAAAATAGAAAAGGCTTAAAATTACAAGCATATTTAGAATTACCTGCAAATCAGAAACCAAATCAATTTGCCATTTTTGCACACTGTTTTTCTTGCAATAGTAATTTTAATGCGGTAAAAAACATCAGCCGTTCTTTATCTACTCACGGTTTTGGTGTTTTACGTTTCGATTTTACAGGCTTAGGAAGAAGTGAAGGCGAATTTGCCGAAAGTCATTTTTCTGCCAACGTAGAAGATTTGTTAGATGTGAGTGCTTTTTTAGAAGAAAATTACAAAGCCCCCTCTTTATTGG
This sequence comes from Polaribacter butkevichii, assembly GCF_038024105.1. Lineage (NCBI taxonomy): Bacteria > Pseudomonadati > Bacteroidota > Flavobacteriia > Flavobacteriales > Flavobacteriaceae > Polaribacter > Polaribacter butkevichii. The sequence goes on from NZ_CP150661.1 coordinate 2,088,921, forward strand.
TTGGTCATTCTTTAGGTGGAGCAGCAGTTATTGTAGCTGCATCAAAATTAAAAAATGTAAAAGCTGTGGCAACAGTTGGCGCACCAGCAACAGTGAGTCACGTAACACATTTATTTTCTCACGGATTAGAAGACATCCCAGAAAAAGGGGATGTTGAAGTTAAAATTGGAGGTCGTCCTTTTAAGATAAATCAAGAATTTGTAAACAATTTTCATAAAACAGATTTACCAAAAATCATCAAAGATTTACGCAAGCCAATTTTGGTAATGCACGCTCCTTTTGATAAAGTAGTGGGTATAGAAAATGCGCATGAAATTTATCATAATGCCATGCATCCAAAGAGTTTTGTAAGTTTAGATGATGCAGATCATTTATTATCAAAATCATCAGACAGCATTTATGTTGGTAATATGATTGGTACTTGGGTAGAGCGTTATTTTGAACCAGAAGAAAACAAAATGATTTCTACGGATGATGAGCAATTGGTTGGTCATTTAAACTTGTTAGAAGATAATTTTACAACATCCATTCAAACTAAAAAGCATTCTTTTATTGCTGATGAACCTACTAGTGTTGGTGGAGACGATTTTGGCCCTTCTCCGTATGATTTTTTAAGCGCCGGTTTAGCAGCTTGTACAGTAATGACCTTAAAAATGTATGCAGAGCGTAAAAAATGGAATTTACAAGAAGTCTTTGTGTACATCACTTACTCAAAAAAACATAGTGACGATTTAGATATTGATGTGGAAAAACCAACTCGTTTTGATCATTTACAAAAGAAATTAAAATTTGTTGGTAATTTAGATGATAAACAAAAACAACGCTTAAAAGAAATTGCAGCTAAATGCCCTGTTCACAAAACATTACAAAGTAAAATTATTATTGAAACTGAATTAATGTAACCTTAAAACCACAAAAGATGAATCTTATAGAAAATATTAAAAATTACTTTAACTCTAAAGTTCAAGGAAATACTTCTACAAAAGCACCTATTGGAATTTGCCCTAATTGTTGGGGAAAGCAAGAGTGGGAAGGAGAATTTTACAAACAAAATAAAGGAAATAAATTGGTTGGAAACGACCAAACTTATAACAACTTTATCAATAAAATTGTAGAAAGTAACATTACAGGTATTGTTATCAATAAAGACACCTATCAATGTGAAACTTGTAAAGTAGGCTACAAATAACAGCTTATATATGCGGTTCTTTTAAATCTAATCCATTTTTTATGATTCCTAAAATATGGATTTCCCTAAAATTGTTAAATTTTTAGCAAAAGAGTTAAAAGAATCTGATTTAAGGACAATTTGATTAACATTTGCAAGTTACATTTGCACAACTAAAATTGTCTAACACAGTGTCAAAAAAAGTAAAACATAAGAAATATCGATTTTTAAGAAGGTTTTTACGAATCTTTTTAGGAGGTATACTTTTTATTACTTTGTTGCTACTTTTTGTTAGAAGTCCTTGGGGACAAAGCATTATTGTAGATAAAGCCATAAACTTTGTTACCGACAAAACCAACACAAAAATTACTGTAGACAAGCTTTTTTTAACATTTAAAGGAGGATTGCAATTAGAGGGTTTGTATGTAGAAGATACCAAGGGAGACACCTTAATTTATTCTAAATCTTTAGAAGCAAACCTACCTCTTTGGTCTATGATTAAAGGAGATGCGGTTGGTATAGACAATTTAGAATGGCATGGTCTACATGCCAATATTATAAGAAAAGACACCCTTTCTGGCTATAATTTTCAGTTTTTAATAGATGCATTTGCATCAGAAGATTCTACTCCAGTTGTTGAAGAAACAGTTTCTGAACCTATAGATATTGTTCTTGGAAATCTTGATTTATCAGATATTAATATACTTTTTAAAGATGACGTATTAGGAATTGACAGCCATTTTAAAATTGGAAATCTAACTGCCAATATGGATAAAGTTGATTTGCAAAAATTGTTTTTTAATGCTGATAAAATTGCTCTTTCTAATTCAAATATTAGACTGATTCAGAAACCTGTAATTTCAAGTACTTCAACTACAGAAACTGTTTCACCTCTATTATCCATAAATAAATTATCTCTAAAAAATGTAAAAATAGATTATGAGAATCCACAGGATAAATTAATTGCTGATGTACATATTGATGAATTTTACACAGAAATTCCTGAAATTGATTTGTCTAAAAACAGCATTCATCTTACTACCGTTGAGCTTAAAAATTCTGATATTCTTTTAAAAACAGCTTCAAACAATGCTACAACCAATAATAGACCCGTTGTAAATAATAATGTAGCATTTGAATGGCCCAATTTTAATGTACAAATTACGGATGTAAATTTAGAAAACAACAAGGTTCAGTATTTTGTAAATAATGCAAAAATTGTTAAAAACAGCTTTAATCCGAATGCACTTGTTTTAGACGAATTCACCTTAAAAGCTTCCGATATTTTCTTGGAAGACAAAAAAGCAGGTTTGCAATTAATTGCTTTTAATTTTAAAGAAAAATCGGGATTTAGGTTAAAGAAATTTACACTAAACACAGAAATAACAGATACAGAATTAAAAGTCTCTGATCTAAAAATCAACTTAAATAAAAGTACGATTGCTGGTTTTGCAAACGCAAAATACAAGTCTATTTCTCAATTAATTTCATCACCAGAAAACACAAAAATTAACTTAGGAATTCCTAATTTCTCTATTTTTTTAGATGATTTTTTTACGTTTCAACCTAGTTTAAAACAAAATGAGTACATATCAAAATTAAGTAAAAAAGAGCTTTTTGGAAAAATAAATGTAAACGGAGTTTTAGCTGATTTAAATATTGCTAATACAAATTTAAATTGGGGAACTGCAACTAAAATGTCTTTAGATGGAAACATCAAAAACAGCACAAACCCAGATAAACTACAACTGAACATTGCTAATTTTACAGCAAAGACAAAACGAAATGACCTTTTAAAAATTGTAGATGAAAAAGCTTTTGGCATTCATTTACCTGAAGATATTTTAATAACGAGTAGCGCAAAAGGTACTTTAAAGAACATCAGTACAAATACACAAATAACAACATCACAAGGGCTTGCTACTCTTAAAGGAAGCTTTAAAAATCAAACTACAATTAGTTACAATGCAGATCTAAAAATTAATAATTATAATGTTGGGGCTCTTTTAATGAATCCTAATTTTGGGGAATTAAGCATCGCTTTAACATCCACAGGAAGTGGTAAAAACATGCAAGATTTAGACGCTACTTTAAATATAACTATTTCTAAATTTCAATTAGAAAAATATCTAATTAAAGATTTACATCTAGAAGGTGATGTGAAAAATGGCAAAGGAAAAATAACGTCTACTTATAAAGATGAAAATTTGAATTTAGATCTAAATGCCCTTGTAAATTTAGACTCTATAAATTCTAAAGCAACCGTAAATCTAAACTTAATTGGTGCCAATTTAGAAGCACTTGGCGTTATGCAACGTAAAGTAAAAACCGGCATGGAGCTTTCTTTAGACTTTGCAGGAAACACTGAAAATTACACAGTAAAAAGCAACATCAAAAACGGAGTTGTGGTCTATAATAATAGAACCTTTTTATTGGGTGATGTAACTGCCAATGCGTTTGTAGACAAAGACACAACAGCGGTTTCTGTTAAAAATAAAATGATTGATTTAAATTTAGAATCTAACACAGATCCACAAACATTTAGTACGGCATTACAGCGTCATGTTTCTAGTTATTTTTATAGAAATGTTACCCTTTCTGATACGATTACAAATCCTGTCAATTTAATTTTAAAAGCTAAAGTTTCGCAAACACCACTTTTAAAAGAGGTGTTTCTTGTCAATTTAAAAGAGTTAGACACTATACATGTTGATGTCAATTTTAAAGAAAAAGAAAGAAAATTGATAGCAAATATTACTGCTCCGCACATTAATTTTAGTGATAATAAATTAGATAGTTTGGCTTTTTCTATGCAAACAGATAAAGAAGATTTCATCTTTAATTTAGGTTTTAAAGAAATCACTGCAGGCCCTTTAAATGTGCCCAAAACAATCATTACAGGTACACAAAAAGACAACGAATTATCCCTTAACTTTTTAGGCTTTTATAAAGAAGAAAAATTGATGAATGTAAACACAACGATTACTGGTAACAGTGATAAATTAAAGTTTACAATAGACCAAGACAGTTTGTTTTTAAATAGTAATACTTGGAAAATTCCTAAAACCAATGCCATCTTTTTTGAAGAAAATAAACTTACATTTTCCGATTTTAAAATTAGCAAAGGCAAGCAATCTATAGAAATTACAGATAAAATTCCGCGTATTTCTAAAGATCATATTGCTATCAATTACAAAGATTTTCAAATCAATGAAGTTTTTAATTATTTAAGTCCAGAAAATGAAATTACCACAGGAATTTTAAATGGAGATTTTATTTTAGAACAACCTTTTGGAGATACTGGTATTATTGCCAATCTAAATATTAGTGAGCTACAAGTATTAAAAACTGACTTTGGGAAATTAAGTGTTGATGCCAAGTCTTTAGAAAACGGAAAGTATGATTTTAATGCCGCTTTAAAAGATGGAAGTATCGATTTAGACTTAAAAGGCGATTATTTGGTAGATAATAACGACGCCAATTTAAATTTAGATTTGTTGATTCATAGTTTTAAAATGAAAGCGTTAAACACCCTTTCACTCGGAGAAATTAAAGAAACTTCAGGTAGTTTTTCTGGCGATTTTAAAGTAACAGGCACAACATCTGATCCTAAATATAATGGAAATTTACTTTTTACAAATGCTGATTTTAAAGTTGCTAAATTAAACGCAAAATTCAATTTACAGAACGAAACTTTACAAGTAGACAACAGTGGTTTACATCTATCTAATTTTACCATATTAGATGCAGAAAAAAATTCGTTAGTGCTTTCTGGTGATATCAAAACGAAGAGTTTTATAAATCCTTCTTTTAATTTAGACGTTAAGGCGAATAAATTTAGAGTACTAAATGCCACCAAAGAAAATAACGAATCTTTGTACGGAAAAGTTTCTTTTAATGTTGATGCAAAACTAACTGGAGATTTACAAATCCCTAAATTAAATGCAAAACTAGTTGTTGGTTCAGACACAGATGTTACCTACGTACTACCTTCTAGTTATACAAATATTGAAGAAAGAGACGGTGTAGTTGCTTTTGTAAATAGAGAAAATCCGGAGGCTATTTTAACACAAAAAGAAGAGCAAACCGCTACAATTACTGGTTTTGATATAAAAGCATTGTTAAAAATTGATAAAAAAGCAGCCGTAAATATTATCATAGATAAAGAATCTGGTGATAATTTTAAGGTTTCTGGTGATGGTGATTTTATCTTTCTAATGAACCCTAATGGACGTTTGTCTTTAACGGGTGCTTATGAAGTTTCCGAAGGATATTACCAACTGAATTTATACAATGTGGTAGATAGAAAATTTGTGTTGGTTCCTGGAAGTAGAATTTCTTGGGCCGGAGATCCTTTTGATGCAAAATTAGACATCCGCACAAAGTATACATTAAAAACCTCTGCATCAGATTTAATGGCTTCTCAAACTTCTGGCGAAGATTCATCAACAAAAAACAAGTACAAACAAGTATTGCCGTTTAATGTGTATTTAAATATTGCAGGTGAATTATTGCAACCAAAAATATCTTTTAATTTAGACATGCCAGAAGAGCAACAAGGTGCAATAAGCGGTCAGGTTTACGAGCGTGTACAACAAATTAATCAACAAGAAGAAGAATTAAATAAACAGGTTTTTTCTTTGTTAGTTTTAAATCGATTTTATCCAGATGCTGGAAGTGATGGTAGTTCTGGTGGGTTTGCAACCATTGCTAGAAACAATTTAAATGATGCTGTTTCTGGGCAATTAAATACTTTTTCTAATAAAATTTTAGGGGGTTCTGGTATCGAATTAGATTTTGGATTAAATAGTTTTACAGATTACCAAGGAGATACACCAACAGATAGAACGCAATTAGATGTTGCGGCTCAGAAAAAATTATTTAACGATCGTTTAACGGTAAGAGTTGGTAGCGAAGTAGACATACAAGGTAGTAGCACTACAGAAGAAAAATCTCCTTTAATTGGTAATGTAAGTTTAGAGTATAAAATTACTGAGGATGGTAGATATCGCCTTAGAGGTTTTAGAAAAAGTGAATTTGAAAATGTCATAGACGGACAAATAATTGTAAACGGAATTGCATTGATTTTTACCAAAGAATTTAACGAATTTCATCAACTTTGGAATTCTATTTTACGCTCAGAAAAAGACAAAAAGAACGTAAAAGACAAACAAGTTAAAACAACACCAAAACTAATTAAGAACAATGATGATTCAGAACCTAAAAAGTAATTAAAATTTGAAAGCATCCTATAAAAAACATTCTTTTATAATTCTACTATTCGTATTTATTTACGGCTGTGGTATTAAAAAATACATTCCAGAAAACAAACGTTTGTACACGGGTGCTTCTATAGAAATTGAAGCAGACTCAACCGTACAAAAAGTAAGTGAATTAAAACAAAGTTTATCTTCTGTATTAAGTCAACAACCCAATACAAAGTTTTTAGGGATGCACCTTGGCTTGTATTATTACTATAAAAATCAGCAAGAAAAAACCAACTTTTTAAATAGATGGTTGTATAAAAAAATAGGTCAAAAACCGGTGTATCAATCAGATGTAAATGCCATTGAAAATAAAGAAATTTTAAGAAATAAATTAGAAAATTATGGTTTTTTCTATAGCTCTATTGCGTCTAGTTTTAAAGAAAAGAAAAAGGAAGCATCTATAGTATATCGTTTAAAAATACCTGCTCCTTATAAAATGGCTACTTACCAAATAGACTCTATGGTTTCGCCTATTTATAAAGACATTAAAAACCTAAGTACAACATCTCCAATTAAAAAAGAGATGCGTTTTAACTTGGGGAATTTAAAACTAGAAAGACTACGATTAGATGCCGAATTAAAGAACAAAGGATATTATAATTTTAATTCGGATTTTTTACTATTTGAAGCGGACACCAACAGATATAAAAGTAAAAAATTCGATTTATTCTTAAAATTAAAAGCAAACGTACCTAAAAAAGCAACCGTTCCTTATCAAATTAAAAACATCAATGTATATCCGAATTATAGTTTAAATGATTCTACAGAAGTAAAAGGCATTCGTTATCAAGATAAAAACTATTATCAAGACACCTTATTTTTTAATCCAAAATATTTAGATGAATTTATCACCTTAAAAGAAGGCGCTCTTTTTAATCCAGAAACTTCTAAAAACACCGCCAGAAGGCTTTCTTCCATTGGTGCATATAAGTTTGTAAACATTCAGTATAAAGAAATAAAAGATGCTATTACAGATACCTTAGCTAGTTTAGAAGCCAACATTTTTTTATCACCCTTAACCAAACGCGCCGTACGTGCAGAATTACAAGCCGTTACCAAATCTAACAATTTTGCAGGTCCAGAGCTATCATTAACCTATAGCAATAGAAACTTATTTAAAGGAGGAGAAACGTTAAACATTAGTACAAATATTGGTTATGAAACCCAAATTTCTAGTGGTAATACGGGGTTAAGTAGTTTAGAATTGGGCCTTAAAGGAGAACTTATTTTCCCTAGAGTTATAGCGCCATTTTCTATCAATAAAGATTATTTCGATTATTCAATTCCCAAAACAAAAGTAAGTTTAAGTGCCACCTATTTAAACAGAAGTCAATTATACACCTTATTATCTGGTACAGCTCTTTTTGGGTATACTTGGAATGCAAATAAATATATTACATACGAGGTAAATCCTATTTCTGTAAATTATACGCGTCTATCAAATACGACTGCAGCGTTTCAAGAAATTTTAGATAACAACTCTTATTTACAGAGCAGTTTTGATCAGCAATTTATAAGCGGACTTACCTTTTCTTTTACCTACAATGAAATGTTGAATGCCGCCAAAAGCCATCAATTTTATTTACAATCTACCTTAGATGTGGCTGGTAATTCTATTAGTTTATTTGATAAAAAAACAACAGAAACGAATACTTTTTTAGGGTTGGAATATGCACAATATGCAAAAGCAGATGTTGATGCAAGATATCATTATAATTTTGGTGCTAAAAAAGGGCAAACAATTGCTGCTAGAATCTTTGCTGGTTATGGTTATGCGTATGGCAATTCTGATGTAATTCCGTTTGTAAAACAATATTATTCTGGTGGCCCATATAGCGTTAGAGCATTTAGTATTCGATCTCTTGGGCCCGGAACTTATAATGACAATGATACAAACACTGCAAGTTCTTTTTTTGATAAAACAGGTAATGTTCGGTTAGAAGCTAATTTAGAATACCGTTTTCCTATTTATTCCTTTCTTAAAGGAGCTGTTTTTGCGGATGCCGGAAATGTTTGGAACACCGTTTCTAATTCTGATTTTAATGATCGTGATGGTAATGTTAGAGACAAATTTACGTCCAACTTTATAAATGAATTAGGAATGGGTGCTGGTTTTGGTTTGCGAATAGATGTACAGGGTTTTGTAATTCGTTTCGATTTAGCGGCTCCGTTTCATGATCCTTCTTTAGAAGAAGGAAAACGTTGGGACTTTAGAGCAGATGAACCTGTTTTTAACTTTGCAATTGGTTATTCTTTTTAGAATCATCAAAATAAAAGGATTAAACGTTTTATATTTAGATTTTAATATTAGTTTTTATCAATGAATCACGAACTTAAAGAAATTATCAATCAGGCAGTTATCAATCAACAAAAAGGATTGAAAAATGTATTGGCAACTGTTGTCCATTTAGAGGGTTCTTCTTACAGAAAACCAGGGGTAAGAATGTTAATTTCTGAAGATTTAAACTCCGTTGGTGCTGTTAGTGGTGGTTGTGTAGAAAAAGAAATTATACACAGAGCTAAAAGTGTTTTTGCTGATAACAAACCAAAAGTGATTACCTACGATGGACGATATAAATTAGGCTGCGAAGGTATTTTATATGTTTTAATTGAACCTTTTTTAATTTCTAACGCCTTTATAAATCAGTTTTCTGATGCAAATTCTAAAAGAGAAACCATCAAAATTGAAAGCCATTTTACAAAAGAAAATGAAGCTTTTGGCAACTTTGGTTCTGTAGTTACTTTTAACAATAAAGAACAATTTGTATTTTCAGACCACTTCAATTTTCAGCATAAAAAAGAAGTAGACGTTTACACTCAAATTTTACAACCCCGTTTTAGATTGATTATAATTGGTGGTGAACACGATGCTGTTAAATTATGTAAAGTAGCTGCTACTTTAGGTTGGGAGATAGATGTAATTACCTGCGTAAAAGATAGCAAACAACTAAAAGATTTCCCTGGGGCGAATTCAGTTGTTGGTGATTCTCCAGAAAGTATTCAGTTTAAAAATATTGAAGAAAATACTGCCATTGTAATTATGAATCATAGTTATGTACAGGATTTAAAATATGTAGTAAAACTGTCTGAATACACCCCAAAATATATTGGTGTTTTAGGTGCACCAAACAGAAGAGAACGTTTATTTAACGAACTTTTTGATTTTGTACCAGATCTTTCAGATACTTTTTTAGACAATATTTACACACCAGCAGGTTTGCATATTGGCGCACAAACTCCAGAAGAAATTGCGGTTTCTATTGTTGCAGAAATTCTATCTGTTATTAGAGAAAAGAAACCCTTTTCTTTAAGAAATCTTACAGGTAAAATAAACAACTAAATTGATGAAAAATATTGCAATTTTAGTGTTAGCTGCAGGAAAATCATCTAGAATGAATGGTATAAAACAGTTAGAAAAAATCAATAATAAAACACTTTTAGAGATAAGTTTAGAGAATATTAAAACTGTTTTTCCTTCAACAATTCATTGTGTTTTAGGCGCAAATGCGGATAAAATAAAATCTGAAATAGATACAAACAATATCGAATTTATTAAGAATGATCATTTCGAAAATGGATTGAGTTCTAGCATCGTTGCTGGTATCAATTATTTTAAAAAAAAGAAACATCATTTTGAGGGTGTTTTTATTTTATTAGCAGATCAACCCGCAATTGAAGTTCGGTATTTAGAAGAAATGTTACATTTATTTCAACAAAATAAAGAGGTAATTATCGCTTCCAATTATGGAGAAAAATTAGGGGTTCCGGCTATTTTTCCTGAAAAATATTTTTCCGATTTATTACTGATAAAAGGAGATAAAGGAGCAAAAGACTTCATCAACAGTAGAACAGAAAAAGTGCTATATCCTAAACGAACCACTAACTTCTTAGATATAGATACCAAAGAAGATTTACATCAATATAAAAATTCAATTTTAAAATAGTTATTTTCGTACTTATGAAATTATTCAAATATGCTGTCTTCACGTTACTTTTTTTATTGATTTCCGCTTGTGCAACCATAAAAAAGCAAATTGCAGAAAATCAACCTAAGGTAATTAAAAAGGATAGTTCTAAAATTGAACATACTTTTTATTTAATTGGAGATGCAGGAAACTCAACGTTAGAAGAAGATTCACCTGCTTTAAAATATTTAAACAAGCATATTAAAAACGCTTCAGAAAAGTCAACTTTACTTTTTTTAGGCGATAACGTGTATGAAACGGGTATTCCTAAAAAATCATCTAAAAACTATCCTTTAGCCAAAAGAAGAATAGAAGCACAAACCAATGTTGCCAAAGAGTTTAAAGGAAACTCCATTTTTATTCCTGGTAATCATGATTGGTATCATGGTTTAGATGGTCTAAAAAGAGAAGAAAAACTAGTTGAAAAAGCATTGGGAAAATCAGCTTTTTTACCGAATAATGGTTGTCCGTTAGAAAAAGTTAATATTTCTGATGACATTGTTTTAATTATTGTAGATACACATTGGTATTTAACAAATTGGGACAAGCACCCAACAATAAATGACGACTGTGAAATTAAAACAAGAACGAAATTTTTTGATGAATTTGAAGGTTTAATAAAAAAAGCAAGAGGAAAAACAACCATTGTAGCGCTGCATCACCCAATGTTTACAAACGGTTCTCATGGAGGAAAATATTCTTTTAAAAGTCATACAAATCCGTTACCAATTCTAGGTTCTCTTAAAAATTTAATTAGAAAAACATCCGGACTTTCAAATACCGACATTCAAAATAAAAAATACAACGAGCTTAGAAAACGCATAATAACGCTTTCTCAAGAAAATGATAAAACTATTTTTGTTTCTGGTCACGATCATAATTTACAATACATTGTAGAAGACAATCTTCCGCAAATAGTTAGTGGTTCTGGTTCTAAAACAACACCAACAAAATTATCTGGCAATGCTAAATTTACATATGCTGCACAAGGTTTTGCTAAATTAAATATTTACAAAGATGGTTCTTCTAACGTTCGTTTTTATACTGTAAAAGATGATAAAGTTGTTTATGAAACCAACGTTTTACCAGCAAATGAAAAGAAAAACTACACCACGTTTCCTAAAAGCAACATTACAGAGAAAAAATCTTCTATTTATACCAAAGAAGAAATTGATAAAAGCGGCGTTTATCGTTTTTTATGGGGAAAGCGTTACAGAAAATATTTTGGTACAGAAGTAAATGCACCAACCGTAAATTTAGACACCCTTTTTGGTGGTTTACGACCTGTTAGAAAAGGTGGTGGTCATCAATCTAAATCTTTAAGACTAAAGGATAAAAAAGGAAGAGAATATGTAATGCGTGCCTTGCGTAAAAATGCAGTACAATATTTACAAGCTGTAGCCTTTAAAGACCAATATATAGAAGGCCAATTTAATGATACGGCTACAGAAGATTTATTAAGTGATGTTTTTACAGGCTCACATCCGTATGCGCCTTTTACTATTGGTAAATTATCTGATGCTGTTGGCGTTTATCATACAAATCCGGTTTTATACTACATACCAAAACAAAATAGTTTGGGGAGTTTTAATACTGAATTTGGTGATGAATTATACATGATAGAAGAACGTGCTTCTTCTGGTCATGGAGACAAAGAAAGCTTTGGTTTTTCTAATGAATTAATTAGTACAGACGATTTACTAAAAAAATTAAATAAAAACGAAAACCATATTTTAGATGAAAAATCTTACATAAGAGCGCGTTTATTTGATATGCTAATTGGAGATTGGGATAGACATGAAGACCAATGGAGATGGGCTGAATTTGAAGAAGGAGAGCAAACTATTTACAGACCCGTGCCTAGAGATAGAGATCAGGCATTTTCTATTTTTGGTGATGGATTTTTATTGAGTGTTGCTACAAAAATAATACCTACTTTACGATTAATGCAATCTTATGAAGAAGAATTAAATAGCCCTAAATGGTTTAATTTAGAGCCTTATCCTTTAGACATGGCCTTAATTACCACCGCAAATAAAGCCGATTGGGATGCACAAGTAAAGAGGATAACTACACACCTTACAGATGCAATAATAGACGATGCTTTTACTAATTTTCCTATTGAAGTAAGAGATAAAACAGTAGCAGAAATAAAAACAAAACTACAAGGTAGAAGACGAAATTTACAGAAAATCTCTGATACTTATTTTGATCATATCAATAAGTTTCAGGTAATAAAAGGAACAAATAAAGATGATTGGTTTGATATTGATAGATTGCCTAATGGTAAAACAAAAATTACAGGATATCGCATTATAAAAGGAGAAAAAGGTACTGTTTTTCATGAACGAACGTATCACAAATCTAAAACCAAAGAAATTTGGATTTATGGTTTAGATGATGATGATCATTTTGTAGTGAAAGGAGAAGATAAAAACTTAATTAAGGTTAGAATTATTGGCGGTCAAAACAATGATGTTTACAATATTATAAACGGTAAAAAAGTAAAAATTTACGATTACAAATCGAAGAAAAACACGTTTATCACCAATAAAGGAAACAGAAAACTGACGGATGATTACGAAACAAATATCTATGATTACAGAAAGCTTAAAAACAATCAATTTTTAATATCACCAACTATTGGCTTTAATCCGGATGATGGTGTAAAAATTGGCGTTTCTAATATATATACCGCTTATGGCTTTGAGAGAAACCCATTTACATCTCAACACACACTAAATGCAGCATTCTATTTTGCAACAAGCGGTTTTGAATTGAATTATTCGAGCGAGTTTGCAAACGTTTTTAAGAATTGGAATCTTGGTATAAATGCACGCTTTACGAGTCCTAATTTTGCAATGAATTATTTTGGAATTGGAAACAACACCATAAACCCAAATGCAAACCATGAAGAAGAGGAGGAAGAATACAATAGAGTTAGAATAAGAGAAATTACGGCAGGTTCTTTTATTCATTGGAAAGGAGATTTGGGAGCCAAAATTAAAGTTGGTGTAAATTTGCAAAACTATAAAGTAGAAAAAACAGCCTATAGATTTATAATTAAGGAATTTGATACCGATAATGATATTTTTAAAAACCAACAATTTATAAATACCGAGGCGAGTTATCTTTTTGAAAATGCAGATAACAATGCCTACCCAACAATGGGGATGAAAACATCTTTAAAAGTAGGTTATACTTCTAACTTAAATAATAACAATAACTTTGGGTATTTAGTTCCTGCTGTTTCTTTTGATCACAAATTAGTTTCTAGCGGAAAATTAGTATTTGCTACCAAAGCAAAAAGTCATTTTAATTTTGGAGATTCTTATGAGTTTTATCAAGCAGCAAGTATTGGTGGTAATGATGGTTTAAGAGGATTTAGAAACCAACGATTTACGGGTAAAAATTCGTTTTATCAATCTACAGATGTCCGTTTACTTTTAAACAAAGTTAAAACAAGTTTAGCACCTTTAAATATTGGTATTTATAGTGGTTTTGATTACGGTAGAATTTGGGGACAACAAAACAATACAACAAACCTAGAGCGTAATAAAGATTGGAATACTTCTTACGGAGGTGGCGTTTTCTTTAATGCTGCGAACATGTTAGTAGCAAATATTGCTGCATTTAATAGTGATGATGGCTTTAGAGTAACCGTTAATTTAGGATTCAATTTTTAACAAACTATGGATAAAATAGCATTAATTTCAGGAGCAATTTTTGGACTAACAGCCGTAATTTTTGGTGCATTTGGTGCACACCTTTTAAAGAAAAAATTAAATACAGAGCAATTACAAAGTTTTGAAACAGGTGTAAAATACCAAATGTATCATGCAATCGTTTTACTTGTTTTAGGTTTTCAATTAAACCAACAACTCACTTTAGACAACTACATTGTTTACTTCTTTATCATTGGAATCCTTTTATTTTCATTTTCTATTTATGGACTCGTTCTTTCATCTGCCAATAATAAAAAGCTGAAATTTTTAGGCCCAATTACACCTTTAGGTGGTTTGTGTTTAGTATTGGCTTGGGGATTGTTAATTTATAGATTTATATAAGCAATAAAAAAATAGCTGTAAACCTATTTATTTTCAGCTATTTTTATAAATTGATTACCTATAAAATTAAAATACAAACAGAAGAAAAAATATAGAACTATATAGAAAAAAGAGTAATAATTCTAACCTATAATATTTTAGATATTTCATCTTAAAGAATTAAAGTACAGTAGATAGTTTTATTGTTTTTCCGCACTGTTTAGAAGTTATTTTAAAAATAACTTTACCTTTTTTTCCTTTACTAGCCCAACAAACTTCTTTACCAACATTGCAACCAATACTTGTACTAGAACCTTTATTTAAAGACACAAAACCAGTACCTGTATAAATACTTACTTTGTTTTTTGTATCATTTATTAATTTAAAACTACTACCAATTACAACCTCTATTTTAGGTTGGTTTTCTTTTGAATTCATCTTGGTTTCCGTAAAAAATAAGAAGGAAAAAAGACTAAATGCTAAAACGAATACTTTCATAACTTTTATTTTTTTTATTATACCCTAAATATAATAGTATCAACAAAAAGACAAAGTAAACTATTTCCGAAAGGTAGTTTTTACCTTCTGAAATACAAATAACATTACAATTTCAACTCATAAAAATTTCCACCAACGCCATGTGCTTTTTCATCAGTAATTAACAAGGTGTTATTATTTTTAAAAGTAATTCCTTCTTTCTGAGAAGCATAATTTAAAGGAATCTTAGTTAATTTTCCTGATAAAAAATCATCGTTTTTATACTCTGAAAAAAGAAGAACATAAGAGGGCGATAATAAAGCTACTTTGCTCCCATCATTAGAAATATCTGCAGAAGTTATCCAACAATCCATCTCATCACAACTATTAAAATCAGAGATAAATTGAGCTTCATGTTCACCTTCCTTGGCAGGAATTTTATATAAAGAAGTTTTTCCGAATTTACTTTTTACTCTACTTTTTGTAAAAACGTAGAGCGAGTTCTTATAGTAAAAGAAAGATTCTGCATCAAAAAAAAGTTGCTTCTTTTTGGGCGGAAATTTTGTTTGATTTGGGTAGTAAAACTTAATCTTCTCTACTTTTACTTTTTTACCACTTGTTAAATCTTCATGGTTGACTTTAAGAATAACCAAGTTCTTTCTTTTGCTATCATTGTTTCCAAAATCACCTATATAAAGGTTTCCATCTTCATCAGAAGTTAAATCTTCCCAATCGTTATTTTTTTCTTTTATAGTAAGTTCTTTTTCGATTTTCCCTGTATCAGAAACCCCATAAATTTTAGGCTTATTTCCGCCATCATTCAGCATCCAAATTAAGTTAGAATTGGCAACAACTTCTGTACCCGACACTTCTTCTAAGTCTTTAGATAAATCTGAAATAAGCTTTAAACTACCAAAATTCTGACAAGAAACAGAGAGTAAGAAACTAAAAACGATAACTATTTTTTTCATAAAGAACCTTTTGTGTGTTAACAAACAAGCCCTTCTAGTTTTAGTAAAACTAGAAGGGACTCATTTTTAATTTTATTTTTATGTACTATGAATTTTATTTCTAAAAAAGTAAAAGACCTGTTTATTACCAGCCTCCAGAAGCGCCACCTCCACCAAAACTACCGCCACCGAATCCGCCACCAAAGCCACCGCCGCCGAAACTTCCTCCTCCAGAAGAACCTCCAAAACCGCCGCCGCCAAAGCTTCCGCCACCTCTACCTGCATTACTTAAAATAATGGCATCGAAAATAGTATCTGCAATAGAACCTCTTCTAAAACCTCTACCACCACTTCCGTTATTTTTATTTCCTCTAGAAATTAAAATAAAAAAGATAATAATGATTATGATAAAAATGATAATTCCAGGATCAAACCCATCCGCTTCTTTTTGGCGAGTTCCTTTAAACTCTCCGTTTAAAGTTTTAAAAATATAATCAGCCCCTTTATCTAAACCACTATAAAAATCTCCCTTTTTAAACTCCGGGATTATAACTCTATCTATAATTCTTTTCGATTGAAAATCGGTTAATAAATGTTCTGTACCTCTACCTGCTTGAATGGCAATTTTTTTATCATTCTGAGCCAACAATATTAAAACACCATTGTCTTTTGCTGCATCTCCTATCCCCCATTTCTCACCCCAATTTGCGGCTAAATAACTAATATTTTCACCTTCGGTGGATGCAATGATAGCAATTACCATTTGAGTAGACGTAGTGTCTGAATAACGTACTAATTTACTTTCTAAACTCGTTTTTTGATTCGGAGTAAGCAACCCAACATAATCATAA
This sequence comes from Polaribacter butkevichii, assembly GCF_038024105.1. Classification (NCBI taxonomy): domain Bacteria; kingdom Pseudomonadati; phylum Bacteroidota; class Flavobacteriia; order Flavobacteriales; family Flavobacteriaceae; genus Polaribacter; species Polaribacter butkevichii. Next base: position 2,105,645 of record NZ_CP150661.1, read on the forward strand.
ACACTTGTTTGAAATTTAGGCGTTTCTGGAATTTTAAATCCTTGAGAAAAAAGATTTAATGTGCATAAAAAAACAAGTAAAGTAAATGCCTTTTTAGTAGAAACTGAAAATCGAAAACTGAAAACTTTTTTTAAATTCATCCTTTAGAAATCTCATTAGAAAGTTCATTTTCATCATCAATTTGCCAAGGAAAATGGGTTTGTAATTCTTCTCCGGCTTTTAAGATTCCATCTACAATTCCTTGTTTAAAATCCCCCTTTTTAAAATGATTTTGCATCACATCTTTTGTGGTATTCCAAAAATCTGTAGGAACTACTTTATTAATTCCTTTATCTCCATAAATAACAAATTTTTTATCTTTTACGGCAACATAAATTAACACTGCATTATCATCTTTGGTATTGTTCATTTTTAACAGATGAAATACTTCTAACGCTCGTTTATCGTGCTCCATCTCTGTGGAAGCTTCAATATGTACTCTAATTTCGCCAGAAGTATTTTTCTCTGCAACTCTAATCGCAGAAATAATTTCTTGTTCTTCTTCTGGAGAAAGAAATGCTTCTACCTTAGACATTTTTCTTATTTTTTCTTGTTAAAATCAAAGTTTACATCAGGTGCATTTTCTGATCCTGGATTTGCTTTATAACGATCCATTTCATCAAAATTAAACATACCTGCTAAAACAGAGTTTGGAAATACTTTGATGTGTTTGTTATAGTTATTTACACCTTCATTAAAACGATCTCTAGCAACGTTAATTCTATTTTCAGTTCCTTCTAATTGACTTTGTAACTCTAAGAAGTTTGCGTTTGCTTTTAATTCTGGATAACGTTCTACAGAAACTAATAATTTAGAAAGTGCTCCACTCATACCCGCTTGCGCTTGTTGAAATTGTGCCATTTTTTCTGGTGTTAAATCGCCTGCATTTATATTTACAGAAGTTGCTTTTGCTCTTGCATTAATAACATCTGTTAATGTTTCTTTTTCAAAATCTGCCGCTCCTTGTACTGTTTTTACTAGGTTACCAATTAAATCGTTTCTACGTTGGTAAGCACTTTCTACATTAGACCACGTTGTTTTTGCATCTTCCTGTAAAACAACAGCTTCGTTATTAAAATTTTTACCCCAATTGTAAAGTCCGAAAACAATTACCAATATTACTATTACCGGAATTAACCATTTTTTCATAATTTCTATTTTTTAATTTTTGATTGATTTTTTGTTTCACAAAATTACCGAATATTCTTGACAATGTAAAGGATATCGGCACCTATCAATTTATTAGACACGCAAATAAAAGAAATGTTACAATTGATTTTTAATTTTAATCAATTCTGCCTTTACACTTTCTAATCTATTAATAATATCTTGATTATGGATGGTAGATTCTGGATTTTGCTTTAGTTTTTGTTTTGCACCTTCTAAAGTAAAACCGCGTTCTTTAACCAAGCTAAATATCAATTTAAAATTTTTAATATCTTCTTGTGTAAACAATCGATTTCCTTTGGCATTTTTTTTAGGTTTGATAATATCAAACTCTTTTTCCCAAAAACGAATTAAAGAAGTATTTACGTTAAACGCCTTAGCAACTTCACCTATTTTATAATACCTTTTTTCTGGTAAGTCTATGTGCATTTTTTATTTTGTAATTGTTTAACTGTATATAAGTGTAATTGTTAAGTTATGTCTTCATTTTAAACATTTAAACGATGTAACAATTACACAATTTTTAGTCGTAAGATTGCCCTTCTTCTTCCGCAGCTTTTTGCATTGCAGCAAACTCTTCTGGCGTTAAGTCTCCGTAATAAAAGTTAATAGGGTTTACAGCTCTATCATTCTTATGAACCTCATAATGTAAATGTGCAGATACAGAACGCCCTGTGTTACCAACGTATCCTATTAAATCTCCTCGTTTTACCTTATCACCTTTTCTTGCTTTTATTTTACTCATGTGTGCATAAATAGTTTTATACCCATAACCATGATCTATATAAACCACATTACCAAAAGTTGCACTTCTTTCTGATCTAATTACATCACCATTACCAGAAGCAAAAATTGGCGTTCCTACTGGTGCCGTAAAATCCATTCCTTTATGGAATTTTCTAATTTTTAAGATTGGATGCATTCTCCATTTATACCCAGAAGCCATTCTTGTTAAATCTTGTAATTTAACAGGTAAAATTGCAGGTATTGAAGCTAACATTTTTTCTTTTTCTTTAGCCAAACCTACTATCTCATCTAAAGATTTAGATTGCACCACCAATTGTTTAGAAAGTACATCGATATCTTTTGTTAACTTAGTTATCATGGTAGAATTATCAAAACCATCTAAATACTTGTATCTATTAACTCCACCAAAACCCGCTTTTCTTTGTTCATCAGAAATAGGATTTGCTTCAAAATAGGTTCTATAAATATTATTATCTCTTTCTTGTAGTTGTGCCAAAATAGAAGAGCTCTCTTCCATTCGTTTAGAAAGCAACTCGTAATGCAACTTTAAATTTTCTAATTCTCTTTTTTGAGAACGCTCTCTTGGCGACATTATAAACTGACTTAAAATAATAAAACCAAAGAAAGCTGTTAAAACGACAGCTAATACCCCAAAAATAGATTTCTTGTAGTAATCACCCTTATTTACAGCAATTTTCCTGTAAGAAAGTGTGTCTGCATCGTAATAATATTTTACTTTTGCCATAATGCTAAATATACTATTTTTGTTCTGTAACGAGAGTTTTATATTTAAAACTCGTTTTTATTAAGTTACGAATTTACAAAATGTTTTACAACTGCTTTTTATTCGCAGTTTTTTTTAAAATAATTTAACATAATCCAACTTGTTGGAAACTTCTTTTTATATGAAATCACAAGATATCCGTGCTACTTTTTTAAACTTCTTTAAGGAAAAATCTCATTTAATTGTGCCTTCTGCACCAATGGTAACTAAGGACGACCCAACTTTAATGTTTGTAAATTCTGGAATGGCGCCTTTTAAAGAATACTTCTTAGGAAATGGAGTACCAAAGAAGAACCGAATTTCAGATTCGCAAAAATGCTTGCGCGTTTCTGGTAAACATAACGATTTAGAAGAGGTGGGGTACGATACGTATCATCATACTTTATTTGAAATGTTAGGTAACTGGTCTTTTGGTGATTATTTTAAAAAAGAAGCTATTGCTTGGGCTTGGGAACTTTTAACCGAGGTTTACAAAATAGACAAAGATATTTTATACGTAACCGTTTTTGAAGGTTCTGATGATGCAGATAATTTAAAAATGGACACAGAAGCATTTGATATATGGAAACAATTTATTGCCGAAGACCGCATTTTAAAAGGTAATAAAAAGGATAATTTCTGGGAAATGGGAGAGCAAGGACCTTGCGGACCATGTTCTGAAATTCATGTTGATATTCGTTCTGCAGAAGAAAAGGCAAAAGTTGATGGTAGAACATTAATTAACGAAGACCACCCACAGGTTGTAGAAATATGGAACTTAGTTTTTATGCAATACAACCGAAAAGCCAATGGTACTTTAGAAGATTTACCAAATAAACATATTGATACTGGTATGGGCTTTGAGCGTTTATGTATGGTTATGCAAGGCGTAAAATCTAATTATGACACCGATGTTTTTACTCCAATTATTAGAGAAATTGAAACCATTACCAATGTAAAATATGGCGAAGATTTAAAACAAGATATTGCCATTCGAGTAATTTCAGACCACGTTAGAGCTGTTGCTTTTTCTATTGCTGATGGCCAATTACCTAGCAATACAGGTGCTGGTTATGTAATTAGAAGAATTTTAAGACGTGCTGTACGTTACGGCTTTACATTCTTAAATAAAAAAGAACCTTTTATTTATAGATTGGTAGATGTTTTAAGTAAAAAAATGGGTGTTGCTTTCCCTGAATTAAAAGCACAAAAACAATTAATAGAAAATGTAATAAAGGAAGAAGAAACTTCTTTTTTAAGAACATTAGACCAAGGATTACTTTTATTAGATAGAATTATAGAAAACTCTTCTAGCAAAGAAATATCTGGTGATAAAGCTTTTGAATTATACGATACTTATGGTTTTCCTATCGATTTAACTTCTTTAATTCTTTCTGAAAAAGGGCTAAAATTAGACGAAAAAGGATTTGAAGCAGAACTTCAAAAACAAAAAAGCAGATCTAGGGCCGCTAGTGAAATGTCTACGGATGACTGGACTGTTTTAGTGGATGATTCGGTAGAAGAATTTATTGGATACGATGCTTTAGAAGCAAACGTAAAAATTACAAGGTACAGAAAAGTAACTTCTAAAAAAGATGGTGAAATGTATCAATTGGTATTTAACCTAACTCCTTTTTACCCAGAAGGCGGAGGACAAGTAGGTGATAAAGGCTACTTAGAAGATATACATGGAGATGTAATTTATATTTTAGACACCAAGAAAGAGAATAGTGTTATTATTCACTTTACAAAGAATTTACCAAAAAATATTAACGAAACTTTTAAGGCTGTTGTAGATAAAAAACAACGTTATAGAACAGAATGTAACCATACAGCAACGCACTTATTACACCAAGCTTTAAGAGAGGTTTTAGGAACTCATGTAGAGCAAAAAGGATCTGCTGTACATTCTAAATCTTTACGTTTTGATTTTTCTCATTTTTCTAAATTAACCGTAGAAGAATTACATGAAGTAGAAAATTTTGTAAACAGAAGAATTGCAGGCAAACTTCCGTTAGAAGAAAGCAGAAACATTACCATGGAACAAGCGATTGAAGATGGTGCAATGGCTTTGTTTGGTGAAAAATATGGAGACACAGTAAGAGCTATAAAATTTGGAAAATCTATAGAACTTTGTGGAGGAACGCATGTAAAAAACACTAGTGACATTTGGCACTTTAAAATTAAATCTGAAGGTGCTGTTGCTTCTGGTATTAGAAGAATTGAAGCGATAACAAATGAAGCTGTTAAAGATTTTTATTTTGAAAGTAACAAAGCTCTATTAGAAATTAAAGAGTTATTAAACAACACAAAAGAACCTGTAAAAGCTGTTCAAAAAATACAAGATGAAAATGCTTCTCTACAGAGACAAATTGAACAACTATTAAAAGATAAGGCTAAAAATTTATCTGGCGAATTAAAAAATCAAATACAAGAAATTAACGGGGTTCAGTTTTTAGCTACAAAGGTAGATTTAGATCAAAACGGAATTAAAAATCTAGCATTTTCTTTAGGTAAAGAGCATCAAAATGCTTTCTTATTTTTTGCTTCTTCTGCAGCAAAAGACAAAGCAATGTTAACTTGTTATATTTCTAAAGAATTAGCAAATGAACGTGGTTACGATGCAGGAAAAGTTGTTAGAGAATTAGGAAAACTAATACACGGTGGTGGTGGTGGACAAAATTTCTTTGCAACCGCTGGAGGGAAAAACCCTGGAGGAATCCCTAAAGCTTTAGATAAAGCTAAGGATTATTTGATTTAAAAAGCGATTAGAAAACTCATCAAAAAAGGTTCAAAATTTTATTTTGAACCTTTTTTATTTTACTTTTATAAAATGCAGCTTCAGACAATAATTCCCTTAAAAAAAGAAATAAGAAACCCAATAGATTACAACTCTAAGCTTCTTTTGCTAGGTTCTTGTTTTTCTGAAAATATTGGTGATAAACTAAATTATTTTAAGTTTCAAACCAATCAAAATCCATTTGGTATTTTATTTCATCCAAAGGCAATAGAAAATCTGATTACAAATGCAATTAATGAAAAAGTATACACAACAAAAGATATCATCTTTCAAAATGAACGTTGGCATTCTTTTGATGCGCATTCTAATTTAAGTTCTCCTGATAAAAAAGTACTCTTAGACAATCTAAACACAGCAGTTTCATCAACCAACCAACAATTAAAAGAAGCAACCCATGTTGTTATAACTTTGGGTACATCTTGGGTATATCGATTTATAGAAACAGATACAATTGTAGCTAATTGTCATAAAATTCCGCAAAAAAAATTCTTAAAAGAAATACTAACTGTAGCTGAAATTTCTCAAAGCTTAAAAAACATAATTGATCTTTTAAAATCCATTAATAAAAATATAAAAGTACTTTTTACGGTTTCTCCTGTAAGACACTTAAAAGATGGATTTGTAGAAAACACAATAAGTAAAGCGTATTTAATTACCGCAATACACAGTATACTTACTGAAGGCTTCACCTTCTATTTCCCGTCCTATGAAATTATGATGGATGAGTTAAGAGATTATCGTTTTTATAACGAAGACATGGTACATCCAAATAAAACAGCCGTCAATTATATTTGGGAAAAATTTACGGATACTTGGTTTTCTGAAGACTCAAAATCGATGATGAAAGAAATTGAAACAATTCAAAAAGGGATGTCTCACAGACCTTTTAATGAGAATTCTGAGCAACATCAGCAGTTTTTAAAAAATTTAGAGTTTAAAAAATCAAAAATAAAAGATCAATTTTATCATATCGTTTTTTAAAACACATTACCAATTATTAAGCTTTGTTTTTTTATTTTTTTAAAAAAATAGCAAAAAAATAAAGAAATATCAAAATAAAATCGTATTTTCACCTACTACAATTCCCTCAACAAGATGATTAAAAAAGTATTAATTGGTATTACCTCAGGTCTTTTAATAGGTATTTTTGTTACTTCTATTTTTGTAACCGATGAAGTTAATTTAATAGAACTCATTTTAACAAAAATTACTGCAACGTCAATAATTACAGGAATCTTTACTGGTATTTACGCTTACATTTCTAAATCTAAACTTCAAGTATTTCTTGTAGCTATACTTATAGGAATTATCACCTTCTATATAAAATACTTTATTACAGGTCATAATTTTGATCCACTAACAATGGGTGCATTTGTTGGCGCTATGCTTGGTGGTGTATTTGCTGTTATAAGAAAAGTAACACATTCAATTATAATCTACAATAGATTACAAAGACACCGAAAAAAAGGTTTTCGAAATAAAAAACATCACTATTATTCATAAAAAAATAGAACTACAACAATTGTTATAATTCTATTTTATCATATTAAAAGAAACAATCTAAATAAATTGATTGTTTAAACCTTTACCTCTATTTAGAAATATGTTGGTCTACATTTTGCCAAGGACCACCATTAATAACATCAACACCGTTTTTAGCTAAAAACTGAGTTGCTTGTCCGCTTCTTGCTCCACTTCTACAAACGGCAATTACTGGTTTATTCCAAGATTTAATTTTTTCAATCTCTAAAGGAATTACTGTTAAAACAATATGTTCTGCACCTTCTGTATGCCCTTCATTCCATTCTTCTTGTGTTCTAACATCTAAAACTACCGCTCCTTTTTCTAAATATTCTTTAATTTCTGCACTCATATCTTTTCTTTTAAACATGTCAAATAGACCCATGTTATTTTATTTTAAATATTAAACTCGACACAAAATTAGTCCATTTTCAATTAACTTTGTGTAGCTTTTGTTACATTTTAACGCTTCTAACCATTCTAAAATAGCCGATTGGATAGAAAATTGATGCTGCAAAGCTAATTCATATAATTCTAACGGCAATAACCAATCTAATGGAAATTGAGTTTTTAACTGATTAAATATTTCTGTTATTTTTTTATTTGTTGATAGATTACCCGCTCTCATCTTTCTAACCTCTTCATACAAACCATACAATTGCTGCTCTTTTTCTGAGTACGTAATTTTATGCGTTTTCGTTTCTGAAACCTTACCTAAAGTTAAAAAAGAATCTACATCTGCAGGACCTGCATAAGCAGAAACCACTTCTTTACCAATAGCCATATCATAAATACCCCATTCTGGTTGAAACAATATTTCATTTTGATAAGTTACCGTGCAATCTTCTAAAGAAATAATTAAAATCTTACCTCTTAAATCTCTAGTACCTGTAATTGCTTTTCCTTTTACAACAACTCCACTCTCAAATTCTAAGGTCATAAATTCGCCCTCGTAAATTCCGTAAGCCTTTAAATCTCTAGGGCTCATATCTTCAATTGGCAAATTAATTCCTTTTAATTTACCAACAGGACTGCCAAAACCATTGGCATGACTTGTAATTCCGTGTCCTATTAATTCTTTATCTCTATTTGCTAAAGCCGTTGGCCCTGTTGTTTGAAAATATGCTACTTTATTATTTTTATACTGAATAACTTTAGAAAAAACACCAGAAATCTGAATACCCGTGGTTAGTTCTATCGTTCCTAAATTATCTGAATCTATTAATTTTTGAATACTTTTTAAACCACCAGTTCGAATAGCCATTGTATTTGCAAACTCATCTAAAACCAAACTTAAATAAGCAAAATCTGGCGTTACAAATAATTGCGGTTGTGGTTTTGTAATATCAAAATTTACCGTAGCAGCATCAATAGAATAGGCTACTTTTTTTACTTTGTCTTGCATACACCAAGCACTTTCTCCTATTGATGAAAGCAAACCTGCTCCGTATATCTTAGGGGTTTCTAAACTACCAATCAAACCATATTCTACAGTCCACCAATGCAGATTTCTAATTTGAGCCATTTCAGACAATTCGCCCATATTATCTTGAAGGTACTCTACTTTTTCTTGTGCTGCTTTAATTTCTATTTCTGATGAATTTGGATCTTCTTTTAAGATTGATAAAAGCCGAATTGCCTCATACATTTCATAATCTTTAGAAGATGAAATTGCCTTGCTACCTATTTCTCCAAATCTTCTTAAATATTCTGCATATTCTGGATTTGAAATAATGGGTGCATGACCTGCTGCTTCATGAATAATATCTGGAGCAGGCGTGTATTCTATGTGATTAATAGTTCTCATATCAGAAGCAATAACCAAAACATTATATGCTTGAAATTCCATAAAAGCATTTGGCGGAATAAAACCATCAACTGAAACAGCTGCCCAACCTATTTCTTTTAAAATTCTATTCATTCCTTCCATAAAAGGAATATTTTCTAAAGAAATACCCGTTTTTTCTAACCCAGTTATGTAAGATTTGTGTGCCACTTTACTCAAATAAGCTACATTCATTCTCATTACATAACGCCAAACCGCTTGGTTTTGGGCTGTATATTCATCATAAGGTTGTTGTACCACAAACTTATGTAAATGTTTGGGTAGTTTCTTAGTAACTTCGTTTAGTTCAAAATGAGCGTTCATTGAAAATAAATTGAATTATTCTTACAATAATACGCTTTAAAATATTGATTACATATTTTAAAGGTGTTAAAACTCATTTTAACAAGCATTTATCATAATGAACAAAAAAAACAGACTCCCTTAAAGACAGTCTGTTTAACGCTACATATTAATTAATTCAAATATCAATATTATAGAGCTTCTTTAATAACTTTTATAGCATCTATTGCATTCGATCTTTTTGCCATATCTAATGCTGTCATGTTTCCTCTGTCTGATTTTGTCTTTAATTTTGCTCCATTTTCTATTAAAAGTTTGGCAATTTTGGCCTTATTATACCTTGCAGCAAACATTAAGGGAGTTAAACCGTTCGATTTTTTGTTTACATTTTCTCCAGTTTCTATTAAAGCTTTTACAGCTTCATAATTCCCCATTTGTATTAACTTAAAAAAAGCACTAACATTATAATTAGATTTAATTATTACTGCTTCTTTATAATTTAAACTCTCTGAGGTTGTTGCTTTTACAGATCCGAAAGCAAAAAGACAAAATAATAATGGTAAGATTAATTTTTTCATAATAAATAAGTTTTGGGTTTATAATTAATTCGGTTATTATACTTAAAAGACTATTAACGCTTTGTTATGTTTCAACAACCAATGGCAATTAACAAGTATTTAACAAATAGCATTTACCAAGAAAAACTCAATAACCGTTAAATTCTACTCACCTACTATTTATTCTAAATTTATAAAGTTTATTTACGTTATCGGTTTCGTAAAAAATTGATAAAATCAATAAAAACGATAAAATATTTCTTAATTTTACTGTTCAATTTTAAGACAATGAACAAGAAAGTTATCCTTATGATTTTGGATGGTTGGGGAATTACACAAGCCCCTAAAGTATCTGCTATTTACAATGCAAAAACACCTTTTATTAACGGTTTATATGAGAAGTACCCAAATGCTCAATTAAGGACAGATGGAGAACATGTTGGTTTGCCAGAAGGACAAATGGGAAATTCTGAAGTTGGTCACATGAATTTAGGTGCTGGTAGAATTGTTTATCAAAACTTAGCTCGTATTAACAAAGCGGTAAGAGAAAAAACCTTAGGTAAAGAAAAAGTATTACTAGATACTTTTAAATATGCCAAAGACAATAAAAAGGATGTTCATTTATTAGGATTACTTTCTAATGGAGGAATACATGCACACATAGATCACCTAAAAGGATTGTTAGATGTTGCTAAAGAAAATGAAATAGGCAATGTGTACTTACACGCCTTTACAGATGGTAGAGATTGTGACCCAAAATCTGGAACTTATTTTATTAACGACATTCAAGAATACATGAAAGAAAGTACAGGAGAATTAGCTTCTGTAACCGGACGTTATTACGCTATGGATAGAGATAATAGATGGGAACGTGTAAAAGAAGCCTATGATGGTCTTGTAAATGGTGTTGGTACTAAAACTACAGATGCTATTGCAGTGATGAACAAAAATTATGAAGACGGAATTACAGATGAATTTCATAAATCTATCATTGTAACTAATGAAGATGGTTCTCCTAAATCACAAATTAAAGAAGGTGATGTAGTATTATTCTTTAACTACAGAACAGATAGAGGAAGAGAGTTAACAAATGCTTTATCTCAGAATGATTTTCCTGACCATGGAATGAAAAAATTAGATCTTTATTACACAACCATCACGCTATATGATGAAAGTTTTAAAGGAATAAACGTTATTTATAACACAGATAATATTAAAAATACTTTAGGTGAAGTTTTATCTAAAGCAGGTAAAAAGCAAATTAGAATTGCAGAAACAGAAAAATATCCTCACGTAACATTTTTCTTTTCTGGAGGGCAAGAAGAACCTTTTGAAGGGGAATCTAGAATCTTAAGAAACTCACCAAAAGTAGCAACTTATGATTTAAAACCAGAAATGTCTGCGTACGAATTAAAAGATGCCTTATGTGAAGATTTAAAGAAAGGTGAAGCTGATTTTGTTTGTTTAAATTTTGCAAACGGAGATATGGTTGGTCATACAGGTATTATGGAAGCTGCTATAAAAGCTTGTGAAGCTGTAGATATTTGTGCCAAAGAAGTAATAGAAACTGGTTTAGATAACGGCTACTCTATTTTATTAATTGCAGATCATGGTAACTGTGAAACAATGATGAATCCTGATGGTTCTCCTCATACTGCTCACACAACAAACCCTGTTCCTTTTATTTTAATTGATAAAGAAATAAAATCGGTAAACAGTGGTGTTTTAGGTGATATCGCACCAACAATCTTAGATTTAATGGGATTAGAACAACCTAAAGAAATGACACAACATTCATTATTATAAATTAACCTTTTTAGAATGAAAAAACTCTTTTTATTAGCTTGCTTTGTTGTACTTGCATCTTGCAACGTACAACAAAAAGCAACTGAAGCACAAAAAGCAACTGCAGTAAAAAACCAAAGAGGAGATTTAATTGGATTGACAAATAAAGCCTCTTTTCAACAAACTCCTTACAAAACTTGGTTTGATCAAAAGTTTGATACTTATACTCCAGATGCCCAAACTATTGCTTCTCTTAAAAAAGAATTAAAAGGAGTTACAATTAAAGGTTTTATGGGTACTTGGTGTGGAGACAGCAAAAGAGAAACTCCGCGTTTTTTTAAAATCTTAGAACAAGCAGATTTTGATTTAAATAATTTTGAACTAATTACCGTAAACAGAAGTAAAAAAACACCAGATAATTTACAAGAAGGTTTCAATATAAAAAGAGTACCAACTTTTATCTTTTATAAAAAAGGAAAAGAAATTGGTAGATATGTTGAGTATGCTCGTGAATCTTTAGAAAAAGACATGCTAAAAATTGTTTCAGGTGATCTATATAAACATTCTTACGACCATTAATGCTGCCAGAAAACCCTTTAATTATAGCCGTAGATTTTGACGGCACCATTGTAGAAGATGCATACCCAAAAATAGGCAAAGAGTTAATCTTTGCCTTTCATACGTTAAAAAAACTACAATCTCAAGGCCATCGATTAATTCTTTGGACTTACAGACATGGAAAAAGACTCGATGAAGCTGTTGCTTTTTGTAAAGAAAACAATCTTGAATTCTATGCCGTAAATAAGAATTTTCCAGAAGAAGTTTTTGATGAAAAACACAGTCGTAAAATTCATGCCGACTTATTTATAGATGATAGAAATGTTGGCGGTTTTTTAGGATGGACAGCCATCTATAAATCTATCTTTAATTACGAACCACCTAAAAAAAAGAAGAAAGGGTTTTTCTCTTTTTTCAAATAGATAAACACTCCTATTTTCGCCTAAAATATAGTAACTTTGCTTTTCAATTTTTTTAACATGATTAAGATAAAAACAAGAGAAGAAATAGAACTTATGCGCGAAAGTGCTTTAATAGTTTCTAGAACATTAGGTATGCTTGCTAAAGAAGTAAAACCTGGGGTTTCCACTTTGTATTTAGACAAACTTGCCGAAGACTTTATTAGATCTGAAGGTGCTGTACCAGGTTTTTTGGGATTATATGATTTTCCAAACTCACTTTGTATGAGCCCTAATTCTCAAGTTGTACACGGTATACCAAATAAAACGCCACTAGTAGAAGGTGATATTATTTCTATAGATTGTGGAGCTTATAAAAATGGTTTTCATGGAGACCATGCCTACACATTTGCCGTTGGAGAAATTGCCGAAGAAACTAAAAAACTTTTAGAGGTAACAAGAGCTAGTTTATATGTTGGTATTCGCGAATTTAAAGCAGGTAATAGAGTTGGTGATGTAGGATATGCAATTCAGAAATTTACTGAAGATCATGGTTACGGAGTTGTAAGAGAATTGGTTGGTCATGGTTTAGGAAGAGAAATGCATGAAGATCCAGAAATGCCAAACTACGGAAAAAGAGGAAGAGGAAAGAAATTTGTTGAAGGAATGGTTGTTGCCATAGAACCAATGACAAATATGGGGACTCAAAAAATTAGACAACATGCTGATGGTTGGACCATTACTACTTTAGATAACAAACCTTCTGCTCATTTTGAACACGATGTTGCCATTGTTAATGGCAAACCTGAATTGTTATCAACCTTTAAATACGTACATGACGCTTTAGGTATTGTTACTGATGAGGAGGATGAATTCAGACAGTAAAAAAGACACTAATTTCACTAATTGTCACTAAAAAATAGACTTTAATTTCACCAATAATAATTGAAATCAGAACTACTACATAAACAAGAATCATATAATATTATTGGTTCTTGTATGGAAGTTCATAAAGAATTGGGGAAAGGTTTTAGTGAAATTATTTATGGTGATGCTTTAGAAATTGAATTTAAAAGACGAGATATTTTATATCAAAGGGAAGTGAAATTTCAAATATTATATAAAGGAGAAAAAATGTCTCATTATTATTTTGCTGATTTTGTTATTGATAATAAAATAATACTTGAAATTAAAGCTATTGAATGTTTAACAAACAGCCATATAAAACAAACCCTAAATTATTTAGCTGCATCAAAAATAAAACTTGGCTTATTAGTTAATTTTGGTGAAGATAGTTTAACCTATAAAAGAGTAATTTTATAATTCTCATTTTGTGTAATCCGTGTAATTCGTGTCTATTTTTAAATCCATTCTTAACACCATCCCAAGACCTTGGTTAATAAAAGCTAGTTACCTAGTAAGGCCAATCATTGCTTTTTCTTTAAAAGGCGATAAATTTACAGATCCAATAGATGGTAAAAGTTTTCGTAAATTTTTACCATACGGATATGGCAAACAGCGAGAAAATGCACTTTCTCCTTCTACCCTATCTTTAGAAAGACATCGTTTAATGTGGTTATTTTTAAGAGATGAAACTTCTTTTTTTACATCCAAAGAAAAACTAAAGACTTTACATATTGCACCTGAGCAGTGTTTTTTAGACATTTTTAGAAAACAAAAAAACTTAGCATACACAACATCAGATTTAGAGTCACCAATTGCAGATGTTAAAGCAGATATTTGCGACTTGCCTTTTGATGACAACTCTTTTGATGTTATTTTCTGTAACCACGTATTAGAACACATTACAGACGACACAAAAGCAATGCAAGAGCTGTTTAGAGTAATGAAAAAAGGCGGATTTGGTATTTTTCAAATTCCGCAAGACTTATCAAGAGAAAAAACATTTGAAGACAATTCTATAACAGATAAAAAAGAACGTGCCAAAATATTTGGACAATATGATCACGTTAGAGTTTACGGTAGGGATTATTTTGATAAATTACGTTCTATAGGTTTTAGCGTTGATGAAATTGATTACACAAAAAAAATCGCTCCAGAAAAACTAGAACGATTTTGTTTAATGCAACATGAAATTCTTCCGGTATGTTATAAGAATTAATTGCCTTTATGTTTTCTTAAAAACTCTCCCATTTTCTCTAATTCTTCATCACCCAAAACAATTACATCATTTCTTAAAATTTGATATATCCCAGCCTCTAATTTAACCACTTTAGAGTCTCCTTTATAATTTTTATAGGCATCCTTTGCAGCACTTACTTTTGCTCCTTCTTGATCTATCCAAATAACTTTGTCTTTTTTTATTACCTGGCTCTTATCTTCATAAAAAGCACCAATATATTTATAACCCGATTCTGCACTTAATAACTTACCACTAGCAGCACATAAAAAAGAATGTACATCATACATATTTTCTGTATATAATGGATATATCTTACCACCTAAATCACCTCCAAATAGATACCATTCTTTATGTACTTTTACCTCACCATCTTTATTGTATTTATCTATGATATCATCCTTTTTTAAGGATTTAAACAACTCTACATTATCAGAAACCTTAACTATTTTTTTTACATTTAAATCATACACCATTGGCTCACTAGAATTATTTGGGTAGGTAACCAACCTTCCATTTCCTCTTGGTAACATTAATTTACCATAATGCGTAGCAGTAGCATTAAACGCTGAAACATCTGGTAAAAGAAAGCCATTTTTATCATTCGTATTAAAACAATAAATTTTAGTTGGTTCTTCTTTTGTATTTTTTAACAAAATAAAACCTTCAGCATTTAAGCCGTCTTGGTAAGTTGTAGCCTCTAATAGAATTCTACCTCTATCATCTATAACTCCAAAATTACCTGCTTTTGTATATAGTGCAATATTATTGGCGTTAAAGGCATAAATACTATCAATTTTTAATGATAAAGTTTCCGATTTATGCTTCCAAATAGTTTTTAGTGAATCTATTTTTTTATGTTCTTTTTCCTTTCTAATACGCTCCTCTTCTTCTTTTTTTACCTTAATTTCTATCTCTTCAATGGTTTCTTTAATTAAAATAAGGTTTTCTAAGTTACTTGCATACTCTTCTGAAGTTTTGTTATTGGTAAGTAAAAAGTATTGCCTACTGTAAGATTCAGCTTTTTTTAAAAAAACCAAACGTTCTTTATCCGTACTTTGATACAAATAATTTTCATAATAGATTAAAGATGCTAAAGAAGCCACATTTCTATCTGTTATGGTATCCATAAATTTTAAGGATTTGTTAAACTGCACCAAAGCCTCTTTGTAGTTAATACTTGTTTCTATAGCTTCTTTTGCCCTCTTTATATACACATTAGCTATGTCTTGATTTGACTGTGCATTAATTAGTGTAAAAGTAAATAAACATAAAAGTGTTAGAAATAATTTTCTCATAATAATACTAAATGGTCTAAGTTATAAAATGCAATATAATAAAAAGACAGCATTCAAAACTCACTACTTATAGGCATTTGTTTTATATTCTTTTAATTTTCCATTTTTATCAATAAATAATAAAATAGCATCTATATTTTTATGATTCTCTAAAAACACTTTTGCATTATTTAATCCCATTGCCATAAAAGCTGTAGCATATGCATCTGTATCTGCACAATCTAAATTAGCTATTACAGAAGCACTTAACAAATTACTTTCTATTGCATACCCCGTTTTAGGATTTACTGTGTGCACATATTTTTGCCCATCTTTTGTAACTCTAAATTTTCTATAATTACCCGAAGTAGCCATAGATTTATTAGATAAATTGATATTTCTAAACCCCTTTATACTATCTTTTTTTATAGGATCTACCAATTTAATAACCCAAGGATGATTTTCTTTTTTTACACCTTTTGCTCTAATTTCACCACCAATTTCTATTAAATAATTCGCTATGTTTTTACGATCTAAAAAACGAGCAACCACATCAATTCCAAATCCTTTAGCAATAGAATTAAAATCTAAATAAATTTTAACATCTTGTTTCTTTACTTTACCATCAACAATTGATACTTTATCTAAACCAACATATTGCATTTCTTGTTTTACCTGCGCTTCCGTTAAATTTATTTTTTCTCTTTTAGGACCAAATCCCCAAGCATTTACAAGGTTACCAACCGTTGGATCGAAATATCCATCGGTTTCTTTATAAATTCTTTTCGATTTTTTAAAAACTTCTAAAAATAAATCGTCTACAACTACGGTAGAATCTCCTTTATTAATTTTAGAAATATTTGAATTAGGTATATAGGTAGACAAAGACTTGTTCATTAAAAAAAACAAGCTATCAATAGATTTTTGATAGTTCTTAGGTGCGTCTAAAATGATTATATTATAGGATGTTCCAAAAACATATCCTTTTAAAGTAAAATCTTTTGGTGCATTTTTCTTAGAACAAGAAAGAACAACCAATAGAAATGTGATAAAAATAATTTTATTTTTAAGTATCATAAATTATAGAATGTTTCTACAAAAGTAGAACATAAAGTTTTCATAAAATATCAATAATAGTACTTTTTTGTAGCTACAATTCGTTAAATTTGTTAACTTAATTTAATCTTTTATAAATGAAAAAAATATCAATCTTATTATTAACAGCTATTACGGTTAGTTCTTGTGTTTCTAAAAAAGAATTTGCTTCTTTACAAGCAGAACATAATGAAACAAAAACAGAATTAGTAGATACAAAAGCTAGTTTACAAAAGTGTCTAATTGAAAACGAAAAAGAATCTACCAAAGTGTTTACCTTAACAGAACAGGTAAAAACATTAAAAGAGGATAAAAAAGGTGCCTTAAAACAAGTTGAAAACTTAACAGTTTTAACTCAATCGTCTTCTGATAACATTAAAAATGTTATTTCTCAATTAAGTGAAAAAGACAAATACATTAATGGTGTTAGAAAAGCAATGAGCCAAAAAGATTCAATAAATCTTGCTATTAAGTATCACTTAACTAAAAACTTAACAGACGGAATTCAAGATAAAGACATTGAAGTAAATGTTGAAAAAACGGTTGTGTTTATCTCTATTTCTGATAAATTATTATTTAAAAGCGGTAGTTATAATGTAAACGAAAATGCATACTCTGTTTTAGATAAAATTGCAAAAGTAATTAAAGATCAACCAGAAATGGAAGTGATGATTGAAGGACATACAGATACAACTCCTATCAAAAGAAATTTAATTCAGGACAACTGGGATTTATCTGTGTTAAGAGCTACTTCTATAACAAGAGTTTTACAGTATAAATTTGGCGTTAAACCAGCAAGATTAATTGCTGCAGGTAGAAGTCAATATGTACCATTAGTGCCAAATGACTCTAGTGTTAACAAAGCAAAAAACAGAAGAACAAAAATTATTATCATGCCTAAATTAAATCAATTTTTTGATTTGTTAGAGCAAGATAAAGAATAATTTTATGCTGAAATAACAATTAAAAACCATCTGAATTTCAGGTGGTTTTTTTGATTTAAAAAAATTAATTATCATATACAAAATGGACAAATTAAAAAACAAAAAAGCAATTATAACTGGTGGAGGAAGAGGTCTTGGAAAAGCAACTGCACTGGCATTTGCTAAAGAAGGAATTGATGTAGCAATTACAGGTAGAACAGAAACGGTTTTAAAAGAAACGGTTGCAGAATTAAAAGACCTTGGGGTAAATGCTACTTACTCAGTTTTTGATGTTAGCAATTATGAAGAAGTAAAAAAAGGAATTAAAAGTATTATAGCAACTTTTGGTACGGTAGATATTTTAGTAAACAATGCAGGAATTGCTGCTTTTGGTACGCTTAACGATATGGAAGTTAGCAAATGGACCCAAATTATACAAACCAATGTTATGGGGATGTATCATGTAACAAAAGAAGTATTACCTTATTTAATAGCTAAAAATGAAGGTGATATTTTTAATATTGCATCTACTGCAGGATTAAACGGAAATGCAACCACATCTGCATATTCTGCCTCTAAATTTGCCGTAATTGGCATGTCGGAATCTTTAATGAAAGAAGTCCGTAAAAACAACATTAGAGTATGTACACTAACACCTAGCACTATTGCATCAGACATGTCTATAGAACTAGGTATTGCAAACAAAGATTCTGAAGACAGTGTTTTACAGCCAGATGATTTTGCAGAATTAATTGTTACAGGATTAAAATTACCAAGAAGAGCCATGCTAAAAGGTGCTTCTTTATGGTCTACAAATCCATAAGTTTGTACTTACAACTTAAACAAGAACGAGGTATAAAGTTGTAATTATTCAACAATTTTATACCTCGTTTGTATTTAAAATTATAAACTTATTCTAATACCACTTTAAGATGGTTTCTTGTTTTTAGCGACTTGACTTTCTCAAAAAAATCAACTAACTTCTAATCTAAAACTTTAATTTGTGGTTTTAGGCAATTATTGGCACAACAAAATCGAATAAGAATACAATTTGGCTTTTAGCTATTTTATTTTTTCTTTTTCTGTGGTCAATCTTGCATTTTCAATCAAGAAAAAATTATGTAACTAAAGAAGCGAGAAAATTTTAACCCCACTTTTAGAAAACAGTATTAAAGCAACTGAATAAAGCACTCTAAATAGGCTTAGAACCTTTAATATACTCTTACGGAATTGATACCCAAAAGAAATTGATAATTTACATTAGAAAATGACAATACTACAAAAACAAAGCCAAATTATAAGCCATTACAAAAAGATGTCAATTAGATTAGAAAATAGAAATTTATCATTACCTAATAAAAACAATAACTAAAAAAGCACCTTATATAAGGTGCTTAGTGGTAAGTAAATTTATATTTAGAAAATTAAAAGGAGGCATAATAACTGTTTGTAGGAACAACAAATGTATATGACCATCCATTTATATGAAAATTAAAGGTTCCTTCTGATATTGAAACTCTACGAACTCTAAAAGATCCACTACTCCTAGAATTCCTACCAATAAAGTAATGATTATTACTACCACTACTAGGAACATTTGGACGAATCCATAAAGACCTACTAGGTCTTCTAAATTCTGTGTAATTGGAAGAACTATTTAAACTATATGAGGAAACAGAATAACGGTAAAATCTATTTCCAACCCTAACCCAAGTAGAAATTCTAGAATAGTAATCATATCTATACCACCAGTTAGAGCGATTTCTTGCCCTGCCAGCATCATAAAAAGCTAAAAAATAATTATACCTGTAACCCAAAATTCGACTAATACTTCTAGGAGGACTTGCGTTACTTTTTTTAAGGTTATATTGTGTAAACGCATCTTGATACTTATTATCTGTTTCTATAAATTGTTTTAAATCAACAAAATCCTCGTCAATCTTCAACTCACCACGTAAGTTAATCAACTCAGAAACAGGCTCTTCAAAAACAGTATGAACACCAAATACTGACCTTTTTAAATATTGCTGATTCTTATTAAATAAGACACTTGCTTTTGCCGGGTCAATAAGTTCTAAGCTATTTATTTCATCCGAAATACTTTGAATACTTGTAAAACCTATTTTGTTTCGCATTGAATAAACGTTTTTCAATAGCCCCTCATGATACTTTATTACACTTTCTTTTACTACTACAGAATCAATTTTTAGAGGGTTAATTCGGGGGGTATTATTAGTTTTCTCAATCTTTTTATCTTCAAAAAAAGCTTCTGTAGCTATCTTATTATAATACTCTTTTAAAGTTAAAATTTCATCTAATTTTTTTTCAGCTTCTTCTTTATTAGAAAAACTTAAATAACCTATCTCATTTGAGGCTGTTGTTTCCACATCCTCATTTATTTCAGAACAGCCAGTATAAAACAGGGCTATGAATACAATAAATAATACTTTTTTCATTTTAAAATTTGTTTAGTTGGTTAGAAACTCAAATCTAGTAAAAAATGATAAGTAAGTTTGACTACCGACAAGAAAACTTGAGTATATAAACGAAAAGTATTCATAAAACTTTGGGTTATTTTTATTGAAAACTTTCTTGTTGTTCCCCAAAAAGACGTTTGCCCTTTTATTTAAAAAGAAAACGAGACTAAGTATTGAAAACAAAAAATCAACTAACTTCGTTTAACTTCTGATATAAAACATTAAAACGTTCAATATCATTGTGGTTAAACAAACCTACTCCAACACCTTAATAAAATCTTCAAAAGCCACATAGTAAGGTTGGTCTTTAAAAACCGGACTTTCAACACTTTCTGCATTGGCAATTCCTACGCCAGCAAACCAAACTTTGGCGTTCTGTTTTTTGGCGTGATTTTTAAAAGTCTCCATCCAAATGGCATCATACTCATTTGGATTCTGAATATTATTAGTTGCTTTTACCAAAACAAAAATAGTAGGTGCTCCTTTTTTAAATAACACAAACTGAGGATGTCTTTTTAACTGACTATTAATAGCCTGAAACTCATACCCCATTTTTATAAGCTTCTCGCCAACAATATTCATTGCTAAATTATGCAATTCTTGTGCTGTTAAAACCTGCATTACTTTTTCTTTTTCTTGTTATGTTTGTTGTAATTTTTATCTCCTCTAGTTTTAGGTTTCTTATATTTTGCAGCAATTTCTCGCCTATAAGAACCACCCTGATTTGTTTTACTGTTTTTTTCACTCTTTTCATGAAATGCAGCTCCAGGAACATACTCTAAAGAAGTTCTGTTTTTAGAAATCCCTTGATCTTCTTTCGGACGTTCATCTTCTGTTAATAACTTAGAAATTTCAACTTCTTCTGGTAAATCTAAAACCGGAATCTCATAATCCATTAAAGCCTCTATACTTGCTTTTGTTTCTTGCTCTTTTGGTGTAGAAAAAAGTAAGGTTTTTCCTGCTCGTTCTGCACGACCCGTTCTACCAATTCTGTGCATATAGTTTTCTGGAAACTCTGGTGTATCAAAATTGATAACATGAGAAACATTATCAAAATCTAAACCACGAGCCATTACATCGGTAGCTAATAAAATTCTGTTTTTACCTTCATCAAACTGTTTTATAGAACGAATTCTATAATTCTGAGTTTTATTAGAGTGAATCACACACATTTCATCATTAAACACTTCTTGTAAATGTTTAAATAACAAATCTGCAGTTCTCTTAAAACCAACAAAAATTAATACTTTATTATAGGTTTCTTTATCTGCTAAAAGATGATGTAACAAATTAACTTTGGTAAAAAAGTTAGGAATGTTGTAAGAAACTTGCTCAATATTATCTAGCGGCGTTCCACTTACAGCCACAGATATTTTTTCTGGATTTTTAAAGAAATCGTAAATTAAGGCATCTACATCTTCTGTCATCGTTGCAGAAAACAATACATTCTGTCTTCTCTCTGGTATCACGTCAAAGATGTTCATCAACTGAAAACGGAAACCTAAATCTAACATTACATCAACTTCATCAATCACCAATTTCTGAATAGATTTTAACTTTAAAGCATTACTCAACGCCAAATCATACAAACGCCCCGGAGTTGCAACAATAATATCTTGTCCTTGTAAAATAGCTTGTTTTTGTGTGTTGATGTTTGCACCACCATACACCCCTAAAACACGTGTATTAATATATTTAGATAATTGTCCTATCTGTTCTACCACCTGTAAAACCAACTCACGCGTTGGCACTAAAATTAATACTCTTGGGTGTTTTTGCGTAGCATATTTTAAATCTTGCAAAATAGGCATCATGTACGCAAAAGTTTTTCCTGTACCTGTTTGCGCAATTCCCACAACATCTTTCCCCGATCTTACAACAGAAAATGCTTGTTCTTGTATTGGTGTTGGGTTCACATAACCCAGATCATCAATAGCATACTGTAATTGATTAGAGATTCCTAAATCTTGAAAAGTCATTCTTAATATTTTTCTGCAAAGGTACGTTTTATAAAACGCTAAACAATAGCCCTTTTCACTAAGAATATTTAGTAGTTTTGCAGTAGAAACTTTTACACAAAATGATTACAGATACACATACCCATTTATATTCTAGTCAGTATAACGAAGACAAAGCAGCTATGATGCAACGCGCTAAAGACGCTGGTGTTAGTCGTTTTTTTATTCCTGCTATAGATTCTACCTACACAGATGTTATGTTACAATTAGAAAAAGAGTATCCTAACGATGTTTTTTTAATGATGGGACTACATCCTACTTCTGTAGGCGAAAACTATTTAGAAGAGTTGGCACACGTTAAAGAATGGCTTGATAAAAAGAAATTTTACGCCATAGGCGAAATTGGCATGGACTTATTTTGGGATAAAAGTTTTATTAAAGAACAACAAGAAGCTTTTAGAACTCAAATTCAGTGGGCAAAGGAAAGAAAAATGCCCATTAACATTCATTGTAGAGATGCTTTTGATGAAGTTTTTGAAATTTTAGAATCTGAAAAAAGTGATGATTTAAGAGGGATTTTTCACTGTTTTACAGGAACTTTAGACCAAGCAAAACAAGCTATTTCTTATAACATGAAATTAGGAATTGGTGGTGTTGCTACTTTTAAAAATGGTAAGATTGATAAATTTTTAAATGAAATTGATTTAAAACACATCGTTTTAGAAACAGACGCTCCATACTTAGCTCCAACTCCTTACAGAGGTAAAAGAAATGAAAGTGCTTATTTAACGAATGTTGTTGATAAATTGGTAGATATTTACGGACTTACTTTTGATGAAATTGCCGCAATTACAACGCAGAATTCTAAAGATGTTTTTGGTGTTTAATTTTTTTAAAAATAGAAATAATTTTTCTGGAGATAAATTTGTCATCTATATTATAACTCCAATCATAATTATTATAGTTATCATTTCTTTAATAAAGAATAATGACCAAATTGAAGGTATTAATAAAAACAAAAAAACAACTGTTGGTTTTATTACCAAAATTAGACACGGTGGTAATAATGCTGGAACATCAAATATAATTTATAAATATAATGTAAACTCTAAAAAATTTAAAACTAGTGATGCTTTATATGATGGCTATCCTAAAAGAGTTAGACTAAGTAAACCTATTATTGGTAAATATTACCCAGTTGAATATGATTCTTTACATCCTGAAGAGTCAAGAATATTAATTACTGAAAAGTCCTTAAATCCTCACGAATTAATATTGTTTGGCAACACAATCACAGGAAGTATTTCAAAAATCTTATATTTCAAAGGCAATCAATATGCAGATTTCTACATCAATTATAAATATAGAAATGAAAAATTCTCTTTTAGAACTCGTTTACACAAAGACAGCCTTAGCTGTGGAGAGATTAGTGATTGTAGAAAAAATAAAACAATTAAATTAAAAATTTCTAAAAAGTATCCTATTTTTAATAATTTATATTTCAAAAGCAGAGATAGGCAAACTAAATCTGCTTATACAAATTATAATTAATTTGAACCTAAAAACCACATATTACAAAACTCCAATAGGAACCGCAAAAATTGTGGGTGATGAAAACGGAATTCAATCTGTTTCGGTTTTAGATGATGATGCCTTGTCGGAGTTTGTCTTGAGCGAAGACGAAAGACTCGAAGTGACAAATTCTGATATTCCTAAATGTTTGCAAGATTGTGTAACACAATTAGAAGAATATTTTGAAGGTAAGAGAATTAATTTCAACTTAAAGTTGAATCCTCAAGGAACAGAATTTCAGAAAAAAGTATGGCAAGAATTATTAAATATTCCATTTAATAAAACAAGAACCTATTTAGAACAAAGCAAAGCGTTAGGAGATGTAAAAGCCATAAGAGCAGTTGCCTCTGCAAATGGTAAAAACCCAATTTGGATTATCATTCCGTGTCATAGAGTTATTGGTTCTGATGGTTCTTTAACAGGTTATGCAGGCGGAATTTGGCGTAAAAAGTGGTTATTGGCACACGAAAACCCAGTAAAACAACAATCGTTGTTTTAATTTTATTATTCAAACATTAAAAAACATATTTTTACGTTTAAATCGTATAGTTTTTTATGATTCAAAGAATTCTCTTTTTCTTATTGCTTTTTATTGGGTTTACAATCCAATCTCAAACGATATCTAAAGATTTTAGAGTTCAAAAATATTTAATTGAAAAGGATACCATTCAATTAGACTCCGTGGCTTTAAATCCGCAGAAATTTAAAGTCTTAAATACATTTTTAAAGGCAATCCCTTCATCAGAATATACGGTAGATTTTAGTAATGCCGTTTTAATCATCAACTCTAAAAAATATACAGAAATTACTGTCGAATATTTTCGTCTACCAGATTTTATCACAAAAATATATACACCGTTCGATGAAAAATTTATGGTTCCGAATGGTACAAATACCGGTAAATTATACAGTTTAACCACCAACAAAAAAGCATCAGACATAAAATTGTTTGATGGTTTACAAACCAAAGGATATATTAGTAGAGGCATAACCACAGGTAACAATCAGAATGCGGTTACCAACTCTGCTTTAGATTTAGAAATATCGGGTAAACTCTCTAAAGACGTAACATTAAGAGCCAATATTTTTGACACCAATATTCCTATTCAAGAAAACGGATATTCGCAAAACATCACCGATTTCGATCGTATTTTTATTGAAATGTTTACCGATAATTGGCGTGTAAGAGCTGGTGATATTTCACTAGAAAATAAAAAGAGTTATTTTTTACCCTTAACCAAACAAGTTTCTGGCTTATTGGTACAAGCTCAAATTAACGACAACTTAAAAGTAGCCGCTTCTGGAGCAGTAGTGAGAGGACGATTTAGTACCTACAAAATTACTGGAGTAGAAGGAAATCAAGGTCCTTATAAAATATTAGGTGCTAATAATGAAAGTGCTATTTTAATTATTGAAGGTAGCGAGAAAGTGTACATTAATGGAGTTTTAATTAAACGTGGAGAAGAGAATGATTATACAATAGATTACAACCTTGGTGAAATAGAATTTAACACTACTTACCCGATAACCAATGATATGAGAATATCTATTGATTTTCAATATTCCGAAAAAAACTACACCCGATTTGTAACCTATAATGAAGCTTCTTACGAAAGTGAAAAGTTTAGTATTGCTGGTTATTTTTATTCGGAAAATGATGCAAAAAACCAACCAGTACAACAGAGTTTAACTACAGAACAAAAAAGAATCTTAGAAAACGCAGGTAATAATACCGATTTAATGGTGGCAGAAAGTTCCTATGCAGACACTTTTAATGAGAATAAAATTCTTTACAAAAAAGTTTTAAATGGAACCGAAGAAGTTTTTGAGTATTCTACTAATACATCAGACGATTTATACACCGTAACTTTTTCTAACGTTGGCAACAATTTAGGAGACTATATTTTAGATAAAACCACTGCCATCGGAAACATCTTTTTGTTTGTAGGTAAAAACCAAGGAAACTACAAGCCCATAATTCGTTTAATTCCGCCCACAAAATCGCAGTTATTTATAGTGCAATCATCCTATAATCCTTCTAATAAAACAACAATTAATACAGAAGTAGCTTTAAGTAATAATGATGCAAATCTGTTTTCTACATTAGATGATGCCAAAAATAAAGCATTGGCAACAAAGGTGGATTGGCAACAAACCTTAATTGATAAAAAATGGCAATTACAGAGTAATATTAGTCATGAGTTTGTACAGAATAATTTTAAAACAGCACAACGTTGGGAGTCTGTAGAATTTAATAGAGATTGGAATTTATTAACCAATAATGCTACCAAAAGTTTCTTTCAATCTGAGCTTTCTTTACAAAACAAAAAAACAGACTTTCTTTTATATCGATACAACAACTTAACCTACAAGGATGTTTTTTCTGGAAACAAACATGAGTTACAATCTAAAATGAAGTTGAAAAACACGTCTTTTTATATAAACGGAAGTTTTTTAAAAAACACCTCAACTACAGAAGACGATGCCTTTTTTACTGCAAAAGCAAAAATAGAACACGATTTCAATAAAAAATGGTTGGGTGCGTTTATCAATTTTGAAACCAACAGCAGAAAAGATATTACAACGCAAGAATTCATCAATACAAGTCATAAATTTAAAGAATACGAAACCTATTTTGGTATTGGAGATACTACCAATGTCTTTGCCAAAGTTGGTTTTAATTACCGAAATAATGATAGTATAAAATCTAATTCTTTTACCGAAGTTAACAATAGAAAAACGTTTTACATCAACAGTAAAATAATACAAAACAGACAAACTAATTTAAGTGTTTTTGCCAATTATAGGCTTACAGAAAACAAGTTTACTGAGAACGAAAAATCGTTGAATTCTAAAGTTGTTTTTAATCAAGAATTATTTAAAAATTTTATCAACTTAGGTACTGTTTATGAAACCTCATCGGGTAATATTGCCAGACAAGAATATATTTATATACAAACAGAACCTGGTTTGGGCTATTATACTTGGATTGATTATAACAACGATGGCGTTAAAGATTTTGATGAGTTTGAAATTGCAGAATTTCAAGATCAAGCATCTTATTTACGTTTACCAAAACCTAATTTGCAATTTATTGCTACCCAAAGAGCCAAATTTTCTCAATCTATAACGTTAAACCCAAGAGTTTGGACCTCTAAAAACGGCATTAAAAAAGTACTTTCTAAATTTTACAATCAGAGTTTTTTAAGTGTAGAAAATGAACAACAAAGAATTGGAAATTCCTTTAATTTTAATCCTTTCGATTTTAATGAAAGTAAACTGATAGGTCTTAATTTTAACATTAGAAACAGCCTTTATTTTAACAAAAACCTTCAGAAATATAGCACTACTTATACCTTTGGCAAAAACAGAAGTAAACAACAGTACTTTATTGGAAATCAAGAAAACAACATTAAACTACACCAAGTAGATTTTGCACATAAGTTTGCTTCTTTTTGGCTGTTTGAGTTGATGGGAAAAACATCTAAAAACGATTTAGAAACTCAGAATTTTAATAACAGAAATTATACCATTAACGCCAACGAAATTCAGCCTAAAATTAGTTTCTTGTATAATGACAACAATCGTCTTACCGCTTTTTATCACTTTAAAAACAAAGAAAATAAGTTGCAAGATTTTGAGCTATTAAAACAACAGAAATTCGGAATTGAATATTTTTATATCAACAGTACAAAGAATCAAATTTCTGCCAATGTAAATGTATTTTTAAATGATTTTACAGGAGATACCAATACACCAGTTGCCTACCAAATGTTAGAGGGTTTACAAGCAGGAAAAAATTATACTTGGAATCTTTTATTCAATAAAAAACTAAATTCTTTTTTAAATCTAAACTTAAATTACCTAGGTAGAAAGAGTGAAAATACCAAAACCATACATACCGGAAATGTGCAATTAAGAGCTATTTTTTAACCAAAAATTATTCTTTATGTAACAATTATTTCATAAATAATTAAAAAAAAGGCTTTAATTTGCACCATAATGATGAAACTTATAGCAATATTGTTATCAAATTTAATTCTCTTACAGAGTTTAAATATTGGTTTAGAAACTTTTTCTAAAATCAATGTATTGATAGAACACGCTCAATTTCATCAAAAAACATACGGAGATTCTTTTATTGATTTTTTAACGGAGCATTACGGATTTGATGATGGTACTATAGAAAAACATAAAGAGCATGGCAATTTACCTTTTAAAAAAGATTGCGCAAACCACAACCACTTACCTACTGTTTTTACCTTAAACACGCAAGTTTTTGAATTGAAAGAAACCCTACCAATTCAAGTTCAACAAAAATATTATTACAAAGAATCTTACTCTTTTATTGAAAAACCTTCTGTTTTTCAACCACCCAAACACGCATAATTCAATTTTAGATTTTTAATCCTGTTTATAACAAACAGGCATTTATTATTTCTTAATTTTTATGAATTATGTTAGAATACATTATAAAGTTCAGCTTAAAAAATAAGCTGATTATTTTCATTTTCACTATTTTTATTATCGGTTTTGGAATTTTCTCATTAACCAAAATCCCTATTGGTGCTGTTCCAGATATTACCAATAATCAAGTACAAGTAATTACTACTTCACGTAATTTATCTACACAAGACGTAGAACAATTTATTACCTATCCGGTAGAATTAGAAATGGCCAATTTACCAGGTGTAGAAGAAATTAGATCTGTTTCTAAATTTGGATTGTCTGTTGTAACCATTGTTTTTAAAGACAATATGGGTACTTATTTACCCAGACAACTTATTGCAGAAAAAATAAAATCTGCTTCAGAAAAAATTCCTCAAGGTTTCGGAACACCAGAAATGGGGCCAATTACAACAGGTTTGGGTGAAATTTATCAATATATTTTAGACGTAAAACCGGGTTATGAAAACCGATATTCTGCAACAGAGCTAAGAACTATTCAAGATTGGATTGTGAAGCGTCAATTATCCGGAATTCCTGGTGTGGTTGAAGTGAACACGTGGGGAGGTTTTTTAAAACAATACGAAATTGCCATCAATCCAAATAAATTAAATGCGATGCATATTTCTGTTGCTGAAATTTACAACGCACTAGAAAAAAACAACAGTGTTGCCGGAGGTGGTTATATTGAAAAAACAAATCAAGCTTTTTTTATTCGTGGAGAAGGTTTGATAAAATCTTTGGAAGATGTTGGTCATATTGTGGTAAAAAATGAAGGGATTCCAATTTACATAAAAGACATTGCCAAAGTTGGTTTTGGAAGCGCAACACGTTTTGGAGCCATTACAGGAAATGGTCAAGGAGAAAAAGTTCTTGGTCAAATTATGATGCTCAAAAACGGTAACTCTAAAGCAATTATTGATGCCGTAAAAGAACGCGTTAAAGCAATACAAAATAATTTACCAGAAGGTGTTTATATTAACGGATTTTTAGAACGTAGTGAGTTAATTGATAAAACCACATTTACGGTTTCAGAAAACTTAATTTTAGGATCGTTAATTGTCATCTTTGTAGTGGTTTTATTATTAGGAAACCTCCGCTCTGGTATAGTAGTTGCCTCTGTTATTCCATTAAGCTTACTGTTTACTATTTCATTGATGAATACTTTTGGAATAGATGCAAATTTAATGAGCCTTGGCGCTATCGATTTTGGAATTATTATTGATGGTGCGGTTATTATTGTAGAATTTATAGCTTTTAGAATTATAAGTGAGAGCGACAAACTAAAATTACTTAAAAAAGAAGAAAAACAAGAAGAAATTGATGCAATTACATTAAAAAGTGCTTCAAAAATGATGAATTCTGCCATTTTTGGTCAATTAATTATTCTAATTGTTTTCATTCCTATTTTGTCTTTAAGTGGTGTAGAAGGCAAAATGTTTAAACCCATGGCATTAACATTTAGCTTTGCATTAGTTGGCGCAATGCTACTTTGTTTAACCTATGTACCGGTGGTTTCTTCACTATTTTTAAAACCGAGTAAACCAAGTGACAAGAATATTTCTGTACGTTTAATGAAGATTTTAAATTTATGGTACAAGCCTTCTATACACTGGGCTTTACAACATAAAAAAATTGTTATTGGTTTAGCAGGATTCTTATTAATATCAAGTATTATTTTGTTTACTAGAATGGGAGGAGAATTTGTGCCCACTTTAGATGAAGGAGATTTTGTAATTCAACCTGTATTAAAAACAGGAACTTCACTCGGAAAAACCATTGAAATCACTACCAAAATAGAACAAATTCTTTTAGATAATTTTCCTGAAGTAGACCAAGTAGTTAGTAGAATTGGTGCCGCAGAAGTACCAACAGACCCAATGTCTATGGAAGAAAGTGATGTAATTATTAAATTAAAACCAAAAAGCGAATGGGTTTCTGCAAAAAGTAAAGATCAATTAGCAGATAAATTTAAAGAAGCTTTAGCCATAATTCCGGATATGGAAGTAGAATTTACCCAACCCATAGAAATGCGTTTTAATGAATTAATTACAGGTGTTAGAGCCGATGTTGCTATCAAAATATTTGGCGAAAACTTATCTGTTTTGGCTACAAAAGCAGATGAAATAAGAACGCTTATTAAAGATGTACAAGGAGCATCTGACATCATTATAGAAAAAGTAGAAGGACTCCCTCAAATGAGTGTTACTTTTAATAGAAGTAAAATTGCTCGTTATGGTTTAAATATTTCTGATGTAAATCAATTAATAACTATGGGTTTTGCAGGCGGTACAGTTGGTAATGTTTTTGAAGGTGAAAAACGTTTTGACTTAGTAATTCGATTAGATAAAAATAACAGAAAAAACTTATCTAGTCTTCAGCATTTATATGTAGATACTCCTGGTGGAAATAAAATTCCTTTAAGCGAATTAGCCGATATTAAATACACAACTGGACCTGCAAAAATATCTAGAGACGACACCAAACGTAGAATTGTGGTTGGTGTTAACGTAAGAAATAGAGATTTACAATCTGTGGTAGATGATGTTAAAACTATTATTGATAGTAAACTTAAATTACCTGTTGGTTACACAATTACTTATGGCGGACAATTTGAAAATTTACAAAGTGCCAAGGCTCGTTTAAAAATTGCGGTACCAATTGCATTGGTCTTAATATTTCTATTACTCTATTTTGCATTTGGCTCTATAAAAGAAGCGTTGTTAATCTATTCTGCTATTCCGCTTTCTGCTGTAGGTGGCGTTGTATTGTTATGGTTACGCGGGTTACCTTTTAGTATTTCTGCAGGTGTTGGTTTTATTGCATTATTTGGAATTGCCGTATTAAATGGAATTGTGTTAATAGAACATTTTAAAGAACTTAAAAAAGAAGGAATGGATAATATTGAAGAACGCATAAAACGAGGAACAGCAGAACGATTAAGACCTGTTTTATTAACAGCAGCAGCAGCAGCTTTAGGTTTTTTACCAATGGCCATTTCTACAAATGCCGGCGCAGAAGTTCAACGTCCTTTAGCAACGGTAGTTATTGGTGGTTTAATTACAGCAACTATTTTAACGCTTATTGTTTTACCTGTATTATATGCTTGGTTTGAAGAAAAAAAATCACGCAAAATAAATAAAACAGTAATCATTACTATTATTGGTTTTTTATCTGTAGCTAATACAAATGCACAATCTCAACTAACAATTGAAGAAACCTTGGCTTTGGCTATTAAAAATAATGCCAATTTAAAAGCTTCTAATTTAAAAATTGATGAAAGCAAAGCTTTGATAGGAAATGCTTTTAGTATTGATAAAACTTCTATTTACTATAATTATGACGAAAACAATTTAGCAACAAACAATCTGCCTTTAAAAATATTTGGTATTGCCCAAGATTTTAAATTTCCAACAGTTTATTTTGCTAACAAAAAAGTAAACAAAGTAAAAGTTAGTATCCAAGAAACTAATTATAACATTCAAGTTTTACAAATTAAAAAAGCAGTTTATGCTCATTATTATCAACTAAGCTATGCTAAGAATAAAGCTGAAACGTATCGATTTTTAGATAGTTTGTATCAAGATTTTGCAAAAAAATCGGCACGTAAATTTAATTTAGGTGAAACCAATTATTTAGAAATGATTACTGCAAAATCTAAACAAAAACAGTTAGAAACAAGCTATAAACAAGCGGTGCAAGAAGTTGTATTTTCTACCGAACAATTAAAAAGCATTGTACAAACAGATACGTTACATATTTTAGATGAACCGCTTAAAAAACTAAATGTACAAAGTATAGCTACTAAAGATAATCTAGGAGTTCAATATTTTGAAGATGCTAAAAACTATCAAAATGCTTTGTATCAAAAAGAAAAGCAAAGTTTATTGCCAGATATAAGTTTAGAATATTTTCAAGGTACAAATAACCTATTAAAAAACACTGTTAGCGGATATCAAATAGGATTAAAAATACCATTATTTTTTACGGGAAATACTTCAAAAATAAAAGCTTCTAAAATTTCTAAGGACATTATTTTAGAACAACAGCAAGATTATAAAATAAAGTTAGAAGCCGAGTACAAAGCTCTTTTAGCAACGTTACATCAATATAACGAAGCTGTAAATTACTACGAGAACCAAGGAAAGAACCTAAAAAACGAAATTATAAAAACAGCCAATCGTACCTTTAAAGAAGGTGAAATTGATTTTTTTCAATACATCCAAAGCATAGAAACCGCTAAAGATATTGAACTATCATACCTAAACAATTTAAACGCATACAATCAAACGGCTATCAACATTAACTATCTTATTTTAAATACATTTTAAAAATGAAAAACATATATATACTCTTATTTTCATTACTTTTTTTTACTTGTGGAAATACCGAACAAAAGACAGAAACAGTTAAAGAAACTACAATAACTAGCAATCAAATTAAAATTAGTACACAACAATTTAAAAATGAAGCCATGCAATTAGGTGAGCTTTCAGAACAAACTTTTAATACCGTTATAAATGTTAATGGTATGATTGATGTTCCGCCAGAAAACAAATCTAGCGTAAGTACATTTGTTGGTGGTTACGTAACTAAAATTCCGCTTTTAATTGGTGATAAAGTTAAAAAAGGTCAATTAGTGGCCATTTTAAAAAACACAGAATTTATTAAAATTCAACAACAATATTTAGAAATTTCTGCACAACTCAATTTTCTAAAAAACGAGTATCAAAGACAAAAAACCTTGTTTGATGAAAAAATAACATCGCAAAAAAACTACTTAAAAGCAGAAAGTAATTACAAAGTTAGTTTGGCTAGTTATAACGGATTAGGTAAAAAATTACAAATGATGAATATCAACCCAAACTCTGTTAAACAAGGCAACATAACCTCTACCATAAATTTGTACGCACCAATTAGTGGCTATGTTACAAAAGTAAATGTAAGTAATGGCTCTTTTGTGTCTTCGTCTAGCGAACTATTAGAAATTATAAATACAGATCATATTCATTTAGAATTATCTGTTTTTGAGAAAGATATTTTAAAAATTAAAAAAAATCAAAAAATAGAATTTAAAATTCCAGAAGCATCAGATAAAACTTATGAAGCAACAGTGCACTTAGTGGGAACCTCTATAAACGCAGATAGAACCATTAAAGTGCATGGACATATTAACGATGAAGAAAGTAATAATTTTATTTCGGGAATGTATATTGAAGCCGCTATTATTTGTGATGTAAAAAAAGAAATATCGTTACCAAAAAGTGCTATTAAAAAAAGTGAAGATGTTTATTTTGCGTTGGTTTTAAAAGAACAAAAAGATGATTATTATCTCTTTGAAAAAACAAAATTAAACATTGGGTTGCAAAATGAAAACTACGCACAAATAGTAGATGATACTTTATTGCAAAATAAAAAAATACTCACCAATGGAAATTTTATGTTATCCGATGATTTTAATGATGAATAAATTGTACTTTTTTTTTATCATTTAAATAAAAAATAAAATACTTTATAAAGCCTAATGTTAAATTATTTTGATGAAAATTAAAAAAGCGACATCCAACACACATATAATTTAAAAATTATTTTTTAGATTCTAGACTTTTTTTAAGATATGTTTGCAACATAACTTTAAAAAAAGATGAAAATGAAAAGAATTGCCCTAATTGTGCTATTATTTAGCAATTTAATTATTTTTTCTCAAGAGAAAGAAGAAAAATTTCCGCAAGACATTAACAAAAAACATGAGGTAAAACTAAATGTTTTTGGTGTTCTAGTATTTGAATGGATAGATGTTTCTTATGAGTATTTAATTAATGAAGAATCATCTTTTGGAGTTGGTGTTCTTGTAGGTTTTGACAATAATGAAGATATAGATGAATATAGAAAATTTTCTTTAACGCCTTATTATAGAAGATACTTTTCTAGCAAGTTTGCAAGAGGTTTTTTTGTGGAAGGTTTTGGAATGTTGCACTCTTATGAAAACAATAATTACGACTATTATATTAATGGTAATTACCAGCACAATGATAAAACAAATACAGAATTTGCTGTTGGTATTTCAGTTGGTGGAAAATTTATTTCTAAAAAAGGCTTTACTACAGAAATTTATTTAGGCATAGGCCGTAATTTAGGTAGAGATAACGGCTCTTTAGAAGTTGTAGGCAGAGGTGGGGTATCTTTAGGCTACAGGTTCTAAAAAATCAATCTTATTTACTAAATTTGCCTTTCTATAAAAGGATATAAAAAATAAAAACATGAAAAAAATACTTTTAGCTTTCGGACTCTTAGTTAGCTCTTTAAGTTATGCTCAACAAGAAATTAAATTAGATATTGGAGATGCTTTGGTTATAAAAAACTTAGAGTTTTCTTATGAAAGCTACATCACAGAAAATTCTTCTTTTGGTGTTTCTACTGCTTTTAACTTAGCAAAACAAGAAGCTAAATTTAGATACAATGAAAATACCATGATTACTCCTTATTACCGTAATTATTTTTCTGCAAACCAACAATGGAACTTTTTTGGTGAAGCTTTTTTTGGAATCAATTGGGGAAAAGAAAAACTACCTAATAATGGAGGTAGCGACTTTACTTATGAAAAATATACAGATGGTGCATTAGGTGTTGCTGTTGGTACAAAATATATTGCTGAAAGTGGTTTAACAATTGATGTACATGCTGGTATTGGTAGAAACTTATTTAGTACCGCCGCTCCTACTTTAGTGCCTAGAATTGGTGTAAATGTTGGTTGGAGATTCTAATTATTACTTACCTTATAATTTATAAAACGCACTCTAGAGTGCGTTTTTTTTTGTGACTCACATAATGTTTCACTCTAAATTAACCTACCAATATACTTCTAATTTTAACCACTCTAAAGCATCTTTTTTAGCATACTTAAGTAATACCTCTTACATTAAAACATCTTTATTTAGATGTAAAATTAGCGCATAAAAAAAATCTCTTGAAGTAAACTTCAAGAGATTTTAAAATATGTATAGTTTAGTAATTCTAAAATTACTCGCTTATATTATAAACCAGCATTTCTCCAAGTCCAAGCAGAAACATCTACTTTAGTACCTGTTTTATACTCTGCTGTAGTTGTTGCTGCAGAACCATCTATCATTACATTTGCTAAAGGACCATCATCTTTCATGTCGATGTTTTTAGCATATCCTTCTAACCAAATATTAGTAATTGTTGCTCCAGAAGTCTTTTTAAATTGTAAAGCAGTACCATCTACAGTAGAAATTGCTGTTAAGTTTACAAACTTAGGATTCTTATTATCTTTATCTCCTTCAAAAGCAGTAGAAAAACCAGCAACCGTATGAGAAATGTATGTATTAGTAATTGTTCCATTCCATCCTTCTGTCCAGTCTACAGAATCATCTTCATTATTTTCTAAGTATAAATTTTCAGCAGAAACTGTTCCTCCAAAAAACTCAACACCGTCATCTGCACCATCAATTACAGAAATATTTTCAATTGTAGTTCCAGAACCAACCGCATAAAAAGAAACTCCGTTGTACTGAGATTCTGAGTTAATCTGAGCTCCTGTTCCTCTAATTACTAAATATTTTACAGAACCAGAGTTATCTGCATCATTTGTACCTCCGTAAATAAAACCACCAACTTCTGCTTCTGCGTTTACACCTGCAGTTGTTGTTGCGTTACCACAAATTGTTAATCCTCCCCAATCTCCAGGATTACCAGATGCTGAAGAAATTACTACAGGATTATCTTCTGTACCTTGAATATCTATTTTACCACCTTGTAAAACGGCAATATAAACTCCTGTTCCACCATCTCTAGCAGTAATTTTTGTTCCAGCAGGAATTGTTAATGTTGCACCAGATTGTACAATGTAAGATGAATTTAAGCTATAACTAACAGAAGCATCTAAAGTAACATCTGTAGTTACTGCTCCTTGTAAAGAACTACTTTCGAAAGATAATTCTGTTGGTACCCAATCAAAATCAGAAACTGTTACAGTTGGTACAACCGTAGTGTTTAATGTGTAAAAATAATCTCCTGAAGCAGTCATTGCATCCTCAGAACTAAGAGCAACTGGCGTATAACCGTCAGACAATACAACGTTTGATGTTGCACCACCATCTTTCATATCTAAATCTACATCGTAACCACTTAAAGACAAACCTGTAATAGTACCTCCAGATTCTTTTTTAAATTGTAAAGCTGTTCCTCCTACTGTAGAAATTGCAGTAATATTATTAAATTTAGGATTTCCATTATCTTTATCTCCCTCAAAAACTGTAGAAAAACCAGACTTTGTATGAGAAATATAAGCCGTATTTACGGTTCCATTCCATCCTTCTGTCCAATCTATAGAATCATCTTCGTTATTTTCTAAATATAAGTTAGAAACAGAAACGGTACCTCCAAAAAATTCGACACCATCATCAGATCCATTAATTACAGCAACATTACTAATAGAAGTACCAGAACCAACTGCATAGAAAGAAACTCCATTATATTGAGATTCTAAACTAATTTGAGCACCAGTTCCTTTAATCACTAAATAATTGATAGAACCTGAATCATCAGCATCATCTGTACCTCCATAAATAAAACCTCCAACTTCTGCTTCTGCACCTACACCAGCGGTAGTAGTTGCATTACCACAAATTGTTAATCCTCCCCAATCTCCAGGGTTACCTGAAGCAGAAGCCATAATAACTGGAGAAGAAACAGTACCTTGAATATCTATTTTACCTCCTTGTAAAACTGCAATAAAAACTTCCGTTCCTCCATTTAAAGCTTGAATTTTTGTTCCTGCAGGTATTGTTAATTTTGCACCTGAATCTATAGTAAAAGATCCGTTTAAGCTATAGGCAGTTCCTGCATCTAATGTATAATCTTCATCAAGATTACCATTCATAATTCCAACACTTAAGTTTTCAATTACTTCAGATTCTCCACCAGGTATAATAATTTCTGGTTCCTTACTACCACAATTGGTTAAGGTTAATGTAACTAAAGAAAAAGCTACAATATTAAAAATTTTAAAAATTGATTTTTTCATTTTATTTTAATTGGTTATAATTTTATTTTTTACAAAGAAACTACCCATTCCTTTAGTTTTCTTTACCTAAATATTAATAGTGTGTTAGGGTTTATTTAGAAAATCTATGGTTTGTTAACCCTTAGTTAACTTACCTAAAAAGTATACTTTACACTTAGCGTTAATTGGCTTCCTTTTTTATAAGACAATACAGTTTCATTGGTTTCTACATCTGTAATTAAGCTTCTTACTTTTTGTGTTTGCTTTATTTCTGGGTTCAATAAATTTCTACCTACTAACTTTACTAATATGTTTTTCGTTAATTTTTTACTGACTACTAAATCTAGCGATACAAATCCTTTTTCTATAATTTCATCATTATATAAAGAGGCACTATTTGCAAAATCTTCTGGAGAACCTAGAGCAAATATTTTATCAGAAGAATAATTACCTGTTAATGTTGCAATCAATTCATTTTCTTTTTTATCACTAAAACTTAAAGAACCATTTGCTATAAAATCAGAAGCCCCTTGTAAGCTAGACTCTGTAATATCTTTGTATTGAAAGTTTTCTAGTAAATCTTGCTTTAGCCACATTTTTGTAACATTTGCTGTTAAGTTTAAAATACCATCATCATCAGCATTTTTTAACAAATCTGTTTTTGCTTCTATTTCAAAACCATAAACAGTTGCCTCATCACCAGTGTTTGAATATTGAAAATTACCAGAAGAACCTCTAGCTTGTGCTAAGTTTATTGGGTTTTTAATTTGTTTATAAAATGCTGTTGCAGAAAAAAGCTGTCCTCTTTGTGGAAACATTTCATATTTTACATCAAAATTATAAATATCAGATTTTTCTAATGCCGGATTTCCTTTAACAACTCGACCTGTCGGTGAAACATACTCAAAAGGTGCTAACTCTTTAAACTCTGGTAATGTTTGCGTAATGCTAGATGCAAAACGTAAGTAGTTGTTTTCTGATAATTCGTATTTTAAGTTTACACTTGGATATAAACTTTCATAAACTCTATTTAAGGTTCCTATTCTACCAACATAATTGGTAATATCCCAAGTTACATCTAACTCATCTCTTTCGTAACGCAAACCTAAATTACCAGATAACTTGTTTCCTAAAGCAAAATCGAAGTTTACAAAACCAGCCATGATATCTAAATCTGCATTATACCTGTCTGTTTCTCCTACTCTTAGTTTTAAACCATTATTAAAACCACTAGATGTAATTACAGAAGAAATATCATCTACAGAAGGAGCTGTAAAATCTTTAGCTCTAACACCTACAAATAAAGATTTAAAGGTTCTTTCTTTATGTCTTACATTGATTCCATAATTTAAAGAATATGGTTTATTATCATCTTCATCTTTAATTCCTAATGCCCATTTATTTTCTATAAGCGCAGCATATTCTGTGTCTTGTATTTTTTGACTAGATTTTCTTTGTTGATAATCTCCAACATGAGAAAACTGAATTTCTGGTGAAGTGGTAACGTCTAAAATATTTACTTCATTTCTAATTCTGTTTGGCTCTTCTGCTAATACAAAATTATAACCACCTGCCCAGTTTAAGGTATTATTTTCATTCCATTTATGCTCACCTAAAAGTTGGTTTACAAACATAGTAGTTTGTTTAAAGTTTTGATCTCTTACAAAAGCGCCTTCTTCTTGTGGATCTTGATCAAAAACATACCCTAAACCATTTCTACCTTGCTCATACAATCTATCTTCACCTTTATTAACAAATAAAGTATTGTATTTAATTTTATTAGTATCGTTAAGTCTTAATTTTACATTTACATATCCTGTAGTATTAGAAGTAATATTGTATTGCTCTACATCCGTAAAACTATTGTTTAAAACATTAGATCTAAAACGTTTAAAAAGTCCTTCTTTATATTCAAAAGATTTAGAATGAGATCCTGTTAAAAAAACAGCAACTTCTTTACCTAATACAGAAAACTTTTTTGCTGCAGAAAAAGAACCACTAAAATTAATTGGAGTTGCAGTTGTTTCTGTATCCCAACCTTGCAACGTAATAGCATTTTGAAGTGCGTACGTTTTTTTATGAAACCCTAAAGTGACATCATTATTTATAATTGATGTTCTAAAATCATCGGACAAGTTTAATACATTTGTATTTGTACCACCAGAAACAGAAATAGAATATGCTTGTTTAGAGTACTCTTTAGTATTTACATCTACATTACCAGAACCTTGATCGGCATAACTACTAGTAGCATACGTTTTGCTAATACCTACATTTTTAATAATGTTTGTAGAAAACAAATCTAAATTTACATTTTTATTTTCTACATCATCCGAAGGAATAGGTAAACCATTCATGGTTGTAGATAAATATCGATCTCCCAAACCTCTAATATAAATGTTACCAGAACCTTCACTTTTAGTTACCCCAGAAATTTTAGTAGTGGCATTAGCTGCATTAGAAACTCCGGTTTTAGCTAAAGTTTGCGCACCAATACTTTCTTTTATTACCGTTGCTTTCTTTTGGTCTAATAGTAAAGCAGATACAGACTCTCTACTAGTAGAAGATTTTACAACAATCTCATCTAAAGAAACGCCTTCTTCTGCAGATAATACTTGGTTAACAGTTACAGTCTCTCCTGCAACAATTGTAATTGATTTCTCAATTGTTTTATATCCTAAGAAACTAAAAACTACAGTATGCTTTCCGGCTGGTACATTTAACATGTAATTTCCATCAAAATCTGTTGTTGCTCCTATAGTTGTTCCTTTAATAAGAACGTTTCCAAATGGCAACGGCTCATTATTTGCTTCCTTGTCCGTTAATAAACCTTTTAACGTTCCTTTGCTTTGTGCAACTATTAATTGACTGAAAGCCAAAAAAGTAATAAATAAAAATTTTTTCATTTTTTTTCGTATAATTTACTTCGGCAAAAGTCCACCGCATTTGTAAACTCTATGTTAGTTCAAAATTATGCTTGTATTACAGAAACATTAACTAAATGTTAATTAACAAAAATGAATTAACCTTTAGTTAATTTAAAAGAAACATTAGATTTAATTATTGATTGCACATTTGTAAAAATCTTTAAAGATAAATTGTCATCATAAATTAAT
This sequence comes from Polaribacter butkevichii, assembly GCF_038024105.1. NCBI lineage: Bacteria > Pseudomonadati > Bacteroidota > Flavobacteriia > Flavobacteriales > Flavobacteriaceae > Polaribacter > Polaribacter butkevichii. The sequence goes on from NZ_CP150661.1 coordinate 2,146,137, forward strand.
TAGTTTTTGTCGACTATTTTATATGACCTACTGCCTTTGGCCAAGGCAGTTTTTTTTATTAATACTCTATTAACATTAATTTAACATAATTATCGGTTCTTTGCAGTGACAAAAACTAATAATTATGAGAATTTCAATACTGTGTATAGCAGTAATTGTAACCTGTTTGTGCACTTTCTTAACCACAAACGGACAAGAAACTAATACCCCAAAGTTTGGTAAAGGGCTATTTAACTTAGTTGGTAAGGATAGTACTTGGACTATGAAAGTAGGATTTCGATTCCAAACCTTAGCAACTTCTCAATGGGATGTAAATAATGGTCTTTCTAATCCAGAAACATCTATGTTAATTAGAAGGTCTCGTTTAAAGTTTAACGGTTTTGCTTATTCTCCTAAATTAGAATACAAAGTAGAATTAGGTTTATCTAATAGAGATCAATCTGGTGCATCTGAATACACACACAACTCACCTAGATACATAATGGATGCCGTTTTAAAATGGAATTTCTCAGGAAATTTTGTTTTATGGTTTGGACAAACAAAATTACCAGGCAATAGAGAACGTGTTATTTCTTCTGGTAATTTACAAATGGTAGATCGTTCTTTATTAAATAGTAGATTTAATATAGACAGAGACATGGGACTTCAACTAAAACATAAAACAAAACTATCTGAAACCTTTTTAATGAAAGAAACACTTTCTGTTTCTCAGGGTGAAGGAAGAAACGTAACTACAGGAAATGAAGGTGGTCATCAATACACCGCAAGAGTTGAGTTTTTCCCTTTTGGAGATTTCACAAGCAAAGGTGATTATAAAGGAAGTGATTTAAAATTTGAAGAGCATCAAAAACTATCTGTTGCCTTTGGATATAATATAAATAAAAATGCCGTTAGAAATAGAGGAAACCAAGGTAGCTATATGACCAATAATAGTGGTACATTGTATAGTACAGATATTTCTAATGTTTTTATTGATGCTATGTACAAACACAAAGGGTTTTCTTTAATGGCAGAATACGCAAATAGAAAAGCAGATGATCCATTCGCAAAAAATACTGATGGAACTCTAACTGGAGATATTGTACAGGTTGGTAACGGATTAAATGTACAATCTGGTTACTTAATTTCTAAAACAGTAGAAATATCTACACGTTACACAAATGTTACTTTAGATAGAAATATTACAGGTAAAGGGGCAGAAAATCAATACACTTTGGGTGTTTCTAAATATATTGCAGGTCATAAATTAAAAGTACAAACAGACCTAAGCTATACAGATATTGGTTTTACATCAGATCAACTACTGTTTAGATTACAAGTTGATATTCATTTTTAATAATAATTAAGATAACATAAACATAACATTCACAATTTTTTGTGTTTGTAAATTTGCAGAACAAAAAAAATTAAATAAACAACATGGGAGATCCATATATTTTAATGTTAGTAGCTTTAGCTATTTTAGCTATTGTAGATTTAGTTATAGGAGTAAGTAACGATGCTGTTAACTTCTTAAATTCGGCCATTGGTTCTAAAGCATTATCTGTTAGAAATATAATGATAATTGCTAGTTTAGGTGTGTTTTTTGGTGCCGTTACCTCTAGTGGAATGATGGAAGTTGCTAGAAAGGGAATTTTTAACCCAAATATGTTTATGTTTCAAGACATTATGTTCATTTTTATGGCCGTAATGATTACAGATATTTTATTACTAGATATCTTTAATACTATTGGAATGCCTACCTCAACTACCGTTTCTATTGTTTTTGAATTGTTAGGTGCTGCAGTTTGTATTTCTTTGATAAAAATATCTGCAAATGAGGCACAATCATTCTCAGACCTTTGGAGCTATATCAATCATGAAACAGCGACTAAAATTATTTTCGGAATTCTACTCTCCGTTGTAATTGCCTTTTCTGTAGGTGCAATTGTACAATTTACCTCTAGATTAATTTATTCTTTTAATTTTGATAAAAGAGCTACTTATATTAGTGCTTTATTTGGTGGTTTTGCAATTACAGCAATTACTTATTTCATCATTATTAAAGGATTAAAAGGAACTCCTTTTTACAAAGATATAGAGCACTTAATTGAAGGAAACACCTTATTAATTATAGCAGGTAGTTTTGTAACTTGGGCAATTATTTCTCAAATTTTAATACAATTTTTTAAAGTTAATATCTTAAAATTAATTATTGGTATTGGTACTTTTTCTTTAGCAATGGCATTCTCTGGAAACGATTTGGTAAACTTTGTAGGTGTACCTATTGCCGCTTGGAACTCTTACCAAACTTGGGAAGTTTCTGGTGTTGCTGCAGATGCTTTTTCTATGGGAATTTTAGCAAAAAAAGTACCTTCTAATGTTTGGCTACTTTTAGTGGCTGGTTTAATTATGGTAGTAACCTTATGGACTTCTAGTAAAGCACAAAACGTAATAAAAACTGGAATAGATTTATCTCGTCAAGGAGAAGGACATGAAAAATTTCAACCAAACACTTTGTCTAGAGTATTTGTAAGAATTGCCATGGGACTTAATGTAGGTATTACTTATATCGTTCCTAAATCTACTTTAGCATATATAGATTCTAAATTTCAGAAACCTGTTATAGAATTACCAAAAGACAAAACATATGAATTACCGGCTTTCGATTTAGTAAGAGCTTCTGTAAATTTAATTGTTGCTGGTATTTTAATTTCTATTGCAACTTCTATGAAACTACCTTTATCTACTACTTATGTAACTTTTATGGTTGCCATGGGTACTTCTTTAGCCGATAGAGCTTGGGGACGTGAAAGTGCTGTATATAGAGTTGCAGGTGTAATAAATGTTGTTGGTGGATGGTTTTTAACTGCAATTATAGCCTTTTTAGCTGCAGCCTTAGTAGCGTATTTAATAAGTTGGGACATGATTATGATACCTATCTTATTAGCTGTGGTTGCGTTTTTAATTACTAGAAACACTTTAAATCATAGAAAAAAATCTAAAGAAGTTAAAAAACAAGAATTTATAGAAAGAGCCGAATTAATTACAATTAACGGAGTTATTGAAGAAAGTGCAGATCATATCTCTGAAGTTGTAAACCGTGTAAACAAATTATATACAAATGTTGTAAATGATTTATCTAACCACGATTTAAATAAATTACGTAAAACAGATAAACACGTTGCTAAACTTAATGATGAAATTGATGGTTTAAAAGATGGTGTTTTCTATTTTATTAAATCTTTAGATGAAACTTCTGTACAAGCTAGTAGATTTTACATTATGGTTCTAGGTTATTTACAAGACGTAGCACAATCTATTAGTTATATTTCTAGAGCAAGCTACAAGCACGTAAACAACAATCATAAAAACTTAAAGAAAGCACAAATAAATGATTTAAAAGAAATCAGTGCTCAATTATCTACTTTATTAACTAAAGAGGCTACTATTTTTGAAAAAAGAGACTTAGATAACCTTAATGATCTTTTAATAGAAAAAACAGAGTTGTTAAAAAATGTATCATCATCTATAGAAAAGCAAGTTGCAAGAATTAGAACAGATGAAACGAGTCCAAAAAACACAACCTTATATTTTAGTGTTCTTTTAGAAACAAAAGATTTAATTAAAGCTTTAATGAACTTATTAGAAACTTATGAAGAGTTTCATTTAAGTACAAAACAAGCTGTAAAATAAGTACAAGTTTATCATAAAAAAAAGCCATGAATTTAATTCATGGCTTTTTTTTTATAAAGATTGATCTAAAACCAAAACCCTAAATTAAATAACCAATAATTATCTTTATTGTCTGGAGACCAACTATATTTAATTTCTAACGGACCAATAAAGGTATCATAACTATATCCTAAGGCATACCCAGATTTTACATCTTTAAAAAGATCTATATTCTTAAAAACGTTGTCTTCTAACCTACCATAGTTAGCTATAAGAGAAACATAATGTTTTTTTGCAATGGCATATCTAAAATTAAACTCTGTCTTTAAAAAAGTATTATCAGACAGTTCTGCAAAATCATATCCATAGAAAGAAACAAACGTATTGATATAATTTTTGTTATAACCTCCTAAATAAAAATCAAAAACATCAGATTTGGTCTCATTTAAAGTAAAACCTGCTTCACTTGTTACTTGCAAAGTTAGTTTATCCCAAAAAGTGGTTGCAAAACCCAAGGTTCCTTTTGTTTGTGCAAAAAGTGTAAAATCTTCATTATAATCAGATGAAGCCATGTACCATTTAAAGTTTAAATCTGCAAAATAGCCTGTGGTAGGAAAATATTTTTTATCGTACGTATCTAGTTTTATATACCCAAAACTATTTAAATAATGACTGGCATCAAAAATAGTTTCTTGGTTACTCGCAGAAGCAATTGTTTCTGTGGTTGCTTTTACATATTTATGCTCTAAACCTACCCCAACAGCAAACCTTCTATTAAACGTAGTTTGTAAAAAAAATTGATTGGTTATATCTGTATATTTTAAATTGATACTACTCACATTTGCAAACTCAGAAACAATTGGATTAAACTTAGAATTAGATCTAAAATGATTATACCTAGACCTAAAACCATAACTAATATAAAACCCATTATCTACAAAATAATTTAAGTTATATCTTAAATTATCACCTAAAATCATATCAAAAGAAAATAAATCGTTTTCTAGTAATAAATGTTTTTGATTGTAATTTACTAAAACTCCCGATTTGTATAAAAAATCATAATGAACCCCTAATTTTAGATTTGCATTTTCATCAGACTCATTTAAATGCAATTTTAAACTATACGTGTTGTCTTTCTTTTTACTTAATTTATATTCTATTTTCTCATAATTTTTTGTGGATGATAAAAAATAGATTCTTTTGGTAATTTCTTTTCTAGAAAGGCTATCTCCTTCTCTAATCTTTATTTTACCTAAAACAAAGGCTCTTGTATAGTATTTATAACCGGTTAAATCGATATCGGTAATTTTAAATTTTTGATCATCAAAATTTAATTTTTTATGCTTTTTCTTATGCGTTTGTTTTAAAGCTAGCTTTTTAAAAACGTCCTTAAATTTTTGTCCTTCTTCAATCCCTTTCTGTAAAATTTCTTCTTTCTGATCAAAACTAACAACATTATACCCCTTTATATCTGGATGAATGTACACATCTAACTTTTCTTTTTCTTTATCAGTAATACTATACATTTTATAACTAACAATCTGGTCCATAATAGCAACCACAGAGTTTAGTTTCTCTTTATCGTACAATTTACCTTCTACATCTACCCCAATAACAACATCTACTCCCTTAGATTTCATAATACTTACAGGAAAATTATTTGCTATTCCACCATCTACCAACAACTTATCTCCTAAAACCACAGGGTTTAATAGGGTTGGAAAAGATCCACTAGCTCTTAAGGCTAAAGGCAAAGAACCTTTTTCTAATAAAACACCGTTTCCGTTTTCTACATCTGTTGCAATACAAAAAAAAGGAATTTGAAATTTTTTAAAATCAGAAATACCTTCTACAGAAGCTAATAATTCCATTAAAAAATTGAGTACATTTTGCCCTTTAGAAACCGCTCTAGGCAGCCCTATTTTTCCTTTATGAACAGGAAGAGTAAATACTGTTTTCTCTCCAAATTCTTTTTCAAAAAAAGGTTCAGAATTTCTGGGTATTTTATCTTGTAATAATGAAACAAAATCGGTTTCTAAAACAATTTGTTCTATCTGTTCTCCAGAATATCCTATTGCATATAAGCCACCTATAATTGCGCCCATACTTGTGCCACCAATATAATCTATCTGTAAACCTGCTTTGTCTATTTCTTTTAAAACACCAATATGGGCAAAGCCTTTTGCGCCTCCTCCGCTTAAAACTAACCCAACTTTTGGTTGCTTTTTCTGACTAAAGGAACTAACAGAAAATACTAAGAAAAATACTAAGAAAAAATTTTTCATTTTGCTTCAGGATTGAAAAATTGATATACTTTTATAGCTCTGGCATTTCCTATAACTTCTTTTAATTCATCTAAAGAAGCTTCTTTAACACGTTTAGCCGACTTAAATTTACGTAATAAAGTTGTAATTGTTTGCTTACCAACATCAGGAATTTGTTCTAACTCAGATTTAATGGCACTTTTACTACGCTTATTTCTGTGAAACGTAATTCCGAATCTATGCGCCTCGTTTCGTAAATACTGTGTTATTTTTAAAGTTTCCGATTTTTTATCAAGATATAAAGGAATTGGATCTCCTGGATAATAAATTTCTTCTAAACGTTTTGCAATACCAATAATGGCAATTTTACCCCTTAAACCTAAATCATCTAACGCTTTTAAACCAGATGATAATTGTCCCTTACCTCCATCAACAATAATTAACTGAGGCAACGGTTGTTTTTCTTCTAACAAACGTTTGTACCTTCTAAAAACAACCTCTTCCATAGACGCAAAATCATCTGGCCCTTCCACTGTTTTAATATTGTAATGTCTGTAATCTTTTTTACTTGGTTTACCATCTTTAAAAACCACACAAGCCGCCACAGGGTTTGTACCCTGGATGTTAGAATTATCGAAACATTCTATATGACGTGGCTCTACATGCAAACGCAAATCTTTTTTCATTTGCGCCATAATTCTTTTAACATGTCTGTCTGGATCTACAATTTGTACCTGCTTAAATTGCTCTTGCCTGTAGTATTTTGCATTTCTTTCAGAGAGTTCTACAATGCGTTTTTTATCGCCTAATTTAGGAATGGTAACTTTTACTATTTCTCCTAAATCTACTTTAAATGGCACATATATTTCTGGCGATTGAGAATCGAATCGTTGTCTAATTTCAACAATAAAAAGCTCTAATAATTCTTTATCAGTTTCTTCTAATTTTTTCTTAATTTCTGTAGTGTGAGACTGAATAATAGATCCGTTAGAAATCTTTAAAAAATTAGCGTATCCATGTGTTTCATCAGAAATAATAGAAAAAACATCTACATTATTTATAGACGGATTTATAATGGTACTTTTAGACTGGTAATTGCTTAATAAATGTAACTTTTCTTTAATTTTCTGCGCCTCTTCAAACTCCATTTTTTCGGCAAAGTTTAACATCATTTGGTTAAACTTATCTAAGCTTTCTTTAAAGTTTCCTTTTATAATGTTTCTAATTTCTGCAATAGAATTACTGTAATGACTTTCCGTTTCTAAACCTTCACAAGCACCTCTACAATTTTTTAGATGATATTCTAAACAAACTTTATACTTACCTTCATTTACATTCTGATGGCTTAAATCGTAATTACAAGTTCTTAGCGGGTATAATTCTTTAATTAAATCTAATAAAATTCGCACCGTTTTTATAGAGGTATAAGGACCAAAATATTCTGACCCATCTTTTATAACTCTACGTGTCATAAAAACTCTTGGAAAGCGTTCTTTTTTAATACAAAGCCAAGGATACGATTTATCATCCTTTAGCAAAACATTGTAACGTGGTTTGTATTTTTTAATTAAGTTATTTTCTAATAATAAAGCATCTGTTTCTGTATTAACCACAATATGCTTAATGCTAACAATCTTTTTTACTAAAACTCTGGTCTTACCATTTTCATGATTTTTGTTGAAGTAAGAAGCAACTCTTTTCTTTAAATTTTTAGCTTTACCTACATAAATAATTACATCTTCTTTATCAAAATATTGATAAACTCCGGGTTCATTTGGTAAGGTTTTAATTTGAAGTTCTAAAGGTGTAGGCATAGTACGAAATTACGGATTTTTAAACCAATACAAAATAGAATTAAAGAATAACACACAAGGTAACAACATCTACTTTTAGTTTATATTATGGTTTCCCATACAATGATATTTATTTTACATAACTTTATGGCCTAACTAAATTTAATTTAAACTAATACTTAAACTTATGTGTAATTGTAACGAAAACTTAGAAAACTTAAAAGAAAGTGTAGACTTAACTGTAAAAAACAACAAAAACACCAACATTACTTTTAACATTAATATTAATGGTACTAAAAAAAAGACTCCAGTACCAACACCTTCTAAGGTAAACACCATTTCTCTAGACGAAGCCAAAAAATGGGCTAAAAACTGGAGAAACTTAGAATCTGACTACAACAAATACCATAAATGTCGTGCTTTTAACATCCCAAAAATAGATTTACAAGAAGTTCTTGCGGAAGACGGAGTAGAAAGTATACGCGCATATATTGGTGTAAAAGAATCTACAAACAGTAAAGGTGAAAAGGAATATGAAGAAAAATTAATGATTGTAGGCGTAGATGAAAACGGAAAAGATATGTTGCCTAGTGCTACTAAGGGAAATACTTTAGCTGCTGAAAGTGCAGATGATAGTGGTATTTTTGATTTCTCAAGGCCTTGTCCAGAAATGTGCGATGAAGCTAGCCCTTTAAATTAATGTCTTTTTTTGACTTAATATCCTTTATAGGAATATTTGTTTTAATTATAAATACATATTTTTACTTTAAAAGCTATCTAAATTATTCGATAGCTTTTAAAGTATTTTCCATATACTTATTTTTAACTTTATTAATACAAATAAGTTCTTCTGTTTTATTTCAACTTGGAATTAATAATTTATACTTAAGTCACTTCTATTTTATTAGTCAATTTATATTATTAAGTTTTTTTTATTCATCTCTTGAAAAAAAGAATTCAGTCAAAAAAGGGATAAAATACATATTACTTATTGGTCTAATTTTTATAAGCATTTATTATACAAAAGACCCTGAAACATACTATAAATTTAACATTTTTGAAATTATTGTAACTTCAATTCCATTAATAATTTATAGTTTCTTATTCTTTCTTAAAAGGATTGATAATGAAGATAAAAAATTTATTTATATAAACTCTGGTTTATTCCTCTATTTAAGTTGCAGCACACTATTATTTGTTGCTGGTAATATAAAATCTTCCTTAAAAGAAGTTCTTTGGTATTCTAATGTATCTCTATATTTAGTTTACCAAATCTTAATCTTTATAGAATGGTATAAAAATTTTAAATCAAAAAAAAACATAAAAAATAGTACTTTTATAAAACACGAATAGAAATTTATAAATACAAATAACTAAATGACTTTTGATGAATTTCTTACAAATGGTGGCTATTTTTTTTTAGCCATAAACACCCTTTCATTTATAATAAGTTATACAAAAAAAGACAAAGCTTTAAAGTACTTTATTATGTATCTAATACTTTGTTGTACAATTCAGTTTTATTCCTCGTATTTATTTCATTTAAAAGAACATAATCTTTTTTTAAGTCACTATTATTTTATTGGTCAGTTTATTCTTTTAAGTCTATTCTTTTCCACATTGTTTAAAGTAAAAAAATATAAGATTGTTAATAGGTTTTTAATCTTTTTGGTTGCATTGTCTTTAATCATATACCTTAAAGTAAATCCTAAGATTTATATAAAATGGTCTGAATTAGAAATTGTTATCACTTCAATACCCCTAATAATTTATAGTTTTTACTTTTTTATAAGAAGGATAGATTCTAATACAAGTAAAAAATACATTTACTTTAACTCTGGTTTTTTTATATACACACTTTGTAGCACACTAATTTTTACATTAGGTAATATTGGTAGTAAAGAGGTAAAAACATATGTTTGGTTATTTAATAATATTTTATACTTTATTTTTCAGATTGCTATTTTTATAGAATGGTATCAAAATTTTAAAAGACCTATCCGCTTTAAAAACAACTAATAATTTAAAAACCTTAAAAACAATCAACTAGGTAAAAACCCCTGTTTTTAAATTTAGGTTTTTTTAATCGTGTAACGACAACTATCTTTATATAAAAAATTATTCCGTAAATTCGTTTTTGGCGTTTTTAAAACCTCATAATGGAAGAATTTTTTGCTCAAGAAAATCAAGTGATAACAATAGTATTAATAGGTGTTTTAATGCTTCTTCTAATGGGAGTTGCTTTGCTATTATTTTTCTTCTTCTCTAGAAAAAAAATAGTGGAAAAAGAATTAGAAAAAAGAAATTTAGAAGTTACACATCAAAAAGAAATTATACAATCTATTATTATAACGCAAGAAGAAGAACGTAAACGTATTGCACAAGATTTACATGATGATATTAGCTCTAAACTAAATGTAATTAACCTTAATGCAAATCTTTTAAAAGACGGAGAATTATCGCCAGAAGAATACCTAATTGTTAATAATGGCATCTTAGAAGCAACAGACAAAACCTTAGAAAGTGCCCGTAAAATTGCGCACAATCTATTACCACCTATTTTAGAAGAATTTGGTTTTAAAGATGCTGTTGAAGAACTAGCAGACACCTTTAATAATAGTAGAAAAATTAACATTGCATACACTATTAACTACCCCAACAAATATTTAAACCCACAAAATGAATTACACCTATTTAGAATTACACAAGAGTTAATTAACAACTCTGTAAGACATGGAAAAGCAAATAATAGCACCATACACATTTCTCAAAAAAACAATAAATTAATTTTTAGCTATACAGACAATGGAATTGGTTTTAATACTGATAACATAGATAATAAAAAAGGTCTTGGTATGAAAAATATAGAAAGTAGAATTTCTTTATTAAACGGACAGTATAGTATTGGTAGTGAAATAGGCAACGGTTTTAAAATTTTAATTGTAATATACCCTCAAGATGATGAAAAAAATTAATATTATAATTGCTGATGATGAAGAACTTTTTAGAAAAGGAATTCGTTTTTTATTAGAAAGAGAAGAAAATCTTACTATTTCTTACGAAGCAGAAAATGGCAAAAAACTAATAGACTTTATTTCTACTACTACAGAAAAGCCAGACATTATTTTAATGGATTTAAAAATGCCAGAAATAAATGGTGTAGAAGCCACTAAAGTTATCCATAAAAAATATCCAGAAATTAAAATAATTGCCCTAACTAGTTTCGATGGAAAATCTTTTATTACCAACATGATAGATGTTGGCGCTTCTTCTTACCTACTTAAAAATACGAGTCCTAAAATGGTCATTCATACCATTAATGAAGTAAGTAAAAAAGGGTTTTATTACGATGAAAAGGTATTAAAGATTATTCATGAGAATATTATTTCATCTAGTGGAAAACGTATAAAAAGCGATTTAGATAAAAAGCTGCTTTCTAAAAGAGAAATAGATGTATTAGAGTTAATTTGCGACCAATATACCACCGCAGAAATTGCAGACAAACTTTTTATAAGCCCTAGAACCGTAGAAGGGCATAGAAACAATTTACTTCTTAAAACACAATCTAAAAATGTAGCTGGTTTGGTTATTTACGGAATTCAAAAAAAATTAATAGAGATTACACCAGATTTTAATCTTTAAATAAAGTCTCTTTTTATAAAACGGGTATAAAAACCTAATCAACAAGTACTTATACCCGTTTTTCCATTAGGGTCTTAGCACCTTTAAGCCCTTTAAATCTTACTAGTATATTTGAAATTCGTTTAACTAAAACTTATTTTATGTATACATTAACAGTAAAAAATGATTACCTCTATGACATTGGCTCTTCCAACGGAGTAACCATAGCCAAAGAAGGAGGTAATATGGTATTTAACAACAGAGGATCTATCTATTTTATGGTTCCTGGCTTAGGGCAAATTAACTTTATAGATTTAGGAGACAAAAAACTAGATGGTTACCCAACACCAAAAGAAACCTGGGGCGTATTAGTTAGAACTCTTACTACCGAAGCTTATTATAGATACGAAGGTGGAGGTGAACTAACTGCAACAATAGATCATCTTGGTACATTACATCTAAGCACCACAAACGGAACAATGATACCTATTAGCCTACAAGAACTTATTATAAACTAAATTACTAACTACTAAAAATAAAATTATGGATCCATTTATAGGACAAATTCAGCCGTTTGGTTTTAATTTTGCACCAAGAGGTTGGGCAAAATGCGACGGACAACTTATTGCTATTTCATCTAACTCTGCCTTGTTTTCTCTTTTAGGAACAACCTTTGGTGGAGATGGTAGAACATCTTTTGGGCTTCCAGATTTAAGAGGAAGAAGTATTGTACACATTGGTCACGGCCCAGGTTTAAGCTCAATTAACTGGGGAGAAAGAGGCGGAACAGAGCAACTTTACGTTACACCAGCAAACATGCCTTCTCATTCTCATGCTCTAGTTAATGGGGTTGCAAACGTAGATGTATATACTACAAATAATAATAACCCTACACAAGAATCAGATAACGGTACAAATACCCTTGGTACTTCTGGGAGTATGCCTGATATTTATAGAGAAAACCCAACAACAGCAGATAAATTAGGAGGAGTTAATATTTCTGGAGCAACAACAGCTACAGGAGGTAATATTCCCATACAAAGTAGAAATCCTTTTTTAGGTATTAACGTATGTATTGCAGAGTTTGGAATCTTTCCTTCTAGAAGCTAATAACATTAATCAAAAAAATAAAGGGAATTCTAAAGAGTTCCCTTTTTATTTAAAAGATAAAAAGTGAAAAATATAGGCGTATTATTACCAATGTCAAAGGCATACCCTAAAATGGGAAAAGAGTTTCTAAATGGTTTAAAACTGTCTTTGGGAGAAAAAGTAAATCTTAAAATAGAAGGAATTGGTTTAGCAACTAACTCTAAATCAATTATTAATAGTTTTCAAAAATTAGTAAACCAAGAAGATGTTTTAATTACAACTGGCTTGTTAGGACATTATGATTTAAAGGATATTCTAGATTTTGTAGAAGGTAGCGAAGAACCTTTAATTTATTCAGATATGGGAGCTACAAGACCTATTTCGTTAGAAGGAAAAAACTACGTTTGGTGTAATTCTTTTGATCTTTATGGTTCTACTTCTAAATTAGGTGAATATTTATTAAATAACGGACTTAACAATATTGGTATTTCTACCTGTTACTATGATACTGGCTATGGTTTTATCGAAGCCCTAGAAAAAACACTTTATACTGATAAAAAAGGAAAATTTGCAGGACACTACATTACACCTATAAAACCACGTAAAAATGAAGCCCAAATTATGAGCCAATTTGCCAAAGAAATTAAAGCTGATGCTATTTTTGCTTTTCACAACGGTATTTACGCTCAAGAACACGCAACCTTTTTAAAAGAAAGTAAAATCTACAAAACAACTCCTTTATTTACTGGGCCATTTACAATAGAAGATAAAGTACTAGACCAGTTTCCGTTAATCTTTGATGGGGCAAGATGTTTAACAACTTGGTCTGAAATAGTAGCCTCTAATGAAAATAAAGTTTTTATCGATAAATACCAAGAAACATATTATAAACGTCCGTCTATATTTGCTTTATTAGGATATGAAAACGGACTCCTAATTAAAGATTTTTTAGACGAAAAAACAAAACCAGAAGAAACCAAATTAATTGGACCACGAGGATCTTTAAAAACAAATCTCTTAACAAAGAGAACTAATTTTGAGCAAAATCTTTTAGAGTTACGCTATAAAAATGGTAAATATCATAAACTCATTAAAGAAAAATTTAAACCTTATCAATATCAAATAGGTACAGAGAAAAAAAACAGCATAGGAGGATGGCACAATGCTTATCTATGCCATTAAACAATTAAAAGTAAGTTACTTATTTTAAAAACAGGTATAAATACCCGTTTTGTAAAACCTATGAGGTTTGTAATTTTGGTTTTCATAAAAAACCACATATTTTAAACTATTAAACGCCTAAACCAATTAATTATGAAAAAACTACTATTTTTTTTAACTATTATAGGAATCTTATCTATTCCTAAATCTTTTGCTCAATTAGTTGCAGGAGACATCGCATTTATAGGAATGAATGCAGATGGTCCTGAAGGCTATTCATTTATTACATTAACTGACATTCCTGGAAATGAGATAATTTTTTTCTCTGATAGAGGAATTGTAAGTAATAACTCCTATTTATTGGGAGATGAAGGAACTTATAAATTTACGGCACCTTCATCTGGTATTCCATGCGGAACAATTGTTTCTTTTGATGAAAATACTGTAGACGTATACACTATCAGCGGTGTTAATGGTGCTTTAATGACAAAATTAACAGGACCAGCAAACTTTGGTACCGCAGATCAGGTATATGCATATCAAACTAGTGGAAATACAATCTCGGTTACACCAGCTGACGCAACTTTTATTGCTGGTATACAAGGTGAATATGACGTTCTTACTGTAGACCCTATAACTAAATGGTCACAGGCTGGATCGGTTACAAATACAAGTAGATCCATTATTCCTCCAGGTTTAACAAATGGTGTAAACTGTATTTCAGTAACTCCATCAGGGCCAGAAAAAGACAATTTACGTTATAAAGGAACACTAACAGGAACAAGTACTTATTTAAGAGCAGAAATAAATAACCATCTAAATTGGGAAACTACTGATAATGGTTCTTATAATATTACACCATCTGGGTATAATACCCCTGCCGTAACCTGTGTAGCTCCTTGTAGCCAACCAGATGTTGCCACAGTAACCTTTTCTCCAGCCACTATCTGTGAAGGAGGTACAGCTACCCTAAATATAGCAGGAAATTTAAATGACGCTACAGAATGGAGCGTTTATACAGGCGCTTGTGGAGGAACTCTTATAGGCACTACTACTGGTACATCTATAAATGTTACACCAACCTCGCCAAGTACTACTTATTTCGTAAGAGGAGAAGGTGGTTGTACAACAGCTAGTTCTTGCGGTAGTGTTACAATTACTACAACAACAGCAGATAATGCTAATTTTAATTATGGTTCTACTACTTTTTGTACAAGCGATAGCGATCCTACTCCTACAATTACAGGTTTAGCAGGTGGTAATTTTTCTAGTACTGCTGGTTTATCAATTAACACAAATACAGGACAAATAGATCTTTCTGCCTCTACACCAAATACATATATTGTTACGTATACAACAGCCGGAACTTGTTCTAATAGCTCCAATGTTTCTGTTACTATTAACCCTTTAGATAATGCTACATTCGCTTATTCTAATATTTCATATTGTGCAAATGATACAGACCCAACTCCTACAATTACGGGGCTACCAGGTGGGGCTTTTACTTCAAGTGGAGGTTTATCTATTAATGCAAGCACAGGACAAGTAGATCTTTCTGCTTCTACTCCTGGTTTCTATATTATAACCTATATAACAACAGGAGCTTGTAATAATAGTTCAAATGTTCCTTTTATTGTTGATGCTGTAGATGATGCTTCATTTTCTTATTCTGCTGCTTCATATTGTGCAAATGACCTAGACCCAACTGCAAATATTACTGGCGCTTCAGGTGGAACTTTTTCTTCTACTGCTGGTTTATCTATTAATACTAGTACAGGACAAATAGATCTTTCTGCTTCTATCCCAAACACGTATACTATTACCTATGCAACATCAGGAACTTGTTCTAATAGTTCAAATGTTTCTGTTACTATAAATGCTTTAGACAATGCTAGTTTTAATTATGCAGCTGCTAGCTATACAAATAATGACACAGACCCAACACCTACAATTACAGGTATACCTGGTGGAACTTTTTCTTCTACCGCAGGGTTAAGTCTAAATACTAGTACCGGAGAAATAGATCTTTCTGCATCAACACTAGGTACATATACAATTACTTACCAAACAACAGGGGCTTGCCCTAATAGTGCAAGTGTTTCTGTAACAATACAAACAAGTGTGGTTACCTGGACTGGAACATTAAATAATGATTGGAATGATACACAAAACTGGAACCCAGCTATTGTACCTCCTGCAAATGCAGACATTATTATTCCAAGTAGTCTAAATAATTACCCAACAGCAAGCAACGCAGTTACATTTAACAGTTTAACCATTAATTCTGGAGCCTCTTTTATACCACAAAGTACCGTAACCGGCTCCGTAACTTTTAAAAGAAATATACCAACAACAAATTGGTATTTAGCATCTACACCTATTGCAAATGAAACATTACAAAACATAATAGCAAATAATACTTTTGCAACCGGTACAGGTGTTAATATTGGTATTGGTAGCTATTCAAATGATGGAGCCACACCTTGGTTCTACGCTAATACAGCTAGTACCGGCAACTTTATTCCAGGATTAGGTGTGTCAATAAAACTAGATACCCCTAATGATTTATCATCTACGGGTAATTTAAATACTTCTAACGTAATGTTTCCTGTATCAGCATCGGGTTCTAGAAATAAATTTAATTTAATTGGTAATCCTTATACAGCTTATGTTAACTCAGATAACTTTGCAAGCGTAAATACAGATAAACTTACAGAAAAAACAGTTTGGTTATGGAATGGAACTGAATATAAATCATACAATTCTATAGACCCAATTGAAATTGCACCAGGACAAGGTTTCTTTGTAGAAGCTTCTACAGACGGAGCAATAGCATTTTCTACTGCTAATAGAAGTCATCAAGGTACAGATACTTTTATGAGACAAACTCCTAAAACATCTTTTGAATTGTTTATTGAAAATAACGATACAAAAAAATCTACTAAAGTTTTCTACGTAGCAGGTAAAACTACAGATTTTGACAATGGATACGACTCTAAAATGTTTAACGGTGTTTCCTCTGATTTTGAAGTATTTACTCAATTAGTTTCTAATAATAAAGGAAAAAATTTAGCAATACAAACATTACCAGATGCTAATTATGATAGTATGGAGATTCCTGTAGGAATTAAAGCTGCAGCGGGTAAGGAGATTACTTTTTCTTTAAACGCATCAAACTTTAATGATGATCTAAAAATATTTTTAGAAGACAGACTTACAAATACCTTTACTCCTTTAAATGAAGCAAACAGTACTTATAAAGTTACTTTATCTAAAAATTTAGACGGAATTGGTCGTTTTTACATTCATACAACCAATAGCACTTTAAGTATAGATGGAACGGTAACTTTAGAAAACACAAGCATTTATAAATTAGATAATACTACTTTAAGAATAGCCGGTTTACCACAGGGTAATGCTAACATTAAGTTGTACAGTATGCTTGGTAAACAAGTAGTAAAAACTACTTTTACTTCTAACGGAACTAAAGATATTGCCTTACCGCTATTAGCCAAAGGTGTTTACCTTGTAAAACTTGAAACTGAAAAAGGAAAGTTAAACAAAAAAATAATTTTAGAATAATAGCTATCATTTTAAAGACTAAACATCATGAAAAAAAATATAAAAACTTCAAAAGATATTACGCGTAAAGAAGCAATTAAAAGAATAGGAAACTATGGTAAGTATGCTGCTTTAACAGCATTAGGCACTTATTTAATTCTAAACCCACAAAAAGCGCAAGCTTCTTCTCCAGAAGCTCCGGGAGGAGGTTTTTAATAAAAAAGTAAGATAATTACACATCTTAAAAGGCTATCAAATTAATTTTTGATAGCCTTTTTTTTTAATCTTTAACCTTTATAAAATCATTAAAAAAACCAGAACTCGTATTATCTACCACTTGCCAATTGTAAATTGTAGAAAGTTGGTATATTTTAGACAACTCTTCAAATAATCTTGTTTTAGCTTTTTCTTTTAAATCGGTTACTTCTATTGTTTCTTTAATTTTATCAATGCTATTTTTATTTATTTTATTTAACTCTTCTTTAGAAAAAGTATTAAATTGACTTTGTTGTAAATCAAAATATTTTACATCCGGAGCAATTACAATAGCAACATCTGGAATTTTGTTGATCATAATTTTCTTACCAACAGAATCTATTTGAATTTCTAGTTTAGATAAATCATAACCAACCTCTACAACTGCATTAACAGTAACAATGGCTTTTTTATCAAAAGAAAGATAATCATAAAAATATTTTTTAGAATCAGAATAATTATAAACTTCAGAAAAAACACCCTTAGAAACCACCAATTTGCTAAGGTTTTTAATAGAGTTTACAACCACTTGTATTTCTTCTTGTTTGTGGTTTTCTTCTTTTTTATAGCACCAAAAATTGGCAATAAAAAATCCAACAGAAAAAACAATAAGGTATTTTAGAAAGCGCATTTTTTTAAACTTTCTTTAAAGGTAGTAAAATTGAAAAAGAGATTACTCTTTTACAACCTCTTCTTTAGGGAAAGCTTGTTTACTAAATATAAATAACAAAGCAACTCCAACACTAATAAAAGCATCTGCTGGGTTAAATATATATTGAAAAAAAGTAAAGAATTCTCCTCCTATTACAGGGATCCAATCTGGTAAAACGCCTTCCCATAAGGGAAAATAAAACATATCTACTACTCTACCATGAAATAATTCTCCATAAGGTTTGTCTGCAAAAAGTGTCGCTACTTTATGGCTAGACCCATCAAAAATAACTCCGTAAAAAACAGAATCTATAATATTACCAACTGCCCCAGAAAAAATTAAACCAATAGCAATAATAACAGCGTTGTGTACTTTTTTCTTGATATTTTGTACCAACCAATAGATAATTCCTGTTACGGCAACCAACCTAAACAATGTTAAAAAAAGTTTCCCTGCTTTACCACCAAACTCAAACCCCATTGCCATCCCATTGTTTTCAACAAAATGTATTTTAAACCAATTAAAAACAACCACTTCTTCTCCTAAAACAAAATGGGTTTTTACGTATATTTTTATAATTTGATCTAAAATAATTGCAATAAGTATCGTTAATATAGCAAGACTCTTTTTTGACATTTTTCTTTAATTTGTACTCACAAAAATAACAATATTATTGTGTTTATTGGGTGGTTAAGAAAATATTAGCTTTTATAGAATTTATGCTAATCATTTCATCTGATTTTTCTTCCTTTTTTTGATGTAAATTTTCAACTATAACATCGTTAATTTTTATCTTACCCTTTTTAGAAACTATATCTATATTGGCTTTATTAACAGCTGCATAAAGGTTACCTGCATACATTTTAACCCTTAAACTTGCGTAAATAGTATGCAATTTTAAAATCCCTTTTTCAATATAAATATTTAAATCTCCTTGGTAACTTTTAGTTTCAATATTTATTTCATCACCAAAAATGGTGATTTTTTTATTTTTTGGAATCTTTATAACAACACTTGCTCTATGCAATCTTTCTGTAATAAATTTTCTAAAAACTTTTTCTTCAGTTATATTTTCTGGTATTTTAAACTGAATTTTCAGCAAACCATATGCTTCTTTAGAAACAATCTGTTGATCCGCTACGTTTTCTGCTATTAAGTAAACCTCTACAAAATTAGACGTTGAATTTTCAATCACAAGATCATCTAACCCAAGTGTAGAAATTTCTATTTCTTTAGATTGAGTTTCAAACTTTTTTAAAACTTTCTTTTGCGATAAAACTACAGAAGAAATTAATAAAAAGAATACAAAAACTTTAGACCTTGCAACAACAAACATTCTTTGAATAGTTTAAATAAAAAAAGCTCCTTATAAAAGAAGCTTTTAGATAATTATATTTTAATAAAACGATTATTGTTTACGTTTTGCCTCTATACTTAAAGTTGCATGAGGTACTATTTTTAAACGTTCTTTTTGTATTAATTTACCCGTTACTCTACAAACACCATACGTTCTATTTTCTATACGTAACAAAGCATTTTTTAAATCTCTAATAAATTTTTCTTGTCTAATAGCCAACTGAACATTTGCTTCTTTGTTCATTACTTCAGAACCTTCGTCAAAAGATTTAAACGAATGAGAAGTATCATCTGTACCATTATTAGAATCATTTTTATATGCAGCTTTTAACAAAGCTAAATCTTCTTCTGCTCTCGCTATTTTTTTTTCTATAATTGCCTTAAACTCTTGTAAGTCTTCCGCTGAATATTTTGATTTTACTTCTGACATAACTCTTACATTTTTTCTATTAATATTCTACTTTTTATGGTATCAAATTCAATTTCTGTACCATTTTCTAACACATCCACAAAAACTAATTCTTTAGTTAATGTTTCACTCATAATGTACTCCTTATTATCTATGATAGATTTCTGTAAGTTCTCAAAATTTAAAACCGTCAACTTTATTCTATCTGTTACTTCTAAACCAGTGTCTTTACGTGCATTCTGAATTCTGTTTACCAATTCTCTAGCAACTCCTTCTTTACGTAATTCTTCTGTTATTGTAACATCTAAAGCAACTGTTAACGCTCCTTCATTTGCAACCAACCATCCTTCTATATCCTTAGATGATATCTCTACATCCGAGAGCTCCAAAATAATATTTTTTCCATTAATGTCAAGAAGAATGTTTTTATCTTTTTCTATTTTGTTAATATCTTCTTGATTAAACTTCTGAACCTCGGCAGCTATAAAGCGCATATCTTTTCCAAACTTTGGGCCTAATGTTTTAAAATTCGGCTTAATTTGTTTGATTAAAATATCTGAAGCGTCATCTAAAATCTGAATTTCCTTAATGTTTACCTCGTTCTTAATTAAGTTTGCAACGGCTAAAATTTCTTCTTTCTGTTGTTCACTATCAACAGGAATCATAATTTTTTGTAATGGTTGACGCACTTTAATCTTTTCTTTTGCTCTAAGTGATAAAACTAAAGATGATATAATTTGTGCATTTTCCATTTTACGCTCCAAGCTTTTATCAACAAAACTTGCATCGTATACTGGAAAATTAGATAAATGTATACTTTCTGATGTTTCTTTACCGGTTACAGAGTTTAAATCTTGATACAATCTGTCCATAAAAAATGGCGCAATTGGCGATGCTAATTTTGCAATCGTATTCATACACGTGTATAAAGTTTGATATGCAGAAATTTTATCTGTTTGATAATCTCCTTTCCAAAAACGTCTTCTACTTAAACGTACGTACCAGTTACTTAAGTAATCTTGAGTAAAATCACTTATTGCTCTAGCAG
Organism: Polaribacter butkevichii; assembly: GCF_038024105.1. Lineage (NCBI taxonomy): Bacteria > Pseudomonadati > Bacteroidota > Flavobacteriia > Flavobacteriales > Flavobacteriaceae > Polaribacter > Polaribacter butkevichii. The sequence goes on from NZ_CP150661.1 coordinate 2,167,003, forward strand.
CTCTTGTAGGCTCATATTCTTCGTAGAATTTATCAACCTTAGCAATTAAAGTATGTAATTCTGATAAAACCCAACGGTCTATTTCTGGTCTTTTTTCTAAAGGAATATCTGCTTCTTCATAAGAAAAACCATCAAGATTTGTATATAAAGTAAAAAATGAATAGGTGTTATATAAAGTTCCGAAGAATTTACGTTTTACCTCTTCAATTCCATCTAAATCAAATTTTAAATTGTCCCAAGGGTTTGCATTTGCAATCATGTACCAACGTGTTGCATCTGCTCCATACGTTGATAATGTTGTAAAAGGATCTGTTGCATTTCCTAGACGTTTAGACATTTTATGTCCGTTTTTATCTAAAACCAAACCGTTAGAAACTACGTTTTTATACGCTACAGAATCAAAAACCATGGTTGCAATTGCATGTAAAGTATAAAACCAACCACGTGTTTGGTCTACTCCTTCTGCGATAAAATCTGCAGGAAAAGATTCGTTTCCATCAATTTTTTGTTTGTTTTCAAACGGATAATGCCATTGTGCATAAGGCATAGAACCAGAATCGAACCAAACATCAATTAAATCGCTTTCACGTTTCATTGGTTGTCCAGATGCTGAAACTAATACAATTTCATCCACAATATTTTTATGTAAATCTATTTTCGCATAGTTTTCTTCCGAGTTATTATCAACTTCAAAATCTTCGAAAATGTCTTTTGCTAAAACACCAGCAGCTACAGCATTCGCCATTTCTTCTTTTAATTCTTTAACAGAACCAATACAAATTTCTTCTTTACCATCTTCTGATCTCCAGATTGGTAATGGAATTCCCCAATAACGAGAACGAGATAAATTCCAATCATTTGCATTTGCCAACCAGTTTCCAAAACGACCTGTACCTGTAGATTCAGGTTTCCAGTTAATGGTTTTGTTTAAAGAGTGCATTCTATCTTTAACATCGGTTACTTTAATAAACCAAGAATCTAATGGATAATATAAGATTGGTTTATCTGTACGCCAACAATTAGGATAACTGTGTTTGTATTTTTCTACTTTAAAAGCTTTATTTTCTGTTTTTAACTTAATAGCCAATTCAACATCAATAGATCTTTCTGGTGCTTCGCCATCATTATAATATTCGTTCTTTACATATTTACCTGCAAATTCGCCCATTTCTGGTCTAAATTTTCCTTGTAAATCTACTAAAGGAACTAAATTATCGTTTTCATCTTTTACCAACATTGGCGGAATTGGTGGCACTGCTTGTTTTGCAACCATTGCATCATCTGCTCCAAAAGTTGGTGCGGTATGTACAATTCCTGTTCCGTCTTCTGTAGTAACAAAATCTCCAGCAATTACTCTAAAAGCATCTTGCGGATTATCGTTTGGCAAACAGTAATCTAAAACGGGTTCGTATTTAATATCAACTAAATCTTTACCAACAAACTCTTTAATAACGTGGTAAGGTATTTTTTTATCACCTGCATTATAAGTACTTAGTTCTTCTGTAGTTTCTACTTCTACATTGTTTTTACCTGCAAATTGTTTTCCAACTAATTTTTTAGCTAAAATTACTTTAATAGGTTCAAATGTATATTGATTAAACGTTTCTACTAAAACATATTCTATTTTAGGTCCAACCGTTAATGCTGTATTACTTGGCAATGTCCAAGGTGTAGTTGTCCAAGCTATAAAATAAACAGTTCCTTCATTTTGTAAAAAACCTGGAAGTGTGTTTGCTACTGCTTTAAATTGTGCAACAACTGTGGTATCTGTTACATCTTGGTATGTACCTGGTTGATTTAACTCGTGAGAGCTTAAACCCGTACCCGCTTTTGGCGAATAAGGCTGAATTGTATATCCTTTATAGATTAACTTTTTGTTGTAAATTTCTTTTAAAAGCCACCAAACAGATTCCATATATTTAGGTTCGTAGGTAATGTATGGATCTTCCATATCTACCCAATATCCCATTTTATTGGTTAGGTCATTCCAAATATCAGTATAACGCATTACCGCTTTTCTACAAGCAGCATTATAATCTTCTACAGAAATTTTCTTACCAATATCTTCTTTGGTAATTCCTAATTCTTTCTCAACACCCAATTCTATTGGCAAACCATGTGTATCCCAACCAGCTTTTCTTTTTACCTGAAAGCCTTTCATGGTTTTATAACGTGGAAAAATATCTTTAATAGCTCTTGCTAAAACATGGTGAACTCCTGGAAGTCCGTTTGCAGAAGGAGGGCCTTCAAAAAACACAAAAGGTTTTGCATTTTCTCTTGAGGTTACACTTTTTTCAAAAATGTTATTTTCTTGCCAATAATTAAGAATTTCTTCTGCTACTTTTGGTAAGTCAAGTCCTTTATATTCAGGAAATTTCGCTTTCATCATATCTATTTTCTGATAAGATTGCGAAATTAAGGATTTTCTTCTAATTTTAGTCAGTTGAAAGTAGCAAAGTTTAAGGTAAAAAAGTAGCAAAACTACAAAGTGGCAAAATTAAAACCTTAGTTGGGTTTAACTTTGCCACTTTAAAACTTATAATGTTGTTCTAGTATTTACAAGCCTCTTTCTTTTTTTATTTGTTCGTAAGCTGCCTGTATGCTCTGAAACTTTTCGTTGGCACCTTTTAAATGTTCTTCTCCTAAACCTTGTAATTTATCTGGATGGTATTTTTTTACCATTTTTCTGTAACCACTTTTTACCTCTGCATCTGTGGCTGTTTTTTCTAGTTCTAAAATTTTATAAGCATTCTCTGAAGAATCATAAAACATGGCTTTTATAGATTCAAAATCATTTTGATTGATGTATAAATAGCCCGCAATTTTTCTAATTTCTTCTACTTCTGTTTCTGACACAAATTGATCTGCTTTTGCAATACCAAACAAAAAGTGCAACAATTGTAAACGTGATGCATGCGACATGTTTTGTCTGATTTGAATACAAACCTGACGTGCAGAAACTTGCTTTTTTATAATTCCGTTAAAAAGTTTAAACGCATTGTTTGCTCTTTCTTTACCATACATCCCCACAAATTGAGCACGTACAAAATCTAGCTCTCTTTGATCTACTTTTCCGTCAGATTTTATTACTATGGATGCCAAAACAAGTAAACTCATTTCAAAATCTCCAGATTGTGTGTCTGCAGTACTTCTACTACCTCTTTGTCTGCTTCTTTCGTAATCTAGTTGTTCTTCATTTAAATCTTTTTCTGAAAAACCATCTACAAAACTACCTACTGCAAAACCAATGGCTGCACCTATTGGACCCCCAAAAGTAAATCCTAAACCTGCTCCTAACCATTTTGTAAAACTTCCCATTTATTTATTTTTTTAAAGAGGCAAAGTTACAAAGTTATTTAGTTGAAATGTAAAACGTTTTAAAGTTTATAAAGCCAAAGGGTTCTTATGCATGAAGGATTGTAGCATTTGTTTGAGCTCTTTTTTGTTTTTCTCAAAAAAAGCGAGTGCCTTTCGACTTCGCTCAAGATAAACTCGAAGCCTAACCATTTTTAAATAAAAGTGTAGTGACAACGAAACTTTTATTTAAAAATGGGCATGCCCAAAAATAAAAAGAACTTTATGATATCAATTTTATTGATGTTTCTATTGATACTACCATTTTTAAGTATGTTGAATTTTGTAAAACAAATACCTATCTTTGCATTTTAAATTTAGAAAATATGTATCCAGAAGAATTAGTAAAACCAATGCGCGATGAGTTAATCAAAGCTGGTTTTGAAGCATTATATACAAGTGAAGATGTTGAAAACGCAATGTCTAAAAAAGGAACAACTTTAGTGATGGTAAACTCTGTTTGTGGTTGTGCAGCAGGTACTGCTAGACCAGGGGCAATTGCTTCTCTTGGGGCTGAGAAAACACCAACAAACTTAACAACTGTTTTTGCAGGTGTGGAAAAAGAATCTACACAAAGAGCACGTGAGTTTATGGTACCTTTTCCTCCATCATCGCCAGCAATTGCATTGTTTAAAGATGGTAATTTAGTGCACATGCTAGAGCGCCACCATATTGAAGGTAGATCTGCACAAATGATTGCACAAAACTTAGCGCAGGCTTACGAAGAGTTTTGTTAATCTTTAAAAGAAACAAGATTAAAACCACGTAAATTACGTGGTTTTTTTATGTCTTATAATTACGTATCTACCCTACCAAAAACCCTAAAAACTTAAAAAACAAAACTTTACATTTATTTAAATTTTAAATAACATAGCCCCTTTAATAAAAAAGTTCCTTTGTTTAGTATTTATACTTTTTAACTAACTTATTTTATTTATGGAAATAACAGTAATGTATTTAGGTTTTATCTTAGCTGCTTACTCAGTTGTAGGAAACGACACAATACAAACGTTAGGTACTTTTTTAAGTTCTAATGAACGTAAAAAATGGTGGGTTTTGTGGATTTTTGCGGGTAGCATATTAACTATAACCTTAATTTACGGATACTTTACACACAATGGAGATGTCTCTTATGGTAGGTTGTCTAAATATCCATTACCAGAACCATTTGCTTGGTATTATATTTTACCTCCAATAGTGTTAATGATTTTAACTCGAACGGGAATTCCTGTAAGTACCTCTTTTTTAATACTTACTTTTTTTAATGAAAAGAATTTAACGGATATGGTTTTAAAATCTATGTCTGGATATTTAGTCGCTTTTGGAACCGCAATTGTATTGTATTTAATCATATCTAAAACTGTTGAAAAGAAATTTATTGAAAATCCGATTACAAATAGTCAGAAAAATATATGGACCGCCTTACAGTGGTTATCTACAGGTTTTTTATGGTCGCAATGGTTAATTCAAGATTTTGCAAATATTTACGTGTACCTACCAAGGTCTTTAAATATTTGGGAACTGGCAGGTTCTTTAATTATTATTTTAGGACTTTTAGCTTTTATAATTGCTTCTAAAGGTGGAGCAATACAAAGCATTATCCGTTCTAAAACAAATACGGTAGACATACGTGCTGCTACTTTAATTGACTTTACTTATGGTATTGTACTTTTCTATTTTAAAGAATTAAACAACGTACCTATGAGTACTACTTGGGTATTTATAGGGATTTTAGCAGGTAGAGAAATTGCATTAAACTTAGTATTGCGTAAAAATGATGCTCGTAAAGAAATGTTTAAAAGTTTAGGTAAAGACTTATTTAAAGTATCTATAGGACTTATAGTAAGCATACTACTTGTTTATGGCGTAAAATTTTTAGCAACTTCATTTTAAGGCTGAACTATGAAATTAAAAACGCATATTTTACTTAGCTCTTTATTTTATTTTTCTATTTTTTGTAATGCTCAAATACAGAAAAATGGTATTGACACCGAAGAAAAAGGAATTGTAGTAGCAGACTTTCTTAAAATGTCTGGTAATTGGTTTATTGCTTATAGAGACGGTATTGCACAAACACAGGCTGATGATGAAAAAGGTCTTGTAAATGAACATAAAAGTGCATTTGTTTTAAAACGAAGTTACTTTACTTTAAAAAAAGATTTAAACGAAACCTTTTCCGTAAGATACACCATGGATTTGACAGTAGACAGAGATGGACCTGATGCTGGTAATATAGAAACAAGATTAAAATACCTTTATGTTAAAGCCAAACCTAATTTTAATAGTACCGTATTTACAGGAAACTGGTTAGAAGTTGGTATGGTTCATACACCTTGGTTAGATTATGAGCAAAAAATAAACACGTACAGAGTACAAGACAATATGTTTATTGAAAGAAATAAAATTTTTAATTCTGCCGATTTTGGTGTAACTTTTGGTGGTAATATTGGCCCCAAAATGGATGAAAAATTCTTAAAAGAAATTAACGGAGCTATGCCTGGTAAATACGCCAGTTATGTAATTGGTATTTATAACGGAGCAGGATATTCTGGTGAAGAAAAAAATAATAATAAAGTAATTTCCGGACGTTTATCTGTTAGACCATTTGCTAATACATTACCAGAACTTCACCTAAGTGGTTATTTTAATATTGGAAAAGGAAATAATGAAGAAGCACCAGATTTTAACCAGGTTTTGGGTTTTATAACTTATACAGGAAAACAACTAACCTTAACAGCACAAACACATAAAGGTGTTGGAGATTTTAGAGCGAGTTATTTATATGAAGGCACCAACAAACCTATTAAAAATAATGGATATAGTTTTTTTGGGGAATATAAGATTAAGAAATCTCCATTAGCCATTTGGGGAAGATACGATTCCTTTCACTTAAAAACAGATGATTTTAGAGGTACTAAACGTTATATTGGAGGAGTGTCTTACACCGTTAATAAATATTTACGATTAATTTTAAATGCAGAACATAACGACAAAGCATTAAACGAAAATAATATTTATGAACTAAATCTAGAAGTATCATTTTAAAAACACATTAGCATGAAAAATATATTGTTTCCAACAGACTTTTCAGAAATTTCTTTAAACGCTTTTGCATACGCTATGGCATATGCTCAAAAATTAGAAGCTACTTTAATTGTGTATCACTCTTACCACGAAGACACTTCGGTAGATGAAAAAACGCAATCTATTTATGATAAAATAGATATCGATAATTTTAGAAATAAAAAAGATAAATTTCCACCCTTCGAAAAACTTATTAAAGCTAGTAAAAAAGGAAATTTAAAAGTAAAATATATTGTAGATCAAGGTATTTTTGTAAACTCCTTATTTAAATATGTTGCCAAACGAGATGATAAAATTGAAATCATTATAATGGGAACACGTAATACAGGAAACAGTAGTCTCTTTAATATTTTTATGGAAACGGATACTATTAAAATTTTAGAAGAAATAGACAAACCTGTTATTGCCGTTCCTGCAAAAGCCAAATTTGATGGAGACCTTAATAACATTATGTTTTTAGTAGATTATAGAGACGAAGAAATTGTACCTCTAGAAAAATTAACTAAAATTGCAAAAGAATTCAGTGCTCAATTACATGTTGTACACTTCGATTTAGCCCACGGAGAATCTATTACTCCTTTAATGAATAAGTTTAAGGAAAACCTAACTGTTAATTACAAAAAAACAAAATTTATTTCTATTGATAGTATAAACCTAAAAGGATCATTAACAGAATATTGTCAAAAAAACGAAATAGATATGGTGTGTTTATTAAACCAAGAACGTAACTTATATCAGCGATTATTTACCTTTAGTTTAGCAGAAGATTTAATAAATCATATAGACATTCCGGTGATGGCTATTTATCTAAAATAATTTTTAAATCAAAAGGAAACTAAGACCTAAGTTCATTTTTAATATTTTTGTAAAATGAATAAAACCAACATTATAAATAATACCATTGCTTTTGTTAAGAAAGAATTAGAAAATGCAGAAGGAGGACACGATTGGTTTCATATAGAGCGTGTTTATAAGAATGCTATTTTAATTTCTAAAGAAGAAAAAGTAGATGCTTTTGTGGTTTCTTTAGGAGCTTTATTGCATGATATTGCAGACCCTAAATTTTATAATGGTGATGAAACTGTTGGCCCTAGAATGGCAGCTACTTTTTTAGAGAGGCAAAAAGTTGACAACGAGATAATAGAACATGTTGTTAGTATTATCAACCATATTTCTTTTAAAAATTCTTTTGATAAAAAGGTAAAAACATTTACTTCTAAAGAATTAGAAGTGGTACAAGATGCAGACCGATTAGATGCTATTGGGGCCATAGGTATTGCTCGATGTTTTAATTATGGTGGATTTAAAAATAGAGCACTTTATGATCCAGAAATTTCTCCGAATTTAAACATGACTAAAGAAGAGTACAAAAGTTCTTCTGCCCCAACCATAAATCACTTTTACGAAAAACTATTACTTTTAAAAGATAAAATGAACACTCTTTCTGGGCAAAAAATTGCTGCAGATAGGCATTCTTTTATGGTAAATTTTTTAGAACAATTTGATGATGAATGGAATGGTATTAAGTAGTTTTTTAGCTCTATTTTAACCTACGTTTATATATACGCTATTTTTTATTGCACCAAACTAATCATTTCACTTCTATATTTTGATGCTGATTTTCCTGTAAATTCTTTAAACAACTTATTAAAGTGAGAAAAATTATTAAATCCGCATTCAAAACAAATATCTGTAATACTTGTTTGACTTTCTGATAGTAATTTAGTTGCGTGTACAACCCTATATTCATTTACTAATTTTGTAAACGTTTTACCTGTTGTTTTCTTAAAAAACCTACAAAATGCAGGAACCGTCATACTCACTAAATTAGAAATTTCATCTAAACTAATATGTTGATTAAAGTTCTCGTTTATATGTTTAAAAATAATATCTATTTTACTACTATCTTGCGGTTGTGTTTCAAAAGCAAAACCATCTGCATTTAAAAGCGTATAATCTTCAGACTTAGAAAGGGTGTGTAATATTTCTAATAAAATTAAAATTTGCTTAAAACCTTTCTTTTCAGATATTTTTTCAATCCTTGGCCCTAATTTTTCTTTGGTTTTTACACCAAAAAGAATACCCTTTTTGGCTTTTTCAAACAAAATACTAATAGGTTTCATCTCTGGTACTTCAAAAAAATCTTCTCCTAAAAAATCTGGTTTAAATTGCACTAACGTTTCAGAACCATTTGTGGTTAACCTATCTGTAAATCCATTATGTGGCAAGTTAGAACCTATTAATAACAACTGACTATTATTAAAGTATGATAAATGATTACCAATATGTCTTTTACCCTTACCTTTATTTACATAAACTAATTCTATTTCTGGGTGAAAGTGCCAAAATGCCTTTATTTGCTTTAAAAACTCAGTATGTTTTTTTACCAGTATAGAGCTTCCAAAATCTGGACTAATTTTTTCTAAAGTTGGTTTCACATTCATCATATTCCTATTTTAAATCAAATTTACAACACTATTTTCTAAAAAGCTGTATAAAATTAACAAAATTATACTCTAAATTAACTTTACTTTGTTTTAACATATAAATAACAGATAATTTAGCATACAAATATGCCAATACTGATGTTTTCTTAGCAAAACTTCTGCCATAAATTTGCAGTGTTATTAATTTATAAAATAACTAAAAGATGAAAACAAAAATGAAAATAGTTATAATAGTAGCATTAATGTTCGGAACATTAATTGGATACGCAAACAATAATATAAGTGACAACGATCTTAAAGCTAAGAAAACAGTAAAGGTTGAATTTAATAATGTAAAAAAAGGACAAACTTTAACCATTAAAAATGGTGAAGGGGTAGCTGTTTATAATAATGAAATTAAAAATTCTGGAAATTATTCTAAAACTTTTGATTTTTCTGCTTTAGAAGACGGAATTTATACTGCGGAATTAAATAAAGATTTTGAAATTATTATCAAACAATTTTTCGTTAAAAATGGTTTGGTTACTTTTTTAAACAATAAAAATGAAAAAGTTTTTAAACCAGTAATTAGAGTAGAAAATAATTTACTGTATGTTTCTAAAATTGCTTTTAATAATGAACCTTTAAAAGTTGCTATCTATTATAATAATGAAGAAATTTTATCTGATACAATAGAAGGTAATCAAATCTTAAAAAGAATCTACAAATTATCGGAAGGACAAAATGGTAATTATAAAGTTATCGTTAGTACTAATGATAGATCTTATGTAAAGAATCTTACAATATAAAAATTTAGTTAATTGTTTCGTCAAATTACTGCTATAATTTGATGGTAAAAGCGAGTCCAAAAGGACTCGCTTTTTATTTGTAAAACACTTTTACACACAATATTCTCTATACTTCAAAATTATTTACAATTAACACAAATATATTCTATTTTAACTTAACAATTAATTTACAAAGCCTTAACGTGTTAATTTAGAGTATTTATTTACCAATTCTGTTGTTTTTAAAACAAAACTTCTACCATAAATTTGCAGTGTTATTAATATTTAAAATAACCAAAAGATGAAAACAAAAATGAAAAAAATTATAGTAGTAGCATTAATGTTTGGAACATTAATTGGATACGCAAACGAGCATACAAACAACAATGATCTTGAAGCAAAGAAAACTGTTAAAGTAGAATTTACTAATGTAAAAAAAGGACAAACTCTAAGTATTAAAAACAACCAAGGTGTAACTGTTTACAATAATGAAATTAAAAATTCTGGAACTTATTCTAAGACTTTTGATTTTTCTGCTTTAGAAGACGGAATCTATGCAGCTGAATTAAATAAAGATTTTGAAATTGTAATTAAACAATTTTACGTTAAAAATGGTTTGGTTACTTTTTTAAACAACAAAAACGAAAAAGTTTTTAAGCCTGTTGTTAGAGCAGAAAAACATTTATTATATGTTTCTAAAATTAATTTTAATAACCAACCTCTAAAGATTGTTATTTATTATAAAAATGAAGCGATTCTTTCTGAAACTATTGAAGGAGAAAAATTCTTAAAAAGAGTGTATAAATTATCAGAAAATGAAGCTGGTAATTACAAAGTAATTATTAGCACAAATGATAGATCTTATGCAAAAGATTTTACAATATAAAAATTAAGTTAATTGTTTTATCAAATTACTGCTATAATTTGATGATGATAAAAGCGAGTCCAAAAGGACTCGCTTTTTATTTTAAAACTATTTTCTAAATTACATATAATTACCATAAATATATTCTATTTTAACTTAACAATTAATTTACAACGCATTAACATGTTAATTTAGAGTATTTATTTACCAATTCTGTTGTTTTTAAAACTTAACTACTAACATACCTTTGTAGTGTTATTAATTCTAAAATGAAAAGAAATGAGAACAACTATGAAAACAATTTTAGTAGTAGCATTAATGTTCGGAACATTAATTGGATACGCAAATGAGAATACAGGATCTACAGATGCTGTAACTGTAAAAAGAGTTAAAGTTGAATACAAATCTGTAAAGAAAGGACATGCTTTAACCATTAAAAATGAAAACGGAATTACAATATATAAACAAGTCATTCAAAATTCTGGAACCTATTCTAAAACATTTGATTTAACTAATTTAGAAGATGGTATTTACACCACCGAATTAGATAAAGACTTTGAAATTGATGTAAAAAAATTAGAAGTTAAAGATGGTTTTGTTACCTTCTTAAAAGAAGAAAATAAGAAAATTTTTAAACCTGTAATTAGAGCAGAAGGAGATTTAGTATTAATTTCTAAAATTGATTTTAATAAACAGCCTATAAAAGTAATTCTATATCATGATAACAATCTTATTCATTCTGAAAAGATTGAAGGCAAAGAAATTTTAAACAGAGTTTATAATGTATCTAAAAGAGAAAAAGGAACATATAAAGTAGTTGTTTATGCAGACAATAGAATGTATGTAAAAGATTTTACAATATAAAAATTAAGTTAATTGTTTTATCAAATTACTGCTATAATTTGATGATGATAAAAGCGAGTCCAAAAGGACTCGCTTTTTATTTTAAAACTATTTTCTAAATTACATATAATTACCATAAATATATTCTATTTTAACTTAAAAATTAATCTACAATGCATTAACATGTTAATTTAGAGTATTTATTTACCAATTCTGTTGTTTTTAAAACTTAACTACTAACATACCTTTGTAGTGTTATTAATTCTAAAATGGAAAGAAATGAGAACAACAATGAAAACAATTTTAGTAGTAGCATTAATGTTCGGAACATTAATTGGATACGCAAATGAAAACGTAGAATCTACTAATACAGTAGCGGTAAAAAGAGTTAAAGTTGAATACAAATCTGTAAAGAAAGGACATGCTTTAACCATTAAAAATGAATACGGAATTACAATATATAAACAAGTCATTCAAAGTTCTGGAACCTATTCTAAAACATTTGATTTAACCAATTTAGAAGATGGTATTTACACCACCGAATTAGATAAAGACTTTGAAATTGATGTAAAAAAATTAGAAGTTAAAGATGGTTTTGTTACCTTCTTAAAAGAAGAAAATAAGAAAATTTTTAAACCTGTAATTAGAGCAGAAGGAGATTTAGTATTAATTTCTAAAATTGATTTTAATAAACAGCCTATAAAAGTAATTCTATATCATGATAACAATCTTATTCATTCTGAAAAAATTGAAGGTAAAGAAATTTTAAACAGAGTTTATAATGTATCTAAAAGAGAAAAAGGAACATATAAAGTAGTTATTTATGCAGACAATAGAATGTATGTAAAAGATCTTACAATATAAAAATTAAGTTAATTGTTTTATCAAATTACTGCTATAATTTGATGGTAAAAGCGAGTCCAAAAGGACTCGCTTTTTATTTGTAAAATACCTTACATACAAGATATTCTTATTTATAAATCCTTAATAATTAACATAAATATATTGTATTTTAACTTAACAATTAATTTACAGCACCTTAACGTGTTAATTTAGAGTATTTATTTACCAATTCTGTTGTTTTTAAAACTTAACTACTAACATACCTTTGTAGTGTTATTAATTCTAAAATGAAAAGAAATGAGAACAACAATGAAAACAATTTTAGTAGTAGCATTAATGTTCGGAACATTAATTGGCTACGCAAATGAGAACACAAAATCTACTAATGCAGTAGCTGTAAAAAGAGTTAAAGTTGAATACAAAGCCGTAAAAATAGGACATGCTTTAACTATTAAAAATGAATACGGAATTACAATATATAAACAAGTCATTCAAAGTTCTGGAACCTATTCTAAAACATTTGATTTAACCAATTTAGAAGATGGCATTTACACTACTGAATTAGAAAAAGACTTTGAAATTGATGTAAAAAAATTAGAAGTTAAAGATGGGTTTGTTACCTTCTTAAAAAAAGAAAACAAGAAAATTTTTAAACCTGTAATTAGAACTGAAGGCGATTTAGTATTAATTTCTAAAATTGATTTTAACAAGCAACCTTTAAAAATAGTTTTATATTATGATAACCAAGTTATTCTTTCTGAAAAAATTGAAGGTGAAGAGGTTTTAAACAGAGTTTACAAATTATCTAAATCCGAAAAAGGAGCATATAAAGTTCTTGTGTATACAGATAACAGAATGTATGTAAAAAATTTCAGTATCTAATCTAACAATCTATTTTAATAGACAAAAGAAAGCGAGCCCAATAAGGCTCGCTTTTTATGTATACGCTTTTTAAAAATTAGGTTTTCGCTTCCCTAAAAAAGCGGCAGTACCTTCATTAAAATCTTCTGTACCAAAACATTCTCCAAACTCCTCAACTTCTACATCAAAACCATTAACACCTTCTTCAAAACCAGCATTAATTGCTCTAATTGCTGCAGAAATTGCATCCGAAGAATTCCTTGTAATCTTACCTGCTATTTTTTCTGCTAAAGGTAATAATTCCTCTTGTGTAGTAACATGATTTACCAAACCAGATTCTTTTGCTTCTTCTGCAGAAATCATACCAGCAGTCATAATCATTTCCATGGCTTTTCCTTTACCTACTAATTGCGGCAAACGTTGTGTACCTCCATAACCAGGAATCACCCCTAAAGAAACTTCTGGCAATCCCATTTTAGCATTATCTGACGCCACTCTAAAATGACAAGCCATTGCTAACTCTAAACCACCTCCTAATGCAAAACCATTAATTGCCGCAATTACAGGAATCGATAGGTTTGCTACATAATCGAATAAAATTTCATGTCCAAGTCTAGATAAATTAGCACCTTCTTCTACCGAAAAATCAGCAAATTCAGAAATATCTGCTCCTGCAACAAAAGCTTTATCACCGCTACCCGTTAAAATAATTGCCCTGGTAGTTTCATCATCTTCCAATGCTGCAAAAGCAATATTTAACTCCTTGATAGTCGCCTTATTTAAAGCATTTAATTTTTTAGGCCTGTTGATAGTAATCTGTGCTAAACTATCTTTTTTTTCAACTAAAATATTCTCGAATTTCATCATTTATTTATTTAGTTGCCTATACCAAAAATCATAGGCGATAATTATATTATTTCTTAGGTAAAATCACTGTAAAAACGGTTCCTATTCCTACTTTAGAAGTAAAAGAAATAGAGCCATCATAAGCTTCTATAATATTTCTAATCATAGCCAAACCTAATCCCATGCCACTAGTTTTAGTTGTAAATTTAGGTTCAAAAATAAGTTCTTTTACGTCATCTGCAATTCCTTTTCCATTATCAGAAACTGTAATTTTTAAATTACTTTCTTCCGATAAAACTTTTACTTCAATTAAAGGATTTTCTTCTTTATCTACTGCCTGAATAGCATTTTTAACCAAATTAGTAATTACCCTAATTAATTGTGTTTTATCTAAATTGGCATACAGTTCTTCTTCTTCAGGGAAATATTTTATATATTTTTCTGTAAAAATATCTAAAGCAAATTTTACAACACTAATAATTTCTATTTGCTCTTTTTTTTGCGTTGGCATTTTAGCAAAATCAGAAAAAGCAGAAGCTATTGAGCTCATTACATCTATTTGCTGAATTAAAGTTTGACTAAATTCTCTTAATTTTTCTTTTGCGTTTTCATCTAACGGATTAAATCTTCGCTCAAAACTCTGAACCGTTAATCGCATAGGCGTAAGCGGATTCTTAATTTCATGAGCAACTTGTTTTGCCATTTCTCTCCAAGCCTGTTCGCGCTCACTTCTAGCTAATTTAGCTGCACTTTCTCCTAATTCATCAATCATGTGATTGTAGGCTTCTACTAAAATTTCTATCTCTGAACTTGCCTTGTTTAATATAATTTTTTCGTTTCTTTTATTTAAACGTGTTTGCTGCATTTTATCAGAAATCGTTTTTATTGATCGCGTTATATAGCTCGATAAAAAATACGCAGTTGCAATGGCAATTAAAAACATCAAAATATAAACCAAGCTTAATCTTAATATAAACTCTCTTAACTCCTGTTCTATCTCAGAGTTATCTTGCGTAAATTGCAACTCTAAAATACCTATTCTTTTAAACTTTGGATCATGAATAAATGAAAATGAAGATTGATAACCAATCCCTTTATCTACACTTGTTTTTAATATTTTATGATTAGAGTTATTTGCCAATTCTTTTAATAAGTTTTGTGGAATTGGTTTAGAGTCTACTTTTTCAAAGGCACTTGCTGTAGATGATTTTAGTAAATTACCTTGTAAATCATAAAAAGAGATGTTTAATTTGTTAATAGAGGATATTTCATAAATACGTTCTTGAAATATTTTAGCTAAATTACCTGTATTTACAGGGTATGTAGTCTTATTTTTTAATTCTAATTCAATTGTTTCTTTTGTGGTTGCTTCTTTTCGTTCAAAACGCTGAATGTTATAATCTTTTGTCTGTTCATCATACTGATAAATAGTAACTACCAAAATTAATACGGATGCCAATAACACCAATAAAATCATGGACAGAAAAATACGTATTCGTAAAGAGATCTTTTTAATATTTGTCAATTTTTGTTTGTTTTTATTCTTTTAGTTTTCATCATCAATAGGTCATCAAAATCACCATCTTCATCCCAATCATACTTACTTTTGCCAATAAAACCTTCATCGGTTTTTGTAATATCATAACTCACCTTCATATCTCTGCCTCCATAATTAAAAGCTACTAATAATGAATCTTTTTTAACAGACCAAATACCAGAAGCTTTAGATATCTGTTCTCCTTTTTTATTTATAAACCAAGCAGAAAAAGTACCATCTTTATTATATTTAGATTGCGCAACTAACTCCGAATCTTCTTCAAATTTATCTTCATAAACCTGTAAAGAATCTGTTTTATTAACAGTATACATTTCTATTTTCAAATAGGTAGTTTGCCAACTACCCACCATAAACTCTTTGGTAGTAAGTGCTGGCTCACAACCAACAAAAAGTATTCCAAAAAGTAGAATAAAAAATAATGATTTCGTTTTCATCTAAAAAGTTTTATTCACAGGTTTAAAACTCTAATTTACCTCTTTTTTAGCAGCTCTAAACTCTTCTGGTGTATTTATATTTCTGATAAAATCATCAGCAACCTCAACAATTTCTACATCAGAATTAATTAACATTTTACGCGGACAAGAATATCCTTGCGCCAAATACTGTAATAAAATGGCATATGCTTTTGGTTCATAAATAGTTATTAAAGGCTCTGGAAAATCTTTGTTCTTGCCTTTAATTGCCGTAGCCGACTTAGTCGGATTTCTATGTTTAAGCACCAATTGAATTATATGCTCAGTAACAAAAGGAACATCGGTTGCCAATACAAACCAAGCTGCATTTGGGTCTTTCTGAAACGCAGAACAAATGCCGCCAAACGGACCTAAATTTAAAAACTTATCAGAAATTTCATCTTCTTTTGGTGATGAATTCTGAACTGAATAAAACGTTTCTAAATTATTATTTTCTAACAATTCTTTTGCAACTTCTTTTTGAGGTTTTCCAAAATAATCTAATTCAGATTTATCTTGGCCCATTCTAGTACTTTTTCCTCCCACTAACACCAAACCTTTTACAGGTGCAATTTTTTCTTGAATCAGATTATGAATGTGGTTTGCAATTTTATCAACCTCGTCAACTGTATAACAGGTAATGTTTTTTATCTGCGGATATTTTTCTTCCAAAAATGAAAAATATTCCGTGTCAGATTTCAACTTTACAACAAACTGAATGCGATCTAACTGTTCTAATCTTTTTAAAACCGAAGCTTCTTTTGCTTCATCTAAAACCAAAATCTGTTTTGCTCCTTGATAATGATTTCCGTTGATAAAAACATAATCATATTGAGCAAACTGTAATCGTTGCTCAAACTTATTTACATTTCCAGAAGTGGTGATCTGCAAATTTCCTTGATGATGAAAAGTATATTCTGATAACGAATTTTCTGCAACATCTTTTGCATGAGAAGCATCAAAATACGCCAACTTATAGTTGGATAATTTATTAGAAAGACTATGAACTAAATCTGAAATAATACCACAATTTGTACCTAGAATAGCAATTTCATTTGGTGCAAAATTATCATTATCTCTTCTTTCTAAATTTGTATGTTTTTTGTGTTTTTTCATATTATTCATTTTGTCATTGCGAACAAAGTGAAGCAATCTTTTATTAACAGATTACTTCGTCGTTCCTCCTCGTAATGACAATTAATTATTAATATCAGATTTCCCTCCAGTTTTTTTCAACAGCCTTACTTCCTTAATCACCATTTCTTGACTGATACTTTTACACATATCATAAATGGTTAAACAGGTAATATTTGCGCCTGTTAAAGCTTCCATTTCTACTCCGGTTTTTCCTGTAATGGTAACTTCACAAAAAACTTCTATATTTTCTGTATCTATAATATTAATATCAATATCAACCCCATTAATTAATAAAGGATGGCACATTGGTATCAATTCTGATGTCTTTTTAACCCCTTGTATTCCCGCAATAATTGCCGTCTGAAAAACAGGTCCTTTTTTAGTGACTAACTCCTCATTTGTAAAATGAGCAATTACTTCTTTTCCTAAAAACATGGTTGCCTTTGCAATGGCTGTTCTTTTGGTAATTTTCTTATCAGAAACATTTACCATTTTAGGATTTCCTTTTTTGTTTAAATGACTGAATTTACTCATTATCTATATTTTATTCTTAATACATTTATAATTTCTCTGTTAGAAAAACCAATACTTTAATTACGCATACACAATCACTTCAAGTGATTTTTATCTAAAATTCTGTATAGAGAAGTTTTTTTTGAAATTAAAATGTTCTCGATACAAATTTCTCGTACCTCCTAATTCACTCGAACTGACAACACGCTTTAAACATTCTAAAATACACACGGTCACTTCGAGTGAAATTCTTTTTTTAAGAATTTTGTATCGAGAAGCTTCTTTATCAATTAAACTTCTTCTTCGCTAAATTAGGCAGTTTTTCATAGTCATCATTAATTAAAGCTTCCTTTTTTGCCCTAGACCACTTTTTTATTTGCTTTTCTGTATCAATAGCAAATCCAACTTCAGTAAATTCAGCATAAAAAACCAATTCTAAAGGTCTTCTTTTATACGTGTAACTTTCTAAATGTTTTCCTTGTTGATGTTCAATAAAACGTTGTTCTAAATTTGATGTAATACCAGTATAATACGTTTTATCTGAACATTGTAATATATAAACATAGTAGATTTTCATTTTTGGAATTTTAAAATGTTCTCGATACAAATTTCTCGTACCTCCAAATTCACTCGAACTGACAATACGTTTTAAACACTCTAAAATACACACTGTCCCTTCGAGTGAAATTCTTTTTTCAAGAATTTTGTATCGAGAAGCTTCTTTTTTGAAATAAAAATGTTCTCGATACAATTTTTCTTCCTTTGTCAGAAAAATCACTCGAACTGACAAAACGTTTTATCCTGTCTAAAACAGATACTGTCACATCGAGTGATTTTGCTTTTCGCAAAATTGTATCGAGATGTCTTTTTCAATTATCTATATCTTATTATTGGAAAAACTTCTCCTTTTTTAAATTCAACTTTATCATTTGGCAACTGAATAAAAGCATCTGTTTTTACCAAACTTGCTAAATCTCCAGAACCATTTCCTGTAATAGGCGTTGCAATTAAATGCCCGAATCTATAACTTAATTTTACTTGTAAAAAGTACGTTAAATTGGGTTTAAAAATAACATCTGCATTTAAAATTGCAGTCTCCTCTACAACTTCTAAGCCTATTGATTTATGATACCAAGGATAAAAATATGCCAAACAGTTTACAAAAGTAGAAATCGGGTTTCCAGGAAAACCGAAGACATTACATTCATCTGTTTTTCCATAAAAGAAAGGTTTTCCTGGTCGTTGTGTAATTTTATGAAACAGCTTCTCTACTCCTAATTCATCAAAAACTTCTGGTAAAAAATCATACTTTCCTTTACTTACCGCTCCGCTAAAAAGCAATACATCGTATTCTTGTAAATAGTTTTCTATTTTCGATTTTAAAACAGGTTTATCATCTGTAATATGCGCTGTTTCAGAAGGTATATTCAGTCTTTCTAACAAAGACACTAAAGTAAACACGTTACTTCTTCTAATCTGATGTGCTAACGGAATTTCATCTACACCAACCAATTCATCACCCGTAGAAACAATCATCACTTTTGGTTGTTTTGCTACTTTTACAAACGATTTACCTACTGTTGCTAGCACGCCTATTTCTGCTGCTGATATTTTGGTATTTTGTTCGATTAATAAATCGCCAATTTTGCCATCTTTTCCTTTTGCATGCACATTCTGAGCATCATTTATTGCATCAACAGTAATTGTTGCAACTCCATTTGTTATGGTAACATCTTCATATCTAATAACAGTGTTGGTGTTGTTTGGTAAAACGGCCCCTGTCATTACTTCTATACAATTCCCTGAATTATTTAACGAAATTTGCTCACTTCCTGCAGCTTGAATTCCTTCTATATTAAAAGCTCTTTGTCCGTTTTTAAATGAAGTATAGTCAATAGCAATTCCATCCATAGAAACCCTATTAAATGGTGGAAAATCTCTATCGGCAAGTATATCTTCTTTTAAAATTCTGCCTACAGATTTTATAAATGGAACTTCTTCAAGCCCAAAATATCGGCTTGAATTTAAAACAGTTTCTAAAGCTTTTTCTACTGAAATCATTTGTATAAAATGTGTAATTGTTTATTTGTGTAATTGCGTAATTGTTCAAACGTTTTACACATTTAAACAATTACACGATTACACTTTTATTATCCTCCAATTGTACTCATACTCTCAGAAGCACCACCATCTTTTCTATTGGCTTCTGCAATAAAACCATTTTCTGGCTTCTCTTTTACCAAACCTAAAAAAAGTTCTTTTAAATCGTCATTAGATGCTCCTTTTCTTATAAAATCGCGAAGATTAAAAACACCATCATCAAACAAACAATTTTTAAAAGTTCCGGTAGAGGTTATTCTAATTCTATTACAATCGTTGCAAATAGTTCTGGTAAAAGCAGGTATAATTCCAAAAGTACCAACATGATTATCTATTTGGTAATTTCTAGAAGTTGATGATTTTTCAGACTGAATTTCCTTTATATCAAACTCCGTTTTTACTTCATTTAAAATCTTATTAAAAGTCCAATTTTCTTTCATTTCTCGTTGCCCTTTTCCATTAAAAGGCATTTCTTCAATAAAACGAACCGCAACATTTTTATCTTTTGTCAATCGTACAAAATCAACTATTTCATCTGTATTAAAACCAGATTGCACTACTACATTCAATTTTAAATTTAAGCTACTTTTTTCTAAGAGTTCAAAGGTTTTATAAACCTCCGGAAAAACATCCCTTCGTGTAATTTTTGCAAACTTTTCTCGATGCAAACTATCAATACTTAAATTAATGTTTTTTACCTTTTCTAATGCTTCAATTTTAGAAATATGCTGAGAAATCATTGCACCATTGGTGGTAATATTAATTGCTTCTAACAAATCGTTATAAGACAACATTTCTAAAAACCCAACAAAATCTTTACGTACAAAAGGTTCTCCACCTGTTAAACGCACTTTATTAACACCCAATTCTGTTAACACTCTAATTAAGCGATACATTTCTTTAAAGGTTAATAACTCTTGTCTTGGTACAATATCTATTCCGTGAGCAGGCATACAATATTGGCATCGCAAGTTACAGCGATCTGTAACTGCCAATCGTACATATTCCATTTGACGACCGAAATTGTCTATTAATTTGCTCATTTAGTTAGGTAGTTTTTTACTTAAAATTCCATAAATAAACGCACCTAAAAGCGCACCAAATAATAAAATTAAAGCGGGAATTAATTTAAAGCCTAGAATTACAAAAATAGGTGCAGCACAGGCTCCAGATATTCCCCAACCTAAGCCAAAAAATGTTCCTCCTAAAATAGTTCTTATAAAACCTTTTTCTTTGGGTTGTGGTATAATTTTATTTCCTTTTATATCTTTTATAATGCCTTTTTTAAACAACTGCATAAAAAACATCGAAATTACAACGGCTCCTCCAATAATCCCAAACATATGAAAAGATTGAAACTTAAACATTTCGTAAAATCGATACCAAGAAATGGCTTCACTTTTACTTAATACGATGGCAAAAAAGATTCCTAATAATAAGAATTTGATATTTTTCATTTTGAATATATTTTCAATTTTCAATTAACTTCTCGACTGCGCTCGAAGAGACAAATTGAATATAATTATTTTTGTTTAATGCCAATTATTGGCTAAAATAAAATTGGAATTATAAACCAGGTAGCAATCATTCCACCAATAAAAAACCCAATTACAGCTAATAACGATGGTAATTCTAAATTACTTAAACCTGTAATTGCATGACCAGAAGTACAACCGCCTGCATAACGGGTTCCAAAACCAACAAAGATTCCTGATACCAAAAGAATTAAAAACCCTTTGATTGATAAAAATGATTCAACCCCAAAAATTTCATCAGGAAAATACTGACTACCCACGTTTGAAAACCCAAGTTCTGTAAGTTCTTGAACCGTTTTAGGATTTAAATCTATTGTTTGATTCGGAATTAAATATTTTGCAGAAATAACACCACCAATAATTAACCCAACCACAAACATCAATGCAAAGTCTCGATCTTTCCAATCTTTCTTAAAATAATCAGATACTTTTCCTGCACCGGCCATGGTACAAAGTGTATCGAAGTTTGTAGAGGCCCCAAAATTTCTACCAAAATAGAAATATAATAAGAGCGAAATTGCAATTAGCGGACCACCAACATACCAAGCCCAAGGTTGTAATATAAAATCCATAATTTCTTTCATTTATTCTCGATACGATTCTGATAAAAATCAATCGAACTGATATTCATTTAAAGTGTATCCTCTAAATAATTCATAATTAATTTTGTTGCTTTAAGGTTATCGGCAATATATCTTTTATTGATAACTCCCGTTAACTTTCTAAAGTTCTCATCTTCTTTTAGGTTGATAAAATTTGCTGTAAATTCTTCTTGATTTTTAATAGAAATACAACCTCCTATTTTAACCAAATCTACAGCTTCTTTAAATTTGTCGTATTTATTTCCAATCACTACAGGAATTCCAAAAGTTGCAGGTTCTAAAATATTATGTAAACCTGTTTTTAAACCTCCACCAACATACGCAAGATCTGCTGCTGCGTATATTTTGGTTAAAATGCCTATAGTATCTATAATAAAAACTGTGTATTCTGATAAATTTTTATCAGCTTTCGCTGAAAACAAAATAGTTTTTTTATTGATGGATTTCTGTAATTCTAAAATTGCTTCTGGTTTAATATTATGAGGCGCAATAATAAACTTCTCATCTTCTGTTGCACTATTATTGATATAATTTACCAACAACGCTTCATCTTCTTGCCAAGTACTTCCTGCAACAACAGTGTATTTACCATCTTTAAATTGATTGATAAAATCGAGCGAATTATTTTGTTCTAAAATTTTAGAAACTCTATCAAAACGGGTATCTCCTGCAACAGTTACATTCTCAAAATTAATGGAGCTTAGTAACTTTTTAGAATTTTCATCTTGCACAAAAAAGTGATGAAAGGCTTGTAATGAATCTCTCATAAAACCTCCATAACTTTTAAAGAAGAGCTGTTTTTTTCTTAAAATACCTGAAACTAAAATGGTAGGAATTTCTTTTTGTTTTAATTCATTTAAAAGGTTTGGCCAAAATTCATACTTTATAAAAATAGCTAATTTAGGATTTACTATTTTTATAAACTTTTTAGCATTAGATTCTGAATCTAAAGGCAAATAACAAACAACATCTGCTAACTCGTAATCCTTTCTAATTTCGTAACCAGAAGGCGAAAAAAAAGTAACTAAAATTTTATAAGCAGGATACTTGCTCTTTATTTCCTCTATAATAGGTCTTGCCTGTTCAAACTCCCCTAAAGAAGCCGCATGAAACCAAACAGTTTTAGCATTCTTTAATCTATTAATTTTAGAAAATGTTTCTTTTCTACCATCAACAAAAAGTTTTATTTTTTTATTGAATAAAGCGATAAAAGACAAGAATAAAGAAGCCAAAAAAATGGCTAAGTTGTAAAAAAATTTCATAGCCGTAAAAATACAAAATAGTAACAACTAAGCTTCAACTTAATTCAATAGATAAAAAAAGCTACTCGTGTAGAGTAGCTTATTAATTTGTTTAGATTTTATAAAAACATCATTATTCCCCAGAAAAAGAATGTTAATAACAATCTAAATATACAATCAAATATACTTTAAGTAATCTATTAAATTATTAATAATGTTCTATACAGGTCTTATAATGTTCTAAATATTAAATAAAATTGATTCTTTTTACAAGGTTTTCTTTATATTTTTTACCAATAGGAATTTCCTCTTTTAAAACCTTTACCGATGTATAGTTTATTTGAGATAAGTATTTTGTATTGATAATAAACCCTCTATGAATTCTAACAAAATTAATATCTAGCTTTTCTAGAATATCATTTAAGCTTGTTCTAACTACTATTTTTTGATGTGTTTTTAAAATAATCTCTATGTAAACATGCGCACTTTTTAAATATAAAATATCTTCAAAATTAATTTTTTTATAAAATCCTTTTTCTTTTACAAAAAGAGAGTCTTTAATAATAGGCTTGTAAAGATCTATTTCATCAACCTTTTTAGAAAAATTACGCAACGTATCTTCTACACACCTATACAATTCATCCTTAGAAAAAGGCTTTACCAAATAGGTCATAGGCATTACCTGTTTAGCTTGGTTTAATGTAAATTTATCTGAATTTGAGGTTAAAAAAATATAAGGAAATTTATACGTTTTTATAATCTTTTTGGCAATAGCTATTCCTGTCTTTTTTCCAGACAACCTAATATCTAAAATGGCTATATCTGGCGGTTGTTCTTTTATTCTATTAATTGCATCTGCATAACAGACTGTAGAATTTATGGTTTCATAACCTAATTTTTCTAACGTTTTGCCAATAGTATCTGTAATAATGGTTTCATCTTCTACGACTAAAATTTTTACTTTGCTCATGGGGGAAGGAGGGTTTCAATTTTACACTAAAATAGGAATTCTTAGAGGAAATGATATAAAACTAGCACTAAATGTTCTGAAAAAACTGCAAACAGTTCTAAAAAAAAACTTTACAACTAACCTGCATACACCTTTATTTTTGTGTTTTTAGAATTTTATACCCTTTTTAATAGTTTCTCCCCAACTATCTATAAAGCTAAAAGACGATACTTTAACTAAAAAAATTGATTTAATTTAACAAACATTACTCTTTGATCTTTTATTTTTTAAAATATTTAGAATCCTATAAATATGTAATAATTTTAAGATACTCTAGAAAACAGAAACGCTCAAACATTTACATGTTTGAGCGTTTCTAATAATTTAAAAGCTTAATTTCTTAAACTTCAAATGGAGTAATAGATACATAAGATCTGTTATCCTTTTTCTTACGGAATTCTACAACACCGTCAACCTTTGCATGTAAAGTATGATCTTTACCCATGTAAACGTTTTCTCCTGGATTGTGAGTTGTTCCTCTTTGACGAACAATAATGTTCCCTGCAATTGCAGCTTGTCCTCCAAATATTTTTACACCTAGACGTTTCGATTCTGATTCTCTACCATTCTTCGAACTACCTACACCTTTTTTATGTGCCATGTTATTGAGTTTTTATAGGTTAAAGTTAAATTATTAGGAATTATTTTTCAATACCTCCGTCTAATCTATCTTGTAATTCTTTTAATTCATCCCACTTACCTTCTGCAGCTAAACCAGCTTGCTTTGGCCAAGTAGTTGTTACTAAATGAGATAATCTAGAACTTGCTTCAGTTAAGATTTCACTCAATTTTGCTGGATCTGCTTTTGCTACTTTTGCAAAAGTATCTAAACCTGCATTTACTAAAGCTTCTGCAGCTTTAGGTCCTGCACCTTCAATTTTCTTTAAGTCGTCTGCTTTAGCAGATTTCTTTGGAGCAGCTTTAGTTGCCTTTGGAGCAGCTTTTTTACTACCTGAAGCAGCAATAGATTCAATAAGAATCTCGCTTAAAAATTGTCTGTGTCCGTTTTTCTTAATGTAACCTTTTCTTCTTTTCTTCTTGAAAACGATTACTTTATCACCTTTTAAGTGACTTAAAATTTGAGCTGTTACTGAAGCTCCTTCTATAGCTGGGGCGCCAATTGTTACATTCCCTTTTTCATCAAGTAAAAGAACATTATCAAAAGTAACTTTTGATCCTACTTCTCCTTGTAAACGGTGAACGTATACTTTTTGGTCTTTTGCAACTTTAAACTGCTGCCCTGCCATCTCTACGATTGCGTACATACTATTTGTTTTGCGTTTATTACTAATTAGTTTGCATAATCCTAATGAAAATGCGGGTGCAAATATACATCTTTTTTAATACTTAGCAACATAGTTTTTATAAATAATTCTATCAAAATCAATAGAATACCTTTTATTTATAAAAAACTATTTCTTTTTATTTACAAAGTAAACGCCCAAAAGAATAATAAGTCCTCCTAAAACCTGAATTAAACTTAACTTCTCGCCATCTAACACTCCCCAAAAAATAGCTACAATAGGAATTAAATACGTTACAGAAGATGAAAAAACAGGATCTGAAATATGTACTAATTTATTGTAAATAGTTTTTGCGACACCTGTTCCTACAACAGATAATATAGCCAAATATCCCAAAGAATGCATTAACACTTCATTCTTAACATCAAAGGTAACAAAGAAATCTGTAAAACTTAAAACGATGATTGCAGGGACAATCAATAATAAAAAATTACCAGTTGTTATTGCCAAAGCATCCAAATCATGTAAATACTTTTTTACAATGTTTGCATTAAAAGCATACCCTACAGAGGCAATTATAATTAATAAAGCAAACCAATAATTTTGATGTGGATTTACATCTGCTCCTTCTAATATTAAAATTAAGGTTCCTACCAAACCTATTAAAATACCATATAATTGCGATTTCTTAAATGTAAAACCAAAAACTAGGGTTCCAAAAATTAAGGTATTAAAAGGTGTAAGAGAATTTAAAATAGATACCACTGCACTATCGATACTTGTAATAGCAAAAGCAAATAGAAAACCTGGTATAAATGTACCTACAAGTGCCGTATAAACAATATATTGCCAATGTTTCTTTTTAATTTTTTTAATAGAAGGAAAAGCTACCGAAAGTAAAAAAAGTGCCGTAAAAATCATCCTTAAAGCGCCTAACTGAATAGGACTTACTCCTAAAAGTGCTTTTTTCATTAATATAAAAGAACTACCCCAAACGATAGAAAGTACAGTTAGATAAAACCACTTTTGTTGTTGTTTATTCATTTATAATAAAAATATTAAGCAAAAATCCGATAAAAGTTTAGAAGACAACCCTTTTATTAATAAATTTGTAAAATTATTTTATCTATTTTCTAAACAGACTTCCTTGAAGTTTTTAGAAGATTCAATTTTAAATGTAAAAATTAACACTGTAAACTTACTTTATGAAAACTAAAAAAATATTATTCTCTTTTGCTATTGCTTGTTTTGTTTTAATTGGCTGTAAAAGTGAAGCAAAAAAAGAGGTACTACCCGTTAACAAACAAAACGTTTCTTTAGCTATTTCTGGAATGACTTGCGAAATTGGTTGTGCAAAAACAATTCAATCTAAATTATCTAAAAAAGAAGGTGTTTTAGATGCTAAAGTTATTTTTAAAGATAGTGTTGCTAACATAGAATTTGATGCCAACACAACTTCTCAAAAAGATTTAATTGCTTTTGTAGACGGAATTGCTGGTGGAGAATTATATAAAGCCTCTCTTTCTTCAACCAAAGAAAAACATACATGTTCTGATGCTTGTAAAGAAAAATGTAAAAACAAAACAACTTCAGGAAAAGAATGCAAACAAAAATGTGATTCAAAAGACAGTACAAAAGCATGTTGTACAACTAATAAAGACATAAAAATGACTTGCAAAGAAAATTGTAAGAAAGCATGTTGCGCTGATAAAAAAGCAGCATAACACAACCATTTTAAATAAAAAAGCAGCATCTAGAAAATTTAGATGCTGCTTTTTTTTATACTTAAAAATTAATTACATTTTCTGTAACCAAGTTTTTACGTCTACCTCTGCTTTTATAATTGCTTTTAAATCTGCAATAGCAACTCTTTTCTGTTCCATTGTATCTCTATGTCTAATAGTAACACATTTATCGTTTAAAGTATCGTGATCTACCGTAATACAAAATGGTGTTCCTGCTGCATCTTGACGTCTATAACGTTTACCAACGGCATCTTTTTCATCGTAAAACACGTTGAAATCCCATTTTAAATCATCCATAATTTCACGAGCAACTTCTGGCAAACCATCCTTTTTAACTAAAGGAAAAATAGCTGCTTTAAAAGGTGCTAAAACTGCTGGTAATTTTAAAACCGTTCTTGTTGTTCCGTTTTCTAACGCTTCTTCTTGTAAAGAATGAGAAAAAACAGCTAAAAACATTCTATCTAAACCAATAGAAGTTTCTACAACATAAGGTGTGTAACTTTTGTTTTCTTCATGATCGAAATACTGTAATTTCTTACCAGAAAATTTTTCATGTGCTTTTAAATCGAAATCTGTACGAGAATGAATTCCTTCTAATTCTTTAAATCCGAAAGGAAAATTAAACTCAATATCTGCAGCTGCATCTGCGTAATGTGCTAATTTATCATGATCATGAAAACGATAGTTCTCTGCTCCCATCCCTAAAGATAAATGCCATTTTAAACGCGTTTCTTTCCATTGATCGTACCATTCTTTTTGAGTTCCTGGTTTTACAAAAAATTGCATTTCCATTTGCTCAAACTCACGCATTCTAAAAATAAATTGTCTTGCAACAATCTCGTTTCTAAACGCTTTACCAGTTTGTGCAATACCAAAAGGAATTTTCATTCTTCCGGTTTTTTGCACGTTTAAGAAATTTACAAAAATTCCTTGCGCTGTTTCTGGTCTTAAATATAAATCCATTGCAGTTTCTGCAGAAGCACCTAATTTGGTGCCAAACATTAAATTAAACTGTTTTACATCCGTCCAATTTCTAGAACCTGTTAAAGGATCTGCAATTTCTAATTCTTCAATTAATAACTTTACATCGGCTAAATCTTCTTTTTCTAAAGAAGCACCCATTCTTGCTAAAATTGTATTTATTTTTTCTTGATAACCAACAACACGTCCGTTTGTTGCTAAAAATTCTTCTTTATTAAAGGCATCCCCAAAACGTTTTTCTGCTTTGGCAACTTCTTTATTAATTTTTCCTTCTATTTTAGCACAATACTCTTCAATTAAAACATCTGCTCTGTAACGTTTTTTAGAATCTTTATTATCTATTAATGGGTCGTTAAAAGCATCTACATGCCCAGAAGCTTTCCAAGTTGTTGGATGCATTAAAATAGAAGCATCTATACCTACAATGTTTTCGTGCATTTGCACCATTGCTTTCCACCAATAGTCTCTAATATTTTTCTTTAGCTCAACTCCGTTTTGAGCATAATCGTACACCGCACTTAAACCGTCATAAATTTCAGAAGACTGAAATACATAACCATATTCTTTAGCGTGTGATAGTACTTTTTTAAATTGATCTTCTTGTTTTGCCATAATGCGACAAATATACATCAATCTAAAAATTTATCAATAAAAATTTAATCTACTTTTTTACAATGATAAACAAAGGCTGGAGGGAAGTTTAAAGGCTCAAAACCTAAAGAGATTGATTGATTAAACACCGTTTTAAGTTTTTTAAAATAAGTTAAACTATATTGAAACTGAATAAAGGTCCCTTTATCTTCTAGTGCAAGAAATGATTTCTTTAAAATTTCGTTGGTAATTTCCTCTGGAATTATAGTTAATGGTAAACTAGAAATAATGTGATTGGTTTTATTAAAATTGAATCTCTTTAATTCTTCTTCTATCTTTTCTGCGGATGACTTAATCACAATCAGCTGTTTGTTTTTGATTTGTGATAATTGATTGTAAAAGTTTTCATTAATTTCAAAACAAATTAAAGTAGCGTTTTTTGGCAACTTTTCTAGAATAAGCTTGGTTATTGCTCCATTTCCTGGACCAAATTCTACCAAAACCTCTACTTTAGAAAAATCGATTCCTTTTAACATTCTTGCTGCCAAAAAACGAGAACTGGGAGTAACAGTACCTAATGTTTTTAAGTTTTTAAAAGACTCTTTTAAAAAATTTATTCTGTTATTCAAATCCTGTTCTTAAATTATATGATTATCTTTCTAAAAAAAAGGCTTTGTAAAAATGCGAATTTTAAAAGACTTATTCAATCTTTTTTACCCAAAACTGTGTGCTAATTGTGAGCATCAATTAACACAGAATGAAAATGTACTCTGTACATTTTGCCGTCACGATCTACCTTTAACCAATTTTACAGACTCTCTAGAGAACAAAATTGCAAAAACTTTTTACGGTAGAGTTGCTATAGAAAAAGCTAATTCGCTTTTATTTTATAGAAAAACAGGAATTACTAAAAAGTTAATTCACGAATTAAAGTACAAAGGAAATGAAGAAATAGGCCATTTTTTTGGCAATTGGTTAGGCGAAATTTTAAAAGAAAACAAAGATTTTTTAGACATCGATGTTATTATTCCTGTTCCCTTACACCCTAAAAAACGCAGACAAAGAGGATATAATCAAGTTACAAAATTCGGAAAAAGCTTAAGCAAACACTTAGAAAAACCGTTAATAGAAAACATTTTAATAAGAACGTCTACCTCTAAAACTCAAACTTTTAAGGCTCGTTTTGAACGCTTTAATAATATTGACACCAAGTTTCAACTGTCTGACATTACAATATTAAAAAATAAACACGTTTTATTAATTGATGATGTAATTACTACAGGTGCAACTTTAGAAGCCTGTGCAAAAGAATTGCAAAAAACCGCTGGTGTAAAAATCAGTATTTTAACAATGGCTTATACAGAGTAAAATTTATGCTTTTTAAGTCAAAAATATATTGTTAATTTGTATAAAATTTACCTTTGTGAAACCAATTTTTAGATTTCTTTTTTTTAGCCTTTTTTTAGTTCTTTTAACAAACTGTGCAAGAACAGGAAGACCAGAAGGTGGACCAAAAGATGAAGAAGCACCTTTGTTTGTTACTGCAAACCCTCCTTACGAAACTATCAATTTTGATAAAAAAGAAATTAAATTAAACTTTAACGAGTTTATAAAATTAAAAGATTTAAACAAACAATTAATTGTTTCTCCTCCACTAAAAAGTCCTTTATTGGTATCACCTCAAGGAACAGCAAGTAAGTTTTTAACTTTAAAAATTCTTGATACCTTAATTAAAAACACCACTTATATTATCAACTTTGGTAATGCTGTAGAAGACAATAATGAGGGTAATAAATTAGAAAATTTTAAATATGTTTTTGCTACCGGAAATTATATAGATTCTCTAACAACTTCCGGAGAAATAGTAGATGCTTATTTAGATGATAGGCAAAAAAATATAAATGTGTTACTGTATAAAATAGACAGTGCTTTTACAGATTCTATTGTTTTTAAAAACAAACCTAACTACGTGGCAAATACCTTAGATTCTTCTGCTTTTAATTTCACAAACTTAAAAGAAGGTAAGTATCTTATGATTGCTCTAAAAGAAACGTCTAACGATTATCTTTTTAATCCTAGAGAAGACAAAATAGGTTTTTTTACAGACACTATAACATTGCCTAAAGACAGTATTATTAAAAAACCAATTAAATTATTTAAAGAAACTTTACCGTATCAATTTAAACGTGGTAAAGAAATTTCTAAAGGAAAAATTGCATTTGGTTATGAGGGTGAAATAAAAGATTTAAAAGTTAAAATTATCTCTGAAACACCTAAAGATTTTAAAAGTATTTCGAGGTTTGAAACCGACAAAGACACACTAAATTACTGGTTTAAACCTTTTGAAGCAGACTCTTTAAACTTTATAGTTACCAACGATAATTTTATTGATACACTTACTGTAAAACTTCGTAAGAAAAAGATAGACACCTTAATAGTAAGTAGTTCTGTATCTGGTACACTACATTTTAGAGACACTTTATTTATTAAAGGGAATAACCCATTTGTAAGAATTGACACTACTAAAATTACACTTACAGATAAGGACACGCTAGCAGTATCGTACACCAGTTTTATTTCTAAAAAAGAAAATAAAATAGCATTACTTTTTGATAAAAACCCAGAACAAAACTACACACTAAAGATACTACCTGATGCTATTTTTGACATCTTTGAGCAAAAAAATGATACCTTAAAATTTAGCTTAAATACAAAAGAAATTGAAGATTACGGAAGAATTACTATGGATATAAAAAACCAAACTTCTAACTCTTTAATTATTGAACTTTTAGAAGGAAAAAACAAAGAAAACCTAATAGAAAGGCAATTTATTTCAGAATCTAAACAAATACAATTTAATCTTTTAGAACCTAAAACTTATTTTGTAAGAGCCATTATTGATACCAATAAAAATAATAAATGGGATACAGGAAACTACTTACTAAAACAGCAGCCAGAAAATATTATCTATTTCTCCGAAGAACTAAAAGTAAGAGCCAATTATTACTTAGATGGTAATGTTTTTACCGTTAAAAATCCAGAATAAATTCTTATTATCTTCTATAAAATACTGTATATAAAAAAAGAGCCAATTGGCTCTTTTTTTATATGTTTAATGCTTGTTCTAAATCTGCAAGTAAATCATCGACATCTTCGATACCAACACTTAAGCGAATTAAAGAAGCTGTAACTCCTATTTTTAAACGTTCTTCTTCTGGCATCGATGCATGCGACATGGTTGCAGAATGGTTTACCATACTCTCTACACCTCCTAAAGATTCTGCCAACGTAAAAAACTTAATGTTCTCTAAAAAATTAAAAGTAGCTTCTTTGCTTTTGTCTTTTAAACTGAAAGAAACTACGCCTCCAAAAGCTTTCATTTGTTTTTTTGCAATAGCATGGTTTGGATGGTCTTCTAAACCTGGATAATAAATAGCATCTACTTTTGAATGTTCTTTTAAAAAACGAGCTACTACCATTGCATTCTCGCAATGACGTTGCATTCTAAGATGTAATGTTTTGATGCCTCTTAATGCTAAAAAAGAATCCATAGGACCTGCAATAGCACCTGCTGCAAACTGAATAAAGTGCAAATCTTCTGCTAATTTTGCGTCTTTTACAATTAAAGCTCCCATGATTATATCTGAATGTCCGCCTAAATATTTAGTAGCAGAATGCATTACAATATCGGCTCCAAAATTTAAAGGTTGCTGCAAATAAGGTGTTGCAAAAGTATTATCTACCGCAATTAAAATGTTAGAATCTACATCTTTTACAGCTTTAGAAATTGCTTGAATGTCTGCAATTTTCATTAACGGATTTGTTGGTGTTTCTAACCAAACTAATTTGGTTTTGTCTGTAATTGCTTTCGCTACATTTTCTACAGAATCCATATCTACATAGGTAAATTCTAATCCGTATTTTTCGAACAAACGTGTAAACATTCTGTAAGTGCCGCCATACAAATCGATTCCTGCAATAATTTCGTCTCCAGGGTTTAGTGTTCTTAACACACAATCTATGGCTGCCAAACCAGATGAAAATGCAAAACCATGCGTTCCGCTTTCTATGGAAGCCAAACTATTTTCTAACGCTGTTCTTGTAGGGTTTGACCCTCTAGAATAATGGTATTCTTGGTCTGACCCCAAACTAGATTGCGCATAGGTAGATGTTTGAAAAACAGGTGGCACTACTGCTCCCGTTGCTGCTTCCGGTTGTTGACCTCCGTGAATGGTTTTTGTATTAAATTTCATCTTTAAAGTTTTAATTCAGCTTTGGTATTCCTAAAAGTTAGCAAACAAGTTTAGCCCAGATTGAACCTTTCGACTTCGCTCAAGACAGGCTCTTTGTTTGAGCTCTTTTTTGTTTTTCACAAAAAAAGCGAGTAGTGAAAGCAGGAAATAGCTTCTAAAAATTTATAAAAACTTTTTGATAGACCTTATGATTCCGTAGTGAATCCCTTCGTGAAAATTGTTAAAAGCAATCGCACTTTCTATAGAATTTAAAACAAAACCTGTACTTGTTGGGTACTCTGTATAATTCTCGAAAATACCTGCTTCATAATCTTCTTCTAAAGTATCTGGCAAACCTAACAACAACTCTTTTACTTCTTCAAATTCTTCTTCTGTAAAGTTTTTTGTAGGTGTTGTTCCTTTTTTATAATCTTCGATTAATTCTTCTGGACATAAACAGTTTAAACCTGCTAACTTGTAGTTTAAAAGTTGTTGTGTAACTACTAAATGTGCCACATTCCAAGCAATATTGTTTTTAAAACCTGCAGGAATTGTATGGATTTGCTCTAAAGTTAAACCGTCTAATTCTTTTAAAACTAATGTGCGAGATGTTCTTAAAAGATCAAATTGTATTTTCATTTTTTTGTGTAATTTTGGAGATGTAAATATAATCTATAAAAATGAAGAAAGTCTATTTTTTACAAACTTGTGATACTTGCCGTAGAATTTTAAAAGAGGTAAATACAGATGGTTTTGAGCGACAAGAAATTAAAGCAAACAATGTTACAACGACGCAATTAGAAGAAATGTACGCACTTTCTGGTAGTTATGAGGCGCTTTTTAACAAACGTGCTAAGTTGTATAAGGCTATGGATTTAAAAAACCAAGTTTTGTCTGAGGCTGATTATAGACAGTTTTTGTTAGATGAGTACACGTTTTTAAAGCGTCCGGTTTTTATTGTTGATGATGAAATTTTTATTGGAAACAGTAAGAAAGTAATTGAAGCATTAAAAGAGAAGATTGGTTAAAACCTTCTCTTTTAGTAGTTTTTAGTTTGATGAAACTTTTATATCTGAAGAAGAAATCATTGCTGCTAATTCATCATGCGTAATTTTAGTTTTTAAGCCAAACAAGACCATTTTATCTGAATCGCTATTGGCTCTAATAATTATTTCTCTGATGTAATTGCCTTTTTCGATAAAAAATAATTCGGCTTTACTTCCGTTTTCTTTTACGCGTGCCAATGTTTTTAAGTGATTTTTTCTGCTAAATTTTCTAAAATCACTAGAAACCGCATTGTCTTGATTATTAAAAATCATGAGTTTAAAATCGCTAGATTTTCTAATAATGTTCATTAAATCTCCATCTTCTTCATTATCTAAAAAAGAACCCGCTAAAGAAGCTGATAAATTGATAGAAAATGTTGATTGATCTTTATTAACTTTATAAAAATTTTGAAATGCTGCCTCTTGTGCAGAAATGGTTGTAATAAAAAATGCAAATAAAAGGGTTGCTAAATGTTTCATGTTAATAGGTTTTAAATTGAGACGACTACCAACCAACTTTGTTACAAATCTTTATTTTCTATAAAAATTTACAGTACTTAAAAAATAACTTTATTGGTATACTTTTATTAAGTTTTCTGCTTCTTTCTTTGCACTCCAATTCATTAAAATTTCTTCTCTTGCTTGTTTTCCTAAATGCGGAATTTCATTATTTATAGATTTTAATATTAGTTTTTCTAATTCAGAAATAGTACCTGCTTCAAATAAATAGCCATTTTTAGCATGTGTTATTAGTGATGAATGCACACCTACATTTTTAGTTGCAATTACAGAGCAACCACAAGACATTGCTTCTGCTGTAACCAAAGAAAAACCTTCAGAAAAACTTGGAACAACAGCAATTTTTGATGCTTGATAATAAGAAATAATGTCTGATGTTTCATCTACAAAATAAACTTGATTTTCTATATTATGTTTTTTAGCAATTGCCTGTAGCTCTTCTAAAAAAACAGGCTTGTCTATTTTACCAACAATTGCTAACGCCCAATTACTATGTTGTTTTAAAACCTTGGCCGCTTCTAACAAAACAACTTGTCCTTTTGCTTTACGAACTCTTCCTGCACACAAAATAATATTTTCTTGCGTAATATTAGAAAGCTTTTTAGTATTGTCTGGCAAAAATAAATTAACATTTACACCATGGCCAACAATTGTATTTTCTATCCCTAATTTTTCACTCATACTTTTAATAAGTGTAACTACATTGTCCGCACTTTTTAATAACTTTAAAGTAAGTTTAGATGGTGTAGTTTCTGCATGACGTGTGGCAATTAATTTGAATTTTGCACCTAAAAAACGAAAAAATAACATTCTCATTATTTCGTTATTTCTATGGCAATGCACCACAACTTCTTTCTTAGAAAATAATAATGATTTTAATTTTGATGAAGAAATTTTATTTCCTTCTACATTATAACCATAAATATAGGTTTCGAACTTTTCATCGAAAAAAGGTAACACGTTTTCTATACTTCTAGTAACTCCAGTTCTACGTTTATGAAAGTGTGTATGTATTAAAATTGGTTTAGACATAATGTTTTAAGCAAATCTGCGTTCTATTATTTCCATAAAACGAGCTTCTAACGCTTCTTGAGTAGACCAATCATAATCTGGCTTTACCATTTTATTGATAAACTTTTTTGCTTCTTTTTCTGTTGGGTATGTATTTAATTGAGAAACAACTCTGTTAAAATCTTCTTGACTACCGTCAAACAAATTCTTTACAAATGCAATTCTATCATTTAAACCAATCTGAATATTGGTTGTTAGCCTATCGTTTAAAGATTTTTGTACAGGTATATCAAATAAAGTAGCCATTTCATCCACAGAAATAGTATCTTCTAATTCTTCTTCTAAAGACAACACCTTACTTTCTTTAGCCTTAACAACTTCTTTTATTTCTGCAGGTTCTGGCTCTGCAAACATAATTTCTTCTAATTCTGCAAAAGGTTGTTCTATAATTTCTTCAACAGCTACCTTTACTTCTTCTTTTACCTCCTCTACAGCTATTTCTTCAACTATTTCTTGCTCAATTGTTTCTTCTATTGGTAAAACAATTTGCTCTTCCTCTACTTGTATTTCTTCAACAACAACTTCATCAATTTCTTCAATTGCCTCAATATCAATAGAAATATCCTCTTTAGACTTTTCTTGTAATTCTAACCCTTTTTCAACCTTAGAAATTAGTTCTTCTGTTGTTTCTT
Organism: Polaribacter butkevichii; assembly: GCF_038024105.1. Taxonomy (NCBI): domain Bacteria; kingdom Pseudomonadati; phylum Bacteroidota; class Flavobacteriia; order Flavobacteriales; family Flavobacteriaceae; genus Polaribacter; species Polaribacter butkevichii. The sequence continues at coordinate 2,203,121 of NZ_CP150661.1, forward strand.
CTAAAGCGGGTGTGGTGTTTACATATTCTTCTACAAATGCTAACAAAGATAATTTCTCATAAATTTCTTTTGATATTTCTTTTAAAGCAAACACATCTTCTTTATTTTTTAATTGTAAAATACTGTGTGCTAAACTGATTAAATCAGCTTCTAATTTTTTGTGCATAAGTTGTCTATTGAAGTTATTTTTTACTCGTAAATATTCATAAATTTGTTGAAATTCAAAGTAACATCAAATTTAATATTCTAAAGCCTAAAATTACAAAATGTTTCTCGAAAATACAGTAAATCATTCAGAACAATTTGGTTGGATAGAAGTTGTCTGCGGCTCCATGTTTTCTGGAAAAACAGAAGAACTTATTAGAAGATTAAAGCGTGCACAATTTGCAAAACAACGCGTAGAAATTTTTAAACCTGCGGTTGATACACGTTATGATGAAGAAGAAGTGGTATCTCATAATGATAATAGAATTCGCTCTACACCTGTGCCTGTAGCATCAAACATTCGCTTATTAGCTACAGATGTTGATGTTGTTGGTATTGATGAAGCTCAGTTTTTTGATGATGAAATTGTTGCCGTTTGCAATGATTTAGCAAACCGAGGCATTCGAGTAATTGTTGCAGGTTTAGACATGGATTTTAAAGGGAATCCTTTTGGTCCAATGCCTGCTTTAATGGCAACTGCAGAGTATGTTACAAAAGTACATGCTGTTTGTACACACACCGGAAACTTAGCGCATTACAGTTTTAGAAAAGCGAAAAATGATGATTTGGTAATGTTAGGGGAAACTCAAGAATATGAACCTTTAAGTAGGGCTGCGTATTACAAAGCAATACAAAAACAACGAATCTTAAGTCAAAAAGATTCTGAATCAAGTTCGGAATAAAATGAATAATCATGTTACAGTTTTAGAGATTGATGGAAATGCATTGTTGCACAATCTAAATTATTTTAAAGAAAAACTACAACCAGAAACAAAAGTTTTAGCTGTTGTTAAAGCTTTCGGATATGGAAGTGATGCCGTACAAATTGCTAAATTCTTAGAAGAAAAAGTAGACTATTTTGCAGTCGCTTACGCAATTGAAGGAATTGCTTTGCGTGAAGCTGGTGTAGAAACGCCTATTTTAGTTTTGCACCCACATATTCAGAATATAACATCTATTGTAGAATATAGGTTAGAACCTTGTTTATATAACTTTAAAATTTTTGATGCTTTTTTAAAATTAGCAGATGAAACTCCGTTAATGAATTACCCTATTCATCTAAAATTTAATACGGGTTTAAATAGATTAGGTTTTTGGCATACAGATATCCCTACAATAATTACCAGTTTAAAAGAAACAACACACGTTAAAGTACAATCTTTATTTTCTCACCTTGCTGCAAGTGAAGATCTAGAAGAGCAAGAGTTTAGCATCAACCAAATTAATAACTTTGCTTACATAGCGCAACAGTTTTACAAACACTTAGGTTACGAGCCTATGTTACATATCTTAAACACTTCAGGAGTTATAAACTACCCAAAAGCACAGTTTGATATGGTTAGAATTGGTATTGGTTTGTATGGTTTTGGTAATGATGAAAAAGAAACGGCGCAACTTAAAAACACACATAATTTAACATCTATTATCTCTCAAATTCATATTATAGAACCCGGAGAAACTGTTGGTTATAACAGAGCTTTTACAGCTAAAAGACAAAGTAAAACTGCTACAATACCTATTGGTCATGCAGATGGTTTGTCTAGAAGACTGGGTAATAAAAAAGGATATGTTCTTATCAATAATCAAAAAGCAAAAATTATTGGTAACGTTTGTATGGATATGATTATGGTAGATATTACTAAAATTGATTGTAAAGAAGGAGATGAAGTAATTGTCTTCAACAATCAAGAAATGATACAACACATTGCAGATGTTTCTGAAACAATACCGTACGAAACATTAACAGCAATTTCTCAACGTGTTAACAAAGTGTTAAAGTAGTAGTTTTTTTTTACTACTTTTGTATTCTAATAATTAATTAAAAAATCAAATAAAATGTTAAAAGAATTTAAAGAATTTATTACTGGTGGTAATGTAATTGAGTTTGCAGTAGCAGTAATTATGGCAGGTGCAATTGGTGCAGTTGTAAAAGGATTTGTAAGTAATATTGTGATGCCAATTGTTGGTGTATTTACAGGAGGCGTAAGTTTAGCAGATCAAAAATATATATTATCTGAAGCAGTTTTAGACGCAGCTGGTAAAGTAGCAACTCCAGAAAACGCAATTACTTATGGTGCTTGGATAGATACAATTATCAACTTAATTATTGTTGGTTTTGTAATGTTTATGATTGTAAAAGCATACAATAAAACAAAAAAGAAAGAAGTTCCAGCTCCTGAAGCTCCAAAAGGACCAAGTCAAGAAGATTTATTAGCAGAAATTAGAGATTTATTAGCTAAGAAATAATTTTCTACTTTTCTTTATAAAATAAAAACCCAAGCAAATGCTTGGGTTTTTTTATGCTTAAAACAAATATTATTTTGTTAAGATTCTAAAGTATCTTCTTGTAAATCATTAATAAAACGCTCTACAGAAACTCCTTTTTCTACAGAAAAATTACCAATTTTGGTTCTTCTTAATGCTGATAAATGTGCGCCTGAGTTTAAGGCTAAGCCAAAGTCGTATGCTAAAGAACGGATATAAGTTCCTTTACTACAAACAACTCTAAATGCTACTTCTGGTAAATTTATTTTTGTGATTTCAAATTCTGAAACAGTTACAGTTCTTGCATTAATCTCTGTAGTTTCTCCTTTTCTTGCCAACTCATACAAACGTTTACCATCTTTTTTTATTGCTGAAAAAATTGGTGGTTTTTGCTGAATATCACCTATAAACTGTTGAGTAGTCTCGTGTAATAATTCTTCTGTAATATGGGCTGTTGGATAGGTTTTATCTATTTCTGATTCTAAATCGTAACTTGGTGTTGTAGCTCCTATTGTAAATGTACCTGTATATTCTTTTTCTTGCCCTTGATAAATGTGTATTTCTTTTGTTTGCTTACCTGTACAAATAATTAACAAACCTGTTGCAAGCGGATCTAAAGTACCTGCATGCCCCACTTTAATTTTCTTAATCTTAAAGCGTTGTCTTATTTCCCATCTAAGCTTATTAACTACTTGAAAGGAGGTCCAATTTAAAGGCTTATCAATTAATAAAACTTGACCATTTTTAAAATCTTCTTCAGTCATCAACAAAAATTATATTGTTAATCTATAAATGAAAAAATGAATTACTAATAACGCAATTCCCAATACAATTCTGTAATAACCAAAAATCTTAAACCCTTTTTTACTTAAATAATCTATAAATGATTTTATAGCAATTAAAGCCACTACAAAAGCAATAATATTACCAACAATTAAATAATTAACCTGATCTGAAGATAACTCAAAACCTGCTTTATAGTATTTATAAATTTTATATGCAGTTGCTCCTAACATGGTTGGCACTGCTAAGAAGAATGAAAATTCTGCTGCAGCTTTTCTATTAATTTTTTGAGTCATACCCCCAACAATACTTGCACCACTTCTAGAGGTACCAGGAATCATTGCTAAACATTGAAAGAAACCAATTTTTAACGCAGTCATATAACTTATTTCTGTATGCGCTGTTGGGTTTTCTTTATCATAAACTTCATTAGATTTAAACCAATCATCTACTTTTAAGAGGATAAAACCACCAATAATTAAAGAAATAGCAACCGTTACCGGACTTTCTAACAAACTATCTATTACATCATTTAATAACAGACCTAAAACTACTGCTGGTATAAATGCTATTAATAATTTAAAGTAAAAATCGATACTCTGAAAAAATCGTTTCCAATACAAAACAACCACAGATAAAATAGCGCCTAATTGAATTACAATGGTAAAAAGTTTGGTAAAATCGTCTGTAGCAATTTTCATAAAAGACGATGCAATAATCATGTGGCCAGTAGATGACACAGGCAGATATTCTGTTATTCCTTCAATAACAGCTAAAATAATTGTTTCTATTAAATTCATGTTTATTTTTTTGGATTTGCTAAAATAGCATAAATTTCAATTCCTAAACCAATAATTACTAATGTTGGTGCTAAACGAATACGTTGCCAGTTGTATATTTCTTCATTAAAAACCTCAGGATTATCACTTCCGCCACCTGCCATAAATATAAAACCTAGAGCAATAAAAATGATACCAACAATCATGATTATATAATTTTTTTTACCAAATAAAAAAGCTGGTTGTTGTGTGTTTTCGTTTTCCATTGTTTTAATAATAAAGTTCGTCTGTTTTTAAGTTTAAAAAACGTTGTGTAGCAAAAAAGGTACTAATCCAAGTAATTAAAAAGGCAGCAATAAACACGCCTCCTACTAAATACCCTAACGTAACATAATCTTTAATTAACGCTAAACTAGGTGCATATTTATCTACATAATAAACAACAACTCCCAATGCTATAATAGCTAAAAGAGCGCCTAATATACCTAGTTTTATGCTTTGCCAAATAAAAGGTCTTCTAATAAACCCTTTTGTAGCGCCTACCATTTGCATGGTTTTAATATTAAATCGTTTAGAATATATAGACAATCTTATTGAGCTATTAATTAAAATCATAGCCACTAAACCAAAAAAACCACTTACAACTAACAGCCAAAAGCTAATTCGTTTTATGTTTTTGGTTAATAAATTAATTAATGGTTTGTCATAAGAAACATCCGATACAAAAGCATTTTTAAGAAAACGTTCTTCTAGCTCTTGCATTTTTTCTGGAGTTACAAAATCGGCTTTTAAATAAATATCAATGCCGTTTTTTAAAGGATTCTCTCCTAAAAATTTAAGAAAATCTTCACCAATTTCTTCACTATAAATTTTTGCTGCTTTTTCTTTACTTGTATAAATAATTGTTCTAGTAAAAGCCTCCTTTTGTAAAGATTCTTTAAAATTATTTCTATTTTTTGTAGAAACATTGTCTTTTAAGAACAACGTAATTGCTACTTTTTCTTTTACACGATTAGCAACAAAGGTCGATTTTAACAAAACCAACCCCAAAATACCGACCATAAAAAGTACTAAAGCTATACTTACTACTACTGAAAAGTAAGAAGATAGCAGTCGTCGTTTTTGATAAGCATCAAATTTAGAAGACATATTTTAGATTGGTTTTAAAAGTTTGCAAGATAATAATTAGAATGCAGTTACCGTAACTGTTAGCATTATTTTAACGAATCTATTTCTTGACATAACTCAATAAGAACTCCATTGGTAGATTTTGGATGTAAAAAAACAACTAATTTATGATCTGCTCCTTTTTTTGGCTGCTTATTTAAAACCACAAAACCTTCTTTTTGAAGTCTTTCTATCTCTGCTTTTATATCTGTAACAGCAAAAGCAATATGATGAATTCCCTCTCCTTTTTTCTCGATAAACTTAGCAATAGGGCTTTCTGGATGTGTAGCTTCTAACAATTCTATTTTATTGGGACCAGATTGAAAAAAAGAAGTTTTTACACCTTCAGAAGCAACCTCTTCCGTTTTATAGTGTGGTTTCCCAAAAAGTGAAGCAAATAACTGATTAGACTTTTCTAAATCTTTTACAGCAATGCCAATATGTTCTATTTTATCCATAGGGTAAAAATAAGAAAAACGCTTCAATCTAAATTAAAGCGACTTTCTTTGCCTTTTTATAATTACAGCAATTAACTTTCATAACCAAATTCATTATTTTCCTCAACATATAACTTTTCTACTTTTAAATAAACATCTCTTATTTTAGGGTTATCAATATTAAAAGCGTGGGCACTTAATGACAACGTTTCATTTTCTCTAAATAGAAAAGTAATTGTTTTATGAGATGATTTTACAGCATGAAAACATGGCGTTTTTGAAGTTATAGCTGCTTTATCTTCGTATATTTTATTATTTATAATTAAAACTAATTCTGTATGATGCTCTTTGTAAAAAGTATTTATAGAATCTTGATGAAATCCCCAAGAAACCTTATAAACTCCATAAACCGGAAAAACAAGTTTGCTACCACTCCAAAATGAATGATCATTAAATTTTTCTTTTTTAGAATTAAAATTTACAATTCCGTTTGTAGTTACCTCCCTTAATTCTGCTGTTAAACTAAAACTATTACTACTTTGTAATGGTTTTTCTAGTACACTTGTTTCCATAACCTTTTTCTTTTTTTTTAACAAAAGTATGTCTTGATAGAGGCTTCTAAAAGAGGAAAAACACCTAATCCTAAAAGAAACACTTTATCTTAATTATTTTACTTTAAATATTCTTCAGAAAATCTAATTTCTAAATTATTTTCTTTAAAAACATATTGAATTCCTTTTTCTAACACAATTTTTCTTTTTAATTGTGATATTTCTTCTGAATATAAATTGATTACAAATGAGTCTATTATAAGTTGATTATTGCTATTAAATGCTCTAACACGTTTAACAATGATGTCTATTTGCTTATAAAGCACCGTCAATTGATCTGCAATATCCATTTTATTCTACAATTGTTCTAAAAGAAAACTCTACACTACTTATAATATCTGTTTTTAAATCTAACATATCTTTATTGCTAGTATCTACCGTTTTTACAATCATTTTTCTACCTGTTAATGCATTGTCTCTAACTGATAGATTTTTGTTTGCATAAATAATTTTATCCATTTTGGCATCTAATAACCTTTCTTTAGGCGATGTTAACCTACCTAAATTTCTAAGCACATTTGCTTTTTTAATATCTTTATTAAGGGTTGTTTTTGTTGTTTTCTTTTTAGTGTCTTCTGAATTGTCATCAAAAAAAGAAAAAATAAGTTTTGCACTTACCTTACCTCTATCTACAATTACTTTTAAAGCATTTTTATCAAAATATTGTTTTAAAATTGCTTTATGGCTTTCTATATACTCATCTACATAAGTATCTATTTCTTCCTTAGTAACTTTATCTCCTAAAATATCTTTTGCATTGTTTAATAAATCATACTTAAAAATAAATTGTTCTTTAGTTAACAGAAGGTCTTGCTTTAACTCAATTTGTTTTTTTTCCTGATCCATTTGAGAGCTTATAACTGCATCTACCGTACTGCTAATTAAATCTGTTACAAACTCTACGAAACCCGTTTCTTGTACTTTCATTTGTATAAATTTTTAAAAAGGCTATTTAAAATTTTAAATAGCCTTTTTGTAATGATTATTGAAAATTTGCTAATGGAAAAAAGTCTGACTTAAAATTAATACTAACATGTCCAAATATATCTACTGTTGTATTAGACATATCTACTTTACTAGTATTTACGGTGCTAACTTTAGTAGACGTATTAGAAATACCACCGTTAATCCCTAAAATACCACCTAAAAAGCCTCCTTTAAAACTACCTCCAAAGCCCCAACTTCTATTTTTTCTTTCAAATTCTGATGTATTTTGTACATCATATTCATACTGTTGTGTAAAGAATTCTAATTTGGTTTCTACTTTACCATCTTTTACAACTAATTTTTGATATCCTAATTTCATCATATCACGAAGTAATTTATACTTGTTTTCTGAAATTCTTGCTTTTACAGCATCTAAAAAGCCTGTTTTACTAATAGCCGGAACAATTACATTAGCACCATCTTTTACCGTTAACTCATCTGTTAATTTCGTTTTAGCTTCGTTATCAATAGCCGTACCTTTTTGAAGTTTATCATACACCTCACCATACTGCATTGTTTTAACAGCGTTCCCTTTTTCATAACTAAAAGTATTAGATAAAAATTCTAATAATTCTCCCCCAGTAATATCATCTTTTGTTTCATTTACAAATGAAGTTAGTGATTTACTTACTTTACTCAACATTTCTGTATAAGCAGCCATTTGTTTTATTTGATTTGCTGTAATAGCATCAAATACTCCAGTTATTAAACTGGCTGTAAACTCAGGGAAATTTATTTTATCTACCTGAGACGCAACTTGTATTGCTGACATAATAATTAGTTTTAATTTTACCTACTCTATTTAAAAATGGCTTTTCGGTTTCCGCCGTTTGGTTTTATTTTTAAATTGATTAGCTTCTATTTTCTAATAAAGAATTGATGTATATTTTGGTACCTTCATCATAAACTCCGTTAGCTTCTCTACCAAATTCTGTAGATTGTAATAAGATAAGTGCGTTTTGTGTTTTTGGGCCAAAGTCTCCATCTGAAGTTCCTACAGCGTAGTCTAGACTTTTTAAGATATTTTGCAGCTTTACAACTTCTTCTCCTTTAGATCCTCTTTTTAAAATTGGTTTTGGTAAAATTGGTTTTCTACTGGGATTTAATCTTCTAAAACCTAATAATTTATCGGCTGCATAAGCCGAAATAGATACGGCATCTAATTGATTTCCTCCTAAAGTGTAAATTCTGCTTCCATCTGCAGAAAACCCCATAAAAATACCAACATGACCTTGCCATGAATTAAAGTCTCCTCTATAATAAACAACCACATCACCAGGTTCTGGATTATTTACCGATTCGCCTACATTTAGCCAAGAACGTGCAGCTGCAGAGTTGCTATTTTTTAATCCGGCTTTTTTAGTTACCCAATTCATAAAAATGCTACACCAAGGAGTTTCATCATCATTAACCCAAGGAAAACCAGATTCTTTTGCGTACTCTAAAATGCGCTTGCTATGTCTACTTCCTGCTATTTCCTTTACCCCTATTTCATTAATTGCAACACTTAATAAATTTTTCATCTTACCGCTTTTAATTTTCAATACATCAAAATTGCAATAAAAAAAAAGGACAATAAAAGGTAAACAACTGATTAACAGTAGTAAAATTCATTAATTAAGAAAAGTGTTTTTCCCTTTTTTAGGTAAGGGAAACACCTCTTAGATAGTAGTTATTTAGCAATAACACTAATATTATCCAACTCATAAGTACCATCAAAATTCACATTACCATTTCCGGTATATTTAAAAGCGATAAAAGCTGTACCCGAATAATTTGATAAATCGATATAGGTAGAATGCACCCAACTCTTATAATTCTCGCCATTAGAAACTATTTTTGCGGGTAAAACAGCCCACGTAGCCGTATGTATATTGCTTTCAATTCCATCAAAATCTGTAGAAATTAAAGCTTGTAAATTACTTCCATTACCAAAACTATTAGAAGTTTCAAAAGACAAAAATTCTTGTATTGTTGCATCTAAATTAATGCCCGAAGTAATTAACCAGGTAATTGTGCTTTCATCTCCAGAATTAATAGAATTCATTCGCGCAGCCTTACTTTGCGAATAGGTATCTGTATAAGACCTCCAAGATTTTGTTCCTTCTTCTCTATAATTAATCCAATTTAAAACATCTATTTCACCAGACTCAGTATCAAAATTTTCTTCTAACAAAATTGTCGTATACTCTTCTATTGGTAAAGGTGTACATCTTTCATCATTCATGTAAACACCACCCGTATCATTTAAATTAAGCACAATTAAATCTCCATTAAAATTTTTAGAAACAATCGCTTTTATACTTCCTGCTTTTTCGGGTAAGGTTTCTGTTGAAAAACGAGAAAAAGAACTCGTTTCTAACCATATATAATCATATCCTAACCCTAAACAAGTTTGAATTTTACGTTGTGTATCAAAATCTTCTTTTGGGTCTACATACGATTTACCTCCTAATTTAGCATCGAAAAACACATTTTCTAAAGCAATAAAAGTTCCTATATTAGTTTCATTAATACCTGCAAAATCAATTAATTTTGGTACAATTTCTTTAGTTGTTTCTGTTCTAAAAATATGATTTGGAATTTGGTTTGTTGTTACGTTTTCTATTTCATTAAGATCTGTAGTACTTACTTTTCCTCCGATGGTTATATTACCATCTCCCGAATTAATTTCGCCAACATACAGCCCTTTTAAACGAATGTAAATTTCTCTACCAATATTAAATTTATTATAACTGTTGCTTAAATTTAAAGCTACTTTTATGCCTGCAGTAGGGTTTTCTGGAGCATCTTGCACATAAAACTCTTTATAAAAATTACCAGATTTATCCGAAGAAATTACATATCCTTTTACAACAATGTCAGAAGTAATTTCTAAAGGATTATCCCCAATTATATACAATTCTTTTAGCTGTTGTATCGTTTTTAATTGAAGCGATCCGGCAGCAATACTATCTAAAATATTACTTACAGCTTCATTTTCTTCATTTCCTAAACTTTCTGGCACTGTAAAGTTTCCATCTTCTACACAGGTTATAAAAGAGATACTTAGTACAAGCGTCCAAACTATTGCGGTTATTTTATTCTTTTTCATCTTTATTTTTTTTTAATTAACAACCTCCCCTCAAGGGTACGAGGTATGCTTCCCAAACATGCTTTTTAATTCCGAGACAAGCCTCGAGAATTAAACCCTTGGCTATCGCCCTGCGATTAAAACGACACACTTACATTTAAAAAATAAGTTGCGCCTCTACCATACCAATACTTATTACCAAAAACAGGTTTATCTAAAGATTTATCTTCTAATAATTGTCTGTAGTTGGCATTTCTTCCTTGTTCAAATCCGCCAGATTTGTAGGTTTTATTCAACAAATTATTTACCGTTACAAAAAAACTTACATAATGTTTATTAATGATAAAAGATTTTCCTCCAACAAAATTTACAACAGAATAATCGTTGAATTTCTCTTGCGTTAAAAGTCCTTTTGCAATCTCATTATCATATTCTAAAAAAGGCAAACCATCATCATCTGTATAAAAATTTCGAGACCTATTTAAAGGGGAAATATCTATAAATGTGTTGCTGAAAAAATTTAAAGTAGCACCCACCCACCAATAATTTGGGTCACGATATTCAAAACCAACCGAATACGCATTTTGAGGTCCGGCAGCTAATTTGTAATTCTTAAGATTAGTCTTGCCAAAATCTTTAAATCCGTCTACAAAACCCGCATCCAAAGATTCTGTATCTGCTTCTGTGGTTAAGTATAAATTAGGATTATTATCATAAGTAAATTGCCCAATAGACGCAGCTCCTTTTAATTTAAACGTTGATGTTAGTTGCGCTTCTACCCCCAGTTCTAAACCCAAATGTTTTTTACTAATTCCATTTAAAACCTCTTGCACAAAGGCTGTGTTATCTCCTCCAACTCCATCTGCAAAATAAAACGAAATCTCCGTTGCATCTTTTACAGAGGTATAATACGCTGTTACTTTTGATGTAATAATTGGACTTCTATAAACATAACTCACATCCGTAGAAAGTATTTTTTCGCTTTGTAAACCTAAAACCACATTGTTATTTTCTCTTGAGTTAGAAAATGTATTTCTAAGAGTTGGTGCCTCAGTAATATATGCTGCATTTATATCTACCAAATGACGCCCCGTAATTTTATACGTTGCCCCCATTTTAAATCCATAATCTATAAATTTCTGTGCTTCGGATGCACCTAAAGAATTCTCAGAAAAACTTCCGTTTTTATACAAACCTTCTCGTTGATGAGTGGTACTCGCAACTTTTAGAGCTGCAAAAAAATCAATTTTATGGTATTGAAATTGCGCTTGTGCAAAGGCAGAAATTAGATCAGAATTTAAATTAAAGTTATACTTAAATTGGTCACCTTTACCTACTAGTCTATTTGGGTTTAAAAGATCATTTTGTTTTTCATCTTCTGTAGCCCCAAAAGGATCTATATCTAAGTAGCCAACTCCACCTAACAAATCGATAACTTCTGCAAAATTTTGAGACCGTAATTGTTTATATTCTACTTTTGCGTTTAAGGAAACATTGTCATTTACCTCTGTATTTAAAATAGAATTTATAGTAAATTGTTTATCATCATTTCTATCTTCATACAAAACATAAGCATTTTCTAAACCTGCAGTTTCATTAGTTTTATTTGCATCAAAAATCCGATTCCAATTTATTTGTCCGTCTTTTTTAAAATTATTTTCAGCATTATAAGCACCTTCAAAATCGTTATTTCTTAAAAAATAACTTGGCAAATTTTGATAATAAGCGGCACTTGGGTTAGCACCTCCATTATAATCGATTCTACTGTTGCCTATCTTACCAAATTGATAAGCAATATTGGTGTTTATAGAAGTTTTTTCTGTAATATTCCAATAATGATTTAGCATTAAAATAGGTTCACTGACTTCCTTAATTCTAGAATTCCTTTTTTTTCCATCTAAAAAACCCCAATAATCATTGTACTTTATTCCTTTTAAATCAAAAACTTCTTGTGTGTTTGGAGATGATTTCCCTCTTCTGTTTGGTGTAAAAATCCCTGTAAAATTAATACTACTTTCATCATTTAACTTTTTTTCTACGGATGCAAAAACAGCATACGCCTTGTACGAAGTTGCGTCATTAAAACCTTCGTTTCCTATTCTACCACTTCCAGAAAAAGTAAAAGCCCAATCGTTTTTTAACATCCCCGTAGCATAGGTTGCCATGGCTCTATGCTGATAACTTCTGTTTGATGAAGAATAAGAAACTCGTAACCCAGGTCTTTGTTCTGATGCTCTTGTATTCATATTGGTTGCACCTAAAAGACCTCCAAAAGTAACATCTGAAGGCGATAAACCGTTTCTAAATTCTTGGTTTCTTAACACATCATTTAAGCCTCCCCAATTACTCCATTGTGCCCTACCATCATAGATTTTATTCATCTCTATACCGTTTATCAGCACTTTTCCGTTTCTAGAATCTAGTCCTTTTATCTTAAAAAAAGAGGAACTAAACTCATAAGCAGCAGTTCTAAGAAAAACATCTTTTGATGATTGTAAGAGTCCAGAAATATTATCGGCAGCACTTGCATCATCATTTAACTCATCATCAGAAAGCGTAATTAAACTTAAATCTTGATTTTCTACAACCTCTTTAAATAAAAAGATACTTCCTAAATTTAGCGTTTTACCAAACAGTTCTATGGGAATATTTTGAGTTTCATACCCCATCAATTTTAACTCTAAAACAGTGGTTCCGTTTTGGATATTTTCTATTAAAAAATTACCATTAAAATCTGTTATACTATTTTTTGATGCATTTTGTAATTTAACAGAAACTCCCTTTAGAGGTTTCTTAGAATTATTGTCTAAAACAAGACCTTTTACAACACCCTGACTATAAAGGTCAGAAAATGAAGCTAATAGCAAGCAAGTTGCCATAACAATTTTTTTCATAACTAATTTTTACTCTAAATTTTCTTTTTTCTTTTGCACTTAAAGTTAGTAAAAAAATATTTAAACCACTTAAAAACCTGATGCTTAACACCTAAAACCACTTTAGTTTCTTACTTTTACAAGATTAAAAAACACAACAAAATGAAAAATAAATTGTTTTTTATTTTTATGCTAGTATTGTCTATTACTACTTGTAATGCTCAGAAAAATGGAAAAAAATATAAAATTAGAACCATTGCTTTTTACAATCTAGAAAACTTATTTGACACCATTAATGATGTAAATAAAAATGATGAGGCAAGCCCGATGATGGAGTTAAAATCGAACAGATCTAAGGTTTATTGGGATAAAATTGAAAAACTGAGTAGCACAATTGCTCAAATTGGTGCAGATAAAACCAATACAAGTCCGGCAATTATAGGAGTTTCTGAAGTAGAAAATTTAAATGTTTTAGAAGATTTAATACACTCTAAACACTTAATAAAAAATAATTACGGAATTATACATTACGATTCTCCTGATAAAAGAGGGATCGATGTTGCTTTGTTATATCAGAAAAAATATTTTAATCCTATTCATCACGAAGCCTTTAACCCGAAGATATTTAAAGATAATTACCCAGTTTACACTAGAGATCAATTATTAGTTTCTGGTTACCTAGATGATGAATTGATACACATCATTGTAAACCATTGGCCTTCTAGAAGGGGCGGAGAAGCCGCAAGTAGACCAAACAGAGAAAAAGCAGCCTACCAGAACACAAAAATAATAGCGCAGGTTAGAGAGCAAGACGAGGACGCTAAAATTTTAATTATGGGCGATTTTAATGATGATCCTATAAATTCTAGTTTTAAAAATGTATTAAAAACAAAAAGCAGAAAGAAAAACGTAAACGAAGGAGATTTGTACAACCCTTATGAAGACATGTTTAGAAGAGGTTTTAACACTTTAAAATACAGGGATAAAATAAATTTATTTGACATGATTTTCTTTACGTCGCCTTTATTAAATAAAGGTGAAAAAGATTTTTCTACTTATAAAATGTACAAAGCGATGATTTTTAACAAACGTTTTTTAACTACTAAAAAAGGAAAATACAAAGGATATCCTTTTAGAAGTTTTTCTAACGGTGGGTATACGGGTGGGTATTCTGATCATTATCCTGTTTATTTATATTTAATTAAAGAGGCTAAATAGTTTTATAATTACAACGTATTTCTTTGCGTTTAGGTTGTCATTTTAACGTTTTGAGAGAACTTTTATGGGATTTGGTTGGTGTTAGGTTATCACTGTTATGAGACTTCTCAGTACTTCGAAGTGACAAGCTTGGATCTTTTTTTTGAGTGAAAAGAACCATTTATACACCTAACAACTACATAGTTTGTCATTTCGAAATGAGCTTTTTTAAGCGATGGAGAAATCTCATATAACTTGTAAATATTATTGAGAAATCACTGTTAAGAGGCCTCTATAAAAGCCCCTTCAGGTTTTAAAAACCTGAAGGGGCTGAGTGATTTACAACCAATTAGATTTTAAGAATCTTACAAAATAATATTCACTACGCGTTAAGGATAGAGCAATTGTTTGAGCTCTTTTTTGTTTTTTCTACAAAAAAAGCGAGTGCGAAAGCCTGCCCCTTGTGGGAACGCCCAAAAATAACATGGTTAAATAAATGAAACTTAATATGTGATTTCTCACTATGTTCGAAATGACAAATTGGGTGTATTTTGTATAATTACAAAAATCTTATAAAACAGAAAAACCCCGTAACTAAAAAAGTTACGGGGTTTTTTGATAAAAAATTATTGCCTTTATATTATAAGACTTTAAGACTTTGAAGTTTTAAATTTATAATATAAGTATGTGTAAGCGTCACGAGGTATAATTGTAATCCACTTTTTGTGTTTTAAATACCATTTAAAACGTATAGAATTTACTCCTTTTGTTAGATAAGCTGCAATAAAGGGATGTACATTTAACTGTATTTTCCCGTCTTTAGAGTTTGACATAAACTTCTCTAAATCTGCCTCAATTTTGTCTAACAAAACTATTGGTGCTTCTACTTCTCCATTTTTGTTTGGGTTGGCTTCGGTAGTTTTTATACTTAACTCGGGTCTTACCCTTTGTCTTGTAATTTGTACCAATCCAAATTTACTTGGAGGTAATATTTTGTGCTTTGTTCTATCTAAAGCCATTTGGTCTTTTAGATGCTGAAATAGTTTATTTCTGTTTTCAGCTTTGTGCATATCAATAAAATCTACAACTATAATTCCTCCCATATCACGCAGTTGTAACTGGCGTGCTATTTCTGTAGCTGAAATTAAATTTACTTCTAATGCAGTATCTTCTTGAGAGCCAGCTTTGTTAGAACGGTTTCCGCTATTTACATCAATAACGTGTAATGCTTCTGTGTGCTCTATTACTAAATAGGCACCTCTACTCATAGAAACTGTTTTACCAAATGATGTTTTAATTTGTCTTTCTATTCCGTATTTTTCAAAAATAGGAGTTTCGGATCTGTGTAATTTTACAATTTTTTCCTTTTCGGGATAAATTTCTTGTAAATATTCTTTTATTTCTTCTTTCAAAGTTTCATCATTTGTTACAATACTTGTAAAAGAATCATTCATTACATCTCTTAATATAGAAGATGCTCTGTTTAACTCGCTTAAAATTTTTGTTGGTGTGTTTGTATTAGGTATACTTTTACACATTCTTACCCAACGTTCTAATGAGTTTTGCAAATCTTTATCTAATTCTGCTACTTTTTTTCCTTCGGCAACAGTTCTTAAAATAACACCAAACCCTTTCGGTTTAATGCTCTTTGCTAATCTTTTTAAACGTTCTTTTTCTTTTGGGTCTGCTATTTTTTGAGAAACAGAAACTCGGTTAGAAAAAGGAACTAAAACCAAATATCTACCTGCTATTGATAACTCAGAACTTAGTCTGGGTCCTTTTGTAGAAATAGGTTCTTTTACAATTTGTACTAATAGGTTTTGCCCTGTTTTTAGTACTTGGTTAATACTACCGTCTTTGTTAATGTCTTCTTCCTTTTGGAAGTTTTTTAAAGTGAATTCTTTATACTTACCTGTGCTTACTTTCTTAATGAATGTATTTAATGAGTTTACTTGCGCACCTAAATCATGATAATGTAAAAACCCGTCTTTTGGGTACCCTACATTTACAAAGGCTGCATTTAAACCAGTTAAAACTTTTCCTATTTTGGCTAAAAATATATCGCCAACCGAGAATTTGTTATCACTAGTTTCATTATTTAATTCAATAAGTTTTCCATCTCTTAATAAGGCAAAATCAATATCAGATGAATTTGAACGAATTATTAATTCTGTTTTCATACTGAAATGGTTTTAACACTACACATAATTGTGCAGATGGGTTAATATTGTCAGGTATTTGTAATACCGTGTGAGGTTTTTTTAACCTCTTATGTCAATGAACTTGTTGTTTTTTTTGTGCTAAACTATAAACGAAAAAGTAAGCGGATGCTTACTTTTTCTTGTGTCTATTTGCTCTAGCTCTTTTCTTTCTTTTGTGTGTAGAGATCTTAGCTCTCTTTCTTTTTTTACCACTTGGCATAATGTTACGATTTTTTAAATCTGTTAAGATTTAGATTAATATTGTGTGTGTTACTTAACTACTACTTTACTTTTTACTCCTTCTGTAAAAGTTTTTGCCGGTTTAAAGGCTGGAATATTGTGTGCTGGAATCTTAATTGTAGTATTTTTAGAAATATTTCTCCCAGTTTTTTCTGCTCTTGTTTTGATAATAAAACTACCAAAACCTCTTAAATAAACGTTGTCGCCATTTTCTAATGCATCTTTAACTTCAGTCATGAATGCTTCAACAGTTGCTAATACATCTGTTTTTTCAATCCCTGATTTATCTGAAATTTTTGATACGATATCTGCTTTCGTCATGTCTCTATTTTTACTATATTTTTATTAATTTACTTTCAAAAATGCGGATGCAAATATATGATAATTAATCAATTCCAAGCAGTTTAATGTAAAAAAAGTAAAAGTTATTAAGCGAAAAAAAATCTAAGATTAAAATCTTAGATTTTTTCACTTAAAGTATTGATACTATTATAGTTTAATAACAAACCAAGCATTTGCATCAACTGTACTAGTTAATTTAACTTCCGTTGGGTTTGCTGGTGTATTTGGTTCTGCAGTATATGGTGCATTATCAACAACATAATCTAACAGAGGATTTAAATGTGTGTAAAAAGACCAATTTAAACCTTCACCAACTTTAGCAATAGCTAACTGATTTGGTTTACCTACTATAGGTGAAAAAGCTAAATTATACTCAGCAGTCCACGTTGTTGTTGCTGATGCCTTTGAACGAAATTGAAGACCGCTACCATTAACAGTGTTACCAATTGAAATTGATCTCTCTAAAGTTTCTCCATAAATAGCTCCATTAGCACCATATATACCTGCATATTTACTAAAAAAATCTGCAGATGTATCAGAAGCTAACGTAGTGTCAATACTCCAATCTTGGTTTATATTAAAAGGAGCAACAATTAAATCGATAACAACATTACCATCAAGAGATACTAATTGGCTTTGAGCTTTATCTAAAGTAAATTCTCTTATAACGTTACCTGCAATAGTAATTGATTCGTATAATTTAATACCCGTAGTTGTAAAAATATACGCCATATTAATTTCTTCTTCAGCTGTGGTAAAAGAAATATGACGATTTCCTAAACTTACTGAAGAATCTTCTCCGTTAATAGCTATACCTGAAGCCAAAGAAATACTGTAACTAATATCATTTACTTTTGCTAAATACTCTTCTGGTGTTTCAGTAAGCTTTAACAAGCTCATTGTATTACCAGATTTTATACCCTTTAGAGTAATTACATCATTTTCATTTGATTGAAAAGCAAATTCGTAATCTCCTTGTTTTGCTTGGTATAGCGCACCACTAGGATTTGCAAACTCATGCATGTATTTGTTATACGTATTAAATGTTAAAACTGCACCACCATAAGCAATAATATCATAAGTAGAAGACTCAGATACAGTAATATCGTCTGCTCCTTCATAAAAAACAGTTGACTCTTCATTCTCCTTAAACTTAATAACATAATTAAATCCACCGAATTGCTGGTTAGATTCTGGGTAATATTCTAACACCCAACCATTCTCTGACGAGTTTAACAAGCTTGAATATTCATCAATTGATGCATCTATTCTTTCAGAAGGGGATGTATCAAATACTCTTGATTCATTATCGTCACATGAAATAATTAAAACGGTAATGAAAATTAATAGTAAAGATTTTATTATATATTTTTTCATATTAAATTAATTTATGTTATCTAAATCTAAGTTATTTAAGTTTTGTTGCCTTACTAGAATATTATCTCGTAAATCATCCATATCAATATTCCAACTTTCTTTTAGGTAACTTTTTATAATTGTTAATTTTTGTGTAATTATCGGACCTCCTTCATCACCTGCTGCAGTAATGATATCTGACCATTCTGTAGGAGATTTAGTTATATAATGAGCAATTAACTCTACAAAATCATCACTTGGTTGATTACTAGCATAATTACTTATATATCCTGCCTCTAAAGATTCTCCTGACCCCCAAATTGTACTCCATTCATCTTGAACATAAGTAGTACCCGTAATTTTTTCAAAATCTCTTGTATATGGCTTATTTTGATGTAAGATATGCCCAAACTCATGATAGATAGTTCTAAAATAACGGTCATTTAAAACCTCTATATTAGTTACATCTATACTGTTTATATCATACAAAACAACTTTTAACCCACCTTCTGCAGTTCCTAAAAGTACGGTACCGTTGTTATTATATGCTCCAGACCCAACTAAAACAAACATTTTAGGTGTTGTTTTTTTTATAAAATCTAACGAACCTACTTCTTTAAAAGGATCAAAAAAGTAATAATTTATTAAATTGGCCATCTTTATAGATTTCTCATAATCTGATGGTACTACATAATAATTTAAATCAGATTCAATATCTGGTAATTTATATAACAATTCTACATTATACTTAGAAACAAACTCTCTTCTTAAAAAAACATCGAATTGGTTTTCAATACCATTCTCTACTTTAATTACACTTTTATCTGGAGACGGCAAATCTGTTTCTTCACAACTTGTAAAAATAGCTGTAGAACACATTGCTGCTATGAATATATATATTATTTTTTTCATAATTCTTATAATTAGTTTATCTAGGGTTTGGTGTTAATCCTGCAGAAACAACATCTTTAGGTAATTGAATAGCCTTACGAGCATCATCTGCTTTTAATACATCTTCTACACTAATGTTTCCAACCAAATCACTTTTATAACGAGGTACAGTAATTCCATATCTTTTAATATCAAACCATCTTAACCCCTCGTGAATTGTTAAAATTCTTCTACACTGAAGTGTATAATGAATCATATTTTCTTGCGTACCTGCTTCAACACTAAATTTAGGTGCTAATGTTTTCTTTTGATTTGGCACATCTTCTGTTGAGTAAGCTAAGCCATCATAAAAAGTATTTACGTCTGCCACTGTAGTTTCACTATTTCTGAAAAAATTCCTTGTCCAAGTATTTAAATCATTTATAGCATCTCCATATTGTTTTAACATTACATTTGCCTCTGCTCTTACTAACAAAGTTTCATCTGTTGTAAACGGTACATATACAGTTCTTCTAAAACCAATTTTTGCTACAGGATCTGTATATTCAAATAAATATGGCATTTTAAAGTATACCACTTTATCAAAATTACTTGCGGTATAATTTGATGGACGGTAATTATAACTAGCAGAAGTTACGTTTCCAAAAGGTAAAGGAACATACATAGATTCTGTGTCTGCTATATTACGCGTATGATTAAAACGTGTAACCACTCTATATGGACCAAATATTAAACCTGCATTTGATGCAGATGTTACATTTAAAAGACTACTATTATCATTTATGTAAGCATTTGTTAATGGATCTTGGTCTCTATTTACTAAACCTTGAGCAGCCCAATCTCTTAAAACACTTAATGGATTTTGCGTTAGCACAACAGAAGCATATGTTTTTGCTTTTTCCCAATTTTGATAATATAAATTAAACCTTGCTGCAAAAGCATAAGCTGCTTTAGATGTAAAATGGTATTTAGGCACATCATAAATATCATCTCTAATTAATGGCAACGCTTCTTCTATATCTTTATTAATTTTCTCGTAAACATCTTTAACTGTACCTCTTTCGTATTGAGGATTTAAGCTTGTTTCAGGAGCTTCTAAATAAGGAATTCCTAAATCAGAACCACTAGTTTGCTCATTATAATGTTTACTAAAAACATTCACTAAAATAAAATGCGCATACGCTCTTGTTATTAAAGCCTCTCCTCTTTCTGCAGATAGATCTAGATCTCCAACAGAATTAATTCCTTCTAAAGCTTGATTTGCTGCAGCAATTGCTCCGTAGCATCCTTCCCAAACTGAATCTGGTCCGTCATTATCTGTTTCTGTAACATCTTCCCAATAAACTAATTGTTGATGTATTCTTTCCCAATCTGGGTTTGTATCTCCTAAATCTTGAAAATTATCTGAAGACATTTCTGCTACTACAGCCTCTCCTGTTGAAGGATAAGCAGAAACTAACAGTTTTCTAATTTTATTCTGATTATCTACTTCTGTTCTATTATCTGGTAATTCATCTAAAAAGTCGTTACAAGAAACAGCAAACAGAGATAAAAAAAAGATTGTAAATAATATTTTTTTATTGTTTTTCATTTTATATGTTTTTATATTATAGACCTAATCTTAATGTAAATGTTATTTGTTTAGCTAAAGGACTTGCAACACCTCCAGAGTTATAAAACTCAGGATCTTGACCATTTAGTTTATCATCCGAATACAATAAAAATAAATTAGTTGCTTGTAATTTAAGAGCCAAACTATTTACATTTAAACTCTCTACAACATTTTTAGGAAAGTTATACGCTAAAGAAACTTGTTTTAAACGTATAAAGTCTCCTTTTGCAATACGTGCATCAGAATAATTGTATGCATTATACGCTGTTGCTAAAACAGTATTACCGTAATTATAACGTTGTCTTTGTGTTGCTATTACAGGCACATTGGTTATGTTTTCATCTCCTGGCACAACCCATCTATCTTGATATTCTTTTGGTAAAGATGCAAGATCTGTATAACTCGAACTAAAAACAGGGTTTAACCTTACCACATTTCCAAAAGAAAACGTAGTAAACACATTTAAACTTAAATTTTTATATTTAAATATATTACCAAAACTACCTACATCTGTTGGATCAGCAGAACCAGAATATTCTAAAAAATCTAATTTATCTCTTTCTTGAAAATAGATATCACCTACAGTAACATTACCGTCTTGGTCTTTAAAAGTAGGTAAACCTTCAGCATTTAAGCCTTCGAAAGGTATTGAAAAGATAGATCTAACAGGGTAACCTTCTCTTGCAAAACCATTACCAGTAACTAAATCGATAACTCTTTGTCTTGTTTCTAATTCTGTTACCTTATTTGTAATTTTTGAATAAACAAAACTTGTTTGCCAGCTAAAATCATCATTTTTAAATGGTGTTGCAGAAATAGATAACTCAACTCCATCAGAAGTCATAGACGCTACATTTCCATACTTTGTTAATTCACCACCAATACCTTGTGTATTTACCCTACCAATCAAATCAAAATTATCTCTCTTATACCAATCTACAGCTACACTTAAACGATCGTCTTTTAAAAATGATGCTTCAGCTCCAATATTAATTTCATGTTTCTTTTCATACGTTAATTCTCCGTTTGCCAAAGAACTGATATACAAAGAACTTTCTTTTGTTCCTGCAGAAGGTCTCCAAGGATTTTCACTCTTAATTTCCGCTACAGAATTTGTAACATAATACGGTCCGCTATCTGCCGTTAAACTATAAGAAGCTTTTAAAGTAAAACTATTTACAATTGGTCGTAAACTTTCAAAAAATTCTTCTTCATGAGCATTCCAAGCACCAGAAACATTCCAAGTAGGTAACCATCTAGCACTTGTAGATTTCCCTAATTTATTAGAACCTTCATAACGTAATGTTCCTAAAATAGTATATCGTCTTTTCCAAGAATATAATGCATTACCATAAAAGGCTAAATTTCTTTTTCTTGTATTTTCCATTCCATAATACAAATTGTTTTCTTCAATACCTTGTTTAAACAAATTGTAATCATAAAAAGGAATTTCTCCTAAGGAGTATTGTAATCCCCAACCTGTAAAATTTGTATTTTTTCTATCAACAGCATTTAATTCTGCACCCCCATAAAAGTTAACGGTATGATCTTCGTTAAAGATATTTTTGTAAGAATACATTGCTCTAAAATCGTATCCAAATAAATTGTAATCTGTACGTCTGTATATACCTCCTTCTGGTAAAACACTAACGGGTACAGCAAATTCATCATCTGGATCTGAATATAAGAAAGGATTATTTTCTCTTACAACCTCATTACCCATTGCTCTATAAGCATTTGCTTGGTTAGAGAATTCTGTAGTATTATGTTCTATAGAAGTTGTTTGATGTTTTATAGCACCTAAAACAGAAATTTCCATTTCTGGATTAATTTTATAGTTTAACTGTCCTTGAAATCTTAAATCTGTATTATTAATATCTATGTAGTTTTCCTCTAACTCTTTTACAATATTAAAATCTGCATAGTTTCTTGTATAAAATTTATCTGGATCTAAGGCTCTTGAAGAGTTTAAGGCAAAAGAATATGGATTAATATCAAAATCTCTTTTTACCTCACCCGTTACCACATCTGTATCTTGAGACAAAGTACCTGGAGCTCTTTGTTTTCTAAACGAAGCATTACTAATAGCATTTAAAGTTAACTTATCTGTTATTTTAAATATCGATTTAAAATTGGCAGTATAACGATTTACACTACTAGACTTGGTCCAACCCGGATCTACTAAAGCACTTACAGAACCATAATAGTTTGCTCTATCTGTTCCAGAAGACATACTAATAGAATGACTTTGCATTGCATTAATATTAAACAACTCCTTAAACCAATTGGTATTTCTAAGTTCTGCCTGCTTAAGAAAAGCAGCTCTTCCTTCTGGAGTATTCTCTACAAGCGGAGTTCCATTTGAGTTATACTCATTGTATCCGTTATACATTTCTCCATAAACCCCACTTTCTGATGCATTTCCAATATCTGAATAATTTAACCAACCTGCAGAACGCATTTCTTCATACACAGACATTTGATCTTGAGAATTCATGATATTAAAATTACTATAAGAAGGTCTCATTCTAAAAGTAGTTTCATTCGTATAATTAAAAGAACTTACTCCTGCTTTACCTTTTTTAGTTGTAATAACAATTACACCAGCCATTGCTCTTGCTCCATAAATAGAGGTTGCAGAACCATCTTTTAAAACTTCAAAACTCTGAATATCATCAGGGTTTAAACCAGAGATTGCAGAACTTATTAAAGTTGTTGCATCTCCAGAAGAAAGTGCATCTGAAGTTAACTCTATTACATCTTCCATAATTACACCATCTACAACCCATAATGGTTTTGAACTACCATAAATTGAAGTTGCACCACGAATTCTAATTTTTGGTGCGGCACCAAAAGTACCAGAAACATTTTGCACAGTAACCCCTGCTGCTCGCCCCTCTAAAGCCCTACCTATTTCTGGAACCCCATCTAACTTCACTTCAGAAGCTTTTATAGAAGTAGCAGAACCAGTAAATAAACGTTTATCTGTAGTAGTAATACCTGTAATTACAACCTCATCTAAACTTTGAGAATCCTCTTCAAGTACCGCATTTAAGACACTTCCTGTTCCAACTGTTTTTTCTAAGGTTTTCATCCCAAGATATCTAAACACCAAAACATCTCCTGCTTTTGCTGAGATAACGTATTTACCATCAAAATCGGACTCCGTTCCTTTATTGGTACTTTTCACAAGAACCGAAACTCCTGGCAAAACACCTGTTTTATCAGAAATAGTTCCTGATATCATTTTACTTTGTGCAAAAGAAACTTGCACTACAAACGCCCAAAAGAGCGTTAAAATAAAGTTAGTTTTTAATTTCATTTAATAATTTATTTGAATTAATTAGTGTAAACCTCTTAATTTTATGTTAATAAACCAAATTAAAAGTTAATTTTAACTACAATATTTTAACACTTATCAATTTTTATCAAGAATCCTCTAATCCTTAAAATTGATTGTTATAATATTGCAAATCGATTTTTATACGATGACATTTTCCAATACATTAATTTACTGGTACTTACAAAACAATAGAGATTTGCCTTGGCGAAAATCTAGAAACCCATACTTTATTTGGCTATCAGAAATCATGCTACAACAAACAAGAGTTGCTCAAGGTTTGTCTTATTATCTAAAATTTACAGACACTTTTCCCACTGTTTTCGATCTCGCTAAAGCGGATGAAAGTACCGTGTTAAAAATGTGGCAAGGTTTAGGGTATTATTCTAGAGCAAGAAATCTTCATTTTTCCGCAAAACAAATTGCCAACGAATTAAACGGCGAATTTCCTTCAACATATAAAGAAATTATAAAACTAAAAGGAATAGGAGATTATACCGCTTCTGCAATTGCTTCAATTTGCTTTAATGAACCCACTGCTGTTGTAGACGGAAACGTTTACAGAGTACTTTCTCGCTATTACGGAATTAAAACCCCCATTAACTCATCTGCAGGGATTAAAGAGTTTAAAGCTTTAGCGCAGACTTTAATTGATGAATCTCAACCTGGAACCTTTAACCAGGCAATTATGGATTTTGGTGCATTACATTGTAAACCTCAAAACCCATTGTGCGATAGCTGCCCTTTTTCGGGTAGTTGCATGGCATTAGAAAAAAAGCTAACAAACGAGTTACCAGTAAAAGAGAAAAAAATAAAGGTTAGAAAACGTTATTTTAATTTTTTGGTGATAAAAACCGATGACAATAAAACTATTTTATCTGAAAGAAAAGGAAAAGGAATCTGGCAAGGTTTATTTCAATTTCCATTAATAGAAAGCAATAAAAACATCAACAAAAATGAACTAGTTTCATCCGAAGAATTTATTGATCTATTTCCTGCAGAAACAACGATTTCTCTCTTTAATGAAAAAGAAATCGTACATAAATTATCGCATCAACATTTATATACACAATTTTGGATTATAGAAACTAAAAAGCTAAACAAAGCCACCATAAAATGGACTGAAATAGAAAAACACCCAGTCCCTATTTTAATTGCTAATTTTTTAGAAACTTTTCTAACTAAAAAGTAATTGATATTTTTAGTACTTTTGATGTAAAATTTTTAACTTACATTAAGTTTATCTACTCGAGACTTACAAAAATTAAAAAATATTTTAATTAAAAGTAAGAGCGCAGCTTTTCGAGAGATTAAATTTTATAGGTCTAGACTGCGCTACACCTATCAATAAAAAAAATAAAGCTATGGCAGCAGGAACAATAAATAAAGTAATTTTAATTGGTAACTTAGGTGATGATGTTAAGATGCATTATTTTGATGATCAAAACTGTGTTGGTAGATTTCCTATAGCAACTAGCGAAAGCTACACCAATAAAACTACCGGAGAAAAAGTAACCTCTACAGACTGGCATAATATTGTTGTAAGAAACGGATTAGCAAAGGTTTGTGAAAAATATTTATCTAAAGGTGATAAAGTGTATGTTGAAGGTAAATTAAAAAACAGACAATGGGAACAAGATGGCGTAAAACGCTATTCTACAGAGATTCATGTAAATGAAATGACCATGTTATCTACAAAGAAAAACTTAGAAACACCTAATAATACTAATCCACAACAACATCAAAAACCTTCTGCACCAGCACCAAAAGCTGTTCAGGAAGAAGAAAACGATGATTTACCTTTTTAATTAATCAAACCTAAAGCAATTGGACCCAGATCCCGAAATATTATTTTTATTACTAGCTTCAACAGATTTACTAACCACATTTAATGCAATACTACTAATTGCTTTACTATTAAGTTCTGCGCTAGTATCAGGAGCAGAAGTTGCTTTTTTCTCGCTTTCTCAAACCGATTTAAACGAACTTTCTAACAACGGAAAAGAACAAAATATTGTTGTAACCTTACTAGAAAGACCCAGAAAATTACTAGCAACCATTCTAATAACCAACAATTTTATAAACATTTTAATTGTTTTATTATTTGCTTCCCTATCAG
This sequence comes from Polaribacter butkevichii, assembly GCF_038024105.1. Lineage (NCBI taxonomy): Bacteria > Pseudomonadati > Bacteroidota > Flavobacteriia > Flavobacteriales > Flavobacteriaceae > Polaribacter > Polaribacter butkevichii. The sequence continues at coordinate 2,229,598 of NZ_CP150661.1, forward strand.
AAACTTTATTTGGTCATTTCGATTATCAATTAAACGCATACCTTTTTACCATTCCTATTCGCTTTTTATTAGAAATTGTTTTAGTAACCTTTTTAATTCTTTTATTTGGAGAAGTTTTACCAAAGGTTTACGCCTCTAGAAACGCACTCCGTTTTTCTAAAACAATGTCTAAATTTATTCATTTTATAAGTATTCTATTAACCCCTTTTAGTTTACCCTTAATAACATTAACAAAATGGATAGAAAAAAAATTAGGGAGTAAAAACTCTAACTTTTCTGTAGAAACCTTATCGCAAGCATTAGAATTAACTTCTGAAGGAGCCACTACCAAAGACGAACAAAAAATATTAGAAGGAATTGTAAATTTTGGAAACACAGAAACGGTACAAATTATGGTACCTCGTATAGATATTTTTGCACTTTCTGATGACGAGCCTTATGAAGTTGTTTTAGATAAAATTCTAAAAAACGGATACTCTAGAAATCCTGTTTACAAAGACAGCATAGACAATATTATTGGTATTTTGTACGCTAAAGACTTGTTGGCACATTTAAATAAAAAAAACTTTAAGTGGCCAACATTATTACGAGAACCATTTTTTGTACCAGAAAATAAAAAATTAGATGATTTATTGGGTGATTTTAGAGAGAAAAAAAATCACTTGGCAATTGTTGTTGATGAATATGGTGGCACAAGTGGTTTAGTAAGCTTACAAGACGTAATAGAAGAAATTGTAGGCGATATTAATGATGAATTTGATGATGAAGATTTACAATATTCTAAAATAGATGCTAACAATTATGTTTTTGAAGGCAAAACCTCTATTAAAGATTTCTGTAGAGTTTTAGATGATGAAGATGAAGAAATTTTTGAAGAAGAAAAAGGAGAAAGCGAAACCTTAGCCGGATTTATTTTAGAAATTTCTGGTAAATTCCCTAGAAAGGGAGAGAAAATAAACTTTAAGAACTATACGTTTACCATAGAAGCGTTAGATAAAAAACGTATTAAACAAGTTAAAGCAACCAGAAATGCGTAACATTTTTCTATTAATATTTACAATTACTTTTCTTTCTTGCAAAGAAGATACACTACCAAAACCTAAAGCCTATTTAAGCTTAACGTACCCTAAAAAATCATATCAAAAATTAACTTTAGAGCGTCCATATTCTTTTGACATTTTAAAAGACACTAAGGTTAAAGACGATGCTAATAATTGGCTTACCATTATATACCCTAATTTAAAAGCATCTATAGACATAACTTACAGACCTATAAATAACAATATAAAAGAATTGCTTACCGAAGCAGAAAAACTAGTATTTAAACACACCATTAAGGCTGAACAAATTATTCCTAAAGATTTTGTAAACCCTAAAAAAAGAGTCTTTGGTAGTATTTATGAGATTACAGGAAATGCAGCTTCTCAAATTCAGTTTCATTTAACTGATAGTACGCATAATTTTATAAAAGGATCTTTATATTTTTACACAAAACCAAACTACGATTCTGTTTTACCAGCCGTAAGTTACATTAAAGAAGATATTTTAAGATTGATAGAAACTTTAGAGTGGAAATAACAACACTTTAAAATAAAAAAAATCAAACAAAAACTTCGCCTTTCTTGATCTCCCCCTCAATTTTGCACAAAAAAATTGACCTCCTAAAACTACAATAAAAATTTAATGGAAAACTTACACGGAAAAAACGTATCATTTTTACTTTTAGGAACCCTTTTCGTTAGTACTTCTGGTGTTTTAGGAAAATATATTGCTTTGCCTGCAGAGGCTATTATTTTATGTAGAGCAATTTTAGCAGCTGTTTTTATTTATATCTTTTGTAAAATTAAAAAGATCGATTTAAAAATAAAATCGAGAGCAGATTTTATTTCTTTTATCATTAGTGGTTTTTTTATGGGTGCTCATTGGGTTACTTATTTTATTGCATTAAAGTTATCTAATGTTGCTTTAGGAATGCTATCTATTTATACTTTTCCTGTAATCACTGCTTTTTTAGAACCTTTTTTTTCTAAACAAAAATTAAACCCTGTACATATTTTTTTAGCCCTTATCGTTTTAATTGGCGTGTACATTTTAGTCCCAGATTTTTCTTTAGAAAGCAATGATTTAAAAGGAATTTTATTCGGAATTTTATCCGCCTTCTGTTACGCTCTTAGAAACCTCACCATTAAAAAACATGTAAAAGACTATAACGGAAGTGCGTTAATGTTACACCAAATGATTGTTGTTGCTGTACTATTAATTCCTGTTTTATTTTTCAGTGATTTTTCTAACCTACAAAGTCAAATCCCTCTTTTAATAGTAGTTGCATTAATAACTACTGCTATAGGACACACAATGATGGTGCATTCTCTAAAACATTTTACAGTTACTACAGCAAGTATTATTAGTAGTGTACAACCCATTTTTGGAATTATAATTGCCTACCTCTTTGTAAACGAAATTCCTACCCTACATACTTTTATTGGAGGTAGTTTAATTTTATCAACCGTAGTTATAGAAAGTTTTAGAAGTGGGAAACAAACCACTTAACAGAAACCACTTCTAAAACAGCAAACCTTACAAAATTTAATATCTTTTTTAGATTTTCTCTTTACAAAATGCCCTAAAATCATTTTTTATAGGTGTTTTTGCTATGCAAAAGAGGTAAATCTACAGAACACACTATGTAGAATCATTAAAAATAAGGCGTCATTTTTTAATTATTCTTAATACTATCCCATTAAAATTAATACATCACCCCTAAAACCATATTTAAAATTATAATTCACTAAAACAACTAAGCTTATTTAGATTAAATATAAATAAAACTATATTTGTCAAAAAAAAAGAATGTCTCATTTTATCAAAACATGTATACTTTTTCTTTTATCATACGCTTCATTTAGTCAAGAAGGAGATTTTTATGGTAAAGTAAAATTTAACAATAACGAACCTGCAATAGATGTATTTGTAGTTATAAAAGGAGCGCATTTCTACAAAGAAACTGTTACTGATTTTAATGGAGAATTTTATATAAAATCGATACCCTACGGCACGCATAAAATTCAATTCCATTCTTTAAATTCAAAACGGAAAATAATCACAGCTTTACTTAACACTAAGAAAAAAGAAGTTAATCTATCCTTAGAGTTGATAAAAAATCAATTAGACGAAGTAAGGATAACTACCAAAACAGAAAAAACAAAAAAAGAAACTCAAGGTTTTGCTGTAAATGTTATAAAAACAAAAGAAGCTAGTCTTAGAAACATCCAAACAAACGAATTATTAAACACAACAGTTGGTGTTAAAATTCGTCAAAATGGAGGTTTAGGTTCGGACGTTAGTTATAGTTTAAATGGATTGTCTGGCAACGCAGTACGAATTTTTATAGACGGAATTCCTAGTGCCGTTTATGGTTCTTCTTTTAATTTAAATAGTATTCCTCCTTCTATGATTAAAAACATTGAAGTTTACAAAGGTGTGGTTCCAGGACATTTGGCAGACGATGCTTTGGGTGGCGCTATTAATATTGTACTTCATAAAGACACTAAAACCAATTTAAATGCATCGGTTTCTTACGGATCATTTAATACTTTACAAGCAAATGTAAATGGTTTGTATCGTTTTGATAAAACGGGTTTAACAGTAAAAGCGTCTCTTTTTCATAATTATTCTGATAATGATTATAAAGTTTCAGGCAGAAGCGTTGTTGTTACTGGTTTAGGCGGAGTGCAAACACCTATTACAGCCAGAAGATTTAATGATGCTTATAGATCTACCGGTGGAATGGCTCAGATTGGTTTTACCAACGTAAAATGGGCAGATCAATTTTTTATTGGAATAACAGGTTCTGATGATTATAAAGAAGTACAACATGGTGCTTTTATGACCATTACTCCATACAAGGACAGGTATTTAGAATCGGATGCTTTGTTGGCAAACATAAACTATCAAAAGAAAAATCTTTTTACAAAAGGATTAAACTTAAAAATAAATGGATTGTACGGTAAAAGAAACCGTGCAGTTAACGATACTGTTGCTTGGGCTTATAGCTGGAACGGAGAAAGAGCAATTGATTTTAGAGGTAACGAATACAAATATACATGGGGTTCTCAACAAGAAGGCGGACCTACCTTAGCCAAAATTAAAAGGAAAGTAGCCTCTATAAGAACTGGAGTTTCTTATGACATTAATAAACAGCATAAAGTACTCGTAAACCATGTGTATAGCGGAGTTGATAGAGAAGATAGCGACGTTTTAGTATCACTATTAGAAAACACATTTAAAGGCACCAGAAATCTTTATAAAAACATCTATTCTTTAACATATGAATTTTCTCCTTTTGATAACAAACTAAAAGCAAGTTTGTTTGGAAAACATTATCAACAGAAAACAATAAGCATAGATCCTGCCATAGAAAAAGATGCTAACGGAGTTAACAGAATCGTAGACGAAACCATTAGCAGCAACAAAAAACACAATGGTTATGGTTTTGCTGCTTCGTACATGATTTCTCCCAAAATAACGCTTCTTGCTTCAGCAGAAAAAGCAATTCGTTTACCAGATGAAACAGAAGTTTTTGGTAATGATGGTGATAATGTAGTTGCCAATGCTAGCATTAATCCAGAGCAAAGTAACAACTATAATTTAGGTTTTAGATTCGGAACTTTTCATGTAAAAAAACATGCTCTTACCCTTTCTACAAATTTATTTACCCGAAATATTAAAGATAGAATTGGTTTGCCTATAGAAACCTCTTTTAATGTTGATGATGAACTAATAGTATATGTTAACCAAGGTAGCGGAACCTCTAAAGGAATAGACGCACAAATAAACTACACCTATAACAGAAACTTTGGGTTAAATTTTAATGTCTCTAAATTCGATTTAAAGGTTAAGAACAACGGTGTAGAAATAGATGTGCCTAACACTCCTTTTTTTACAATGAATGGTAGTTTACGATATTCATTTAAAAATGTAATTCAGAAAAACTCTAGATTAAACCTATTCTACAACATGTATTTTACAGATGATTTTTCTTACTTAACTTCTCAAGGATCAAATACTGTTGGTAATGATTTTTTTGAAGTACCTAAACAACTAGCACAAGATCTTGGGCTTAGTTATGCTTTTCCAAACAAAAAACTGGTAGCAAGTTTCGATGTTAAAAACATATTCGATAAACCGGTGTATGATAATTTATCTGTACAGAAACCAGGAAGAGCTTTTTACCTAAAATTAAATTACACAATAAATAAATTTTAACCATAAAATAGTATAAAATGAAACAAATATTTACAAACCCCAAAGCATTAGCCTTTATATTAGCATTCGGTGCATTAACTGCATGTAGTGATGATATTAATGACGACACTGTTACCCCTAACCCAATCGAAGACACCAGATGGATTACAGTTGCAGGAGCAAAAATGGGCGATAACCCAGGAGACGGAAACGGAGGAACTTTAATTTACGCTGTAACTAGCGAAGATGCTAAAGACCCAACCGTATCTATTAATCCTTTTGAAAACGGATTTATTGCACCATCAAACAGAACTGCAAGATTACAATCTTCTGAAGATGGAAGTACTATTTTTAACATTAGCTACGCAGGTGATACTGGTGGTAATTACACAAAATACACTGTAGAAGGCGGACAAACATTTACTCCTACGGGTTCTGAGGTTAGTATTGCTCCTTATGTTGGTACCGCACCAAGGTGGATAAAATTATTTGATGGAGACCAAACAGGATCTGCAGTTTATGTATCTACAGAACACCAAGTTGATGACAATGGTACTCCGGATGATGCTACAGATGATACTTATAACTATACAGAAGCTAAAATAGGTGTAGTAACTTTAGACTTAGTAAACTCTTCAATAAACGAATTCAAGGAGCATGTTGTACGTTTAAGTGCAGAAGAAGAAGCAAAAGGTTATTATATTTCTAGAATTGACATGCCTACTTTAAATAAGGCTGGAGATAAACTATATATTGGAGCTCGTTTAAGTAAAGTAGATCCTGCAACTGTAGAAAACGATAGTGGTTATGAAATTTTAGGTTCTAAAACAATTGTATTAGATTACCCTTCTTTATTAAACCCAACGGTAATTACGTCTACTTTAGGACACGGAAACACCAACGGATACCGAAGCATTAACGCTTTCGAATACGGAGGAAGTGTTTACCAAGCCAACCAAAGTGACCCAGAAGGTTCTTATATCTTAAAAATTGGAGCTGATAACGAATATGATAATTCTTATAATTTTAACCTAAATGACGCTTTAGGAATAGAAGGTGCTTATATTCTTGCTTGGAGACCAGCTGCAAATGGTAAAGCGGTTGTAGCTTACCGTCATAATGGTTCTCAGGATGGTTTAGCAGGCGCACAAGGCTTTTTTGCTCTTGTAGATTTAAATGCTAAAACGGCTACTAAAATTGATGCCATTCCTTACGATCCAGATTTTTACTTATTCCAATACCAAGGTTTTGTAGTTGATGGTACAGAAATATATGTAACACAAGCTCCTGTTGGAAAAAATGGAAACATTTATGTTATAGATACAGAAACTGGTGTTGTAACTAAAGGTGCAGAATTGGTAAATGCAGAAGGAAGTCATTTTATAGGTGCTTTCTAATTTAGAAGACTGATATAAAAAAGAGGCGTAATTTTATTTTACGCCTCTTTTTGCTTTAAATACTTACTGTTTAACAAAATTTTAACTTTGGCATCTTCTTTGATTTAGACTTCATAAAACTAATATTATGAACTCGAAACTCAAAATTACAATTCCTAAACCTTGTCATGAAAATTGGAACAAGATGACCCAAAAAGAAAAAGGAAAATTTTGCAGTTCTTGTTCTAAAACTGTGATTGATTTTACTAAAAAAACTACAAGTGAAATTACAGATTACTTAATTAAAAATAAAAAAAAGCGAGTTTGCGGGCATTTTTATAAAAAACAACTAAATAGTATCACAATTGAAATTCCTAAAGTAGTTTTTGATCAACATTTATCTTTTCAAAAATTATTTGTGCTGTCTTTATTTTTTGTGATGGGCACAACTCTTTTTTCTTGCCAATATACGGATGGTAAAAAACAAAAAATACAAGATGTAGTAATTATTGATACAATTAATAATATAAAAAAAGAAACTAACTCCTTAGAAAACATACTTAAAGAAGACACTATTATTGTAACTAAAAAAGAAATCCTCCCCCATTCTCCTGCCACAACTAGAATTACAGTTTGTAATACCAATTTAAAAAATGACGAACCTATAGAGATAGTTACTACAGGCGAAGTTGTTGAAGAATTAAAAATTGATGGAGTTATTGAATTTAATGAAATTGAAGAGGAAGAAATTATAATGGGATTTATTATTGAACAAAGCCCAAAGTTTAAAGAATCAGAAGAAAATACTCAAAAAAACTTTGAGAAAAGAATTAAGATTTTCTTTGAGGAAAATTTTAATACGAAACCTTCCCAAAAACTAGACTTAAAAAAAGGTAAACACCAAATTTATACTGAATTTATTGTTGATAAAAAGGGATACGTGACAGATATTAAAGCTAAATCTTCTAACAGAAAATTAGAAAAAGAGGTTATAAAAGCACTTAAAAAATTACCACAATTAATCCCTGGAAAACAAGCTGATAAAATTGTAAAAACAAAATACAACTTACCAATAAGCATTATAATTGACTAATATTTTTAAAATAACAACAAACAAACTCTAGCCCTGATTGAAACGACATCCTTTTTATGCCTCTTTTATAAGCTTATTGCGAGGAACGAAGCAATCTGTTTCTAATAATAAAATTGCCAAAGATTACAATAAAATAAATTAGCTGTAACAGAAATAAAAAGATATAGTGTAAAGCAGGAAATAGCTTCTAAAACAATTCTTTATTACTAATATCTAAGTAATTACGTTTTACAAAAGATAAAATAGTATCTAAAATTTCTCCCATATTTGTACACTCTTTAAACTTTACATCTCCCACATATTTAATTAGTTGGTTCTTTAATAATGCTACATTTTTAGGATAAGAAATCGTATCGTTTTTCATACAATTAATAAGAAACTCTGTTCTTCTTGGCGCTGTAATCATACGTTTTGCCATAAAAGAACGTTCTTCTATTTTGTATTGATTTATAGAACTATTTTGTAATTTTTTACCAACCATTTCTACCATCTTAAAGTTTTCTTTCATAAACTGAAGATTGTAAACTTTTAAATTCCCTTCAAAAGATTGCTGATCAAAATCAATGGCTCTAATTTTATAAATAATATGAGAAAAATCGTGCGTTGGTGTAACAACATAATTGTAAGAACGCATATCTCCTAACAACCTAACCAAACAACGTTCTTTAAATTTAACAAACTCTTTGGCTATCTGAGATTTTTCTGATTCGCTACATTTTGGCAAGAAATTTTTAATAAAATCGTCTCCAGGAATCCCTACAATATGCTCTTCTATTAAAGTATCTTTATATACTAAGAAATTAATATTATGAGGTGATAATATATGTTCTAATTCTAAACCATAAACACGAGAAGCATCTGCTTTTTTTACATAAAAATAAGTAAAATTGTCATTTAAAATATTTCTTACCTTAACTCTAAAGGGTTTAGAATTACCAAACGTACAGTAATCTATGGCGTCTACATTTAAAAACGGAATGGTTTCATCACTTCCGTCAGAAAGCAACATGGTATATATTTTTTTTAAACTTTTATCAATTTCTGCTCTATCCCATTCAGAATAATAAGTACGTATCCAAAGGGTATCTTCTTCATTTTTATCGTAAACCGTAATTGAGCCCTGAAAACGTAACAGATCGTCATAAAAAATAGGAATTTTTATGTTTCTATTATATTTTTTTAAATACGAACTCAACATTTCATTTACAGGAAATGTAGGTTTCTTCTTAGACATTAGTTTTCTTTCTGACTTCATAATATCAAAAATAAGCATTATTAAGCAAGTTCAAACATCTTTCCTGGTAAAGGTTTTGTAACCCCTTTTAATTCCATTTGCAATAAAATAGATGATAATTGATAAATAGGAATATTACATTCTAACGAAATAACATCTAACAATTGTTGTCCTTTATCGTGTAACAAATCATGAATTTTTTGCTCATTCTCATTCAATTCTACAAATAATTGTTTTTGAATTGTTTTGGTTTTTTCTTGAACATCCCAATTTAACATTTTAACAACATCTGCTGCCGAATTTAACAAGTGCGCTCTGTTGTTTTTAATTAAATCATTACACCCTTTACTATACAAATCTGTAGTTCTACCAGGTACAGCAAAAACATCTTTGTTATAAGAATTAGCAATATCTGCGGTAACTAAAGAACCTCCTTTAGATGCCGATTCTATAATAATTGTTGCTGTAGAAATGCCTGCAACAATTCTATTACGTTTTAGAAAATTTTCTCTTAGAGGATCTTCTTCACTCCAAAACTCAGTTAAAAAACCTCCATTTTCATTTACTTGATGAATATATTTTTTATGAACCTTCGGATATATTTGCCCAAAACCATGTGCTAACACAGCAATTGTTTGCAACTTATTTTCTACCGCTGCTTTGTGTGCACAAATATCTACTCCATAAGCAAAACCACTTACAATTATAGGGTTGTAGGTTGCAATTTCTTCTATAAATTGATTGCAAAAATTACGCCCATAAGAGCTAATATTTCGTGTACCCACAATAGAAATAATTCTGGAATTAGAGAAATCTAAATTTCCATCTTTAAACATTAAAATAGGACTATCGATGCAATGCTGAAGATTTTTAGGATAATCATTATCTAAAAAATAGGTGTAAGAAATGTTGTTATCTTTAATGTATTTTAATTCCTTTTGTGCTAATTCTATATTTTTAACATCAAACAAATGTTTTAAAGCATGATTTCCTATTCCGTTTATTTTTGAGAGCATTGCAGTGTTTTCTTTAAAAACCTGTTCTACATCTCCCACATTAACAATAAGCTTTTTGGCCAAAATATCTCCAATAGCTTTGCATTTTTGCAATCTTAAGATTGCCAATAATTTTTCTTCTTTCAATTTGGTAACAATTTGAATACCAATATATAAAATATTTGTTGATAAAATTGTTAAGAAATTGTTTTACAAAACGTCTTAATTTCTATATTTGTTACAATGAATTTAGCAACATACATTAACGATTTACTATACAGATACGATTGTGTAATTGTACCTGACTTTGGAGGATTTGTAACAAATAGAATTGGTGCAAAGGTGAATAATTTTACAAACACCTTTACCCCACCAACAAAACAAATTACATTTAACAGCCTGTTAAAGCACAACGATGGTTTATTAGCAAATTATATTGCTTCTGCAGAAAATATTTCTTTCGAGAAAGCATCTACTGCTATTTCATTATCTGTAATTAAGTGGCAAAATGAGCTACAAAATAAGCAAGTACAAATAGATAATTTAGGTATTTTGTCTTTAAATGAAGCAAAACAAATTATTTTTGAACCCAATACTACCGTTAACTATTTAACAGAGTCTTTTGGTTTAGCAACAGTAGAATCTTCTGCAATTGCAAGATATAAAGAGCAAGTAAAACCTTTAACTCCTGTATTTACAGAAGAAAAGAAAAAAGGAATACCTGCATTTATAAAATATGCTGCAACAGCTGCTGTTTTATTAACTTTAGGATTTGCAGGTTATAACGGTTATCAAAATAATCAGCAAAAAGTAACTATAGCCAATCAAGAAAAAGCAATTCAGAAAAAAATACAATCTGCTACTTTTGTAATTTCTAACCCTTTACCAACTATTAATTTAAATGTTGCTAAAGAAATAGCAAAACCATACCATATTATTGCAGGAGCTTTTCAATTTGCAGAAAATGCAGAAAAAAAAGTTATCGAATTAAAAGCTAAAGGGTATGATGCTAAAATAATTGGCGTTAACAAATGGGGACTTACACAAGTTACCTTTAACAGCTATTCTAATCGTAATAAAGCAATTAACAGTCTTTACCGAATTCAAAAAACGGTTTCTAAAGACGCTTGGTTATTAACTAAAAAATTAGATTAATTCCTTTTTTCTTTAACGTTTTTAAACTTCACTTTTAAATAAGTGATTGTATCTTTGTTCAAAAATATTTTTTGATGGAAGCAAAAACGCCAAAAGAATCTTTAACAATACTTACCGACTTAGTTTTACCTGGTGAAACAAATTATTTAGAAAACCTTTTTGGGGGCGAATTATTAGCAAGAATGGATAGAGCTTGTAGTATTGCAGCAAAAAGACATTCTAGAAGAATTGTTGTTACAGCCTCTGTAAACCATGTTGCTTTTAATAAAGCAATCCCTGTAGGAAGCGTGGTAACTATAGAAGCTAAAGTTTCTAGAGCCTTTAACACCTCTATGGAAATATACGTAGATGTTTGGATAGAAGACAGACAATCTAGATCTAGAACTAAAGTTAACGAAGGTATTTACACTTTTGTAGCGGTAGATGATACCGGAAAACCTGTTGCCATTCCTCAAATTAGACCAGAAACAGATTTAGAAGAAACTCGTTTTGAAGGTGCATTAAGACGTAAAGAATTAAGTTTAGTTTTAGCTGGCAAACTAAAACCTAGCGATGCCACTGCCTTAAAAGCACTATTTAGTTAAATACTAATAATTATGATGGAGCTATATAAATATAAAATTATTTACTCGGTTGCAATTTTTGTAACTGCTATTTTAACACGCTTATTAATTACCAATTCTTTAAAAAAGATTCAAACAAAGTTTGGATTTCAAAAAGCAAGAATTATAGTAACTAATAAAATAGTTACCGTGCTAATTTATATTACAGTAATTGTTTTAGTTTCTTTTATTTGGGGTGTTGATGAAAAACAACTATTAGTATATGTTTCTTCTTTTTTAACCATTTTAGGAATTGCTTTTTTTGCTCAATGGTCTATACTTTCTAATATTACAGCAGGTTTAATTTTATTTATAAACTACCCTGTAAAAATAGGAGACACTATTACTATTTTAGAGAAAGACAATAATATTACAGGTGAAATTAGAGATATTGGTGCTTTTTTTATCACATTAAGAACACCAGAAAAAGAATTAATAACCTTACCAAATGCTGTTATTCTTCAAAAAAATATTAAATATTCTCCGCAACCAGATAATTAAATTACCTTTTTAAAATCCAAGAAGAAGGATTTAAACGTGTTGTATTTTTAAACAACACAAAAATTAACTTTGTTTTTTTAGAAACCTTGTCGGTAAAAATCTGACCAATTTTTTGCCCCGTTACAATACGATCTCCTTTTTTAACATACGCTTTTTCTAAGTTATTGTAAGATGAAATATAATTACCATGTTGTATTAAAACGTTTTTTCTACCCTCTGCACTTACCAAAACATTAAGCACACTACCATTAAAAATAGCTTGCGCATCTTTACCTTGTTTGGTTACAATATGTAAACCAGTACCGTTAACAGTAATTCCAGGAAATGATGGATGCGGTTGTTTTCCAAATTTTCTAACAACAATACCTTCGCTTACAGGCCAAGGCAACCTACCTTTATTTAACTCGAACTTTGTTGCTAAAGCTTTGGCTTCTGGACTTAAAATAAATTCATTTTTCTTAACCGAAGTCTTTGGCTTATCCTTTAATTTTGATCGTGCAATTCTATTTGCTCGCTCAATTTCTTCACGAATTTTCTTATCTATTTGAGCAGTAACTCTTTTCTCTTCTTTAACTTTATTTTGAAGCTCTTTTTTGTATTTACTTTCTCTTTTCTTAATAGTAGCAATTAATTTCTCTTGATTTTTTTTATCAATTTCAATTTCTTTTTTTTGCTCTTTTTGAGACAAAATTAAAGTATCTTTTAAAGCCTTTTGAACCAATAAAGAATCATTTAACTGTTGCACTTCATTTGTATGAACTACAATTTCTTCTCCTTGTTTTTTTCTAAAAGAAGTATACTGTTTCATGTACTCTAACCTTTTGTAAGCCTGATAAAAACTTTGAGAAGAGAGCAAAAACATCATTCTACTTTGCTGAGATTTACTTTTGTACGATTTAAAAATCATATCAGCATAATCTGCTTTTAAGTCCGCTAGCTTCTTTTTTAAACTTTTAAGCTCCGTTTCATTTTTACGAATGTCTTTTAATAAAATTTTTGCTTCAGAGTTAATCGTAGCAATTAATTGTGTTCTAACATATATTTTTCTGTTTAAATCTTTTAAGTCATCTAAAGCATTGTTTACTTTCTTTTTTTCTTTAAAAAGCAACGAGTTTACTTGCTTAATTTCATAATTAAGTTTTTTACGTTGTGCTTCTAACTCTTTTCTTGTTTGTCCAAAAACAGAAAAAATACTTAGAAAAAAAATTAAAACGGGTATGTAAAACTTTCTACTTTTCACTATAATTTTATTTGCTTGTAACCATTAGGTATCGAAAATGAAGCATCAATATCTTTATTAAATTCAACAGATTTTACAATAAAATCTATATTTGTAAACTTACCGGGTTGTTTTGCTTTTATTTTTATTTCTGATGGGAAAACAACATCATCAACCACATTATACGAAGGATAAGAAATATCTAAACGCTGATTTTTTATCGAATTTACAACAGATTGTTTATCTAATTTAAAATGAGAAGGATTTACAGAAAAGAAAAGATCAAACAAACTTGCTTGTATTTCTGGTGATAAAACATACGAATTATCAGCAATAACTACCGTTTGCTTTTCTTCTTTTACATTTGTTAAAGACTGTCCCAAAAATAAATTTTGAAGCTGATTAAAATTAATATCTGTACCTAATATTTTTTTTAACATGCTAAAATCTCCTTCAAAATAATTTTTAGCATAAGGAGAATAATAACTTACAGAAGTTGGTGTAATCTTTGCTTTAAACACGGTAATAAATTTAGTTCCTTTTAACCAAATTACCTCATCTTTTATCATTTTTAAACTTACAGAAATACTTTGTTTTACTTTTCCGTTATTAAAATTTGCTTTTAACTTAGCATCAACCGTTTTTTCATCAAAATTAGCTGCAACGTGTTTTCTAGCCACTTTTTTAGCAGACATTTCTGTAGCAATAGCATTTGCATCTATTAAATTCTTTTTTGTTTTACAAGAAGTAAATACAACCGCAAAGACCACAAAATATTTTAAAAATTTCATTCTTACTTTTTTATTTTTTTTGATTTCTCAATAAACTTCTTTTCCTTATTAAAATCACCTAAACCCTTATAAGAAATAGCCATTTCTTTATAAAAATTAGACTCCATTGCATCTTCTATAACAAAATCGATACCATTCTGTAAACTCAATAACGCTTTTTTATATTTTTTCTGATAATTTAATGCCTTTCCTTTCATTAAATATACAAAAGGTTGTGCAGGAAAAAGAGAAACTCCTTCATTTGAGTATTTTAAAAGCACTTCAGAATTCTCTTTAGAGGTTATTAAAATCTGCTTTAAAACAGCATACGACTTCTCTTCTTTAAATTGATCTTCTAACGAAGCATCTGGTTTTACTGTTTTCTCTACAACCGTTTTACTCTCTTTATTCTCTAGGTTATTTTTAATTTTCTTAAAAGAAGAAGACAGTGCATTATCACGCTCCATTTCATCCATCAATAAAATAGCTTTTTTATACTCTTTTTGTTGCAAATACAATTGCAACAAATACGATCGTTCTTTTAGATTAAGAACAACTAACTTTTGCTGAACAGATATGGCGTCAGAATAATTTCTATCCTTTACATAAATTTTAACCAAATGCTTAAGCATCCAACTATTGTTTGGTACTTCTTCTAATGCTCTTTTAATATATTCTTTTGCTAATAATGTTTTATTTAATAGCAAGTAATTTTTAGAAAACTCAAAATAAACAGCCTCATTATCTATTAAAATCTGGTTACAACTTTCTAAGTTTTCAATAGCTTTTTGGTAATTACCAATGGATTTCTCTGACAAGGCCTTAAAAAAAAATTGCTGAAAATTTAACTCTTTTTCTTCTGTTAAATCTTTAGCAATTGGTATGCTATCTTGTGCGTAAAAATTGAAAGAACAGAGCATAAAAAAAAGAGAGAAGAGAGCATACTTTACATAAATAGCCCTCTTTTTTCTCTGTTCTTTATTCTCTAATCTTATAATCATTTATGTTAATTCTGTATAATCTCCAATACTTACAGAAGTATATTTACCATTGTATTTTGCATGATTACCAATCATTGCATTGTCTAAATTTGCATTAGAAATAGCAACATTAGATTGTATAAGAGAATTTACAATGGTAGAATTTTCTACTACACTATTTGCTCCAATAGAAACATAAGGCCCTACTTTTGTATTTTTAAGCACTACGTTTTCACCAATAAAACAAGGCTGAATAATTTCTGAATTTTCTAAAACAACATCTTTTGCTACTAAATTATTTCCTGCTTCATGCTCAAAACCTAAAACCTGCTTATTGGTATCTACCGTTGGATCTTTTTTACCACAATCCATCCAAGCATCTACTGTTCCAGGAATAAATTTAGCTCCCTGTTGTTTTAAAGACTCTAAAACATTAGTTAATTGATATTCGTTATTTTCCTTTAAATCGTTGTCTATTAAATATTGAATTTCTTCTAATAATTTATCTCCACTTTTAAAGTAATAGATTCCAATAATTGCTAAATCAGAAACAAAATCTTTTGGTTTTTCTATAAAATCGGTAATAAAACCATCTTGTAATTTTACAACACCAAAGGCACTTGGATTTGCTACTTTACTTACCCAAATTGCACCATCAGCATTTACATCTAAAGTAAAATCTGCTTTAAACAAAGTGTCTGCATACGCCACAACACAAGGCCCGCTTAAAGATTCTTTTGCCATATAAATTGCATGTGCTGTCCCTAAAGCTTCTTCTTGCACATAAACAGATCCTTTTGCCCCTAACTCTGCAGCAATTTTTAATAATTGTGCTTCTGTATCTGTAGGAAACCCTTTAGCAGTTGTACCTATTACAAATGCAATTTCATCTATTTTTTCATCTATAACAGAAGCAATATCTTCTACCAAACGTTGTACAATTGGTTTTCCTGCAATTACAGTTAAAGGTTTTGGAACTGTTAACGTATGAGGTCTTAAACGAGACCCAATTCCGGCCATTGGTACTATTATTTTCATGTTTTTCTTTTATCAATAATATGCTCGCAATATAGCACTAATTAAGAAATTCAAGAAATTAGAATTTAACAAAGACAAAGTAATACACTCACCTTTTTCAGGGAGTTTTATCACTGTTTTCAGGGAGGAATATATTTCACCATTTTCAGGTATTGTGAAATATTTAATGATTTTGTAATATTGTTGTGTTATTTGTAAAAATTTAAGTTTTTTAACATAAAATATTAACTTAAACTCAATACAAAAACTTAACCCCTTTATCAACCATTTCTAAATTTTAGTTTATATGATGTATAAAAACTTTAAAAACGTAGTAATAACTTGTTTCTTTTTAATAGGATTATTAACAACAAACGCCCAAGAAGGCAAAAACACTAAGTTTATAAAACTTAATGATTCTTCTAAAAAGTCTTTACAAAGAGCCCCAGATATTCTAAGGAAAAAATTAAAACTATCTCCTGATGAAAATTTACTAAAAATTAAAACCGAAACAGACAAATTAGGTTTTACACATGAAAAATATCAACAACAATTTAAAGGTATTAAAGTAGAATTTGCAAACTACATTGCCCACTCTAAGAACAACTCTATAAAAACTATGAACGGAAGTTTTTACGATGTCGGCAAAGTAAACACCATCCCAAACATCTCTAAAGAAACAGCTTTTACAAAAGCCATTTCATATATTGATGCAAAACAGTACCTATGGCAAAACCCTGAAGAAGCCAAAATAATGAACAATTATAAAAAACCTGTTGGAGAACTTTTAATTTTACCTAAAGAAATTACAAAACACAAAAAAGCAAGGTTAGTATATAAGTTTGATATCTATGCCACTAAGCCTATTAGTAGAAATTATATATATGTAGATGCACATTCTGGTAAAGTTGTTTATAAAGATGCAATTATAAAGCATCTTAACAGTTCTAAGAAACATGGTTCTCATAAAAAAACAGAAACACCAAACGTAAACACCGCATTTGTTGCAGGAAATGCGGCTACAAAATACAGTGGAAATCAAAATATTGAAACAACTTTAAGTGGTGGGAACTATATTTTAAGAGAAACCTCTAGAGGAAATGGAATTGAGACCTATAATATGGAACTTAGAATTAATTACAATTCTGCCATTGATTTTACTGATAACGACAACAATTGGACCGCATCTGAACACGCTAATTCTGATGAAGACAATGCTGCTTTAGACGCACATTGGGGTGCCGAAAAAACATATGATTATTTTTATCAAACCTATAACAGAAATAGTTACGATAATAATGGTGCCGCTATAAAAAGTTATGTACATTTTGATCTGATAGAATATGGTTACTCTAATCAAGATAATGCTTTCTGGAATGGATCTGTAATGACTTACGGAGACGGTACAAGTTTTTCTCCTTTAACTTCTTTAGATATTGCTGCTCACGAAATTGGGCATGCAGTATGCGAAAACACAGCAAACCTAACCTACTCTTATGAGTCTGGAGCAATGAATGAAGGGTTTTCTGATATTTGGGCTGCAAGCGTAGAATATTATGCAGATCCTACAAAAGACACTTGGTTGTTAGGTGAAGAAATTGGAGGCCCAATTAGATCTTTATCTAACCCAAATGCTTACGGACAACCAGATACTTATAAGGGCACAAACTGGTACTCTGGCTCAGGAGATAATGGTGGGGTACATTATAATAGTGGGGTTTTAAATCATTGGTTTTATATTTTATCCGTAGGAAAAAGCGGAACAAATGATAATGGAGATTCTTATAACGTTACAGGTATTAACATTACAAAAGCTGCTGCAATTGCCTACAGAACAGAGAGCGTATACTTATCTTCTGGATCTCAATATGCAGATGCAAGAACAGCAGGAATACAATCTGCAGAAGACTTATATGGTGTAAATAGCCCCGAAGTTATTGCAACTACCAATGCTTTTTACGCGGTAGGTATTGGAGCAGAATTTGTACAAACATGCACATTAGAAGCTCCTAGTAACTTAAGTGCTACTTCTATTACAAACAACAGTTTTACCTTATCATGGAACGCAGTATCAAACGCAGCATCTTATGACGTAACAGTAGGAGCAGCAACAACCAATGTTACGACCACCTCTTTTAATGCCACAAATTTACTTTCCGGAACAACTTATAACGTTTCTGTAATTGCCAATTGCAGTTCTGGTGGAAGCGGAACATCTACAAGTACCAATATAACAACAACAGGTAGCACACCACTTTCTTATTGTAACGCTGCAAGTACAAATGTAAATGATGAATATATTAGTAAGGTACAACTAGGAACTATAAACAATACTTCTGGAGGACAATTTTATTCTGATTTTACAAGTATTTCAACCAACTTAAATAAAGGAGGCGTTTACACACTAACAGTAACTCCTACCTGGACAGGAACTTCATACTCTGAAGGATATGCTGCTTGGATTGATTACAACCAAGATGGCGATTTTAATGACGCAGGAGAACAAATTCTATCTCAAAACGCAACCAAAACAACACCTGTTAATACAACAATAACAATACCAAATTCCGCTTTAAACGGAACAACTAGAATGCGTATTTCTATGAAATACAACGGTACACCAACCTCTTGCGAATCTTTTAATTATGGTGAGGTTGAAGATTATACCGTTCAAATCGATAACGAAACACAAACAGTAGATACAACTGCTCCAATTATCACTTTAAATGGTGCATCAACAATAAATTTAACCGTTGGCGATACTTATAATGAGCTTGGTGCAACTGCAACCGATAATATAGATGGAGATATTACGGCCAACATTACTACCTCTGGAAATGTAAATACCGCAATCGAAGGAACCTACACTATAACTTACAACGTAACTGACACTTCTAACAACAGCAGCTCTACCACAAGAACAGTTCTAGTTTCTGCGGCTATAACAGGTTCTACAACAATACTACATGAAGCCTTTTTTGAATCTGGTTGGAACGGATGGTCTGACGGAGGAACTGATTGTTTTAGATACACCGGTTCTCGCTCTTATGAAGGTAATTATTCAATAAGAATTAGAGACAATTCTGGTATAGGTTCTGCAATGACATCACCAACATTTAATTTAACGAGTTACAATTCTGTAGAAATAGAATTCTATTTTTATTCTTATTCTATGGAAAACGGAGAAGATTTTTGGTTACGTTATTACAATGGATCATCTTGGACTACAGTAGCTGCTTGGGCAAGTGGAACAAATTTTGAAAACAACAATTATTACACAGCAAAAATTACTTTAAATAATGCTGATGTTAATTTTGCAACCAATGCTGCTTTTAGATTTCAAAATGACGCCTCTAATAATAGCGATTACATTTACATAGACCAAGTAACTATTAAAGGTATTGTTGGCAATGGAGTTACCGAAAACTCTATAAACGCACTACCATCTACAAATACAGGCTTTACAGCAAATAACAATTTATTTAATGGAGATAAAATGATCTATCCAAATCCCGCTATAGATATCTTAAACATCAATCCTAATTTTAGTTTACTTTCATCTAATTATAGCATTACAAATGTATTAGGTCAAATAATAAGTTCAGGTATTATTAAAAATAATGCTGTAAATATTAGCACTCTAAAAAAAGGAATTTATTTAATAAAACTAACAGATGAAGAAGAAACATTTACTCGAAAATTTATAAAACAATAACTAATTTACAACCAAACATTTTTAAAACCCTAGGCATAGCCTGGGGTTTTAATTTTTACATCACCGTTTTTAGTGAGCTGTCTCACCATTTTCAGGGAGGTAAAAATTTCACTGTTTTCAGTGATTGACAAGCACCTTTTTTCATTATATATTTACATCATTATTGTATTAGAATTTATTGGATTAATTATTAACGTTAGATACCTTTAAAAATAATACTGTAGCTATAAATACCTTGAATAAAGAAATTTATTTAACTACAGTACAAATAAAGAAAAAACGTTTACCAAAAAAATTAACTAAACAGTAAAAATCAACTAACCTAACTACTAAGACCCTTAAGTAAAACTTAAGGGTTTTTTTTGTATTACCATTTTCGGGGAGGCATCTCACCATTTTCAGGGAGACAAAATTTCACTGTTTTCAGGGATTGACAAGCACCTTTTTTCATTATATATTTACATCATTATTGTATTAGAATTTATTGGATTAATTATTAACGTTAGATACCTTTAAAAATAATACTGTAGCTATAAATACCTCGAATAAAGAAATTTATTTAACTACAGTACAAATAAAGAAAAAACGTTTACCAAAAAAATTAACTAAACAGTAAAAATCAACTAACCTAACTACTAGAACCCTTAAGTAAAACTTAAGGGTTTTTTCTTTATATCACTATTTTCAGGGAGGCATCTCACCATTTTCAGGGAGGTAAAAATTTCACTGTTTTCAGGGATTGACAAGTAGTGTTTTTTACAATATATTTACTTCACATTAGTAAACATTTAATTTATTTCCCCCAAAAATTCCCCTAAAAAAATTAAATGATATCAAAAACCCAAGTTAACGCTTGGGTTTTTTGTTTCTTTGCAAAAAACAAATTTAACTCTGTGAATTATTTATCTGTAGAAAACATCTCTAAGTCTTATGGAGAACGCGTGTTATTTGAAGACATCTCTTTTGGAATTAGTAAAGACCAAAAAGTTGCCTTTGTAGCTAAAAACGGAAGTGGTAAAACTTCTATCCTTAATATTATTGCAGGTTTAGACGTACCAGATTCTGGACAAGTGGTTAGCAGAAAAGGCATTTCTATTGCTTATTTAGCTCAAAAAGATGACATAGATCCTAAACTAACTATAGAAGAAACCATCTTTGCAACCGATAATAAAATTCTTTCTATTGTTAATCAATATGAAAAAGCTTTAAAAAACTTAGATGATACAGATGCATACCAAGCTGCCTTTGAGCAAATGGAGCATTACAATGCTTGGGATTTTGAAACACAATACAGACAAATTTTATCTAAATTAAAATTAGACGATTTAACGCTTAAAGTAGGAGCGCTTTCTGGAGGACAAAGAAAACGCCTTTCTTTAGCCATTGTTTTAATTAATAAACCCGATTTATTAATTTTAGATGAACCTACAAATCATTTAGATTTAGAAATGATTGAATGGCTAGAAGCCTTTTTTGCAAAAGAAAAGATTACCTTATTTATGGTTACTCATGATCGTTACTTTTTAGAACGCGTGTGTAATGAAATTTTAGAGTTAGATGAAGGTAAAATATATAAATACAAAGGAAATTACTCTTACTATTTACAAAATAAAGAAGAACGTTTAGCTTTAGAGGCAACCAATTTAGGGAAAGCTAAAAGTTTATTTAAAAAAGAATTAGAATGGATGCGAAAGCAACCAAAGGCTAGAACTACAAAATCGAAGTCTAGAACAGATGATTTTTATCAAATTAAAGAAAAAGCACATCAACGTAGGCAAGATCATCAGGTTCAATTAGAAATTAACATGGAGCGCTTAGGAAGTAAAATTCTTGAACTTCATAAAGTATCTAAATCTTTTGGTGATAAGAAGATTCTAGACAATTTCGATTATGTTTTTAAACGTGGAGAACGTGTAGGAATTATAGGTAAAAACGGAACAGGAAAATCATCTTTTTTAAATATTATTACACAAACCGCTCCTGTAGATGCTGGTAAAGTTATTTTAGGTGAAACGGTAAAGTACGGTTATTATACACAAGCTGGTATCGATATTAAAGAAGGACAAAAGGTTATTGATGTTGTTAAAGAGTTTGGAGAATTTATCCCTTTAACTAAAGGAAGAAAAATTTCTGCATCACAACTATTAGAACGTTTTTTGTTTGATAAAAAGAAACAATACGATTTTGTTGAAAGACTATCTGGAGGAGAGCAAAAACGTTTGTATTTATGTGCTGTTTTAATTCAGAATCCTAATTTTTTAATTTTAGATGAGCCTACTAACGATTTAGATGTTGTAACCCTAAATGTGTTAGAAAACTTCTTATTAGATTACCCCGGAAACCTTTTAGTAGTTTCTCACGACCGTTATTTTATGGATAAAATTGTAGATGCCCTTTTTGTTTTTAGAGGCGAAGGTGTTGTTGATAATTTTCCAGGAAATTACTCAGATTTTAGAGCCTACGATGACGGTACTGCTTTAACTGAAGCTCCTGAAAAAACATCCGTAAAAAAAGACGATAAAAAAGCTTCCAAAAAAACAACTAAAAATGCCTTAAGTTTTAATGAAAAAAGAGAGTTTGGTGCTTTAGAAGGTGATATTGAAAGACTTCAAAAAAGAAAAGCAACCATAGAAAAACAGTTTTTAAATGTAGAAATTGCTCCGGATGATATTGCTAAAAAATCTGAAGAGCTACAAGAAACTATAACAAGTTTAGAGCAAAAAGAAGAACGCTGGTTAGAGCTTTCTATGAAATTAGAAGATTAACACCTCACCTCAAATACGCAAAGTTTTTTTCGAAAAGTTCACCGATTTTTAAGAGATTGATAGAGAAAACCTCAAAAAAATTAGCGTAAAATAAACATTATTCACCTGCAAGGTCTTTTTTTGACCTTGTAGGTGTTATCCCTAACAACTCCTAAAATAAAACACCTCCATGGTTTTTGAAACCTTACAGGAAAGAACTTCTTAGTTTATCTTTAGATCTCTTCAAAATAATTAAACACTTACAATATCTTCCTCTTTTAATAATTCTTGATTATTAAAACGTAATAAAATTTGCGCAACTGCAACAGTATCCTTTTCACAGTAAGTTACAATTCTTTGTATATTTTTTTCTTTATAATAAACATCAGCTACTTCACTCCCATCAATATCATCCTTTGGAGATGGAATCCCTAAAATAGACGTTAATAGTTTTAACGATGTATAATGTTTATAATCGCCAAACTTCCATAATTCTAGTGTATCTAAATGTGGAACTTCCCACGGTTTTTTACCAAATAAATTTAGCTTTTTAGGCAATTCTATTTGATGTACAATCATTCTTCTAGCAATAAAAGGAAAATCAAATTCTTTACCGTTATGTGCACATAACACATTGCTTTTTTTAGCAAAGTGTTTATCTAATAACACTTTAAAATCACTTAAAAGTTGATGCTCATCATCACCAAAAAAAGATGTTAAACGTAGTTGTTTCTTATTTTTTACATCCACAAAATACCCCACAGAAATGCAGATAATTTTACCAAACTCTGCCCAAATACCTGCTCGTTCATAAAACTCAGAAGCGCTAAACTCTTCCTTACGTTGATACTCGGTTTTCTTTGCATAAAGTTCTTGTGTTTCTTTAGATAGCAGTTGCCAATTTTCTTGTTCAGGAACAGTTTCGATATCTAAAAAAAGTACATCATTTAATTTTACGGATAAATTCATAGCAATACGTTTTCTTTTTCTCTAGAAAGATAAGAAAAATAAAAAAGGCTGCCATAAAAGTGTAAAACTTATCAAATTAAACCCGTTCAGCACCTTAATCAAATGAGATAAGACCCCAAAATAAGCTTAAGTTGATAAAAAACACCTTTTTTAAGACAACCTATTATAAAATAAAAACGTTCTTATAAATTACCTAATCACTAATTTTTTAGTAGCCGTTTTACCAGTTTCTGTAACTTTTAAAATATAGATTCCTGAATTAATTGTAGAAACATCTAAATTTTTCTTTAAACCAGAAAAAGAAGTTGAAAACACTTTTTTACCAATAACATTAAAAATAGACACTTCTTTAATATCTGAACTATTACTAGCTATAGTGATTTTTTTATCTGTAATTGGGTTTGGATACGTGGCAAAACCTTCTATTGAATTATTCTTTAAAGAAGCAGTAGCATTTTTTACAAATGATAAATCATCAAAATAAGTTAATGAATTAGAGTAAGACCTTACCTCAAAATAAAAAGCATCTACAGCTGCAGGAGCAGTAACAGTAACTTCGTACTTAGTCCAAACACCACCATTATTATCTAAATATCCATCCTGCGGACCTCTTAAAGGATCATTAGAGCGGTCATTTCCATCACCTACATGATAAATAGTTGCACTTCCGTTTTTCCAAGTACACCAAATTCTAGCATCTTTATCATCTCCGGTAGTAACTTTAT
Organism: Polaribacter butkevichii; assembly: GCF_038024105.1. Classification (NCBI taxonomy): domain Bacteria; kingdom Pseudomonadati; phylum Bacteroidota; class Flavobacteriia; order Flavobacteriales; family Flavobacteriaceae; genus Polaribacter; species Polaribacter butkevichii. Next base: position 2,253,937 of record NZ_CP150661.1, read on the forward strand.
ACCAAAAACTAATTGTATAGCTCTCACCAGGAACAACACCAGTAATTGTTTGAGATAAATCTTTTGTACCAGAACCTCCATTTCTAAAAGCAGAAAAAGAGCCAGAATGTGCCTCTGTAGACTTTGTTACAGCCTCTGCTTTCGTCCAACTTGTTGGGGTAACATCATCATCCCAATTTTCTAAACCTCCATTTAACAGCATTTCTTGTCCAAAAGAAACTCCAGTTAAACAAAGTGTAAGCATAAAAGTAAAAAAGTAATTTTTTTTCATAAAGCAATTTTGTTAAAATTATAGCCATAAAAATATAAATAATAAAATTAACACTGATTTACAACACGTTAACTTACCTTTAAATTAAAAAATAAAACAACACACTAAAGCCCAACCAAGTAATTATTCTTATGTTAGATTAACGTTAACTGACAACAAAGAGATTAAATGATTGTTAAGTAATCGTATTGGTAATATAATTATTACTATTTTTGATATTCAATCGTACTTTAACTAGCTATATGAATAAAAGTGATTTTAAAATTTTATTAGTAGATGATGAGCCAGATATTTTAGAAATTGTTGGTTACAATTTAAAAAATGAAGGATATCAAATCTTTACAGCTACAAATGGACAAGAAGCCATAAAATCTGCTAAAAAAAATATTCCACATCTAATTTTATTAGATATTATGATGCCAGAAATGGACGGAATTGAAGCTTGTGAGAAAATTAGAAAAGTAAAAACACTAGAAAATGTTATTATTTCTTTCTTAACCGCAAGAGGAGAAGACTACTCGCAGGTAGCTGGTTTTGAAGCTGGTGCTGATGATTATATTACCAAACCGATAAAGCCAAAAGTTTTAGTAAGCAAGGTAAAATCTCTTTTACGTAGACTAAAAACTGAAAAAGATAGCGAAGAAACCTTTAAAATAGGAGATATTGTTATTGACAGAGATGAATATGTAGTTTACAAAGCAGGTAAAAGAATTTCTTTACCTAGAAAAGAATTTGAATTATTCTCTTTATTAACTTCTAAACCTGGTAAAGTTTTTAAGAGAGAAGTTATTTTAGACACTGTTTGGGGAAATGAAGTTGTTGTTGGTGGACGAACAATTGATGTACACATTAGAAAGCTTAGAGAAAAAATTGGTGATGATCACTTTAAAACTGTAAAAGGTGTTGGTTATAAGTTTGTTTTAGAAGGCGCAGAACATTAAAATTGCCTTAAATGAAAATAAAAAAAACGTATTCATACGCACTTTGGTCTGCATTATATTTAACCATACTATCATTTACAATTGGTATCATTTCTTATTTTCTATACACAAAACACTTAGGAATTAGCACAGTTATTCTAGCCATTTTTACTCTCTTCATCATTTCTTTTTTTATCATTCAATATAGAACAGAACATTTTATCTATAGACGTCTTAAAAAGATCTATGAAGATGTATCTATTTTAGATGTAAATGACTTACGTAGAGATTCTGTTACTACAGATATTGAAAAACTGTCTAAAAGAATGCAACGCTTTGTAGAAGGTAAAAGACTAGAAATAAAAAGTTTAACCGAAAGAGACTCTTTTAGAAGAGACTTTTTAGGAAACGTTGCACACGAACTTAAAACACCTTTATTTACAGTACAAGGTTATATTTTAACCTTAATTGAAGGTGCTGTAAACGATAAGGAAATTAGAACAAAATATCTAGAAAGAGCTAATAAAGGAGTAGAAAGACTGGTTGCTGTTATTAAAGATTTAGATATGATTGCTAAGTTAGAAAATGACGGAATGAAACCTAAAAAGGTTGTTTTTAACATTTTAGAATTGGTGCAAAATGTTTTTGATTTGTTTGAAATGAAAGCAAAAAAAAGAAACATCATTTTAAAGTTTGATAGAATTTATGAGTTTCCTCTTTTTGTAAAAGGTGATATAGAAAAAATTGAACAAGTTTTAATAAATTTAGTGGTTAACTCTATTAAATACGGAAAACCCAACGGCACCACTATTGTTACCGTAGAAAGCTACAACGAAAATAAATTTATTGTAAAAACCATTGATAATGGAGAAGGAATTAAACCACAACATCTTTCTCGTCTTTTTGAAAGATTCTATAGAGTAGACCAAAGTAGATCTAGAGAACAAGGTGGTTCTGGTTTGGGCTTATCTATTGTAAAACACATTATAGAAGCGCATGATGAAACCATTTTGTTAAAAAGTACTTACGGAGAAGGATCAGAGTTTTCTTTTACCCTCGAAAAGGCTAAATAATTTTGAGTTTAACTTAGTTTCTGCTGTTTTTAAACCTTTATAATTTGCTGTTTTTAAGATTTCTTCTTTCGAGAAATCTTCAGTTTTAGAAAATGGAGCTAATTTTTTCTGCTCTAAAAACTCAGCTAAATATTCTTGTTCATCTTGATTTTTAGTAGGAATAAAAAACACTTTTTTACCTAAAACAGCCAAATCCATTATAGAGGAATAACCAGACCTACAAATAACAATCTCACTAGAATTAACTAAATTTTGAAGTTCTTCTGAAAGCACATAGTTGTAAAAAGTAATATTACCTGAAATCCATTTTTTTTGCACAGCTTCTACTTTACCTAAAACAAAAACAATATTTCTAATATCATTTTTAAAGGCTGAGAGCAATTTATTTTCTAAAAGAGTTCTGTTGGGTTCTGGGCCAGAAATAATGACTAAAACCGCTATATTTTTGGGTAATTCTTGTTTTTTAAATCGGCTTAAAACACCTATAAAATTTGTATTTATATTTTTTGGGGTTAATGACAATTTTCCTGAAAAAGTAGAATTTGTTGTATCAGGAATCCAACATTCATCAAACTTCTTAATTATTTTTTGATGAAAATAACTCGTAAAGAAAGTGGTACTACCAGACAACACATTTACTTGATGTGTAATATAAACAGAAGGAATTAAGTTGCTTCTTACACCGAATCTATTATCAGAAATAAGACCAACAACCTCTTTGTTTTTAAGAATAAAGTTATTTATAATTTGATGCTCTTTACGAACTGCTTTTATAATTCTAGGAAGCTGAAAAATGAATCCCAACTTTAAATTTCTATGATAAGAAATAGCATAGGTTGGGATTTCTAAATATTCTAAATTAGGAAATTCTTTTCTTAAAAAGGTAAAAGCATTTCCGTCTGATGCAATTATTGGTGTAAAATTGTTTTCTAACAACGCATTTATAATTGGCACACAACGCGTTGCGTGACCTAAGCCCCAATTTAAGGGTGCAACAATTATTTTATTTTGGGTAGCATTCATTTTTAGTTCAATTTAAAGCTACCATTTTTTTAATACGTATTAAAATTTAGGGCTAAATTTTTGATTTTAAACAAGTGCGTTAGGGATTGAAACGGCATCCTTTTTTTTCTTTTTCTGAAAAAAAAGATATAGTTGAAAGCCTGTTAAAACGCCCAAATAAAACATCTACACTAAATCGAAACCAATATCTTTTCTGTAGTTCATTTTATCGAAATGAATCTTATCTATACTTCTGTAACTTTTTTCTAAAGCCTCTTCTATAGTGTCTCCGAAAGAAGTTATAGCCATTACCCTACCTCCGCTTGTAACTACTTTATTATCTTTAATGGTAGTTCCGGCATGAAAAACGAAAGATTCTTCTACAGTATCGAAACCTGTAATTTCTTTGTTTTTCTCGTACGCTTCTGGATAGCCTCCAGAAACCAACATTACCGTTGTTGCTGTTTGATTTGTTACAGAAAAAGATTTTTCATTTAAATTTTGATGTGCAACACCTTCGAATAAGTCAAATAAATCAGAATTTATTCTTGGTAATACAACTTCTGTTTCTGGATCTCCCATTCTTACATTGTACTCAACCACAGAAGGGTTTCCATTATCGTTCATTAATCCAATAAAGATAAAACCTCTATAATCGATTCCGTCTTTTTGTAAACCAGTAATGGTAGGTTTTACAACCAATTCTTCTACTTTATCTAAAAAGGCTTTGTCTGCAAATGGTACAGGAGAAATTGCGCCCATTCCACCAGTATTTAAACCTGCATCTCCTTCGCCGATTCTTTTATAATCTTTGGCTGAAGGTAAAATTTTATAACTTTTTCCGTCTGTTAACACAAAGACAGATAATTCTATTCCTTTTAAAAATTCTTCGATAACCACGGTTGTAGATGCATCTCCGAATTTCTGATTAGAAACCATTTCTTCTAATTCGGTTTTTGCTTCTTCTAAAGAGTTTAAAATTAACACTCCTTTTCCTGCTGCTAAACCATCTGCTTTTAACACGTAAGGTGGTTCTAGGGTTTCTAAGAAAGCAAAACCATCGGTTAAGTTCTCTTTCGTGAAAGACTCGTAACGAGCTGTTGGAACGCCGTGTTTTTGCATAAATTGCTTAGAGAAATCCTTAGATCCTTCTAATAAAGCTCCGTCTTTTTTAGGTCCAATTACCGGAATGTTTTTCAATTCTTCATCCGCTAAAAAGAAATCGTGTACGCCAGCTACCAAAGGTACTTCTGGACCAACAACGACCATTTTTATATGGTTTTCTAAGGTAATTTTCTTAACAGCTTCAAAATCGGTAACACTAATATTAATGTTAGTTGCTATTTTATCTGTACCAGCATTTCCTGGCGCTACAAAAAGTTTATTAATTTTTTTACTTTCTAATAATTTAATAGCAAAAGCGTGTTCTCTACCTCCAGAACCTAAAATAAGTACATTCATTGTTTGTTGTGTTGTGTTGTTGTTGCAAATATATTTTAAATTCTTTGGATTTCCACTTTCGTGGGAAAGACATTTTAGAAATATGAATTTTAATAATTGTTTAATTTTAACTAAAACTCCATTTTAAAAAATATTTAATTGCGGATGCTAGGTGATAAAAAAATAATTTAATATTTTTTGATGAACCTTTTTGATGTTGATGAATAATTTCTATGTTTGGATAATATAGTTTCTTTTTTCCTGAATCATCTATTTTCCTACAAATATCAGCATCCTCCATATATAAGAAATAACGTTCATCGAACCCTTTTAAATTTTTAAAATCGGCTGTTTTAAAAAGCATAAAGCAACCATGAATAAATTCTGGATAAAATGGTTTTGATAAATCTTTATTTCTATACTCGTTTTTTAAAATTTGATTTTTAGAGATCTTTAGTTTTCTATTTATCAAATCAAAAAAAGTTGGATGTTTTCTACAAACGTATTGTTTTTCTTTATTTGGATAAATAACTTTTGGTGTTATAAAAGCAACCTCTTTTTCTTCTTCTAATTTACTAATTAAAATAGGAATAATTAGAGAGTCAAACTCAATATCTGGATTTAAAACTAAATGAAATTGTGAATTAACTTTATCTAAAACTAAATTATGAGCACTACCAAAACCTATATTTTTACCAACAAAAACATATTCAATTTCAGGAGAAATAAAGTGTTTCTGTAACGTATTTGAAGGTGAATTATCAATTAAAAAAAGTTTCTTATCTAAATTTATTTTTAAAAAAGAGTCAATTGTTTTTTTTAATAATAATAGATTTTCATTGTAAAGAACAATTGTGGCTGTAAGTGTAACATTTTCGGTCATCTAATACGCCTTTTCTTCCCCTTTAAAAACATTAAGAATGGTCTGTAAAATAATTTTGATATCTAAAAAAAATGACCAATTCTCGATATAAAAAATATCTAACCTTACTCTATTTTTAATATCTGTCCTTCTTTTTATTTCTCCTCTATACCCACTTACTTGGGCTAAACCCGTAATTCCTGGTTTTACAATATGTCTTTTTAAATAATCATCTACATCTTTTTGATACTCTAAAGACAAACTTTCTAAATGTGGTCTGGGTCCAACTACACTCATGTCACCTACTAATACATTAAAAAACTGAGGTAATTCATCCATACTTGTTTTGCGTAAAAACGCTCCCATTTTTGTTACTCTAGCATCATTTTTTGTAGCATGTATTTTATCCGATAATTTATTTATTTTCATCGACCTAAATTTGTAACAAACAAATTCTTCACCGTTAATACCTTCTCTTTTTTGTTTAAAAAGTACGGGGCCTTTTGATTCTAATTTCACTAAAACCCAAAGAATTGGCCACAACCAAGAAAGTACAAATAAACAAACAAACAAAGAGAAAAAAATATCGAAAATTCTTTTAATATAAAAATTTTCAGCAAATTCAAATGGCAATTTATTTACATTTAAAACTAACAGCGTATCATCATAATACTCTGCACTTTGATTCTTACTGTAAAGTTCGTTTGACTCTGGAATTAGTTTTAAAACTATCCCTTTTTCGATAACAAATTTATTTAATTCTTTAATTTGTTCTTTAGTTAAAACGGATAATGAACAGTAAATTTCATCTACCGAATTTTCGGAAATATATTTAAAACATTCATTTAATTTACCTAAATAATTAGAGTATTTAGATTCTTTATCAGAAAAAAAACCTAGGTATTTATAACCTAAATTAGCTTTGCTTTGAAAAATTTTAATTACTTTTTTAGCAGAATCATCAAATCCTAGAACGACAGTAGTTCTAAAATTTTTTCCAAGGGATCTGTATTTTTTTAATAAGAAAAAAAACAAAAACTTAAAGATGGTTATAGTACTTAATATTGAAGTTAAAATTAAGAATTGATTATTTACAACGCTCCCCTCTTTAAAAATACCGAAATAAGCAAAATATCCTAAAGTAAAAATTAAAAACTGCTTTCCTAAAAGTGTAAAAACCCTTAGTACACTTGTGTATCTATAAATCTTATAAAAACCAAATAAATAAGAAGTAACTAACCAAAAACCAGTAATATAAGATAAAAAATATATATTAAAATATTCTATATCATAAATCACGTAAGTAATTAAATTAATTATTATGATATCTAAAATAATTTGTAAAGGTTTTATTAAATAAGAATATCTTTTTTTCAAATTTATTATTTTAACAGATTAGTAATTGTTTCGCTAAAACTATATAAAAACTTATTCTCTTCAAATTTTTTAGCATGTTTTCTTATCCAAATTGGATTGAACTTATTTTCAACTTTATCGAAGAAATCAATTGCAGACTGTAAACTACTCACTTCCTGTTCCTTAAAAAAAATACCCGTAGATTTAGAAATTTCCTCCTTATTTTCAATAACCGTTTCAAGCGCTCCTCCTTTATTATAAGCAATTACAGGTATCCCAAATGACATAACCTCTAAGGGAATCATTCCAAAATCTTCTTCCCCAGGAAACAAAAGTGCTTTTGCTCCTTTAATAAACTCTTCTAACTCTTTAGTCTCTAAAAAACCTTTAAACTCAATATTTGATTTGGCTTTCCTTTGTAACTTTTCTTTTTCAGACCCATTACCTATAATAATTAATTTTTTTCCATTATTATTAAAACAATCAACCAATAAATCTATTCTTTTATAAGGTGTTATAGCACCAAAACTTAAATAAAACTCTTTATGCTTTTTTAAATCTAAAGGCTCCTCGAATAATTTAGCTTCTATTGGAGGATAAACTACAATTGCTTTTCTATTATAATACCGTTCCACTCTTTTTGCTACATTCATTGAATTTGCAACATACAAATCAACATTATCAATAGTGGTAGTATCCCAATCTTTTAATTTATTAAAAAGAAATCGTGCAAAAGGCCTTAAAAGAATATTCATGGAGTTTAAATAATCTTGTGTAAACCCCCAACAATATCTCATTGGACTATGAATATAACACACATGTTTTGCATTATTATCTATCTGAATACCTTTTGCAGGCCCTGATTCTGAAGAAATTATTAAATCATAATCTTGTTTAAGTTTTAAAGATTTAACTGCTTTTGGGTATAATGGGAAAATCTTTTGATAATATTTTCTATAAAAAGGAGTATTATACTTTGAGGTGTATACATTATGTTTCTTTAAATGATTTCCATATTTTTCTTCATCATAAAAAAGGGTATAAATGTCTGCATCTGGATATAATTTTAAAAGAGATTCGACAACTTTTTCTCCTCCTCTTCTTGAAATAAACCAATAATGTATAATAGCTACTTTCATCAATTTAATTTATTATTTTTTTTTCACTTTTAAAAGACACCAATTTAAGAAATATACTAATTAAAAAAGAAAACAAAATAATCCCTCTGTAACGTTCCATTAAAGCTTCTGTTAAGCATTGTAAGGCAAAAAAGAAAACAAATATATATCCTATATATAAATTATTTACAATAAAATACTTAGATAATAAAAAAAGAAGTGTTAAAAAGAATAAAAGCATAAGACCCCCTCCTTTTAATAAATAATCTAAATATTGGTTATGAGAATTATTGTAATATACATTACCCCCTTCTTTCCTTTGTTTTTCAATTAATAATTCTTCACCTCTTCTAGCACCATATCCTAAAAAAAAGGCTTCTTGAGATAAATCAACAGACAAATTAAAAAGATTAATTCTAGGGTCATTTTTTATATTTTTAAACCTTTCCGTAAATTTGTTTGAAAAAAAGACAGTGGATACTCCTATAAAAATAAAGAATATTATTAAACTATAATTTATCTTATTTCTTTTTTTTAAGCTATAGAAAACTACTCCTAAAAAATAAATAATAAAAGAAATAATAGTCATTCTTGATATTGATAAAAAAGAAAAAAGAAAAAAGAAAATCATCAAAATGATTATAAACCACCTTTCTCTTATACTATCAATAACTTTTTCACTCAACAACCAATGACTAACAATGAAACCACAAAACATATATAATGACAAATAAATATGATGAAAGCCTATTCTTTCTGAAATTGAATGCACTAAATAAAAAATATGATTATTTTTATAATGTTCTATTAATTTCCATTCATTGACATAATTATAAAAATAAAACTCTGCTATTATTTCATAAAATAGACAAGTTATCAATCCTAAACCAAATAAATAAACAAACCACTTTAAAATAAAGTAAATATCTTCTTGTTTAAGTTTCCTGAAAGAAAAAAACATAGGTATTAATAGCAACGATAAATCCCTATCCCATCCACCTAAAGAGGTTCTTAATTTTAATAAGAAAAAAGTAAAAAAAAACAAAATTACTAATGGATTCTTAAAAATTTTGTAAGTGAAAGTAAGATGTTTCTTTTTTAAAAAAAACAGAATCAATTGAGTTAGCAAAAACAGTACTAAAAAAAAACTACTTAGCTTTTCAATAGGAAAAGATACTGCTAAGGGCAGTAAAAATAAACTAGCCTTCTTCATTTTCTTTTAATTGTTTTGTTAAAATTAAAGAATTAAAAAACCATAAAAACAAACTAACTGGTATTAAAACATAAGCTCCATCTACAAATGCTACAATTAAATATGTCAATATCCCTACTTTTAATTGTTTTTGATATTCATTTTGATATTGAGATAATTTATAAAACTGGTTAACAAATAATGAAGAAAAAAAATGAATAACGAATAATATAAAACCAACAATACCCATTTGCTCCAAAATACTTTTGTAAGTCATTTCAGTAATTCCTTTAAAATCTAAATCATAAAAAAACAAATGTATTTTTTGAAAAAAATCACCATTTAACCGGCCATTCAATGTGGGGTCTAATAGATAACTCATATCTTTTCCTAAAACAAATACCAATACAAAAACTAAAGCAAAGGCAACACCTGAACCTATTAGAGCCATTTTAACAAAATGTTTTCTATAAGAAATAACTTCATAAATAATAAGTCCAGCCCATACTGTTCTGGATAATGTAAGAATCATAGCTGATTTTAAAAATATATTATGCCATTTATGATTTTTTGTGAAAGGTAATAGAAACAACATACAAACTCCAAAAATATTTCCGTTACTATAAGTTGATATTAATTTAAATATTCCATCTCCTCTATTATTGTGCTTCGAATTGAGTAAACCATAATCTTTAATATTCACTGTCAAATAAGGAATTTCAAAAGCTACACCTGTAATTATTTTATAAAAAAACAATATAATACCAAATACAGATATAAATAATATTGTGCGTAATAATATCTTGTGAAAAAAGTCAAAATCTTTAATGATTTTTTTTATCCATTCTTCAAAAAACAATAAAAATATCATTGGAAAAAAAACAAAACTTATAATACAGGATATTAAAAAACCTCCTCCTAAAGAAAACTTCTTAACATAAAATAAATAGAAAATAAAAAATATAGTAAATGGTAATGATAGTAAGTAAGCCTGCAGCCTATAAGTTCCTATTTTAGTTAAAAGTAAACTTTTAAAAAGAGTAAAAAAAATAATAAAGAAAAGGATAATATAGCCCCAAGTAATAGGTATACCTGCAACATCAAATCCTCCTTTAGGTAAGGCTATATTAAATATTATAGCCAATACTAAAACAATTCTAAAAAGTGAATATTTTGTTTTTATTATCAATTTATTATTGTGCTATTTTTCTAATTAATCGATAAAAAATTAAAGCATTTCTACCAAAGAAATAATTTATAGTAAATAAAAATTTTGGAACAATATGATTAAACAATTCTATTTTCTTTAATTCACTTTTCAACTCCTTTAATTCTCTTACTCCAACTCCAACATTCATTTCAAAAACATGAAAAGACTGTTTAACCATTAACTCTTTTTTTAAATCTTTATATATATCTACTTTATATTTTGTACCTATGTCTTGCGAGATTTCTAATACAGATTTCCACATTTTTGCTCTTCCTTTTGCTGAGTAAGCTCCTGGTATATGAATTTCAGATTCACTCTCTGCAGAACCAAATAATGGTGGATTACCTGTTCTTCCACCCACAGTTGGTGATTTTAAGTAACCAATTCCATTTGTACAAAAAGCATTACATGCTAAATAGATTTGATAGTACAAAGAACCATCATATTTCTTTGTTGCTAATGGTAAAGCCCAGTTTCTATTTATTACTAATCCTCCAACAAATCCACAAGATCTAAAAATCATTTTTGAAGAACTCTTGTTAGAATTACTATATATATTTTCTTTACTATCTATAGTAGAGAATCCTAATGGTTTATTAATATCATCACTAAACCTTATAAAAGGCCTTGACACCATAGAAATATTTTCATTTCTGTCAGTAAACTCCTTTAAAATACTTAAACCATCTTTTAAAAACAAATCATCATTACCAATTAAAACAACCCATTTAAAAGAAGAGACTTCAATTAATTTTCTAACGTTAGCGTCGTAACCTAAATTTATTTCGTTTTCAATAAAAATAAGGTTACAGTTTTTTTCTTGAAATTTAGATTTCCATTGAGAGCCTATTGCTGACAATTCCTTTCGTTCTTTAGAACCATCTTCACAAATAACAATTTCATTTGGCAAAAAAGACATATCATAAATTGATACCAATAATTCTTCAAACTCCTTTACTCTACTATATGCTGGAATAGCAACACTAAACCCTTCTAAACTTACTTTCATTTTTTTTACACTTTTTTTATCAATTTGGCAGGCACACCACCAATAATAGAATTAGCCGGAAAACTTTTAGTTACAACAGCATTGGCACCAATAATTGAATTTTTTCCAATAGTAACATTAGGCATAATTGACACTCCTTCACCAATCCAAACATTGCTTTCAATGATAACAGGACCTTTTGACACTAACTGCCTTTTGTTTGGAGCAACATCTAATATGTTAGAATTATCTGTATCTCCATGATAATGATCTGTAATAAACACTCTACTTCCTATAAGAACGTTATCTCCAAGAACAATTTTATTAATACAGCCTATATGACAATCATAGTTTATACTAACGTTATTACCTATTAAAATAACAGGTTTAAACTTGCTTTGAAGATGCTTCTCATAAGCTTCAATTCGTAGCCTTTTAAAACAATAAAAATCATTACCAATCGTAATATTTCTAGCTCCTTCTATATATATTGGCGCTTCTATAAAAGTATTATTACCACATTTTTTAAACCTTCTCTTTACACTGTAACTGTAAATATTATTTATGAAAAACTTCCAATATTTAATTAAACTATAATTAAAGAATAGACTAACAAAATGCGCAAAAATCTCAACAATCTTTCTAATCATTCTAAAAAATTAATTAACTTATTATTTTAAAAACCACCTTGACCTTTTTTCTTTTCATAAAAAATAATATAAAAGACAATTTAATATTTCTAACTATTCTTATTTCTTTCTAAAACATTTAGTCCATTTTTATACAATACATACATGGTAATTAATACTGCTAATAATTGAGTAAAGACCCAAATATATGCAGAAGATAAAACACCATAATCAGGTGTGAATATTAGATTTAAAGATAAACAAGTAAGCCCCACAAAAAACCCAATGTAAGGCGATAACCTTTCTAATTTCATTGCATACAAACCTTGTATTGTTAAATAATTTGTTAGAGTTACTAGAATTGGAAGAAATGAAAATATCCTTAAAATTCTAACAGAACTAACAAACTCTTTTCCTAAAACTATTTTCACTAAAAGAGGCGCAGCAACATATATAAATAACGTTAATAAGCAATTAAATATTAAAATAGGGCGTAACATCTTTTTAAAAATGGTAATTCCTTTTTTTAAACCCTCATCAAATGCTCTGTTCATTAAAGGATAAATTGATTGATTTAAAGGGAACCAAGTGATTATCATAATTGGCATAATTATTTTAAAAGCACCTCCGTAATATCCTAATAATTCATCGCTAACAAAGAAGCCTAATAGAAAAAAATTGAGAGTTACGTATTGGTTTAAAATAATATTTAAGAAAATTGAAAAATTTTCTTTTACTATAGAAAACAACGAATTTAAGTTTGGTTTTATAACTACAGATAAATCATATTTATAAATTACATACATAAATAAAGATAACCCTATTACAATTTCTACAATTGTTAAAATTAATGCATAAAGAATAAAATCATCTTCATTATTGACAAATAACAATATTAAAATCAAAGCACTTAGCTTTGAAAAGAAAACAAAATAGGCTGCTATATTATTCTTTTCTATTCCTGTAAGAAACCAAGTAGGCAGGTAGGTTAAACCAATAATCTTACAAAAAATGATTATCAATAAACCAATATTGGATATACTTTCTGCATAGAATATTATCAATAAAAAGATAAGAAAGCTAAAAAACATTAAGGTGGTTCTTACAAAAACTGTCTCCCAAAAAATTTTTCTTATCTCTAATTTATCATCAATATTTAATGATATTTTTCTTGTAGCTGTAAATTCAAAACCAAAATTAACTAAAATTATAAAATAAACTAATATCTCATTATAATAAGTAATTAACCCAAAATTATTTGCGTGAATAATTCTAACTACATATGGTATTAACAATAAAACAAATAAATAATTAAGTACTTGAATTAATGTAAGAGCTGAAAAATTCTTAATTATTTTTAAATTCTTTTTATTCTTAATAAAGTCTAATATTCTATTCAATTTTTTTTACTTTAAGTAACTTATTTTTTATTGAGCCTATTTCCAATAAGTTACAAACTTACCCCCTTTATCTTTGTCTAATAATAAATATTCAGAATATAGCCTCTTCATCATATAATTAAAAAGCACAACTAGAAACAACTATTTTTTTAGATAAGTTTCTATACTTGTTATTACTTAAAACCCATTAAACGCTTTTAACTTGGTATCCTTCTCAGACAAAGTAACTTTATCAACAGGTATTTGCCAATCGATATTTAAATCTTTATCATCAAATAAAACACCATCTTCTGCTGCAGGCTCATAATAGTTATCACATTTATAAGATACAATAGTGTCATCTTCTAAAACAGAAAAGCCATGTAAAAACCCCCTAGGCACAAATAATTGTTTATTATTATCTGCAGATAATTCTACAGAAAATACTTTGCCAAAAGTTTCAGAACCTTTTCTTGCATCTACAGCAACATCTAAAATTTTACCTTTTACAACTCGTACTAATTTTGCTTGTGCAAATTCTCCTCTTTGTAAGTGTAAACCTCTTACAACTCCATATTGTGAAGTAGATTGGTTTCCTAATACAAAATCTCCATCAAAACCTGTTTTTTCTTGAAATTCTTTTTTATTATATTCCAATAAAAAACAACCTCTGTTATCTTTAAAAAAAAGAGGTTCTATAACATAACATCCTTTTAAACTTGTTTCTGTAACTTTCATTTTATTTTTAATAAATTATTTCCATAACCACTTTTTAATAATGGCTTTGCTAATTGATGCATTTTTTCTTTAGTAATAAACCCAGATCTAAAAGCAGCTTCTTCTATAGAACCTATTTTTAAGCCTTGTCTTTCCTCTATTACTTGTACAAATTGCGATGCTTGCATTAAGGAATTAAAAGTACCTGTATCTAACCAAGCAGTACCTCTATCTAAAACTCTAACAGATAAATTTCCATTTTCTAAATATATTTTGTTAACATCTGTAATTTCTAACTCCCCCCTTTTACTTGGTTTCATATTTTTTGCAATTTCAATTACAGAATTGTCATAAAAATAAATTCCAGGAACAGCATAATTAGATTTTGGATTTTCGGGTTTTTCTTCTATAGAAACTGCATTAAAATCATCATCAAATTCTACAACGCCATAACGCTCCGGGTCGTTTACATGGTACGCATATACAATACCTCCATCAGGGTTATTGTTTGCTTTTAATAATTTAGGCAAACCAGACCCATAAAAAATATTATCGCCTAAAATTAAAGCTACTTTATCTTTACCAATAAACTTTTCTCCAATAATAAACGCTTCTGCCAAACCATTTGGCGCTTCTTGTACAGCATATTGAAAATCACATCCATATTTTTTTCCATCACCTAATAAACGCTTAAACAATGGTAAATCTTGAGGTGTAGATATTATTAAAATTTCATGAATACCTGCTAACATTAAAACCGAAATTGGGTAATAAATCATCGGTTTATCGTACACTGGCATTAATTGTTTACTTATTGCCAATGTTAATGGATGTAATCTTGTACCTGAACCTCCTGCTAAAACTATTCCTTTCATATTATTGATATTTTTTTAAATACCATTCGATGGTTTTTTGTATACCTGTTTCAAAATTTTCATCTGCTTTCCAACCTAATTCACTTTCAATTTTTGATGCATCAATTGCATACCTAAAATCGTGACCCGGTCTATCTTTAACAAAACTAATTTGCTCTTTATAAGATGTGGTTTTAGGAATCATTGTATCTAAAATTCCGCAAATTTTATCAACTATATATAAGTTATCGCGTTCATTTTTTCCTCCAATATTGTAGGTCTCGCCAGTTTTACCTGTTTTATAAACCAAATCAATACCTTTACAGTGATCTAAAACATACAACCAATCTCTAATATTTTTTCCGTCTCCATAAATGGGGATATTTTCTCCTGAAATTGCTTTTCTAATTATGGTAGGAATTAACTTTTCATCATGTTGCTTTGGTCCGTAGTTATTAGAACAGTTTGTAGTAACAACATTCATTCCATAGGTATGAAAATAACTTCTAACCATAAAATCTGATGACGCTTTTGAGGCACTATAAGGACTATTGGGCGCATAAGGGGTTTGTTCTGTAAACAAACCTGTTGCCCCTAAAGTACCGTAAACCTCATCGGTAGAAATATGATGAAATCTAGCCGTTTCAAATCCTTTTTTATAAACGTTTGGAGCTTCCATCCAGTAATTTTTAGCAACATCTAATAAATTAAACGTTCCAAAAACATTTGTTCTCACAAAGGCATCTGGGTTCTTAATAGAGTTATCTACATGTGATTCTGCTGCAAAATGAATTACACCATTAAAATTGTATTGTTTAAATAGTTTTTCTACTAAAGCTCTATCGCAAATATCTCCTTGTACAAAAGTATATCTAGAATCTTCATTAACCTCACTTAAATTAGAAACGTCACCAGCATAAGTTAATACATCTAAATTTACAATTTGTACATCTTTATTATTCTCTAAAAAATAAGGTATAAAATTTGCCCCTATAAATCCTGCTCCTCCTGTTATTAAAATTGATTGCATCCTTATTTTTTATAATTATTTAAATAAACATTTAGTTGTTTTATTAATAAAAATAAAATCATAAAAACAGCACCTAAAGCTCCTAATAAAAAGACATAATTTTTAGTTACACCTTTTATTTTATAACCTATTGGCTGAAAATTTGAAACAATATTTATAATTTCGTATTTCTCTGACCTATCTTTAACAACATCTTTTAATTCTGAATTAATTTTTCTGTTAGTTTCAAACAGTTCGAGTTCTTTAGTTGTTCTTTTTTCTCCACCTAGATCTATATTAGTACCGTTTGTTTGTTTTTTTGCTTCCTCAATCATCACCTGCATATAAACTCTTCTTAAAGAATCTACTTGCCCTAAATTCTGGCGTAATAATGAATCTGTTCTATTTAAATTTTCATTGGTTAATGATTTTAACCTATCAAAATACTTATTACTAACAACAGAAGAAATAATTACATCCCCTAAACCTGCAAACACGTCATTTTTCCCTGCAACTACACGAATTTGATGAACTTTATAGTCATATTCAGAAAACGATAGTTTAAAATCCTCATAATCATAACTCTTTACCGTTGTAGTATCTACAGATGTAATAAAATCATTATATGAATCTATAATATCATTCTCTGTTTTTATAGGTTCTATTGTAAACTTCTTTAAAGAAGCTGCTGTTTCTTTATCTAAATGAAACGTCTTTATTAAACTAGCAGTATCTTTTTGTTTTACTAAATCATTATAGTAATCTATATTACTATATAATTGTCTAGCACTTTTAAAATTAGGTTTTACTAATAAGTCCGAACTAAATAAGTCTTCTTTTTTAGCTTCTAAAAAAGCTCCAATTCCACCGCCAATTATAACTGCTATTCCAATTTTTAAAATATTTTGTTTAAAAAAGAGTAAAATTAAAATTAATAGATGAAAAATACTTTTAAAAATACTTCCAATAAAATTGAAAAACCTAGAAAATCCTTTTCCTATAATTACAAATAAAGAACCTAAATCTACTTCTTCTTCGCTATTTTTTTGACTTGTTGACATTGTTTTAATTTGGTTGTAAAATTTTATCTTAATCTATTAAAAAATTTGTTCTAATATTTTTTGAGTAATCGCATAAGTAGGTGTAACACCTGTCATCCCTAAACCTCCGGATGCTAAAGTACCACCAGTTTCTAAAGGGTTATCTGAAGCATAATACGCGTATCTTACTTTTACATTTTTAGCAATATTCCCTCTAATTTTTGATGCAGATTGAATTGCTTTTTGATAATGTGCTCCTTCCATTTCTAAACCAATAACATTCCAGGTAGAGTCATGAAAAAACTCTAATAAATCTTTATTTTGTAATGAGGTTCCTAACACCGAAATCATAGAGCCATCAAATACTTGCACTCCAAAACCTTCTAAATCTTCTTTAGATAACTCATTTTTAAAAGGATAATTGTCTGCAGTACCTTCAAAAATATGTGCCGTCGGAATCATAATATCTCCTTTACCTCCCTCTAAAATTCCTGCTTTACCCATTATAGAAACAGATTTTACGTCTAAATGATTTTTCTTTTTGGTATTTTTATACGGTTTTAAAAGTTCATCCATTGTCTCATAAGCCTGCTCTCCAAACGCATAATCCATTACAATTATTACAGGTTTTTTATTTATAGAATTTACTTTATCAAAAGAAGCATGCTCAAAATCAATTTTATCAGTATCTATAACTTGTACATTTATATTTGTACCAGAAGTATCTTTAATATAAATTAAACCGTTTTCTGAAGCATATTCTTTAACAGCCCTTTGTAATGGTTTACTGTCTGAATTACTTAACAATTGAAATAGCTCAAAACCTTCATGCTCTGCAGCTTCTTTTGGTAATGCTCCTTTAGCGTAAATAGAGTTTAATACACTGTGCATATTTGCGCTAATAATATGTATAGGTCTTTTTAAAAGCTTATTTTCTTTTAAAACTTTCTTTATGTTATTTGCCCAAACATCACCATAAATATGATGCCCAATTTCTTCAATTAAAACAGTACTAAAAGTAACTTTTCTTTTCTTGTTGTCTAAAACTTCATTAATTGCTAACTTACCTAACCAATAAATTAAATGAAAAAATCTGTCTTGATTTTGTGCTGTTTTAAACGTTTTATGAATTTCTAAAACCTCTTCAAAAGTTCTTCCTAAAATATTACTTAAGTGTGCAATAGCTACCTCTCTTTCTTGGGCAGTAATCTCTTTATTGTAAATAACAATATCTTCTAAATATTTCCATTCTCTAATAAAGTCTGTCCCTTCATTTATGGTTACTCTTTTTTGAATTTTATGAGACTCAATAAATAAGAAAGTTAAATGTGTAAGAATATCATAAATTTCAGAACGACCACGAGTAATCTCTATGTTCATTTGATCTTTATCTATTCTGTAACAGTTTCTTCTTCTTTTTGGTGGAATTATGCTTTCGAAATGAGAATCACTATATCCTTCATCTGCGGTTAAATTTATAAACTGGCATTCTTCAATTCCTTTTGGAAGTCTTTCTATAACATACACCAAACCATTTAATTCAATTCTTTCTTCTGCAATTGAACCATAAATTTCGGGTCTTAGAGAAAGTAACGATTTACGTAACGTTTCTCCAGAAATTCCCATTGGTTTATAAAAACCTCTACTAAATAAATGACGCATAGAAATGTATAATTTTTCTATTGCGTTTGTAGACTCTTGAGCTCTAGTTCTATCTGTTTTATTTATTGTTGCCATGTTAAATTATTAATTTTCAAAGATAAAATTATTTAACGGATAATAGCTGCTTATATCTGTCTTGGTTATTTAGAAGGCTAACGGCCTCTTTTATAACCAAATCGTTCTTTAAATTATGAGTATAAATACCTTCTTCATAATAATATCTTTTTAATATTTCTTCTTTAATAACGCTTTTTAAAATATCTTTATTTTTAGATATTTCATCAATCTTATCTTTAAATAACTTCTCTTTAATTTGGTTATATTCTTTAGAAATATCTTTTCCTTTTGATGCCTTGTAAGCTTCTTTAAACAGTTTTTCTTGCTTGGTAACAAACGTAGTATCTACTTTTAAATAATTGGTAAAGTCTGTGAAACCTGCTTCTTTAAAATCAAAATTAGTTTCACTTTCTATTTGTGAATGATTATAATAATACCTTGTTGCATAATTAAAAACAGCCATAGAATTTAATAAACTTTCAGTTGCTCCTGTTTTTTTAGAAGTCTTAATAACCACATCTGGTAAAACACCACCTCCGTCATACACTTTTCTACCATTTGCTGTTTTAAACTCATTAATACCAGAAGCTGAAAACTTAGGCACATTACCATCTTTATCTCTATTGGCATAATCTAATTCTTGAATGCATCTACCACTTGGTGTATAATATTTAGAAATTGTTAATTTTAACTGTGTACCATACGTTAGTTTTCTATAACGTTGTACCAAACCTTTTCCAAAAGAACGTTGTCCCATAATTACAGCTCTATCATAATCTTGCAAAGAACCACTTACTATTTCTGATGCAGAAGCAGAACGACCGTTTACCAAAACCACAATAGGAATTTCTAAATCTAAAGGTTCATTTTTACTTTTATAGATGTTACTCCATTTTTTAATTTTTGCTTTTGTGGTAACAAGCGTTTTCCCTTTTGGTAAAAAAAAGTTGCAAATATTTAAAGATTCCGATAATGAGCCTCCAGGATTTCCTCTTAAATCGAAAACTAGTTTTTTCATTCCGGTCTTTTTTAATGCTCTAAATGCTTTTTTTACTTCGGATGATGCTTTGTTATTAAAACGTGTTAGTACAATATATCCTGTTTCTTCATCTATCATTTTAAAAAACGGAACAGGGTTTAAAACCACTTTATCTCTAGTAATTTCTTTCTGAATAGTATTACCTTGCCTTTCTAATGTAACAGAAAACTTACTGTTTGGCGTTCCTTTTATCAACATAGAAAGCTGTTCTCTTTCCATATTTTTTACAGATTGCCCATCAACAGAAACAATAACATCTCCTGCTTTTAGTCCTGCTTTATCTGCAGCGTATCCTTTATAAACTTCATTAATTTGAATTCCATTTTTTAAGTAATATACGGTAACCCCAATACCTCCATACTCACCTTCTCTTCTAATTTTGGCATCTTCTACATCTTGCTCGTTATAAAAATTAGTATAAGGGTCTAAATCTTTTAGGGTATTTTTTATTGCTTTGTTCGTTAATTCTGCCGGATTAATTTCATCTATATAATACATATTTAACTCCTTAAACAACGTATTGTAAATTTCTATTTGTTTTGCAACTTCAAAAAATTTAGATTTAAATGAAAACGACAAAAAAAGGGTTCCTACTAAAAGAACCAAAATCGTTTTTTTAGAAAAATTAAATTTTGTCATTATTTATGTTTTTGGTTTCTTCTATAAACCTAGTTAACAGTTTTTCCATTTTTAAGAACATTTCATCGTAGGTACATGCTTCTTTTCCAATATACGAAATCATAAAAATATACGGTTTTTCTAAATTATTGTACACAATTTCTTTTTGCAAACGATAAGATTCTCGCATTAATCGTTTCAATCGATTTCTATCTACAGCAGACTTAAAGTTTCGTTTTGGAACAGAAACACCAACCTGAGCAGGAAAATTTGATGTATGTTCTGTTTGTAAAAAAATCATTCTAAGAGGAAACGCTTTTACAGAATTTCTCTCCGTATACAACCTTTCTATTAGCTTTTTGCTTTTTAAACGTTCTTCTTTTCCTAGGGTATGCTTCATATTTACAAACTTAATAGAAATCATCTACTTTTAATAGATTTTGTATCTTTAACTTTAGTAATTTTTAATTTAAAATCAATTAAAATTTAACAACAATACATATATTTGTTTAAAATAACACAATTAAACAACCCATAAAAAAACTAATAGTATAATTCTTAGATATCAAAAACATGAAACAAGATCTTTTTCAGGCTCCAGATTATTACAATTTAGATGATTTATTAACGGAAGAACACAAGTTAATACGAGACGCTGCAAGAGATTGGGTAAAACGCGATGTTTCTCCTATTATCGAAGAATATGCTCAGAAAGCAGAGTTTCCTACACAAATTATTAGTGGTTTAGCAGAAATTGGTGCTTTTGGTCCTTACATACCAGAAGAATATGGTGGAGCAGGTTTAGATCAAATTTCTTACGGATTAATTATGCAAGAAATAGAACGTGGAGATTCTGGTGTTCGTTCTACTGCTTCTGTACAATCTTCATTGGTTATGTACCCTATTTTTAAATATGGCAATGAAGCACAGCGTAAAAAATATTTACCAAAATTAGCTTCTGGCGAATGGATGGGTTGCTTTGGATTAACAGAACCAAATCATGGCTCTAATCCTTCTGGAATGGAAACGAAGTTTAAAGACATGGGAGATCATTATCTTTTAAATGGGGCAAAAATGTGGATTTCTAACGCGCCTTTTGCACAAATAGCAGTTGTTTGGGCAAAAAATGAAGAGGGTAGAATTCATGGTTTAATAGTGGAACGCGGAATGGAAGGTTTTACAACACCTACAACCCATAACAAATGGTCTTTACGTGCTTCTGCAACCGGAGAACTTATTTTTGATAATGTAAAAGTACCCAAAGAAAACTTGTTACCAAATAAATCTGGATTGGGAGCACCATTAGGTTGTTTAGATTCAGCTCGTTTCGGAATTGCTTGGGGCGCAATTGGTGCTGCTATGGATTGCTATGACACTGCATTACGCTATTGTAAGGAGCGCGAACAATTTGGCAAACCTATTGGTCAGTTTCAATTACAACAAAAAAAATTAGCTGAAATGATTACAGAAATCACCAAGGCGCAATTATTAGCTTGGAGACTCGGTACTTTAAGAAACGAAGAAAAAGCAACCTCTGCTCAAATTTCTATGGCAAAACGAAATAATGTAGACATGGCAATTACAATTGCTAGAGAAGCAAGACAAATGTTAGGCGGTATGGGAATTACTGGCGAATATTCTATTATGCGCCACATGATGAACCTAGAAAGTGTAATTACCTACGAAGGCACACATGATATTCATTTATTAATTACAGGTTTAGATGTAACGGGTTTAAGTGCTTTTAAATAAATAACTGTAAGGCTAGATATTCTTTGATAAAAATTACCATCAAAAAAATTGTAGAAATATTTTTTATCAACCTAATTAGAAACACTAAACTTAAACATAATAAATTCACTTTTTTATTAAAAACCTCAATTAAGCTTTCAAAATACGCTGTAAACATGATATTTAACAGGTTTTAAAATTAATTCATGTTTTATTTTTGCTATAGAACGATACCATAACAATAAGGACATCTCACTATGCAAGAAACTAGAAATGACATTATTCAGTTTATCAATTTACAATTAGCTTCATTAGGCCAACCAACTTTTAAAGACAAACCAGAAAATTCCACCCAATTTTTAAATCCTAAATTCGAAGAATTAACAAGCAGTCTTATCAAAAGTATTCAAGAGAAATCAAGATTATTATCCAATCATCTTTCTCCTGTAGACACAAGAATTCAAGATTTTATAGACGATTATTTTAAAGATGTTTCTATTGATAAATCAATTGCAATACCAAACGACACGTTAGTTTTATCAAAAAAAGGACAAGCAAGAGAGGTGAGTTTACCACCAGATGGAAATTCTTTTAAAAGTGATTTAGTTACTACAAGTAGAGTAAAACAAGGTATTTTAAACAATCCTTTAAATGATAAAAGAACCACAAAAGGTACTTTTCATATTGTAGAGGGAAGTTTACCGGTGCCTTTAGATAAATTTGAAGTACCCAAAGTAGTATTTGCACATTTTTTAAATGCAGCCTTTAATCCTTCGGATGATTTAAAAACATTGCCATTTACATCTAGTCAAGAAAAACAAGCCAAAGTAATGGTTTCTACACTACTTAGACCTATTGTTTGCCCAGAAGTAAAAGGTGTTATTTCAGAAAAATCTTTAGAAGTTAGATTCTTTGTTCCTGGAAACTTGGTAAGTAATTTAGATTTTGTAGAATCTATTTTTGGCAATGCAGGAGACCCTAATTTGGCGCAAAATGATGCTGCTTTAGATACAGAACACTGGACCGGTCATACAGGTTGTATCGTTTTAGCTCCGCAATTAAAAGAGTTAAAAAAGAAAGACGTTGGTCTACCTCATTTTGATGACGCTACAGAACGTCAAAGAAAAGACGGAATGTGTTGGAAAAATGAAAACGAACTTTATAATGATGGTGGTGCTTTTAAAATTACCTGTAGAGATGATAGAGGGGTTGTTATTACTTTAATTGCTGATAATTACTACGGATATTCTAAAAAAGAAATTAAAACTCAAATTAGTTATTCTGCCAACTTATTTGGTTTGGTAGAAGAAGAACATGCGGGTGGTGCAATTGCATTTGCAAGAAGAGTAATGGGCGATACTGTAGATGGTAAAGATTACGCTGCTTTCTATAATTTTAAACATACTTTCGAAGGCGTAAAAGAACTTTTAGGAGATACCATAGAGGTAAAACCAGAAAATTATGCAGTAGACAAAAAATATCCTAATATTGTTTACATTCCAGAATTTGCATACGTAAACACCAATACAAATAGTATTACTTGGATGCATAATAGTAAAGAGCAAAAACTAACCTTGTCTCCTTATAAAACATACGTGCATCCTACCGGAAGTAAATTAAAATTAGAAAAACATAAATCAATCGATTTATGGAGAATTATAGAAACTTTTGCAGAAGGTGTTTTTTGCCACAAACCTTGTACTGTTTCTGGAGGTGGTAAATCTGAGATTTCTAAACCCATGCAAAATGCTATTACATATAGTACTTTTAACATCCATAGCATAGAAGAAGACTTTAAAAAGGCAGATGAGATTATACAATATGTTTATTCGAATCGTTGGAAAGTTAAAGACCCAAACAGACCTATATCTAGATCTTTTTTAAGTGAAAAAAGAACCTTAAGTTCTGCCGTTAAATTATTAATCCCTTCTAAAGAAAATTCAGACGAGTTTAATGAAATGCTAAACAACATTCCGGTTCATATTCGTTCTTTAGTCCTTTTTGTAAAAAGGCTACACAGACAAGCTCACGGAAGTTTAAACTGGAAAGAATATATGTCTGTTGAAATTATCAACGGAAAAAAAGGTACAAGTCTTTTATACAATAACACTCCTGTTGTGGGTAGTTATGTTCGTATTGGTTTTAATGAACAAGGAAACTGGATGTTAAACAAACTTCGTTCAGATTTTTCTCCGTCAGAAAAAGTGCAAACCGAAGATGATATTACAGCTTCTATTACCATACCTAGAAATCTATTAAACAACCTAAATCCTGAGTTTACAAATAAAAGTTTAAAATTATTAACCAATTGCGAAGCGCATCTTTTTCAAAGACCAGATGAAGCTGTTGTAAGAGGTTATGATAAAGCGGCAGAATTAGATTTGGTAACAAACGGACGCTTTTTAACCAACTACGAGCTACTAAAAAAAGAAGATGCCATTGCTTTATATGAAGATACTATCAACTTTGACAAATACACACAACCTGTTAAAGATTTTATAGAAAGTATTGTAAAGAGTGATCAAAAAGAAGAATTTTTTGTGGTTCCATCTCATACCAGAATTGTAAACGGAGAACCTACAAAAAACCCTCGTTACCTTGAACCTAATAAAAATGTGGTAGAAACAGAGGCTACTTATTTAGCAGATCTTGGTGTACGTTTGGTTAGAAAAATTAAAAGTAAAGATCCTGTACACCATGTTGTAAATGCAGTTTTACCAGGTAGAAGAAACAACCCTGTTGATAAAGTTGCAGGAATAAGACCTTTGGCGGTTTACAATCCTATTCATTACCAAGAAGCACCAGAATTATTTATGGACTTTATTTGTAGTTTAACAGGTAAATCTCCATCTACTACAGGTGCTGGATCTGAAGGAGCTTTAACTAAAGCACCGTTTAACATGCTTACACCAACAACAGATTTAAACAATGCATTGTTGTCTCATATTTTAACAGAATCTAACGGATTTAGTACTGCGGCAGGTTATGTAGGTGCAGAAAACAAAATAGACCATGATGTAAGTTTATTAATTCCTGAAATTTGGGCAAGATTAGAACCAAAAGACAGAGATCCTAAAGAATTAATTAAAAATGGTTCTTTAGAAAAAATTGAAGATTTTGAATACGAAGGAGAAACTATTTTAGCTAGTAGATTAGGATACAGAATTACAAAAACATTCTCTTACAGATGTATGCATCGAATTTTTGATGAACCAACAGCTGTTTTTAGTGAAAGAATGTTAAAACCAGAGTTACAAGGTTTAGAAGATTATGTAGACGGAATTAAAAACATTGTAGAAGCACAACAAAAAGTTGCTTTAAATTATTTTGAAGATGGTAGTATCGCTGCTGCAATTCCTCCTTTAAAAGTTCTATTACACATTATGGCGTATGGTAATTATCAAGGAAAACAGATTAGCGATCCTGAATTACGTAATTTATTTAGCAGAGAGTATGTTATAAATAGCGACTGGTACAAAGAGCGTTTAAAATTAAAGCAACAAAAAGATATTGCATTCTACGGTAATCAAATTAAATATTCCGAAGACTTTATTGCAAACCCTTTTAATGCATCTATAGTTTCTGAAATGGACATCAATAGTCGTTTAGAAAAATTAAAAATTGAATATAAAAATGTTAGTTCTAACGAATATTTAGAAAGCTTAATCGGTACAATTGGTGCAGACCCGTTATATAAAAAAGGGTAAATTAAGCTAAGAAGCTTTTAGCAAAATATTAGGGCATCGCTTACAGTTGATGCCCTTTTTTTTATACTTATTGCAACAGCTACTTTTTGGTTTTATGCAAGTAGAAGAACAAACACTATCACAAACGGATGTATTTAACATAGAAACTATAGGCTTACTTTCAGTATAAAAAACAATCATTACAAATAATTATGCTGCAAATATAAGTCTTTATTTAGAATAAATAAAAATAGATGTAAAAATATATCACAGTAATCTTTTTTTATGTGGTTCTAGTTTTTTGTAATTTAGCTTTGTATGATAAAATCAAATGAAGAAGAAATAAATAACAAAAAGTTTAAGTTAGTAGATTTACCAAACTTACTAGTTGTTAGTGCCAAATCTTGGTTTAACAACAATCCTTTTAATAAAGCAGCTATTATTGCATATTATGCTATTTTATCTTTACCTGCTTTAATTATTATCATTTTTAACATTGTAGGCTCTATTTGGGGACGTGAAATTGTTGAGGGAGAAATTCTTGATGAGGTATCTAGAGCTATTGGTAAAGAAACAGCAGAAACTATAAAAGAAATGATGGTTAATGATGGAAATAAAAAAACATCCATTTTTGCAACTATTATAGGTATTGCAACTTTACTTTATGGAGCTACAGGAGTATTCTTTCAAATACAAAATGTATTAGATACTATTTGGGAGGCCAAACCTAGATTTAAAAATGGTGTTTTAGAAACTGTATTTGGTAGATTAAAAAGTTTTGGTTTTATTTTAATTATTATCTTCTTGTTACTAATAAGTCTTGTATTAACCTCTTTATTAAGTGCTTTTGCAGAAAACTTAAAACATATACTTTCTGAGAGCTACGTAAATTTTATATTTACGTTTGATATATTTATATCGCTAGCAGCCATTTATTTTATTTTTGCAGCCATGTTTAAAATTTTGCCCAATGCAAATGTTCCTTGGCGAGCCGTTAGGGTTGGTGCTTTTCTTACCTCATGTCTTTTTGTTGTTGGTAAATACCTGTTAGCAATTTACTTTAGAGAACTAGAACCAGCGTCTACTTATGGAGCTGCGGGCTCTATGATTTTAATAATGTTATGGGTTTCTTACACCAGCCTAATTCTATTTTATGGAGCTCATTTTACAAGAGCTTATTCTAAAAAATATTATTTACATCAGCCAAAAAAAATTATCAAATAAACCTTTAAAATTAATACTTTTTAAAACTTGTTTTATATCAGGTGTATACCTTAAAAAAAACAGGTTTCACACACCTTTAGTTTACTAAAGTTTTGTTAAAAAATAGATTATCTAATAATTTGATTAAACCTTTGCTTCAAAATTTAGTCACAAATATTTAAATCTTACCTAGCCAAACAATCAACCAAAAAAATGAAGAAACTTCTTTTATTAACTTGCCTTATTTTAAGTAGCCTAACTTATTCACAATCAAAAACATTTGAATTACAAGGAAACATAAAATCAGGAGAAGATAATGAGTTCTTAGAATCTGCAACTGTACATACAGAAAGGTTAAAAGACAGTAGTATTGTTGCATATACCATTACAAACTCTAAAGGCTATTTTAATGTAGGTGGTAAAACTGCCGATGCAAAAATAAAAATAGTAGTTTCTTACCTTGGTTACAAACCTTACAGTAAAATAGTAAGTGTTAAAAACCAAAATATTGGTACCATAATACTAGAACCTGCAAACGTGTTAGATGCCGTTGTAATTAGATCTAGTGCTCCTATCACAATAAAAAAAGATACTGTAGAATTTAATGTAAAATCTTTTAAAACCAAGAAAGATGCAAATGTAGAAGATCTACTAAAAAAACTTCCTGGTGTAGAGGTCGATGATGAAGGAAATATTACTATAAACGGAAAATCTGTTAATAAAATATTGGTAAACGGAAAACCCTTTTTTGGTAACGACCCAACAATTACAACAAGAAATTTAACCAAAGATATTATTGAGAAAATTCAAATTTCGGATACAAAGACAAAAGCACAAGCATTTGCTGGCGAAGATTCTGATGGAGAAAACAAAACCATTAACTTAACTATTAAAAAAGAAAACAATAAAGGGTATTTTGGTAAAGTTGCTGCAGGAAAAGGTACCGATGGTAGATATGAATACGCAGGTATGGCAACTCGTTTTAAACAAAGCGAAAGAATTGGTCTTTTAGCAGGTGGTAATAATGTAAACTCCCCTGGTTTTAGTTTTGGAAACCAAAGATTGCAATTTGGTGGTAATAACAGAAGTTTTGGTGGTGGACAAGGTATTGTTACTTCTAACAATTATGGAGTAAATTACATAAATGCTTTTGGAAATATATTTGAACTTTCTAGTGATTACTTCTATAAAAACAGTGATTCAGATAACAAAACAACAAGCGACAGAGAAACTTTTTTATCTGATGGTACAAGCTTTATCAGAAAATCGAATAACACTTCTTTTAACGAAAGTGATAGCCATGATGCAAGTGTAGATTTTGAAATTGAAATTGACAGTACTTTTAGAATTGATATAGAAACTGACTTTAATGCAGACATCAATAAAAATACTTTCATGAGTAATTCAGAAAGTTTTAATGATACTAATACTCTTACCAACGATTCTAACTCTAATTCTGTTGCAGATTCTAATATTAAAAAAATTGATAACGAGATAAATCTAACCAAATTATTTGGTGATAACGGCGCCTTTTTAAAAGTAGAACTAACAGTAAATGTTAAAAAAACGGAAACAGAAGACTTGGTAAAATCAGAAACGAATGTTTATGGCACCAATCCAGATCAAATAATTAGAGATCAATTTTCTGACGGAATTACAGACATTGTAAAAACCGGAAGCGAGGTGGTGTATCGGTTTCCTTTAGTATCTAAACTTTTATTTTTTGATGTTGCTTACGAATATTCAAACACAAAAACAAAACGAAAAAGAAGTACTTTTAATTTTGATCAAAATACAAGTGATTACACAAACTTCAGCAATTTACTAAGTACCGATTTCGAGTATTTAAACAACGTAAAAAAACCGAGTGCAAAACTAGAATTCAGAAATGATAAATGGTCTACATCTGCAAAAGTATCTTATGTAAATAGAACCTTAGAAAACAAAGATTTTTTAAGACCAGAAACCAATTTAACGAGAGATTTTAATAATTTAGAATACGGAGTAAACCTTAGATATAGAAAAGATAGAACAAGCAGTTATAGATTAAGATATAACTTTAGAAATGGTATACCTTCATTATCTCAATTACAACCTTTTAGAGATGAATCTAACCCATTAAATATTGTAACAGGTAATCCAGAATTAGCACCAACAAAAACACACAGTTTGCGTTTTGGAATATCCAATTTTAATTGGAAAGAAAGAACTGGTTTTTGGGCTTTTGGTAATCTTTCTTTAACAAATGATAGAGTGGTTGCAAATACCATAATAGATACAAATACACTTATTAGAGAAACTTCTTATGCAAATGTAGATGGCTTTTATAACATGCAAGCAGGCGGAAGTTATAGTGTTACCAAAAAATGGGAAGATTTTGGTAGTTTAAAAACCGAATTTAGAGTTTTTGGTAACCATAGTAAAAATGTAAACTTTAACAATGGGGTACAATACTCTAGTAAAGCAACCTCGATTTCTCCAAGACTTGGTTTTGATTTTATGTGGGATGATATCTTACAAATTAGACCTTCATATTCTATTTCTGTGAACAAAAACACTTATGATATAGAACAGTTTAGTGATAAAAACTTTACAAGTCACGATGTGTTAATAAGCACAGCAACATTTTTACCTAAAAAATTAGAGTGGAGAAATGATGTGAAGTTTAACTACAACCCTAATATTGCAGATGGTTTTCAAAAAAGTGCTTGGTTCTGGAATACTACTTTACGATATTCAATCTTAAAAGATAAAGGAGCATTGGGTATAAAAGTCTATGATATTTTAAATCAAAACACAAATGCAAGAAGAGTTGCAACAGAAGATTATATACAAGATTCTTCTAGTACAGTACTAAAACAATATGCAATGTTAACTTTTACTTGGAAATTTAATAGTCTAGGAAGTTCGGGTAAAAAATTTGAACCAAGTCAAAGACATAGATACAGAGGATAAAATTTAAAAATAGAAAGGCTATAAGTTAAGTTTATAGCCTTTTTTTATGTTTTAAATTAAAAGATAAAACTCTTTTTCTAGTTACAAGAAGAACATGAGTCGCCTTCTTTTTTAATACCTAATTTCATTAAAATGGTTTCTAACAAACACCATTTTGTAAATGCAGACTGAATTAAATTCACTCCGATAAAAACGGTAAACCACATCCAATTCTGACTCACATAAAATGTTAAAACAACACTTAACAAAACCATTACACCTACAATTACTCTAAAATACTTATTTAACATTTTTTATATTTTTTAACCTCCTACAGATTTCTATAGGACTATTCATAATTACTTATAATTTGTTTTAACTCCAACCGATTTTACGCTGATAATCGCAAATCTATCGTTCTCCCTTTCCGCGTAAATCTGTGAAATCCGCGGGAAAATTATTCTTTTACTATTTTCAAAAAAGCAAAAGTTAAATAAACCTTTCTACTGGGAGTACAACCGCTCTTATTGGATTATTTGTTTCTAAATTAGTATTAAACTCCTCTATAATAGCAAAGAGTCCATCAATTTTTTCCTTGTTAGTAAAAGAAAAAAACATAATAGATTCATTCCCATTCTTCTCTGCCGAAAACCAATTAGAAGCTTTTAACAAAGAAGGCGCATTCTTATAACCATCAATATCTGAACTACTAAAGTTTTCAATATTTGCTTTTTTAAAGATATTTAAAACCTCTTTTTGAAACTCTTCTACTGCTGTAACGATCACTAATTTCATGAGTTTGTTTTTTTTGTCTCCCGCTGATTACGCAGATAAGTGCAGATTTATCCTATTCCTATCTGCGTAAATCCACGTAATCTGCGGAAAAAAGTTCTTTATTTATAATTTTTCTTCTCTATCATATAATACACTAACGGCACAACCAATAACGTTAGTACTGTAGAAACAATAGTTCCTCCCATTAATGATATCGCTAGTCCTTGAAAAATAGGGTCAAACAAAATAACAAATGCTCCAATAACTACGGTTCCGGCAGTTAATAAAATTGGTGTTGTTCTCACCGCTCCTGCCTCAATTGCTGCTTGTTTTAAAGGCACTCCTTCTTCTAATCTTAAGTTGATAAAATCTATCAATAAAACAGAATTCCTAACCATAATTCCTGCCAGAGCAATCATACCAATAAATGACGTTGCTGTAAAAAAGGCGCCCATAATCCAGTGTCCTAAAATAATTCCTATTAATGATAATGGAATAGCAACCATCATTACAACAGGTGCTTTAAAGTTCTGAAACCATCCAACAATTAAAATATAAATTAAGATAATGGCTCCTAAAAAGGCAATTCCTAAATCTCTAAAAACCTCTAAAGTAATTTGCCATTCTCCATCCCATTTTACGGTATAATTATCTTCAAATTCTGGCTGTCCCAAATACATTTCATCTAATTTATATCCTTCAGGAAGCACTATTTTATTCAATTTTTCTTCCATTCCCAAAATTGCGTATGCCGGACTCTCTAATTCCCCAGCCATATCCGCCAATACATACACTACACGTTTTTGATTTTTTCTGTAAATGCTTTTTGCAGCAATACTTTCTTTAATTTCTACCAAATCTGCAATGGGCACTAAGTTTCCTTGTTTAGATTTTACTTTTAATTGAGAAATATCAGAAATGGTAGACTTCTCTTTTTCATCTAAAGCCAACACCAACCCAACCTGATTCACCGCATCTTCATCATACAAAGTAGTAATGGCACGGTTAGACAACGCCATATTCATGGTATAAGCAATTTGTTGTGGCGCCACGCCATACAACATTGCTTTTTCTTTATTAATTTCAAATTGATATTCGGTTTGATCATCTTCTACCATCCAATCGATATCAACAACATCTTCTGTGTTCTTTAAAATATTCTGAACACTATTTGCAATCTTAATCTGCTCATTATAATCAGGTCCATAAACTTCAGCTACAATAGTAGACAAAACCGGTGGTCCTGGTGGTACCTCTACCAGCTTTACATTTGCATTGTATTTTGCAGCAATTCGTTGTATTTCGGGTCTTAACAATTTTGCAATTCCATGACTTTGAATTTCACGTTCGCCTTTATCAACCAAATTCACTTGAATATCTGCCATATTAGATCCACCACGTAAATCGTAATGACGCACCAAACCGTTAAAAGTAATCGGTGCAGAAGTACCAACATAATTCTGATAATTAACCACTTCTGGTCTGGTTGCTAAATACTGTGCAATTTCTTTAGTTACAACACCTGTACGTTCTAAAGTGGTGCCTTCTGGCATATCAATTACCACCTGAAACTCGTTTTTGTTATCAAAAGGCAACATTTTTACAGCAACCGATTTTGTGAAAAACAACACCATTGTTGCCAATAACAACACAAATGTTCCGCCTAAAAACAACCAACGTTTCTTTCCGTTTTCTAACAAAGGTCTTTCAAATTTGTTATAAATTTTATAAATAAAGGTTTCTTCTAAAGGTTTTTCTACTTTCTCTTCTCCTCCTTTTTTATCTTTTTCTCTTAAGAAAATATATCCTAAATAAGGTGTAATTGTTAAGGCAACAAATAAAGATAAAATCATTGCTATAGAGGCTCCAATAGGCATTGGTGCCATATAAGGCCCCATTAAACCAGACACAAAAGCCATAGGTAAAACAGAAGCAATTACGGTAAAAGTTGCCAAAATTGTTGGGTTACCAACTTCATTTATCGCATACAAAGCAGCTTGTTTAAACGGTAAACGTTTCATTTTAAAATGCCTGTGCATATTTTCTGCAATAATAATAGAGTCATCTACCACAATACCAGTTACAAACACCAACGCAAACAAGGTAATTCTGTTTAGCGTATAATCCATCATGTAATAACTTAACAACGTTAAGGCAAACGTAATTGGCACAGATAAAAACACTACCAAACCACCACGCCAGCCCATTGCCAACATTACCACCAATGTAACTGCAAAAATAGAACCGATAAGGTGCCACAACAATTCAGAGACTTTATGAGAAGCCGTTTCTCCGTAATTTCTAGTAATTTCTACATGTACATCATCCGGAATTAAAGTAGTACGTAAATGCGCTACTTTTGTTAAAATTACCTCTGCAATTTTCATAGCATCGGCTCCTTTTCTTTTAGCTACGGAAATAGTTACTGCCGGATATTCAGACTTATAAGTACTCGCTTTTTCACTCGCTTTTCCAAAACCTAAAGACACATAATTCTGTGGAATTTCTGGTCCATCAACAATATTGGCAATTTGTTTTAAATAAATAGGTCTATTTTGTTGTACACCAACCACCAAATTTTCTACATCTTTTACAGAGGCTAAAAAGCTACCTGTTTTTACTAAAAATTCTGAATCACTTTTATCAAAACTACCCGCACTTAATTGGGTATTATTTGCTTTTATCATTTCAGAAACCGATAAAAAATCCAATCCGCTTGCGGCCAACTTATCTTTATCTAAAACCACACGTAACTGACGGTTTCTTCCTCCTATTTTATCGGTAATAGAAACATCATTTACCTTTTTAATTTCACTTTCTAATTCTTGCGCCATTTGACCTAATTGATAATCGCTGTAGTTTTCACTCCACAACGTTAACCCCAACATAGGCACATCATCAATAGCACGCGTTTTAACCAACGGAAACGTAACACCTGCCGGCATTTGATCCATGTGCTTGTTAATTTCGTTGTATAATTTCACAAAAGAACGCTCAATGTCTTCGCCCACATAAAACTGCACAATTACCATTGCTTTCTCATTCATAGACGTAGAATACACATACTCTACACCTTTAATATTCGAAATTAATTTTTCTAAAGGTTTTACCACGCGCGTTTCTACCTCAGTAGGACTCGCACCAGGATATCCTACAAAAATATCTGCCATTGGCACATCTATTTGCGGCTCTTCTTCTCTCGGAATCAAAAAAGAAGCGTACACACCAACAACCATAAAAACGATCATTAGCAACACGGTTAATTTCGATCCAATAAAGACTTTTGCAATTTTTCCAGCTAAACCTTCTTTCATTTCTTTTTATTTTTTGGGCGTTTTAACAGGCTATCCGTTTCAATCTTTTTTTGCCATATATGGCAGCAAAAAAAGGATTTCCACTACTATCCTTAACGCTATAATTCTTGTTTAAAATTTTATCTTACTGATAACTGCAACTGCCAACTGATGACTGAAAACTGTTTTACTGAACACTTATTTTAGCTCCGTTAAATAATTTTCCATCCGCAGAAACAATGTAAGATTCATCGGCATTTAA
This sequence comes from Polaribacter butkevichii, assembly GCF_038024105.1. NCBI lineage: Bacteria > Pseudomonadati > Bacteroidota > Flavobacteriia > Flavobacteriales > Flavobacteriaceae > Polaribacter > Polaribacter butkevichii. Next base: position 2,288,256 of record NZ_CP150661.1, read on the forward strand.
GCCAGATAAAACCTCTACTTTATCACCAAATTTTCTTCCTAAACGCAACCAACGTAATAGCGCTGTGTTACTTTCACTTACGGTATAAACCCCAGATAACTGTCCTTTTTCTATAATTACCTGTGTAGGAATTAAAACCAATGCTGATGTTGTTTTTCTTTCTACAGGAAACTGAACCGTAGCAAACATGCCAGATAAAATAGGTACCGCAGTTTTCTCTAAATTTATTTTCACTAAATATTGTCCGCCTGTATTTTTAGCAGAAATACTCACTTCCGTAACGTTACCTTTTAATATTTTATCCATAGATTTTACCAAAACATTTACAGTTGTTCCTTTTTTAATTTGCGAAATCTCAGTTTCAGGAACCATTGCAATTACTTCAAACTCACCAGGAGCTTCCAAACTAATTAACGGCATTCCTGGGTTTGCCATATCTCCTATTTCAATATTTTTACTAGTAATAACACCACTAAAAGGCGCTGTAATATTAGAATATGCAAACTGTGCATTAATTTCATTTTTCATTTGATTGGCAGCTTCTAAACCTGCTTTTGCCATCTGGTAGTTAGCCGTCATGTCATCCATTTCTTTTTGGGTAACACTCTTACTTTCATACAAATTTTTAAAACGATTGTAATTTTTTTCTGCATTTGTAAAAGCAGTTTTAGCCTGTGTAATACCAGCGTTCACTTGTCCTTTTTTTGCTTGTAAATCAGTATTATTAATAGACACTAACAACTGACCTTTTCTAACTTTATCGCCAACATTTACGTGTACATTCTTCACATACCCCATCATTCTTGTACTTAAATCTGCACTGTTAGTTGCTTGTATTTTGCCACTTGCAGATAAAAACGGACTGTTATTGTTTATAGCAACTTTACTTACTGCAACCTTAATTGCAGGTGTATTGTCTACTGCTTCTTTTTTTTCTTCACTTCCACAACTCGTTATTATTAATGAAGCTGCAAATAATGCTATTATGTGTATGTATTTTTTCATTTGAATTTGGTTTTTATTTAATACTTACAAAATTTTTGAAACCTTGTAGGATAATTATATTTACTTTTTTTTCAACCAGAAATACACAAACAGTTGTCTTGATTCTTGGTTCTTAATTCTTGTTTCTCTTTTTATTCTTTCGTTAAAAACTCTAGATAGGTTTGTGTAAAATTATATTCGAAAATAGTTTGGTAATATTCTAATTGCTTTTGTGCAAATTGAGTTTCTGCCATTAATAAATCAGACGTTTTTTCTAAACCTTCTTTAAATCTATTTTTTCTAATTCTTAAAGACTCTTCAGATTGTTCTACAGCTAAATTGGTTAATTCTAATCTGTTTTTTGCATCTACTAATTGGCGCTTTACTTTATTCAATTCTAAATTACTTTTAGACACATATTGGTTGTATTCTAACTTCGATTTTTCAAATTCGGCTTTACTTTTCTGTGCTTTACCAAAACGTTTAGAACCCTTAAAAATATCCCAACTTAACTGAGCGCCAATTAAATAACCATTGGCACTTCCTTGAAACACTTTATTGTCATACATTTCATAACTTCCAAAGGCATTTAAACGAGGTAAAAAAGCCATTTTATCAGCTTTATTCATTGCTTCATATCCTTTAGACGCTAAGTGCATTGCTTTAATATCTGCTCTGTTTTCTGAAATTATTTTACTATCAACAGTAAAATTAGCAACCGCTAAACTTTCTGTGGGTTCATATAAAACATCACTTTTATCATTCATTAAAAATGATAGATAATTAGATGCATTTTGCACATTACTTTTTGCTGTTTGCAATTGGTTTTTAACCTCTGTAACTCTTATCTCTACATTTAAAACATCAGCTCGCTGTAAAAAACCTTGTTTAAAACTATTATCTGCCATTTCTTTATTTGCATTTGCAGCCTCTAAGGCTTTTTCTAAAACGGCAACACCTTTATAAGCTAGTTGCAATTGCATGTAGGCTTTTTCTACTTCAAAAACCAAATAATCTTGTGTACGTTTTGTCTGCAAAGACATGGCTTCCATTTTAGATTTCGCTGCTTTTCTTTGATAAAAGCCATCTAAATTAATTAATGGTTGCTGAATTTCTATCTTGGTTGCAAAATTTCTAGTTGTTGTTGGATCATTTAATAAAGCAGGATTAAAATCGTTTTGTGTTAGTATTTCCTGATTTAATTTAGACCCAAAAGCCATTAATGGATTTGTTGTTGAAATACCAGTATGACTTGCTGTTATGTTTGGTAAAAACACCGCATTTGTTTGCTTATAATCTCCCTTTGCAGCATTAAATGCTTCTTCAGAAATTTTAATTGTTGTATTTTTTTCTGCAACAATAGATAAGATTTCTTTTTTAGAAATTGGTTTTATTTCTTGCGCTTGCACAAACAATGCATTTGCAAACAAAGAAAGTAGGGTTATGTATAGTGTATTTTTCATGTATGTTCTATTATCTAGTACAAAAGTAAGTTTAGAATACATGGTGGTCTGTAACTTATGTTACATGCTATAAAACCTTTTCCATTAAAAAAGCACTCTAAAAAGAGTGCTTTTTGGTATAATCGAAGTAAAACTTTAATTACATTGTTCTTGACTACCTAAAATTATACTCTCATATTCATTTTGAGATAAAAACTGAGGAGTATAAGAATCTCCTGCTTTATCAATACCTTTAATAAAGCTTCTTAAATGGTTTCTAGAACCACATTTTAAATTTTCGAAAACAGTTATTAAAGATGAATTATTAGTAGCATCAATATACTCTTGTAAATCTACAATATCTAAATCTTCAATAGTAGCCCCAATTTGATAGGCATGAGATGCACTTATAGCTCCATCTACTTTAAATTGATTATAATAATCTTGAAGACCTTTGTTTTTAAATTCACCAATAGGCAAAATAGTAAACTCAATGTGATACTCAACTAATAGTTTCTGAATAGCATCCATATGAGTTTGCTCACTATCTTTAATATTAGCAAATTGATTTATAGTCCAAACATCATTTAAATAGATATAGGTATCTCTTGCTAATTTTTCTTCTTCTAACATAAATAATAAAGAAGCTTTGTCTGCATCAATTAAAACTTGCTCTGTAGCATCTTCATTAACAGTATTAATAGTATCGTTATCATTACATGCGTAAAAAAAAGTAAGCACTATTATTGTTATTACAATAGGTAATTGGTGCTTTTGATTAAAATTTTTCATCTTGTCTCATTTAAAATTAATTATTAAATTTCAACAATAAAAAACAATTGTAAAGCCACAAATGTTACATAGTTAAACAAAAAAGAGAGCATAAAGCTCTCTTTTTTTTCAAGATATTGAAACCAACCAACATCTTTAACCAACTAAAACTGATAACCACATCAATTTACTTTTCTAGTTCCTCCGTGCCCTCCAGCTACAACAAGCATTATTTTTATACTTAAATAAATAAATTTGAAAAACTGAATGATAGGATTCATCATTTTAAATCTTTGATATCTTGATATTCTTTGTGTCATTTTGTTTGTGTTTTGTTTTTTATAAAAACTGATGATTGCCAAGGTGAACTAAATATTATTCTGGAATCAACCACCAAAACGGACGCATTTTAGCTTTATAAATAAAGGCATAATGCAATGCTAATTTTAACCAATGCCCTGCTAAACCTATTTCTCCAAAAGTTTTACCTAATTGTCTTCCTTTTGTTTTTGGATACTTTTCATAATCTGGCACAATTGGAAACGTTGTAATGCTTACACCACTTCCGGATGTAAGTCCGTAACCAGCAGATGCAATACAAGCTGCACCCATATTGCCCATAGATCCTTTATGAGAAAGTACTTCTTTTCCTTTCTTTATTGAATCTATAATATTATCTGCTACTATTATTGCTGTAATACCAGAAGGCATACCTGTTCTTGGTGGTGCAGGAGAAATAACCGTTCCGTTTTTACTTGTTCTTGGTTTAGAAATTGCATGCGGAGGTGCAAAGGCAATTCCGGGTGCAAAAATATTTTTATAACTTGGGTTTTGATACGTTTCTGGCCAATCTTTTACAGACCATTCTTCATAAGGCTTTGGTGTATAATCTGCATCTACTAACATAAAGCCTTTAAAGAGTTTTTCTGTTATCTCTTTATTATTTTTATCATAAGCTTTAAACCCATGCCCCGAAAATGAAGGAATTAGCATGGCAAAATCATACGTTTCTGACTTAAATTCTCCATCTAAATTTTCATAATGTGCTATACCGTCTTCAATTTTATTTACACCTGCGCCAAGTATCCATTTAATGTCTCTGTCTTCAAAAATCATTTCAACCATTTCATGAGATTTCATGGTCATCCCTCCGTAGCTTAACAACATACCATCCATCCCAAAATCACCTAATTGATATTCATTAGAAATCCATGTAATTTCTGCCAAATCACGTACATTATGTTTGTGTAATTCTCGCTCTACATTTAAAATATATTCGAAAGCAGCTCCTTGACAAGTAGATTTTCCGTGACCTGTACCAATTAAAATTTTAGCTTTTTTACCTTTTTTCATTTCTTGAATTAAGGCTTCTAACCCTGCCCAAGCATGATCTGCATGTGTATAAGTACAAACCGAAAAAGTTTTGTTTTTTCCGGGGATTAAGCCTTCTGTAGCTTCAAAATTTAATTTAGGTCCTGTGGCATTAATCAAATAATCGTAGGTTACTTTTTCTTGCTTACCTTTGTTTTCTCCAACTACATATTCTGCTAAAACATATGGTTTATCTTCTGTTTTATCGCCTTCAGGAAAAAAAGAAATTGCTTTTGCTTGTTTAAAACCTATGCCTTTCTTTTTATATAAAGGTGCTAAAGGAAAATAGATTTTTTCTGATTTCATTCTACCAATTCCTACCCAAATATTAGAAGGAACCCATTGATAGTTACTATTAGGAGAAACCACAACAACTTCGTGTTTTTTAGATAGCTTTCTGCGTAAATGAGCCGCAGCAACATGACCAGAAATACCTGCCCCTAAGATCACAATTTTAGACATTCTTTTAATTTTAAGTAAAGGTAATTTCAACTTAAAACCTACACAGTAACTTATGTTACACAAAAAATTTAGTTTGTTTTCTTATAACTCCAAACAGCTAAACCATTCATAATTAAAGCATAAAAAAAAGTTTTCATTAATTGCGGAAAAATATCTGTAAAACCAGAACCTTTTAACATGACCATACGCATTACTTCAACAAAATATTTTATAGGGTTAAATTCAGTAACCACTTGAGCCCATTTTGGCATACTTTCAATAGGAGTAAACAAGCCGCTCATTAAAATAAAAATAACAGTAAAAAACCACGCAATAAACATTGCTTGTTGCTGTGTGTCTGTAAAATTAGAAATGAATAGCCCAATGCCTAAAATTACTAAAATATAAATAGACGTGTATAAGTACATCAGTGGCAAACTACCAATCATAGGAACGTTAAAAATAACTTTTGCTAAAGTTAAACCCACCGTTAATAACCCCATACCGATTACCCAAAACGGAAAAAGTTTCCCAATTATAAACTGACTTTTTTTAATTGGAGTTACATTTATTTGCTCTAAAGTACCTATCTCTTTTTCACGAACAACATTCATTCCTGATAAAAACAACGTTATCATTGTTACTAATAAAACAAGGATTCCTGGAACCATAAATGTTTTGTAGTTTAATGTTTTATTATACCAAAATAAAGGAATGGTTTCTATGATAGTAGGTTGTATTTGTTGGTCTGAAGTTTGTATCAATTCTATTTTTAAATGTTGATTAAACCGTTGCACAACCTGAGTTACATACACATTTTCCACTCCAGCCGCCGCACCATCAATAGCATTAAGTGTAACCCCTAATTTATTGTATTTTTCTTTTTGTAAATTGCGTTCGAAATAATGTGGTATTTGTAATAGTACATCAACATCTCCTTTTAACATTGCAGAACTTGCCAATGCTTCTGATGGAAAATCTGTTAATACATTAAAATAGGTAGAAGCATTAAATTTTTCTATTAATGCTCTTGAAGTTGATGTATGATCATTATCTATATAGCCAAATTTAATATTCTTTACTTCAAAAGTAGCCGCATTAGATAAAATAACCAATTGCAATAATGGTAAAACAAAAATGATAGGAAGCATTCCTTTATTTCTAAAGATTTGCTTAAACTCTTTTTGTATAATGTATAGAATTGTTTTCATTTTTTACTGCTTACTGAGAACTGAATATTGTTATCTATTTTACTCTAACCTAATTTTATATTTCTTAACACTTAATGCAATAAAAAACACTGTCATTCCTAATAAAATTAAAGTTTCTTTCCATACATATTCAATTCCAACACCTTTAAGCATAATGCCTTTTATGATGATGATAAACCATTTTGCAGGAATAATGTTACTAATAATTTGTAGCGGTAAAGGCATGCTTGTAATAGGAAAAATAAAACCAGATAATAAAATTACGGGTAGCATTAACCCCATTAAAGAAATCATCATTGCAGTTTGTTGTGTGGCCGAAATTGTTGAAATTAAAATACCTAAAGCCAAGGCTGAAATAATAAATAAAACACTTTCTAAACCTAAGAGCAAAAAGCTTCCCTGAACAGGCATTTTAAATATAAAAATACTCAGCAAGACAATTACAATAGCATTAATTATAGATAGAAAAATATAAGGAAACACCTTACCAATAATTACTTGAAATGGTTTTAAAGGTGATACCAAGAGTATTTCCATGGTTCCTAATTCCTTTTCTTTGGTAATAGAAATGGATGTCATCATTGCAGAAACTAGCATTAAAATAATAGTCATAACTCCAGGAACAAACATATACACACTTTTTAATTCCGGATTGTACACCATGCGTGTTTCAGGTACAATTTGATAGGCAATTGTAATGTCTTTATTTAACTCCTTTTGATATTTTTGAAGTATTGCATTTACAAAATTGCTGATGGTATTGGCAGTGTTAGGATCTGTGGCGTCTGTAATAATCTGAATAGTTGCTTTGTTTTCTTTACGAAGATTTTTGCTAAAGTCTTTTTCAAAGTTTAAAACAGCTTTTACATGTCCTTTTTTAAAGATAGGTTCTATATCAGCTTCTTTTTCTATAATTTGTTTGATACTAAAGTATTTTGAAGCAGCAATTTTATGAATAATTTCTTCTGTAGTAGCATCTTTTGAGTGATCTAAAATAGCAATATCTACATTATTAATTTCGTTGGTAATTGCAAAACCAAATAGCATAATTTGAGCAATTGGCATCCCGAAGAGGATAAACAACGAGCGTTTATCTCTAAAAATATGGTAAAATTCTTTTTTTATGAAGCCTATAAATCTTTTCATTATTTTATTTCTCTAGCTGATTTCCCGCTGATTTCACAGATTAGCGCAGATTTTTTTATAATTTTAAAACCCAACATTCTTATTTTCTAATTTTTCTCCCGCTGATTACGATGATTAACGCTGATTTTTTCTAGAGTTACATATACTTTTTCTGCGAACATCTGCGTTATCTGCGGGAAACGTTTTACAATCCATTTACTTTTCTAAAAATACCTTTTGTTATATTATCTTCATTAAAATTGACTAATATTCCTAATTTCAATTTTGACAGACTTAAATAAGTAAGTACTTGCTTATGATGTAACTTCGCTAATTTTTCTACAGATTTTATCTCTATAATTACTTTATTATTTACTAATAAGTCTAACCTATAACCATTATCTAGTATGATGTCATCATAAAATATTGGTAACACAACTTGCCTCTTAACAGATAACCCTTCTTTTTCTAGTTCATAAAGCAAAATAGATTCGTAAACAGATTCTAACAAACCTGGACCTAATTCATTATAGACTTTAAAAATTGCTCCTCTAATTATATAAGATATTTCATTTTCTGTTTTCTCTTCCATAACTGTTTTTTATTTTATTCGCGTAAATCTGCGTTATCTGCGAGACACTTTTTATTTTCGCTCAGCCGTAATTTTTTTCTCATTCTCACTCTAATTTTAAAACCCAACATTCTCATTTTCTAGTTTTTCTCCCTCTAATTACGCCGATTAACGCTGATTTTTTCTAGAGTTACTTATACTTTTTCTACGAAATCTGTGGGATAGTATTTAACCTCTCGCTAATTTTAAAAACACATCATTCATATTATCAACTTTAAACTGTTCTTTCATTTTTTTCGGAGTATCTAAAGCTTCTATTTTTCCATTTACCATAATAGAAACACGATCGCAATATTCTGCTTCATCCATATAATGTGTAGTTACAAAAACAGTGGTTCCTTGATGGGCGGCTTTGTAAATCAATTCCCAAAACTGACGCCTTGTAATCGGATCTACGCCACCTGTGGGTTCATCTAAAAACACAATTTTAGGGTCGTGAAGTAAAGATACCGAAAACGATAATTTTTGTTTCCAACCTAATGGCAAAGAACCTACTAATTTTGTGGCAACACTTTCTAAGCCTAATTCTTCAATTAACATAGAAGATTTTTCTTTGATACTTTTTCTAGACAAACCATAAATTCCTCCAAAAAAAGTAATGTTTTCTTTCACCGTTAAATCGTCATACAATGCAAATTTCTGACTCATATAACCAATGTTTTTCTTAATATCTTCGGCATGTGTGTATACATCAAAACCAGCAACTTTTGCAGCTCCAGAAGTTGGCTTAGAAATACCAATCAGCATTTTCATAGCCGTTGTTTTACCTGCTCCATTTGCACCTAAAAAACCAAAAATCTCACCTCTTTTAACATCAAAAGAAATAGCATTTACAGCAGTAAAATCTCCAAATGTTTTGGTTAACCCTTCTACTTCTATAACATTGTTACTACTCATTATTTTCTCTCTTTTCTATCATTAAACACAGTCTTGACATTAAAAATAGTTCCCAACAACGCTCTAACTGATACTTATTTTGCCAATTCCATAAAAGTATCTTCAATCGTTGCGGCAGTTTTTTCTATACTGATATTGGTTAGGTTTTTAGACTTTAAAAACGTTTCCAACTCCGTTGGATTAAAATCTGACCTAGCATCTGTATAATGCACAAATTCACCAAAAGGATACACACTATGATTGTGTTTATACTCCTTTAAACTATTAATAAGCTGATACATATTATTGGCACCTACATTGTAAATTTGTTTTGGATACTGTTTTACAATGGCTTGTGGTGTATCAATTTCTAAAATTTTACCACTCTCAATTAATGCAATTCTATCACACAAAGCAGCTTCATCCATGTAGGGTGTAGAAACCAAAATAGTAATCTCCTTTTGCTGTAAACGTTTTAACATTTCCCAAAATTCTTTTCTAGAAACTGGGTCAACTCCCGTTGTAGGTTCATCTAAAAACAAGACTTTAGGCTTGTGAATTAAAGCACAACACAAAGCCAATTTCTGTTTCATCCCTCCAGAAAGCTTACCCGCTCTTCTATTTTTAAAAGGTGCTATTTGAATATAAATATCTTTAATTAAATCGTAATTTTCTTCGATGGTTGTTCCAAAAATAGTTGCAAAAAAATCTAAGTTTTCTTCAACGGTTAAATCTTGATACAGAGAAAATTTCCCAGGCATATAACCCACATTCTTCCTGATACTTTTATAATCTCTAATTACATCAAAACCCGCAACACTTGCTGTGCCTTCATTGGCAATTAGTAGCGTGGTTAAAACTCTAAACAAGGTTGTTTTACCTGCTCCATCAGGACCAATTAATCCAAAAAGTTCACCCGGTTTCACTGTAAAAGAAATGTTTTCTAAGGCTTTTACTTTTTTATAAGATTTTGATATGTTATTAATTGTAATACCCATTTATTCTTGTGTTATCCACATTTCTGCAGGCATCCCTATTTTTAAACTTCCATCGTTTACAACATTCATTTTTACAGCATACACTAACGCAACTCGTTCTTCTTTAGTTTGAATAATTTTAGGCGTAAACTCTGCTTCCGAAGCAATCCAACTAACAATTCCTTGATACGTTTCCATCGCATCTGCAACATCAATTTTAACATCAACTTTTTGTCCTATTTTAATGTTTGCTAATTGTGTTTCACTCACATAAACGCGCAATTCCATGGTACTTAAATCTGCAATTTTATAAAGTGGTTTTCCAAAAGCAGTAATTTCATTTGGCTCTGCATATTTAGTTAAAACGGTTCCGTTTACGGGATTAATTATTTTACTTTTATGAATTTGATCATCAAGTTGTTTCAATTGAACATCTATATTTTTTAACTCATTTACAACAGGTGCATTCTGAATTTCTACACTTCTAATTTGACTTTTAATAACATCTATTTCTCCGGAAACGTCATCTAGTTGTTTCTGCGTACCTGCGTTGTCTTTAATTAAGTTTTCTGTTCTGGCTTTATTAATTTTGGCTGTTTTTAATTTGGAATTTAACACAGAAATTTGTGATAAAACCCCTCTAGATTTTGAACTAATTACAGATTTTGAAACCATTAATTGTTCTCGTTTTAAAGCCAATTGCACAGTATCTATAAAACCAACAAATTGGTCTTTTTTAAGTTGATCGCCTTCATCAATAGTAAACTGAATCAGTTTTCCGTTATTTTCTGCAGAAATGGTTACTTCTGTTGCTTCAAAATTTCCATAACCATCTGCTTTTCCATTGTCTTTTCCGCAAGAAAATAATGTTGTAGCAATAATGCTTACTATTAATATGTGAGTGTATTTTTTCATTTTAGTTCGTTTTTTAATTTTTTTCCCGCTGATTTCACAGATTATCGCTGATTTTTTTTGCAAACTTTTTATCTTCGTACATTTGCGAAATTTGCGGCGTATTTACTCTCCTTTTATAGTATTGTAATTTGCTTTTGCTAATTCTATTTGTATTTTATGTTTTAACAAAGTGTTTTCTGCTTCAAATAAATTGGTGAATTCTGTTGTGTAAATTGATGATGTAATGACCCCGTTTTTAAGTTGAGAGTCTAACGTTTTCAATACCTTTTTACGAAGTGCTATAATCTCTAAATCAGAATTTATAAATGCAGTAATTTTTTCAATTTCCTTTTGCTGCTTATTCAATGCTATACGGGTATTTAATTTAAAAATTTCTGTTTCATTTTCTATAAAATCTTTATTGATAGCAACCACTTTTTGCTGTTTTTTATTAGTGTTCCAGTCAAAAACATTCCAATGTAATTTAATACCAACAGTGTAAAAAGTTTGAAAAGAATTATCTAACATATTTAATCCTGGGTTACCGTAACCGCCAGTTGCAAAACCATTTACTTTTGGTAAATTTTGTTTAGAAATAAGCGATTTATAATTATTTACTTCTTCTTTTTTTAACCTAAATAATTCTAATTCGGGTCTGTTTATTTCGTTTTGCAATTGCGTAAAAATTAAAGGAGTTTCAAATATTGTTAAACTGCTAAAAGGTTTCCCTACCAAACTAGATAACGTTTCTATGAAAGATAATTTACTGCTTTCAACCTCTATAAATTGCTGTTTAATTTTTAACAATTCTGCTTCTAAAACACTATCTGCAGCAGGTAATAATGAGCCATATTTAATTCCTGATTTTACTTCTTTTAATTTAGTTTGTAACTGAAGTTCTTTTACCTCTAATAATTTTAAAGATTCTTGCGTTAATAAAATTGAAAAATACAGTTGATTAATTTGTGTTTTTAACTGATATATATTTGCATCAATTTGTTTTTGCTTGGTTTTAAGTTGACCTTGTTTTATTTTTAAATTGGCATTTGTTACACCTCCGTTATAAATAAGTTGATTTATAGAAAATGTAGCACGATATTGATCTTTATTTTGAGGCTCAATACTAGACATTGCAACAGGAAGTTCTATTACATCTGATTGATACGTTGCTTGTGCATCAATATTAAATTGAGGTAATTTAGAATTAGAAATAATTTCTGCATCTTTTTGATGCTGATTTTCTAATAATTGATGTTGTTTTACCAAAGGATAATTTGTTTCTAATAGTTGATAACAATCCGTAAGCGTAAAACGCTCTTGCGAAAATGCAGAAACACTAATGCTTACAATTAAAATGAATACTATTTTTTTCATCTTATATTTTTATTGAATTAATGATAAAATCGGCAACAGCTGTTTTACGCTCTTCTATGAGTTGCTGAAAACCTTCTTCATCAACCGAAATTAAGCTCTTAATTAATGGTTTCCCTATAAAAGGAAATACATTTAGAGCTAAAATATTTATAAATAATTGGGCAGCTTTTACCTTTCTGATAGCACCTTTTTCAACCTCAACGGCTACTTGTTTTTTAAATTTTTCAAGGTTTGGAAATCCGTTACTTTCCTTCATTTTTAAAATAAAATCTGGATTTCTATTTAATTCTTGAATAATAAAATTAGGTAAGTATGGATGCTCTGCTATAAATGAAATATAGTTTGATGAAAAATTTATCACTTTTTCTTCAATAGTAGAATCATCATTTAAAATGGTGTTTAATTGAGGCGCTAATAATGAAAAGGCATTTTTAAAAACTGCCTCAAACAACAACTGCTTATTTCTATAGTAATAATGCAACATCGCTTTATTAATACCCGCTTTATCTGCAATTTCTTGCATACGAGCACCATCCATTCCTTTTGTTTGAAAAATAGACTTTGCTGCTTCTAAAATTAAACTTTCGGTATTTTCGTTTTTCTTATTTTTCATTATTAACTGCATAGTTTAACCATTTGGTTAACAAATGTACAAAAAATAATCAAACCTAGTTATGTTTGATTATTTCTATCTTATTATTTTATATACTTTTCTTTATTTAACTTTCTTTTTATCAACTTAATAACCACCAAACCAAGAATCCCTCCTATAAATGACGCCATACAATTAATTATAAATAGCCCACTATTAAATGTACCATTTTGCACTATCGATTGTGGGTTAAAGCCCAATCTACCAAAAGTTTTTATTAAAAAGATACTTCCAAAAACTCCAGAAATGGTATTTCCTACAATGCCAAATGAGTACTTTTTAAAAGCAACACCTGCGCTAATAGCACCTATGATTCCTATTAAAATACTAATTAAAGAAATTAAAGTTTCTGTCATAATAGCAACATTTTTACATTAATGTCCGTAATCCATTTTATCAACTTTACCGCCCAATAATCTTTTTTGAACAATAGCGTAAATTACAAGTAAAATAACCCCAATAACACCCCAAGTTAACGCTACGGATAAACCATACTCTGGCGCAGATGTATTATAGATTGTTAGAGACTCATGGGTATCATTTATAGAAGGTAGAATTACTGGAAATAAAGACGCAAGAGACGATGTAATTCCGCCAACAATTAACAAGGTTGATAACCAAAAGGCATGAATATCTCTTTTAAGTTTTTTGATAAAAAACAAACCAACCAATCCTATAAAATAAATAATAGGAAACACAATTAGATAAGGTTTATCTATAAAATTATTTAACGAATTAGGGTTTACAATTTGCCACACAAATAATGAAAAAACAGTAAGTATCGCTAAAACAATGTTCAGCTTAAAAACAACACTTTTTAGTTTTTGATTAATAGATGAATTTGTTTTTAAAACCACCCAATTGGCACCATGAATAGCCAAAGTAATTACAGAAATAACACCAATAATAATGGTAAACCAGTCTATAATTCCAGGGGTTTCACTTAAAGGACTAAAACTACTATCCCACAGGGGTAAGAAAAAATAATGTCCTTCATGAGCCGAAATTCCGTTTTCTACACCACCTAAATTTACACCTCTAACAATATTACCTAAAGCGATCCCAAAAAATAAGGCTAATAATAAACTAGAAACACCAAATGAAGTATCCCAAATATCTTTCCACATTTGATATTTAAATTGGTTTCTAAACTCTAAGCCAATTGCTCTAAAAATAATTAACCATAAAACAATAATTAAAGGTAAATAAAAACCACTAAAAACAGACGCATAAAATGTTGGAAAAGCCATAAAAAGCATTCCACCACCTGCAACTAACCAAACCTCATTAGAATCCCAGAATAAACCTGCAGATTTTGCAATTACTACTTTGTCTTTTTCTTTTTTTGCAAAAAACAGATGAATGATTCCTGCTCCAAAATCATATCCATCTAAAATAAAAAATACAGCTAAAACAATAGCAATCATTATATACCAAAATACTTCCATAGTTTAATGTGTTTGCGGTTTTGGACCTACGTTAATGGTTTTACCAACTAATACTAAAAATAATAAACCTAGCAGCATATACAGAGCAACAAAGCCTAACAATGTAAATAATGTATTACCCGATGAAACTGTTGGAGAAATACCGTCACTTGTTTTTAATAAACCATACACCAAATACGGTTGTCTACCTAATTCCGCTACATACCAACCTGTAAGATTTGCAATGTATGGAAACGGAACCAAAAACATAATTACCCAAAGTAATGGTTTTAAAGTAAACAGTTTTTTTCGCCATAAAAAGAAAAGGGCAAGCGCCATAACCCCTATAAAAATAGTACCTAAACCAACCATTATATGATAAGAATAATAAAGTGCAGGAATATTATCTGGTAATTCTTCTTTTTTAAATTGGTCCATTCCCGGAATTTGCTTATTCCAATCTTGGTGCGTTAAAAAACTTAAAATGTTGGGTACTGCTATTTTGTTATCTAGTTTTTTCTCAACCATATTTGGCTGACCAATTAAAACAATTTCTGCTCCAGCTTCTTCGGTTTCAAAGATCCCCTCCATGGCAGCAAAAGCTGCAGGTTGATGTTTAGCTACGTTTTTAGCATTCCAATCTCCCGTAGGAAAAGCAACTAGTAAACTAGAAACCAGACCAAAGGTAACACCCACTTTTAAAAACAACTTACCGTATTCTACTTGTTTGTTTCTTAACACATAAAAAGCCCCTATACTTGCTACCACAAAAGATGAAGTTACCACAGATGCCAATTGATTGTGTAAAAAAGCAGGTAAAAGCCAAGGATTACTAAATAATGCGGAAAAGTTTTGCAACACAAATTTACCGTTTTCTAAAATTTCATAACCTACAGGATGTTGCATCCAAGCATTGGTTGCCAAAATAAACCAACCACTTGCCCAAGAGCCTAAAAACACAAGAAAACCTGTTAGTAAATGAAGTTTTTGCCCCATTAGTTTTTCACCAAAAATAAAGAGCGCTAAAAAGGAAGACTCTAAGAAGAAAGAAAACATCCCTTCCATTGCCAAAGTCTGACCAATAATACCTCCTGTTAATTCAGAAAATTTTGCCCAATTGGTACCAAATTGAAACTCCATCGGAATTCCTGTTACAACACCCATTGTAAAATTAATGGCAAAAATCTTCATTAAAAATTTAGCAGCATTGTTATATTGTTCATTACTGTTCCTTAAATACCTCCACTTAAAAAAAACAATTAACAAAGATAAACCCATTGTTAATTGCGGAAAAATGTAGTGAAACGTAATGGTAAATGCAAATTGCAATCGATCATAAAAGAGCATATCCTCCATAGAAAATCTTATTAATTGTACGATTATTTTTGTGAATGAAAAACACAATAAAAATAAGTATTTTAGACCTTATCTTATCTTGTTTTTACATAAGTTTTTAGTCTTTTTTTACTTTAATTGTTATTTCTAATTTAATCGTAGAATTTACAGAATTAGAAATTAAACATGCATTTTCTGATTTTTCTACCACTTTTTTAGCTAAATCAATATCGGCTTCATTAGAAATTGTAACAATTGGTTTTAAAACTACTTCGCTCATCATAAATTTGCGGTCTACCATTTCTAGTTTTCCTACCGCATTCGATTCAAAATTCACAAAATTGAGTTTAAAATTTTCTGCCACAGCTAAAAAGGTCGTCATTAAACAACCATTAATTGCGGCTACAAAATAATGTTCTGGTGTCCAAATATTTGCTTCTCCTTTAGGAAATTCTGGAGGTGTAGCTATTGCTATTTTTTCATCTAAAACGTTAGAACTTAACACTCCTTTTCTGTTCTCTTTCCAATTTACGTTAACTTGATAAAAATGTTCTTTACCCATTTTATTGATATTTAATGCACAAATTTAGGTTCTTAATTAGAAGCTATTTGTAACTAATATTACAAAAGAGACCGTTTTAAAACACTAGTCTCTTTTGTAAGAAATTAATAAAATTATTATTTTTTTAAAATTGTATCTAAAACTAAATCTTTATCTAGTTTTTTAGTACAGAAAAACCAATCTTTACAATCTAACTCTTCTGTAGAAGTCATTCTTTCTTCTGCTACACCGCAAGATCCAGCAGGAGATACAATTACATCGTCTCCAGGATTCCAATCTGCAGGAGTTGCTACATTAAACTCATCGGATGTTTGCATAGCAATTAATGCTCTATATAATTCATCAAAATTACGCCCTAAACTTAATGGGTAATAAATAATTGCTCTAACAGTTTCATTAGGATCTACAAAAAATACTGCTCTAACGGCTTGTGTTTTACTTTCTCCTGGTTGAATCATTCCGTATTTTTTGGCAACATTCATAGAAATGTCTTCGATTAAAGGAAACTTCACTTCTATATTTTTCATTCCGTTAAATTCAATTTTATCTTTAATGGTTCTTAACCATGCAATATGACTGTATAAACCATCAATAGATAAACCGATAAGACTACAATTGGCTTTTTCAAATTTTTCTTCTAAATGCGCAAATGTCATAAACTCTGAAGTGCAAACTGGCGTAAAATCTGCAGGATGACTAAATAATATAGACCATTTACCTTTATAATCTGAAGGGAAATTAATTTCTCCTTGCGTGGTAGTTGCTGTAAATTGAGGAGCTTTATCTCCAATTCTTGGCATTCTAAAAACTTCTTGTTCTACTGTTTCTAAGGTATTCATAAGTATAATATTTTAACTTTTACAGTGTAAAATTACACTTCATACGGCTTCTTTTTTGTAACATAAGTAGCAAAGACATTAAAAATATAACGATACTATTGTATCACACTAACAAACCTAAAAGCAGTAGAAGCTTTAAATGATAAAAGTCATAATAAAAGATACTTATATCTTCTAATTTTGTATTTGTGAAAAACTGGAAACTAATTTTCTCTATATTATTCAGTACTCTTATACTTTACAACAGTTTAAGAGTTTCTATAACGTACATCTATTATAATTTAGATACAACAGGTTTTATTGAGACTTTTTGCGAAAATAAAGACAAACCAGAACTACAATGTAATGGTAAATGCCATTTAAAAAAGATTAACAAAACAGCCAATCAAGAAAAAAATCAACCTGTAGAACTCATCAATTTTAAAGATATTTTGGTTTACAATCAAAAAATTTCTTCTTTTCATTTTACTAAAAACACCTATCAAAACAAACCAACTTTTCAGTATTTAAATCTTTACTATTTTAAATTAGCAACTACTTATTTTCATCCACCAAACGCTTAATTGTTTTTTTTCATTTTATAGAGTTTCTATAAAACATTAAATACCTAAAAATAAAAACAATTATCAATGAAAATATTTTATAAAGTGCTTTTATGCGCGCTAATTTCGGCTACGTCTTATAGTCAAGAAAAAGAGAACACAAAAAAAGATAGTGCCAAACAAAAAGCAGTACAACTAGATGAGGTTATAATTACAGGAAAAACAAAAAAAGACCCTGTATTTAGCGCTATCACTAATCAATATGCTAAAAAAATTGTACAACCAAAAAATGTTGCCGATTTGTTTAACAACATTAACGGTTTCTCTGTAATTAAAAGAGGTAATTATGCCATAGATCCTTCTTTTAGAGGCGCACAGTACGAACAATTAAACATTCAATATGACGGTGGCACAAAAGCAATGCATGCCTGCCCTAACAGAATGGATCCTGTAACAACACACATTATTCCTGAAGAAATTTCGAGAATTGAAATTATTAAAGGTCCATACACGGTTAGATATGGCGCTACTTTTGGTGGAATTATTAACCTTGTTACACAAAAACCAGATTATAACGATTATGGTTTACACGGAAAAGTATCTGGTGGCTTTGAAAGCAACGGAAATTCTCTTGTAAGCTTAGCAGAACTAAAATATATCAATGAAAAATTTGATATTGTTACCAATGTTGGTTATCGTGATTTTGGTAATTATAAAGATGGATTTGGAACCACAATTCCGTCATCTTTTAGAAGCTCTGATTACGGAATTAAAGTTGGCTATAACTTTACACAAAATCAGCGTTTAAAAGTAGACTGGAGACAATCTTTTGGACGAGATGTTTTACATGCCGCTTTGCCTATGGATACTGATTATGATAACAGTAGCATTTTATCTGTAGATTACAAAATAGACAATATTGCAGAAATAATAAAATCTATTACCGTAAAGGGATACCATAGTTATGTAGATCATTTAATGACCAATAACAACAGACCTTCTTTTATGATGATGGAAGCCGCTTCTGCCGTAGAGGCAACAACTATTGGTGGTAAAATTGAAATGAATTGGAAACCTTCTAAAAACCTAGATATATTTTCTGGAGTTGATATTATGAATATTGCAAGAGATGGTGGAAGAACCAGAATTGTAAAAATAATGAATGGCAACAAACTAGCTACTCCAAAAACATTTAATGATAAAGTTTGGCAAGATTCTTATATTACAGATCTTGGTGTTTTTACAGAAGCAAGATACAATTTAGCAGAAAACACCATTTTAACTGCAGGTGTTCGTTATGACAATGTAACTTCTGATATTAAAGATCCAGAAGCAGATTTTGCAGCCATGTATAATTTAAAAAAACGCACAGAACACACTTTTAGCGGAACTGTTTCGGTTAAAAAAATAATTTCTGACAACTATATATTAGAAGTCGCTTATGGTCGTGGAACCAGAACTGCAAATATGATTGAGCGTTTTATAAATCATTTTACGGTAGGACAAGATCCGTATGAATATATTGGAAACCCAGATTTAAAAGCAGAAATAAACAATCAGTTCGAAATAGGGATTAAAGGTTTTGAAGCACTTAAAAATGGCTTTAATAGTTTTCAATTCGAAACTTCTGTTTATTATTCTTATTTCGAAAACTACATTGTTGGTATTGTAAACCCAAACATTACAAGAAAATTTAACCCTACCGCAGAACCCACCAATGTAAAAGTTTTTCAAAATTTAGATGAAGCTTACAAAACAGGTTTCGAAGCCATGGCTAGACTAGATTTTTTAGAGAACTATAATTTTAAAACAGAATTTTCTTACGTGTATACAAAAAACAAAGATTTAGATGAATCTTTACCCTTAACCCCTCCTTTTACAACCAAATTATCACTTGGTTTCGAAAAAGAAAAATTATGGGCAAACGCACAATATAATCTAGTTTCTAAACAAGATAATATTTCTGAAAGCTATGGAGAAACCAGTACAGATGGATATCAAACTTTAGATCTTCGTTTTGGAGGCAAACCACTTAAAAATGTAACCTTAGGTGTTGCTGTTTTAAACGTATTTGATAAAGGCTATAATAGTCATTTAAATTTTTCATTTACAAACCAAGCAGATTTTGGAAGAACGCCAATTACAGAACCAGGACGTAATTTCTCTGCTTTTTTACAGTATGTATTCTAGTTAAAACCAAAACCTACGCTATACAAACCTCAAAGATTTTAAAACCCTTTGAGGTTTTTTTATACATCATCTTTTATTTTTTTACAAACTTCATAAACAACTCCATTTCTTGCCTATTTGCATAAGAATTGTAACATTTTGTAAAAACATCCATTGTAAAAAAGGGTTCAAAATAAGAAATGTATTCGTTTTTATTTCCACCAAAAGGTGGATGATCTTCATTTAGTTTTGCATCAAAAAGCAAACCCACCAATTTACCCTTAGCTCTTAATAAGTGATGCATTTTTAACGCATACTTTTCTCTTAAAAGTGGATCTATAGCACAAAAGAAAGTTTGTTCTATCACCAAATCGAAAGTAGTTTCGACATCAAAAAAATTAGCATGAATTAATTGTGATGACGGAAAACCGACAACTCTATTTTTTAGGTTTGTTAAAGCAGTTTTAGAAAGATCTACCACAAAAACATTCTTAAAACCACGGTTAAAAAGATATTCTGCTTCGTAAGAATTTCCACCACCTGGTATGAGTATTTTTAAATCCTTATTAATAAGTTGATCAAAATACATTTTTAAAGGAGGAGAAACAACTCCTAAATCCCAACCAACCTTATTATTTAGATACTTTTTATCCCAAAATTCTTCCGATAAGTTCATTTTTTAGTAAATTATAATCTATTATTTAATAGAATGAGGTCAATCATTTTCTTACCAACAAAATAGAGTTTATATTTGCACTATAGTTCAAAATAAACACTTTTTATGGAAACTTTAGAAACTGCAAAGAAAAATCTTACTAAAAAAGGATTTTTAGATATAGAAACTCCTGATATAAATTATGTCGAGGAGATTTTAAAGCTAAAAAAAGAAAAAAATGCAGTTCTTTTAGCACACTATTATCAAATTGATGAAATTCAAGAAATTGCAGATTTTGTTGGTGATAGTTTAGCTTTGGCACAACAAGCTGCCAAAACAGATGCAGATATGATTATTTTTGCAGGAGTTCATTTTATGGCAGAAACTGCAAAAATATTAAACCCAACTAAAAAGGTTCTTTTACCAGATTTATTAGCGGGTTGTTCATTGGCAGATTCTTGTCCGCCAGAAAAATTTTCAGAATTTAAAAAACAACATCCAGATCACATTGTTGTTACCTATATAAATTGTTCTGCAGAAATTAAAGCCTTAAGTGATTACGTTTGTACATCATCTAACGCTAAAAAAATAATTGATGCAATTCCTTTAGATCAGCCTATAATTTTTGCACCAGATAGAAATTTAGGTGCTTATTTAAACAAAGAAACAGGTAGAGAAATGTTACTTTGGGATGGCGCTTGTATGGTACACGAAGCTTTTTCTATGGAAAAACTGATTGACTTATATAAAGAGCATCCAGATGCCGAATTAATTGCGCATCCAGAATCTGAAGCACACATGCTTAAGGTTGCTAAATATATTGGTTCTACTTCTGGTCTTTTAAATCATGTAAAAAACAGTAAAAAGAAAAAATTTATTGTAGCTACAGAAGCCGGTATTTTATACCAAATGTTAAAAGAAAACCCAGATAAAATAATTATTCCTGCTCCTGCTAAAGAAGATAATACTTGTGCTTGTAGCGAGTGTGCTTACATGAAAATGAATACAATGAAAAAATTGTATTTATGTTTAAAACACGAATTACCTAACATAGAAGTTGAAGAAGAATTAGCAAAAAAAGCAATTATTCCTATTAATAGAATGTTAGAACTTTCTAAATAACGCCTTAAAATGTTACCTGATAAAAAAATAATTTCTACAGACTTTTTAGTAATTGGTTCTGGAATTTCTGGATTAACTTTTGCGCTAAAAACAGCCACTAAGTTTAAAGACGCTAAAATTACAATAGTTACTAAAGACGAACAAAGTGAGTCTAACACTAAGTATGCACAAGGTGGTATTGCCACTGTTTACAACAGAACCGTTGATAGTTTTGAACAACACATCAATGATACTTTAGTTGCAGGTGATGGTTTATGCGATGAAGAGGTGGTAAAAATGGTGGTAGGTGATGCCCCAGATAGACTACAAGAATTAATTGATTGGGGAACACAATTTGATGAAAATGAAAATGGTGATTACGATTTAGGTCGTGAAGGAGGACATTCTCAGAATAGAATTTTACATCATACAGATATAACAGGTGCAGAAGTAGAACGTGCTTTATTAGCGCAAGTAAATGCGCTTAAAAATATTGATTTTTTAACGCATCATTATGCAATTGATTTAATTACCGAACATCAAACAAAAAAGAGAAAGACAAAACGAAACGGAAAAATTTCTTGTTACGGTGCTTATGTGTTAGATGAAAAAAACGCAAAAGTAAAAACTTTTGTAAGTAAATTTACTGTTTTAGCTTCTGGTGGTAATGGCCAAGTATATGAAACCACAACAAACCCTGTGGTTGCTACTGGAGACGGAATAGGAATTGCATACCGTGCAAAAGCCGAAATTTCTGAAATGGAGTTTATTCAGTTTCACCCAACAGCGTTGTACAACCCAGGAGAATACCCTGCTTTTTTAATTTCTGAAGCCGTAAGAGGTTTTGGTGCTAGATTAAGAAATTACAATGGTGATTTCTTTATGCATAAATATGATGAAAGACAAGAATTAGCCTCTAGAGATATTGTTGCTAGAGCTATAGATAACGAATTAAAGAAAAGTGGAAAACCACATGTATATTTAGATTGTACTAATTTAGATATGGATAAATTTAAAGAGCATTTTCCTAATATCACAGAAAAATGTGCTTCTTTAAATATAGATGTTACCAAAGATTATATTCCGGTTGTACCAGCCTCTCATTATATTTGCGGTGGTGTAAATGTTAATAAAAAAGCAAAGACTTCTATTAAAAAATTATATGCTTGTGGCGAAGTAACTAGAACGGGGTTACATGGCGGAAATAGATTGGCGTCTAACTCTTTATTAGAAGGCTTGGTTTACGCACACAATGCCTTTTTAAATATTTCTAAAAAATATGATAACGCTAAAATGCCAACAGATATTCCTGTTTGGAATGACAATGGCGTTATTAAAAACATGGAAAAAATATTAATTGCGCACGATCGAAATGAAGTAAAAACGATTATGACCAATTATGTGGGTATTGTACGTTCTAACGAGCGCATAAAACGTGCTGAAAAAAAACTAAGAGTATTGTATGAAGATAACAAACGTTTATATGATCACTCAGAACTTTCTGTAGATTTATGCGAGTTAAGAAATTTAATTACAACCGCATATTTAATTACCCAATTCTCTAAAAAGAGAACTGTTAATTGTGGTGGTTTTTACAGTTTAGATTGTATTTCTAAGTAGAAAAGCACCTGACTTTAATCAGATGCTTTTCAACTATTACTATTATAATAATTATCCCCCCAGATTATTTATAACAGTAATTAATGCTGTTTTTTGTACGGCTCCAGACTGTCTCCAAACCTGTTTACCAGACTTATATAAAATAAACGTTGGTACACCTCTAACCTGATATTTAGCTGCTAAAGATTGATTTTTATCAACATCAATTTTAATTATAGATACTTTATCTCCTAAAGCATCTTTTACTTCTTTTAAAATAGGACTCATTGTTTTACAAGGCCCACACCATTCTGCAAAAAAATCTACTAAAACAGGTTTGTCTTGATTAATAACGTCTAAAAAATTGCTCATGCCTAAGAATTTTATAATTGTTTATGAAAGGTAATACTCCAAATTCCTCTTACTTGATTTTCTGTATAGCCAACAGCTAAATCTTTTGGGTATAACTTATTTATTTCAGCTAAAGTATTGCTTTTAATATCTAGGTTTGGTTTACCATGACATTGCAAACACATACTATTTGTTTTAATTGGATAATAAAATTTTACATTTTCTGCAGATTCAACAACAATCGGTTCTGACTCTTTATTTAATTGGGCGTCTTTTTTAAAAACAGTAATATATTCTTTCTCTAAATTATTAGCGGCATTACTTGCATTTCTTGGTTTGTCTGAAACTCTTTTTATACTTGTTTTATATACTACAGACATACTATCTGTTAGAGGATATGCTTTTACATTACAAAATTTTAATGCTGCCAAGGTTCCTTTTTTTTGAATTGTTCCCATTAAGTTTTTTCCTAAAACAGCTTTGGTACCTAGTGCATATTTTAACCCCTTTTCACTGTAAGATAGGTTTTTAAAATTAGCACCTTGCTGCTGTCTTTGCATTCCGTTTCCATTACCTCTGCCCATTCCATTACCTCTGCCATTTCCGTTTCCGTTTCCGTGTTGTTGATTGTAATGCTCGTCAAACCATGCTGGTTTTTCTATTTCAGACTCAAACATATAATCTGCAATCTGCTGAATCGTTTCTTCAGGAAAAGCCTGTTTAGGCATCAAACCAAAACGTTGAACAGCGCCATACATTATAGCATTTTCTTTGGTTGGGTTTTTAATCCAGTTTTGCATCGATGCTATAAATGAAGCTTTTGTAGAATTTCCCATTAAATACCTTTTTTTAATAGCAATCATTGGTGGTGCAATTCGGTTATCTTCTGGTGTGGTAGCATTATGGCAAACATAACAGTTTGTTTCCATTAACTTTTTACCAACATGTTCTTGTGTTTCTGAAACCGCCTTTTTAGAATAAGAAGGAGTCTTTTTGGCATCTTTACATCCAAATATAAAAGCCAGTGCTATAAATAAACTGAAAAATTTCATCTATTTTTATTACAAAAATAGGATGTATTTTATTATTATTCAGTAACTAATGTTACAGTTCTAAAACTTTAATACTATTTCTAAAAAGTTCTATTTTACGCTCGTTTTCTAATTTTTTTAATAATCGAGATACTACAACTCTAGACGTATGTAAATCTTCAGAAATTTGTTTGTGGGTAACATGTAAAAGATCATTATGAGTAACCATTGCTTTGTCTTTTAAATATTTAAAAATGCGTTCATCCATTTTTAAGAAAGCGATGGTATCTAAAGCCTCTAAAAGCTCATCCATTCTAAGATGATATGTTTGTAAAATATAGGCTTGCCACGTTTTATATTTCCCTAACCATTCTGCCATTTTTTCTTTAGGCAACATAATTAACTCAACATTTGTTTCTGCAACGGCTCTAATTTTACTTTTGGTTTGCCCCATACAACAAGAAAGGGTCATGGCGCAAGTGTCTCCTTTTTCTAAGTAATATAAAACTATTTCATCACCATCTTCATCTTCTCTAAGAATTTTAATAGCTCCAGAAATTAATAAAGGCATCGATTTTATATAATCTCCAACCTCAATAATTGTGGTATCTTCTTTAAACTCTTTAGAAACACCTAATTCTTGAATTTCTAAAATTAAATCTTTCTCTAAAAGATACCCAAAATTGCTTTCTAGTTTACTTATCATTATTCCTTATTTTTTCATCTATAAAAATAGTGAAATAGATTTTAATAGAACAACAAAAGCCCGAGTTAAACTCAGGCATCAATAAAAATAGAGATATCTATTTTGCTTTTTTATCTGTGCTCATTAATAAGTAAACAGCTACAACTAAGCCTACTACAACCAGTGCAAAAATACCAATCATAATTGTGCCATTTACCCAAGAGACCTGTGGTATGGTTAAAAAATTCATATTCTTCTAATTTTGAATTCAAAATTAATATATAAAAATATTTTAACATATGATTAAAATCAGTTTTTAAAACTGCTCATTTAGAATATCTCCGCTTAACTGTAACAACTGTAATTCTATTAATTTAGCATCAAATTTTGCATTGTTAAACGCTGTTTTAGAGTTGATAAAATTAATCTGAGCTTGCCTAAATTCTATAGAAGTAACTTGCCCTAATTTGTAACGTTCTTTGGTTCTATCAAAATTATTTTGAGTAGTTAAAACATTTTTTTCTTGCGCCTTTAAAATAAATAATTGATTTTGATAATTCTCCCAAGTATTTTTTAAATTATTCTCTATTGTAACTTTTTGTTGTGCTAATAATATTTGTTGATTTTCTAAAGCAATTTTAGCATTGTCAACTCTTGTTTTTGTGCTTCCTCCATCAAACAAACTCCAAGACAAACTTAAACCTGCATTTAATCCATTAGAAGTAGAAGCCGCTAAAAAAGAAGTTGCAGGGTTTTCGCTTTTGTTCCATCCATAAGAAGTATTTAAACCTAAAGAGGGTAAATAGTTTGCTTTGTTTATTTTGATGTTAAACTCACTAATGGCAATGTTTTTTTCGTTTTGTTTTAAGGTAGAATTATTGGCGATTGTTTTTTGCTGAAGTTCCTCAAAATTCATCATTTTGCTAAATACAACTTCGGTTTCCACCTCAAAATTCACTTCTTTTTCTATCCCTAAAATAATATTTAAACCACGTTTAACATTGCTTAATTGCTGATTGGCGTTTATTAAAGTAATGCTATCATTATTTACATCAACTTCTGCATTTAGCAACTCTAACCTAGTAGATTGCCCATATTCATATTGATATTTTGCTCTTTGTAACCTTTGTTTAGAAATAGACAAGGCTTCTTTTAAATTCTCTTTATTTTCAGAGAATCTTGCAATTTGAAAATACGTTGTAAACAATTGTAAATAGGTATTCTCTATCGTTTCTCTAGCTTGTAATTCTGTTAAATTATACGTCTCTTTTAATTGTTGATAATTGTACTTTCTGCCCAATCCATCAAAAAGGATATAATTTAAACCTACAGAAGCATTATACGATTTTGTTACAGCGCCATCTACACTCGTAGAAGTACCATCTTGACGAGAAATAGTTTGGTTATTATTACTATAATTTGCACCAGAAGTAACCGTAGCGGTTGGTAAAAAACCTGTATTATAAATACTTTTATTGTTTTTTGCAACGTCTAAATTATTGTTGGCTATTTTAATCCCAAAATTATTTTCTAACGTAATTTCTAGTGCTTCCTTCTTTGTTAGAATTTCTTGCGAAATTCCTTGTAAAGTCGATAAAAAACCGACTACTAATAGTGTATTTCTAATGACCTTCATTTTCGTCAAATTTAGATTCTATAATAGCTCTTTCTACTTCTTCTTTAGTTACTTTTTCTCCTGTTTTTAACCACTTTATGCCCACTTTTATCGAATTAGAAACAGATAGTAACAGTGGCAACATTACCAAGGTTAAAATAGTTGCAACCGCTATTCCGTAAGAAATAGAAATTGCCATCGGAATTAAAAATTGAGCTTGCCTACTCTTCTCTAACATTAAAGGCGCTAAACCTGCAACTGTAGTTAAAGATGTTAAGAAAATGGCTCTAAAACGAGATTGACCTGCCATAATTAATGCATCGTCAAACAACATACCTTCTTTTAAATAACTGTTAAACTTCCCTATTAAAACCAAGCCATCATTTACCATAATACCCACCAAAGCAATAATACCTAACCAAGATAAAATATTGATAGAAAAATCGTGAATAAAATGCCCCCAAACAACACCAATCATACTAAAAGGAATCATTAAAAGCAATAAAATTGGCTGACTGTAAGATCTAAATGTAAACGCAATTACAATATAGATTAAGGCTAAAATGATCCATTTTAACCAAACTAAAGAATCTGTTGTCTTTTTAGCCTCTCTATTTTGACCTTCGTAAAGTGGTGTTACAGAATGATATTTAGAAAGAATTAGCGGCATTACACGCGTTTTAATATCATCTAAAATTTCTGTTGCACTTTCTTTAGCATCTTTTAAATCTGCAGAAACTTGTATTTCTCTTTTACCATTTAAATGATTAATAGCAATATCGCCTCTTCTAATTTCGTAAGTTCCTATTTCAGAAAACGGAATTCTTGTTCCGTTTGGAGCCACAATACGCATATCATCTAAATCTTTAATAGAAGATCTATCTTCTTTTTTGTAACGCACCCAAACTTTAATTTCATCTTGTCCACGCTGAAAACGTTGTGCCTGAAACCCAAAGAAACCATTACGTATTTGCGCCATCACAGACTGTAAATTAAGCCCGAGTAAATATGCGTTATCTTTTAATGTAATACTTACCTCTTTTATCCCTGCAGGATCATTATCTGAAATATCCTTTAAAAGCGGATTATTTTCTAACACTAATTTCAGTTCTTCTTTTGCTGCTTTTAGCTCTTCAATATTATTTCCTAACAAAGAAACCGCAACAGGACTTCCTCCAAAATTTCCTCCAGAACCAAAAATTAGACTTTCTACACCATATACTTTTCCTACTTTTTCTCTAATAGAATTTGTTATTTCTGGTGATGAAAACTCTCTACTTTCTCCTGCTAATAAATTAATACTTAAAGTTGCATTTGCACTTCCTGGACCAACCCTTTTTATTACATTCTGAACAACTTGTTCGTCTCCAGATTGCTTTGCAGTGTATTCTTTATTTATCAACCAAACCTTTTCTTCTATAGATGAAATTATAGAATCTGTAATTGTTTCGTTGGTACCTTGTGGCATGTTTAAAGTTACCTGAATTTTATCACTTGCTACAGAAGGGAAAAAAGAAGTTCTAACAATACCACCACCAATAGAGGTTAAACTAAAAATTAACAAGGCAATTGGCATGGCAAAAGCAAATACTTTATTTTTTAAAGAAAACTTTAAAAAAGGAACATAAAATTTTTCATTTACTTTAGTCAAAGCTCCATCTGCAAACCTATTTATCTTATTAAAAAAAGCATCAACTCCATTCATTTTAGCTGCTGCACCTTCTTCTAAACGTTTTCTATCTAAAGCTTTAGAATGTGCAATATGCGCAGGTAAAATAACCAATGCTTCTATTAAGGAAACGGTTAATGTTAAAAGTACAATTGTAGATACTTCACTAAAAAAATTACCAATTCTTCCATCAACAAAAAACAAGGTAGAAAAAGCAATAATAGTTGTTAGAATTGCAGAAACAATTGGCGGAATTACCTCCATCGTTCCGTCTATTGCTGCCTGAATTTTGGTTTTTCCTAAATCGTAATAATGGTGATAAATGTTTTCTCCAATTACAATTCCATCATCCACCAAAATACCGATAACGATAATCATCCCAAAAAGAGATAAAATATTAATGGTAACATCAAACTGAGCCGCTAAAATAAACATTCCTAAAAATGCAACAGGCAAACCAAAGGCTACCCAAATTGCCAAACGTAAGTTTAAAAAGAGTGCTAGAAAAAATAAAACCAATAAAATACCCACGATTCCGTTTTCTATTAGAAGCATGGTTCTTCCTTGTAATGTTACACTTCTATCATCTGTAATATCTAAGTGTATGTTTTGGTTTTGCTGATTAAATTTATCAATATAATCCTTAATTTTATCTGCTGATGAAAGCAAATCTTCATTATTGGTATTACTAATAGAAATATCAATTGCTAAATTACCGTTGTAATACAATCTATCTGGAGTTTCCGACCACGTATCTTTAACCTCTGCAATGTCTTTTAAACGGATAATATGTCCGTTTGTTTCTGTTCTTACAATTAAGTTTTGCAATTCTACTCCGTAATAAGAACGATTACTTGCTCTAATTAAATAATCTTCTTGAGCCGTTTTAATATTACCACCCGTAATTAAAAGATTAGAGTTTTGGATTGCTTTTGCTACTTCTGCGAAGGATAAATTAAAAGCACGTAAATCGTTTTCTTTAACCGCTATTTCTATTTCTTCGTCTGGAAAACCAGAAATAGTAACTTGAGAAATTCCTTCGATACCTCTAATATCGTTTTCTATATTTCTAGCATATTGTTTTAAAGATTTTAGCGGAATATTATCTCCACTAACGGTAAAACTAATAGTTGGTCTTATACTTTCTACTTTAGCTATTACAGCCGGCTCCATACCAGAAGGAAAAGACGGAACTCTATCTACCGCATTTTTTACATCTGTTAAAACAACATCTATATCTTTACCTTTTTCTACCTCTATTCTTACCGTTGCAGCGTTTTCTCTAGAAACAGACGTTACACGTTCTACACCAACAATTCCTTTTAGGTTGTCTTCAATTTTTAAGACCACACCTTCTTCCATTTCTGTAGGAGATGCTCCTGGATATGCTAAAGAAATGTTTATTAATTCTGAATCTGTTAATGGAAAGAAAGACGATTTCATACTAAAAGCCCCCACTAAACCAAAGGCTACAAATGCAATAATAAATACATTTACAGCAACAGGATATTTTATAAAATAAGTAATTATTTTTTTCATCTAATTACTTCTTATTAATTTTTACAATCATACCGTCAAAAGCACCAGGTAACACTTGTGTTAAAATTTTCTGGTTGTTTTCTAATCCTTTTATCACCACTTTTTCATCACCAAAATAAACAGGATTAACGTTTACTAAAGATAAAATACTATCGTTTTTAACAGTATAAATAGCAGTATTATCTACCAATAATTTTCTAGAAATTTCAATGGCGTCTTTTTCTGATTTAGCAACCAAGTCTGCTTCTAAAAACATACCTTCTTTTAAATCTTTATCAGAAACATCTACAAAGGCTTTTATGGTTTGCGATACTTGGTCTACTTTACCGTTTACACGAACTACTTTACCTGTATATTTCTTTGTTTTTTCTAAATTAGAAAGTGCTACAGCATTACCAACTTTTAATAAATCTGCAAACTTAGAATTTACAGAAACTTCCATTTCATAAACACTTGGGTCTATAAATTCTCCTAATTTCTGACCTACTCTTACTAAAGAGCCAGGGCTTACCAAAGCTTCTGTTAAAATCCCTGTAAAAGGAGCTCTAATCTGGTATTTAGACAAACGAACCTCTAAATTCTTAACATTGTAATATGCTGTTAAGATTCCTCTTCCAGAAATAAAATATTTTTCTTTATCGGTAGAAAAATCAGGTAGTTTAGGCGTTGTTTTATTCATATCAAAACCTTTAACATAAGTTTCCCATTTTGTAAAAGCCACAGGATAATCTAACCGTAAATCTGGTAAAATTGCAGTAATTAGGTTGTTTAAATTACTTTTTTGAGATTGTAAACTTGCGTAAAATTCATCGCTATTAATACTTAATAACGTGGTGCCTTTGCTATAATTTGTACCTGCTTTAAATAACTTATTAGAAGGTTTTAAAATACCAGAAACTTCAGAAAAAATTTCAATTTTATTTTTAGCCGTTAAGTTTCCACTTGCAGTTAACACAATAGGAATCTCTTTATTTTCTACATTTTCTACAAAAACAGTTTTAATCTGTTTCTTAAACTTTGGTTTTGGTTTTTGATTTTTATCAACAAGATATTTACCTAAAAAGATGGCTCCTACAATTGTTAAAAGTCCTAGAATGGCTAGAATTGTTTTTCTCATAATTGGTTAATTGTACTTTTATATTGATACTTAAAAAGTATTGCGTTTTTGCAAATATAGTTTTATGACGCACAGTACCTTAAAGAGTTAACATTTAAGAATGTTAAAGAAACGTTATAATTGATGATTTTGGCTCTAAAACTGATAGGATTACTCTTTTTTACATCTTTAAATCTATGTAAAATAATAAAACTATACGCTCGTTTTAGAATAGCAATCAATTTTAAAAAGTTAGAAAACATTTTGTTTTAATGCACTATCTACACTTGTACTTAGCAACTTTTCTTGTTAGGTATAAATTAATTTTTAAATGATTTTAATCTAATATCAAAACGTTTATATAAAACCTTTAAAATAGCATAGCCACAACAATTTTACACAAAACACCTTATTATAACCTTAAAAAAACGGAACTTTGCAAATAAAGAAACCACTTTTATAAATATTAAAAAGCTTACTACAAAACACCAATTAATTTGATTTGCTGCACCAACACAAATACCGCACAATTTTACGCTACTTTAGATGAAATTCCTTCTAAAATATGGAAAACACTAGGCTGCACAAACAATAGTTACTTTCATCCAAATTTTTTAAAATCGTTAGAAAAAAATCATCCAGAAATAACCTTTTCTTATATTGTTTTAGTGGATGATAAAAAAGAACCAACTGCTTTTGCTAGTTTAAAAATTATTGATTTCGAATTAAATTCCATTAAAAATGATTTTGAACTTTTAAAAAATATTGGTAGAAAACTACATGTATTTCCAGATAAAAAACCCTTAAAACTCTTAATTTGCGGCAACACTTTTGTAAGTGGAGAACATGGTGTTTTTATAAAGGAAAATCAAGATAAAAAAGCCATCATAAAAGAATTGGCAGAAAGCATTAATCATTTTGTAAATTCTGATAAAAAGCTAAAAAAACAAATTGATGCCTTTTTATTAAAAGACTTTGCCAAAGAGTCTTTATTTATTTCTGATGAGTTAAAAGACTTTAGCTACCATCCGTTTTCTGTAGAACCAAACATGAAACTAGAAATTGATGAAAATTGGCAAAACTTTGATGATTATTTAGCCTCGATGAAAACAAAATTTAGGGTTAAAGCTAAAAAAGCTTTTAAGCAAAGCGCAAAAATTAAAATTAAAGAAGTTACTTTAGAAAACATCGATGAAGTGTTACCTAAAATGACTGCTTTATATGAAAAAGTGGCTTTAAATGCTGGTTTTAATTTAGGAATTTTTAACTTAGAAACATACAGAGATTTAAAAGAAAAATTCGGAGAAAATTATATTCTAAAATCTTATCATCTAGAAGATAAAGTAGTAGGTTTTATCTCTGGCATCATCAATAAAGATTCTTTAGACGCACATTTTGTAGGTATCGATTATCAGCTAAATAGAGAACATGCTATTTATCAACGAATGCTATATAATTATATAGAAATTGCCATCAGTAAAAAACTAAAAAATTTAAATTTTGGTAGAACTGCTAGCGAGATAAAAAGTTCTGTAGGTGCAGTTCCTCAAGATTTAACCATGTATCTTCGTCACAAGAAAACTATAAAAAACAAAATTTTAAAGTTATTTTTGCAAAGAGTTCAACCAACTCCATTTCAACAAAAATTTCCTTTTAAACTGTAGAAACGAAGCATGAAAAACACTAAAGAATTAATTGCCCTGTTAAACTTAAAAGATTTAGGAAATCATAATTTTAGTGGAAACAGTGTAACCATTGGAAGTCCACATGTTTTTGGCGGACAAGTATTAGCACAAGCAGTAAATGCTGCCTACAAAACAATACCACAAGATAGAATTTTACACTCTTTACATTCTTATTTTTTAGAAGCAGGAGATTTAACAATTCCTATAAATTACCTTGTAAAAGAAGTTAGAAACGGAGGTAGTTTTTCTACAAGAAGAGTTACAGCTAGTCAGAATGATAAAACAATCTTTATTCTAGCCGCTTCATTTCATAAAAAAGAAGAAGGCTTTGAGCATCAGGTAGCTTTTGATGCAACAATAAAACAACCCGAAAAGTTGTTAAGTTGGGACAATATATTAGAAAAGTTTGGTGATTTTTTACCAAAATCTATGAAATATTTTTTAAGTATAGAAAGACCCATAGAGTTTAAACCCGTAAGAATCCCCAATCCTTTACAACCAGAAGATTTACCACCAACAGAACAAGTTTGGTTTCGTTTAAAAGGAGAAAAACAAGATTTAGATTTTAGAACAAAACAAGAAATTCTTACTTATATTTCTGATTATAACATACTAAATCCTGCCTTTAACCCCAATGCAAGTAATCATAATTTTGGAAACACTCAAACTGCTAGTTTAGATCATTCTATGTGGTTTTTTAGAGATTTTGACTTTGACGATTGGATGTTATATACAGTAGAATCTCCAAATGCTTTTGGAGCAAGAGGCTTATCTAAAGGAAATATATTTACAAGAGATGGTAAATTAATAGCTTCTGTAACACAAGAAGGCCTGTTAAGACCGATTAAAAAGTAAGCAGTAAGCAGTAAGCAGTAAGCAAAATTAAAAAACTATAACAAATGAGTCCTATTATTTATATTTTAACCACAAACGGATTACTTTTTATATTGAGTATTATTTTTTGGAAATTTCCACCAAAAAAAATAAACAATTGGTACGGTTACAGAACTCCTAAAGCAATGCTAAACCAACAAATTTGGGATTTTGCAAATAGCATATTTAATAAAAAATTGGTTATTTACGCAGGAATTTCTTTTCTAGGTGGTTTGGTTTTTGCTAATTTTGCTACCAAAGAATTAACTTGGCAACCAATGGTTCTGGTACTTTTATCTGTTTTAGTAAGTGTTATAAAAACAGAAAGAGCATTAAACGATCATTTTACCGAAGAAGGAAAAAAGAAGAAACTTAAATAATTAACTAAAAACGGTTTCTAAAATTTGTAATGATTTCGGTTTCCTAAAACCATCTAAATGCAACTCGAAATATTGAATTATTATTTTTAATACTATTTGTCTTTCTTGTTTACCAAAAGACACGTTTTCTATTGCATCAAAATTGATGTCTAACAGCTTTTTAAATTGATAATAACTGTTTCCAGAAATAATATTTTTATATGGAGTTAAATCTGTAAAACTTCCTTCAACCAAATCAAACCCTAATTTATCACTTTCAGACAAGTCTGGATAAAAGCCTAAAAAACGAGTTAAATTCAATAAAAATAACAAGTGAAAATTTGAAATTTTATCATGTAGATCTAACCAGATAAGTCCAGATTCTAAATACTCAAAAAGTTCTTCATTTTTTTCTTCTTCTTTTATCGCATAAGATAAAACTTCAGATAAAAACATAACTACAGATTGTTTTACAATATCTTTATAAATGGTTTGATATGGATTAGAAATTTGAACCTCTTTAATAGAATTTAAATTTCCTTTATTGTTATGGCTTGCAACAATAATTAACTGTGTTAGAGGTTGAAAATAAGCCGCTTTTAGCCCACCTTTTTTTGCTTTTAAAATTCCTCTAATTAAATACGATTTTACACCTTCTTCTTCCGTATAACATTTTACTATTAAACTAGAATCGCCATATTTTAAAGAGCTTAAAATAATTGCTTTAGTTGTTACAACTGCCATTTTAATTTACAATTGCAATTTTTGTAACCGCTGTTTCAGAAGCATCATCATTAGAAAGTAAAACAATATAAATACCAGAAGCAACTTTGGTACCTGCAAGATTTTTTTTATCCCAAACCACTTTTCCTCCTTGTAATTCTTGTCCTTCTACAACATTAGATTCATACACTAAATTGCCTGCAACATCTATTATTTTTACGTTTGTTCCTTTGGGTAAATGTGTTCCGTTTCTACCATCAATTGTAACTGTCTCATGATTTTTTAATACAGGGTTTGGGTACGCATATACGGCTCCTAAAACATCCCCAAAAGGGGCAACTTTACTATTGTAAACAACAACACCTTTATTGGTGGCAAAGTATACTTTACCTGTACTATTATCTACCGCTATTTTTACAATTTTATTAGAGGGTAATGGCGAGTTTTGCATGCTAAAATTAGCCAAAGTTGTTTGTCCATTAGGGTTTGTATAAATAACCCCTCCGTTGTCTGTACCAAACCATTTATTTTCTGCACCATCAACCACAATAGAATTAATGGTTTGGTCCCCTAAAAGTCTTTCTCCAAAACCTTCATCATTTCCATTAATAACTACTGCATTGGCATTTGGCGTTGCATCATCAAAAACTCCAGACGCATTATTATACATTACCAAGCCAGATTTAGTACCCAACCAAACCCTATTATTACCATCAACAGCAACCGTTCTTACATTTATATCTGGAAGGTTTCCTAAGTTAGGTGTTGCAATTAGCGCTTTTTTTCTATTTCCGTTTTCATTAAAAACATACACACCGTTTGCTCTAGAGCCATACCAAAGACTATTGTTTCTGTCTATAACAATCTCACTTAAACCAAATCCAGCACTAGTTTCTACAGGTTTCATATCAAAACTAGACCATTGACCAGTTGTAGAAAGTTTCTTTAATTCGTTACCAAAACCAATATTTGTAACCCATAAATTTCCTTGAGCATCAAAAACAGATGTACTAACCCTTACGGTAACCCTATTTGGATCTGTTGCTTCAATATCTTCTAAAGGACTATTTAAATGATTATAGAATGTTTTAATTTCATCGTTTTCTACCACTAACAAACCTCCTGTAGAAACACTATTAACATCATTTGTATCTCCAAAAGAACTAATATACACTCTATTTTCCGCATTAGGATCTATAGAAACATGGTTTAAATCTATTACAGGAAAATTTGGATTAAATTTAGTGTTTATCCAATTTTCTCCATTAAAATGGCTAAACCCTTTTCTATTTTGAATTGGACCGTAGACACTACTATACCCTCCATAAACTACCCAAACATTATCATTACTAGCAGCTATAGAAAAGACATCATTAAACAACGGCCCTTCTGGATGCACTTCTTTAAAACTTGTTAATTGACCAGAAGTTGTATTTAAAATACCAAACTCTTTGGTTCCTAAAAAAACGGTATCATTTTCAAAATAGGAAGTATTTAAGGTAAAGTTAGTTTCTGTATTTGCACTAACCCTAAAGATTTCATTCATTGTTAAATCTAAAATAATAGCCGTATTATTTAAAGTTAAAGCTAAATTAGCTTCCGATGCTTTTATGGTTGAAATAATATCACCAGCAAATGTTTGTTTTGGCGTTAACACACTTCCATTTAAACCAAATAATGTGGTGTTTTTTTGGCTACCTACTAAATAATTTTCTACTACGTATAATTGATTGCTTAACAATGTAATTTGGGTAAAGTCTCTACCAGAAAACTGCTCTTGCCAATTGTTAAAATCAATCAATAAATTACTGGTTACATCTGCCTTATAAATTCCTCTGTCTGTAGCTGCGTAAATAAACCCATTAAAAACTTCTGTTTGGTGCACTAATAAAGAGCTAGAGCCATTACCAATAAAATAAGTGTCTCCAAATTCTAATTTATCAATATCATAAACAACTATACCAAAAGGGGTTGACAAGTATAAATTGTTATTAAATTCTGTAATATCATTTATACTTTTTTCTCCAAATTGATTAAAACTTACAATATCCGATGAAATCGTTATTTGCCCGTCATTATCTACAACTTCTACCAATCCATTCTCATAACCAATTACAAGCCTTTTAAAGGCACTGCTATAATGAATGGAACTTGTTGTTTCTCCAGACAAACCTTGTACAGAAGACAACTTGTTAAGTTCCTCTGACACTATATCATAGGTAAAAACAGCATTATCTACCAAGGCATAAATAACATCGTCTACCTTAACAAAATCTTTTACATTGTTATAAGAATAAAAGTCTTCCCAAGAATCGCTATAATCTGTTTGTGCAGAATAGAATACTGTAAAAAATAAAATATAGAGTGAAAAGAGTTTTCTCATTGTTTTAATTTGATATTTCAAAGATATTTCTTTTTTATCATAAAACGTAAACATGCCACTATTAGTACATGTTTAATTTTATTTTTAAACCAACTCTTTTTTTAATAGCAGCCTAAAAACTAGAGAAAGAATTCTTTTTACATTTCCTTTTAATAAAAAAAAGTACTTTTGTAACAATTAGTATTTTCTTAATAAAAAATTGGCCTTCTAAAGTTCTAAAAAAAGCATATTACATCAAAAAAAAAAATGAAAATAATTACTTTAGATGACTTTATAGACACATACTTTAAAGCAGTACAAAGAGGCCATAAATTTTTCTTTTCAAAATTTACGTTTAATAAAGAAAATAGAACTAAAAGTGCTTTTGATAATACTTCTTTTGTTTCTTCTAACTTTTGGTCTATTCCTAAAATAAGGGAAAGATGGAATTTATTAATTTCTGGTGATAAAAATAAAGATTACATCGATTATATATTAGAAGATGTATTAAAAGAAAAAACGAACTTAAGATTGCTTTCTCTTGGTTCTGGAATTTGCAATCCAGAAATTGAATTGGCTAAAAATAACTCCATTTTTAAAGAAGTTGTTTGTGTAGATATTGCTGATAATCTATTAGAAATTGCAGCAAAAAAAGCAGCAAAAAACAATGTAAAAAATATTACGTTTGTTGCTAAAAATATTGACGATTTTGAGTTTAAAGAAAATGATTTTGATATTGTATTCTTTAAATCGTCTTTGCATCATTTCGATAAAATAGAATCGCTATTGTCTGGTAGAATAAAAACAGCCTTAAAGCCTAATGGTTTTTTAATAATAAATGAGTTTGTAGGTGCCACAAGGCATCAATTTACTAAAAACCAAATAAAAGCAATTAATGAAGCTTTAAATTTAATTCCTAAAAAATTTAGAACACGGTTTAAAAGTAAACTACATAAAAACAAATACAGAGGTGTTGGTGTGCTTAGAATGATAATGGCAGATCCATCAGAATGTATCGATTCTCAAAGCATTCTTCCGGCCATACACAAACAATATAATATCACTGTAGAAAAACCGTACGGTGGAAACTTATTGATGAGTGCATTAAGAGATATTTCTCATCATTTTTTTGATCTAGACTCAGAAAAAGAAAAAGTTTTAAAAAACCTTTTTACCTTAGAAGATGCTTATTTAAAAACAAATCAATCTGATTTTGTATTTGGAGTTTATAACAATAAAAAATAACTTATTTAATTGCTAAAGCTTACTTTAAAGAACTAATAATTAGAATGTATGAGTGTAGAAATAGAAAGAAAATTTTTAGTAAAAAACGATGATTTTAAAAGTGATAGTTACGCACAAAAAAGCATTAAACAAGGCTATTTAAATTCTGATAAAAGCAGAACAGTACGCATTAGAATTGCCGACGATAAAGCTTATATAACAATTAAAGGACAATCTAATATTTCTGGCACAACACGTTTTGAGTGGGAAAAAGAAATTGACAAAAACGAAGCAGAAAATTTACTTTTATTGTGCGAACCTAGTATTATTGATAAAACCAGGTATTTGATAAAAGTTGGTCCGCATACTTTTGAGGTTGATGAATTTTATGGTGATAACAAGGGTTTAGTGGTTGCAGAAGTAGAATTAAATTCTGAATCTGAAGAATTTACCAAACCAAATTGGCTAGACAAAGAAGTAACTGGTAATGTAAAATACTATAATTCTAGTATTAGCAAAAAACCTTTTAAAGATTGGGCATAAAAATCTACAAATAATAGATTGCCAAAAAATGACTTAAGCTGCCCAACAATACAAACACATGAAAAATAGCATGGTTGTAAGGCATTTTCTTAATAGAATATAAAATGGCGCCTATTGTATAAAAAACACCTCCTGCAATTAATAAATTAAAACCAAAACTGGTTAACGCACCCATTAAAGGTTTTATAAAAAACACCACTTGCCACCCCATTAAAAGATACATTGCTGTAGAAAGTTTATCAAACCTTCCTGTAAAAAACAACTTTAAAATAACACCTGTTAAAGCAAAAACCCAAACAGCAATAAACATATACCAACCTAAATTAGAGTGTAAAGCAACCAAACAAAAAGGAGTATAACTACCCGCAATTAGCACATAAATAGCTGCATGATCAAAAATATTTAACCGTCTTCTTTTCTTCGGATTTTTTGCTGCGTGATAAAACGTAGAAGCTGCGTACAAGATTATTAAACTCATCCCATAAATTACAAAACTAGTAATATTCCAAAAGTTAGCATATGTACTCGCTTTTATAATTAAAAAAGGAAAAACCAAAATACTTGCAAACAAACCTAAACCATGAGACCAAACATTTAATCGTTCTTCGGTCTCAGAATATCCATGATTTAATTTTTCGCTCATTTTTTGCTATTTGTGTCTTTCATATATTTTTTATCATTTACCAAATCATTGTAAATAATATCAAATGTTTTATCTTTTAAAGTATTCATATCACGTATAGACAATCCCGTTGTTGAAATAAACGAATGTTGATGTACTCTAATTGTTCCGATACCTCCTTTAAAAACATCCCAAGAAAAAAAACGTTTGCAATCGTAATAAACCTGAGGCACAATTGGCATCTCAAATTCTATTGCCAAACTAAAAGCTCCTTTTTTAAAAGGTGCTAAAACTACCTCTTCCTCAGGTACTAATCCTTCCGGAAAAATAGCCATACTTACTCCGTTTTGCAGTCTTTTTTTAGCCATTCTATACACCCTTCTTCTACTTTCTGGGTTTGTTCTATCTACCATAATAACTGCTCTTTTGTAAAAAAAACCAAAAACAGGTATTTTAGCCAACTCGTGTTTACCCACAAAAACAATTGGGTTTTTACTTAAAACAACCAACACAAACGGGTCCATTAAAGAAGTATGATTGGGACAAAACATATAACTTTTGTTAGGCTCAATTTCTTCATCTAATTGAATGTCTAACCGAAAACCCATACCGTAAATAAGTACTTTAGACCAAATTCTAATTAGTTTCCATAATAAGTGATAAGAATCTTCCTTTATTGTAAAAATAAATAATAAAGGAGACATTAATATAACCGTTGTAAACATTAAAATGTAGAACCACAAGCGCCAAATTAAAAGAAAAGGAATTTTAATATACTTCACAATATTCATAAACGTTTAATAGTATCTTTAAGTATCTATCATTAAAAAAGAATAAAAAATGAGACCGCAAAGAGCTCTCTAAAAACAAAAATACTAATATTCTTTTGTTTGATTGGTTTTCTTAAACAAAACCTTATTTTTGCTATCCGAAATGGTTTTTGTATCTCACTCAAATATTATTTATTTTTTTGATAAGTTTCAGATACCTTTTTTTAAAAATAAAATAAACACAGCATAATGTCAAGAATTTTAACAGGTGTACAAAGTACAGGAACACCACATTTAGGAAATTTATTAGGAGCTATTTTACCTGCTATAGAAATGGCAAATAGCCCAGAAAATGAATCTTTTATATTTATAGCAGATATGCATTCTTTAACACAGATTAAAGATGGAAATCTATTAAGAGAAAACACTTATAGTGTTGCTGCTACTTGGCTTGCTTGTGGTTTAAATATTGATAAAACACTATTTTACAGACAAAGTGATATACCACAAACTACAGAATTAACTTGGTACTTAAGCTGTTTTTTTCCGTACCAAAGGCTAACTTTAGCACATGGTTTTAAAGACAAAGCAGATAGGTTAGGTGATGTAAACGCAGGTTTATTTACATACCCAATGTTAATGGCGGCAGATATTTTATTATATGATGCAGAAATTGTTCCTGTAGGTAAAGATCAATTGCAACATTTAGAAATGACAAGAGATGTTGCCAATAGGTTTAATCATATTGTTGGCGAAACATTGGTACCACCAAAAGCAGAAATTAAAGAAGGCACCAAATTAGTTCCTGGAACTGATGGAGAAAAAATGAGTAAATCTAGAAATAATATTATCAATATTTTTTTACCAGACAAAAAATTAAGGAAACAAATAATGTCTATTAAAACGGATAGTTTAGGTTTAGAAGATCCTAAAAATCCTGATACAGATAATGTTTTTGGCTTGTATAAATTATTAGCTTCTGAGGCTCAAATTGCAGAAATGAGAGCTAATTACGAAGGTGGTAATTATGGTTACG
The DNA here is from genome assembly GCF_038024105.1 of Polaribacter butkevichii. Lineage (NCBI taxonomy): Bacteria > Pseudomonadati > Bacteroidota > Flavobacteriia > Flavobacteriales > Flavobacteriaceae > Polaribacter > Polaribacter butkevichii. The sequence continues at coordinate 2,329,417 of NZ_CP150661.1, forward strand.
GACACGCTAAACAAGCTTTGTACGAATTGATTTTAGAACAATTTTCTCCTATAAGAGAACGTTACAATCATTTTATGGAAAACAAGCATGAAATTGATGCTGCTTTAGAAATTGGAGCAGAAAAAGCATCTGAAGTTGCTAAAGGAGTTTTAAAAAGAGTAAGAACCAAAATTGGTTACTAGTAAAATAAAAGCATAAAAAAAACCGAAAGTAAATTCTTTCGGTTTTTTTATGCTTTTATTTCTTTTATTTAATCTTCATAGATTTAGCAATAGCCTCTAATTCAAACAAAAAGGCTCTTTTGTTTACCGAAGGAGCATATGTAAATCCTTCAAAAATAACGAGTCTATTATTTTTCTTATCAACCACGGTATAATTTAAAAAAGGCCCCGCCATAAAATCGTTTTTTACCTCCCATTTACCACGAGTTTCATAAGCTTTTTTGCCATCTATAACCGCATCAAAAGTAAAAGGTGTATATGCTTTTTCTGTAATCATGTGCATGGTTTCTGGGTCTGAACCCGGAATGTATTTTTTACCAATTCTATTTCTAACAGCCACAATACTGTCTGCCACTTTTGTTTCGTCTTCTAAAGGAACAGAATACACTAAAATATTATTACTTCCTGTTTTTGCAATTCCGCTAGATAAATGTTGACGTAACCATAAGAAATCACCTGTATCATCTACCGTATTAAAATTCTTGTTGATGGTTAATGAAATTCCTAAATTTTGCAATGTTTTAAATTGAGAATCATCTAATTTATGTTTTGCAAATAAATGCTGAACCATACTAATATCAGATTCTATAAATGTTTTGATGATTTCTTTTTCGTGCTTTTTAAACATTTTTACAACACCTGCTCTGTCTTTTGCATATACATAAACAATTGTTTGTGGTTGAGCGTACACATCCTTTTTTACATAGTATTGCTCTTCGTCACCAACCCCAATAATCATAATATTTCTACCCACTTTCATCATGTTTCCAAATCCATTTGGAGCCACTTGAGACACAGATAAAAGAGATTCTGGTTGCGGTAAACCCACCATCAATTCGCCAAAAGAGTTTCTTATTTCTTTACCAATATCACCATTCCAATCACTGGCTTTGGTAACTACCATTACTTTGTTTACTTTACCTACAGATGATCGTAGTGTAATTTTTTCATTGCCTCCGCAAGAAGTTAATAAAAGTACAATTGCAAATAGGGTAAATATATTTTTCATAAGTTTAGCTTTTAAATTTCGTTCTAGGTATTTAAACCTAGCACTCCAAATATTGTTCCATTTTTAAGTTTAATCAAAAGAAACCTTCTTTATTTATAAATAGTAGTTAACTACCTAATTTTTTGGGATAAACAGATAATCTTTGCCCTATTTTTAATCGGCTTGTTTTTAGACCATTCCAACGTTTAAGATCACTTACACGCACTCCAAATTTATTTGCAATCTTACCTAAATAATCGCCACTTTTTACTTTATAACGAATACGCTGATCCATTTCAAAGTATTTAGGCAAAGGTTTTTCTCTTTGCGCATCATCTGTGTCTGCTAAAGCATAAATTTCTTTTTCTTTATCTAAAAAGTTTATAATCTTATCGCTAGGTAATCTTAAAGCATATTTTCTATCTTTTATAAACGGAATAATATCTAACTTATAAGATGGGTTTAATTCTGATAAAACTTCTTCATCAACATCTATTTTTTCTGAAATTTGATCGAAACTAATGGTTCTTTTTATTTGAATTGTATCGGTTTGAAAATTAAAGAATTGAGGTAAATCAGAATAAATATTATGTTCATCTGCATACTCAAAAATATACATGGTTGCATAAAAAGCAGGCACATAACTTGCCGTTTCTCTTGGTAAATAGGGTCTAATATTCCAATAATTTTTATAACCTCCAGAACGTTTTATGGCTTTTCTTACGTTTCCTGGTCCTGAGTTGTATGCTGCTAAAGCCAAATCCCAATCACCAAAAACAGTAAATAACTGACTTAAATATTTACATGCTGCAATGGTTGCCTTTACAGGGTCTTGACGCTCATCTACATAAGAGCTTACTTTTAAATCAAACTCTATACCTGTACCATACATAAATTGCCACAAACCTGTTGCACCAACACGCGATTTTATCTTAGGTCTTAAAGCAGATTCTACAATAGCTAAATATTTCATTTCTAAAGGAATATCATATTGATCTAGATATTGCTCAAACATTGGAAAATAATACTTTGCTTTTGCAAACAATGCTGGATAATATTTTTTTCGATACAATAAATAACTATTAATTACATTTTCTAAAGACGGATTAAAAGCTAAATTAAAAGGCGTTTTATTGTTTAATGCAGCAAGACGTAACTTTAATAAATCTGTTGTTAAAACCGTAGAGGTATTCCCTACAATATCTTTATCATTGATAACATAAGCAAGAGAATCTACTAATAATGAGTTAAATTTTTCATTTACTAATAAACTATCAATAAGATCTAAATCGCTATCAGAAAAAAACGATTGATCTATAGGTTCTTTTATAGAATCTTTGGCAATAAATACAGTATCTGCTTTTGTATTTAAAGATAAAGTGTCTTTTTTCTCTTGAGAAAAAATAGAACTAGTTATTAGGAGGAATATAATTAGTTGCTTCATATTTAATTTTAAAATTTAAGTTCTACAGCAATTGGACAATGATCTGAATGTTTTGCTTCTGGCAAGATATATGCTCTAGAAATTTGATCTTTTAAGGGCTCAGAAACCATAGCGTAATCTAAACGCCAACCTTTATTATTTGCTCTAGAATTTGCTCTGTAACTCCACCAAGAATATTCTTGTTTTTCTTGATTTAGAAAACGAAAACTATCTATAAATCCACTTTTAATAAAATTACCAATCCAAGTTCTTTCTTCAGGTAAAAAACCAGAAACTCCTTTCATTTTAGGATTGTGAATATCTATTTCTTCATGACAAATATTGTAATCGCCACAAATAACTAAATTAGGAATCTCTTGTTTTAAGGTATTGATGTATTCTTGAAATTCATCCATATAATTAAACTTAAAACTTAACCTTTCAGAATTTGTTCCGGATGGTAAATACAAACTCATTATAGAAACATTATCAAAATCTACACGTAAATTTCTACCTTCAAAATCCATCGATTCTATTCCGGTTCCGTATGCAATATGATTTGGTTTTTCTTTACAAAAAATGGCTACCGAAGAATACCCTTTTTTCTGAGCAGAAAACCAATAATGATACGGATACCCTGCATTTTCAAAATCAGTAAGATCTAATTGTTCTTTGTGCGCTTTGGTTTCTTGTATGCAAATTACATCTGGGTTTGCGGCTTCTAACCAATCTAAAAATCCTTTTTTTAAGGCTGCTCTAATTCCGTTTACGTTGTATGATATTATCTTCATTTATATTTTTTAATCCTCTAAAAGAGAACGTATTCTTAATTTTAATTATGCATCTATAATAATTGGTTTCTTTAAAAAGATCCAAGTAATTTGAGTTTTATCTCCTGTTTGTGTACTTATTTTCCTTTTTCTTGGCGACAAAAATCCTGCCAAAGGTGCTGCTATAACAATGCGCATAATAGAATTGTCTATTTTAAAGCCAAAATCTAAAATTGCAATAAAAATAAGTACAAACAAAAAAATTACTAAACTTGGTCTTTTGGCAAGAAAATCCATATTAATTTTAAAATTCTAATCTAAACTAATTGGCTTTTTTAAAAAGAGCCAAGTAATTTGTTTTATTTTTCCTGTTTGTGTAAGTATAATTTTTTTTCTTGGCGATAAAATAAAGGCGATAACACTACAAACTCCTATTTTTAGAATAAAATTATCTGTTTTATAAACTAGATCAAAAATCAACATAAACAATCCAATAAGCATTGGATAAATTAACCAATATATTTTTTTAAATAATGCCATCTTAAATATTCATTTCCGGAATCTCTCCATTTATCACCAAAGTACCTTCTGTTGCTTTTTTAATTTCATCAATAGTAACTCCTGGAGCTCTTTCTAATAAATGAAAACCATTCTCTTTTACTTCTAAAACGGCTAGGTTTGTAACAATTTTAGTTACACAACCAACACCTGTTAAAGGCAAAGAGCATTTTTTTAAAATCTTAGATTCTCCGCGTTTATTAGTATGCATCATTGCCACAATAATATTTTCGGCAGAAGCTACTAAATCCATGGCTCCGCCCATTCCTTTTACCATTTTACCCGGAATTTTCCAGTTGGCAATATCACCATTTTCTGCAACTTCCATAGCCCCTAAAATAGTTAAATCTACATGTTTACCGCGAATCATAGCAAAACTCATAGAAGAATCAAAAAAACTTGCTCCAGGCATTGTTGTTATGGTTTGTTTACCTGCATTAATAATATCTGCATCTTCTTCTCCATCAAAAGGAAAGGGGCCCATCCCTAAAACGCCGTTTTCACTTTGAAATTCAACCTCTATATCATCACGAACGTAATTAGCAACTAAAGTTGGAATACCAATACCTAAGTTTACGTAAAATCCATCTTGAACTTCCTGCGCAATTCTTTTTGCAATGCCTATTTTATCTAACATATATAATGTTTCAATTAAACAATTTAAAAATGTATCAATTCTGTTTACGAGATTTAATACCAGTACTTAGAATTTTATATAAAATTAACCCTAATTCATTAACTTTTTCAACTAATTTTTTTTATTAGGATATGTTTTTGATCTTTCACAAAGAACTAACCAATATTTTGTTTCTTCTAATTCTTTTGTTGCAATTTTAATTTTATGAATAAAATCGGCTTTACTTTCTGCATTTTGAGCTTCATGAACATTAGCTCCAATACTTGTTCCCGATTTTAATAATTGACGAGAAATAACCTATTTTCTTTCAACTTATAAAATTTCACAATACTCAATTATTAATAATGCAACTTCTATAGATTTGTCAACTACTGGATTTTTCATTGTTACATTATTAAATTTCTATATTGATTAATTACTCATACGAACCGTTCTTTGCTCAATTCTTTTCTCGTAATTTTTTCCTTGAAAAATACGTTGTACAAATATTCCTGGAATATGAATATTGTTTGGGTCTAATTCACCAACCTCTACCAACTCTTCTACTTCTGCCACGGTAATGGTTGCTGCTCCACACATATTAGGATTAAAGTTTCTAGATGTTCCTTTAAAAATTAAATTACCTGCGGCATCTCCTTTCCAAGCTTTTACAAAGGCAAAATCGGCTTTAAAAGCAGGTTCTAAGACATACATTTTGCCATCAAACTCTCTGGTTTCTTTGCCTTCGGCAACTTCTGTTCCATATCCTGCAGGTGTATAAAATGCAGGAAAACCGGCTTGTGCAGCTCTACATTTTTCTGCCAATGTTCCTTGCGGAGTTAACTCTACTTCTAACTCGCCAGATAACATTTGACGTTCAAACTCATCATTTTCTCCTACATAAGAAGAAATCATTTTTTTGATTTGTTTATTTTGAAGCAATAAACCCAGGCCAAAATCATCTACTCCTGCATTGTTAGAAATACAAGTTACCTCTCTAACATCTAG